>NZ_MDEE01000032.1:32547-56662 GCF_002939865.1 Xanthomonas dyei
GCATCCGCTTCGAACGCCGCATCGACCTCCACCTGGCATTGCTCTCGCTTGCCTGCTCCATCATCTGCTTACGGCTTCTTCCTGGGTTTTGTTAGCCGCTCTTAGTCACCTGCGTGCGCAACGCGGCCAGGATGCCGGCGGCGCGACAACGCGAACGCCTTAATAACGCCTTATTTCCCGCTGCGCTGCAGGCGTTTGCCAAGCGCGCGGCGCTGGGCGTGGCTGAGTAGATGTCCGTGCGTGCGCAGCAGGCCGATGATCTGCTGGTGCGCCAGCTGGGTGCGCCTGGCAAGCTCGGCAGTTGCCGCCTGCTCGATCGCCTTCCAGTCGGCAGGGGTGGAGGGAGCAGCTAGGGATCGGGGTTTTGCAGGCATGACGATCGGGGCACCGGAGACAGGTCGCAAGAATACGGAATGTGCGTGACTGATCGATCAGCGGCATCGCTTTGATGGCTGCGGCCTCACCGCCACGCGCAAGTCTCCGCGGTATTGTCGAGTCTGCCATTGATGGGCGCACCACGGCGGCCCTTGTAGGATCGTGGTACCGCGGCTGTGCCGCACAGCGCCCGCGCACGAGCGTTCCGCATGCCATCCACCACCGCCGACCTGACCGACATCCTGCTGCGCCACGCGCCGGCCGACGGCATGCACGCCACGCCGATCGCCGGGCTGCATGTCATGCGCAGCACCGTCGCCACCGACGCCATCCCCACCGTCTACACGCCGATGCTGTGCCTGGTGGCGCAAGGCCGCAAGCGCGCGATGCTGGGAGCGCAGGCCTATCACTATCATCCGCAGATGTACCTGGTGGCGTCGGTGGACCTGCCCATCGTCGGTTCGGTGATCGAGGCCAGCGACACCCATCCGTACCTGTGCTTCTGCCTGAACCTGGACACGGCGGTGCTCAGCGAGCTGGCGATCCACCATGCCGAACTTGCCGAGCCGCAACGCGACACCGCACGCGCCGGGCTATTGCTCAACCGCAGCACGCCGCAGCTGTACGACACCGCGGTGCGGCTGGCAGGCCTACTCGACCGACCGCAGGAAATCGCTCCGCTGGCCCCGCTGGTCACGCGCGAACTGCTCTATCGCCTGATGGCCGACCCCGCCAATGCGGTGGTGCGCCAGATGGCGATTGCCGACAGCCGCCTCAACCAGATTTCCAAGGCCATCGTGTGGTTGCGCAAGCACTACGCGCAGCGTTTCAGCATCGAACAGATCGCCGATCTGTCGGCGATGAGCCGCTCCACCTTCCATACGCACTTCAAGGCGGTGACCTCGATGACGCCGCTGGAATACCGCTCGCATCTGCGCGTGCACGAGGCGCGCCGGTTGATGGTGGCCGAGGCGCTCACCGCCGCCGACGCGGGGTTTCGGGTGGGCTATGAAAGCGCGTCGCAATTCAGCCGCGACTACGCGCGCATTCTCGGCGAGCCGCCCGCGCGCGATGCGCAACGCTTGCGCGCAAGCGCGCCCGATGCGACAGAAGCGGCGTGAGAATCGCTGCCTGATCTGGCTGCAGTCATCTGCACGCAGACATCGCCTCGTGCGCGACATGGGCGCCGCCCAGGCAGCGATGCCGATGCAGTGAGTAAGTACCGTCGAAAAACGGCAGACCCACCACAGCAGCGTAGTTGCCTAGTCAGTCGGCCTTGTACTGCGCCTCTGTCACCTGCTCGAGCCAGGTCACCGGCGAGCCATCCACCGACTCGGCAATGGCGATATGCGACATCGCCACCGTCGCGTTTGCTCCATGCCAATGCTTGACGCCCGGCGGAATCCACACGATGTCGCCGGGGCGGATCTCCTGCGCCGGCTTGCCCCACTCCTGCACCCGCCCCGCACCGGCGGTGACGATGAGCGTCTGCCCCAGCGGATGGGTATGCCACGCAGTGCGCGCGCCCGGCTCGAAGGTCACCGTGGCACCGCCCACGCGCGCCGGCGCATCGGCCTGAAACGGCGCATCGATACGCACCTTGCCGGTGAAGTAATCGGCCGGGCCCACGGCCGACGCCGCGCCGCCGGCACGGCTCACCTTGATCGGCGCCTGTGGCTGGCTTCCATTCCCCTCGCCACCCGGTGCGGTGGTCGCGGCCATCATCGATAACGACATTGCAGTTGCGAACAGATTCATTGCGGTACTCCTTGAGCGTAGTGAAACAACGTAGCGGTCGCTTGCCGCGCGGCGCGAAGGGCGCCACCCGGGTCGAAGCGGACCAGCCGCTGCTGCGTTATCGCGCAGCCACCGCATCGGCGGGACAATCGGCTACAGAGCATCGCCCTGCCCTGCATCCGGTGGCCTGCACTGTAGCGCGCATGTGCGCGCGCACTCCCCCTGCAAATCCGCATGCAGCTAGAAACGTAGCGCATCAATGCAACCGCTGCGGGCGAGCCGCCATGGCGTTGAAGCCATCACGCAGCATCGCGCATGATGCTGGCCGCATGAATCGCATGCCTGCAGCAGTCACTGGCAGCAATGGCTCGAGAAAACCTCAACGACCTGCAGGTCTTCGTGACCGTGGCGCGCGAAGGCAGCTTCACCCGCGCCGCCGCGCAACTGGGCGTTTCGCAATCGGCATTGAGCCATACCGTGCGCGCGTTGGAAACGCGGTTGGGCATCCGCTTGCTGACCCGCACCACGCGCAGCGTCTCGATGACCGAAGCCGGTGCGCGCCTGTTCGAAACGGTGGCGCCGCGGCTGCAGGAGATCGACGACGAGCTGTCCGCGCTCACCGACTTCCGCGACAAGCCGGCCGGCACCATCCGCATCACCACCGCCGGGCACGCCGCCGACGCCTACGTGTGGCCGGCGCTTTCCAAAGTGCTGCCCGACTACCCGGACCTCAGGATCGAAGTCACCGTGGATTACGGCCTGGCCGACATCGTGGCCGAGCGCTACGACATCGGTATCCGCTTGGGCGACCAGGTCGCCAAGGACATGATTGCGGTGCCGATCAGCCCACCGCAGCGCATGGCGGTGGTCGCGGTGCCGGGCTACTTCGTGCATCACACCCTCCCGGCCGCTCCGGCCGATCTGGCGCAGCACAACTGCATCGGCCTGCGCTTGCCAACGCATGGTGGGTTGCTGGCCTGGGAGTTCGAAAAAGCCGGGCGAGAGGTCAAGGTGCGCGTGGATGGGCAGTGGACCTTCAACAGCAGCAGTGCGATGTTGCGCGCGGCGCTGGCCGGCGCGGGTATCGCATATCTGCCGGAATCCATGGTGCTGGAGCACATCGCCGCCGGCCAACTGCGCCGCGTTCTGGAGGACTGGTGCGAGCCATTCGAGGGCTATTACGCCTATTACCCCAGCCGCCGCCAGTCCTCGGCGGCATTGCGCGTGGTGATCGATGCGCTACGGCAAGGGCTGACCTAGTCGCTCGCGCGTTTGGTAGCAGCGTGCTGCGCGCGCTCATGCCTGATCGGTCATGGGCCATCGCGCGCTTCTACGACAGCGCCGCGCTGCGGTCGATTGGAGCGCCGGGGTTAGAGCGGCTAACAAAACGTAGCGAGCAGTCGTCAGGTGGGTGTGGACGGCGCGGAGGAACCGGAGTGTACGGGTGGTACATGAGGATTCCGAGCACCGGCCGCGCCCGCCTGGCGGCTGCACAGTAGTTTTGTTAGCTGCTCTTAGTTACCGACCAGCTTCTGACGCTCCGGGCTATAGCGCTCGCCGACAATCGCCACCGCATCCAGCACTTGCTGGATGCGCGCAAGATCCTCGCGGCTCAACATCAATGCAGCGCCGCCCAGATTTTCGTCCAGGCGATGCAGCTTGGTGGTGCCGGGGATCGGCACGATCCACTGCTTGCGCGACAGCAACCACGCCAGCGCCACCTGCGCCGGCGTGACGCCCTTGTCGGCAGCGATCGCCCGGATGCGTTCGACCAGCGCCTGATTGGCCCGACGCGCCTCGGCAGCGAACCGAGGCACCTGATTGCGGAAATCGCCCGCGGAAAATTGGGTGTCGGCCCGGATGGCGCCGGTCAAAAAACCCTTGCCGAGCGGGCTGAACGGCACGAAGCCGATCCCGAGTTCTTCCAGCGTCGGTAACACACTGGTCTCCGGCTCGCGCCACCACAACGAGTATTCGCTCTGCACTGCCGTCACCGGCTGTACCGCATGCGCACGCCGGATGGTGTCGGCACCGGCTTCGGACAGGCCGAAATGCGTCACCTTGCCTTCGGCGATCAAGTCCTTGACCGTGCCGGCCA
This sequence comes from Xanthomonas dyei, assembly GCF_002939865.1. Lineage (GTDB taxonomy): Bacteria > Pseudomonadota > Gammaproteobacteria > Xanthomonadales > Xanthomonadaceae > Xanthomonas > Xanthomonas dyei. The sequence goes on from NZ_MDEE01000032.1 coordinate 36,758, forward strand.
CCTCCTCGATCGGCACCGCAGGGTCCACGCGATGTTGATAGAACAGGTCGATGCGGTCGGTCTTCAGACGCGTTAGGCTGGCCTCGGCCACCGCACGGATCCGTTCGGGACGACTGTCGAGCCCGGCATCGGCATGTCCGTCCTTGAAGCCGAACTTGGTCGCAATCACCAACTGGTCGCGGTGCGAAGCCAGCGCGTCGCCCAGCAACGCCTCGTTGGCGAAGGGCCCATATGCCTCGGCCGTATCGAAGAAGGTGACGCCCCGCTCCACTGCCGCATGCAGCAAGGCCACGGCCTGTGCGCGCGCAGTCGCCGGCCCGTAGCCATAGCTCAGACCCATGCAACCCAAGCCCAGCGCCGATACCTGCAAGCCGCTGTTTCCCAACTGCCGTAGTTGCATCGTTTACTCCCGCAGCAACCGCCGCATCGAATGAGTCGGCTGCGGACGGCAACGCCGCTGCAGCACCGATGCGCCACGATAGTCCTGTACCGCCGGCGCATTGCACAACAGGCCGCGCTAACGCTTATGAGCGCGCTTCATCAACGCACAGCACGCCCGCATCGCATGGGTGGATCTGCGCATGCGACCGCAGACAGCGCGCCACCGACTACCGCCATCCATCGCGCAGTCCTCCCGCCGCAGCTAGAACCCGCTCGGCACGTGGCGCTTGCCTACCGTGGTCACCGCCAACGGCTGCGGCCGATACGCACGCAGGAACAGCGCGACCGCACTGGCGACATACGCTTGCTGCGTGGCAGCCGGCGCCTGCAACAAGTCGCCACGTGGCGTCGCATTGGCCGGTAGCCCGGTCATCAGCCCGAAGAACTGCACCGACGCTTCCAGCAGGTCGTCGATCGCCAGCGTGCCCGCGGCCACTTCGTGCGCCAGCAGGGCGTGCATCATGCGGTCGTAGCGCTCGAAGCACAGCATCCACATCTCCTCGCGCATCTGGCTGGGCAATAACGGCGGGCGCACCAGTGCGTACGCGGCATCGTCCAACGCACTGCGGCGTGCCACGCGCAGTAGCGCATTGGCCACGGCAATCAGACGCTGATCCAACGGACCGCGCGCGCGCAGCAGCACATCCCAGTGACTGCGCGGCGCATGCGCCAATGCCTCGAGCGTCGTGCGGAACAGCACCTCCTTGGACGCGAAGTACGCGTACAGCGTGGCCTTGGACACCCGCGCCTGCCCGGCGATGCTGTCCATGCTGGTGCCCTCGAATCCGTCACGCTGAAACAGCGCACGCGCCGCCGCCAGAATCGCGCCGCGCTTGCCGGTTGGCGCATGCACAAGCGGCGCATCGTCGGCCGGGGTGGCCTCATCCATGCGGCTGGCCCGTCGCGACGCTGGCCATCTCCGGCTCGGCCGTCTGCAGCCAGCCGCCACCCATCGCCTTGTAGAACGTCACCAGATTGGTGAAGCGCGACAGCTGCGTGCCGATCAAGGTCTGCTGGGCGCTGTACAGCGAGCGCTGCGCATCCAGCGCCTGCAGATAACTGTCGATACCGCGTTCGAAACGCGCTTGCGACAAGCGATAGCTATCGGCAGTTGCATCGACCAATGCCTGCTGGGCCTGTAATTGCCGGCCCAGCGTGTCGCGTTGCGCAAGCGCGTCGGACACTTCGCGGAACGCGCTCTGGATGGATTTTTCGTAGCGGGCCACCTCGATGTCGCGGTTGGCCTTGGCCATATCCAGATTGGCGCGATTGCGCCCGGCATTGAAGATCGGCAAGGTCAGCGTCGGCACGAAGCTCCAGGCGCGCGTGCCCGAATCGAACAGGTTCGACAGGCTGCTGCTGGATGAGCCCACCGAGCCGGTGAGGCTGATGCTTGGGAAAAATGCCGCGCGCGCTGCACCGATGTTGGCATTGGCCGCACGCAGGTTGCGCTCGGCCTCCAGGATGTCCGGGCGACGCTGCAGCAACTGCGACGACAACCCGGCCGGCACGCTGGCCAGCACATTGCCGTCCATGCTGGCCCCGTCCGGCAATGCGCGCGGCAACAAGGATTCCGGCAACTGCGTGCCGACCAGCAGCACCAGGGCATTGCGATCCTGCGCCACCTGCGCGGTATAGCGCTCCACGTCCACGCGTGCGGTTTCCACCGTGGTTTGCGCCTGACGCAAGGTGAGCTGCGAGGCCACGCCCAACTCGAAACTGCGTTGCTGCAGGCGATAGCTGTCGCTTTGGCTGCTCAAGGTGGACTGCGCCAATTGCAGCGATGCCTGATCGGCAGCCAGGGTCAGATAGGCGGTGGCGACTTCGGCGACCAGGCTGATATGCGTGCTGCGGCGCGCTTCGGCGGTGGACAGAAATTGTTGCAGCGCCTGCTCCTTGAGGCTGCGCACGCGCCCGAACAGATCCAGTTCGTAGGCGCTGATGCCGACGTTGCCGCTGTAGGTGCGGAACACTGCCGGCTGCCCGGGGATGGCCAGTTCGGACGGCGTGCGCGCATTGTTGGAGGTACCGGTGCCATCGATGGCCGGCACCAATGCAGCGCGCTGCACCCGGTATTGCGCACGCGCCACTTCGATATTGAGTGCGGCCACGCGCAGGTCGCGGTTGTTTTGCAGCGCCAGCGCGATGACTTGCTGCAACGCGGGGTCGGTGAAGACCTCGCGCCAGCCGATATCGGCCACGTTGCGCGCCTGTTCGGTTTCGGCGGCATCGGGCGTTGTGGCGGAACCGGCACCGGCACCGGCGAAGTGATCCGGCACCGGCGCGTCTGGGCGGGTGTAGCGCGGCATCATGGTGCAGCCAGACAGCACGCTGGCCACCGCGATCGCGGCAAGTGTCATGCGAATCGGTGTCATGTCAGTGTCCTGTCGGTTGCGGAGTAGCGGGCGTTGCGGGTTGCGCGCGGCGCTTGAACAAGCCGCTGACCAGCACGAAGAACAGCGGTACGAAAAAGATCGCCAGCACCGTGCCGGACAACATGCCGCCGATCACTGCCGTGCCCAGTGCATGCTGCGCACCGGCACCGGCACCGCTGCCGAGTACCAACGGCACCACGCCCAGAATGAAGGCCAGCGATGTCATCAGGATCGGCCGCAAGCGCATGCGCGCCGCTTCCAGCGCCGACTCGATCAGGCTCTTGCCGCCCTCGTGCAGCTCCTTGGCAAACTCCACGATCAGGATCGCGTTTTTCGATGCAAGGCCAATGGTGGTCAACAACCCTACCTGGAAGTACACGTCATTCATTTTCCAGGTCAGGATCGCGCCCAGCAGCGTGCCGAACACGCCCAGCGGCACGACCAGAATCACCGAGAACGGAATCGCCCAGCTTTCGTACAACGCAGCCAGACACAGGAACACGATCAGGATCGACAGGCCGTACAACAGGCCGGTCTGACCGGTAGAGGATTTTTCCTGGCGCGACAATCCGGTCCACTCGAAGCCGATACCGGGCGGCAATTTGGCCGCCGCCGCTTCCACAATCTGCATCGCTTCGCCACTGGATGCCGCGCCGGGCAGCGCCATGCCCAGGATCTCCACCGACGGCACGCTGTTGTAACGCTCCAGCCGCGGCGAACCCGATTGCCAGCTGGCGGTTGCGAAGGCGTTGAACGGCACCATGGTGCCGGCGCTGTTGCGCACGAACCAGCGGTCGATGTCCTGCGGGTTCATGCGGTAAGGCGCGTCGGCCTGCAGCATCACCTTCTTGACGCGTCCCTTGTCGATGAAGTCGTTGACGTACACGCTGCCCCACGCACTGGAGAAGGTGTTGTTGATGTCGGCGATCGACACCCCCATCGCCTGCGCACGGTGCGGGTCGATCTCTAGCTTGAACTCGGGCGTGTCTTCCTGCCCGTTCGGGCGCACCGCCACCAGGCGCTTGTCCTGCGACAGCTCGGCGAGCAACTGATTGCGCGCCTGCATCAAGGCGGCATGGCCCAGATTTGCGCGGTCCTGCAGCATCAGATCGAAGCCGGTGGCATTGCCCAACTCCGACACCGCCGGCGGCGCAAATGCAAACACCCTGGCATCGCGGATACTGGCGAAAAAAGCGCCAGCCTTGCCAGCCACCTCAGTCACGCTCTGACCCTTGCCGGTGCGCTCGTCCCACGGCCGCAATTTGACGAAGGCAAACCCCACGTTCTGGCCGGTGCCGGCAAAACTGAAACCGGACACTGCAAACACGCCTGACACCGAATCCTTCTGATCGACCAGGAAGTGATGCTCCACCTGCTTGAGCACCTCGCTGGTGCGCGTATCGCTGGCGCCGGGCGGCAACTGCACCAGCACGAACAACGTGCCCTGGTCCTCGTCCGGCAAAAAGCCCACCGGCAACTTCATGAAACCGACCACCACCAGCGCCAGCAACACCGCATAGGCAAGCATGTAACGCCAGCCCTTGCCCAGCATGTGCCGCACCACGCCTTGATAGCGGCTGTTGCCGCGATCGAACACGCGGTTGAACAAACCGAAAAAGCCGGTGGTGGCCATGCCATGGCCTTTGCGCACCGGCTTGAGCAAGGTGGCGCACAGGGCCGGGGTCAGGATCATCGCCACCAGCACCGACAAGGTCATTGCAGACACAATCGTGATCGAGAACTGGCGATAGATCACCCCGGTGGAGCCGCCGAAGAATGCCATCGGCACGAACACCGCCGCCAGCACCAGCGCCACACCGACCAGCGCACCGGAAATCTGATCCATCGATTTGCGTGTGGCGTCCTTGGGCGACAACTGCTCCTCGCCCATCACGCGCTCGACGTTTTCCACCACCACGATGGCATCGTCCACCAGCAGGCCGATCGCCAGCACCATCGCGAACATGGTCAGCGTATTGATGGTGAAACCGAACGCGGCGAGCACGCCGAAGGTGCCCAGCAACACCACCGGCACCGCAATCGTCGGAATCAAGGTGGCGCGAAAGTTCTGCAAAAACAGATACATCACCAGGAACACCAGCACCACCGCTTCGACCAAGGTGTGCACCACCTGCTCGATGGAGATGCGCACGAACGGCGTGGTGTCGTACGGCTTTTGCACCTTCATGCCCGGCGGGAAGAATTTCTCCTGCTCCTCCAGGCTCTTGTCGATGGCGCGCACCGTGTCCAGCGCATTCGCACCGGTGGCCAGCTTGATCGCCAGACCGGCGGCCGGCTTGCCGTTATAGCGGCCGACCGTGTTGTAGCTTTCTCTGCCAAGTTCGATGCGTGCCACATCGCGCAGCCGCACCTGCGCGCCATCGGCCTGCGTGCGCAGCAGGATGTTCTCGAACTGCTCGGCGGTCTTGAGCCGGGTCTGCGCGGTGATGGTGGCATTGAGCTGCTGGTTGGCAACGGCCGGCAACGCGCCGAGCTGGCCGGCCGACACCTGCGCGTTCTGCGCCTGGATGGCGGTGCGCACATCCACAGGGGTGAGATTGAAATTGCTCAGCTTGTCCGGGTCCAGCCAGACGCGCATGGCGTATTGCGAACCGAACAACGTGGTGTCGCCCACGCCTTCGACGCGGCTGATGGTTTCCTGCACGTTGGCTGCCACGTAATCGGACAGGTCCGAGTCGCTCATGCTGCCGTCTTCGGAGGTAAAGGCCAGCACGTTGAGGAAATTGGTGGCCGACTTGGTCACCGTCACACCCTGCTGCTGCACTTCCTGCGGCAGCAACGGCGTGGCCAGCGACAACTTGTTTTGCACCTGCACCTGCGCGGTGTCCGGGTCGGTGCCGTTGTCGAAGGTCAGCGTGATGGTCACCGCACCGCTGGACTCGCTGGTGGAGGCCATGTAGCTGAGATGGTCCAGCCCCTTCATCTTCTGCTCGATGACCTGGGTGACGGTGTCTTCCAGCGTCTGCGCCGAGGCGCCCGGATAGTTGGCGGTAATGGCGACGGCGGGCGGCGCGATGCTGGGGTATTGCGCGATCGGCAAGGTGGCGATGGACAGGATGCCGGCCAGCATCACGATGATGGCCAACACCCACGCGAAGATCGGACGGTCGATGAAAAAACGTGCCATGTCGTGTGATCCGCCTTAATTCGCCGCACGCGGCGTGGTGGGCGCCGATGGCGCGCCCGCAGCGTCGGTGCGCTTTGGTTGCCATGGCACGGTCTTGACCTGGATGCCGTCGCGCGCGCGCGAAGCGCCTTCGACCACCACCTGTTCGCCGGGCTTCAGGCCGCTGCGCACCAGCCACTGGTCGCCGACCTCGCGGTCGGTGTCCAGCACGCGTAGCTGCAGTTTGTGGTCGGCGCCGACCACGAAGACGGTCGGCTTGCCGGCACCATTGCGCGAGACCGCCTGCTGCGGCACCAGCACGCCCTGTTGCTTGACGCCTTCCTGCAGCACCGCGCGCACGTACATGCCAGGCAGCAGATCCGCGTTGGGGTTGGGGAACACCGCGCGCAGGGTGATCGAGCCGGTGTTCTGGTCCACGGTGACATCGGAGAACGCCAGCTGGCCCTGCAACGGATAGCGGCTGCCGTCTTCCAGCAGCAGCGACACTTTGGCCGCGCCCTCGCCGGCCTGTTCCAGGTCGCCGCGCGCCATCGCCTGCTTCAGCCGCAACACCGCCACACTGGGTTGGGTGACGTCGATATAGATCGGGTCCAGCTGCTGGATGGTGGTCAGCGCGTTGGCCTGATTGGCGGTCACCAACGCGCCCGGCGTAACGCTGGAGCGGCCGATGCGGCCGGAGATCGGGGCGTCCAACCGCGCGAACGCCAGGTTGATACGCGCGGTTTCCACGCTGGCCTTGCCGGCGGCCACGTCGGCCTCGGCCTGGCCCAGCGCCGCGGCGGTGTCGTCGCCCTCCTGCTGGCTGATCGCCTTGATCTGCGCCAGCTCGGTGTAGCGCTCGGCCTTGAGCCTGGCGGTGCGCAGGTTGGCCTGCGCCTTGGCCAGGGTGGCCTGGGCGCTGGCATAGCTGGCGCGGTAGGTCGCCGGATCGATCTGGTACAGCGTCTGCCCGGCCTTGACGTCGCCGCCCTCGGTGAACTGGCGCGACTGCACGATGCCGCCCACCTGCGGGCGGATCTCGGCGATCAGGTACGGCACGGTGCGCCCCGGCAGCGCGGTGGTCAGCGGCACCGGCTGCTGCTTGACGGTCAGCACCGCCATCTCGGGCGTGCCCTCTTCCGGCGGTGGTCCGCCCGGCGGGCTGCCGCAGGCGCTGAGCAGGACGGTGGCGGCAACGGCAAACAACGGCAGGCGGTAAGAGGCTTGAGAACGCACGAGAGGATCTCCGAAGATGCGCGATTGAAAAATAAAACGGTACGGTTCGGTATCCTAATAAGCTCATCCGTGGGCGTCAAACATTTCTGCCCAGTAGGTATACTTATGAATTAGCAGGAGGATGGGATGCGGGTCAGAACCGAAGCAAAGCGCGACGCCATCATTCAGGCGGCCAGCGAGGTGTTCCTTGAACTGGGCTTCGAAGGGGCGTCGATGTCGCAGATCGCGGCCCGGGTCGGTGGCTCAAAACGCACGCTGTACGGGTATTTCCCGTCCAAGGAAGAGTTGTTCGTTGCGTTTGCCAAAGACATGTCAGATCGCTACATCGACCCCTTGCTGGATGCGCTGTCGCAGAGCAGCGACCCGGTTGCCGGGACCTTGCAGCGTTTTGGCCAGGACATCCTCAGCTTCCTGTGCAAGCCCGACTCGATCGCCATCTGGCAGACCATCATCGGCGTCTCCGGCCGCTCGGAGGTTGGCGCACTGTTCTTCAATGCCGGCCCGGAAGAAGGCCTGCAGCGCGTTGCCGACTTTCTGCAAGTGAAGATGGACCGTGGCCTGATCCGACGTACCGACCCCTCACTGGCCGCGCATCAACTGGCCGCCCTGCTGGAATCGGAAACGCTGATGCCCTGCCTGTTCGGTGCGCTCAAGGATCCTTCGCCCGAGTATCTACATGGCGCCGTACAGCGCGCGGTGGAGATGTTCCTGGCTGCCTATGCGCTCGATGCAGGCCAGACGCCGTGATCGGCTGCGTTCGCACATGCGTAGGCGGTGTCTCGCGCAAGAGGATGCCTGCAAGCGCGCGCGCACTGCACATGCGTCGGCCTGCGTCGTCGTTCAACGATGGAATCACCGGGCAGTCAACGCGCTATGAAACGACGCCGGCTCCACGCACGCGCTGTTTCAGCCGCGCCCGCCATTGTCGACCACACTTCATGCGCGGTATCGGCGTTGCCACGTTGGTGACATCGCGCTCAGGCCAGCCTCCGGAAAAGCAGGCGTTCGCCGTCGGATGACCTGCTGTCTCGAAAGCACCGTGCAATCAGCGCGTTGCGGCACTGCGCAGCGGCACGCGGTGTGCAGTCGCTTGGCAGCTGCGAAACTTGGCAGTTGCAACGTGGCATCGGCGCCGCTCATCAGCGGGGCGCTGCTCACGCCTCACTACCTCACGACGCATCCTGCAACCGGGGCACCGCGCGCGAAACACGCGTCAAGGCCGCGCGTTCTGCGCAACCTGGCAACCGCTTACTCGGCCACCGCGCACTTGGCGCACAGGCCATGCACTTCCAGCGTCTGCGCCTGCGGCTGGAAACCCAACGCCTTGGCGCGGGCTTCCAGTTGCGCCACCACCTCACGGTCTTCCAGTTCCACGGCGCTATGGCAGCGGTCGCAGATCAGGAACGGCACCGAATGCTGGGCGCTGTTGGGGTGGTGACAGGCAACAAAGGCGTTGACCGATTCGAGCTTGTGCACAAAGCCATTGGCCATCAAGAAATCCAGCGCGCGGTACACCGTGGGCGGGGCATCGGCGCCCACGCCCTTGCCTTCGCGCACCCAGTCCAGCAGTTCGTACGCCTTGACCGGTTTGCCGGCGTCGGCGATCAGCCGCAGGACATTGGCGCGGATCGGCGTCAGCCGCAGGCCGCGCTCGCTGCAGGCGCGCTCCACCGCGCGCACGAAGCTGTTGGCATCGTCCACGTGATGATGCGGGGCCGTGCAGGCATGGTCCTGGTCGTGCGGTTGGGTGTGCGTGTGCTTGGTCATACAGGCTCCGGCGTCAGGCTGCTCCAATCTTGATGAGTGCCGCATCGATGCGTTTCAAGGCACCCTCGCGGCCGGCCAGGTACACCGTCTGCGAAATGTCCGGGCTGACCTGGGTGCCGGTGATGGCAACCCGCAGCGGCTGGGCGACCTTGCCCATGCCCAGTTCCAGCGCTGCGGCGGCCTCGTGCAGCGCCGCCGACACGCTTTCCACGCTCCACTCGCTCAGCGCCGCCAGCATCTCGCGCGCTTTGCCCAGCGGCACTTCGGCGCCGAGCTTCAGGTGCTTGATCACCGCCGCTTCGTCGTAGGTTTCCAGCGGCTGGTACCAGACCACGGCCTTTTCGGCCATTTCCTTCAGCGTCTGCACGCGCTCGCGCAGCGCCACCACCACATCGGCAGCGGCCGGGCCGGCGGCGATGTCCAGACCGAGCTTGGCGAGCTGATATTCCAGCTGCGGCGCGATGCTGGCCGGGTCGTCGGTCTTCAGATAATGCTGGTTGACCCAACCGAGCTTGGCCATGTCCAGGCGCGCCGCCTTGGAGTTGACGTCCTTGACGTCGAACAGGTCCAGCAGTTCCTGCTGGCTGAACAACTCCTGGTCGCCATGCGACCAGCCCAGACGCGCCAGGTAATTGATCAGCGCATGCGGCAGGTAGCCGGCGTCCCTGTACTGCATGACGTCGGCCGCGCCGGTGCGCTTGGACAGCTTGGCGCCCTGCTCGTCCAGGATCATCGGCATGTGCGCGAACTTGGGCACCGGCGCGCCCAGCGCTTCATAGATGTTGATCTGGCGCGGAGTGTTGTTGATGTGGTCGTCGCCACGGATCACCTCGGTGATACCCATGTCCCAATCGTCCACCACCACCGCAAAGTTGTAGGTGGGGAAGCCGTCCGGGCGGAAGATCACCATGTCGTCGAGCTCGCTGTTGGCGATCTCGATGCGGCCCTTGATCAGGTCGTCGAACACCACCGTGCCGCCGACCGGGTTCTTGAAGCGGATCACCCGGTTGGGGTCGTCGCGGTACGGCAGCTGCTGCTCGCGGGCGGCGCCGTTGTAGCGCGGCTTTTCCTGCCTGGCCATCGCGGCCTCGCGCATGGCGTCGAGCTCTTCGCGGGTTTCGTAGGCGTAATAGGCCTTGCCCTGCGCCAGCAGTTGCTCGGCCACCTCTTGATAGCGGGCGATGCGCTGGGTCTGGTAGATCGGGCCTTCGTCGTAGCCCAGGCCCAACCAGTCCATCGCCTCCAGGATGGCGTCGATGGCCGCCTGGGTGCTGCGTTCGCGGTCGGTATCTTCGATGCGCAGCACGAACTGCCCGCCGCGGTGGCGCGCCTCCAACCAGCAATACAGGGCGGTGCGGGCGCCGCCGATGTGCAGGTAACCGGTGGGGCTGGGAGCAAAGCGGGTGCGGCAGGTCATGGAACGCTCGGCGAAACGGGAGTGTGCCGATTTTACCTTGCGCAGCGTGGCCCTGCCCGGCCGGGTGCGGCGGCGGTGATGTCGGGGGCCGTAGCGGCGCCGCGTTGCGCATCGGCGTTGGTGCCGGCACGCCCGCATCCTTGCGGCGCAGCGGGTTCAGCCGCTCGCGCCTGGGTTGCGATCAGCGCGGTTGACGCTCGAACACCGGCGGCGCCATGCACACCTGGCGACCGGCGGTTCTTCGGCCAGGTTCAGCGATTGCGCAGCAGGTCGCCGTACACCACGCATTCGCCATCGCTGCGCCCCGGGCCGGGCGCGTCGTACAGCACCAGCCAGCTGGGAACCTTGCCGGCCAGCTGCGGCGGCAGGTTGCAGATGGCTTCGGCGCGGTCGCTGTCGGTACCATGCGGCAGCACCGCCGATTCCAGCACGGCATGCTGAAAGCGCACCGGCTCGCGGTTGGCGGCCAGCACGGTGCGTGCATCCGGCCATTTAAACAGTCGGATCTCGCCGTTCAACACCATCGTGGGGCCGGCCAGCAGATACAGATCGTCGCCGGAATAATGCAGATCGCGGATGCCCAGCCCGCCCAGCTGCAGGAAGTGCTTGCGCAGCAGCGTGCCGTCGTCGTCCAGCGGCGCCAGGCGCAGATGGTCGCCATGCGCTTCCACCCGGATTTCCAGCAACGCCGACCAGCCGCGTAGCACCGGCCCGCGCAGGCCAAGCAGCAGACGCTTGCCGTCGGCCACGATGCCTTCGATATCGAAGCCATTGTCCTTGCCGGGAATCTTCAAAAACGGGCCAAAATGCGCGTCGTCGGCCAGCAGCTCGGTGAGCTGGTTGTGCTTGGCGTCGCCCTTGAGCCGCAGCGCACGGCGGCCATCGGCCGCCTCGCGCACCAGGCGTGGCGTGCCATCGGCATCGGACTCGATCGGCAGGCAGGCCAGCAGGCGGCGGTTGGCGTCGAGCTTGAGTTTGGTCAGGCGTTTGGCGTTGTCGGCATCGTCGCGGCCAGGCTTGGCGTTCTTGCGCTTCAAGCCATGCGAGCCGATCACCCAGAGATAGCCGTCCGACAGGCCCATGCCTTCCAGATCGGCTTCTTCTGCGTCCTCCCCCGGAAGATCCAGCAGCTCGGCCAGGGGGAAACTCTGGCCTTCGCCGAAGCGCAGCGTCTCGCGCTGGGTAGGCTGCAGCTTGCGCAGGCGATCCACCGCGCAGGCTTCGTCGCCGGCCACCCACAGCCAGTCGTCGGTAAACGCCGCGCCGGACAGATTGCTGTGCACCAGCGCGCCGGGTGCGAACTCCAGCCGGACGCTGTGCGGAATCAGGGTTTTCTTGGCCATGGGAACCTGGTGGGTGGTGTTGCGAAGTTGGGCGATTGAAGGCCTGCGCACGTAGCTGCGCGGTCGCTGCATGCGGCGGCAGGTGCTGAGCGCACCCGCCGCGTTTGCAACCTCCGCGCCTGCGCACGATGCGAGCAGGGGATCAATCGTTCTTGGTCAATCGAACGCGGCCAGCTTGGCACGCGCCACTTCCGGCGCCAACTGGCCCGGCCAATCGCGGTCGTTGGCCACCTGCGCGTGGGCGCGGCTGGCTTCGAACGCAGCGAAGTCCAGCGTGGCATACGCCCAGACGGTGTCTGCATCGGTTTGCGCCAGCACGCCGTCGGCGGGAAAGCCCACATCCATCGGTGCAAACACCGCCGCCTCGCCGGTGTTGATGTCCAGCGCGGGGCTCCAGGGCGCCTCGCCGGCGGTGACCGATTGCGCGACGAACATGCGGTTTTCCAGTGCGCGCGCCAGACACCCGACCCGCACGCGGGTGGCGCCGGCGGCAGTGTCGGTGCAACTGGGCACGATCAACAGGCGCGCGCCGGCGTCGTACTGCGCGCGCACCGGCAACGGAAATTCGCTGTCGTAGCAGATCGCAATCGCCGCACGCACGCCGTCCAGCGCGAACACCTTCAATGCATCGCCCGGCTCGATCAGCCCGGTGGCTTTTTCGAACCCGGTCAGTTGCAGCTTGTCCTGCCAACCATGGCCGCCGTCGGGCGTGAACCAGTCGCTGCGGTTGCGATAGCGGCCCTGGCCCAGATCCAGCAGAAAACTCCCGGCAATCAGATGCAACCGGTGCTGCCGGGCCAGGCCGGCAAACAGCTCCAGCCACGCCGTTCGCAGCGCCTGGATGGCCGCCAACGACTCAGGCAGGCCGGCCGAAACCTGCGCGCCGAACGTGGCCGCCAGCTCCAACGACAGATATTCCGGCAGCACCGCCACCCGCGCGCCGGCAGCCGCAGCCTCGCCGATCAGTGCCGACATGCGCGCGGCGAAGGCTGAGAAATCCACGGGTTTGCCGATCGGATATTTGGCAACGGCGATGGTGAGCGGAGCATTCATCGGCAAGCTTCCTTTAACGGCTCTATAGCGACGCACAACGTGCGCAGCAACGCAATCGACCGCACCACGCTCAAGGTTTCAGCGCGCGCGTCCACACACTCAAGCTGTGGTCGATCTGCCCATGTTGCAACTCCGCCCACTCCAGCCGCACCTGCATGCCCGGCTGCGGCGCGTAACCGCGCTTGCGCCAGAACACATCGTTGGGGCGATAGTCGGCAGGTTTGCGCGGGTCGTCCGCTGCACGCTCCACCGAGCAGAACGCGGCGATTGTAAAGCGGCCCAATGCGCGGGCATGCGCCTCGCGCCTGTCGAAGAAGGCATGGCCGAGGCCCTGCCCGCGATACGCCGGCAACAACACCGATTCGCCGAAATAAAACACGCTGGCCGGGTCGAAACCTGCAGCACTGAACGGCGCGTGGAAAGCGTCGCTGTCGTCAAGCAATGGCAAGCCGGTGGAGGCGCCGATGACCGCATCGCCATCGCGTGCCAGGACGAACACGCTATCGGGCGAAGCGGCATAGGCAGCCAGATAGTCGCGTTCGTAGTTGGCATCGCCGTCGTACAGATACGGCCATGCGCGGAACACCGCGATGCGCAACTGCGCTACCGCATCCAGATACGGCAACACCGCGTTGCCGTGGACTGTTTCAACGATCAGGGAGGTGCCGGTCATGCGGCCATGGTAAGCGAGCCTGGCCGCGTTGCGCGGCTGCGCTGCCATTGCTCACCGCAGCCAGCCGTCATGGCGTTGGGCCGCGTTGCCGGGCTGTTGCCACATCAGCCACACCGCCGCTTCTTCCTGGGCCACCAGCACCCCAAGCAGCGCATCGGTACTGCGCGCCCAGTAACTGCCGTTACTCAAGCGCTGCCACGGCCCGTAGCCGCGCACACGTGCGTCCTGAGCCGGTGCCTGCTGCCGCCGCGACGCCTGCAAGAAACTGCATCCATCCACACGCAACGCCTGCGCCGTGCGCGCATGCAGGCGCAGGCCGATCACCCCACGGCGGCCCTCGCGCGCCAGCGGCAATGCCGACAGCGGCGAGCCTTCCCATTGCGACAGTGGCGCTGCGGGAAGCAGCGCCACTGTGTCGATTCCGGCGGGCAGCAAACGCTGCGCCCGCCGGTACACCTGTGCATGCGCGCGCATGTCGACCTCAGCGCAGGCTGTTTCCAAGCTCGTACCAATCGACCTTACGCGTCACCCACATGATGCTGGCCAGGATGCCGAACAGCAGCAGCGACCCCATCAGCAGCGAGTTGTCTTCCGAGACCAGCAGGCTATAAAGCACGCCATACAACGCCGTCAGCATCACCGAGAACCCGGCAGCGCGTACCCAGCTCCGCAACACGCCGGACAGATAGAAGAACTGCAGGCCGATACATGCCGCCGCCGACACCAGATACGCCTGCCAGAACGCGATGTGCTCGGAAAGGCTCAGCAGCAACAGGAAGAAGATCGCCAGCGCCAGGCCGACCAGCAGGTATTGCAACGGATGGATCGGCAAGCGCTTGATCAGCTCGAACAACACGAACGCCACAAAGGTCAGCACCACGAACAGGATGCCGTATTTGCTGGCGCGATCGGCCTGGGTGTACACATCCACCGGGTCGACCAGACGCACTTCCAGCGTATCCAGCGACGACTGCGACGACTGCAACTGCGTCTGCGCACCGGTTGCCAGCGACGACAGCGACCAGCTCGCATCGAAGCCGCGCTCGCTGATGGTCGGCGCATTCGGCAGAAAGCGCCCACCGAACAACGGATGCGGCCAGGCCGAGCGCAGCGCGATGTCGTTATTGTCGGCAATCGGCGCGATGGCCAGACTGCGCGTGCCATCCAGCACGAATGCCATCTCCACCGCATTGCCATCGACCAGCTTGCCGGCCAGCGGATCGCCCAAGGGCTGCAGATCGGCGTGAATGCCGGCCGAGCGCGGTGCCAGGCCGCCAGCGCCGCTTTCCAGCGTCAGGGTGCGGCCGTCCACCTGCAGCCTTGGCGTGCCGACCAGGCCGCGCACGTCCGAAATGCCCACGGCCAGATGCGGCTGGCCATAGCTGCGCCCGGCCACGGCCGGATACTCGAGCGGGTCGAATTCGGCCTTGAGCTTGGCCTTCCACGAATACACCTGCACGCGGAACAGGCCGATCTTGCGCTCGGACGGCATCAACTCGCCGCTCAGGTTGAGCGTGCGCGGGGTCTGCAGCAGTTGCCCATCGCGCTTGCGCCAGACCTTGTGCGACTTGCCCTCCTCGTTCGGCTCGGTCACCTGCACATCTTCGGTGTACGGCAGCACCCGCACCGGTGCGATGAACTGCTGCTCGCCGGCCTTGCTCTGCGCCACCCGCTCCACCGCCTGGTCGCGGTATTGCGCACGGTCCTGCACGGTGCCGCGAATCAGCAACAAGGGAATCAGCAACAACAGGATCAGTCCGCCGATGGTGGCGAACCGCAACAACAGTTTCAGGGATTTCATCGGCCATCCTCGTTCTGGGAGGTGGCCAGGGTGCAAGGCCCCGGTGTCGGGGGTTTGAGGTGAATTTGAAGCGAATGTGAAGTGCCGCATCTGCGCGCGCGGCGCCCTTCTCGGCGACCCGCCGCTGCATGAGTTCGAGAAAACCGCTACTAGCCGCGATCAAAACGACTGTAGAGTCCGCGCTCAAAATCAGTAGGCACCACGTGCACCATCTGACTCCTGCGCACCGCCCCCATCTGACGAGGCTTGCGACGTTGTGTCAGCCGCGCTTAGCCGATCGGCAACCGCAAGGTCGCAATCGCACCGCCACCGTCGCGATTGCCCAGCGCCGCATCGCCACCGTGCAGGCGCGCCACCTCGCGCACGAACGGCAAGCCGAGGCCGGAGCTGCGTTGCCCGGTCTGTGGGCGCGCCAACGAATAAAAGCGCTCGAAGACGCGTTCGATGGCGTAATCGGGCACCCCACTGCCGCTGTCTTCGACCGACAGTTGCCACTGCCCGGCCTGTCTGTGCGCACGCAGCAGCACGCTACTGCCCTGTGGCGAAAACGCAATTGCATTTTCCAGCAGATTGATCAGTGCCTGACGCAGCAGAAACACGTCACCGGACACGTACTGCTCACTGGCCGAATCGGACGGCACGGCAAGCTCCAGTTGCACGCCCGCCGCAGCGGCGCGCGGCGCCACCGCCTCTAACGCCGCCTGCAGCACGCCGGCCACGGCGATGCGCGCGCGCGTCTGCAGCCAGCCATGTTGTTCCACCTCGGCCAGCGCGAGCAGCTTGTCGATGGTTTCGGTCAATCGCTGCTCCTGCGCGCGGATGCTGGCGACAAAATGCTGGCGATCGGCTTCCGGCAACGGCTCGGTCAACAACTCCGATGCGCCACGGATCGCTGCCAGCGGGCTTTTCATTTCGTGCGTCAGCGACTGCACGTAATGCTCGACGTAGGCCTTGCCTTCCAGCTTGCGGCGCATGGTTTCCAGCGCCTGGCCGAGGTCGCCGATTTCATCGCCGCGCGGTTTGGGCGGCGGCACCGGGATACCGGCGCTCACCGCCTGCGCGTACCGATTGAGCCGGCCGATGCCGCGCATCAGCCACCACGTCATCAAAATGCCGATCAATGCGGAAATGCCGATCAACCAGGCCCCGCGCTGCAGGATGTTGCGTTGGCTGGCTTCGATAAACGGGTCGATGCTGCGATTGGGCTGGGCCAGGGTCAGCACGCCGATCAACTTGCCGGGTTGATCGGGCGCGTAGATCGGTGCGGCCACATGCATGACGGTGGCGGTAGGATCGCCATCGAGTTCTGGGCTGGAACGCGCGCCGTATTCGCCACGCAAGGTGCGGTAGACATCGTTCCAGCGCGAGTTGTCGCGGCCCACGTCGCGGCCCAGCGAATCGAATACCACCACCCCGCGCGCATCGGTCACGGTGACGCGGTAATCCACATTGTTCTTGCGGAAGCGCCACACCCAGGCCTTGGGGTCGCGCTGCTGCGCCTGCGCCAGATTGCGCGCAAAGCGGCCGTCGACGATGTGCCCGGCGGCCAGGTCGCTGCTGGCCATTTCCGCCAGCACGT
Source organism: Xanthomonas dyei (assembly GCF_002939865.1). Classification (GTDB taxonomy): domain Bacteria; phylum Pseudomonadota; class Gammaproteobacteria; order Xanthomonadales; family Xanthomonadaceae; genus Xanthomonas; species Xanthomonas dyei. The sequence goes on from NZ_MDEE01000032.1 coordinate 53,570, forward strand.
TGGCCGCATCCACCAGCGTGGATTCCATCGCTTGACGCACGCCGGGTTTGACCTCGTTGACGAACACCCGCATCACGAAGAACGCGGCCAGGCCCACGATCAGGAAGAAGCCCAGAAACAGCTTGAGACCGAGCCGCATGTCAGCGCCCCACTCCGTTCAACGCACCACACACACGCCCATCCATCGGCTACAGCTCCAGGGCGTAGCCAAGGCCACGGTGGGTGCGAATCGGGTCGGCCGGCACGCCGGCCAGGCGCAGCTTGCTACGTAGCGTCTTGATATGGGTGTCGACGGTGCGATCGGCGCTGTCGGCGCTGGCATCCCAGCCGCGATCCATCAACTGCGCACGGCTCAGGATCGCACCCGGGCGTTGCAGCAACGCAGCCAGCAGCGCGTATTCGTAACGGGTCAGCGGCAACAAGGCATCGCCGTATCGGATGCGGCTGCCGTCGCGGTCGATCGCGAACGCACCATGCGGTTGCCAGCCCGGTTCGGCCGCCGCTGCCACGCTGCGGCGACGCAGGCGTGCGCGCACCCGCGCCACCAGCTCGCGTGGGGAGAACGGCTTGGCCATGTAATCGTCGGCGCCCAGCTCCAGGCCGAGCACACGGTCGATCTCGTCGTTGCGCGCGGTCAGGAAGATCACCGGCACCTCGCTGAAACTGCGCAGGCTGCGGCACACCTCGAAGCCGTTGATGTCCGGCAGGCCCACGTCCAGCACCACCACATCGGCCGGGTCGGCACGCAGCCGCGCCAGCGCGTCGCGGCCCAACAGGCAATGCTCGGCCGCATAGCCTTCGCTACGCAGCGCGTACAGCACGGTATCGGCGATGGCGGCTTCGTCTTCGACGACGAGCACGCGGGCGGGAGAGTCGGACATGGCGCGCAGCATAGCCGCATGCCGGCGCGGCCCATAGCGCGCACGCTGCCAGGCCGCGGCAACAGACGTTGGCGACAGATGGCCGGGGCAGCTGCGCGCTCCCGGCGCCACGTCCTCAAGTCCATGCCGCTGGTGCATCCGGCCACGCCGCGCACCCGCGCGCAGCGCAAAGGGCCGCGCACGCTCTACACTTCCCCGATGAACTATCGCCATGCCTTCCATGCCGGCAACCATGCCGACGTGCTCAAGCACATCGCCTTGCTGGCGCTGATCGACACCCTCAAGCGCAAGGACACCCCGTTCTTCGTGCTCGACACCCACGCCGGGCGAGGCCGCTACCAGCTCGGTGGCGAAGAAAGCCGCAAGACCAACGAAGCCGATGCCGGCGTGATGCGGCTGATGGCCGAGTCCGCCTTGCCGGAGGTGGTCGAGCGCTATCTGCGTGCGGTGCAGGCCGACAACCAGACCGTCGCCCGCCCCGCCGTCCCGGGGCAAAAGCCGGCCCGCCCCACCGCCGGCATCCAGCTCAATCATTACCCCGGCTCGCCGCTGCTGGCCGCCCAGGCCCTGCGCGAGCAGGACCGCATGGCGTTCTGCGAGTTGCAGCCGGACGAGGCGGAGGCGCTCAAGGGCCTGTTCGCCAAGGACAGCCGCGTGCGCGTGCATGCCGGCGACGGCTATGCGGCCATCCGCGCATTTTTGCCGCCGCGTGCCGGCGACACCAAGATCGGCCGCGGGCTGGTGCTGGTCGACCCCCCGTACGAGTCGCAGGACGCCGAATACCAGCAGATCATCCACAGCGTGCGCGAGGCGTTGGCACGCTGGCCGCAGGCGATCTGCATGGTGTGGTACCCGATCAAGCTGCGCCGCAGCCTGCAGCCGTTCATGCGCAAGGCGGCCACGTTGCCGGCCAAGTCGGTGCTGGTGGCCGAGCTGCAGGTGCGCCCGGACGACTCGCCGCTGCGCCTGACCGGCAGCGGGCTGTTGATCGTCAATGTGCCCTGGCAATTCGACAAGGTGCTGGCACCGGCATTGCCGGTGCTCAAGAAGCATCTTGGCGAGCTGGGCGCCTCCACGCGCCTGGAATGGCTGCGCCAGGACGCCTGATACACCGGTGATGCGTGCAGCGTGTGGCTGGCCGCCTTTGCGGCGACTGCGCACGCTGCAGGCCGTGTCGTGCACTCGCGGTGGCGCGCATCCGCTGCCGGCTGGCTGACAGGCGCGGCAACCTGGCGTCGGGCTGATGCTTGGCCTTGGCGCGATAGCCGGCCCCCTGGCCTCAAACCGTCCCGATCCGCAGCAGGCTGCCCTCCGGTCGCCAGCGAATCACGGGCAACTGCCAGGCGATGGCGCGCGAGCAAGCTCACGACCGGCTCACGGCTCCGCTCGTTACAGTTGCGTGGGAAGCACTGCCACCTCTTGATGGCCCCCAGCGGCGCACCGGATTCATTCACGGTTGCGCGCCGGGCTGGTGCCAGAATCTTCCGATCTTTAAGGAACATCGGTCATGGCCATTCGCAATCGCATGCCTCCCTGGCATGAAAACTTCAGCCTGCCCAATGGCCGCACCCTGTTGCTTCGCCCGATCCGTCCCGAGGATGGCCCGCCGCTGCAAGGGGCTTTCAGCCTGCTGGGACCGGAGGAGATCCGCGCGCGCTTCGTGCGCTCCTCCGCCGAAATCACCCCGGAGATGGTGCAGCGCCTGACCCATCCCAACCCCAAGACCGAGATCGTGCTGGTCGCCGCCGAGCAGTTGCCCCCGGGCGAAGCCCTGGTGGGCGCGGTGGCGCGCGCAGCATTGGTGCCGGGCACCCGCCAGGCCGAATACACCATCCTGGTCAGCAGCTTCGTCGCCGGCCAGGGCCTGGGACGGCAATTGATGCGCAAGCTGGTGAAGTGGGCGCGCCGCAAGTATCTGGACTGCCTGTTCGGCGACGTGCTGCAAAGCAACGTCCCGATGCTGCAGCTGGCCGAATCGCTGGGCTTCAAGCCGCAGGCGCATCCGGATTCGCCGGAATTGGTGCGGATGGTGCTGGAGCTGGATGCCTGAGGGGCTGGGATTGGGGAGTCGGGATTGGGGATTCGCTGAAGGCCGTTGCGGTGCTTGCTGGTTGCAGGGTCCTTGCCCGCCTACCTCCGCGGGACACGCCGTGAATCCATCCATGGAGCAACTGTGTTGGTCAGGACCTCAATCCGCGACCTTTGATCAGTT
>NZ_MDEE01000033.1 GCF_002939865.1 Xanthomonas dyei
TGGCGAAACTCCGAAGATCCAAACGCGATTCTCCGGAACGATGCGGACATTCTGCCCTCTTAGGCCTCGTTGTTCAGACCTTCCCTAGCGCAACGTTAAGACTGCTGAGTTAACCGGTGCGCATTGCACCTGTGGACTGCGGCGCGATGTCTACGTTCGCCCAATGGCTGTATCTACGGTGTCGTCGGCTTTGCCGGCAGGCGGCGCTTACGACGCCGGCACGTTCAACGCCCGGTACGGCGGCGTGGACATCACCATCTCGGCCAGCGAGTAGGCCAGTTCGCGTTCGGCCAGTACGGCGCCATCGGCGCCGTGTTCGAGCAGATGCTTGACCTCGGCATCGCTATGCGCACGTGCCAGCAAGGTCAGCGACGGGTTGATCGCGCGTAACTTGGCCAGCGCCTCGCCCGCTTCCAGCGGTTGCGGGATTGCCAGGATCGCGATTTTTGCGTTCTCCGGACGTGCCTCGGCCAGCACCAGGTCGGCCGCTGCGCTGCCACGGATGCCGGGGATGCCGGCCGCATGCGCCTTGGCCACGTGGTCGCCGTTGTCGTCGATCACCAGCACCGGCACGCCACGGCTGCGCAGCAGCTGCGCCAGCGCGCTGCCCACGCGGCCGTAGCCGATGACGATCGCATGCCCGTCGGCCGGCAAGGGCGGGCCGGGCGGCAGTTCCGGTTCCACCTTGGCCGGTGCATCCTGGGCCTGCTTGGCCTGCCAACGGTCCAGCCATGAGAACAGGAAGGGGTTGGCCACGATCGACAACAACGCGCCGGCCAGGATCAGATCGCGCCCGGTCTCCGGCAGGATTGCCAGCTGTACGCCCAGCCCGGCCAGGATGAAAGAGAATTCGCCGATCTGCGCCAGACTGGTGGAAATGGTCAGCGCCGTGCCGGTGGGGTGGCCGAACGCACGCACGATCACAAACGCCGCCAGCGACTTGCCCAACGTGATGGTCAGGAAGGTGGCCAGCACCTGCCACGGATGCGCGACCAGGATCATCGGGTCGAACAACATGCCCACCGACACGAAGAACAGCACCGCAAACGCGTCGCGCAACGGCAGCGAATCGCTGGCGGCCTTATGGCTGAGCTCGGATTCCTTGAGCAGCATGCCGGCAAAGAACGCGCCCAGCGCAAACGACACGCCAAACAAGGTCGCCGACACGAACGCCACCCCCAGCGCGATACCGAGCACGGCCAGGGTGAACAGCTCGCGCGAGCCGGTCGCAGCCACTTTTTCCAGCGACCACGGAATCACCCGCCGGCCGACCACCAGCATCGCCGCGACAAACGCCACCATCTTGAGCAAGGTCAGGCCGAGTGCGGCCAGCAGCGAGCTGGACGCGCCGTCGTGCGCTGCTGGCGTACCGGTCCCGAGCGCATCCGCCAGCGCCGGCAGCAACACCAGGGCCAGTACCATCACCAGATCTTCGACGATCAGCCAGCCCACCGCGATGCGGCCGCGCTGGGTGTCCAGCAAGCGGCGTTCTTCCAGGGCGCGCAGCAGCACCACGGTACTGGCCACCGACAACGCCAGGCCGAACACCAGGCCATGAATCAACGGCCAGCCCATGCTCCAGGCCAGCGCCCAGCCGAGCAGTGTGGCCACCACGATCTGCGCCAGCGCACCGGGCACCGCGATCCACTTCACTTCCATCAGGTCTTCGAGCGAGAAATGCAGGCCCACCCCGAACATCAGCAACATCACGCCCAGCTCGGACAGCTGGTTGGCCATGGTCTGATCGGCCACGAATCCCGGTGTAAACGGCCCAACGCACACGCCAGCCAACAAGTAGCCGACCAGCGGCGAGAGCTTCATCTTCTGCGCGAGCGTGCCCAGGATGAAGGCGACCGCGAGGCCGACGGCGATGATGTCGATGAGGCTGGTGTCGTGGTGCATTCCAATCCGTTGTGAGAGTGTCCGAAGTGATGAAACGGCGTGGCCAGCCAAACGAACTGCGCCGGGCAGCGCCTGCGGGCATCGCGAATGAAGTGCTGGAATCCGGCGCGGGGGACCAGGGCCGCAGAGCGGTCCGGTTGGCCGGACGCCCATAGTACACAGCGCATGATTAATGCGATGCGACACGTAGCGCCTGCGGCCACGAGGATCGATCCGTTGGCGACGATGATGCGGGTCGCTCGAACCGATGCCGGCACTGCCAACCGACAGACCGATGCGGCCGCGGCGTCGCCCGACAGTGCAGCCATCGACAGCGGCCCCCATCGATAGCGCACTGCAACGGTGCCGCAGCGCGCACTGGCGTTGTGACGACACGCCGCGTAACCATGGCCGATTGCACGTTCCCGGGTGACCGGCGCAGGCAGTTGTTTGCGTGTGCACGCCATCGCTGGCGCTGGGCTGCAGCAGGCCCGAATCGATCGCGACGCGACTGCGCGCATTTCTCGCAACGCAGGTGACGTTGCGCATGCAACGTGGCAATCGTGGAGAAGGTCGCACGCTGTCATCGAGACCCGCGCATCGACGCAGCTGCGCCGGCGCACAGGGTTTGAAGTTTGACGACACGGCTTCGCGCCTGCGCAAGGCAGATGCATGGCGACGGCTGACAATCCAGGCATCGCTCCGTCCAAGCGGTCTGCAGTCCTTCCCTACGCCTACATCGCGCACCCCGCGATCACGCCCCACGAGCACAGGTCATGCACCTCAGCGACTTCGCAACCGAACAGTTTCGCCAGGACCCGTATCCGACGTATGCACGCCTGCGCGCCGAGGGGCCGCTGGTGAAGGTCGCAGAACGGCGTTTGATGACCGGCCACTACGCAATGGTCGACAGCCTGCTCAGCGACCGGCGCGTTGGCCGCGATTATCTGCAGAGCATCTGTCTGCGCTATGGCGAGGCCGCCGTGGAGATGCCGCTGTTTCAAGGTATGAGCCGCATGTTCCTGTTGGTCAATCCGCCAGTGCACACGCGTCTGCGCGGGCTGATGACCCAGGCATTCAGTGCGCGGCAGATGGAATCCATGCGCGAGGTGGCCAGCGACACCGCCGCGGCGTTGATTGCGAGCTTCCGTGCGCACGGCCACTGCGATGTGCTGCGTGACTTCGCTTTTCCGCTTCCCATTCGCATCATCTGCCGCATGCTGGACATCGACCCTGCCGATGCCACCACGGTCGGCCATGCGACCAGCGCGCTGGCCAAGGTATTCGACCCGCTGATGACGCCCGAGGAGCTGGAGGCCACCAACGCGGCGTATCTGCAGCTGGAAAGCTACTTTCATGCGGTGATCGATGCGCGTCGAAGCAGCGACGGCGACGATCTGATCTCACGCTTCATCCGCTCAGAAGACGAGGGGCACCGGCTGAGCAGCGACGAGATCGTCTCCAATGTGATCCTGCTGTTTTTCGCCGGCCACGAAACCACTTCCAACATGATCTGCAATGCCCTGGTCGCTCTGCATCGGCATCCCGAGCAGTTGGCGCTGCTGCAGGGCAACCCGGCATTGCTGCCGAATGCGGTGCTCGAATGCCTGCGCTACGACAGCTCGGTGCAGATCGCCGCACGCACGGTGTTGCAGGATTTCGAGCTCGCCGGGAGCGCGTTGCACGAAGGCGACATGGTGTACCTGATGCTGGGTGCGGCCAATCACGACCCGGCGCAATTCAGCGACCCGCAGGTGCTGGATATCCGCCGACAGCAGGGCCGCGCGCTATCGTTCGGCGGCGGTATCCATCATTGCCTGGGTAACCGGCTGGCGTTGATCGAAATGGAGGCAGCGCTTGCTGCACTGCTGGAACAACTGCCGGCATTGCGCCTGGAGCAGCGTGACACGCTGACATGGAACGACCGCGCCAATCTCCGCGGCGTGGATGCCTTGCTGGCCTCCTGGTAAGGCAATGGCTGCCGCGTTGAACGCACCGCGCGGCGGCGAACCGCCACACGCATAGTCGCGACCACGGCAACAGGCACCACCGGGCGACCGGAAATGCCCGCACCACGCCTGCGCTGATCGTGGTCTTCGATCAGCGCAGGCGCTCAACCAGTCAACACACCTGGCCATCAGAACCGATAGGTGACCCGGCCATACCAGTAGCGGCCGTTGAAGCCGAACGGCGACAACGACGAATACTGCAGGCCGCCGGCACGGTCGTCATAGGCGGTGGTGAGCTGCGCCTTGGTCGGGTACTGGTTGGTGATGTTGTCCGCACCCACGGTGAAGGTGAACTGGTTCCAGGTCTGGCTGGCGGCCAGATTCAACAACCAGCGCGCGTCGTAGGTCTGGTCCTGGCTGCCATCGACCGGGTCGCTGATGCGCTTGATCGATCCGTAGCGGGTGGCGTTGAAGTTCAGCCCAAATCCGCCGATCGACCAGTCCGCCGCAGCCATGTACTTGGTCCGCGGCGTGGCATCGGTGAGCAGGCCCTGGCTGGCGCGGCCGAAGTTGGGGTTGGACAGCTCCAGGATGGTGGTCTTGTTGTAGTTGGCGCTGGCGCTGAGATTGAGCTTGCCGTAGTTGCCCAGATCGGCCAGGTAGCTGTTGATCCAGTCCACACCGCGGGTGCGGCTGGTGGCGCCGTTGACGAAGAACTGCACCGCCGCCACCTGGCCGATCGGCTGCGCCAGCTGCAGCTGATCCGAATACAGGATCTGGTCCCAGATGCGGATCTGGTAGATGTCCAGGCTGGAGGTAAAGTTGGCGGTGGGCTGCCACACGCCACCCAGGCCGTAGTTGGTGGATTTTTCCGGGCTCAGCGGGCGTGCGCCGAGTGCGACGGCCACCGGATCGGAGGTGCGATAGGTGCCGACCTGCACCAGCTCGCCGTCCTGGATCAGCGTCACCACCGAAGCGTAGTTCTGTTGCGCCAGCGACGGCGCGCGGAAGCCGTTGGAGATGGTGCCGCGCAACGCGAACGTATCGGTGAAGGCGTAACGCGCCGACAGCTTGCCCGAGCGCGTGGAGCCGGCATCGCTGTAGTTTTCGAAGCGCCCGGCGATGCCGCCGGAGAGCTTGTCGGTGATGTCCGCTTCCAGGTTGGCGTAGACCGCGTTGCTATGACGGCCGAAGCGGCCGGCCACCGACGGTTCCAGGCCGGAGAACACCTGTGCGCCGCCGGGGTAGGGCGCGCCGGTGTCGGGATTGATGGTGTTGGGGTCGAAGAAGTACGAAGCCGGCGAGCCGGCGGTGATCTCATAGCGGTCCTGACGGTGCTCCGCGCCGAAGGCCACATTGACCGGATACGCCAGGCCCCAGTCGAATGACTTGTTGACGTCGACGTTGATCGTGCCCTGCTCGGTCTCGAAGCCGCCGGAGTTGAAGTCGGTCGGCGAGGCGCCGGTGGTGTAGTACAGATTGGTGTTGATGCTGTTGAGGATGTTGAAGGTCATGTCGTTCTTGCCGTAGGTGGCCGACACGTCCCAATTCCACTCGCTTTCGGTGCTGCCCTTCAGACCCAACACGGCCGAGCGGTCGTTGGTGGGGTTGTAGATCTGCGGCAGAAAGCCGTTGGGATAAATCGCCTGCACATTGCGCGCGGTGTTGTCGGCGGCGCGGTAATAGCCGTTGGAAGTGACTTCGCGACGGCTCATGCTCAGATGGCCGTACAGCTCCACATTGGGCGAGAACTCATAACCGAATGCGGCCAGGCCCTGATAGAAGTTGGACGCCGGGTCGCCGTGGCGTTGATACGGCACACCGCCCGGATTGGGCGTCCCCGGGACGGTGGTGGCGCGGTTGGTGTTTTCGCCGCGATTGGTGCTCATGGTGTTCTGGTAGTTCCACGACAGCCGCACCCAACCCGGTGCGGTATCGCCGCCGCTGCCGCCGAAGGCCAGACCCACCGAACCGTCGATGCCGTTCTGCTCGCCATCGCCCTTGTCCATGATGCCGCCGTTGACCGAGATGCTGTTGCTGCCCGCAGCCGCACCGTGTTTGAGCACGATGTTGACCACGCCGGCGATGGCATCGGAGCCGTATTGCGCCGATGCGCCATCGCGCAGCACTTCGATCCGCGCAATCGCCGACATCGGCAGCGAGTTCAGATCGGCCGGCGCCGAGCCGCGACCCACGTATGGGTTGTAGTTGATCAGCGAAGAGGTGTGATAGCGCTTGCCATCGACCAGCACCAGCACCGCATCCGGCGACAGCCCGCGCAGCGTGGCCGGGCGCGAGGCGTCATTGCCATCGGAGATCGCCGGGCGCGGGAAGTTCAGCGACGGCAGCAGCTTGCCCAGCGCCGTGGCGATGTCGGTGGCGCCGGTAGCCTGCAGCGATTGCTCGGTGATGATGTCGATCGGCGATTCGGATTCGGCCACCGTGCGGTCGCTGACGCGGGTACCGGTGACGATCAGGGTGTCCAGGGTTTTCTGTGGCTGGGTCGATTGCGACTGCGCACTGGCAGCGAAGGAACAGACGGTGAGTGCGACTGAAATCGCCAGCGAGAGTGCGTTGGAGGTGTGCATGGGAGTCAAGGCTCAAAGGGGATGAAGGACGCAGCGGTGAAGTGCGGGTAACCGGGGAAAGACAACTGCGTGGGGTGATCGGGCATGCACGCCGGGTCTTTGCGGCTGCAAAGCGGCAGGCGTCGCAATGCCGGCAATCTGCAACGCGCCATGCAGCGCGTTGTGCATCCTTGCGGGGCGTCCTTGCGAAAGCGGCGAAACGACGATTCGATCGCCTGCACTCCCCAGTCGCGAGAGTGCAGGCGCAAGACCGCTGCAGTCGGCGACGCGCTGTACTGCGCTGCCGTGCGAGGTAAGCGCTGGTCGTTACCGACCGGCGCCGGCGATTACCACTTGTAGTTCACGTTGGCGTACACCAGTGCACCGTTGAAACCGAACGGCGAGGCGCTGCTGTACGGCAGGTAGGTCCGCGTGCCCAGCCCGGCTTCCTGGCGGTCCGGATACTCGTTGAGCACGTTGTCGCCACCGACGGTGAAGTTCCAGGCGCCCAGCTTGTAGGAGGCGGCCAAGTCCAGCGTCCACTTGGCTGCGTAGGTCTGGTCGCTGCCGGCGTTGGTGCCGAAGGTGCTGAACTCGCCCCAGCGCGTGGCGGTGCCGGTGAACGACCAGTTGCCCGGTGCCCAGGTGCCGCCCAGGAAGAACTTGTCGCGCGGCGTGCCTTCGGTGATGCGGCCCAGTTCTGCGCGGCCGATGCGCACCGCAGTCGGGTCGATCGCCACCAGCGCTGCCGGGTTGTCGGCGATCTTCTCCACGTCGGTCTTGTTGTAGTTGTAGCCGGTGGTCAGCTCCACGCTGCCGCCATCCAGGTTCCAACGGTAGGTGCCGACCGCGTCCACGCCCTGGGTCTTGGTGTCCACCGCATTGGTGAAGTAGCGCCCGCCGCCGATGCCCGGGAAGCCATTGGCCTGCAGATAGTTGCGTGCCGCGACCGAGGTCAGGTTTTCCGACAGCACGATGCGGTCGTCGATATCGATGCGATAGGCATCGATGGTGATGTAGAGGTTTTCGACCGGCTGCAACACCACGCCCAAGCCGTAGTTCTTGGATTCCTCGGCCTTGAGCGGTTCGGCGCCGAGCGCGATTGCGGCAGGGTTGTCGGTGCGGAAGGTGCCGATCTCGAACGGAATCGCGGTCACCGAGCCGTTGGGCTGGGCCACGTTGAGGAACTGCGTGGCGATCGACTGGAAATTCTGCTGCTGCAGCGACGGCGCACGGAAGCCGGTGGATGCAGTGGCACGCAGCGCTACCTTGTCGGTGAACGCATAGCGCAGCGACAGCTTGCCGGTGGCGGTGTCGCCGAAGTCGCTGTACTTCTCGTAGCGCCCGGCCAGGCCGGCCGAGAACTTCTCGGTCAGATCCGCTTCCAGATCCACATAGGCCGAATGGCTGTTGCGGTTGTAGTAGCCGGCATCGGAGAGTTTGAAGCCCGGGAACACCTGCGCGCCAGGAATCAACGCGCCGTTTGCGGACGGAATACCGCCGTTGGCCGACGAGGCCGCATCGCCAGGCGACTGGTTGAACTTCTCGCCGCGCCATTCCGCACCGAAGGCCAGCGTGATCGGGTAGGCCAGGCCCCAATCGAGGGTCTTGGTGAAGTCGGCGTTGAGCACGTTCTGCGTCACTTCCAGCGTACCGGCATGGAAGTCGGTCGGGCTGGCCAGCCCCAGGCTGTTGTTCAAGCTGTTGCGCACATCGAAGGTGAGATTGTTCTGGCCGTAGTTGTAGCTCAGATCGATGTTCAAGCCGCCTTCGGTGGACGTCTTCAAGCCACCGACCCAGGACACGTCCTTGCTGACGTTATAGATCTGCGGCAGGAAGCCGTCCGGATAGATTTCCGGGCGATTGCGGTTGTCGCCGGCAAAGCGGAAATAGCCGTTGGACAGCACTTCGCGCCGGCTGACCATGCCGAACGAGTAGAAGGTCAGGTAATCGGTGGGGCTGTATTGGCCGTTGAACGAGATGGCACCCTGGTCGATCTCGGGGTCGCCGTAGCGCTGCTCCACGCGGCCGCCGAACGGCAATGCGCGGTTGGTCTGATCCGAATGCCCGGCCTGCGCAGCCAGATGCACCTTGCCGGTGCCGGCGAAGCTGAAGCCGGCATCGCCGGACAGCTGATACTGCTCGCCGTCGCCGGCGCTGTACTTGCCATAGCGGCCGTTGACGCTACCGCCTTCACCGCTGCCCTTGAGCACGATGTTGATCACGCCGGCAATCGCATCGGAGCCGTATTGCGCCGACGCACCGTCGCGCAGCACTTCGATGCGCTCCACCGCCGCGATCGGGATGGTGTTGAGATCGGCCGGCGACGAACCACGGCCCTGGGTGTCGTTGAGGTTGATCAGCGCGGTGCTGTGATAGCGCTTGCCGTTGACCAGCACCAGCACCTGATCGGGCGACAGGCCGCGCAACTGCGCCGGGCGCACCGCGTCCGAGCCGTCGGAGATGGCGGGCCGGGGGAAATTGAGCGAGGGGATCGCGCGTGACAGCGCGGTAGCCAACTCGGTGGTGCCGGTCGATTCCAGTGCCTGTGGCGAGATGATGTCGATCGGCGATGCCGATTCGGCCACGGTGCGGTCGGCCACGCGCGTACCGGTCACGATCAGCGTGTCGAGGGTTTTCTGGGTGGGAGCTTGCGACTGCGCAACTGCGGTTGAAGCGGAAAACGACAAGGCAACAACAACAGCGACTGCGAGTGGACTGGACTTGCAATTCATGCGGTAACAACTCCGAGTGGGGAACGGATGCACGCAGTGGGCCCCCCTCCCAGGCCGCGTCCGTTGCGGCAGCTGCGGTGCGTTCTCAACCATTAACCACGCGTAACCACATGTCAAATTTTGGTTACGTTGCGCATGCAACTGTCATCGAACGTATGCTCATGTCAACGTTGTCATCGTGCACCAAAGTGAGGCGTCGGTTGCAGTTCCCTACGCTGGGCAACGGATTGCGTTGCCCCATTTTGGACATCGATACCTGTTATGAAACTTGTGCATCAATCTGTGATCTGCACCGCATCTGCACTGCATTGCGCAGGACCGTGGAAGACCGCCTCGATGTTGTTGCCGTCCGGGTCGAGTACAAATGCCGCGTAATACCCCGGGTGATAGGGGCGCAAACCCGGCGCGCCGTTGTCGCGACCACCGTTGGCCAGCGCGGCACGATGGAACGCCTGCACCATCGCAACGTCGCGCGCTTGAAAGGCCAGATGATGGCGGCCGGTCAATACACCTTGCGCCACCGTGTCGCGGTTGGAGACGAACAGTTCGTCGGCCCAGAAGTCGCCATCGCCGTCGCCGCCGATGGGAATGCCAAGCACCGCGAGCACGGCCTGATAAAAGCGTTTGCTGGCGGGCAGGTCCTGCACCACCAGATGCAGGTGATCGATCAAGCGGCCCCGACTCAGCTGCGATGCTTCCATTGGCGTGCTCCGGCAATGACAGGAGCACCGGTCTTAGCACGCACCGGGCGTAAGCCTCGTCATCGCGTTGCCTGGGCTGTGTGGACGCATGGCAGCCAGCCAGCGCATCGCAGCTTGATGGCACGCCTGTGGTGTGCGTGCCGTGCACATGTCACGCAACGCAGAGCGGCATTCGGCGAGTGGTTGCGCCTGCCTGCGCGTCTGTCACAAGCGCACAACCGCAGAAATGCACACGCCCCGGACTGGCCGGGGCGTGTGGGCGAACATCGATGTCGGTACTGCAGCGCCGCACAGCATCAACGTGCAGCCGCGTTCCATCGTCAGCCGTCGCTAGCGGCGTTGGCGGTGTTACCAGCGGTAGTTGATCCGCCCGTAGACATACGCACCGTTGAAGCCGAACGGCGACAGATTGCTGTACGGAAACTGCCCGCTGGTGGAGTTGGCGAAGTTGTTCTCGTCCGGATACTCGTCCAGCAGGTTGTCTGCGCCCAGCGTGAGCGTCCAGCGATCGACCTTGTAGCTGGCCGAGGCATCCACCACCCACTTGGCGCCGAAGGTCTGGTCGCTGATCGCCGCCGCCGGACGCGTGCTGTACTTGCCGTAGCGCGTGGCGCCCAGCGCCAGCGTCCAGTGCTCGGAATTCCAGCTGCCGTTGACCAGGAACTTGTCGCGCGGGAAGCCTTCTTCGATGCGACCGCGCTCGGTGCGGTCGATGCGCTCCAGGCTTAGTCCGTTGGCCGACAACGCCGCCGGATTGGCCGCCACGCTGCGCACCTCGGTTTCGGAATAGTTGTAACCGGCGGTCAGTTCCACGCTGCTGGCGGCCAGCTGCCAGCGGTAGCTGCCGACCACGTCCACACCGCGCGTGCGCGTATCCACCGCGTTGGTGAAGTAGCGCCCACCGTTGATGCCGAAGATGCCCTGCGCTTCCAGCAGGCTGCGCACGCCGGCACCGGTGAGGTTGGACGACAGCACGATGCGGTCGTCCACGTCGATCTGGTAGGCATCGATGGTGAGGTAGAGCGCATCGGTGGGCTGCAACACCAGGCCAAGGCTGTAGGACAGCGAGGTTTCCGCATCCAGCGGTTCGGCACCGAAGGCGCGCGCCACGTTGCTATCGGCCGGGAAGGTGCGGATTTCGAACGGATTGGGGTTGCCGGCCAGGAAGGTGGTGCTGGTGGACTGGAAATACTGCTGCGCCAGCGACGGTGCGCGGAAGCCCGAGGCCACCGTGCCGCGCAACGCGATCTTGTCGGTGAACGCGTAGCGGCCGGACAACTTGCCCGAGGCCTGGCTGCCGAAGTCGTCGTAGTCTTCGTAGCGGCCGGCCAGGCCAGCGGAGAACTTGTCGGTGAAGTCGGCTTCCAGGTCGGCGTACAGCGCATAGCTGTTGCGCGAATACTGGCCCGACACGCTAGGGGCGAATCCGCCAAAGCCCTGCGCGCCACCGGCCAAGGTGCCGTTCTGCAGGTACGAACCCACTTCGCCCGGCGACTGGTTCCACTTTTCGTTGCGGTATTCGGCGCCGAAGGCCACCGTCACCGGATACGCCAGACCCCAGTCGAAACCGCGCTTGACGTCCAGGTTGACGATGTTCTGCGTGGTCTCCAACGCGCCGTCGTAGAACGACATCGGCGAGGTTGGCCCCAGGCTCACGTTGAGCGTGTTGCGGGTGTGGAAATCGATGCGGTTGTAGCCGTAGTTGTAGCTGGCGTCCCAGTCCCAACCGCTGGCGGTGGAGCCGCGGACGCCGGCCACCAGCGAGCGGTCCTTGGCGTAGCTCTGGATTTCCGGCAAAAAGCCCTGCGGGTAGATCGACAGGATGTTCTGGCTGCTGCCCGGCGCGCGGAAGAACGCGAACGAGGTGATGTCGCGGTTGCTGGCGGTGGCGAACGCGTAGCCGGTGATGCTGTCGCTGAACTGGTATTCGGTATTGAGCGAGGCGGCCTGCGCGTTGACGTCGGGGTCGCCGATCTTGAATGCCTTCTGGCCCACGGCCGGCTGCGACACGCTGGGCGCGCCGGCATAGCCGCGGGCGCGGTCGGTCGGGTCCTGCTGATTGAGCTGGGCGGCCACATGCAGCCAGCCGCGGTCGCCGCCGTAGGCCACGCCGGTGTCGCCGGACAGCTCGTAGTTGTTGCCGTCGCCGGCCGAATACTGGCCGAACCCGGCCTGCAGGCTGCCGCCCTTTTCCGCGCCCTTGAGCACGATGTTGACCACGCCGGCGATGGCATCGGAGCCGTATTGCGCCGACGCGCCGTCGCGCAGCACTTCCACCCGCGCGATCGCCGCCACCGGGATGGTGTTCAGATCCACCGCCGCCGCGCCGCGGCCGATGGTGCCATTGAGATTGAGCAGCGACGAGGTATGGCGGCGTTTGCCGTTGACCAGCACCAGCACCTGGTCGGGCGACAAGCCGCGCAGCTGGGCCGGGCGGATCGCGCTGGTGCCGTCGCTCAGCGCCGGGCGCGGGAAGTTCAGCGACGGCAGCGCGCGCGCCAGCGCGGTGGCCAGTTCCGGGGTGCCGGTGGCCTGCAGCGACTCGGCGCTGATGATGTCGATCGGCGATTGCGACTCGGCCACGGTGCGGTCGGCCACGCGGGTGCCGGTGACGATGACCGTATCCAGGGTATTGGCGGTGGCCGGCGCGGCGTCCTGCGCCAGGGCGGGAGACGCAATCAGTGCAGCGACCACGGCGGTCGCAAGCAAGGACAGGGGGTGATTCATGACAACTCCGAAAACGGCAGCCCGAGCGGGGCCAACTAGACTGGGCGGGTGGCGATCACGGCCGTGCGAAGCGCACGTGTCGTCCAACTTGAAGGCGCTAATTATTCGTTAACGCTAGAATGGCGTCGCAGGAATGCTGCTCATCTGCTCATTCCTTTTCGTTCTATCGGACTGTCCATCAATGATTTCCCTGCGCAACTTCTCCATGCGACGCGGCGAGCGTCTGCTGTTGTCCAACGTCGACCTGACCATGCATGCCGGCTACCGCGTCGGCGTGGTGGGGCGGAACGGTACCGGTAAGTCCAGCCTGTTCGCCGCGGTGAAGGGCGAGCTGGAGGCCGACAAGGGCGACGTGGATCTGCCCGGCAAGGTGCGCACCGCCAGCGTCTCGCAGGAAACCCCGTCGTTGCCGGACCCGGCGCTGTCGTTCGTGCTCGGCGGCGATATCGAGGTATCCGCGGTGCTGCAGGAAGAAGCGGCAGCCACCGCGCGCGAAGACTGGGAAGCGGTCGCCAATGCGCACCAGAAGATGGCCGAACTCGGCGCTTACGATGCCGAAGCGCGTGCCGGCAAGCTGCTGCACGGCCTGGGCTTCCCGGCCGACACGCACCACCGCGCGGTGTCGTCGTTCTCCGGCGGCTGGCGGGTGCGGTTGAACCTGGCGCGCGCGCTGATGATGCCCAGCGACCTGCTGCTGCTGGACGAGCCGACCAATCACTTGGACATGGACGCGGTGCTGTGGCTGGAGCAATGGCTGCTCAAGTACCCGGGCACCTTGCTGTTGATCAGCCATGACCGCGAGTTTCTGGACAACGTGGCCACCCACACGCTGCATCTGCATGGCGGCACCGCCAAGCTGTACGTCGGCGGCTACACTGATTTCGAGCGTCAGCGCATCGAACACCTGCGCCAGCAGCAGATCGCGCACGACAAGGAACAGACCGAGCGCGCGCATTTGCAGAGCTTCATCGACCGCTTCAAGGCGCAGGCCAGCAAGGCGACGCAGGCGCAGAGCCGCATGAAGCGTCTGGCCAAGATGGCCGGCACCGAGGCGGTGCGCGCCGAGCGCGAATTCCGCATCCAGTTCGCGCAGCCCAATCGGCTGCCGTTTTCGCTGATTCGATTGAACCATCTGCAAGCGGGCTATCCCGCTACCCTTCCCCCGCAAACGGGGGAAGGTGCCCGGAGGGCGGATGGGGGGAGCGCCGCGACCGTCATCCTGCACGACGTCGGATTCGGCCTGGAGGCCGGCGATCGCATCGGTCTGCTCGGTCCCAACGGTGCGGGCAAGACCACGCTGGTCAAGACCCTGGTCGGCGAGCTGGCGCCGCTGGCGGGCGAGCGCAATGCGCATCCGGACCTGCGCATCGGCTACTTCGCCCAGCACACGGTGGAGTCGCTGCACGAAGGCCAATCGCCGATGGATCACTTCCGCGATCTGTCGCCGGATGGCGCCAATCAGGCGTTCCGCGATTTCCTGGGTAAATGGAATTTCGCCGGCGACCGCGCCTTCGAAGTGGTGGACGGCTTCTCCGGTGGCGAGCGTGCGCGCCTGGCGTTGGCGTTGATCGCCTGGCAGCAGCCCAACGTGCTGCTGCTCGACGAACCGACCAACCATTTGGATCTTGAAATGCGCGAGGCCCTGGCCGAGGCGCTGAGCGACTTCGAAGGCGCCATCGTGATGGTCTCGCACGACCGCCATCTGATCGGCCTGGTCTGCGACAGTTTCTGGCGGGTGGCCGATGGCGTGGTCGAGCCGTTCGATGGCGATCTGGACGAATATGCCGCCTGGCTGCGCAGCCGCCCGGCCGCGCAAGGCACCAAGCAGAAGATGGCCGAAGTGGCACCGACCCCGCCACCGCCGACCAAACCGCTGCCGCCGAAAAAAGCCGTCAACCCGCACAAGCTGGCCAGCGCTGAAAAGCGCGTGGGCGAGCTGGAAGCGCTGCTGGCAGAGCTCGACCGCGAACTGGCCAACCCGCGTAACTACGCCGACACCGACAAGATGGCGGTGCTGGGCCGCGACCGCGAGGCGACGGCGCAGCAGCTGGCTACAGCGGAAGCGGCGTGGATGGAGTTGATCGAGAGCGCGTAACGCGCAGGCGTTACGATGCGCGTCGGGCCAAGCACAAGGAAGGAGCGAACATGATCAGCGTCACCATCAGTCTGGAAGACCATCTGGCCGCACAGCGCCTGCATGCACGGCAGACGGCCAAGCTGTTGATCGTGTTCCTGGTGGTCCTGCTACTGATCGGAGCGGGTTTGCTGCAACTGATCGGGGCCAGCGAAATCATCGGCCCGGTGCTGATCGGCGCCGGGGGCGGCGGCTTGATCGGCCTGGTGTTGTTGCACGTCTGGGGCTTGCCGCGGAAGATCAAACGCCTGCACGCCCAGCAGGCCTCGCTGCGGTATGCCTACACGTTTGCGTGGGACGAGACCGGGCTGGAGATCACCTGGGCGGACGGGCGGCTGCGCCGGCCCTGGTCCGATTACATCCGCTACCGCGAGAACGAGCGCGTGCTGCTGCTGTATCACAACGACCGCTTGTTCGAACTGTTCGCCCCGCATTGGTTTGCCGACCAGGCGCACTACGAGGCGTTTCGCCAGGTGGCGGTGCAGGGGATCGAGGCGTCCGCGCGCCGCTGAGCGGGTCGTTGAGTTCGCTCAGCCGGAGCGCTGTTGCTCGGCCACCATCCAGTCGCGCAACCAAGATGGCGGTACCGGGCCGCAACCGCGAGGCGGCGGCGCAGCGGCTGGCCGCAGCGGATGCGACGTGGATGGAGCTGCTGGACGGGGCGGACTGACAGCGCTGGCTGGCCGATTGCCGCGCTACACGCCGCAGCGCGGCCTCGCGCGGATCACGCGCTGCTTGCTGCTTGCTGATGCAGCACGCGCCGCAGCGCGGCGTCCGCCATACATGACGGCCTGATGCCGGAACCGCGCCGCTGAGCACGGCGCCTCGCCTCGCCGCCGCCGTCAATCACACGGCGCGGTCCACGCCTGCACTCACTTTGCCCGCAGACGCGTCAGCAACGAGGTGCTGGCGTAAGCATCCTGCGGCAATCCCTGGCTGCGCTGAAATGCACGGATGCCCTGGCGCGTCTGCGGCCCCAGCGCACCGTCGACTCCGCCGACGTCGAAGCCCTTGTCGGTCAGCCGTTGCTGCATTTCGGTGATGGCATCCACGCTGTTGAGCGGTGGATCGTCCTTCGGCCAGGGCTGCGCGACCCCGGCGCCGCCCGCATAGCCATCGGCCAACAACCCCACCGCCAGCGCGTAGGCGGTGGAATTGTTGTAGCGGAGAATGCTGCGGAAATTGTCGAACACCAGGAAGGCCGGCCCGCGATAGCCGGTGGGCAGCAGCACCGAGGCCTGTTCCTGGGCCAGGGCCGGCGCAATTGGCTTGTCCGCACACAGCACGCCCTGGCGTTGCCAGTCGGCGACGGTCTTCTTGATCGTCATATCTGCCTGCGCGTAGTCGAAGTCGGCCGCTAGGTGAACCTCCTGGCCCCACGGCAGGCGGCTGTTCCAGTTGCTCTTGTTGAGATAATTCGCAGCAGAGCCCAACGCATCTGCACTGGAGCGCCAGACGTCGCGCGTGTGATCCCCATCGGCGTCGACGGCATAGTCGCGGTAAGTGCTGGGAATGAATTGCGTCTGTCCCATGGCACCGGCCCACGAACCCACCAGTTGCGACCTGTCGATCCCTTTCTCCGTTTGCAGGATCTGCAAGGCGGCGAGCAGTTGCGCGTTGCCATAGCGTGTACGCCGGCCCGAGTGCGCCAGCGTTGCCAGTGAGCGGATCACGTAGCGGTCGCCGATCTGTGCGCCGTAGTCGCTTTCCATGCTCCAGATTGCGGTCAGGATGCGTGGATCCACGCCGTACTGCCGCTGCAGCTGCTCGAACAGCGTGCGCTTGCTGACCAGCAGTTGCTGGCCCTGCTGGATGCGCGAGGGCGTGACCCGGCCGTCGAGATACTCCCACAGGTATTGGGTGAACTCGGGCTGCTGCTGATCCAGCGCATGCACGGACGGGTCGGCGGTGACGCCGGCAAACGCGGTGTCCAGTGTGGTGGTCTCGATGCCGGCGGCAAGCGCGCGCTGGCGAAAATCGACGAGCCATTGTTCAAAGCTTTGGGTCGTCGCAGGATCCTGTTCGGCGGCGGCAGGAGTTGCGGAGCTGGGCGCGGTGACTTGTGCGGCGGCGTGGGTCGCGGTCATGCACGCGCCGGCAAGGATCCATAGACGAAGATGCTGCGAGAGGGGTTTCATGGGCATGCCTCGGACTGACGATGGCATGCATGCTAGTTGTCGTGTTGCCGAAATAAAGCTATGGCAGCTATTCGTTTTTGCGCTGTATTTCAGTGCGGAATCAATTGCGGCGTGCGCCAGGCCACTGTGTTCACGTCGACAGCGTGCGCACCAGCCAGCGGTGAAAGCCGAGCGCAGGGCCGCCGGCCGGCCGCGAACGCAGATGCGTCAGCCAATAACGCCCAGCGTCGATCTGGATCGGGAACGGGCACACCAGGCGCCCGGCATCCAGGTCCTGGCGAAACATCGGCAACGGCAATAACGCCACGCCGGCACCGGCTGCCGCCGCGCTGGCCAGGGTCAACGACGAATCGAACATCGTCCCGCGTGCGGCGACCTCGGCCACGCCCGCCGCGCGAAACCATTGCGGCCATTCGTCCAGGCGGTACGAGCGCAATAACGGCAAGTGCGCCAGATCGGCCGGCGTGCGCAGGCCACGCGCCATGCTGGGCGCGCACACCGGCGCAAACGGCGCCTCCATCAGCGCATGGGAGATCTGGCCCTGCCAGTCGCCGTCGCCGAAACGGATCGCCAGATCCAGCCCTTCGCCTGCCAGATCGACCCGGTTGTTATGGGTGGACAGGCGTAATTCGATATCCGGGTGCGCGGCATGAAACGCCGGCAATCGCGGCAGCAGCCAGCCGGTGGCGAAGGTGCCCACCACGCCCACGCTGAGCACTTCGCGATAGCGCCCATCGGCAAAGCGTTCCAGGGTGGCGGCGATGCGGTCGAAGGCCTCGCCGAGCACCGGTGCCAGCGCCGCCCCTTCGTCGGTGAGCGCCACACCGCGTGGCAAGCGGTGAAACAGGCTGGTGCCCAGCTGCTGTTCCAATGCCTTGATCTGGTGGCTGAGCGCGGCCTGGCTCACGCACAACTCGCCGGCTGCGCGGGTCAGGTTCTGATGACGTGCGGCCGCCTCGAAGGCGCGCAGGGCATTGAGCGGAAGGCGAGGGCGGGGCATGCGTAGAGATTAGTTGAATTCATGCCAGGGATCGAAACATCGCAATTCTCCGGCTGCCGGCCTGCGCCGATACTGCGGGCTCTCCCGAGGAGGCTGGCCCATGTTGAACCGTCGACAATTCTTGTGCGCAACCGGCGCGAGCGTGCTGCTTGCGGTGTCCCGACCCGCATGGGCGCTGACTCCCGCAATGTTGCCGGGCGACGTGTTGCGAGCGGAATGGGCCGAGATCGAACGCCGCAGTGGCGGCCGCCTGGGCATCGGCCTGCTCGACAGCGCCACCGGCAAACGCATCGGCCAGCGTGAGGACGAGCGCTTCCCGATGTGCAGTACCTTCAAATTTGTATTGGCTGCGGCGGTGCTGCAGCGGGTGGACAAAGGCGAGCTGACGCTGGCGCAGCGGGTCAAGATCCGCGCCTCCGACATGCTTTCGCATGCGCCGGTCACCGAGCGGCATGTCGGCGGGTCGCTGAGCGTGGCCGAGTTGTGCCGCGCCACCATGATCTACAGCGACAACCCGGCCGCCAATCTGCTGTTCCCGCTGGTTGGCGAGCCGGCCGGGCTGACTGCGTTTTTGCGGGGGATCGGCGATACGCACACCCGCAGCGACCGCCACGAGCCGGAAATGAACCGCTATGCCGAAGGCGAACCGCGCGACACCACCACGCCTGCGGCAATGGCCGCCACGCTGCGCACGCTGCTGCTCGGCAACGCGCTGCAGCCTGCCTCGCGCAAACAACTGGCCGACTGGATGATCGATAACCGCACCGGCGATACCTGCCTGCGCGCCGGTCTGCCGCACGACTGGAAGATCGGCGACAAGACCGGCAGCAACGGCACCGACACCCGCAACGACATCGCGATCCTGTGGCCGCCAAAGGGCAGGGCACCGCTATTGCTGACGACGTACTTGAACGGCGCCAAGGTCGACGATGCTGGGCGCGATGCGGCGTTGAAGGCGGTCGCAGCCGCCGTCGCGGACGCTGTCACTGCGGTGGACCTGTTCGCGCGATGACGGCCGGCGTGGCGGCGCTCGCCATCGGATCGCAACGCCCCCGTGCTTGCCGGCTTCATTTCGCGTGTCAGTCCGCAACGTGCTTCCTGTTCCGCTTCCACTCTTGAGGTTCGACGGTGCAAATAAGGTTGTGTCATTGGTGTATGGCAGTTGCGCTGCTGCTTGTTCATGGGTCTGTGCCGGCACGTGCCTGGCAACCGGCGCCGGGCCAGGTAGAGATACCGCTCTGGCCGCAGGCGGTGCCTGATGCCTTGCGCAATCCAAAGCCCGAAACGGTGGGCACCGGCGAGGGGCGATTGCCGTGGACCAAGGTGAGCGATGTCAGCCGCCCGACGATGACGGTGTATCTGCCAAAAAATCGCAACACCGGTGCGGCGGTGCTGGTGTTCCCCGGTGGTGGCTATCAAGTCCTGGCCATGGATCTGGAAGGGACGGAGATCTGTGATTGGCTGACCGGGCGCGGGATGACCTGTGTGCTGTTGAAATACCGTGTACCGAACTCGGGGCCGACCTGGAACAACGGTCGCCGCTATTACCCAAAGGTGCAAACAGCCTTGCAGGACGCGCAGCACGCGCTAGGACTGGTGCGCGCACGAGCCAGCCAGTGGGGCGTGGACCCGCACAAGATCGGTGTGCTTGGCTTTTCTGCCGGCGGTCATCTGGTGGCGGCGGCCAGTACGCACTTTACAAAGCGCACCTATCAGCCGGTGGACGCGTCCGACGCACAGAGTTGCCGGCCGGACTTTGCCATTGCCGTGTATCCGGGCCACTTGTGGGCGCACGAGGATGCGGACAGCGCCACACGCGATCCGACCCATCTGCCGCTGCGGCCAGACATCACCGTCACTGCACGGACGCCGCCGACCTTCTTGCTGCAGGCCGAGGACGATACGGTGGATGGCGTCAGTCAATCGCTGGCCTACTACGTGGCGCTCAAGCAGGCCGGTGTGCCGGTAGAAATGCATTTATATGCCGAAGGCGGACATGCGTTCGGTCTGCGCGCGGGCACACTGCCGATCGCGCAATGGCCGCATCTTGTGGAGACCTGGTTGGGGACGATCGGCATGCTGGATGCGGCCGGCACGCGCTGAGCGCAACGGTACCCAAGTGTGCTGGCCCGATAGCCACATGCGCACTCGGCGCATGCCGAGCCGCACGGCTCAGCCCAGTGGGCCAATCACGATAGGCCTGTCCTGCTGCAGCCGCGCCGGCCCCCCCATCGCCGGATCGCTGACGCTGTCTGCACCGGTTTCGATGCGACCGGCCAGACGTTGGCTTGCGCCGTCGTGTTCGATCCACAGGTCGTACCAGCCGCCGCTGGCTGCCGCTTTCCAGCTGCGTTGCCAGGTCTGGCCGCCCGCAAGCTGCAGGTGCTCGCGCGGTTGCGCCTGCGCATACGCGGCCGGTTGCAGTGCGATCTGGATCGGCGTGGTGCCGGTGTTGTGCAACGACAACGACAGCGCCGCCGGGTCGTCCGCTGCCTGGGTGATATCGGCCACCAGCACTGCAGCGCTCAGGTCGCCGCGATAGTGGCGATGGAATCCGTTGGGGCCGATCAGCCACAGATCGTAGCGACCATCGTAGGTGGTCCAGTCGCCGTCCACCGTGGCACCGTTGCCTACCGTGTAGCGGCGCGGGATCGCCGCCAGGTCGTAGCGGTCGTAGACATGCAGTACCGCCGCCGCGCCGCTGTTGCGCAGGCGTAGCTGCACCTCGCCGCTCGCTTGCACATGCGCCAGTTGCACGCTCGGGCGATACGGCACGGCGCGCGAACGGCGCACGCCGAACGGTTGCTCGGGTGGCTGCAACGTGGCCGGCAGCGGCGGCAACGTGTGCTCGCGTAAGGCTGCTGCACGCGCTGCCGCATCGCCCACATCGGGTAGCGATGCGACGAATGGGCGTGCATCGGCGTTGCGGAAATCGAATGCATTGGTCAGGTCGCCACATACCGCGCGCCGCCATGGCGTGATCTCCGACGCCTGCACGCCAAACCGCCGTTCCAGCAGGCGCAGCACCGAGGTGTGGTCGTATACCTGCGAATCCACCCAGCCACCACGGCTCCACGGCGAAATCACATACAGCGGCACGCGCGGACCAGGCCCGTACGGGCGGCCGCGCAGTGCGGGTAGATCCACTTTTTGCTCACCCGGTGCAGGCTGGCGATGATAGTCGTCGTCGGTGGCGATGCTGGAGGCGCCGGCAAACCCGCTGGTTGCGCGCGGGTCCGGCGATGGCGGCGCCGGCGGCGGCATGTGATCGAAGAAGCCGTCGTTCTCATCGAACATCAGCAGCAATGCAGTGCGGCTCCACACCGCCGGATTGGCGGTGAGCGCATCCAGCACGCGTGCGGTGTAGGCCGCGCCTTGCGCCGGGCTGGACGGGTCCGGATGTTCGCTGCCGGCCGCATCGGCAATGACAAAACTCACCGACGGCAGCCGATCGGCCATCACGTCTGCGCGCAACTGCTCCACGCCCCGCGTGCTGATGCCACGCGCACGCAGCTGCGCATCGTGACCGGGCGCGTTGCGGTAGGCCTGCCGAAACGCCTCGAACCCGGCCAGCGGGTTGTCGGTGAAGTTGTCGGCCATGTCCTGATAGATCTGCCAGCTCACGCCCGCGCGCTGCAGCTGTTCCACATAGGTGGTCCATCGATACGGCTCGGCAAACCCACCCAGCTCCGGAAAGTTGTCGTGCGAGTTACCGATCACCGGCCCGCCATGGCGCCCGTGCGGATCGTTGCCGCCCGTCCACAGGAACACGCGATTGGAATTGGTGCCGGTCTGGATCGAGGCGTGGTACGCATCGCAAATGGTAAACGCATCGGCGAGCGCGTATTGGAAGGGAATATCCGCCCGTCCGTAATAGCCCAGCGCGTGATTGTGCTTGGCTGCTGCCCACTGCCCGAGCCGACCGTGGTCCCAGGCCTGTTGTGCATCCGGCCAGCTATGCGGCGTGCCCTTGACGCGCATGAAGCCGAATTGCGCTGCGGTATCCAATGCAAACGGCGTGAGCCATTGCATGCCGTCTTCGCTGGGCTGCAGCCACACCGTGCGCGAGGGCGCACCGGGCAGCGGCGGGGCCGGGACCGGAAAGCGATCGCCGAACCCGCGCACGCCTGGCAGCGCACCGAAGTAATGATCGAAGGCGCGGTTTTCCTGCATCAGGACCACCACGTGCTGCAGGTCGTCCAGTGTGCCGCTGCGGCGGTCCGGCGCGATGGCCGCGGCGCGCGCGATGCTGGGCAACAGTGCGGCTGCGCCGCTGGTCAGGCCGGCTTGCAGCAAACGGCGGCGGGGCAGGTCGATCATCGTGTCACCTCTGGGTGGCTGAACCCGTCCGAGTCCCTTCCCCCGCCTGCGGGGGAAGGGGCCCGAAGGGCGGATGGGGGGGGCTGTGCCCTCACCCTAGCCCTCTCCCGCAGGCGGGAGAGGGGGCGGATTGCGGGGGGATTTCCCCGCATCCTGCGTTACTGGCCGAACCGTCCGAGTCCCTTCCCCCGCCTGCGGGGGAAGGTGCCCGAAGGGCGGATGGGGGGGACTGTGCTCTCACCCCAGCCCTCTCCCGCAAAGCGGGAGAGGAAGACAGTCCCGGCGTGCACGTCAGCATGGCAGGTTGCCGTTACAGATCCAGCGTCAGCGTCAGCCCCAACGTGCGCGGTGCGGCGATGAAGGCGCTATCGCTGCCGTCCACGCCTTCCAGATAGCGCTTGTCGGTGAGGTTACTGACATTGAGCGCCAGTTGCAGGCCCTTGAGTTGCGCCGACAGCTGCGACAGCTCCACGCCCAGATTCGCATTGAAGGTGGTCACCCCATCGAGCGCGGCGCGGTTGGACGCATCCAGATAGCGCTTGCCCAGATAACGACCGGACACGCCGAAGCGCCATGCCTCCCCACGCCAGTCGGCCGAGACCACCAATGTGTTGCGCGGCTGGCCGATCACCTGCGCGCCGGGCGTGATATCCAGGGCGGTATCGCGCGCAGCATCGCCGCTGCCCAGGTAATCGGCCTTGTTGTAGGTGTAGGCGCCATTGAGGCGCCAGCCGTTGTCCCAACCGTAACCCAGCGCCGCTTCCACGCCGCGTGCATGCACGCCGCCGAAGTTTTCGTACACGCCGTCGGTCTCGCCCAGGTAGTCGATGCCGCTGACGAAGTTGGCCGGCACATACACGATGCGATTGTCGAAGCGGATGTCGTATAGCGTCACGCTGCCGGTCAGCGGCCAGCGGCTGATGCGCAGACCCAGCTCGACATTGTCGGCGGTTTCCGGCTGCACGCGGCTGAGTGCGACCGGGTCGGTTTCGCCCAGCACGCCGGACGGAATCGCGGCAAAATTCTGCGAATACCCGGCGAAGGCTTCCAGCCCCTGCACCGGCGTGGTCCAGGTCAGGCCGGCGGACAGCAGCGGGTCGGAGTGCGCATCCGACTCCACATGCTGCGCATCGCCGATGCGGCGGTCGCGGGTCTGTTCGAGGAAGAACTGCTTAACGCCCACGCGCCAGGCGAAGGCGCCGTAACGCATCACATCTTCGACGTAATACATCTGCTCGTCGGTCTGGTAGTTGTCCTTGAACTGCACCCAGTACGGCTGATGGTCGAAGCTGATGTTGGTACCGACGTTGAGCAGGCGATGCCAGTCGCGGGTGACGCTGCGGTCGTACCGTTCCAGCCACGCGCCGGCACGCGCAGTGTTGTCGATCGGGCCCAGATCGTGGCGCCATTCCACATCGGCCATCGCACCGGCGCGGTGATTGTCGTAGTGGCTATGGCGATACGACTGCACCGGTACCGAACCTGCCGGATAGCACGCCGGATTGGATTCGGCCGGCACCGCCGGACTGCCGGCGCAACCGGTCAGCAGCGTCGCGGCCGCACCGCCTGGGGTCAGGTAATACAGCTTGCCCAGGTCGCTGCCGGCATACACGGTGTTGCCGCCGCGCGCCTCCGATTCCGGAGCGCCCGCGCCATCGTTGGTGACGTCCACCAGATACGGCGGAATCCAGTCGCCGCGGCCTTGCATGCGATGCGCGTAGCCAGTGAGCGTGGTCTTGAACCCGTTGCCGCCATCGAAGGCGCCGCGCAGATAACCGAAGGTGTTCTTGCGCAGTGCGCGCGAGCCGGAGCGGTAGTTCTGATCCAGATACGGAATGCCGGTGAGCGTGCCGGTCAGCAAGTCGTGTTCCGGGTCGCGTGCGAACTGCTCGGGCGTCACGCTGGTGTATTCGGATTCGTCGGCATCGTCGTAGGACACGTAGCCGCTGAGCGTCCACTTGTTCAACGCGCTGACGAACTTGCCGGCCAGATGGTCGCGGCTGGTGTGGCCGCTGCCGTCGATCCAGTCGTCGTTGCGCGCCGACGAACCGCTGATCCACGCGCGCGTATTGCCGCCGAGCAGGCCAGTGTCGTAGCGCGCGTAATACTTGCGCGCCTGGTTGTCGCCGATGCCGCCGATCACCCGCACGCGCTGTTCTTCGAGCGGCTCGCCGGTGAGGTAATTCAGTGTGCCGCCCAGCGCCTCGTTCGAGCGCGACGCGATATCGGCGGTGCCCTGGCTCACTTCCACCGTTTCCAGATCCGGCATGTCGATGAAGCGGTTGGCCTTGGAGCCGCCGCCATATGCCGAGCCACCGTTGGGCACGCCGTCGACGGTGGTGCCGATCTGCTGCGTGTCGCGGTTGCTGACAAAGCCACGCATGCTGATCTGCGTACCCCAATCGGACGAGCCGAATGCATCGGCTTCGGTGACCACCACGCCGGGGAGTTCGTTGAGCGCGTCGTTGACGCTGCCCAGCACGAACTGGCGGTCGAGCATTTCCTTGCTGACGGTGGTCTTGGAGTACGTCATTGCCTGCCCGACCACCTGCACCTGATCGAGCGTGGACACCTGCTCGCCGCTGGCAAGTACTTCTGAACGCGGCGCTGCCGGTGTGGCGCCATCCGGTGCCTGCTGCGCGTAAGCGGGCAGGGCGAATGGAACCAGCAGCAGGGCAAGCGTGGCCGGATGTCGCACGCGCGGGCAGGTGGTCGAATCCATTGCAATCCAACGAGCGGGGGAGGTGGCCGCAGACTGCCGTGCTTGCATTGCGTGATGATGACCGCGCTGCAGATGGGCTGCGATCACTGGGTGGATGTGCGCAGCTTCTCTGCCAGGACGAATACGATCTTGGCGACGCTTAGATATTCCAAGGCTGTCGGTTGAGGGCGCGATGTCCTCACCGCTTGCGGGACACGCTGTGAATCCATCCATGGACGCTCCGTGGCGGCATCCATGCCGCCACAGGGTCCCGCAAGCGGTGAGAACACCGCGCCAGAACGTGTGCTGCTCGCTTTATTGAAAGCCGCGCACACCGACCCTCTTCACCGGTCCTTGCCCGCCCACCGTCGCGGGACCTTTGGCGGCATGGATGCCGCCAAAGAGCTTACATGGACGTACTTGCAGCGTGTCCTGCGATGGTGGGCGGGCAAGGGCCCTGCAGCAAAGCGTAGATCCACCGCTTTGCAATCGAGGCATGCAAAGCGCCCAGCATCAACGCACATGGTCCCTCTTGGCATAAAGGTTGCCGACAGAATGTCGCGAGCCGCAAACGTGCGCAACCCATGCAGACCAGACAGATGCACGGGTATGGCGCGCAGCTCACCAGCCTCGCCCACCTGACATCTGCGACACCGTGTTGTCAGCTTCTCTTGGCGTGTGGTGTTGCTTCGATCTGCTGGGTTTCCGGCATCAATTCCAGTGCCGATGGCGTGGTGCGCAGCATCGGCCGGAACGCGATGGGATGCGTACGACGACGCGCAAACCGCAGCAAGCGCGACAGCGTGAAACCGGCCAGCGCCAATAACATCACTGCGAAATAAACCGGGAGCGCTGCAGGGCCGAACTTCTGCATCGCCCCGCCTGCCAGCGCCGGACCGATGGCAGCGCCCACGCCATGCACCAGCAACAGACTGCTGCAGCCCGATAACAAGTCTTCGCGCGGCAGGTAATCGAGCATGTGCGCCACCGCAAACGGGTACAACGAAAACGCCAGCCCGCCGTACACGAAAAACAGCATAAACAAGACGGTGGTCTGCGATTGCACCATCGGCACTGCGGCAGCGATGGCGATGGCGGCGGCCAGCACGCTCACCGCGACCAGGCCGATGCGTCGGTCGTGCCCGTCGCTGATGCGCCCGATCGGCCATTGCAGCACGGCACCGCCCACGATTGCGGTGAGCATGAACATCGCCACGCCATCGGCATCCAGTCCGATGCGGTTTGCATACACCGGCAATAAGCCCCAGAACGCACCCATCGCCAATCCCGACAATCCGGCGCCGACGGTGGCGACCGGCGCCAGCGCATACAGCGTTTTCAGGCGCAGGCGCGACACCTGCGGCACCTCCGGCGGAATCAAGCGCGTGGTGACGACCGGCATCACCGCCGCGCAGATCAGGATGGCGGTCAGCGTAAACATGGCCGGTGCTCGCGCGTCGCCGGCGGTCAGCAGAATCTGGCCCAGCGCCAGCGCCGACAGATTGATCGCCATGTACACCGAGAAAACACGGCTGCGTCGGCGTGCATCCGGCTCGGCGTTGAGCCAGCTTTCGATCACCGTGTACAAGCCCACCAGGGCGGCGCCGGTGACCAGGCGCAACACACCCCAACCCCAGGGATCGAGCCAGATCGGATGCAACAACACCGCAATGGCCGCCAGCGATGCGTAGAACGCAAATGCGCGGATATGCCCGATGCGTCGGATCAACGGCGGCGCGAAAAACGTGCCGAGAAAAAAGCCGGCGAAGTAACCGGACATGATCAGGCCCAGCGCACGCGCATCGAAGCCCGCCTGGCCGCCGCGCACGGCGAGCAACGTACCGAGCAGCCCGCTGCCGGTCAGCAACAGGGCAACGCCCAGCAACAGGGCGGTCAGCCGCAACATGGATGCGGCCCTCGCAGGGAAAAAGGCGCGTCGATCACGTCATCGAGTGTAGCAGCCACGCTGCTGAGACTGGATCGATGTGGCTCGCACAACGCGATCAGCTGGCGATGGCTGAGAGCGGATCGCTGCCGATGGAGTGGGGTTGCGCTATCACCATGTGTTGGCGGATCCATGCATCGCCAGCCTCAAGCCGCCAGTCTGCGAGAGGCAGCCAAGTGGTAAGAGGCCAGACGCGCAGTGGGTCGGTCACTGCCCACCACTCTCTGCCAGCCCGACCATGCGCCGGTGCGCGATTGGGTCATTGCGCCGCCATGCCTACATCCGTCTAGAATCGGCGCCCTTGCATCGTCTCCAGCGGATCTGTCATGCCCATCTACGCGTTCCAGTGCACCACCTGCGGCCACTCGTTCGACCGCCTGCAGAAGATGGCCGACCCAGATCCGCAGATCTGCCCGTCCTGCGCTGCGGCCACCATCAAGCGTCAGGTCACCGCGCCGTCGTTCCGCTTGTCCGGCAGCGGCTGGTACGAGACCGATTTCAAGTCGGCCGGCGAAAAGAAGAAGAACCTGACCGAGAGCAGCAGCGCGGGCGGCGGCGATGCCAAGCCGGCGGCGGCCAGCGACAACAAGCCCGCCGCTGCACCGGCAGCGCCTGCCGCAAAGCCGACATCCGGCGCGGCGTGACGCGCAACCTGCGCGGCCGCGTGATCAGCGCGACGGGCCTGGCGCCGTGGCTGCCGGCCGTCGCTATCAGTTGTTGCGCACCCGCCACGTAACCGCAGCGCACCAACGCAAACAGGCCGGATCATGGCGAACCGGCCTGTTGTGACAAGCGCAAAAGACGCGAAGCGTGCAAAACCTCAGCGCGCGTCGAACCGCGCGCGGCAGCCATCGTTGACCCACACCGCCGAACGACGTGGGTCGAAGCCCCAGGTGCGGCCTTCTTCGCAACGGGTGTCCGACAACTGGCGGGTCAGCACCGGGCGGCCGGCGCGCACGTCCCAGTCGCAGCTGCGCAGGCGGCGGTCGTCGCTGCTGCAGGTCACCGAATAGTCCCTACGCGGCCGATCGCCGCCGCCGTAACCGTCATCGCGATCCCAGCCACCGCCGCCACGGGCCTGCGCAAAGTCGGCGCGGCAGCCGTCGTCCACCCAGATCCGGCCGTTTTCCTGGTGCCAGTTGCGGCCCTCCACGCAGGGCGTGCCGGAGAGCTGGCGCACGATCGTTGCGCGCCGCCAGCCGGTGTTGCAGATCGCCTGACGCTGGTCGCGGCTTTCGCAGCGCACGGTGCCGGCGGCCGCATTGCCGGGACGGTCGTCGCCGCCATTCCAGCCGCCACCGCCCCAGCCACCGCGGGCCTCGACGAAGCGGCCGCGGCAGCCGTTGTCCACCCAGACGCGGCCACGGTCGCTGCCCCAGTTGCGGCCTTCGATACAGCGGGTGCCGGAGATGTTTTCCACCAGCGCCGCGCGCCCCCGGAACGGGGTGTCGCACTCGCGGCGGCGGTTATCGTTGCTGGAGCAGGTGATGCTGGGGCCATTGAAACCGCGGTCCTGCGCGGCGGCGGGGCGGCTGACCAGGGCGCCGGCGAGGGCGGCAAGACTGAAGCCGGAGATCAGCAGGGCGGTGCGCAGCATCGTGACGTCCTTGGTACGGGAGGGGCGTGGCGCCTATTCAGCCGGGCGCTGACTTAAGCGCCGGTGACCGTCGCCGCATTTGCTCCTGCCGCCCGCCGGCCCCAGAATATCCGGCTTTCCGGCGCTGCCTGCGTCGGGTTTTCAGCGGAGCTTTCGATGCGTACCCACTTCTGCGGCCTGGTCGACGAGACCATGATCGGCCAAACCGTCACTCTCGCCGGCTGGACCGACGTGGCCCGCAACCTGGGCGGGGTCTGCTTCATCGACCTGCGCGACCACGAAGGCATCGTGCAGGTGACCGTGGAACCGGAGAACGCCGAGGTGTTCCCGGTGGCCGCCAGCCTGGGCTACGAAGACGTGCTGCAGGTCGAAGGCGTGGTGCGTGCGCGGCATGCGGTCAACGACAAGCTGCGCAGCGGCAAGGTCGAAGTGATCGCCACCCGCATCAGCATCCTCAACAAGGCGGCGCCGCTGCCGTTCCATGCGCACGAAAATCCGGGCGAAGAAACCCGCCTGAAGTACCGCTATCTGGACCTGCGCCGTCCGGAAATGCAGCGCATGCAGCGCACCCGCATCAAGCTGGTGCAGGCGCTGCGCCGCCATCTGGACGCGCGCGATTTCCTGGACATCGAAACCCCGATCCTGACCAAGGCCACCCCGGAAGGCGCACGCGACTTCCTGGTGCCGGCGCGCATGCATCCGGGCGAGTTCTACGCCTTGCCGCAGAGCCCGCAGCTGTTCAAGCAGATTTTGATGGTGGCCGGCTTCGACCGTTACTACCAGATCGCGCGCTGCTTCCGCGACGAAGCGCTGCGCGCCGATCGCCAGCTGGAATTCACCCAGCTCGATATGGAATTCGCTTTCGTGCGCGAGCGCGATGTGCAGGATTTCGTCGAAGACATGATCCGCGCCATCTTCAAGGAAGTGGTGGACGTCGAGCTTGCTGCGCAGTTCCCGCGCATGACCTGGGCCGAGGCAATGCGTCGCTATGGCTCGGACAAGCCGGACCTGCGTATCGCGTTGGAACTGATCGATGTGGCCGAGCTGGTCAAATCCAGCGAGTTCCCAGTGTTCACTGCCGCCGCCAACGATGCCGACGGCCGCGTGGCCGCGCTGCGCATTCCCGGTGGCGCAGCGCTGTCGCGCAAGCAGATCGACGAGTACGCCGCGCACGCCGCCAAATACGGCGCCAAGGGGCTGGCCTACATCAAGCTGTCGGAAACCGGCGAAGTCAGCTCGCCGATCGCCAAGTTCTTTTCCGAAGAAGCGTTTGCCGCGTTGCTCAAGCACGTGGGTGCAAGCAACGGCGATATCGTGTTCTTCGGTGCCGGCGGCTACAACACCGTGTCCGACTTCATGGGCGCGCTGCGCCTGAAAGCCGGCAAGGACTTCAAGCTGGTCGCCGATACCTGGGCGCCGCTGTGGGTCACCGATTTCCCGATGTTCGAGTGGGACGACGAAGCACAGCGGTGCGTCGCCCTGCATCACCCCTTCACCGCACCGGCGGTGGACGATATCGCCGACCTGCGCGCCAACGCCCGCACTGCGGTGTCGCGCGGTTATGACATGGTGCTCAACGGCAATGAAATCGGCGGCGGCTCGATCCGTATCCACCGCCCGGACATGCAGAGCGCGGTGTTCGAGTTGCTCGGCATCGGCGCGGAAGAAGCGCGCGCCAAGTTCGGCTTCCTGCTGGATGCGTTGAACTACGGCGCACCGCCGCACGGCGGCATCGCCTTCGGCATCGACCGCATCGCCGCGCTGATGGCCGGCACCGAATCGATCCGCGACGTGATCCCGTTCCCCAAGACCACCGGCGCGCAGGATCTGATGACCGACGCCCCGTCGCCGATCCCCGCCGATCAGCTGGCCGAAGTGCACGTGCAGGTGCGCCCCAAGCAGGTCTGACCTGCGCGAGCGGATGGCCATGCGGTGTGCGTGGTCATCTGTACAAGTCGCCCAGCGCAGCTAGCGCTGCGCGCGTTTGTGGAACCGCCAGCGCCTGGGTCTGATGCGGTGCAGGGTCACGGCCATCCAATCCCCGCCGATCGACCGGCGGCGGGGCGCCTGCAGGTCCGTTTCGAACCGGTCGGCGTTGCGCTAGTACATGGCCATGCCTCGCATGTGATGGTTATCTTTCCGACGCGCTGCCGTGTGCAGCAAGCGTCGCGCGCTTTGCCAAAACCATCAGCGCCCACACCGAATCCTGCACATGGGTAATCCAAGCACCGCAGATGCTTGCCCGATTCCCGATTCCCCAACTTGCAGAGCCGCCGCCGCATGCGAGAAGCTGCCACGTCCACCCGGCACGAGAGGCCCGCATGACCCGCATCCGCCGCGCCACGCCGGACGATGCCGAAGCGCTGTCGCTTCTGGCTGCGCAGACGTTTACCGAAACCTTCGGGCATCTGTATCCGGAAGAAGACCTGCGCGGTTTTCTGCAAGAGACCTATGCGGTGGAGCGTGCGCGTATCGTGCTGGCGCATCCGGACTACGCGATCTGGTTGCTGGAGCTGGACAACCTGCTGGTTGGCCACGCCGCCGCCGGCCCATGCGGTTTGCCGCACGAGGAGGTGCGCCCCGGCGACCGGGAGCTCAAGCGCCTGTATCTATTGAAGGACTACCAGAGCAGCGGCTGGGGCAGCCGGCTGTTCGAAACCGCCTTGGAATGGCTCGAGCGCGACGGCCCACACACCTTGTGGATCGGCGTGTGGTCGGAAAACTTCGGTGCGCAACGCTTCTACGCCCGCTACGGCTTCGAAAAAATCGGCGAATACGATTTCCCGGTGGGCAAGATCGTCGACCGCGAGTTCATCCTGCGCCGCAAGCCGGTGCTGGCGGCGGACTAAGCGCGACGACCCAAACGACTGCACGCGCATCGGACCAACGCGGCCGGTGCCCTGCAATCGGCATGGATCGCTCGGACACGCCGTCTCCCTTGCGCCGTCCACACTCGCCTGGCAGCTGCTCGCTACGGTGTATTCGCCGCTCCAGGCCAGGCCTGCCTTGCCGTTGCGGCGCGGCAAGGCATTCTGTCCTGTCCTGTCCTGTCCTGTCCTGTCCTGGCGCGGCTGCGCTTGCCGCAAGATCGGCGCAGCGAACCTGCGATCGCAATCGCGTAGTCGGTGCTGCAGACCCTACGCGCGTCAGACATTCGCCCGACGCTCACCTCTCATCCCGGTACCCACGCCTTTGTCCAGCCCATCGTCGGCCATCCCTGTCATCCCTCGGCGCAGTCCGCGCAAGCACGCGGCCACCGCCACCGCCACCGCCGATGTGCTGCTGGTGCACGGCATCTGGAATACCGCGCACTGGCTGTTGCCGCTCGCGCGCCGGATGCGCGCCGATGGGCTGGCGCCTGCGTTATTCGGCTATGCCAGCGTGCTCGGCGGGCCGGCGCAGGCGGTGCCGCGCTTGATCGAACGCCTGCGCACCAGCCGCGCGCAATTGCTGGTCTGCCACAGCCTGGGCGGGCTGATGGCCCTGCAGGCCTTGTGCGATGCCCCCGACCTGCCGGTGCGTCGCGTGGTCTGCCTGGGCTCGCCTCTGTGCGGCAGCGCCGCTGCGCGCGGGCTGGCCCGGCGCGGGGGCGTCTGGGCGATGGGCCGCAGCGCCGCCCTGCTGCAGCAAGGGTTTGCGCGCTGGGACGGGCCAGCCGAGATCGGCCAGGTCGCCGGGTGCGTGCCGCGCGGGGTCGGCCGCTGGCTGGCGCCGCTGGCCGCTGGTTCGGACGGTACCGTGACCCTGGCCGAAACCCGTCTGCCCGGGCTACGCGACCACTGCGTGGTGCACGCCAGCCACAGCGGGCTGTTGCGCTCGCCAGAAGCCGCCCGGCAGGCGCTGGCCTTCCTGCGCAGCGGCCGCTTTGCGTCTTGAACATCCGCTGGCGGATGTCGCGGCCCCGGTGAGTGCAAGCAATCAGGTAAAATCCGCGCCCTGTCATCCAAGCCAGTCTGGAATCACCCATGGGTAGAGGCCCCTCGATCGAAGGCCGCAAGAACGCCTCCGACGCCAAACGCGGCAAGATGTTCACCAAGATCATCCGCGAGATCAGCGTTGCCGCGCGCGCCGGCGGTGGCGATCCGTCCAACAACCCGCGCCTGCGCACCGCCATGGACAAGGGGCTGTCGGCGAACATGTCCAAGGACGTGATCGAACGCGCCATCAAGAAGGCCACCGGCGAGCTGGAAGGCGTGGAATACGAAGAAGTGCGCTACGAGGGCTACGCGCCCGGCGGCGTGGCGGTGATCGTGGACTGCCTGACCGACAACCGCGTGCGCACCGTGGCCGACGTGCGCCATGCCTTCAGCAAATGCGGCGGCAACATGGGCACCGATGGCTCGGTGGCTTTCATGTTCAAGCGCCTGGGCGTGCTCAGCTTCGCCGCCGGTAGCGACGAAGACACCCTCACCGACGCGGCCATCGAAGCCGGCGCCGACGATGTGGTGGTGTATCCGGAAGACGGCGCCATCGACGTGCTGACCGCCCCGGATGCCTTCGCTAAGGTCAAGGACGCCCTGGCTGCCGCCGGCCTGGAGCCGGCCCACGCCGAAATCACCTTCCGCGCCGAAAACGACATCGCCGTCGACGGCGACACTGCCCTGCAGGTCCGCAAGCTGCTCGACCTGCTCGAAGACCTTGACGACGTGCAGGACGTGTATTCGAACGTCGATCAATCGTCGTTTGGCGCCTAAGGCGCCGGGAATCGGGAATGGAGAATCGGGAATCGAAACGGCTGCATCCTGCAGTGCTCGGCAACGTCGAGCACGCCAGTAGGCCGCTTTACCCATTCCCGATTCCCGACTCCCGATTCCCGGCCCCTCGATGACCCGCATCCTGGGCATCGATCCCGGCTCCCAGCGCACCGGGGTCGGCATCATCGACATCGACGAGGGCGGTCGCAGCCGGCATGTGCATCACGCACCGCTGGTACTGCTGGGCGAGGGCGATTTTGCGCAGCGGCTCAAGCGCCTGCTACACGGTTTGGGCGAGTTGATCGAGACCTACCGGCCGGATGAAGTGGCGATCGAAAAGGTCTTCATGGGCAAAAGTGCCGCTTCGGCGCTCAAGCTCGGCCACGCACGCGGCGCGGCGATCTGCGCGGTCGTCATGCGCGATCTGCCGGTGCACGAGTACGCTGCCACCGAGATCAAGCTCGCGCTGGTCGGCAAGGGCGGCGCGGACAAGGTGCAGGTGCAGCATATGGTCGGCATCATGCTCAACCTGAAAGGCAAGCTACAGGCCGACGCCGCCGATGCACTGGCGGTCGCCATCACCCACGCCCACGTCCGCGCCACCGCGCAGCGTCTGGGCGTCACTACCCAACAGGCCTGGAGCCGCAAGAAATGAGAATCGGGAATCGGGAATCGGGAATCGGAAACGCCGAGAGCGGAGTCCACAACGGCGCGTGCTGTGTCGATTCCCCATTCCCGATTCCCCAATCCCGGCACCGCAGCGGCGGTGCCGCGTGATCGGCCGTCTGCGCGGGATCCTGGCCTACAAGCAGCCGCCGTGGCTGGTGATCGACGTAGGCGGGGTGGGGTACGAGCTGGAGGCGCCAATGAGCACCTTCTACGATCTGCCCGATGTCGGCCGCGACGTCATCCTGTTCACCCATTACGCGCAAAAGGAAGACAGCGTCGCGCTGTACGGCTTCCTGCGCGAGGGCGAGCGGCGGCTGTTCCGCGACGTGCAAAAAGTCACCGGGATCGGCGCCAAGATCGCGCTGGCGGTGCTGTCCGGGGTCAGCGTGGACGAGTTCGCCCGCCTGGTCACCGGCGGCGACATCACCGCGCTCACTCGCATTCCGGGCATCGGCAAGAAGACCGCCGAGCGCATGGTGGTCGAGCTGCGCGACCGCGCCGCCGACTTCAGCAGCGGCGCGCCGATCACCGGCCAACTGGGTCCGGATGCGGTGTCCGAAGCCACGGTCGCCTTGCAGCAACTGGGTTACAAGCCGGCCGAGGCCGCGCGCATGGCACGCGAGGCCGGGGCAGAAGGCGACGAAGTCGCCACGGTCATTCGCAAGGCACTCCAGGCCGCGCTGCGTTAAGCGGGCTCGGCCTTTCTCATTCTTCACGCCCTTCAGCGATAACCTGCCCACTCAATGTCACAGACCTCCACTCCCGCAGCTGGCCACGGCCACGCGCCTGCCAACAGCCATATGGCCTTGGTCATCGGCGCCATCGGCGTCGTCTTCGGCGATATCGGTACCAGTCCGCTGTACACCCTCAAGGAGGCGTTTTCGCCGCACTACGGGTTGACCAGCGATCACGACACCGTGCTGGGCGTGCTGTCGCTGGCGTTCTGGGCGCTGATGATCACCGTCACGCTCAAGTACGTCACCATCATCATGCGTGCCGACAACGAGGGCGAGGGCGGCATCATGGCGCTGATGGCGCTGACCCAGCGCACCCTCAAACAGGGCTCGCGCTCGGCGTACGTGGTCGGCATCCTCGGGATCTTCGGCGCCTCGCTGTTCTTCGGCGACGGCGTGATCACGCCGGCCATCTCGGTGATGGGTGCGGTGGAAGGCCTGGAAATCGCCGCGCCCAGCCTGCACCCCTTCATCGTGCCGATCACCGTGGTGGTGCTGCTGATCGTGTTCATGGTGCAGCGCTTCGGCACCGAAACGGTCGGCAAGGTGTTCGGCCCGATCACCTGCCTGTGGTTTTTGTCGCTGGGCGCGATCGGCATCTGGAACATCGTCGATGCGCCGGAAGTGATGAAGGCCTTCAACCCGTGGTGGGCGATCCGCTTCTTCATGCAGCACGGCTGGCACGGGGTGTTCATCCTCGGCGCGGTGGTGCTGGCGGTGACCGGCGGTGAAGCGCTGTATGCGGACATGGGCCATTTCGGCGCGCGTCCGATCCGCCATGGCTGGTACTTCTTCGTGCTGCCGATGCTGCTGCTCAACTACCTGGGCCAGGGCGCACTGGTGCTCAACCACCCTGCCGCACTGAAAAACCCGTTCTTCGAAGCGGTGCCCAGCTGGGCGCTGTACCCGATGATCATCCTGGCCACGCTGGCGGCGGTAATCGCCTCGCAGGCGGTGATCACCGGTGCGTATTCGGTGGCCCGCCAGGCCATGCAGCTGGGCTACATCCCACGCATGCAGATCAAGCACACCTCGCGCACCACCATCGGCCAGATCTACGTGCCCGGCATCAACTGGCTGTTGATGGTGATGGTGATCGCGCTGGTGCTGATCTTCCGCAGCTCCACCAATCTGGCCGTGGCGTACGGCATCTCGGTCTCGATGACGATGCTGATCGACACCTTGCTGCTGGCCCTGGTGGCGCGGTCGCTGTGGCCGCGCTGGCGCAACTGGGTGCTGCCGCTGTGCGTGGTGTTCTTCATCATCGAGCTGGCGTTCGTCATCGCCAACGGCGCCAAGCTGCTGCAGGGCGCGTGGTTCCCGCTGGCGCTGGGCATCGTGGTGTTCACCCTGATGCGTACCTGGCGGCGTGGCCGCGCGCTGCTGCGCGAAGAGATCCGCAAGGACGGCATCCGCATCGACAGCTTCCTGCCGGGCCTGATGCTGGCGCCGCCGGCGCGCGTGCCGGGCATGGCGGTGTTCCTGACCGCCGACCCGATGGTCGTGCCGCATGCGCTGATGCACAACCTCAAGCACAACAAGGTGCTGCACGAACGCAACATCTTCCTCAACGTCGACACCTTGCCGATTCCATATGCGCCGGCTGACAAGCGCCTGCAGATCGAGTCGATCGGCGACGAGTTCTACCGCGTCTACGTGCGTTTCGGCTTCATGGAAACGCCCGACGTGCCGCTGGCGCTGATGCGCTCCTGCGACCAGGGCGGCATCCATTTCGACCCGATGGACACCACCTTCTTCGCCAGCCGCGAAACCATCGTGGCCAGCGCCAACCGCGGCATGCCGATCTGGCGCGACAAGTTGTTCGCGCTGATGCATCGCAATGCCGCGCCGGCCACCGGCTTCTTCCGCATCCCCGGTAACCGCCTGGTCGAGTTGGGCGCGCAAGTGGAGATCTGAGCGTGGCTGGTCTGCAGTGGATGGTCTACGGCCGCTC
Source organism: Xanthomonas dyei (assembly GCF_002939865.1). Lineage (GTDB taxonomy): Bacteria > Pseudomonadota > Gammaproteobacteria > Xanthomonadales > Xanthomonadaceae > Xanthomonas > Xanthomonas dyei. The sequence goes on from NZ_MDEE01000033.1 coordinate 36,447, forward strand.
GCCGAGCCTGGACACCTTCTGGGACGAAGCGCTGAATCTCGGGCGTGCACCGGCGAGCGAGGCTGGCATTGCCGCCGCGCAAGCGCGGCTCGAGGTGCATCTGCCGACGTGGCTACGCACGTTGTATGCGCGCTATGACGGTGGCGCGGTGCAGATGGCGCGGGGACGGTCGCTGCAGCAGCCGGACGACTGGCTCACCGCCGAATGGTTGATTCCGCGCGCGCGCCTGCTTGGCAGCACGGAGCTGTTTTCCTTCGCCGAGGTACGCGCTCGTGAGGAGTACCGCGACGATGCGTTTGCCGGTCTGGCCGCTGGTGGCGACGACCGCCGCCTGATCGTCATCGCCGCCGACCACCGCTCACCCAGCCGGGCCTTGTGTCTGGATGATTCCGTACCCGGCGCCGAGCCCACTCTCGTCTATGTCGACGCCGGTGCAAACCGCCGGCTGATCGTGTTCGATAACGTGGACGCTTTGCTGTCGCAGCTGGTCGATGTCGTGTACTGGTCGCCGGCATTGCAGGCCAAGCACGATGAGAACGAGCTGGTGCAATGGCAGCCTCAGCCGCCGGCATTGCGCACCTTCTGGAGCGGCCCCGGGCATTGGAACGACACCGCAGCGGCCGCAGATGCCGGTGCGCTGGCCGCTGCCGAAACGCGGCTGGGCGTGCGCTTGCCGGCGTTGTTCAAGCGCCTGTACAGCGTCCAGGACGGCGGCGACACGGGCTGGTGCTGGGTGCCGCGCACGCGCTTTGCTTCCGCGCATTACGTGGATTGGGAATGCGTGCTGGTGGATCGTTATCTATCGCCGCTTGCGCAGATCGGCAGCGTGCTGGACCTGGCCGCGGCCTTCGAAGACCCGGACGACTTCAGTGCGGCGGCGTGCCTGCATGCCGGCCTGGACCAGGTGCTGGTGCTGTCGTGCCACACCATCGATTGCCTGCTGTGCCTGGACTATCGCGCGCGCGGCCCGCAGTGCGAGCCGGAAGTCGTCTATTTCGAAAACTGGGAGGGGCTGGTCCCGACCTGGCGCGCGCCCAGCTTCGATGCGTTCTTCAGCGTGCTGCGGCAGGCCGATCTTGATTTGTAGAGGCTGCGCCGCCCGCGCGCGGCATGCGAAGATGGCGGGATGACCGAACAGCGCATCATCGCCAGCAGCGCCACCCGCGAAGACGATGCCGCCGATGCGAGCATCCGCCCCAAACGTTTGGCCGATTACCTCGGCCAGCAGCCGGTGCGCGAGCAGATGGACATCTACATCCAGGCCGCCAAGGCGCGCGGTGAGGCGATGGATCACGTGCTGATCTTCGGCCCGCCTGGCCTGGGCAAGACCACCCTCAGCCACGTCATTGCCAATGAGCTGGGCGTCAACCTGCGCTCCACCTCCGGGCCGGTGATCGAAAAGGCCGGCGATCTGGCCGCGCTGCTGACCAACCTGCAGCCGCACGACGTGTTGTTCATCGACGAAATCCATCGGCTGTCGCCCGTGGTGGAAGAAGTGCTGTACCCGGCGATGGAAGATTTCCAGATCGACATCATGATCGGCGACGGCCCGGCCGCACGCTCGATCAAGATCGATCTGCCGCCGTTCACGCTGATTGGCGCCACCACCCGCGCCGGCCTGCTGACCGCGCCGTTGCGCGACCGCTTCGGCATCGTGCAGCGGCTGGAGTTCTATTCGCCGGCAGAGCTCACCCGCATCGTGATCCGCTCGGCCGCGATTCTGGGCATCGACTGCACGCCCGACGGCGCCGCCGAGATCGCGCGTCGCGCACGTGGCACCCCGCGTATCGCCAACCGGCTGCTGCGCCGCGTGCGCGATTTCGCCCAGGTCAAGGCCGCCGGCCATATCGATCTGCCGGTGGCGCAGGCGGCCATGCAGATGCTCAAGGTCGACCCGGAAGGCTTCGACGAGCTGGATCGCCGCATGTTGCGCACCATCGTCGAACATTTCGACGGCGGCCCGGTGGGCGTGGAATCCTTGGCCGCCTCGTTGTCGGAAGAGCGCGGCACGCTGGAAGACGTGATCGAGCCTTACCTGATCCAGCAGGGTTTTCTGATCCGCACCGCGCGCGGCCGCATGGTCACCACCAAGGCCTATCTGCACCTGGGCCTGAAGCCGCCGCGCGACCGCGCACCAGCCATCGGCGAGCCGGGAGACCTGTTCTGATGACGCTCCGCTTGTCGCTCGCCCGGGCCGTCTCGATCAACAATCCGTCCCCATGACCGCCGATTCCCCATTCCCGTCTCCCGATTCCCCGCCTGTATTCAGTTGGCCGACACGCGTCTACTGGGAAGATACCGACGCCGGCGGGGTGGTCTACCACGCGCGCTACGTTGCTTTCATGGAGCGCGCGCGTACCGAGTGGATGCGCGCGGCCGGTTACGGGCAGGATCTGATGCGCCAGGACCACGGTCTGGTGTTTGCGGTTCGCTCGATGCAACTGGATTTCCTCAAGCCGGCCCGGCTCGACGACGCGCTGTCTGTGTCGGCGGTATTGCTGAAATGCAAACGGGCCAGCCTGCTGTTTGCGCAGTCGGTCCGTCGCGAAGGCGAGGTGCTGTTGACTGCCGAGGTGCGCATCGCCGCACTCGGCACCAGCGACTTCCGCCCGCGCGGCATGGACGATGCGCTGTATGACGTGTTGAAAGCTTTAGAAACCCCAGAATCAGATGACTGAGGAACGAACGGATGTCGATTGCATTGCTCCTGGCCCTGCAGGACACGGTAGTGGAAGCACTACCGCAGGAAGTCACCGCGGCCGCGGCGCAAACCGCCACGGCGGCGCATAACAGCAGCATCAACTATGTTGATCTGATCCTGCGCGCCAGCATCCCGGTGAAGATCATCGTGCTGTTGCTGCTGATCGGCTCGTTCATCAGTTGGGTGATCATTTTCCGCAAGGCGCGTGCGTTCAAGCAGGCCAACCGCGAGGCGGACGAGTTCGAAAACCGCTTCTGGTCCGGTGCCGATCTTGCCAAGCTCTACGCTTCGGCAACCGACCGCAACCGCAGCGTCGGCGGTCTGGAATCGATGTTCGAAAGCGGGTTCCGCGAATTTTCGCGGCTACGCGATCGCCGCCGCCTGGATGCGCGCGTGCAGCTCGAAGGCGCACAGCGCGCCATGCGGACCGCCTTCACCCGTGAGGTCGATCAGCTGGAGCGCAATCTCGAATTGCTGGCCAACATCGGCTCCACCGCGCCGTACGTCGGCCTGGTCGGTACCGTGTTCGGCATCATGGTGACCATGCACGACATGGTCAGCAGCGGCGAGCAGGCCGGTATCGCCGCCGTGGCACCGGGTATTTCCGAAGCCTTGTTCGCCACCGCCATCGGCCTGTTCGTGGCGATCCCGGCGGTGTGGGCCTACAACCGCTTCACCACCCGCGTGGAACGGCTGTCGGTGCGCTACGAAACCTTCGCCGACGAGTTCAGCTCCATCCTGCAGCGCCAGGCTGGCGCGGACGAGTAATGCGCCTCTCTCGCAAGCTCTCTGGCCTGCGCGCGCGCGTTGCAGACGCCTGCGCAGCGCAGCGGCTGGATACGTCCAGCGCCAATGTGCATGCGCCGGTCTGCGTCGCTTGGACAGGCGAGCCACTGGCGACAGAGCGCACACGTGGGTGCGAGGGATTAATGAGGAACGTTTCGCGATGATTTCCGGTATTTCCCGCCGTAAGAAGCGCAAGCTCAAATCCGACATCAACGTCGTGCCATACATCGACGTGATGCTGGTGCTGCTGATCATCTTCATGGTGACCGCGCCGCTGTTGACCCTGAGCACCGACGTCACCCTGCCGAGCTCGCGCGCCAAAGCGCTGGAAAGCAAGCAGGACCCGATCGTGGTGGTGGTCGCCGCCGATGGCCAACTGGCATTGCAGCTGCCCAAAGGCAAGCCGCAGGCCATGGACGTCGATGCGCTGCAGGCGCAGCTGGCCGCCATCGTGGCGCAGGACAAGGACGCACGCGTCGTGGTGGCCGGAGATCGCGCCGCGCCGTACCAAAAGATCATGGACGCCATCGACGTGCTCAAGCAGGCCAAGGTCGAGAAGGTCGGCCTGATCTCCGACTCCGGCGGCACTGCAGGCAGCGATGCACGCTGACGCACTCCCCACCCAGGGCGCGCGCGAGGATGGCTGGTTGCGACCGGTCATGCTGGCCTTGGTCGTGCATATTCTGGTCGCGCTGGTGTTCATCGCCGGCTGGCTGTGGTCGCCCGAACGCTCGGTCGAACCGGCGGCGGGCGACCCCAGCATGGAAGCCTCGCTGGACGTCTCTGCCGCCGAGGCGCGCGTGGCCCGTCAGGCGCTGAAGGCCACGCCGTTGGAAGCACCGCCGCCGCCGCCGCCGGCGCCATTGCCCGAGCCAGCCCCGGAAGACAGCGTGCCGCCGCCGCAGCCGATTCCCGAGCCGCGGCCACAAGATGCGCCCACGCAGCAGCAGGCACAGGCGCAGGAACGCGTTGCCCAGCCGGACAAGGTCGACCAGGACAAGGTCGATGCGTTAGCCATTTCAGAAGAGAAGGCCAAGCAGGAGCAGGAAGCCAAGCGTCGCCAGGAGCAGATCGACCTGACCGAGCGTAAGCGTCAGGAAGAGGCCGAGCAGAAGCTTCGCCTGGCCAAGCAGCAGGAAGAGGCCGACGCCAAGAAGAAGCAGGCCGCTGCCGAGCAGGCTGCCGACGCCGAGCGCCAGAAGAAGATCGCCGACATCCGCCGCCAGCGTGAGCAGGCCACCAAGGAGGCCGCGCTGGCCGAGCAGAAGCTGCGCCAGGTTGCGGCTGCGCGCGCACAGCAGGCCTCTGCCGCGGCAGCGACCAGTGCGCAGCCGACTGCAGGGCAGGGCGGCACCAGCACCGACCTGGCGGCCAAGTACGCTGCTGCGATCCAGCAAAAAGTGCTGTCCCAGTGGGTGCGCCCGCCATCGGTGCCGCCGGGGCAAAAGTGCACCATCAACATCCGTCAGTTGCCCGGTGGCAGCGTGATGGAGGCCAAGGTCGCGCCGGGTTGCCCGTACGACGAGGCCGGCCAGCGCTCGATCGAGGCTGCGGTGTTGAGCGCACAGCCGCTGCCGTATCGCGGGTTCGAATCGGTGTTCCAGCGCAATCTGACCTTCGTATTCACCGCGCAGGATCAGTGAGCGCGGCGGTGGATCGTGGTGCGGCAGCTTGCGAGCGCTGCGCCGGGGTATGAGGCGTCTGATGACAACCTGGTCTATGCGTTGTCGTCTCATGTCTTGCCGGCGTGGATTGCGGCTCGGTAGCGCCCGACCGGCGTCAGGCTTGCCGGAGTTGCCTCGCCGTTAGACCGCTCGCTCCATTTTCACGTTGTCTCGTTCATGATTGCGAGTATGTTCACTCGCTGATTGGTATCCCTTGCACACTTTTCCTGCCCGATCCGAGCCGTCCATGAAAAAACCGCTGCGTTGGCTAGCTGCCTTGACCGCCCTGTTGTTGCCGCTGAGCGCACTCGCGCAACAGCAAGGGCTCACCATCGACATCGTGGGCGGTAGCGCCTCGGCGACGCCGATCACCGTCGTCCCCATGCCCTACCAGGGCTCCGGCACTGCACCGCAGACCGACGTGTCTGCCGTCGTCGGCGCCGACCTGGATCGTTCCGGACAGTTCCGCACGTTGCCGGTGGCGCAGATCGTCGAAAAGCCGACCCGCGGCACCGAGGTGCAATTCCAGACCTGGCGCACGCTCAAGCAGAACTACATCGTCGTCGGCCGCGTGATGGATGCGGGCGAGGGCGCGTATCGCGTCGAGTACGAACTGTTCGACGTGGCCAAGGGCGAGCGCATGCTCGGTCTGGCGATGACCGCGCGCGCCAATGCGATGCGCGACGTGTCGCACCAGATGGCCGATGCGATCTACGAAAAAATCACCGGCGTGCGCGGCGCGTTCTGGACCCGTATCGCCTACGTGACCGCCAGCGGTAAGGGTGGCGCCATGCGCTACGCGCTGATGGTGGCCGATTCGGATGGCTACAACCCGCAGACCATCGTGCGCTCGGCCGAGCCGCTGCTGTCGCCGAACTGGAGCCCGGACGGCAAGAAGCTGGCCTACGTGAGCTTCGAGCGTGGCAATTCCTCGATCTACCTCCAGGACATCGCCACCGGCGCACGTGAGCTGGTCTCTAGCTTCCGCGGCATCAACGGTGCACCGTCGTTTTCGCCGGATGGCCGTCGCCTGGCGCTGGCGTTGTCGCGCAGCGGCAACCCGGAGATCTACGTGATGGATCTGGGCAGCAAGCAGCTGACCCAGCTGACCAACCACTTCGGCATCGATACCGAGCCGACCTGGGCGCCGGATGGCGGCAGCATCTATTTCACCTCCGATCGCGGCGGTCGCCCGCAGATCTATCAGGTGGCAGCCAGCGGCGGCAGCGCCAATCGCGTCACCTTCCAGGGCAATTACAACGCGACTGCCAGCGTGTCGTTCGACGGCAAGAAGATCGCCGTGGCACAGGGCAGCGGCAACAGCTACCGCATCGCCATGATGGATCGCAGCCTGGGTTCGCCCAGCTGGAGCACGCTCTCGCCGGGTTCGCTGGACGAATCCCCGAGCTTTGCGCCCAACGCCAGCATGGTGCTGTACGCCGCACGTGAGGGTGGCCGGGGCGTGCTTTACGCCGTGTCCGCCGACGCTCGGGTCCGCCAGCGTCTGGTTCTGGCCGATGGTGATGTGAGAGAACCCGCTTGGGGGCCTTACCGAACCGCGCATTAATGTTAATATTTCGCTGCGTTAAACCACTCATTGGCCCAGAGCCTCCATAGGTATCCCATGAACAAGTCCACCCGCGTCTTGCTTGTCTCCCTGTTGTCCGTTGCCGTGCTGGCTGGTTGCTCGAAGAAGGTGAAGGAAACTCCGCCTCCCGCAACCGATACCACCGCCGGTTCCTCCGTTCCCACCGGCCCGGCCACCTCTGGCCTGTACGGCCCGGGCGACCTGGATACCGATGCTTGCCTGCGCCAGCGCGTTGTCTACTTCGATCTGGATCAGGACTCCCTGAAGCCGGAATTCCAGGCCATCATGGCGTGCCATGCCAAGTACCTGCGCGACCGTCCGTCCTCGCGCATCACCCTGCAGGGCAATGCTGACGAGCGCGGTTCGCGCGAGTACAACATGGGCCTGGGCGAGCGCCGCGGCAACGCTGTGTCGTCGTCGCTGCAGGCTGCCGGTGGTTCGGCCAGCCAGCTGACCGTCGTCAGCTACGGTGAAGAGCGTCCGGTCTGCACCGAAACCAGCGAAAGCTGCTGGTCGCAGAACCGTCGCGTTGAAATCGTGTACACGGCTCAGTAAGAAACGATGCGCTTTCGAGTGACATCTCTGTTCGTCGCGGCGGCCCTTGTGGTCGCCGCGCCGGCATACGCCCAGCGAGCCAGTCTCGCTGATCGTGTGGCGGTGCTCGAGCAGCAGCAGGCCAACAGTCAGGCCAACAACGATCTTCTCAACCAGTTGCAGCAGGCGCGTTCGGACCTGCAGGGCTTGCGTGCGACCGTTGAACAGCTGCAGCACGACAACGAGCAACTCAAGCAACAGTCCAAGGACCAGTATCTGGACCTGGACGGGCGTCTGAACCGGTTGGAAGGTGCAGGTGGCGCAACGCCTCCGCTGCCTTCTGCCACCGGCAGCGTCCCCCCAGCCCCGGCTCCGTCCGCGCGGCCTGCAGCGGCGGCCACTTCCGAGAAGCCGCCGTCCGTCCATGGCGATGCAGGGACCATGGCTGTCAGCAACGATGAGCGCACTGCCTACAACGTCGCGTTCGATGCATTGAAGAACGGCAAATACGACGACGCGTCGCAGCTGTTTTTGAGTTTTCTCGAGCTTTATCCCAATGGTGTCTACACCCCCAATGCGCTGTATTGGCTGGGTGAGAGTTATTACGCCACCCGTAATTTCCAGCTTGCCGAGGCGCAGTTCCGCGATCTCGTCAGCCGCTATCCCACGCATGACAAGGCCGCTGGCGGTCTGCTGAAGCTCGGCCTGTCGCAGTACGGCGAAGGCAAGAACAACGAAGCCCAGCAAACCTTGCAGCAGGTCGTCTCGCAGTACCAGGGCTCGGACGCAGCACGTGTCGCCCAGGAACGCCTGCAGTCCATCCGTCTCGGCCAGCAACTGCGCTGAGCCCGCGCGTCGTCGCCTGTTGGCGCGGCGCATACTTTGCCCATGAACGCCGCCGCCGTCCCCAGCGAGATCGTCCAGTCGCCGTTGCCGCGATTGAAGATCACCGAAATTTTCCTGTCCCTGCAAGGCGAAGCCGAAGCGGCTGGCTGGCCGACCGTGTTCGTGCGCCTGACCGGCTGCCCGTTGCGGTGCAACTACTGCGATACCGCTTACGCCTTCCACGGCGGCCAGTGGCATGACATCGACGCGATCGTGGCCGAGGTCGCCAGCCATGGTGTGCGGCATGTCTGCGTGACCGGCGGTGAGCCGCTGGCGCAAAAGCGCTGCCTGGTATTGCTGCAGAAGCTGTGCGATGCGGGTTTCGACGTGTCGCTGGAAACCTCCGGCGCACTGGATGTTTCCGAGGTCGATGCCCGCGTCTCGCGTGTGGTCGACATCAAGACGCCCGCTTCCGGCGAAGAGCAGCGCAATCGCTGGGACAACCTGGCATTGCTGACCGCACGCGACCAGATCAAGTTCGTGATCTGCAGCCGCGCCGATTACGAATGGTCGCGCGAGATCGTCGCAACGCACGCGCTCGACCGTTGTTGCACGGTATGGTTTTCGCCCAGCAAGAGCGAAGTCACGCCGCGCCAGCTCGCCGACTGGATCGTGGCCGATCGCCTGCCGGTGCGCTTCCAGATGCAGCTGCACAAGATTCTCTGGGACGACGAGCCGGGCCGCTAAGCGCGAGGAATAGAGCGACTGGTCGTCGTGCCGGATGGCTCGATCAAACGCGATTGCGCCGGAACTGTGTGAGGTGTCATTGGCCATCGCCAGCGGCGTGCTCTTGATGCACTAGCGTCTGCATTCTGACCTCGGCTACAAAGCAGTCTCCAGCGCCTCCGTTGTGTTGCCTCGGTTGATGAGCGTGCCGAACAGACCGCTCGGCATCGCGGCCCGGCGCCGACCCTGCTAGCCTTTGCGTCTTCCGTTGTCGATGCCGTCCTGAAATGAAAAAAGCTGTCGTTCTGTTATCCGGAGGCATGGACTCCGCCGCTGTCATTGCGCTCGCGCAGGAGCAGGGCTTTGCCGTGTACGCGCTGAGCGTGCGCTACGGTCAACGCCACACCTCCGAACTGGATGCGGCCGCACGCGTTGCCGCGGCGCAGGGCGTCGTCGCGCACAAGGTGGTCGATGTGGATCTGCGCAGCATCGGCGGCTCGGCGCTCACCGACGACATCGAGGTGCCGGAGGCCGGCGGCGACGGCATCCCGGTCACCTACGTGCCCGCGCGCAACACCATCATGCTGTCGCTGGCGCTCGGCTGGGCCGAAGTGGTCGGCGCCAACGACCTGTTCTGCGGTGTCAATGCGGTGGACTACTCCGGCTATCCGGACTGCCGCCCCGAATTCGTGCGCGCCTTCGAAATACTGGCCAACCTGGCCACCAAGGCCGGCGTGGAAGGCGCAGGCCTGCGCGTCCACGCACCGCTGCAGTTCCTCAGCAAGGCGGACATCGTGCGCGAAGGCGTACGCCTGGGCGTGGACTTCGGCCTCACCGTGTCCTGCTACCGCGCCGACGCCGACGGACGTGCCTGCGGCCACTGCGACGCCTGCCGGCTGCGCGCCGCCGGCTTTGCCGACGCCGGCGTTCAGGACCCCACGCATTACACGATTTCGTCTTGACGCCTGTGTAGGGTAGAATGCGCACCCCGACGCGCAGTCGGGTCAGTGGGCCGTTAGCTCAGTCGGTAGAGCAGAAGACTTTTAATCTTTTGGTCGATGGTTCGAATCCATCACGGCCCACCATTAGAATCAGCAACTTAGACGGCGCCTTAGGCGCTTTTTTTGTGCTTCCGGGAAAATTGCCGGGAAAATACTGGCCAGGAACGCTCTTCCATGGCCAAGTGATCAGAGCGGCGCCCGCTCTACGAGGTCCGGCGAGGCGGCTTTACGACTGGCACGTCGTGCGAATAACGCCGGGTCATTTGCTGCGTTTTATGGCCGGCAGCTTCTTGCTTGTCAGCCAGAGTGCCTTCCGTGTCGGTGATGCCACGGTGCTTCAATCCGTGGAGGCTGAACCTCTGGGCTTCTTCGATCACGCCTTCCCGAATGGCGAGCCTGATCATGCGTTGCCACGCGCTATCGAGTGCTGACTTCGTCAACGGCGTGCCCGATTGGCTGACGACCAGTCGGCGCTGCTCCGGCTTAAGAGGGATGGGCCGCTCGTGCGCAGCCATCGTCCGCCTACGGTACTCAATCAGCCACGCCCATGCGCTGCGCAGTTCTCCGTTCCAGATCGTGACATTGTCGCGCGAGCCCTTTCGCCGCGTCGCCAAGATGCCCTGCTCGCCGGCATGCGCGTCAGTGAGATCGGTCACTTCAGCCCCGCGCAACCGCAGGTTGTAGGCCAGGACCATCACCGCATGCAGATATGGCGAGACGCTGCCCTTGGTGTGCGCCTCGAAGGTGGCGCGCTGTTGTGCAAACCGCAATATCGCGGTGAAGGCATCCTGCTCCGGCATCGTGTGAGCCGCCACTTCCTTCGCCTGGCGTACGCCCTTGGCTGGGTTGTGTTCGCACAACCCAAAGCGGATTCCCCAACCAAATAGGCGGCGAAGGTAGCGAAGTACGTGGTTGGCCTTGCTTGGGCGCGGCTCGATTGCGGGCTGCATAGCAGTGGCCTCACGCCCTGCTGCGAGCGTCTCCACCAAGCGCTGCATTGCCGGCACATTGATCCGGGCCACTTGCATTCGCCCAAGCTGGCTGCCGTCTTTCAGCACATAGGCGCAGGCTGCTTGGCCGCTTTGCTTGTAGTCCTTCTGAGTGCCAGGCGCGAGCGTCTTGAACTCGGTGGATCCGTGGAAGCGCTCATTCAAGAAGGCCAGGGTGCCTCTTTCGACCTCGCCCCGTGAACATTCCACAATCGCATGGAGTTCCGAGAGGCGCGAATGCTTGTGTGCAACCGTCCTCTTTCTTGAACGGCCTCCTTCGGGGTGTGCCTCGATGACGTACCAGCGGCCATCCTCCCAATAGATACCCTGCGGCAGGGCCTTTTGGTCGATATGTGCCGGCATATTTGGGTTGAACTTCCTTTTTCTACCGCGTCCCATCAGATGAGCTCCATGGCATTTTCGTGGTTGACCGCAGGCTCGGTGATGCCGAGCGCGGCGTTGACGGCATCAATCGTTGTCCAGATCCGGCCCTTACGGTCATAGCAGTACCGGATGCCCTCGCGGTCCGCCCAGCGGCAGACAGCCGTGAGACGTGGCGCGGGGCCGTCCGGTGAGCAGATCCGCTGCAGATCGGCAAAATGCAGTATTCGCCCCGTCATAGCAGCTGCCCCAGCTGCTGCCGGCGGCGCGCATCACAGACCATGCGCAACGCTTCCATCTTTACGGTTGCGATCATCGTCGGTGCGTGCCTTTGAAGCGCAAGCCGAGCTGCACGACGTTCTGCGGGGAGGATTGCGGCTGACGAGGCGCACGGATGCGATGAGCACGCCGCCATTCGGTCATGGCCAACTCGAAGCTGGGGTGCTTCTGCGTCCGCCCACACGCGCACTCGATGAAGTGCCCGCCGCCTGCCTCAGGGCGGCGGGCATCGAGCATGTGGCGAGCCACGTGGCCGTTCGTGCAGGGTGGCAGAGGAGTGTCGTGGTCGACCTGACGCTGCGTCACGGTGCCTCCGCGCGCAGCACGCGCTCGGCTTCCTGCAGATGCTGCAGGGTATCGGAGTCGATACGATCCAGTGCCTCGGCGATGGTGTAGTCCATCTTGGCCAGCCAATCGGCACGATTCAGCACCAGAGCGGCGGTCAGTGCCTCCCCGGTGGATAAAGGGCCAGGCCCTCCCATCCGCGCGGCGGCGCGAGCAACCTCGATCGTGCGCTGCAGGTTCATGGCTGCGTCCTCCACGCGGCGCCGCGCTGGGCGCGTGCTTCCTCGACACGGATGACGCGCAGGCCCCAGCGAACCGACCAGGTCCGCGCCTGCTGTTCGTCGCAAGTCAGGATCAGCTGCCCGACAGGCTCCAGGCGATCAGCGCGGAAAGTGAACAAGAGATCCTCAAGCTCGATGACCTCCTGCAGGCCGAGCTCCTGACGTAGAGCCTTCGCGTTGAGAGATTTGCCGCTGCCCTGCGGGCCGAGAAGGATGACGGACTCAGCCATGTGCAGCCCCCCGACGCACAGCCATGCGGGTACGGCGACGCAGGCGCTGTGGCACCTGACCAACAGCCAGGCCGGTCTGGGTGAGGCGCGGGCGGCGTGACGTCCACAGCTTGTAGACCAGCGCGCCGCCGGCCGCCGGCGACAGGATCATTGCCAACGCGAGCAACTCAACCATGTGCCACCTCCCTTGCGGCCTGCGCTACGGCAGCCGCAGCAGCTGCAGTCGGCCTGCGCGGCAGCATGTTGGCCAGGTCGAACGGGAAGTCCAGGCCGTCCATGAACTCGGCCAACTCCGTGCTGATGCGGTCTTCTGCCGTGGTCCACAGGCGGGGGCCGTCGATGAGCTTCCAGCCGGTGCCGGTGCCGCGACGCCGCTCCCAGGACTGACGCACCTGGCGAAGCGGTCCCATGTTCAGAGTGGCAGTGACCACGACCGCACCATGCGTGACGTGCATGGTGATCGTCGATGAGCAGTCGCCCATGCTGCGATCGTAGGCGACCACGGGCGGCGTGCTAGCCTCCGCGCTAGGTCCGGTGCCCAAAGCCAACAGACGTGCTGCCGTGGCTGGACATGTTCCAGTTTGCTGTTGCATATCGACTCTCCAAAGTTGCGTTGGTGGAGGGCCTTGGGGCGGTGTTACAGCACCGCCCGCCGGCCCGCTGAAACGGGGTTAGATCAGGTCGGCGCCAGATGGCGGATTGCTGGGATCAGGCTCGCGCAGACGCTGCGCGCCGCTGAGGACATCCAGCAGTTCATGGCGGATGTAGTCGGCAACGGCTGCCGGCCCGTCGTGGTTGATGCCTGCTTCGATCGCGACATCATTCGTCAGCGCGGCAAGCAATGCGGCAGCGTGGTAGGCACGCCAGAGCCGGTACTGTTCTTCTTCGCTGATCGCGTAATCAGCGTCTTCCGGCAGCTGTGTATTCGGGTGAGCGGCGTCCATCAAGCCACCTCCAACGCCGGCATGCGCTCGATCACCCATTCCTGCAGCGCGGCGGCTTCGGCTTCCTGCATGACCACGTGCAACGAGCCGATGACCAGGCCAGTGCCGTCATCGACAAGGAACAGTTGGGTCGGATCTTCAATTGCGCTGCAGGCGAACATGACCGGCGCGCGATCATTCAGGCCATCTGCGTACAGTTCGGCCAGTACGTCGGTGGTACGGATCTGCAGCGATAGATAGACGCCGGGGGCGACACGCAGCGCCTTGTGCATATTGCGTCGGCTCACTGGCGCACCTCAGCCAGGTCGGCATTGATGCTGGAAATAGCGGCCTCGACATCGGCCAGCGTCAGCGCCTCGGGCGCTTTGCCAATGGCCTGCAGCTTGGCCTGCAGGGCGAGCCAGGCGGTGTGATTCCAGTCGAGGGTGTCGGCGATCAGGCCGAAGAAATGGGCGATCTGGCGCGCGGCATTAGCCGGCGCTTCTTGAGCGTCGTAGGACATGGTGGATTCCTTGAGTTCATTGGAATCCGCCCCCCCGACGCCAATCGGGGTGGCGGACGGTGCGGGTTGGCGTACCGGACTCAAGGAACCGGCGGACCTTGCGGCCCCCACGCACCGCCCGCCGTAGAACTGGCAGGCACGCGCCCGAACGAGCGCCGGGCGATAAAAAAGCGCCGAGCATCGATCGATGGGCGCTGTTGCGCCTTGAGAAGTCGGGACGCCAATCCCGGTCGCCGATTTTGCGGCGACGCGGTAATGGTCGCTCCGCTCCTGGGTAGAAGTCAACGAAAATTTCTCAAAATTTCCCACATGTACAGGCGCGCTCATTTGGCGAACACCCAGCACTTCACGGTAGTGCCGACGCCTGTCATTTCGTCCTTAAGGACGGCGCTGTTGACGGCCACGTTCGCGCCAATGAACTTGTGCCGGCGCGAGTCACCGAGCAGCGCACGCAGCACCTTGAGATCGGGCACGGACTGACTGAACTGCGCGGCCCGCGCAGCGAAGTGATTGAGGTTGATCGCGATGCGCTGCGCGTCGCGGCTGTGGTTGACGACGGCTTTACCGTGGCCGGTGGCTTCGAGGTATTCGTAGACCTCCCAGAACTCGTTGACCATCGCGTGGTCGGCGCTGATCGCCTTCTGCCGTTCCAGGGCCATGTCCAACAGCGCGAGCCGCGTCTGCTCGACCATGTCGTCAGGGATGTTGATGACCAGGCGCAGGCAGTCGAACAGCGCCAGCATCTGGGCGTGGTTCTTGATGACGCGTTCAAGGCGCAGATGCTGCTGCGCGCGCAGCTTGGCCTCGAAGACCTTCACCCGCTCGGCGAACAGATCGAGGATCGCGCGTTCTTGGCGAATGGCACGCACGAGGAAGTGGCTGACTTCTTCGACCTGCAGCGCATTGAGGTTGTCGGCCGCGATGCGGCTCTCGGTCGTAACCAGCGGCCGCTTGAAATGCAGCTTCACGATGCGCGTGAGGATCGCCTCGCTGGCATCCACCGCTGCGTTCTGGGTGATGACGATCGTGCCGCGAAACGGCGGCTCGTAGGTCTCGTTGCCGCCATTGCGCACACCGCGTGTTGCCAGCGTGCCGCCGCCGAAGAAGTCCTTCAGCTCATCCCACTCGAACGTCTTGGAATGCGCCTTGTCTGGCTCGCTGCGATCGGCTTCTAGCAGGACGACGGGCATGCCGGATACCTGGCCCATGGCGCGTGCACGGCCGGCCTTGGACGACTTGGCCGGGTCGAAGCCCTCGTAGTCGGAGCGGCCCAACAGCTTCCACAGGAACGTCAGCAGCGTGGTCTTGCCGGCGCCGGCTTCACCGGTGGCTTCGAGGAACGGAAAGCTCTTGTGTCCGGCGCGGATCTGCTCGGCGAACAGCGAGCCAAACCAGAACGTCATTGCGACCATGCCGTGCGTGCCGAAGCACTGCCACAGCCACGGCAGCCAATCCGCGCGGAATGCCTCAGCGTCGCGTTGGATCTCCAAGCGGATGGATTTTTGCGTGGTCTTCAAGCGCAGCTTGTCGAACTCGAAGTAGTCCTCTTCGTTCGCTGTCACCAGCTCGCCATCGCGCACAGCCATATCGCCGAGCAGGTAGGCGCGGTGCTCTTTGCTGTAGCCCACGAAGTCGATGGCATCCACCGTCTTGATCGCTTCGGTCTGCTCTTCGATCAGGCGGTCCAGCTGGTGGCCGGTACCGGTGAACATGGCGCCAGCGGCCAGGGAGATCAGGCGTTTTTTGAACTCGGAGGCGCTAGCGACATGACCACCGGTAAAGGTGCCCTTTACGCTGGGGCCGTCGTGTGGGAAGTCGACGCGGAAGTAGTACCAGCTTTCGTCGGTGACCTCCTGACGCTGGAAATACAGCGCTTCCGGATAGCAGTTGGCGATTTTCTGGACGGAGCACGCAGCACGTTTGATCTTCCTCAGATCCTCGGCCGCCACCTCGTCGCCGTCGTCGGCATCGAGGTCGCCCAGCTTCTCCTTGCGCAGCTTGTGGAAGCGCTGGGTGTCGAAGTCAAACCAGTACAGGCGCGAGCGGTACTCCAGCCAGAAGTCGTTACGGCCGTCGTGCTCGAACATCAGCAGGCCCTTGTCCACCGCCGAACGGGCCACAAGCAGGTCGCCCTGGTAGCGGGCCTCCTTGAGGTCGTTGTCCCACTGCTTGGAATCATCCGACGCGATCGCACGCAGATGCAGGTCGTTCCAGTCGGTCTTTCTGCTGTCGCGCTGGACGATCTGGGCGGCCCGCGAGTCGAAGCCCAGCGCCGCTGCGCGCTTGATGTGCTTATGGGTATACGCGCGGGCGCCCGGCTCGTTGTCCAGTGCCCAGACGAGCGTCGGAAGATCGGCCATGCGGGCCTTGGCAAGCTCGCGCAGCGATTCTTCTGGGAATGCGTTGGAGGACATGGCCGACACCGCGCACATGCCGTGCTGCAGGAGCGCGATCGCATCGAAGATGCCTTCCACGATCCACACTTCGCGCGCCGTCTGCATCGCGGTCAGCGATGCCGGCGCCGCCCACCACACGCCCGCATAGCTCTGGCCTGGCGCAAAGCGCGCCTTCTGCTTGCCGAAGCGGTGCGGACGATCGATCAGGCGCTCCCACCAGCCACCCTTGACCAGCGGAAAGCGCACCGTCGCGGTACCGGCGCTTATCTTGCGATCGTAGTGGCTGTCCTGGGTGTAGAGACCTTTCAGCGGCGCCAGGTCGAAACCACGAGAGAACTGCAGATATGCATCGGCCGCAGCATTGGGTGCAGCTGCCGTGGGCTGGAAGCGCTTGGACCAGTCGTCGAACAGGTCGTCGTACAGATCCTTGACGTGCAATTCGCGCCCGCACTTGGATTGCCGGCCGCACTTCACCACCCATGGCTTTAGATGGTGGGTGTAGAGCTCTTTCTTGCTGCATGACGGGCACTTGCCGCCGCGCATGTACTCGGTGCCGCTACGGTGCTTGAGTCCGTAATCCCGTTCCAGACGGGATAGCACCTGTTGTCGCAGATCCTCTTGCATCGAACTTCCTTAGACGCCGAGCGGGCGCGCAGACGCGGGCACAGAGGTGGCGTTGTCGATCACGACATAAGCGCCGCCTGCACGACGGTGTGCGTCAACGGCAGCAGCGAGCAGGCGTGCTTCTTCATGCTTGGCGTGCGGCGCGAGGCGCTGCGGGACATTACTTGCCGCATCCACGAAGCGCGGCTCTTGTGCGGTGAACCAGCTGTTGGCGTGTATCACGAGCCGACCTCCCTGTTTGCGTGTTGGAGAGGGGGCAGCGCGGTGGCGGATTCGGTCAGCACAACAAGGCGCTTATCCACGCTGTCAGACGTTGCGAGGCCCTCGCGCATGAGGGTGGACACAGCGAGCGCACCAAAGCGTTGCGCCGTCTCCGGCGCGGCAGTGCGGCCGATGTAGCCGTGTTCGGTCTTCACCAGTCCGCCATGGATGAGGGCAACTTCCAGGCAAAGCTTCGCCGTGGGCGGCAATGCCGCCCAATCAAGGGTCTTTCGCATTAGGGATGGCTCAGATGTGAGGGAAGAACGACTCGCCGCCGACGGGAATCAGATCCAGCTGGCGGTCGCCGAGCGACTCGCGGTAGGCCTGCAGCGCCTGGGCGCGCTCATACGCAGGGGTCGGTGGAAGCTCGCTGTGCGAGGTGGGCACGCCGCTTGGGCTGGCAATGCCGGTCAACTCCGAATGACCGGTGTACGTCGCACCACACATCGGGTTCTCGCAGACATAGGAGTCATGCCGAAGGAACTTATGCGCGAGGAAGCTGGTGCGTTTGATGAGTCTTGCGCTGCAAGCCTCGCAGCGGAAAACAATTTTTTTTCGACCGAACATGCTCACCCCCTTGAGCTCTTGGCGGTTGGGATTTGTGTGGCACTATTGGGTGGTGCCTTGAGACCCAATGCGACTGCCGCTTTATGCGACTCGCCGTATTTGCCTTGAGAGCGGCCACGGAGCAAGTCATGCACGACCGACCGATCCACGCCGTTCTGCCGGGCGAATGCCGAGACCGTGATGCCGTTCGCTTCAAGCCACTGTCGCGCCTGATCCGGGCTGCGGGTCGTGAACTGCTGCATTTGACTCTTACGGGGCATGTGGCGGTTCCGTCTACTTTTGGGAATTTTGTGGACTTAACTCAACATTGTCAAGTAAGGAAAAGCCTGTATGACCGTAGGGAAACGCCTGAAGGATGAGCGCAAGCGGCTTGGCCTGACGCAGGACGAGATGGCTGTGCAACTCGGCCTCACGCGCTACGCGCAACTGAACTTCGAGAAAGACATCAATCTGCCGGGCGGAGCGTATCTACTGGCTGCCCTCGATCGAGGCGTCGATGTCATGTACGTACTCACGGGACATCGGGCGCAGTTGGATCCTGCCGATCTGCGTCTGCTGTCGGCGTTTAATAAAGCGTCGCCAGTTGCACGCAGCAAGGCGCTTGAGGCGCTGGGCTTGCTTGCAGATGCATCGCCTTCTACAGAGAGTGCCAGCCCAGTGTTGTCGTTCAGCGGCAACGAAATCGGCTCTGTGATTTCCACAACTGCACCGATCGATCAGAGCAACATGCAAATTGTTGTTGGTGGGCGCAAAAAAAAGAGCAAGTGATCAGCATCGCGGTTGGACAGCTGCTCGTGGGAAATTGGCCGTTATCGGCTATACCAGCGTGAACTGTAGGCCCCACAAGACATAGGCAACAAAAAAAGCCGCCGGTCTAGAACCGGCGGCTTCCGTTGAGGTGTCGGTGCCTCACTCCCTGTGATCGAGCCGTCGCCGTCCTGGCAACGCGAGATGACCTGACATCCTTAGATCGGAACGCTACAACGAATAAATTGTGTTGTCTGTCAGATAAGCCTTACACGCGGAGTAGGAATTGCACTTGATTTGCATCAAGCGTGCGATGGGTCCTATCTGAGATAATGATCCCGATCAGTAGCTTTAGCGCCGCGTTGCTCAAGCGGTCCGACTTGATGAAAGCCCTTCCGGAGATGCACATGGATGATGCAATGGTTCGCTTATGGGGCGAATACGTTTTAACTGCGCA
Source organism: Xanthomonas dyei (assembly GCF_002939865.1). Taxonomy (GTDB): domain Bacteria; phylum Pseudomonadota; class Gammaproteobacteria; order Xanthomonadales; family Xanthomonadaceae; genus Xanthomonas; species Xanthomonas dyei. The sequence continues at coordinate 55,215 of NZ_MDEE01000033.1, forward strand.
CGTTGTTTGGCTTGGCGATGAATGCTGTGCAGAAATTCTTGTGTCTAAAAGTGGTGGTATCACGTTACGGCAGCACAGATTGCCGACGGCAGGATTCACTTCACACGCAGAGGCGACTTCGTACGCGCAGAGCCAAATGCGCCAATGCAGAGTTGCTGGCGACGGCACGCTGCTGCTGCCAGTCGTCGCCGAAACGCCGTTGTTGCAGAAGCGACAATGAAGGCGCACAACGCGCTTTCCAGTTCAGGGGATGTGGCGAACTGCTTTACCCGTTGACGGTGTGGGTCGCCATCGCGACGTGTCAGCGTGGCCTTGGGCAGTAGCTAGCCGGTTGCCAACGACATGCCGGTGCCGGGCGGCACAATCTTTGCGGTCGCCACCATTTGCAAAGAGTGCAATATCACCTGCACTCAAGGTGACGCACTCATCTGTAAACTTCGCTTCTAGCACCAAACATTCTCGGTGCAAAAGGCTGTGAATCTAAACTGAGAGGAGCATTGGCGCCGCGGCGTCACGCTGAGATACAAATTGTATTTCTCCTTGGCGTTGCAATAAGCCTTTATCGTGGAGATTTTTTACATGACAAGTCCGATTCGTGGCGCCTCAAGCAGTAGCTATCACTACTCCAATGAAAGCAATCCAGAAAGCTCGCCGCCGCAGCAGAGACAACCACCTAATCTGCCGCCGTCTGCTCAGTTCGCCGGTCTTCAGCACTTGAGCAGTCGCCGTCGTCGGCCTGGAGAGCTTTTAAATGTAAGATTCTCGCCGGAGGAGCCCACTGTTCATGATGTGCCTCGCGAGGATCGAACGCCTGGTGTTGTGCTGAGAGATGACACTGCACTTAGTGCAAGCGCAGGCCAGCTCTACGCTAAGTATCCGCGAGGTCTTCCCGACGATGTCAAGATGTCTACTAAGCGAGATCCCAAGCTTTATGCTGCATACAAAGACATATTAAAAAATAATGGTTATAAAGGTTAGAGATTAACGGTAAAATTATCTTGACCGGGCTGGCGCATTGTTGGCTCGGTCGCATCCGCGTTCCAATATTGCGGCGCGGTCTGAGTGATAACGTGTTTGGCTAAGGAACCTCTGAACAAAGCACGGCAGGTGCGCGACACTACTCGCCTCGTGTTGAGGAATCATCCATGCAACTGACGTTCGGCGACGCT
>NZ_MDEE01000034.1 GCF_002939865.1 Xanthomonas dyei
GAACGCACCCATGCCTGGTTCGCAGGCATGGGGAAGCTGCGCATCCGCTTCGAACGCCGCATCGATCTCCACCTGGCGTTGCTCTCGCTTGCCTGCTCCATCATCTGCTTACGGCTTCTTCCTGGGTTTTGTTAGCCGCTCTAAATCAGCGCCTGTCTTCCGCGCCGGGGAAGAAGGCTTGGTCTTCCTCGTGCACCCGATAAAGAGGGCCTCGACTTCGAGCATGAGTGGAGCATGACGAGGTCGATCAGGGAGAAGCCGTCCGATGCCTGAATCGCTCGGTTCTGTGGCATGCGACGGGGGTCAAGTAAGCCGTACGTGTGTCGCTAACGACGTGACCAATATCTCGGATTTTCACGTGATGCGCCTACCGTTGCTTGGACGCTTGTTTTCTTCCTGGAGCCGTGGGCTGCAGCACAAGGTCAATGCGGTAGATCGGGTGATGGCGGTGATCGAATTCGATCTGGATGGCCGCATTCTGGACGCCAATCCCAACTTCCTGTCGCTGATGGGGTACCGGCGTGACGAGGTGGTCGGCCAGCATCACCGCATGTTCGTGACGACGAGTGATCGCGACAGCGAGAGCTACCGCCAGTTCTGGGATGCGCTGCGGCGTGGCGACTTCAATGCGGGGCGTTTTTGCCGGCTGGACAAGCAGGGTCGCGAAGTCTGGATCAACGCCTCGTATAACCCGTTGCTGGATCGTGCGGGCAAGGCCTACCGCGTGGTGAAGTACGCCACCGACATCACCGAGCAGGTCCGTCAGACCGCCGATTTCGAAGGGCGCATCGATGCGATCGACAAGGTGATGGCGGTGATCGAATTTTCGCTGGATGGCACGGTGCTCGATGCCAACCAGAATTTCTTGCAGGTCATGGGCTATCGGCTTGATGAGATTCGCGGCAAGCACCACGGCATGTTCGTGGAGGCGCAGACGCGTCAGTCGGCGTCCTATCGCGCGTTCTGGCAATCGCTTGGGCGCGGTGCATTCGATGCCGGTCGCTACAAGCGCATTGGTAAGGATGGCAGGGAAGTGTGGATCCAGGCGTCCTACAACCCGGTCCTCGACGAACTCGGTCGCCCTTACAAGGTGGTCAAGTACGCCACCGACGTCACCCGTCAGGTCATCGATTCGGCCGATGCGGATGGGCGCATACAGGCCATCGACAAGGTGATGGGCGTGATCGAGTTCGATCTGCACGGTCGTGTGTTGAGTGCCAACGAGAATTTCCTGGCGATTGTTGGTTACTCCGCGCAAGAGGCGGTTGGTCAGCATCACGGGGTGTTCGTGGATGCGGCCTACCGCGCCTCCGACGAGTACCGGCATTTCTGGGCAAAGCTGGCGCGTGGTCAGTTCGACGCGGGGCGCTATCGCCGGCTGAGCAAGGATGGCAGTGCGGTGTGGATCCAGGCGTCCTACAATCCGATCCTGGACGTCTCCGGGCGCCCGTACAAGGTGGTCAAGTACGCCACCGACGTGACCGATCAGGTGCGCTCTGCCGAGCGCATGCGCGAGCTGATGCGGCAGACCATGAGCATCGCGCAGAACGTGCAGCGCGAGTCGCATCATATTTCTGCCAGCAATCAGGAGCTGGTGAGCCGGGTGTCCACACAGTCCGAGGCAGTGGCGCAGACCTCGAGCACGATCGATCAACTGGCCGCCACCGTGCGCACCAATTCCGAAAATGCCGGCTCGGCACGCCGCATGGCCGAGGACTCGGCCGCAGTGGCACGGCGCGGTGCAGACGTCATCTCCAACGTGGTCAAGACCACCGCCGGGATTCGATCGGCAACCGACCGCATCGGTCAGATCATCGAAGTGATCGACGGCATCGCGTTTCAGACCAATATTCTGGCGCTCAACGCGGCGGTGGAGGCAGCGCGCGCCGGCGAGCAGGGACGCGGGTTTGCGGTGGTCGCCACCGAGGTACGCAGCCTGGCGCAGCGTTGCGGCGTGTCGGCCAGGGAGATCCGTTCCCTGATCGACAATGCCGCCGGGCAGGTTGGCGACGGCTCGCGCCTTGCCGAACAGGCCGGTGTGGTCATGCAGGACGTGGTGACGTCGGTGCTGCGTGTCACCGCGACCGTAGAGCAGATCGCCGCTGCCAGTCACGAGCAGGCGCAGGACCTTTCGACGGCGAACACGGCGTTGCAGTCCATTGGGATGCAGGCGCGCGATCAGGCGCAGATGGTCGATGACCTGGCGCGGTCGGCACGGGTGCTGGAAGCCGATGCGGACACACTATTTGCGCTGGTCAACGGCGATGACGACGGAGCTGCGCAGCTCGATACGCCGTTTAACCGGCAGGTCAAATCGCAGGCCGCGTGACCGCAGCCGGCGCCGATTCCATGGCCGGATTTGATTGGCCGCGAAGCGGTTGCCTTCGTTGCTGAAGCAATGCGCGATGTCGTGTGGCGACGCGTATGCCATCCGCGCCGCTTAACCCGCATGTCAGCGCAGGCAGCATAACCGCAGCTGCGCCGCTTTCACGGCCAGATTGGATCGGCGGTGAAACGGTTGCCTTCGTCGCCGAAGCAATGTGCCGTGCGGTATAGAACTCTTGCGATACGCGCGGTCGCAGAAGCGCAGGCAAGCGTGGAAGCCGCACGCGCAGCGTCGCAACGAGGCCTCGCACACAGCACAAAGCCCGCAAATGCGGGCCTTGTGTATTGCGATCAGCGCCCCTGCAGCACATGCACATCGCATGCGCTGCAAGGTTCGCAACCGGCTTACTTCGGCAGATCGAATACCAGCACTTCGGCGTCGCGTGCATCGGCCAGCACGATCTCCGGCTCGCCGATGACCTGCACCGCATCGCCGGCCGACAACGCCTGCCCATTGACGCTCAGGCTGCCGCGGGCTACTTGCACGTAGCCGATGCGGCCTTCTGCCAGCGGCTGCTGCAGGCGCACGTCGCCATCGAGGATCGACGCATACAACCGTGCGTCCTGGTGCAGGCGCAGCGAGCCGTCGTCACCGGCCGGCGAGGCGATCAGGCGCAACTGGTTACGCTTGCTGTCGGCATCGAAATGCTTTTCTTCGTAGCTGGGCTCGATACCGTTGCGCTCGGGCATGACCCAGATCTGCAGGAAGTGCACCGGCTCGCTGGACGAATGATTGAACTCGCTATGGGTCACGCCGCTGCCGGCGCTCATGCGCTGCACATCACCGTAATGCAGCACCGAACCAGTGCCCATGCTGTCCTTGTGCTCCAGCGCGCCGCCCAGGACGTAGGAAATGATCTCCATGTCGCGGTGGGCGTGGGTGCCGAAGCCTTCGCCTGGGGTCACCTTGTCTTCGTTGATCACCCGCAGCGGGCCGATGCCCATGTGGCGCGGGTCGTGGTAGCTGGCGAAGGAGAAGGTGTGGCGCGAGGACAGCCAGCCATGCTCGGCGCGGCCACGGGTTTCGCTCTTGCGGACATTCAACATGTTGCTTCTCCTTGAAAGATTCGAATTGGCGCTGGGGGTGGGATTGGTGTCCCAGCGGCTTGATGCGTAGTCTCCACCTCTGCCGGCGAGAGAAAAAGCGAGTAGATTTGGCTGCTACCATCGAAAAATTCGAATAATGAAAATCAGCCTGGAAGCGTTGCAGATCCTGGATGCGATCGACCGCCGCGGCTCGTTCGCTGCGGCGGCCAAGGTGTTGTTCAAGGTGCCATCCACCATCTCCTACACGGTTTCCAAGCTGGAAGACGATCTGGGTGTGCAGCTGTTCGAGCGGGTGGGGCCGAAAGCAACGCCGACCCAGGCCGGGCGCGAGCTGCTGCGCGAAGGACGCAACCTGCTGCGGGCCGCCCAGGAGCTGGAGGTGCGCGTGCGGCGGGTGGCCTCGGGCTGGGAGTCGGACTTTGCGATCGGCTTGGATGCGATGTTGCCGGCTGCGCTGCTGCAGGCGCAGATCCTGGACTTCTACGCCGTGGCCGACAGCACGCGGCTACGCGTACTCAGCGAGTCGCTGTCCGGCAGCTGGGAGGCGTTGCTGGACCGGCGCGTGGATCTGATCGTGGCGGCGGGCGAGGGGCCCAGCGGCGGCGGTTATGTCGCCGAACAGATCGGCAGCGTGCGCTTTGTGTTCGCGGTGGCGGCGACGCATCCGCTGGCGGGCGCGCAGCTGCTCGGCGCGACCGAGCTGGCCGACCATCGCGCGATTGCCGTGGCCGATTCGGCACGGCGTCTGCTGCCGCGTACTGTCGGTTTGTTGTCCGGCCGCGACGTGCTGACCGTGCCGGACATGCAGACCAAGTTGCTGCTGCAATTGGCGGGGGCAGGCTACGGGTTTCTGCCTGAGCCGTATGCGCAGGGCGCGCTGCGGGAGGGCCATTTGCGCAAGGTGCCGGTGGAAACGCACAAGGCCGACGAAACTTTCTACCTGGCGTGGCGTCCGGGCGAAGAGGGCGAAGCGCTCGGCTGGTGGCGGCGCGCCTTGCGTGCCGACGGTTTGTTCGAGCGATGGTTGCAGGCGCTTGCCGAAACGTATCGTTTCGCTGCCGCCGGGCAGTCGCAAGCGTGATCAAGAGCGGATAATGGCCGTTCGCCGTCGCGCAGGGTCCTCGCATGCAAGGCTTGATCGAACAGTACGGATTGGCGCTGGTGTTTGCCAACGTGCTGGCATTGTCGCTCGGGCTTCCGGTGCCGGCGCTGCCGACGCTGGTGCTGGTCGGCGCCGGTTACGCGCTGCGCGGTGGTAGCGAGGCGTGGCTGGCGGGTCTTGCCGCGTGGGGCGTGTCGGTGCTGGCGAGTCTGCTTGGCGACCTGGTGTGGTATCTGGCAGGCCGCCGCTTCGGCAATCGTACCTTGCAGTCGCTGTGCCGGTTGTCGCTGTCGCGCGATACCTGCATGAAGCAGACCGAGCGATTCTTCTCGCGGTGGGGCGTGCGCGTGCTGGCAGTGGCCAAGTTCGTACCGGGCCTGTCGATGGTGTCGGTTCCGATGGCTGGTGCGATGCGGGTGCGGCCGGGCGCGTTCCTGCGTTACGACGCGTTCGGCGCTTCGCTGTGGGCGCTGGTTGGGCTGGGGCTTGGGGCGGCGTTCGCCCATCAGGTGCAGGACGTGCTGGCGTTCTTGTCCGAGCTCGGTTCCGGTGCGGTGCTGGTGTTGGCCGCGCTGCTGGCCTGCTACGTCGGCTGGCGCTGGTGGCGGCGTCACACGCTGCTGCGCTCGCTGGAACAGGCGCGCATTGCAGTGGACGAGCTGGTGCCGCTGCTGGAGGGCGACGAGAGCCTGCGGCCGACGGTGCTGGATATCCGTGCTCCAGGATATCGCGACCTGCAGCCGTACACGATTCCTGGCGCGGTCTTTGCCGACGAGCGCCAGCTTGCGCAGATTCTGGCCAGCGTGCCGCGCGATCGCAGCGTGGTGATTTATTGCGCGTGCCCGGATGAAGTGTCTGCAGCATGGCTGGCAGGCAGGATGCGCGAGCGTGGATATCGTGATGTGCGTCCGTTGCTTGGCGGGCTAGATGCATGGCGCGATGCCGGGCATCCGGTGACCTCGTTGGTGCCGGTGGTGGTGGTCGGCGAGTCGGATGCTCTGGGGGCTACAGCGTGAGCGTTCTGCGTCTGGGTCGGTAACAGACACCGCAGCGCAGCCGCTCGGCGCGATCGATGCGCTGCACTCGCAGGCGATGCAGGACAAAAACGACAGGCAAAAAAAAAGACCAGCAAGCTGGTCGTTTTCTTCAAGATTGGTGCGCCCGGAGAGATTCGAACTCCCGACCGCCTGGTTCGTAGCCAGGTACTCTATCCAACTGAGCTACGGGCGCATATCTTGTTTGACTTGCAATCCGATGCAATGCAACCGGACTTTTTAACCGAAAAAACAGCGGTTGAATGCTGTCTTTTTTTGTTCCTGAAGATGGTGCGCCCGGAGAGATTCGAACTCCCGACCGCCTGGTTCGTAGCCAGGTACTCTATCCAACTGAGCTACGGGCGCCTCGTCAGGAGCGGAATTATGCGGATGCCCGACGTACTCGTCAATCCCTTTGTGAAATTCGATCGTCGCCGACTGCATCGGCACGCATGCGTTGCAGCGCAGCCGCAACGGCGCCAGGTGCCTTCATCCATGCAAAGTGATCGCTGCGCACGCCCAGTTGCGCATCGTCCAACTGCTGCACCTTTGCATGCGCCTGCGGCATCTTGTGCAGCAGTGCATGCAGCGCCGCGGCGGGGCCGAAATGATCGTGGGCGAAAGTCAGCGCCTTGATCGGTACCGTCACCGTGCTCAGTGCGCGCTCCAGATCCCAGCCACTGCCTGCAGCGCGATAGCGATTGCTGCGTCCGACCTGCGCCCAGTCGCCGATCAGGCTGCGTGCCTCGGTGCCGCCAAAGCCGAGCGATCGCCCGTGCAGCACGCCTTGCAAGCGTGCAAGCCAGGGCAGGGCGCGATACACCAGCGGCAGCCCGTAGCGCATCGGGCGCGGAAAGTTACGCCAATACGGCGAGCCGCGGGCAACCAGCCATAGCTGGGTCAGAGGCCAGTCGACTTGCGACGGCGATCGCGACGCCTGCAACGCGGCATGACAGCAGGCCAGCTGCCCACCCAGGCTGTGCCCGCCGACGATGCGCGGGTGCTGCGGGTCGTGACGCTCCATCAGTGCCTGGCTGGCCGGGATGTCATCGCCAAGCAGTATGCGATAGCCCCAATCGTATCGACGCGATGGCCGCAGCGTGCTGCTGCCATTGCCGCGCCATTCGTGCAGATACACCGCGATTCCGGCAGCGGCCAACGCATGGGCGAACGCTTGGTAATGCCGCGCTGCCACGCCCAACGCCGGCAGCCACAGCAAGGTGGCGATCGGTTGCGCCGGTGCGATGCGCATCACTTCCCAGCGATGTCCATCCGCCGCGCTGGCAGCCAATGCGGCGCTGTGCACACTCATCCCGTTGGGGCAGCGCCGAAGTGGTCGAGCACCAGTACCTCGCTGTGCCCAGGGCGCTGCCCCAGGCGAATGGCACGCGCCACATAGTCAATTGCGGCTTCGCAAGCATTGAGCAGCGACAGGCCCTGGCACAGTTGCGCGGCAATCGCTGCCGACAGGCTGCAGCCGGTGCCGTGCGCGTCGACGTCCACACGTGGATGCATGAACACGTCCTGGGTGACGCCGTCGTCGAAGCGATCGATCACGCGCGCGCCTTCACGCAGATGGCCGCCCTTGAGCAGCACGGCGTTCGCACCCAGCTCCAGCAGCGCGGCGGTCGCATGTTCTGCGGCGTCGGCTGTGTCGATGCGGCGGCCGGTCAGCAGCTCGGCTTCCGGCGTATTGGGCGTGATCAAGGTTGCCAGTGGAAGCAGGCGGGTACGCAGCGCATCCAGCGCAGCGTCCTCGAGCAGGCGTGCGCCACTGGTGGCCACCATGACCGGGTCCAGCACGATGAAGGGCGGGCGATGGGCTTCGAGCAGGTCCGCCACGCAGTGGATGACCTCGGCATTGGCCAACATGCCGAGTTTGACGGCCTGGATCTGGAAATCGGCGAAGCAGGCATCCACTTGTGCGCGCAAAAATGCGATGGGCGGGATGTGCACCGCGGTGACGGCACGCGTGTGCTGTGCGGTCAATGCGGCAATCGCCGACAAGCCATGCACGCGATGCGCGGCGAAGGTTTTGAGATCGGCCTGGATGCCGGCACCACCGCCGGAGTCTGAGCCGGCGATGGTCAATGCGGACAGGGTGCTGGGCGTGGTCATGCGCCGATTCTGCACTGCTACCTGGAGGATGTGCGGATCAGGTGCGCCAGCGACGCCATTGCAGGTAGGCGACGTAGCCGACACCGGTCAATCCGGTGAGGCTGGCTGGCAGGTAGAGCGCGTCGTACTGCCAGCGCTGGAACAACAACGTGCCCAGGACGCTGCCGCCAAGAAAGCCACTGATGATCAGCCCGCTCAACGTGAGTCGACGCACTTGCAGCGGGCGCCCGCGCAGCAGGTGCCCCAGGCCGATGCCCAGGTCGGTGAACATGCCGCTCAAATGCGTGGTGCGGACCGCTGCGCCACTGAGGGTGGTCGCCATCGCATTCTGCAGGCCGCAGGCGCCAGCGGCGAACAGCACGCCGCCGACATGATGCAGTTTGAACAGCGGAATCGCAGCCAGCAACAGCAGTGCCTCGATCAGCAGCGCCGCGCCGTAGCGCTGTCCAAGCCGCAAGACATCGTCCTGGATGATCAGTCCGCTGAGCATGGCGCCTGCGCAGAAGGCAATGAGGATGCCCCAGAGAAAGCCGATTTCCGGCGCGGTGTTTTGCACCAGAGCAACGCCGAGCAGGCTGGTCGTGCCGGTGAGGTGGCTGACCACCTGGTGCTCCGAGCCCAGGTAGCCGACCACGTTGACCATGCCGGCCACGCTCGACAATGCCACCGCGCCAACCCAGACCCAGCGCGGCAGCAGGATTCCCATCTCGCGTCAGGGCGTGCCGTTGACCGCGATCTGCGAAAACCCGCCGGTCTGCGGGTCGTACAGCGCACCCCAGAAGGCGCTACCGCCGTCGCAGACCTTGATCGCTTCTCGCGCCGGTTTCACCGGCGGGTCGTTGGGCAGCTTGAAGGCATTGATGTAGATCAGCTGCTGGCCCTCGATCACCACGCCCACATATTGCCGGTCGAACTCGCGCGGCTCGGCGATGGTCGGGGTCAACGCATCCTGCCGGGATTCGAGCTGCTCGATCTGTTGATGGCTCGGTTCCCAATAGCCGGTGATCTGGCCCGGATGACGCGCCGGACTGTCGCGCGAGCAGGTGTCCAGCACCTGCTCGGCGACGCTCTGGCGGGTGATGATCCACGACTGCCCGCTCTTGAGGTTGGTCGGCACTGTCGATGGTGCCTGCGTGGTCGCACAGCCTGCCAGCGCGAGCACTGCAAGGGCAGTGGCGCTGCGAAGCGTTCGCATCACAACACCTCCGAGGCGAAGTCCGCCAGACGCGAACGTTCGCCACGGCGCAGCGTGATATGCGCGCTGTGCGGCCAGGCCTTGAAGCGATCCACTGCGTAGGTCAGGCCGGACGTGGTCTCGGTCAGATAGGGCGTGTCGATCTGTTCGACGTTGCCCAGACAGACGATCTTGGTGCCGGGGCCGGCGCGGGTGATCAGCGTCTTCATCTGCTTCGGGGTGAGGTTTTGCGCCTCGTCCAGAATCAGATAGCGCGACAGGAAGGTGCGGCCGCGCATGAAGTTCATCGAGCGGATCTTGATGCGGCTGGCGAGCAGGTCGTTGGTGGCCGCACGGCCCCACGAGCCGCCGTCCTGGTTGTGGGTGAGCACTTCCAGGTTGTCGGTGAGCGCGCCCATCCACGGCGTCATCTTTTCTTCTTCGGTGCCGGGCAAAAAGCCGATGTCTTCGCCCACGCTGACGGTGGCGCGGGTCATGATGATTTCGCGGTAGCGCTGCTGGTCCATCGTCTGCGCCAGGCCCGCGGCCAGCGCGAGCAGGGTCTTGCCGGTGCCGGCGGTACCGAGCAACGTGACGAAATCGATCTCCGGGTCCATCAGCGCGTTGAGCGCAAAGTTCTGCTCGCGGTTGCGCGCGGCGATGCCCCAGACCGCATGCTGGGTGTGGCGGAAATCATCCACCAGGCACAGTGTGGCCTTGCCGCCGCCGACCTTGGCCACGCGCAGTTCCACGTCGTCTTCGCCCGGCAGATACAGGTACTGGTTCGGGTACCAGTCTTCGTCGTCGGCCAGCACGATCTCGTAATGGGTGCGGCCGCGCTCGTTCCAGCTGCGCAGGTCCTCGTTGTGCTTTTGCCAGAAGTCTTCCGGCAACTCGATGGCACCGGTGAACAGCAGACTGAAATCGTCCAACGCGCGGTCGTTCTGGTAGTCCTCGGCCACCAGGCCGCTGATGTAGGCCTTGATGCGCAGGTTGATGTCCTTGGACACCAGAATGACAGGCACATCCGGGTTTTCTTCGCGCAGCGCCAGCACCGAGGCCAGGATCTTGTTGTCCGGCAGCATCGCGCCGAAAGTGCGGCCCGGGTCGATCGGGTGGATCTGGAAATACAGCCGGCCGATCGCGGCTTGGCCCTTGAGCTGGATGCCTTGCGGGTGACTGAGCAGGATGCCGGCCTGAATCTGCTCGGCGTCGGTGTTTTCCAGCAGCTCGTCCAGGAAGCGGCTGACTTGGCGCGCGTTGCGGCTGACTTCGGAGGTGCCCTTCTTGGCGCTGTCGAGTTCTTCGATCACCTGCATCGGAAGGAACACATCGTGTTCTTCGAACTTGAACAGCGAGGTGGGATCGTGCATCAGCACGTTGGTGTCCAGCACGTAGATGCGCTTGCCTCGGGTCATTGGGTCTTCCAAGTGATGGAGCAGGGGCGAGCCATCACGCCTGCACATGCAGGGTGATGGAGGACACGGGAAACCAGGGGCGTCACTGTTTGGCGTGCGCCTTGACTGCCGCCAGCACGGCCTCGGCATGGCCGGCGACCTTGACCTTGCGCCAGGCCTGCACGACGCGCCCCTCGGGCGAGAGCAGGAAGGTGCTGCGCTCGATGCCGAGCACCTGCTTGCCGTACATGTTCTTTTCCTTGATCACGTCGAAGGCGCCGCACAGCGCCTCGTCGCCATCGCTGATCAACGGGAAGTTGAAGCCTTGCTTGGCGCAGAAGTTGTCGTGCGACTTCACCGAATCGCGCGAGACGCCCAGGATGGCAGCGCCGGCTTTCTTGAAGTCCGGCAGCAATGCATTGAAGTCCAGGCCTTCGGTAGTGCAGCCGGGCGTGCTGTCCTTCGGGTAGAAGTACAGCACCACCCACGTGCCGGCATAGCCGCGCAGGGTGGTCTGGGTGCCGCCGGACAGCGCCAGCGGCAGGTCGAGGGTGGTTGCGGGCAGTTCCAGTACAGCGTCGGTCATCGTTGCTCAGCCTGAAGTGGAGAGGCGGTCGGCGGCCGATCAGGCCGGCCCGACGTCCATTCCATCATAAGCAGCTACATGGAAACGTTTGGCGAGTGCATCGAACTGCGCATTGCGCTGATTCAGCGATTCGATGGTGTGCTGTTCCAGCTTGTCCACATGCAGAAAATACGATTCTTCGTCGTCGCCATCGTCTTCGTCGCGTTCGCCCAGGAAGATGTCGATGACGCGGTAGCCGTCCGTGGTCAGTTGCTCGGCAAGTTTTTGCAGCGGCTGCTGCGCCGGGTCGGCGAAGAAGTATTCCCAGCGCAACGGACCGTCGAGATTCCAGTCGGTCTCGGAGCGGATGTGATCGAACATCTGTTTCAGCGCGGATTGGGCGATGGCCATCGGTGCGTCTGCCTTAGAACTTCATCGGGTCCATGATCGCGTCGAGATTGAGGTGATCACAGAATTCCAGGAAATCATCGCGCAACGCGGCGATGTGCATGTTGGCAGGTACCCCGATGGTCACCTGCGCAGAGAACATCTCCGCGCCGGTCTGCATGGCGCGGTAGCGGGTGCTTTGCAGGTTTTCGATGGTGATGCCCTGGCGGTCGAAGAAATCGGCCAGCTGGAACAGGATGCCCTGCTTGTCGGCGGCGATCACTTCCACGATGTACGGCAGCAGGTTGGACTGGGTCTGCTTGGGGCCGGTGCGGTACCAGACCAGCTTGAGGCCTTCCTCGCGTTCGAGTCGGGTCAGCATGGCTTCGAGCTTGGCGACCGAATCCCAGGAGCCGGTGGCCAGTGCGGTGACCGAGACATCGCGCCCCACCGTGGCCAGGCGAGCGTCCACGAGATTGCAGCCGCTATCGGCGATGCGGCGGGTGACAGGCAATAGGGGGGACTCCGGATGCGTCGTGTAGGCGTTGATCAGGAGGTGATTTTCGGTCGGCGAAGGCCGGGGTGTAGAGTCAGTCAAAGGGGCTTCCGGCATTGCATCAGGCTGAATGGCCGCCCGGGCAGGCGCCCTGGCGGTGACCAGCATACTTGCCCGTGGTTTCGCGCCGCAAGTAACATGCAGGCGGTCGCAACCCGTGTGCGCGCGGGCCTCCTCAGTTACGTAAGAGCAGCAGAATCTTGTCCCTTTCCGGCATCATCACCGCGCTGGCGACCCCCTTCGGGCCGGACGGCGCACTCGACCTGGATGCCTGGCGGCGGCTGCTGGAGCAGCAGCTGCACGGTGGCGTGCAGGGAATCGTGGTCGCTGGCTCCACCGGTGAAGCCGCCGCGCTGAGCGACGACGAATACGACACCTTGCTGCGCGCCGCCGTTGCCCAGGTTGCAGGCCGGGTGCCGGTGCTGGCGGGTACCGGGCTGTCCGGCACCGCAAAAACCATTGCGCAGACGCGCCGCGCCGCCGCGCTGGGCGCGCAGTACGCGCTGGTGGTGACGCCGCCGTACGTGCGCCCGACCCAGGCAGGGTTGAAGGCGCATTTTCTGGCCGTGGCCGACAACGGCGGGTTGCCGCTGGTGTTGTACAACGTGCCCGGCCGCACCGGCTGCGATCTGCTGCCGGAGACGGTGGCAGAGCTGGTCGATCACCCCAACATCGTCGGCATCAAGGAAGCGCGTAGCGAGCCAGAGCGCATCGCCGCGCTGATGGCGTTGCGCAGCGACTCCTTTGTGGTGCTCAGTGGCGATGACGGCAGCGCCGCGCAATCGATGCTGGCCGGCGCCCAAGGGCTGATCTCGGTGGCGTCCAACGCATTGCCGTCGGCATACCGGCGCTTGTGCGATCTGGCCCGCGATGGCCAGCGCGATGCGGCCATCGCCTGGGATGCGCGCCTGAGCGAATACCATAGCTTCTGCGGGATCGAATCCAATCCCATCCCGGTCAAGGCGCTGCTGCAGCGCGCCGGGATCGGGCACGGCCTGCGCTTGCCGCTGCTGCCACTTTCTACGGCGCACCAGCCTGCCGCCGACCGCCTTGCCGCCGACGCCGTTGCGTTGGAAGCACTTTCCAGCCGCGAAATGCTCGCGGCCTGACCCAGGAGATCTATCGATGCGTCATTCCGTTTCCCCCGTCCGCGTGCTGTCGCTCGCGTTGCTGGCGACCGCCACCGTCGCCGCCACGAGTGGTTGCAGCTGGTTTCACAAGGGCGCGCGCGGCGACTATGCGTTGGCCCCGGAAGCCCGCCCGCTGGAAGTGCCGCCGGATCTGAACCTGCCCGACACCTCCGGTGCGATGAAGGTGCCGACCCTGGCGTCGACCACCCAGCAGACCAACACGCCGCCGTCGGCAAGCGCCAACAGCGGTTTTACCGTGCCGGGCGAGCGCGATGAGGTGTTTGCCAAGGTCGGCACGGCGCTGGCCGAGATTCCCGGCCTGACGGTCGCCAGCAAGGCGCAGATGCTGGGCTCTTACGACGTGAGCTACGAGGGTTCCAGCTTCCTGGTGCGCGTGGTCAAGGTCGAGGCGGGCAGCTACGTGTCGGCAGTGGATCCGCGCGGCATGCCGGCCACGGCTGCGGCACCGGTGGCGGTGATCAGCGCGCTGAAGGGCAAGCTCGGCGGCTGAGTGAGTGGTTCGGCCATGGCCGAATAGCGAAACGGGCGCTCAGGGCGCTCGTTTTGCGTTTGCTGCGGTGTGGCCGCGCGGCAGGGATGCTGTCGCGCGTCGGGACAGCGCCTTAGCGCTGCAGCAGCGGTAGTTTGTTCGGTTTGCCGTCCCAGTCTGCCGCATCGGGCAGGGGCTCCTGGCGCACGGTCAGCACCGGCCAGGCCTTGGCCAGTTCGGCGTTGAGCGCGACGAAGCCTTCCTGGCCTGCGGGCACGTCATCTTCCGGGTAGATCGCGTTGGCCGGGCACTCTGGCTCGCACAGGGTGCAGTCGATGCACTCGTCCGGGTCGATGACCAGGAAATTCGGGCCGACGTGGAAGCAATCCACCGGGCAGACCTCGACGCAGTCGGTGTATTTGCACTTGATGCAGTTTTCGGTGACAACAAAAGGCATGGCGGAATCCGGCGTTTAGCCTGGCAATTCTAAAGCAGTCGGGTGGTGGGTGTGAGGTGGGGTGCAGATTGTTTGCCGCGCAGATGGTGGAGTGATCGTGGTCTGTGGGTGCCTTGATGCCTGGATCTCCCGGGGTGGGTTGGCTGTCTTCCGCCGTACCCTCACCCCAACCCCCGCTCCGCGCCCCGGCCCCCCGCTTGCGGCGCGGGCGCTCCAAGGCGCGCGTCGATGGCGCGCAAGCCGTGCCTTCTCGCCCCACGGGGAGAAGGACTTTGCGTCCTGTCTCCCCCTCAGGGAACTCAGGTCAGGCCATGTTGCCGGGCCAGGGCGAACAGGCCGGTGGCGGCCAGGTCTTCCGGGTGTGCTTGGGTGGCGACGCCCAGGTGCGTCAACGCCAGGGCGTAGCGTTGCGCCAGGGCGGGGCTACCGACCAGGTGCACAGTGGCTTGGCTGCCGCGATGCTCGCGTAGCTCGTGGCCGATGAGCAGGCCCGAGAGGTACGAGGGCAGGGCCTGTGCACTGAGGCGGTCGAACAGGCCCAGCGTGCGGGTGCCGAACAAGTGGTGACTGAGGCCGCCGGGTTCGGCGCTGCGATCCACGCCTGACAGGAATGCGGCCTCATCGAGATCGCCATGGTCGTCGGGCATCAGCTTGCCGAGGATGCTGTGCTGGCGCAGCACCGCGTACAGCTCGCCGGTCATGACGGTGGCGAAGTCGGTCAGCTGGCCGTTGGCGATCGTCGCCCATTTGCTGTGCGTGCCGGGCAGGCAGGCGATGTGGTCGCCATCGCCAAGTGCGGCGATCAGGCCGACCAGTTGGGTTTCTTCGCCGCGCATGACATCCGGCACGCCGTGCTGCGCGCCGGTGCTGACGCCGGGGACGAACCACAGCGTGCGGCCGGGCAGCAGATCGTCGTAGCGGCGCATGGCGGCAGCCAGTGCGGCGATGTCGGCCGGGCAGGGCAGGTAGGCCTGCTCGACCCAGCCGTTGCGGCTGCCGATCATGCCTGACAGCACGATCGGGCCGTCCCAGCCGTCGATCAATGCGCGCAGGACCTCGCCGAAGCGGCCCTGGCAGGCGAGGATGCCGTCGCTGCCGCGGCGTTGATCGAGCACGGCGCCGGTGGCGTCGAGCAGGTAGGCACGCAGGCTGCTGGTACCCCAATCGACCGCGATCATGCGCTGGCCACCCGGCTTTCGGGCAGGCCGGCGATGGCGACGTCGCAGACGAACAGGCCGCCGGCTTCTGGCATGCGTGCGAGTTCTTCGGCGCTATGGTCCAGGCGCGAGGAGATCACGTGCAGGCGATCCAGCGCTGCGCCACCGAAAGAACTGCAGGTGGGATGTTTGACCGGCAGGTGCACGATGCGCTCGACGCTGCCGTCGGGGCGATAGCGCACCACGCGTGAGGCGCGCCACTGCGCATTCCACAGATGGCCTTCGCTGTCGATGATCGAGCCGTCCGGCTCGGCGTCGTCGCGGTCCAGGGTGGCGAACACGCGCGTGTTGCTGGTTTGCGCGGTCTCCGGGTCGTAGTCGCAGCACAGTATCTGCGGGCGCACCGAGTCGCAGTAATACAGCGTGCGGCCGTCGAGGCTGAAGCAGATCGAGTTGGGGATCGACACGCCCGGCAACGGCAATGCGCGGAGGCCGTGCTTCAGCGAGAACTGATACATCGCGCCGCGCGCGGCCTTGTTGTCGTGTTCGTCCATGGTGCCGAACACCAGATTGCCGTGCCGATCGGCGCGGCCATCGTTGCTGCGCGTCAGCGGGTTGTCTGTCTCGATATCGGCCAGTTTTTCGAATGGCAAGACATCTTCTTCGGTGCTGTCCGGGTCGGCGATGCCGATGGCCTTGGCCAATGCGATCAGCAGGCGGCCGTCGTTCATCAGGCCGAGGCAGCCGGGGCGATCGGGCAGCGTCCAGTAACGTGTCTGCGCGCTGGCCGGATGATGCCGCCACAGGCGTTTTTCGCTGATGTCGACCCAGTACAGCGCCTGGCGCTGTTCGCACCACAGCACGCCTTCGCCATGCGTGCAGCGACTGTCGACCGCCAGTACGGCGGTGTGCTCGGGCATGCTCACCATTCGGCGATGCTGCCGTCGGCGTGGCGCCACACCGGGTTGCGCCAGTCAGGCGGATTTTCGTTTGCGCGCTTGAGCATCTCTTCGTCGATCTCCACACCGAGCCCGGGCTTGGGCAGTGCGGCGATACTGCCATCCACGCACTGAAAATCGTCTTTATTGATGACGTAATCGAGCAGGTCGGCGCCTTCGTTGTAATGGATGCCGATGCTCTGTTCCTGCAGTACCGCGTTGTGCGAGACGAAGTCCACGTGCAGACACGCAGCCAGCGCGATCGGGCCGAGCGGGCAGTGCGGAGCGAAGCCGACATCGTAGGCTTCGGCCATCGCGGCGATCTTGACGCACTCGGTGATGCCGCCGGCATGCGACAGGTCCGGCTGCACCATGCCGATGCCGCCGGCACACAGCACGTTCTTGAATTCGAAGCGCGAAAACATGCGCTCGCCGGCAGCCAGCGGGATCGAGGTGCTGGCGGCCAGGCGCGGGTAGTACTCGGCCTGTTCGGCCAGCACCGGTTCTTCGACGAACAGCGGCTTGAACGGTTCGAGCTCGCGCAGCAACGCCTTGGCCATCGGCGCGCCGACGCGACCGTGGAAGTCGATACCGAAGTCGATGGCGTTGCCGAAGGCTTCGCGGATTTCGGCGACCTTGACCACGGCGGCATCGACGGCGCGTGCGCTGTCGATCAGCTTCATTTCCTCGGTGCCGTTGAACTTGAAGGTGTCAAAGCCCAGCGCGCGGTAGTCGGTGATCTGCTGGATGATGGCGCCGGGGCGGTCGCCGCCGACCCAGCGGTAGGTCTTCATGCGATCGCGCACCAGCCCGCCCAGCAGCTCGTACACCGGCACGCCCAGCGCCTTGCCCTTGATGTCCCACAGCGCCTGGTCGATACCGGCGATGGCGCTCATCAGGATGGCGCCGCCGCGGTAGAACCCGGCGCGGTACATGGTCTGCCACAAGTCGTTGATGCGCGCCGGGTCCTTGCCGACCACATAGCCGGCCAGTTCGTGCACGGCCGCTTCCACGCTACGCGCGCGTCCTTCGATGACCGGCTCGCCCCAGCCGGTGATGCCCTCGTCGGTCTCGACCTTGAGGAACAACCAGCGCGGTGCGGCGTGGTAGGTGGTGAGGCGGGTGATCTTCATCCTTGCAGTTCCTGGTAGGCCTGCACGAAGTTGCGTGCATGCGTCTGGGTCGTTTCGAGTGATTGCGCGGGTTTGTACAGTTCGCCACCGATGCCGGCGCCGGCGGCGCCCTGGGCGATGAAGCCGGCCAGGCTCTGCGGGTTGACGCCGCCGACCACGTAGACCGGAATGTGGGTGGGCAGCACCGAGCGCAGCGCGCGCACATGCGCAGCGCCATAGGTTGCGGCCGGGAACAGCTTCAGGATCGTTGCGCCGGCATCGATGGCGTCGAACGCCTCGCTGGCGGTGGCGAAGCCGGCCACCACGGTCAGCCCGCGCGACACCGCATGGCGGATCAGGCTGGGGCGCGTGTTGGGGGTGACGATGAAGCGCGCACCGATGTCGGCCAGGGTGTCGACGTCTTCGTTGCGCAGCACGGTGCCGGCACCGATCCAGGCGCGCTCGCCATAGGTCTGCTGGGCCAGCGCGATGCTCTGCTGCCAACGCGGCGAATTGAGCGGGATCTCGATCGCATCGAAGCCGGCGTCGATCAGCGCGCCGACATGGGCGAGCGTGTCTTCCGGCGTGATGCCACGCAGGATGGCAATCAGCGGCAAGGTGAACAGGCTGGCGGTGGTCTGTGAAGTCATGCTGTTACTCGCGATAGATCTGAAAGCGGCCGTTGACGGCCAGAAGCGTCGGGGGGAGCTTGCGCAACTGCGCGCGGCAAGCAGAGGCTGCGGCTGCACATCCGGAGAGAAAAACGAAGTGCGGGAGGGCCTGCGTGCGATTGGGCAATGCGTAGGTGTCGCACGTGCATGCGTCGCGCTATGGCCCATAAATGGCCGGCAAGATGCCGTCATCGTCGTCCACCTCCGCAGTCATGGCGTGCGTGTCGCCACCTAAATCAAAGATGGTCACGTCTGTTCTGGCCGCGCCCGGGAGGTAGGGGCTCCTGCTGCGGCGAGCGCTAGCCTCGCCCGGGGAGATATGTGCTGCAAATGAAATTTTCGGCATATTCTATTCCCCCGACGAATACACGGCCGCAATCGCACCCCATGGCAAATTCCGGTACTCCCTGGTTCAACGCAGCCCGCCTCAAGACGCGCCAACTGCTGCTGTTGCTACATCTGCACGAACAACGCTCGGTATTGCGTGCGGCCGAGGCCGCCAGCATGACCCAGCCGGCCGCCTCCAAGCTGCTGGCCGAGATGGAAGACATGCTGGGGGTGAAATTGTTCGAGCGGCATGCCCGCGGCGTGGAGCCCACCTGGTACGGCCATGTGCTGATCCGGCGTGCCCGTGCGGCGATGTCGGAGATCGGCCGGGCGCAGGAAGAAATCGCCGCGTTGCGGGCCGGCCGCATGGGTCAGGCCTCGATCGGGACCGTGGTCAATCCAGGCACCAATCTGGTGCCGCAGGCGATTGCCGAGGTCAAGCGCGAGTTTCCGGACATCCTGGTGCGGGTGGAGATGGACTACAGCCGCCCGCTCGTTGCCAAGTTGCTGGATGGTCAGCTGGACATCGTGATCGGCCGCATCCTGGGCCCGGAAGGCGTGGGCGAACTGGAGTTCGAGCCGCTGGCCGATGAGCCGCATTCGGTGATCGCCCGTGCCGGCCACCCGCTGGCCAGCCGGGTCGGCCTGCAGCATGCGGACCTGGTGCGGTATGGCTGGATCCTGCCGCCGGCCGACAGCGTGCTGCGTGCGCGGCTGGATTCAATGTTCATGGAGCACGGCGTGCAGACGCCGACCAACGCCATCGAAACCTCGTCGTTGCCGGTGACCTCCACCCTGTTGCGCGGCACCGACATGCTGACCGCGCTGCCGGTGGAATCGGTGGCGCCGCTGATCCAGGCCAAGTTGCTGACCGTGCTGCCGATCGAGCTGGGGGTGCGGATGGAGTCGTTCGGCATCATCCGTCGGCGCGATTACATCCTGCCGCCGGGCGCCGAGCGCATCCTGCAAGCGCTGCGGACCACCGCGCGCCGCTTGTACCCCGGTCTGCGCGGGCCGGAATCCCTTGGCTAGCGGGCTCTTCCATTTGTATTCCCTGGGGTAATACCAGTCCGTGAATTTTTCATTGGCTGACGCTAGACCGTGCGCCTATATCTGTGCGCCAGATCGCACGCTGAAGCGCACGTGAAGTCGGGCAGGTGATCGGCGGCCAAGCCGCCATGTAAGTAACGGTGAAGACCGGCATCAGCGCCTGTCTCACCTGATCACGCGGGGCGTCTTGCGCCGCGACAACCAGTCTTCAGTCGTCTTGCGTCCTGGGAGGGATTCAGATGTCCAAGTTTTCAAGCCATGCCTCGGCAGGTACGGGCGTGCGCGCCCGTCGTCTGCAACATCTGCGTCATTCCGCCATGGCCGTCAGCATCGGCGTATTGCTTGCCGCACCGGTGTACGCGCAACAGGCGCAATCGTCGCCGGGCGCTGTGTCGAACAAGGCCGACGCCAGCGCCGTGGATCTGGATACGGTGGAGGTGCGCGGTGTGCGCGCCAGCCTGATCAAGTCGCAGGTGATCAAGCGCGACTCTACCCAGATCGTGGATTCGGTCAGCGCCGAAGACATCGGTGCGCTGCCCGACCGCAGCGTCACCGAAACCTTGCAGCGCGTCAGCGGCGTGACCATCGACCACTTTGCGGCGCGCAGCGACCCGGACCACTTTTCGGCCGAAGGCAGTGGCGTGATGATCCGAGGCCTGACCCAGGTGCGCGGCGAACTCAATGGCCGCGATATCTTCAGCGCCGCCAGCGGCCGTGGCTTGAGCTTTGAAGACGTACCGGCCGAGTTGATGGCCGGCGTGGACGTGTACAAGAATCCCTCGGCAGAAATCATCGAAGGCGGTCTGGGCGGCACGGTCAACCTGCGCACGCGCATGCCGTTCGACAACCCGGGGCGCATCGTCGGCGGCAATATCGACGTCAACTACGGCGACATGAGCAAGAAGTACAAGCCGTCGGCGTCGTTCCTGTTCAGCGATCGCTGGCAGACCGGCGTCGGCGAAATGGGCTTCATGATCGATATCGCCCATTCGGAACTGGCGACGCGCTCGGACGGCATCCAGGTGGAGCCGTATGTGCGGCGCACCGACGACGCGGTACTGGCCGGCAGCGGGCGCAGCGAGGTGTATGTGCCCGGTGGCGTCAACTGGCGTCAGCTGGATTTCGAACGCAAGCGCGACGGGATTGCCGCAGCGTTCCAGTGGAAGCCCAGCGACCAGACCGAGATCTACGCCCAATACCTGCGCTCGCGTTACAAGATGAACTGGCAGGAGCGCGCGGCGTTCTTCAACGACAGCAACAACAGCATCAGCCCGGCGCCCGGCACCACCTTCGAGTACGACCAGGACGGTGTCTTCCAGCGCGGCTCGCCGGTGTCCAATTCCTGGCGCGGCGCGCTGACCGGCGATGGCGTGCGCTTCAATACCGACAACCGCTACTCCGATCAGCAGACCACCACCTCTGACCTGTCGGTGGGCTTCAGCCACTATTTCAACGACAACCTGCAGATCAAGGGCGATGTGCAGCTGGTGCAGTCGGAGAACGACCAGCTCGACTTCACCGTGTTCAGTGCGACCTATCTGCCTGGCTTGACCTATGACGTGTCGGGCAAGTATCCGACCGTGCAGATCGCCAACCAGGGCTTTACCCAGGACCCGTCCAATTATTTCTGGGCGGCGGCGATGGATCACCTGGGCAAGAACCGCGGACGTCAGCTGTCCACCCGCGTGGACCTGGAATACACCTTCCAGGACAGCAGCTGGCTGCGCTTCATGCGCTTTGGCATGCGCGCCACCGACCGCAACCAGACCAACAAGAACTCCGGGTACAACTGGGGCGTGTTGTCGGACAACTGGGCGGCGATTCCCGGCAGCAGTAACGGCCTGGCGACCATGTCGCAATACCTGCCCGACGAGTCGTCGCGGTTCACCTTCTCCGATTTCTTCCGTGGCGGCGTGAACGTGCCCACCACGCTGGTGGTCCCCAACGGTGGGCTGGTCAAGAATTACCGGCGCGCGTCGGATCTGCTGCAACAGCAGATCGTGGCCTTGCGTGGCTACGGCTGGGCGCCGGATACCTATCAGCCGCAGGACACCAATCGGCAGTTCGAGCGCACCCAGGCCGCGTATGCGGCGCTGTACTTCGGCAACGACGAGGCGTGGGGCGTGCCGGTGGACGGCAATATCGGCGTGCGCATCGTGCAGACCAAGACCCAGGCCGAAGGCTTCGGTCAGTTTCAGAATCTGTCCGGGTTGAACGTGTCGCCGGAGCTGCAGGCCCGTTACACCGGCCAGTATTTCGACAACAACTCCCAGGGCAGCTACACCAATGTGCTGCCCAGCTTGAACATGCGCTTCCGCTTCACCGACACCTTGCAGTGGCGTATCGCTGCGTCCAAGGCGATGGCGCGCCCGGATTACACCCAGTTGCAGCCGTACGTGCTGCTCAACGTGGAAACCGACGACGCCGGCAATGCGACCAACTTCGTCGGCACTGCGGGCAACCCGACCCTCAAGCCGATGACCGCCAACCAGTTCGATACGGCGCTGGAGTGGTACTTCGACAGCAGCGACATGCTGTACACCACGCTGTTCTACAAAAAGGTCAAGGATTACTTCTCCACCCAGACCCGCAGCGAGACTTACGACAACCGCGAGTGGCTGGTGACCCGGCCGTACAACACCGACGAAGGCACCATCCGCGGCGCCGAAGTGGGCTACACGCAGTTCTTCGACGAACTGCCGGGCTGGATGAGCGGCTTCGGCATCAATGCCAACTTCACCTTCGTCGACAGCAAGGGCGGCGCCAATACCGCCATCGACCCGTACACCCGCACCACGGTGACCGGCGTCGAGCTGCCGCTGGAGGGCTTGTCGCGGCGCAGCTACAACCTGGCCGGCATCTACGAGAAGGGCCCGCTGTCGCTGCGCCTGGCCTACAACTGGCGCTCGCGCTATCTGCTGACCACCAGCGACGCGGCCACCCGGCTGCCGACCTGGGCCGACGACTACGGCCAGCTCGACGGCTCGTTCTTCTACCGCTTCAACGACCATCTGCAGCTGGGCGTGCAGGCCAACAACCTGACCAACACCGTGACCAAGGTGCTGATGGGTCCGACCTCGTACGCGGATGGCGAAGTAGACCCGCGCCTGTACACGCGCTCGTCCTTCGTCAACGACCGCCGCTATTCGCTGGTGCTGCGTATGAACTGGTAAGTGCGACCGGTCACGTTTCGACTGTGCGTTGATCTGCACAGTCGAGCTCGTCGGTGAGGGTCCGGTAGCCCGGTCGGTAATGCCGGAGCTACCGGGTTTGCCGTGCTTGCTATAGTTTTAACGAATACCTTTCCAGGAATATTTCATTGGTGTGGCATGACGGCCGCGCCCTATGCTCCCGCCGCAGCCGCAGGTCTGCCCGCCAGGGCGACCGCGTATCCGCGCCTCCGGTCTTGCCGGGCGGCGGATGCGGGCCAGCAACAACGACGGGCAGGGCGTTCGCGCACCGGCCCGCTAAAACGAGTCGTACATGCGTCCTGGGAGGGAGCACCATGTCAGTGCAACATCGCCATATTCCGGCAGGCCGGGCTGTGGGCCAGCGTTCGATCCGTGATTTCCGCCGCTCGGTGATGGCCATCAGTGTGGCCACGCTGCTCAGCGCGCAGGCCTATGCGCAGGATGCGACCACCCCTGCCGCGCCCGCCTCGGACGCCACCACCCAGCAGCTGGACACCGTGCAGGTCACCGGCACGCGCAGCAGCGTCACCAAGGCGCAGCTGGTCAAGCAGAACGCCGAACAGATCGTCGATTCGATCGTCGCCGAAGACATCGGCAAGCTGCCCGACAACAACGTTGCCGAGGCGCTGCAGCGCATCTCCGGCATCCAGATCACCCGCAACTATGGCGAAGGCAGCTCGATCGCTATCCGTGGTCTGACCCAGGTGCGCACCGAGCTCAATGGCCGTGACATCTTCACCGCCAACGACGGCCGCGGCCTGAGCTTCGAAGACGTGTCGGCCGAGTTGCTCGGCGGCGTCAACGTGTACAAGAACCCGTCTGCCGACATGATCGAAGGCGGCCTGGGCGGCACCGTCGACCTGCGCACGCGTCTGCCATTCGATTACGACGGCCGCAAGATCGCCGGCAGCGTGCAGTACAACTATTACGACCTCGCGGACGACGGCAAGCCGGCGTTCTCTGGCCTGTTCAGCGATCGCTGGCAGACCGGCATCGGCGAGATCGGCATCCTGGTGAACTACTCGCAGCAAAAGAGCCCGTTCCGCCAGGACACCATTTCGATCGAGCCGTGGTACACCCAGACCGATCTGCCGGGCTATGAAGGCCAGCAGATCTCGGTGCCGCACGGCGCCGGCATCAACACCACCGTCGGTGAGCGCGAGCGCAAGACCGGCGCGTTTGCGATGCAGTGGCGCCCGAACGATGCGGTCGAGGTCTATACGCAGGTGCTGCGTTCGGATTACGACTTCAGCTGGCACGACTATTCGTTCTTCGCGCTGACCGGCGCCAACCCGATGCAGGGCCTGCCCGGCATCCAGGTCAACAGCCGCAACGAGTTCGTCAACGGCTCGTTCCAGAACGTGCCGACCGAATCCAACACCAGCCTTACCGAGCGGCATTCGGTGACCACCGATTACTCGCTGGGCGCCAAGTGGACGGTCAACGAAAAGCTGACCCTGAGCACCGACTTCCAGTATGTCGATGCCACCACCACCGGCACGCGCTACATCCTGTCCACCGGTCAGGCCACCAGCCCGCAGTTCAATGTCGATTTCCGCGGCGATCTGCCGCGCTTGTCGGTGACCGATTCCAGCGGTGCGGAAGGCTATCTGGCCGACGTCAACAACTACAGCGGTTGGCGCTATCACCTGGACAACAAGGACGACAACACCGGCACCGAGTTCGCCTGGCGCTCCGATATGGATCTGGCGTTCGACAGCGACTTCGTGCGCAGCTTCAAGGCCGGTGTGCGTTACACCGACCGCGATGCCGAGACCAAGGGCAATATCTATCGCTTCATGTGCATCAACAATTGCGCAGGCGCGCCGTTCTCGCAGTACCCCAGCGTGGGCGTGGTGACCAATCCGATCACCGATTTCTTCCGTGGTCAGAGCCACGCCTTCGGGCCGAC
The DNA here is from genome assembly GCF_002939865.1 of Xanthomonas dyei. Lineage (GTDB taxonomy): Bacteria > Pseudomonadota > Gammaproteobacteria > Xanthomonadales > Xanthomonadaceae > Xanthomonas > Xanthomonas dyei. The sequence goes on from NZ_MDEE01000034.1 coordinate 24,201, forward strand.
CCTGACCGCATCGGATGCGGCAGTGGCGAACTATCAGCAGACCTTGGCCACCTTCGGTGCCAGCCCGCTGGAATTTGCGCCCAACAACATCAACACGCAGACCGAGAAGACCTACGCGGCATACGGCGTGCTGCGCTTCGGCGTGGATGGCGACATCCCGTTCGACGGCAACATCGGCGTGCGCGTGGTGCGGACCGAAGTCGGCTCGCAGGGCGTGCGTACCGGCACCGACGCCGAAGGCGGCGGTCTGATTCCGGTCGATGCGCAGCAGACCTACACCGACGTGCTGCCCAGCTTGAACCTGCGTTGGATGCTGAGCGACCAGCTGCAGTGGCGTTTTGCGGCCTCGCGCGGCATTTCGCGCCCGACCTTCGACCGCCTCAATCCGAACCTGAGCCTGAGCACCGGCACCTCCAATGGCGCGTCGACCTTCACCGGCAACGCGGGTAACCCGAACCTGGAAGCGGTCAAGGCCGACCAGTTCGACACCGCGCTGGAGTGGTACTTCGGCCAGGGCTCGATGATGTACGGCACCCTGTTCTACAAGAAGGTGGAAGGCTTCATCGCCAACGCCGTCTTCAACGAGGTGTACGACGGCCAGGTGTGGCAGATCACCCGTCCGGTCAATGGCGACTCGGGCAAGATCCGCGGCGCGGAACTGGGCTACACGCAGTTCTTCGACTTCCTGCCGGGCTGGTTGAGCGGCTTCGGCCTGCAGACCAACTACACCTACGTCGACAGCGAGGCCCCGAGCCCGACTGCCACCGACACCAACGGCCAGTCGTTGACGGTGCCGCTGGAAGGCTTGTCCAAGAACAGCTACAACGCGATCCTCAGCTACGAAACGTCGCGCTTCCAGGGCCGTGTGGCCTACAACTGGCGCAGCGACTGGCTGGTGACCACCGCAGGCAACGGCACCGGCAATCTGCCGGTCTACAACAAGGGCTTCGGCCAGCTGGATGCCTCGCTTCGTTACAACATCAATGCTGTGTGGTCGATTTCGCTGGACGGCGTGAATCTGCTCGATACCCGTCGCGAAAGCTACCTGGGTAACGAGTCGCGCTACCGCGACTTTGTGATCAACGATCGTCGGTATGGCCTGACGTTGCGGGCCAGCCTGTAGAACGCGCCGTAGGAAGTGCGTCTCCGGTCCGGCGAGCTGTGCAGGCAGCTCGTTGGACCGGTGTTTTTCCTATCGATGGCGCTGCCGTCGATCGCGAAGGGAGCCGGAGGAATGATCGCCATGATCGATCCGCCTACTAAGCGCCGCCTTTTCGCAGCACATGCGTGGCCGACTGCCGTTTGCCTGGCGCTGGTGTTGCTCTTCATGACGTCTCACGTGCAAGCGGCCGAGCCCGTCACGCAGGGGCCTTACCAGTGGCGCAGCGTGGCCATTGGCGGTGGCGGCTTTGTCACCGGTGTGCTGTTTCATCCCGCCGAACGCGATCTTGCCTATGCGCGCACCGATGTCGGTGGCGCGTATCGCTGGGATGCGCGAACGCAACGGTGGGTGGCACTGACCGACTGGTTGGGCGCCGACGACTGGAATCTGATGGGCATCGATGCGTTCGCCATCGACCCTGCCAATCCCGAGGCCATCTATCTGGCCGCCGGGACCTATATGCACGCGCGCGCCGGCAATGCGGCGGTGCTGCGCTCGTTCGATCGCGGCCGCAGCTTCGAGCGCGCCGATCTGCCGTTCAAACTGGGCGGCAATCAACTGGGCCGCGCCAACGGCGAACGGCTGGCGGTGGACCCGCACGACGGCCGTGTGCTGTTGCTGGGCGCACGCGATGCAGGCCTGTGGCGCAGCGACGATCGCGGCGCGCACTGGGCGCGGGTGGACGGATTTCCTGCCCAGGCACTGGCCGGTGCCACCGCGCGCAACCATGTCGGAGGCGAGCAGGCGGTGGGGATCGCCTTTGTCGTGTTCGACGCCGCCAGCGGTCGCGCTGGCAGTCCCACGCCACGGATCTACGTTGGCGTTTCCACCGCACACACCAGCCTGTATGTGTCCGACGACGCCGGTCGCACCTGGTCGGCGGTGGCCGGGCAGCCGCACGGCTTGCGCCCCAGCCATATGGACGGCGGCCGCGATGGGCAGTGGTATCTCAGCTACGGCGATCAGCCCGGCCCGGACTTGATGGCCGGTGGTGCGTTGTGGAAGTACAGCCCGGCGCAGGCGCGCTGGAGCGAGATCAGCCCGATTCCGCAGCCGGCCAACGGCGATGGTTTCGGCTGGGGCGCGGTGGCGGTGGACCCGCACGATCCGCAGGTGTTGTTGGCCAGCACCTTCCGCCGGCGGACGCCGCGCGATGAGCTGTTTCGTAGCGTCGATGGCGGCAGGCACTGGACGCCGTTGTTGGCCGATGCGGTGTTCGATCACAGCGCCGCGCCGTGGACCGCGCAGGCCACACCGCACTGGATGGGCGCATTGGCGATCGATCCGTTCGACAGCAACCACGCGCTGTTCGTCACCGGCTACGGCATCTGGGCCTCGCGCAATCTGCGCGATTTCGCCGGCACGCGGCAGCCGTTGCACTGGTGGTTCCAGGACCGGGGGCTGGAAGAAACCGTACCGTTGGAACTGCTCAGCCCGATGGCGGGCGCGCCTCTGCTCAGCGCGCTGGGCGATATCGATGGGTTTCGCCACGACACGCTGGATACCGCGCAGCTGCAGTATGTCGGCCCGCGCCTGACCAATGGCGAGAGCATCGATGCTGCAGGGCAGGCGCCGCTGACGGTGGTGCGTAGCGGCACCGTGCGCGAGCGTCGTAACAACGAGATCCGCGCGCTGCTGTCGCGCGACGGTGGTGCGCACTGGAGCGCGTTTGCCAGCGAGCCGCCGGCCGGGCAGGGCGCGGGCACCATTGCCATCGCAGCCGATGCATCGCAGGTGGTCTGGACGCCCGACCACGGCGGCAACTGGCGTACTGCTGATTTCGGCAAGCAATGGCAGCGTGTGCAAGGGCTGCCCGACACGGCGGTGGTGGTGGCCGACCGCGTCGATGCGCAGCGCTGGTATGCCGCCGACACCGTCAGCGGACGCTTTTACGAAAGTACCGATGGCGCGGCCAGCTTCCGCGATACCGGGCACCAGGTCGGCAACCCTGCACGCGATGAGCGTGCGCGTCCGCAGCTGCGCCCCGACCCCTGGCGTGCCGGCGTGGTGTATCTGGCCAGCCCTTCGCTGGGCGTGATGCGTTGGCAGAACGGACGCTTGCAGACCCTTTCCAAGCCTGACGAAGCGCGCTCGCTGGGCATCGGCAAGCCACTGCGCGAGGGCGCACCGCCGGCGCTGTATCTGGCCGGGCGCGTGGCCGGCGTGGATGGCGTATTTCGCTCCGACGACGAAGGCGCGCAGTGGCTGCGCATCAACGACGACGCGCACCGTTTCGGCAAGCCTTACAGCGTCACCGGCGACCCGCGACGGCCTGGTCGCGTCTACTTCGCCACCGGTGGCCGTGGCATTTTTTACGGTGATCCACGATGAGCGCTGCGTGCCTGCGCGCGGCATCGCGCTGCCGTACCTTGACCCGCTGCATTCCCTATCGCCTCGTTGCGCGCCGACCGGCCGCGCCGCTCCTGGAGATCACCGCATGACCGCACCTCTCGTTCGCCGCGCCTGCCTGCTGGGCCTGGTGCTGGCCAGCCCGCTCGCGCTGGCCCAGCCGACCCTGCCGCTGTTGTTTGCCGATGGCGCGGTGTTGCAGCGCGACCAGCCCATGCCGGTGTGGGGGTGGGCATCGCCCAATGCCGCGATCACGGTCAGCTTCGATGGCAAGCGCGCCACCGCCAAGGCCGACGCGCAGGGCGCATGGAAGGTGAGCCTGCCCGCGCACAAGGCGGGCGGCCCGTACGTGTTGAGCGTGCAGGGCGATGGCGGGCAGCTGCAGGTCCGCGACGTGCTGGTCGGCGATGTATGGCTGGCCAGCGGGCAGTCGAATATGGAATTTACGTTGGCGCAGGCCAGCGATGGTCCGCAGGCGGTCGCCGCCGCCAACGACCCGCAGTTGCGTCACTTCAAGGTGCCCAAGTCGTGGTCGGTGCAGCCGGAAGCGCGCCTGACCGGCGGCGAGTGGAAGGCCGCCACGCCGGAAACCGCCGGCGAATTCACCGCGGTGGGGTATTTCTTCGCCAAGGAACTGCGCGCCAGCACCGGCGTGCCGATCGGTATCGTCAACAGTACCTGGGGCGGCAGTGCGATTGAGGCGTGGATGGACGCCGCGTCGCTGGGGTTGAATGCCGCGCAGAACCAGGGCGCGATCGAGGCGATCAAGCAACGCGACGCTGCCGCACAGGCCGCCACCGGCAAGCGTATCGCGCGCTGGCCCAAGGTCGACGGCGACATGCCGCAGTGGCGCGACGCCGAGTTCGACGACAGCGATTGGGACAGCATTCCCACCAGCCAGCAATGGGAGTCCAACGGTTACGACGGCATGGACGGTATCGCCTGGTACCGCACCACGGTGACCTTGAGCGCTGCCGAGGCCAAGGCCGGCGTCACGCTGGGCGTGGGCCAGATCGACGATTCGGACATCACCTACGTCAACGGCCAGCAGGTAGGCAGCACCGAAAAGCAATGGAATCTGCCGCGCGTTTACAGCGTGCCGGCGGCGGCACTGCATGCCGGCGTCAATCACATCGCCGTACGGGTGGAAGACCTCAGCGGCGGTGGCGGCATGCACGGCCCGGACGAGCAGCGCTTCGTGCAGACCAGCGATGGCGCCAAGCGCGTGCTGAGCGGCTGGAAATTCCGCCCGGCGCAGGTGCGTGTGTCGTTGGTCGACAACAAGAACCAGCTGCCCACGCTGCTCTACAACCAGATGATTCACCCGCTGCAGCCGTTCCCGGTCAAAGGCGTGATCTGGTACCAGGGCGAAACCAACGCCACCGACAGCGGAGCAGTCAAATATCGCAAACAGTTCGCCGCGATGATCCAGCAATGGCGTGCCGAGCGCGGCGCCAAGGCGCTGCCGTTTTTGTGGGTGCAGCTGGCCAACTTCAAGGCCGGCGGCGACAAGGGCGAGCTGAGCCCGTGGGCGCTGTTGCGCGAGTCGCAGTCCAAGACGCTGGCGCTGCCGGCGACCGGGCAGGCGGTGATCATCGATATCGGCAACCCCACCGACATCCATCCCACCAACAAGCGCGATGTCGGCCATCGCTTGGCATTGGCGGCGCGGCACGTGGCGTATGGCGAAACCTTGGTGTACAGCGCGCCGGTGTTCAAGCGGGTAACGTTTGAAGGTGGCAAGGCGGTGCTGACATTCGACCTGCAGGGCAGTGCGCTGCAGGTACGTGGCGGCGGTGCAGTGCAGGGCTTCCGTGTCGCTGGTGCCGACAAGCAGTTCCATCCGGCCACCGCGCGCATCGACGGCGATCAGGTGAGCGTGCGCAGCGATGCGGTGCCTGCACCGGTGGCCGTGCGCTACGGCTGGAGCGAGAACCCCGACGACGCCAACCTGATCAATCGCGACGCCCTTCCTGTTTCCCCCTTCCGCACCGATACCTGGTGACACGGAGCCTTATGTCCATGTATTCCCCCGTTGCACATGCCATCTCTTGCTCCAACGCGCGGCGTTGCCTGCGTCCGCTGCTGCTGTCCGCGCTGACGCTGGCCCTGGCTGCCTGTCAGTCCGGCGAGCAGGGCCAAGCAGATAAGCGCGCGGCTTCCGCGCCGGCTGCAAGCACCGCCGCGGCAACGCCGGCCAGCGCACAGACGCCGGTCGCACAGACACCGATGCCGCAGTTCGTCAGCAAGGACGGCAAGCATGCCTTGATGGTCGACGGCGCGCCGTTCCTGATCCTGGGCGCGCAGGTCAACAACTCCAGCAACTATCCCGGCGTGATGGACAAGGTGTGGCCGGCCATGCAGGTGCTGGGCCCCAACACCGTGCAGGTGCCGATCGCCTGGGAACAGGTCGAGCCGGAAGAAGGCAAGTTCGATTTCTCCTTCGTCGACACGCTGCTGAGCCAGGCGCGCGAGCACAAGGTGCGGCTGGTGCTGCTGTGGTTTGCGACCTGGAAGAACAATGGCCCGGCCTATGCGCCGTTGTGGGTCAAGGCCGACAACCAGCGCTTCCCGCGTGTGATCACTCGCGAGGGCAAGGCGATCGGATCGCTGTCGCCGCATGCGCAGACCACGCTGGATGCCGATCGCAAGGCCTTCGTCGCCTTCATGCAGCACCTGAAAAAGGTCGACCCGCAACACACCGTGATCATGATCCAGCCGGAAAACGAGCCGGGCACCTACGGCAGCGTGCGCGACTTTTCGCCGATGGCGCAAAAACTTTTCGACGGCCCGGTCCCGGAGACACTGCTCAAACGCTTGAACAAGCAGCCGGGTAGCTGGGCGCAGGTGTTCGGCGCCGATGCCGATGAAATCTTCCATGCGTGGTCGATCGGCCGTTACATCGATCAGGTCGCCGAAGCCGGCAAGGCCGAGTATCCGTTGCCGATGTACGTCAATGCCGCGCTGCGTGGCCCGTTCAATCCGGGACAGCCCGGCCAGTACGCCAGCGGTGGCCCCACCGACAACGTGCTCGATGTCTGGAAGGCGGCCGGCCCGCATATCGATCTGCTGGCGCCGGACATCTACATGCCCGAATACCGCATGTACACCACCGTGCTGGAGCGTTACGCGCGCCCGGACAATGCCTTGTTCGTGGCCGAAACCGGCAACCGCCCCGAATACGCGCGTTACCTGTATCCCACGCTGGGCCATAACGGTATCGGCTGGTCGGCGTTCGGCATGGACTACACGCGCTATTCCAACTATCCGCTGGGCGCCAAGCACGTCAACGAAGAAACGCTGGCGCCGTTCGCGCTCGGCTTCCAGGCGGTCAGCATGGGCATGCGCCCGTTCGCCAAGGCCGCCTCCGAAGGCAAGCTGCACGGCACCGCCGAAGAGCCCGGCCAGGCCGTGCAGGAGCTCAAGCTCAACGACCGCTGGAGCGCCACCATTACCTACGGTGTGCCGCAGTTCTGGTTCAAGGGCGAGCCGCCGGGCAATCCGGAACCGATCGGCGCGGCGTTGATCGCCGAGCTGGGCCCGGACGAATTTCTGGTCACCGGTTACCACGTGCGCGTGACCTTGCACCCGGCCAGCGACGCTACCGCCAACATGTTCTACGACCGTGTCGAGGAAGGCGTGTACGACGACACCCAGTGGAAGTTCCAGCGCAACTGGAATGGCGACCAGACCGATTATGGCGTCAATTTTTCCAGCGTGCCGCAGCTGCTCAAGATCAAGCTCGCCACCTACAAATAATCAGCAACCCATGCGCTGCGGCCCCCGCGGCAGCGTTTCGCAATTCAAAGGGAGTGACCATGCAAACCACCATCCGTTCCGCCGGCGCCGCGCCTGCACACCGACGTACACCGCTTGCCTATTGCCTGGCGTTGTCGCTGGCCCTGCTGGCCAATGCCGCGCATGCGCAGGACGTGCGCAAGGCCGCCGATGGCGTCACCGTGGTGCCGAGCGCCAAGGGCGCCGCACCGGTGCGCCTGCAGGTGGTCGATGCCGGCATCATCCGCGTCAGTGCCGATCCGGACGGCGACTTCGCACGCAGCCCCAGCTTGATGCGCGTGCCGGTGCAGGGCGATAGCGCCTTCCAGCTGGCCGAGCAGGGCGACAGCGTGCAGCTGAAGACCGGCAAGGTGACCGCCACGGTGTCCACCGTCGATGGCCATGTCAGCTTCGCCGATGCCAATGGCAAGCCGGTGCTGTCCGAAGTGGCCGGCGGGCGCAGCTTTGCCCCGCTCAAGGTCGAAGGCAAGCAGTACCTGAGCGTGCGCCAGCGCTTCCAGTCGCCCGATGACGAAGCGTTGTACGGCTTCGGCCAGCACCAGCAGGGCTGGATGAATCAGAAGGGCCGCAACGTCGAATTGCAGCAGAACAACATCGACATGGCGGTGCCGTACCTGGTGTCCAGCCGCAACTACGGCCTGCTGTGGGACAACAACTCGATCAGCCGCCTGGGCGACCCGCGCGGCCTGCAGCCGCTGCCCAAGACGCTCAAGTTGTACGACGCCAAGGGCAAGGCCGGCGCACTGACCGCACGCTATGCCATCAACGGCAAGCAGGTGCTGGAGCGCCGCGAGAACGAGGTGAACTACCAGTACCTCAGCGACCTGACCAAGTTCCCGAAGAAGGCCATCACCAAGGACAAGGACAGCCGCATGCAGGTCACCTGGGAGGGCGAGATCGAAGCGCTCACCGGTGGCGAGCACACGTTCTCGCTGTATTCGAGCGAATACGCCAAGTTGTACGTCGACGGCAAGCTGGTGATCGATCGCTGGCGGCAGAACTGGAACCCGTGGAATCACGAGTTCAAGCTGGAGCTGGAGCCGGGCAAGCGCCACACCGTCAAGGTCGAATGGGATCTGATCGACCCCAGCTACATCGCGTTGCTGCATCGCGACCCGCTGCCGGCAGCGGAAGCCAAGGATCTGTCGCTGTGGTCCGAAGCCGGCCAGATGATCGACTACTACTTCGTCTCGGCCGATTCCTACGATCAGGCCGTTGCCGGCTACCGCGAACTCACCGGCAAGTCGGTGATGCTGCCCAAGTGGGCCTATGGTTTCTGGCAGAGCCGCGAGCGTTACAAGAGCCAGGATGAGCTGGTCGGCGTGCTGGCCGAGTACCGCAAGCGCAAGCTGTCGCTGGACAACATCGTGCTCGACTGGTCGTACTGGCCCGAGAACGCCTGGGGTTCGCATGATTTCGACCCGAAGCACTTCCCGGATCCGGATGGCATGGTCAAGGCCGTGCACGACATGCACGCGCAGATCATGATTTCGATCTGGCCCAAGTTCTATCCCACCACCGCCAACTACAAGGAACTGGATGCCGCCGGCTTCATGTACAAGCGCAACGTGGAAGTAGGCGAGCTGGACTGGATTGGCAAGGGCTACAAGAACTCGTTCTACGACCCGTACTCGGAGAAGGCGCAGGCCATCTACTGGCGCCAGGTCAACGAGAAGCTCAACAGCAAGGGCTTCGATGCCTGGTGGATGGACGCCGACGAGCCGGACGTACACTCCAACCTGGACATCGGCGAGCGCAAGGCACGCACCACGCCGAACGCGCTGGGCTCGTCCACCGAGTACTTCAATTCCTACCCGCTGCCGCACACCCATGGCGTGTACGAAGGCGACCGCGCGGCCGACGACAAGCGCGTGTTCATCCTCTCGCGCAAGGGCTATGCAGGTACCCAGCGCAATGCGGTGGCGGTATGGAGCGGCGACATCGTGTCGCGTTGGGACGACATGCACGACCAGATTTCCGCCGGCGTCAACATGGCGCTGTCGGGCCTGCCCAACTGGACTTTCGACATCGGCGGGTTTGCGGTGGAGAAGCGCTACGAGAACCAGGACCCGGCGCATCTGCCGGAATGGCGCGAGCTCAATACGCGCTGGTTCCAGTTCGGTGCGTTCGTGCCGATCTTCCGCTCGCACGGCCAGTTCCCGTATCGCGAAATCTGGAACATCGCCCCGGAAGGCACGCCGTTCTACGACAGCATGGCGTACTACAACCGGCTGCGTTACGCGTTGCTGCCGTACATCTACAGCCTGGCCGGCGATACCTATCAGCGCGATGGCGTGATCATGCGCGGAATGATGATGGACTTCCCGGATGATGCGAAGGCGCGCGACATCAACGACCAGTACCTGTTCGGACCGGCGTTCCTGGTCGCACCGGTGACCCGCTTCGGCGCCACCTCGCGTCAGGTGTATCTGCCGGCCGGCACCAGCTGGCTCGATTTCGCCACCGGCAAGCGTTACGACGGCGGCCAGACCATCGAAGCGGCCGCGCCGATCGAACGCATGCCGCTGTTCGTGCGTGCCGGCTCCATCGTGCCGACCGGCCCGGTGCAGGAATATGTAGACCAAAAACCCGACGCGCCGCTGACCGTGGTGGTCTACACCGGCGCCGACGGCCAGTTCTCGCTGTACGAAGACGATGGCAAGGGCTATGGCTACGAAAAGGGCGAGTTCAGCCGCATTCCGCTGGTGTGGAACCAGGCCAAGGGTGAGCTGAGTATCGGCAAGCGCGAAGGCAGCTGGACCGGCATGCAGGCCCAGCGCACCATCAATGTGCGCTTCGTCGATGGCCCGCGCGACGATGCCGGTGCGCTCGAGCCCAAGACCGACACCAGCCTCCAGTACGACGGCAAGGCGGTCAGCGTGTTGCAGCGCAAGATTGCGTCCGGCAAAGCGCGTCGTCGATGATCGCAGGCTGTCTTCAGTCGATGAGCAAGCAGATGCCGGAACGCCGCAAGGCAGTCGCGGGCGGTTCCGGTGATGCAGCACGGCGGTGGCCGTGCTGACCCGTCGGGAACTGTGCAAGGCAACCGGGGCCGCGATGGCGGTCCTGGGCGCCGCACCGGTTGCCGCACAGGCCGCACCGTCTTCCAAACACGCCGCGTCGCCGCCCGTGGCGCCCGCTGACGCATTGCAGCTGTGGTACCGAGAACCGGCCAACGAATGGGTGGAGGCCTTGCCGGTCGGCAATGGCCGACTCGGCGCGATGGTGTGGGGCGGTATTGCCCACGAGCGCCTGCAACTCAACGAAGACACCCTCTACGCTGGCGGGCCCTACGATTCCACCAGCCCGGAGGGATTGGCCGCGTTGCCGCAGGTGCGTGCGCTGATCTTTGCCGGCCGCTATGCCGAGGCCGAACAACTGGCCGATGCCAAGCTGCTCTCGCGCCCGCTCAAGCAGATGCCGTATCAACCGCTGGGCGATCTGTTGCTGGATTTCGATCGTGTCGACGGCATCAGCGAATATCGCCGTCAGCTGGATCTGGACACCGCAGTGGCCACCACCAGCTTCCGCTCTGGCGGCGTGTTGCATCGGCGCGAGGTGTTCGTCTCTGCGCAGTCGCAATGCATCGTGGTGCGTCTGTCGTGCGAGCGGCCGCGGGCGATTTCCTTGCGCGTGGGCATCGATAGCCCGCAACACGGCGAGGTCACCGCAGAGCAGGGCGGTTTGCTGTTCACCGGCCGCAACGGCAGCTTTGCCGGCATCGACGGCAAGTTGCGGTTTGCGTTGCGCGTGCTGCCGCAGGTGAAAGGCGGCAAGGTGACTGCGTTGCGCGATCGCTTGCGTATCGAAGGCGCCGATGAAGTTGTCTTGCTGCTCACCGCAGCCACCAGTTACCAACGCTTCGACGCAGTAGATGGCGACCCGCTCGCAGGCACCGCAGCCAGCCTGCGCAAGGCCCAAACCCTGGACTACGTCGCATTGCTGCGCACGCATCTTGCCGATCACCAACGCCTGTTCCGGCGTGTGGCGATCGACCTGGGCACCAGCGACGCGGCAGCGCTACCCACCGACCAACGCGTACAGCGGTTTGCCGGCGGCAACGACCCGGCATTGGCCGCGCTCTACCATCAGTACGGCCGCTATCTGCTGATCTGCAGCTCGCGGCCCGGCTCCCAGCCGGCCAACCTGCAGGGCATCTGGAACGACCTGATGCAGCCGCCGTGGGAAAGCAAGTACACCATCAACATCAACACCGAGATGAACTACTGGCCCAGCGAGGCCAACGCCTTGCACGAGTGCGTGGAACCGCTGGAATCCATGCTGTTCGACCTGGCCACCACCGGCGCGCATACCGCACGTACGCTCTACGACGCACCCGGCTGGGTGGTGCACAACAACACCGATCTCTGGCGTCAGGCCGGGCCCATCGATGGCGCCAAGTGGAGCCTGTGGCCGATGGGCGGGGTGTGGTTGTTGCAGCAGCTGTGGGACCGCTGGGACTACGGGCGCGACCGTGCGTATCTGAGCAAGATCTACCCGTTGTTCAAGGGTGCGGCGGAGTTCTTCGTTGCCACCTTAATGCGCGACCCGCAAACGGGCGCGATGGTGACCAATCCATCGATGTCGCCGGAAAACCAGCATCCGTTCGGCGCTGCCGTGTGTGCCGGGCCGACCATGGATGCGCAGCTGTTGCGCGACCTGTTCGCGCAGTGCATCGCGATGAGCAAGGTGCTTGATGTCGATGCAGCGCTGGCGCAGCAGCTGGCCACGCTGCGCGAGCAACTGCCGCCCAACCGCATCGGCAAGGCGGGGCAGTTGCAGGAGTGGCAGCAGGATTGGGATATGGACGCGCCGGAGATCCACCACCGTCACGTCTCGCATCTCTACGCGCTGCATCCGTCGAGCCAGATCAATTTGCGCGATACCCCGGAGCTGGCCGCTGCCGCCAGGCGTTCGCTGGAAATCCGTGGCGACAACGCCACTGGCTGGGGGATCGGCTGGCGGCTGAATCTGTGGGCACGGCTGGCCGATGGCGAGCATGCGTATCGCATCCTGCAACTGCTGATTTCGCCCGAGCGCACCTACCCGAACCTGTTCGACGCACATCCGCCGTTCCAGATCGACGGCAACTTCGGCGGCACCGCCGGCATCACCGAAATGCTGTTGCAAAGCTGGGGCGGCAGTGTGTTCCTGCTCCCCGCCTTGCCCGCTGCCTGGCCGCGCGGCAGCGTGCGCGGCCTGCGCGTGCGTGGCGGCGCCAGCATCGATCTGGAATGGGATGGCGGTCGCTTGCAGCAGGCACGCCTGCACAGTGATCGTGGCGGACGCTATCAACTGTCCTATGCAGGGCAGACCCTGGACCTGGAACTGGGCGCGGGCCGCACCCAGCAGGTGGGACTCAACAACAACCGATTGGTGAAGCAATGAGCTTGTACGTAGGACTGGACGTGGGCACGCAGAGCGTCAAGCTGGTGGCCTACGACGCCCAGGAGCGCGCCGTGATCGCCACGATTGCCGCACCGATGGAGCTGATCAGCCGCGATGACGGCACCCGCGAGCAGCAGGCGCAGTGGTGGGTCGATGGCATCGTGCACTGCTTCGCGCAGCTCGATGGCGAACAGCGCGCGCGCGTACGCGGTATCTCGGTGTCGGGCCAACAGCACGGCTTCGTGCCGGTGGCTGCCGATGGCAGCGTCACCGCGCCGGTCAAGCTGTGGTGCGATACCAGCACGGCGCTGGAGTGCGACGAAATCATGGACGCGGTGGGCGGCGCGGCAGGCAGCGTGGCTGCCGCAGGCAACCCGATCCTGGCCGGCTACACCGCATCCAAACTGCCGTGGACGCGCAAGCATCGCCCTGAGGCGTATGCGGCGATGACCACGGTGATGCTGCCGCATGATTACATCAATTTCTGGCTCACCGGCGAACGCTTTGCCGAAGTGGGCGATGCCTCCGGTACCGGCTGGCTGGATGTACGCACGCGTCAGTGGTCCGAGCGGATGCTCGGCGCCGTCGATGCACAGCGTGACCTGCGCGCGGCGTTGCCGCCGCTGGTGGAAACCGGCGCGGTGTATGCGTTGTCCGATGCGGCCGCCGATGCATTGAAGTTGCCGGCCGGCGTGCGCGTCACCACCGGCGGTGGCGACAACATGATGGCGGCCATCGGCACCGGCAATGTGGTGCCGGGCCGCCTGACGATGAGCCTGGGCACCAGTGGCACCTTGTTCGCCTACGCCGATCATCCGGTGGTGGACGACGACGCACGCTGGGCCGCGTTCTGCTCGTCCAGCGGCGGCTGGTTGCCGCTGATCTGCACCATGAACTGCACCGTCGCCACCGAAGCGGTGATGCGCATGTTCTCCATCCCCCGCGAGCAGACCGAAGCGATGATTGCCGGCACCGCACCCGGTGCCGACGGTCTGGTGTTGTTGCCGTTCTTCAACGGCGAGCGCACACCCAATTTGCCCGATGCACGCGGCTGTTTGTTCGGTATGGATCTGCACAACACCACCGCTGCGCATTTCTATCGCGCCGCGATGGAAGGGGCGACCTATAGCCTGCGCAATGGCTTCGACGCCTTCGTCGCGGCCGGCCTGCAGTTCGATACCATCCTGCTCACCGGCGGCGGCAGCAAGAGCGCGCAGTGGCGGCAGATGGTGGCCGACGTATTCAATCTGCAGGTCGTGGTGCCGACCCAACCCGAAGGCGCCGCCTTCGGTGCCGCGCTGCAAGCGTTGTGGGCCTGCGACCGCGACGATGGTGGCGATGCCGCGTTGTCGGAGGTGGTGCTGGAGCACCTGCAGGTAGACGACGCGCTCGCTGCTCAGCCCGACCCGCAGCGCGTGGCCCAGTATCAGCAGCACTACCAAGCCTTCCTCAAGCACCTGCACGTCGTCAGCCCGCTCTACGCTGACTGATTCACCACTCCCCCAGAACCAAGGACATCACACCCCATGAGCAACACCGTTTTCATCGGCGCGACGGAATATTTTCCCGGCATCGGCAAGATCGGCTTCGAAGGCCGCGACTCCGACAACCCGCTCGCGTTCAAGGTCTATGACGCCAACAAGAAAATCGGCGACAAGACCATGGCCGAGCATCTGCGCTTTGCCGTGGCCTACTGGCACAGCTTCTGCGGCAACGGCGCCGATCCGTTCGGCCCGGGCACGCGCGCCTATCCGTGGGATGCGGGCAACACCGCGCTGGGGCGCGCCGAAGCCAAGGCCGATGCCGCGTTCGAATTCTTCACCAAGCTCGGCGTGCCGTATTACTGCTTCCACGACATCGACCTGTCGCCGGATGCCGACGACATCGGCGAATACGAAAGCAACCTCACCCACATGGTCGGCATCGCCAAGCAGCGCCAGGCCGACACCGGCATCAAGTTGCTGTGGGGCACTGCCAACCTGTTCTCGCACCCGCGCTACATGAATGGCGCATCCACCAACCCGGACTTCAACGTGGTGGCGCGTGCGGCGGTGCAGGTCAAGGCTGCGATCGATGCCACCGTGGAATTGGGCGGCGAAAACTACGTGTTCTGGGGCGGCCGCGAAGGCTATGCCTGCCTGCACAACACGCAGATGAAGCGCGAGCAGGACAACATGGCGCGCTTCCTCACCCTGGCACGCGACTACGGCCGCGCGATCGGCTTCAAGGGCAATTTCCTGATCGAGCCCAAGCCGATGGAGCCGATGAAGCACCAGTACGACTTCGACAGCGCCACCGTGATCGGCTTTCTGCGTCAGCATGGCCTGGACCAGGATTTCAAGCTCAATATCGAAGCCAACCATGCGACGTTGTCGGGCCACAGCTTCGAGCATGACCTGCAGGTGGCATCCGATGCCGGCCTGCTGGGCAGCATCGATGCCAACCGCGGCAACCCGCAGAACGGCTGGGATACCGACCAGTTCCCGACCGACCTGTACGACACCGTCGGCGCGATGCTGGTGGTGCTGCGGCAGGGCGGGCTGGCACCGGGCGGCTTGAACTTCGATGCCAAGGTGCGCCGCGAATCGTCCGACCCGCAGGACTTGTTCATGGCGCATATCGGCGGCATGGACGCGTTCGCACGCGGGCTGGAAGTGGCCAATGCGCTGTTGACCTCCTCGCCGCTGGAAACCTGGCGCGCCGAGCGTTACGCCAGCTTCGACAGCGGCGCCGGTGCGGACTTCGCCAATGGCACCAGCACGCTGGTGGACGTGGCCAAGCATGCGGCCGGCAACGTGCCGACCCAGATCAGCGGCCGCCAGGAAGCGTATGAGAACTTGATCAATCAGTATCTGACGCGTTGATGTCCCGTGGCCGGCGGCGCATCGCGTCGCCGGCCGACGGCGGCCACACCAGTGACCGCTCCCTTGCATGTTTCCAGGTGAACCCATGTCCAGTGTCTCCGTAAACGGCGCCCCCGATGCCGGTGAGAACACCCGTTTCATCGTCCTGATCAGTTGCGTTGCAACGATCGGCGGTTTTTTGTTCGGCTTCGACAGCGGCGTGATCAACGGCACTCTCGACGGCCTGAAGCAGACCTTCCATTCCAGCGCCTTCTTTACCGGGCTAGAAGTAGCCTCAATGTTGATCGGCTGCGCCATTGGCGCCTTCTTTGCCGGCAGTCTTGCCGACCGCTGGGGCCGCCGCGGAGTCCTGATCATTTCTGCGGCACTGTTTCTGGTCTCGGCGATTGCTGCTGGCGCCGCGCATAACTCCTGGTTTTTCATTTTTGCACGCCTGATGGGCGGACTTGCGGTGGGTGCAGCGAGCGTCATTTCACCGGCCTACATCGCCGAGGTCGCCTCCGCGCGCTATCGCGGCCGGCTGGCCACCATGCAGCAGATCGCCATCATCAGCGGTCTGTTTTGCGCCTTCCTGAGCAACTACCTGCTGGCCAACGCCGCCGGTGCCTCCACCGAGCCGTTATGGGGCGGGCAGGCCGCCTGGCGCTGGATGTTCTGGATGCAGGCGATTCCGTCGCTGGCGTTCCTGCTGTTGCTGCTGGTCATCCCCGAAAGCCCGCGCTACCTGGTGGTCAAGGGCCGTCGCGAGCAGGCGCTGGTGGTGCTCAAGCGGCTGTACGGCACTGCTGCCGCGCAGACCAAGCTGACCGAGATCTCCGCGTCCATGTCGGCCGACCAGCACAAGCCCAAGTTCTCCGACCTGATCAGCAAGGCCACCGGCAAGGTGCGCCCCATCGTCTGGATCGGCGTCGGCCTGGCGGTGTTCCAGCAGCTGGTCGGCATCAACGTGGTGTTCTACTACGGCGCGGTCTTGTGGCAGGCGGTCGGCTTCTCCGAACAGGATGCACTGCTGATCAACGTGCTGTCCGGCGGCCTGAGCATCGGTGCCTGCCTGGTCACGGTGATGCTGGTCGACAAGATCGGCCGCAAGCCGCTGCTGTGGATCGGTTCGGCCGGCATGGCGGTGTCGCTGGCGCTGGTGACTTATGCGTTCGCCACCGCGTCTCTGGACGCCACAGGCAAGCTGGCGATGTCCGATGCCATGGGCATGTTGGCGCTGGTGGCCGCCAACGTCTACGTGGTGTTCTTCAACGCCTCGTGGGGCCCGGTGATGTGGGTGATGCTGGGCGAGATGTTCCCCAACCAGATCCGCGGCTCGGGCCTGGCCATTGCCGGTGCCGCGCAGTGGACCTCCAACTTCGCCATCACCGTCAGCTTCCCGATCCTGCTCGGCAGTATCGGTCTTGCCGGCGCCTACGGCATCTACACCGTCGCCGCCTTCATCTCGGTGTTCTTCGTGCTCAAGTACGTCTACGAGACCAAGGGCAAGGAGTTGGAGCAGATGGAGGGCTGACCAGCGCGTTGTGCTGAAATCACCATGGGAAATGCAGAAGGCCGCGCAATGCGCGGCCTTCTGCCTGTCTGGCCAGTCATTCGATACGGTGTGTGCGTCAGTTGATGTGTTGGGTCTTGCGCTCGAACCCTCCAGGCGCGTGACCAGTGCACCAGGTGGAGTGCAAAGTGGGTCTCTGGATACGAGCGTGGCTCAAGGAAATTGACAGCCTTATTTCAAATTGTGCGCCAACGCTATACTCCATCGGGCGCTTCCCTACAGACTAGAGATCAATCGTGGAACCAAGGAGTGGTGGGATGGTGGTAGCAAAGGAATTCCTCAGGGGCGCGCTGATAAGCGTCTGCTATTGCTTGGCATTTCTGTCGCTTTGGTATTGCTCCATTGATCAGTGGTACCTGCCTGTCGGCTTGCGTGTCATCACGCTGTTGTTCCGTCCTTATCGGGAGTGGCCGTTCCTGTTGGTAGGCGACGCGGCCGCCATGCTCTGGTTGCGTGTTCCGCTCTCACACACCCAAGATTACGATCTTGCCTGGGCATACGTCAGCCCATTCGTCCATGCGCCCATGATTGCGCTGGTTGTTTGGTTGGCCCGCAACTATGTGGGCAAGGTGCTCTTTCATGCTTCCGTGCTTATCCCTTTTGCGATTGCAATCGCCTTGTGTAATTCGTTGTGGAGCATCGCCCTCAATGCGGGACTCGGAGGGCCAGATACAAAGAATTTTATGGAGTTCTCGCTTCGGTACTGGCTGGGCAGTTACCTGGGCATCTTGGTGTTTCTGCTTCCCGCGATGCTTTGGTCGCCTCGGCGAAAAGAAATTGCTCGTCTGGATCTGCCGAGAGATCTCGGCATGTCGGTCGCTGTGATCGTGGGTCTGTTCTATGTAATCGGCTTCGTCCAGGAGCCTTCTTTCAGAACGGGCTTGATGGTGGCGTTAATTGGGCCCGCTGTTTTCTTGACGTTTCGTCATGGATGGACAGGAACCGCACTGGGTACGCTTCTAGCCAACTTTGCATTGGCGATTACGCTTCCGAAGACCTATGAAATAGGCTATTACAACGCAAATCTTTATGCTGCTCAGCTCGTTCATGTGGCCGTGAGTACGTGCTTGTTTATCTTCGGTAAGAAACTGGTCAAACCGATCAGGCGGTTCGACACCATCAGGCGAATCAAGGCTGACGCTCAGGAGGCCGTCCAAGCCAGTTATCTTGCCGCTGAGCGAACATTGCGTAATCGGGTCGTGGAGTACTCCGATCTCAATGTTCAAATGAACCGTATACGCAAGCGCGCGATTGCTGATCTGCGGGAACGCGGAAATCATGCGGTTGCAATGGAAATGACGCGTATCGCGGTGATCGAATCCAGGCTTCTGCATGAATATGTTTCCGCTCTCTATCCGCTTGAGATCGAGACGCACGGTTTATTCGGCTCACTTCGACGTGAAGGTTTGGAGCGATTGACGTCAAGCACGTTCGAATGCCTTCTGTACGGGGACTGCTCCAAACTTTCATTGGGACTGCAGCTGGCTGCTTACCGGTGCACGCTCAATGCGCTAGAGCTTCTGCCTGAAGCAGACAAGCATTTTCTACATGCGCGTGTTTGGCGTGGCCGGGGGGCGCAGGGCATCGTCATGCGCGTGTTTGCGGACACATCTTTGATTGATTCGGTGCGGCGTGATTCTCCTGAGGCTGAGGCCGAATTCCGTGCCCGGCTTAAGTCGCATGGCGGCACGTTTCGCCGCCGCCATGCGTTGGTCCTAACTTTCCTTATGGCCGAAGCGTCGCCTGCTATTGCGACGGCGCAACCTTCCAGCGTTCCCCGTTGGCTTGCCGCTCGACATGCACGGTGAAGTTTTCTGTCCGGTAAACCACTTTAGCGCTTGGTCCGAGCTCGTCTGACGACGTCGTAGGTGCGGTGTTGGCCCAGATCGAGTTTGCAGCGGGGAGAATGACGCGGTCAGCATCCTTGCCCATTGGCAGGGTCCAGAGTGCATTATCGACGCGAGCGACGACTGCTCGGACCGACCCTGCAGTATCGTTGATCTGGAGGTAGGTCACGCCGTCGCGTTGAAACTCGTAGATCGACCAGGCGGAATCCAGTGCAAGATTGGTTGCTGCAGCGGGGCTACGCTCGCCTAGTCCGTTTGTTGCGCGCGCGCCAACGCCACCTGCACAGCACCCCCCTGACTGCGCCGAGACGTGACCAGCGAGCGATGCGCAGCCCAGCACAAGAAGTGCCTTCAATACGTTCGATTTTACTTCCATGATGTCGCCTGCCCCTGCGCGGGGCGATGTTGCCTGCAATTCAGGCCCGCATAAGGTACGTCTGAGACGCGCCGGAGTGTTGCGCCCTGGTCGCAAAATCGTTTAACGCGATAGTCGGACGAATGCGGTGGATTTTCTTGGGTGCCAATCCTCCCGGTCTTATGGCTTGCTGCTTGTATGGCTTGAAGAACCAGGCAAGGTGCTCGTGCCGGTCCCATCTACCTCGCCACGAGGTGCAGCTTTGGAGATATTCCAACGTACAGCAGCTAGCGAAAGGACTGTGCAGCTGCCAGGCGGGCGCGGCCGTTGCGCAGAACCTGCATGTACCACTCGTACATTCCGGCTCTGAGCGCGCCGTCCGCCCCCAACTGACGACTGCTCGCTACGTTTTGTTAGCCGCTCTTATCAGTTCGGCGAAAGCTCCCTAAAGGCACGTTCAAACCAATCAATCACCTGCTGGTGATGCGCCGGACCCCAGCGGCGAGGAGTTGCTGGGTATGGTGGTCGGTGGGCGTGCGCAGGTCGGTGAGGCGCTGGGCGATGAAGAGTGCGGTCAGCGGTTGGGCGCAGTCGACTTCGATGCAACGACGCCAGGCGGCGTAGCTATCGGGGAGGTGGGTAGACATCGGGCAGGGTTCCGGGGCGAGGAGATGAACGCCGAGGCGCAGAATAGTGAGTGACGGACTTGCTTTCGCAGAACTAATGTTACTTTATAACACTTCATCTTCTCCGGGCAGTCATTTCCTTCCATGTCGTTCTCTCTGCTGCCGTCCGTGCGCGGTCTGGAATCGCGTCCCATCACGTGGTTCCGCCTTCCGTGGCGTACCGAACGCCTGGTTGAGCGAGGGCGTGCGCGATGAAGCGGCGGCAATTGCTGCAGGGTGTTGGCGCTGGGTTGGTGCTCTCGCCGTGTCTGGGAAATGCGCAGGCGCTTCCAGCCCTGCAGGGATGCAGCGTGCAGCAGCAAGGCGATGTGCTGCGCCTGCGGCTGGAGTTGAGTGCGCAGGCCGTCTACAACAGTTTCGGGTTGTCCGATCCTGAGCGACTGGTGATTGATTTGTCGGGCGTTTCGAGCCAGTCGCCGCGCATTGCGCCTCTGCCCCCTGGCACGGCGGTCATCGCCATCCGCAGCGGGCCACACGCCGATGGGATGCGTGTGGTGCTCGATCTGGCCCAGCCGGTCGCAGTCACTAAGCACTGGGACGGCAATGTTTTGTTACTGGATCTGGCTGCCGCATCCAGCGCGGTGCCGCTGTCGACAGTCGTGGCTGAAGATGCGCCGATCATTGCGACGCGCTCGCGCCTGCATCCGTACGTGATCGCCATCGATGCCGGCCACGGCGGCAAGGACCCCGGTGCGGTCAGTGCCGATGCGCGTTACGAAAAGTATGTCGCCATGGCGGTGGCCGGGCGGTTGCATCAGCGGCTCGCCGCCGACACGCGCTATCGACCGACCATGATCCGCAGCGACGACCGTTTCGTACCGCTGCACGAACGGGTGTTGATCGCCCATCGCCACAACGCCGATCTGTTCGTGTCCATCCATGCCGACGCCGCGCCCAACACGCAGGCCAGCGGCGCGTCGGTGTTTGCCTTGTCTGAAAATGGTGCCAGCTCGGCGTTGGCGCGGTGGATTGCCGACAGCGAGAACGCCGCAGACGAGATGGGCGACAACGCACGCCGGCTGCGCGTGCCGACCAATCCAGTGCTGTCGCAGGTACTGGCCGATCTGTCGCTGAGCGGAACCATCGCCAGCAGCGTTGCGTTCGGTCATTTGATGCTGGAGCGCTTGCAGCACGTGACCCGGCTGCATCAGCCTCAGGTGGGGCAGGCCGGTTTTGCGGTGCTGAAGTCGCCCGACATTCCCTCGCTGCTGGTGGAAACTGGCTTCATGAGCAACCGCGACGATTGCGATCGCTTATGCGGCGATGCGCATCAGGACGAGCTCGCGCAGACCCTGCATGCGGGCATCGACGACTACTTCCAGGCATTTCCTGGCCGCGCCTGATGCGCGGCTGTCATCTTCATCATCAACGAGTGCCCGATGTCCGCCACGCTTCCCGATGTTGCCGTTACCGAACCGCCCGCGTTGAGCGCACCGCTGCGCTGGGTGGGCATGCACGATATTGCCATCCCCGTACGCCTGGATGAGGCCGAGCCCAGCGGTACCGTCGCGGCCCGCGCCAGCGTACAGGTCGATCTGCCGCGCCCCGAGATCAAGGGCATCCATATGTCGCGGCTGTACCGCTTGCTAGACCGGTATCTGGAGCAGCCGGTCTCGCCGGCGATGCTGTCGCAGTTGCTGCAAGCCTTGATCGACAGCCATGCCGACTGCGGCAGCCGCGCGGCGCGGGTGACGCTGTCGTTCGAAGTGATGCTGCGTACGCCGGCCTTGCTCAGCGAAGGTCTGGCAGGGTGGCGCGCATACCCGGTGCGCATCGATGCGCAGTGCAGGGCGGGGCGCAGCCAGGTCCAACTGCAGATCGACGTGCTGTATGCCTCGACCTGCCCGTGTTCGGCGGCATTGTCGCGGCAGTTGTTGAGCGAGGCATTTGTGCAGCAGCACGCCGGCCGCGCTGCGGTGCCGTTGGACGACATTGCGCAGTGGCTGCAGGTGCACGGTTCGTACGCCACACCGCACAGTCAGCGCAGCCTGGCACGGGTGCGTGTGGATCTGTTGGCCTGCCTGCAGCGGCTGGATATCCGTGCATTGATCGGCGTCTGCGAACAGGCATTGGCGACGCCCGTGCAGGCGGCGGTGCGGCGTATCGACGAGCAGGCCTTCGCACGTTTGAACGGCGCCAACCTGATGTATGTGGAAGATGCCGCGCGGCGTTTGCGCATGGCGTTGGCCGAGCGCTACACGTCCTTCGACGTGGCGGTGCGCCACCTGGAAAGTCTGCATGCCCATGACGCCGTTGCCGAAACCGGCAGCGATGGAGATCGCATCCACCCGTTTGCCAGTTGAGGAGAGGCCATGCACTGCAAATATCCAAGGCGTGTCGCGCGGATGGCGCGCAAGTACGGCATGTCGGCTGTTGCGATGGGGCAGGGGCGATACAACATGCGCTGCGCGCCAGGGATCGATCTGTCTGTGCTGCTGGCACTCATCGTGTTGCTGTGATCGACAAGGCTGCGGATTACGCCGCGCACGCGGGGCAGTGCGGCAGATCGCTCGGCAGGGTGCGATCTGGATTGCATCCAGGTCGGTCAATGGTGTGGCACTCAACCGGACTCGGCCAGGTGGCTCGATTGGCCGGAAAGTGCTGTGACGGGAGGCTGCCGAACGTCACCGCCTGTGCGGTCTCGCTGCCCGCCGCTGCAGCGGCACTGCCCCTTAAAAATACCTGCGCCACAATGCAAAAACCCCGCGATGCGGGGCTTTGGCGTGGTCTGCAGCAGGACGAACGTGGTGCTCCCTAGGGGACTCGAACCCCTGTTTTAGCCTTGAGAGGGCCACGTCCTAACCATTAGACGAAGGGAGCGTTTTTGTCGCGTCTTGTGCAGCGCGCTAGTATAGTGAGGTAATAGCCGTTGGGCAATCCTGCAACACAAGACGGAAGCGCCATCATCGAACCCTCAGTTACATCCCCGTTCACGCTGCGCGTCATCCCACGCGATCAGCACACCATCTCGCGCAAGGACATCAGCCCCAACGCGCTACGCGTGCTGTATCGCCTGCGCGAGTCCGGCTTCGGTGCCTATCTGGTCGGCGGTGCAGTCCGTGACCTGCTGGTCGGCGGACACCCCAAAGACTTCGACGTCGCCACCAGCGCCACGCCGGAAGAAGTCAAGGCGCTGTTCCGCAATTGCCGGTTGATCGGCCGCCGCTTTCGTCTGGCGCATGTGGTGTTCGGCCGCGAGATCATCGAAGTGGCCACGTTCCGCGCCAACATCGACGATGGCAGCGGCGACCGCGAGCTGGATAACGGCCGCCTGGTGCGCGACAACGTCTACGGCAGCATCGAAGACGATGCGATCCGCCGCGACTTCACCTGCAACGCCCTGTACTACGCGATCGAAGATTTTTCGGTGCGCGATTACTGCGGTGGCTTCGAAGACGTGCAAGCGCGGCTGATGAAGTTGATCGGCGACCCGGAGTTGCGTTACCAGGAAGATCCGGTGCGCATGCTGCGTGCGGTGCGCCTGGCGGCCAAGCTGAACTTCGAGATCGAAGCCGGCAGTGCCGAGCCGATCCCGCGCCTGGCCGGGCTGTTGTCCGAAGCCGCGCCGGCACGGTTGTTCGAAGAGATTCTCAAGCTGTTCCTGTCCGGGCACGGCGTGGCAAGTTTCGAAGGCCTGGAGCGTTACGGCCTGCTCGGTGCGTTGTTCCCCGAGAGTGCAGCGGCGCTCAAATCCAACCGTAGCGGCGCGTTGCGCGCGATGGTGCTGGAAGGCTTGCGCAATACCGATGCGCGCGTGGCCAACGACGAGCCGGTGTCGCCGGCCTTCCTGTTCGCGTTGCTGCTGTGGCCGGCGTTCTGCCGCACCTTGATGGCACTGCAGGCGCAGGGCGTGCAGCCGGAAGATGCGCAGCGGCGCGCTGCCGACCGTGTCACCTTGCACCAGCTTGAGCGGGTGGCGTTGCCGCGTCGTTTCTCGCTGCCGATGCAGGAAATCTGGTTGCTGCAGACGCGCTTCTCGTCGCGTCAACGCAAGCGCGTGTTCCGTACCTTGTCGCATCCGCGCTTCCGCGCGGCGTTCGATTTTCTGGTGTTGCGTCAGTTCGCATCGGCCGATCATGCGGCCGATGTGGAGTTCTGGCGCGAGGCGCAAAAGTCGTCGGGCCAGGAGCTGGTCGATGCGATCGAATCGGCGCAGGCCGATCACGATGGCGACGAGGGTGCGCCGCGCAAACGTCGCCGTCGTCGTCGTCGCACCGGCGCTGCGGCAGGCGAGTAGGGCATGCACACCGCCTTTGTCGGCCTGGGTGCCAACCTGGGCCCGGCCGAGGCCAGCGTGCGCGCGGCCATCGCTGCGCTTGGCGCGCTGCCGCAATCCACGCTGATTGCCGCTTCGCGCCTGTACCGCACGCCGGCCTGGGGCCGCGAAGACCAGCCCGACTTCCTCAATGCCGTGGCGCAGCTGCGCACCGCGCTGGCGCCGCTGCCGCTGCTGGAGGGCTTGCTCGGCATCGAGCAGTCGTTCGGACGTGAGCGCCGGGCCGGCGAGCGCTGGGGTCCGCGCACGCTCGATCTGGACCTGCTGCTGTACGCCGACCAGGTGATCGACCTGCCGCAGCTACAGGTGCCGCACCCGCATCTGCACGCGCGCGGCTTCGCGCTGCTGCCGCTGGCCGAGCTGGCGCCGGAGGCGATCATTCCAGGTCATGGAACAGTGCGGCACGCATTGCAGGCCATCGATGTCTGCGGGCTGGAGCCGATTGGGTAGATAATGAGCGGCTTATCACCCCACGTAATGACTTCATGAGCAGCCACGCCGACAGCAAGCCCTGGACCGTGCCCGCCCTGGCCGAGGCCAAGCGGGCGGGTCGAAAACTGGTCATGTTGACCGCCTACGACGCCGGGTTTGCGCGCAGCTTCGACGCCAACGGCGTGGACCTGATCCTGGTCGGCGACTCGCTCGGCATGGTGGTGCAGGGGCACGATTCCACCTTGCCGGTGACCACCGCCGATATGGTCTACCACACCGCCGCGGTCGCACGCGTGCTGGAGCGGGCCTTGCTGGTGACCGATCTGTCTTTCCAGGCCGATGCCACGCCCGAGCGCGCGCTCGATGCCGCCACCTTGCTGCTGCAGGCCGGTGCGGAGATGGTCAAGATCGAAGGCGCCGGGCACAAACTCGATGTCATCCGTTATCTGGTTGAGCGCGAGATCCCGGTGTGTTCGCACCTGGGGCTCACCCCGCAATCGGTGCTGCGGTTTGGCGGCTACAAAGTGCAGGGCCGCGGCGAAGCCGGCGAGCAATTGCGCCGCGATGCGCAGGCGGTGGTCGACGCAGGAGCCAGCCTGGTGGTGCTGGAATGCGTGCCCACGCCGATTGCCGCGCAGATCAGCGCCGACCTCAGCGTGCCCACCATCGGCATCGGTGCCGGCCCGGGCTGCGATGGCCAGGTGCTGGTGATGCACGACATGCTGGGCCTGGACAGCGGCCATCGCCGGCCGAAGTTCGTCAAGGATTTCCTGGCCGAAGGCGGTTCGGTGGCCGGCGCGGTGCGTGCCTATGCGCAGGCCGTGCGCGATGGCAGCTTCCCCGATGCAGAGCACGCGTACGCCGCATGATCCAGACCATTACCGATCTTTCCACCTTGCGCGCTCTGGTCACCGGCTGGAAGCGCGAAGGCCTGCGCGTGGCGCTGGTGCCGACCATGGGCAACCTGCACGCCGGGCATTATTCGCTGGTGATGCTGGCGCGCCAGTATGCCGACCGCGTGGTGTCGAGCGTGTTCGTCAACCCGACCCAGTTCGGTCCGAATGAAGATTTCGCCCGTTACCCGCGCACGCCCGAAGCCGACCTGCGTGGGTTGGAAGACGCCGGTTGCGATGCGCTGTGGCTGCCGGACGTGGACACGATGTATCCGCTCGGCACCGCGTTGGCCACGCCGGTCCACGCGCCCGGCGTCAGCGATGTGCTGGAAGGCGTGTGCCGGCCGGGGCATTTCGATGGCGTCTGCACGGTGGTGGCGCGGCTGTTCAACCAGGTGCAGCCGGACGTGGCCGCATTCGGCAAGAAGGATTACCAGCAGCTGGCGGTGATCCGGCAGATGGCGGCCGACCTCGCATTTCCGATCGAGATCCTGGGCGGCAGCATCGTGCGCGAAGCCGACGGCCTGGCGATGAGTTCGCGTAACCAGTATCTGTCGGCCGAGGATCGGCCCGTGTCGGCGCAGATCCGCAAGGTGCTGCTGCAGATGCGCGACAGTTATGCCGCCGGTACGCCGCGTGCGCAGGTCGAAGAACGCGCCACCCAGGCGCTGGAGCAGGCCGGTTTCCGGGTCGATTACGCGGTGGTACGCCTGCCCGATCTGAACGAACCGGGCGACAGCAATGCCGGAGCGCGGGTCGCCTTGATCGCTGCACGCCTGGGCACGACGCGGCTGATCGACAACCTGGAATTCTGACGCCGCGCAGGCCGCCGCGTGCGCCCGCGCTGAGCGATGGGCATGGGCGCGTCCGGCCCGCCAGAGGGCGTGCTTCACCGCCGCCTGAAGCCCTCACCAGCGGCCGCGCGGCACCCGGGTGAGCGCGGGCGCTTTCCGCTAAAATATCCGCTTTCCTTTCGTTGTTGCCTGCGTCCATGCACCTGTCCCTGCTCAAAACCAAGATCCACCGCGCCACCGTCACCCATTCCGAGCTCAATTACGAAGGCTCGATCGCTATCGACGGGCTGCTGCTGGATGCGACCGGCATCCGCGAGTTCGAACAGGTGCATATCTGGGACGTCACCAACGGTGCGCGCTTCAGCACCTATGCCATCCGTGCCGAAGAAGGCAGCGGCATCCTGTCGCTCAACGGCGGTGCCGCACGTCACGTGCAGGTGGGCGACCTGATCATTGTTGCTGCATTCGCCAGCATGAGCGAAGCCGAAGCGGAAACCTTCAAGCCCACTCTGGTATATGTTGACGGAGCCAACAAGATTACCCATACCAACCACAGCATCCCCACGCAGGCCGCATGACACAGACCAACGGATTCGACGCGCTTCACGCCCACGCTCAGCGCCTGCGCGGCGCTGCCATTCCCGCATTGCTTGCCGCCGAGCCGGAACGGCCGACGCAGTACGCCAGGCAAGTCGGTCCGTTGTACTTCAATTTCGCGCGCCAGAAGTACGACCGCGCCTCGCTCGATGCACTGTTTGCCATCGCGCGTGAGCGCGATCTGGCCGGTGCCTTCCAGCGCCTGTTTCGTGGCGAGCAGGTCAATGTCACCGAACAGCGCGCTGCATTGCATACCGCGTTGCGTGGCGATCTGACCGACGCGCCGGTGGCCTCCGAGGCCTATGCCACCGCTGCGGAAGTGCGCCAGCGCATGGGTGCGTTGATCGAGCAACTCGAAGCCACCAACGTCACCGATATCGTCAGTGTCGGCATCGGTGGGTCGGACCTGGGCCCGCGTCTGGTGGCCGATGCATTGCGTCCGGTGACAGGTGTGCGCTTCCGCGTGCATTTCGTCTCCAACGTCGATGGCGCCGCCATGCAGCGCACGCTGGCCACGCTGGACCCGGCACGCACCGCCGGCATCCTGATTTCCAAGACCTTCGGCACTCAGGAAACGCTGCTCAACGGCGGCATCCTGCATGCCTGGTTGGGCGGCAGCGAGCGCCTGTTTGCAGTGAGCGCCA
The DNA here is from genome assembly GCF_002939865.1 of Xanthomonas dyei. GTDB lineage: Bacteria > Pseudomonadota > Gammaproteobacteria > Xanthomonadales > Xanthomonadaceae > Xanthomonas > Xanthomonas dyei. The sequence continues at coordinate 51,838 of NZ_MDEE01000034.1, forward strand.
ACCCCGAGCGCGCGGCCAAGGCCTTCGACATCGCACCCAGCCGCGTGTTGCCGATGTGGGATTGGGTTGGCGGGCGCTATTCGTTGTGGTCGGCGGTCGGTTTCCCGATAGCGCTGGCGATTGGCTTCGCGCGTTTCGAGCAGCTGCTTGAAGGTGCCGCGCAGTTCGATGCGCATGCGCTCAACACGCCGCTGGAAGAAAACGTCGCGGTACTGCATGGCCTGACCGCGGTGTGGAACCGCAACCTGCTCGGCAGCGCCACGCATGCGGTGATGACTTACGACCAGCGTTTGGCCTTGCTGCCGGCGTATCTGCAGCAGTTGGTGATGGAGAGCCTGGGCAAGCGGGTCAAGCTCGATGGCTCTGCGGTCGACAGCGACACCGTGGCGGTGTGGTGGGGCGGCGCGGGCACCGATGTGCAGCACAGCTTTTTCCAGGCGCTGCACCAGGGCACCAGTGTGGTGCCGGCCGATTTCATCGGCACCGTGCACAACGACGATCCATACGCGGAAAACCACGTGGCGCTGATGGCCAATGTGCTGGCGCAGACCGAAGCGCTTGCCAATGGTCAGGACAGCAGCGACCCGCACCGCAGCTATCCCGGTGGTCGCCCGAGCACGGTGATCCTGCTCGATGCACTGACTCCACAGGCGCTGGGCGCATTGATCTCGATGTACGAGCACAGCGTCTACGTGCAATCGGTGATGTGGGGCATCAACGCGTTCGACCAGTTCGGTGTGGAGCTGGGCAAGCAGCTGGCCAGCCAGCTGTTGCCGGCACTGAAGGGCGAGTCGGCCGACGTCGCCGACCCGGTGACGCGCGAGCTGCTGAGTAAGTTGCGCGGCTGAGCCGCCGCACAGCTGTAGCGTCAAGCGACGAGGCCTGCGGGCCTCGTTTTAATTTAGGCAGCTAACAAGACGACTGGGTTCGCCGCCAGGCGGGCGCGGGCGGTGCTGGGTACTCGTCGGTCTTAGTTCTGAGTGCGCCGTTTGCACCCACCTGATGACTGCCCACTACGGTTTTTAGCCGCTCTTGTGTCGGGTTGGGCGTGGAATAGTCCAAAATGAACAAATTTCCCAAAATGGGCATTTTGGCGTAGCCTGGGCTCACTCACTTCGCAGGATCGCCCCATGTCCCGTCATCAGGACTTGCCCGAGCTCGAAAAAGCGCCAGCGGCCGACATCAAGATCAAGGGCTGGCCCAGCCTGATGCGCAAGGTGCGCACCCACGGCGCGGTGGTCATCACCAATCACAATCACCCCGAAGCGGTGGTGGTGGATGCGGAGGAATACCGGCAGCTGGTGCGGCAGGCCAGCGCGCTTGCCGATGCGGCCACACGCGCGCAGTCGCTGCAGGCCTTGCAGGTCAGATTCGACGCGCATCTTGCCGCGGTCACCGATGGCGCGGTGCTGGGACCGGTGATCGCCAAGCCCGCACGCCGTGGCCGCAAGATTCCCTTGGGTCCGTCGCTCTGATCGATGGGACATATTCTGGTATTGGCCGGCGTCAACGGCGCCGGCAAGAGTTCGCTGCTGGGCACCTTGCTGCAGGAAGACGGCGCCACCTGGTTCAACCCGGATGCCTTCACCCGGCAACTGGTGGAGCAGGGCTGGCCGCTGGAGGCTGCCAATGCCCAGGCTTGGCAGGAAGGTGTGCGACGGTTGCGCCAGGCAATGGCGGACGGCAGCGATTACGCCTTCGAAACCACGCTGGGCGCGACCACCATCCCGCGCTTGCTGCGCGAGGCCTGCGAACGGCACACGGTGGCAGTCTGGTTCTGTGGCTTGTCGACGGTGGAGCTGCATATCGAACGCGTTGCAGCGCGGGTCGCCGGCGGCGGCCATGCGATCGCCGAGCACAAGATCCGCGAGCGCTTCGATGCCTCGCGCGCCAATCTGATCGCCTTGCTGCCGCATCTGGCGGTGCTGCATGTCTACGACAACAGCGCCGCTGCCGATGCATCCGGGCAGGCCGAGCCGCTGCTGGTACTGGAACTGGATCGGGCCGGTCTGCATTACCCGCAGACGCCTGCAGAGCTGGCACAGGTACCGGAATGGGCCAAGCCCATCGTGATGGCAGCACTGGAAACGCGTCGGGTGACTTGAAGCGTGCATCCGGTCCTGTGAGCGGTGAGGGCGCCGCGCGCCCGACTCACTCAGCTTCTGACTGTATCCAAACGCCTCTACGACTCAAATCCTGTGCTGCTTTTGCATCTTGTGTCTGGATGGAATTACATATTTCGGATAGATCAGATTCAGAGCGAATGATTTACAGCCTGGCTGCAGGGTCCTTGCCCGCCCACCCTCGCGGGACACGCCGTGAATCCGTCCCTGTAGGCTCTTACGCGGCATCCATGCCGCGTAAGGTCCCACCGACGTCCCCCCGCCCTGAGTAGCGATCGGGTTTAGAGTCCGGGGTTGATGATATCGGTGTTTGCCAGATGTTGGGCATAAGCGGACGG
>NZ_MDEE01000035.1 GCF_002939865.1 Xanthomonas dyei
AGCGTCGCCGAACGTCAGTTGCATGGATGATTCCTCAACACGAGGCGGGTAGTGTCGCGCATCTGCCGTGCTTTGTTCAGAGGTTCCTTAGGAATGCGTTGTGCTTCAAACAGTTATGGGCCCAGTCGTGCAGATTCCTTACCAGTCGCCTCCACCGAGGTCATCCAGGTGCAATCGATTGCTGGTTGGCGCACGCAGTTGGCGGGGCGTATGCCTGAAAAACAGCAGGCCCTGCGCCATCACAGCGCAGAGCCTGCGTCCCCTGAATCACTGACGGCACACTATTGCGTGCCGTGCCGTTGATTACGCGGATTCTTCCTGCGGCTTGGCCTGCTTGGACCGCCCGCCCTTGCTGCCGATGCGCGACATATGATCGCGGTCGCGGCTCACTGCCTGGCCACCCTTCCGACCTGCTTCGCGTGCCTCGTCGCTGGTGAATTCGTGTGCGTTGCCGCTGGCGTGCGCAGCTTTGCCACCGCTACTGGCCAACACGCGACGCTTCTCCGGGTCCAACGCGGCGAAGCCGCGCCGGCTACGAGTACTGTTCTGTCCGTCTTCCACTGTGCCTCCTCTCGATGCATCGGGTACGTCATTCGGTGAGGGGCTTAACGCAACATTCGTGCCAACCCTAAACACAGGCCAAATGGTGGCAAACGAACACATGCAGGAAAAAACAGCTGCGCTCGCTGCGCAAATCTTGCACACCTTGCTTGCAGGAAATGCCGTCTCGCATCGTGAGATAGATAGCGCTACCAGTGAGAGCGCCATGGCTGTCCAAGACTTGTCGTCCACCTCGTGGCATGCACCCATACATCTTTGGGGAACGGCATTGTCTGCGGGGTGCACATTTCGTAGCGATGTACTCGGTGCTGCACCCCGCCGTACCGGGTGGCTGGCGCATGCACAGGATGCGCCGACAGCACGCAGCGCCATTGCTTGATGCGGCCCACCCGCAGGATCGTCTTGAATGCATCGCAGGTACTGGCTTCAAGCCACCGCCGCGCGGCCGACGCCCGTGGTGTGTGCCGCATCCGAGCCGTGTGACCGGTCGATCAGCGATCGCCACCAGAAGCGGCGCATGCGCATGCAGCATCGACACGTGCTCCAGCGTATCGCGCAAAGGCGAATCTACGTCGATCACCACCATATCCGGCTGCTGGCTCTGCACCGCATGCAGCAATGCACTTACCGATGCCACATCGTCGAGCACCGTGTAGCCGGCGCGCGTCAGCGCCTGGCGCAGTTCGCCAATGGGCTTTTCGGTATCGTTGACCAGCAAAACACGCATTGGCGGCAGCGAGGCGTGTGGACGTGGCCCGCTGGTGCCATGCAACATGCCGTCGGTGCGAGTCATCTTTCGGAGTGAACCTGATGCCGTTGTTCCCGTTGTTCGCAAATCTGCAGGGGCGTGCCGTGCTGGTGATCGGCGGTGGCGAGGTCGCCACGCGCAAGGTGCTCGCGCTGCTCAAGGCAGGCGCGCAGATCCGACTGTATGCGCACGCGCTGTCGCCCGAGCTTGCGGAGTTGATGCAGGCCGGGCGCTTCGAGCAGCTGGGCGGCGAGTTCGATCCGGCATGGATCGACACGGTGTGGCTGGTGGTCGCGGCCACCGACGACACCGACTTGAATCAACGCGTCGGTGCGGCCGCGGGGGCGCGTCAGCGGCTGGTCAACGTGGTGGACGATGCCGAGCTGTCGACGTACCAGGTGCCGGCGATCGTGGATCGCGACCCGCTGGTCATCGCCATTTCATCGGCCGGTGCGGCGCCGATGCTGGCACGCTGGCTGCGCGAGCGGCTCGAGCGCGAGCTGGATGCATCGGTGGGTCGCTTCGCTGGTTTGTTTGCGCGCTATCGCGAGCGTATCCGCAGCCAGTTTCCCGATATGAACCGGCGCAGGCGTTGGTTCGATCGCGTGATCGATGGGCAGGTGCCGTTGCTGCTGCAGGCCGGCGACGATGCCGCAGCCGACGCTGCGTTCAACGCGGCATTGAACGATGCTGATACCGTCCCGGCGCGTGGCAGCGTGCAGCTGGTCGGCACCGGCCCCGGCGATCCGGGACTGCTGACGTTGAAGGCCTTGCGTGCGATGAATCTGGCCGATGTGCTGTTGGTTGGCGCGGACGTGCCGGACGCGATCCTCGAACTGGCGCGCCGCGACGCCTCGCGGCGCGCCCTACCGCCCGAGCCGCAGGCACAACATGCGCTGCTGCTGAAACTGGCAAGCCAAGGCCTGCATGTGGTCGTGCTGCGCAGCGGCACCGGCTACTGCGCTATGGCAGCGGCCCCGATCGAAGCCGCACTGCAGGAACGCGGACTGGCCTGCGAGCGCGTACCTGGCATTTGCACCGAACGGTGCAAGCGGCTCACGCCCTGACTGAGCGCGGCTAACAGAAACGACTACGCACCTACCAAGCGGGCACGATCGGTGCTCTGAGTGCGTGTGTATCGCCAATGCACTCAGCTTCCTGTGGGCCGTCCCCACCCGCCTGACGACGACTCGCTACATTTTAGCTGCTCTGATTCACAAGCAGACTGCAGCCGGGGCGGTGCTGGCCAGACCGCAGGACGAGCGCTTACCGCATTCCATCCCTGTGTCGGCCCATCACGCGCATGCAGCAAAGGCGCATCTAAGAAGTCAACTCACTGCTTCGGAAACCGCTTGCGCGCACTGTCGCGCACATCGATATCGAAGGTTACGTGCAGCGCCATGTGTTCTGCATGCCCGGCGCCCGCATCGAAACTGAAGCTCAATCCGTCGCGGCTCGGAAGCTGGCGGGCGTGGTATTCCAGCGCGTCGCGCGGCACCAGCAATTGCCAGTGATCGGTGGCGCAATTGCACGCAGCGTGACCGCCGGTCAGGCTGACGCTATGCCGCACTAGCCGCGCGCCCTGCCCGCTTGGAAGGCGGCTGAGATTGTCGACGCTGCGCCCGGCAAGCAAAGCAGCCAGTTCGTCTTCGTCGATACGGAACCGCACCTGCTGACCTTCAATCTGGATTTTCATGAATGAGCTGACTCCACTGCTCGGGCGTATTGCAATTGACGAACGCGGCGCGTTCGCTGTCTGTGACAGTCACGCGATGGCACTGCAGTGAACGCTGCAGGACGCGCAGCGAGCGTGACGCTGCAGCACCATGCATCAACGTCGACAACGCTTCACGCACGGTGGCATCGATGCATAGCCGCATCGGCAACATCTGCTCATCGAAGGCGACACAGCGCTGCTGCGCGGGTGCCAGCAACCGCGCGATCAACTGCGTGGAAAGCAGCGGCATATCCACCGGCACCACCACCAGCGTGGTCAGATCGGCGACCTGATCGATCACGCTGACCAAACCACCGAGCGGCCCCAGATCCGGCTGCGCGTCGGCGATGCCATCATAGTCCGGGCGCTGGCCGCTGATCAGTACATCCTGCGCACCCGCATCGCGTAGCAGCGCCTGCATCTGCGCAATCAATGGACGCCCTCGCCAAGGCAGCATGGCCTTGTCCTGCCCCATCCGCGACGAGCGGCCGCCGGCCAGCACCACGCCAGTCCATGGAGATGCGGCGCTCATGCCGTGCACACGCCTGTGTGGCCCGCGTAGCGGTTCATGCCATCAACACCGGGGCTGCCGGTTGCAGATGGCCCAATCCGAACACGTCCGCCGTCATGCATGGCGCATCAGCAGCGTCTTGCGGCTCCAGCACGGCCCACACATTGGCCTGCAGCAACGGCGCTACCCGGAACGATTCCTGCTGCGGCAGGATCTGCACACGCAGCGCGCCCAGCGCGTTGCAATACAAGCGCGCACGCAGATGTTGGCGCCAGATCGGCCGCGCTTGCAGCGGCGTCTCCAAGGTCACGCGCAGGCTGCGCTCGGCTGGCATGCCCAATAATCCGCGCAACGCCGGTTCGACAAAAAAACGTAGCCCGGCCGCGCTTGCCATGGGATTGCCCGGCAGGCCGACATACAACACGCCGTCGGCAAACCGTGCCAGCAACACCGGCTTGCCCGGTCGTACCGCGACCTTGTGAAACAGCAGACGCGCTGCGTGCCGTGCCAATGCATCGGGGACAAAATCATAGCGACCGCGCGACACCGCACCGGTACTCAGGACCACATCGGCGCCAGCGTTGCGCGCCTGTGCAAGTGCGGCGTCGAACGCCGCATCGTCGTCACCGACCTGCCCTTGCCACACCAACTCTGCGCCCGCTGCGTGCACCTGGCTGCGCAGATAGCTGCTGGTGCCATCGCGGATCTGTCCGGGTTGCAGCGGTTGCGTGGGGTCGCTGATCAACTCGCGGCCGGTCGCGATCAGCGCAACCCGTGGTCGCCGCATGACCTGAACTTGCGCGCATCCCAGACCGGCCAGCACCATCAAATGCGCACCACGCAACACAGTCCCCGCTGCGATCACGACATCATGCAGGCGCACATCTTCCCCACGGCGGCGGATGTGCTGCCCCGCACGCACATCGGCACGCAGACGGATACGGCTGGGCCGTGCGTCATGCTGCGCAAGCACTTCCACCTGCTCGATCGGCACCACTGCATCGGCGTCCGCAGGCACCCCGGCGCCGGTCATGATCTCCCACGCCGCACCCGGCTCCGCCGCATCCGCATCGATCCCTGCTGCAACAGTGCCAGCCACCACATGCTCGCTGCCTGCTGCCGCACCAAGCCCGCGTGTGGCGATGGCAAACCCATCCATGGCGCTGTTATCGAACGGAGGCAACTCGGCCGGGCTCGACAACGCCCGTGCAAGCACACGGCCTTCGGCATCGGTGCTATCCACCCATTCGCTGGCCAGCGTGGCGACCTGTTGATGCACGATGGCAAGTGCTTGGGCGTAGCTGATCATGAGCAATGCATTGCCGACCGATAAATGACCTGGCTAGGATACCGGCCTGCAGTGTGGCCGGTACAGCGCCGCTCGTCGCGTCACCGCGACGCCGTCAGTGGATCAAGCATCGTCGTCTGGGTCGTATCGACTAAGAGCAGCTAACAAACCTACTGTGCAGCCGCAAGGTGGGCGCGGCCGGTGCTCGGAATCAGCATGGACCACTCGTACACTCCGGTTCCTGCGTGCCTTCCAGACTCACCTGACGACTGCTTGCTACGTCTTTGTTAGCCGCGATTAGCAACGCCAAGAGCTTTGGAGCTTTGGAGCATCCGACGTCCCCCCGCCCTAAGTAGTGATCGGTTTTAGAGTCCGGAGTTGATGTGACCCACCCTCGATTCCAGGGCCATTAGCTAGTAGAGGTTTCGGCCTGATTTGGCTCCTGGGAATTCGCTTGGGACCCTTAATTTGGGGCGATTTCTTCAGGGGTTTTCCATGCCAATGCACTGTGGGGACGTTCCTCGTTGTAGAAGCGCCGCCACGCTTCAATTTTGCTCAGTGCATCTGCCACGGACAGAACCAGTGCTCGTTTAGGCACTCCTGCCGCGGCCGGCCATTGAAGCTTTCCACCATGGCGTTATCCGTCGGCGTCCCGCGTCGAGAAACGTCCAGCTCGACGCCGTTTTCGTAGGCCCGCGGTACATCACTTTGCCGGCAAACCCGCTGCCGTTATCGACCTTGATCGCGGCCGGCTTGCCGCGTTGGGCGACCAAGCGCGTCACCGCCTCGGCCACATCGTCAGCGCGCATGGACTGGTCTGCAACGATATCCAAGCACTCATGCGTAAATTGGTCCAGCACCGGCAACAGCCGAAAGCGACCGCCGTCGAACAACGCATCACTGACAAAACCCATGCCCCATAGAGCGTTGGGCGCTGCCGCGATCTTGATCGGTTGCCGGCGAAGGCTGCTGCGGCTGCGCCGCGGCCGACAATGCCGCAGTGACAGGCCTTCTTTTTTGTAGATGCGATGGATCCCCCCATCTCTCTCGGGAAGAATGAGGCAGTTCTGGTTTCACACTGATCGGCGAATTTCGTAGTACCGCGTCAAGACCCCTGCTGCTTGAATCGCGTTGCCCCATCCGCTGTAGAAAGCGACATGGGCCAGTAGCTCACCGACCTCCTGCTCGGTCACTCCGAGGGTCAGCGCGTGTGCCAGGTAGGTCGGCAGCGACGCCAACTGCCCTTGGGCGGCAAAAGAGGCGATCATCGCCAGCGAACGGTCACGCGCTGCCAAGCCCGGACGACGCCAGACTTCGCCATGCAGCGGTTCTTCGGTGAAGTGCCTCAGTGCCTCGGAAGCCGGTGCGACGTTGGCCGCCAGGAACGCAGTGCGCTCAGCCGCGTCGGGCAAGACATCTTCCGTCGCCAGCAGCGTGGGCGAAGTACCTGGCAACTGATAGACGCCGATACCGCGCTCATCGAAGATGCCCTTGAGCACGCCGATCGCCCCGAATGCGTAGGCAAAGCTGGCATAGAACGCCAGGTGTGCGAGAAGCTCGGACAGTTCGGCTGGCTCAAGGCCACTGTCCAGCGCCTTGTTCATGTAGTGGGGATAGGCGCCGCCGGCGTTGCGCGACACCAGGATCGCGACCGTGACGAGGGCGCGTTCCCGTGGCGCAAGATCCGGCCGGCTCCAGAGTTCATCGACGATTCGATCCTTGGTGTAGGGCAATAGGACCGAGGCGACGGCACCGATCATCCGAAACAGTGGATCGGTTTGTTGGACGTCAGGGTTGCTCATGTTTCGTGCCTCTTCTTGCCAGGGCCTGTGCCGCGGCACAGGCCGTCGTGTTCATCTCACGCCTTCTTTGGCTGTAGCGATGCCATGTCGATGACGAACCGATACTTCACATCGCTCTTGAGCATGCGCTCGTAGGCTTCGTTGATCTGCTGGATCGAGATCACCTCGACGTCCGAGACGAGGTTGTGCTTGCCGCAGAAATCGAGCATTTCCTGGGTCGCCGCGACCCCGCCGATGAAAGAGCCGGCGATGGCCTTGCGGCCGAACACCAATGCCCCGTCCGCCACCGGCTCGTTCAGCGGCCCCATGTAGCCCACCAGTACCAGCGTGCCGTTGAAGGTCAGTGTCGGCAGGTACGGGTTGACGTCGTGCTCGTAGGGAACGGTATCCACGATGAGGTCGAACTGGCCGGCGACGGCCGCCATCTGCTGCAAATCGCTGGACAGCACCACGTGATCGGCACCCAGGCGGCGCGCATCTTCTTCCTTGCCAGGCGAACGGGTGAACAGCGTGACCTCGGCGCCGAGAGCCTTGGCCAGCTTCAGGGCCATGTGGCCCAGCCCGCCCAGGCCGACGACGGCGACCTTCTTGCCGGGACCCGCGCCCCACTGGTGCAGCGGCTCCCAGGTGGTGATGCCGGCGCACAGCAGCGGCGCCGCGCCGGCCATGTCCAGTCCGTCCGGGATGCGCAGGACGAACTTTTCGGACACGACCATCTGCTTCGAGTAGCCGCCGAAAGTCGGCAGGTGGTCGTGGCGGTCGGTGCCGTTGTAGGTGAACACGGCGCCTTCCATGCAGTGCTGCTCGTAGCCGTGCTGGCACGGATTGCAATGCTGGCAGGAATCGACCATGCAGCCGACGCCGATGGTGTCGCCGACCTTGAAGCGGGTCACGGCGCTGCCGACTTGCCTGACCCGCCCGATGATTTCGTGCCCGGGCACGACCGGATAGCGCGTGTAGCCGCCGTGGTTGCGCGCGATGTGCAGGTCGGTGTGGCAAACGCCGCAATACAGGACGTCAAGCACGACGTCATCGGGCCGCGGTTCGCGTCGCTCGAACTGGAACGGGGTCAGCGCGTCGGTCGCGGATTGTGCTGCATATCCCAAGGTGTTCATGGTGAAGTCCTCTCTGGTGTCAGCTGCGTCCGGCGACGAACTGTTGGGTTAGCTCGGCGACGCGCTTGCCCAGGTGCCGGGCCGTGTCCAGGTCGCTCCTGATGGGGGACAGATCCGGCGATTCGTCCTTGGAGAACGCCATCGCGCCTAGCCAGCCGCCAACGCGGTTAAGCTCGTCGTCGCTCTTGCCCGGGAACAGGTCCAGGCCGACCCAGACCATGCCGTGCTGGGCCGCGAACAGCGCCAGGGTGACGAGCGAATTGAGCTTGTCGCCGTGCATCGAGCCGGAGTTGGTGAAGCCGGCAGCGATCTTGTTGCGCCAGGTCTGCGGCACCCAGGCGGTCCGGGTCGAGTCCTCCATGAACTTCTTGAAACGCGCGCTGATGGTGCCGTTGTAGGTGGGCGAGCCGAAGACGATGGCGTCGCTGGCAGCCAGTGCCTCCCAATCGATCGGGCCGTCGGCCACGGCCAGCAGGCGGGCCTCGGTGCCGGGAACGCTGAGGACACCTTCGGCGATGGCTTCGGCCTGCTTCTTGGTGTGGCCGGTGCCACTGTCGTAGATGATGCAAACAGACATGGGATCTCTCCTTTTCAGAATCTGGTTTGCATGGTGCCGATCCTTACAATTAACTAGAAGTAGATAGTTGGTTGTTTTACTCTCAATATTAAGTTGACAATTGATGAAGTCCGCCACCGCTAGGATGGTCGGCCGCTCGGGGAGAACACATGGATTCATCACATCGGGTCAGAGCGATCCTTTCGTTCGTCCAGGCGGTGGATACCGGCAGCTTTGCGGCGGCCGCGCGCGTGCTGGGGGTGACATCCGCCGCCGTCAGCAAGAACGTCGCCAGCCTGGAAGCCGCACTGGGGGTTCGTCTGCTGAATCGCACGACGCGAACCCTCAACCTCACGGATGAAGGCAATGTGTTTCTTCGGCAGGCACGGGTCGCCCTCGAAGCACTCGATGCCGCGGTCGATGCTGTCGCGGCCCAGCGCGCCGAACCGAATGGCCGGGTGCGCATCTCGACCAGCGCCGCATTCGGTAGAGAGCAGTTGATGCCCATCCTCCCTGGCCTCCTGGCGCGCTACCCTGGGCTGTCGATTGCGGTGGATTTCGACGACCGCGTGGTGGATCTGGTTCGTGACGGCTATGACCTGGGCCTGCGGGGTGGCCACATCCGGGACTCAGCGCTGGTATCGCGTCCGGTGTGTCACCTCAATACGGTGCTGGTCGCATCGACCGACTACCTCGCTCGCCAAGGCCTGCCGCGCACGGTCGAGGACTTGCGTCAACACCGACTGGTTGCTCGGCGCTTCCTGAGCGGCGCGGTCGATGCCTGGAGTTTTCAAGCTTCCGACGGCAGCATCACCACGCTCGATCCGACGGACTCGGCGGTCTTGACGCTCTCCGCACCGGAGACCCTGGTCGAGGCCGCATGCGATGGCATTGGCGTGGCCCAGGTCGCCGTCCATCTTGCCTGGGAGCATTTCGTGTCCGGCAGATTGAAGGTCGTACTGCATCGGCAACATCATCCGGGGAGCTATGAGATGGTGATCCAGTACCCGCATCGCGCGCTGATCGCTCCTCGCGTGCGGGTCGTCGTGGATTACCTGCTTGAAGCATTTGCCGGCAACAGCACATTGCATGTGCCGCTGGATATTCTGGCTGAGTACGCAGGCTGACCTGGCCCCTCAATGGCACTTGCTTGTCGGTGTACATGCGAGATCCGGCGTGATCCTGCGGGCCGGATGTGAACCGAGCCACGCCGCAATCGGCACGGCGCAAAGCGCGAGCAGCGCGGTGATGAGGAAAATCTGCTGCAGTCCGATCACATTGGCGAGCAGCCCAAGAAGCGGCGCGAACAGGCCAAGCGCCAGGTCGATGAAGGCCGTATAGGCGCCCATGGCGAGGCCGCGCGCCTCGGCCGGCGCCCTTGCAACGGCCTCCATGCCGAGACTCGGGTACACCAGTGCGTACCCGAAGCCTGCGATGGCAGACCCGAGAAAGGCAAGCCACGCATAAGGGGAAAGCCAGATGAGGGCCAGCCCCGCGCTATGGATGACGATGAAGATCATCGCGGTTCGCGCGCCGCCCAGGCGATCCGGCAAGGGGCCGAAGAAGACACGCGCCACCATCAGGGCGACGGCAAAGGCTGTGAAGGACAGCCAAGCGGGTTGCCAGCCCTTCTGTACGAACAGCAGCACGGCAAATGCAGTCATGATGCCGTAGCCCACACTGGAGAAAGCCATCGCCAGCCCAGGTATCCAAACCGCCTTGAGAACCTGCCTGGTGGACTTGGGACACTTTGGCGCGGGTTGGACGGCGGGAATGAAGACGATCATCAGCCAAGTGGCCATGGCACCGGCAAGCGTTGCCCAGCCGATCGACGCAAAGCCGAAGGTCGTATACAGCATGCTCCCCAGCGGCGCGCCCAAGGCCAGAGCGACGAACATCGCCGTGCCGATCCACGCGATCATCTTGCCGACGTTGCCGGGACCTGCGAGCGACAGGCACCAGCTCTGCGCGCCAATCATGATGAAGCTCTCAGCGCCTCCGAGCGCCAGTCGGCCGGCTAACAGGATCATGATCGACAACATGGGGTTGCCGGCGGCCAGCATCGAGGCGACATAAAGCAATCCGGCGAGCGCCGCAAGCGCGACCCCTGCCACCACAGCAAACTTGGGGCCTCGCCGATCCGAGATCGTGCCAGACCATAGGCGGCAAAGCAGCGCCGCGGCGAACTGCGCGCCCGAGACCAGACCAACGACGAAGGCACTGAAGCCAAGGTCGCCATGGATATGCAGCGGCAATGCGGGCAGTGCTGCGCCCGTAACGAGAAACACGACAAACACGCAGGCCATCAGGGATAACAGCGTGTGATCAATAGATGGACGCGGAAGCTGAAGCATGGTTCTCGGCAGTGTATTTTCGTCAGGGAGCGGCGCGTCACGAGGTGGGCTATGTGGCTCCCGGCAGGAGGGGTCGCCAGATGCCGCACTGGAGCATGCCACGAGGGTTTAACGCCGCTTCGGGCCTGGTTGAGGCGTCACGCGCAGTGCGTTGACCACCAACGAAAAAGCATGCGAAGGCTGACGTCGGCTCGGGTAGTAGAGGTAGTAGCCGGGGAACGGCGGGCACCAGTCGCCCAACACACGTACCAGCCGGCCATCCTCCAGGTGTGGTGCGAATTCTTCTTCCGGCAGGAATGCGAGGCCCAACCCCGCAACGGCCGCCTCAACCATGCTCAGTGATGTGTTGAAGATGAGTTGTCCGTCCACCCGCACATTCAATTGCTGACCCCTGCGCTCAAAGTCCCAGACGTAGAGGCCTCCTGCGGACTGCATGCGCATGTTGATGCAGTTCTGCTTGATCAGGTCGCGTGGCGTCTTGGGGATCGGATGGATCTCGAAGTACGCAGGCGAAGCCACGACGGCCATGCGCAACTGCGTGCCGATCGGCACCGCGATCATGTCCTTGTCGATGGTGTCGCCGAGCCGCACACCCGCGTCGAAGCGGTCGGCCACGATGTCCCGGAATCCGTAGTTGATGTCGAACTCGATCTTGATGTCTGGGTATTGGAGCATCAAGGGAGTGAGCTTGGGTAGCAGCGTAGTCCGAAGGATGTGCTCGCCGCACGTGATGCGCACCGTGCCTGCCGGCTTGTCACGCATCTCCGTCAGTTCATCCAGCTCCGCGTCAATCTCGTCGAAACGGTGGCCGATGGCATTGAGCAGGCGCTCTCCGGCCGCCGTGGGTGACACGCTGCGCGTGGTGCGCGTGAGCAGCCGGATCTCTAGCCGCGCCTCCAGGCCGCTGATGGCCTGGCTGAGTGCCGATTGCGTGACGCCCAGCAGCGAAGCGGCGCGAGTGAAGCTGCCTTCCCGCGCCACCGTCACGAAATACAGGAGATCCTTGAGGTTGCGCTTGACCACGGCAGCAGTTTCCCATGGAGGATTGATTAGTGAAAATAATATGCTATTTAAGATTTAATTAGCTATTCAAGTTGACTTCCGCCCGCCAAAATTCGTGACATGCAAAGCTAAACACGCGTGCCTCTGGATTGGCCAAGACGCACGCTGGCCTCCCGTTGCAACCGATGAAAGTGGAGAGATTGAAGATGGCTAATACCGATCAGAAACACATCCACAAAAATCAAAACGTATCGCGCGGCCGCCGGCGCATGATCCTCGGCGCTGTCGCGCTGGCGGCGGCTTCGCTTCTGCCGGCCCTGCCGGCGTTCGCGCATCACGGGTGGTCCGGCTTCGACACCGACCATCTCATCTATATCGCGGGAACGGTCTCTTCGGATGGTGTGTGGGGCAATCCGCACTCGCTCTTCGATGTCACCCTGGATAGTAATCTGCCCGCTCGCACTCCCAGACTGGCGATTCCAAAGGAGTTGCAAGATCCCGAGGACAGCACCCGAGTCAATGCCGCGCCCTCGTACAAAGGCCCAAACCAGAAACTGGAGATCATCATCGCGCCGCCAACTTGGTCGGGCAGGTGGGGCCTGGGTCGCGCGCTGAAGATCGGGGAGCGTTTTCAGGCGGTCGGCTACATCAATCGAACAGACGGCGGCCTGTTTCGGCCAGTCGTGTTCTGGTACGGGAATGACGCAGTGCCTGTGAATCAGGTGCTAGGTAACACGCTGCCGGTAAGAGCGCCGCTGCCGAAATAAGGCTTCTGCGACAGATGCGCGCGGTTTACGCCACCTACGCCATCACACCCGACGGAATTGAATGAGCTATGCCTGAACTGCTCAACGCGTTGCTGAAGCTGTTGCAGGGCTCTGCGCTCGGCGAGGCGGTGCGCAGCGCCGAATACCTCTATCCCGTGCTTGAGGCCAGCCACATCCTTGGGATCGCGCTCCTTGTCGGCCCAGCCTTTACCTTCGACCTCCGATTACTGGGAGTCGGACACCGCGTCGTATCGGTCACCACGGCTGCGCGCAGTCTGCTTCCCGTCTCCCACATCGGCTTTGCCATCGCCGTTCTCACGGGCGTCGCACTGCTCAGCTCACAGGCGACCGTCGTCGCTGGTACTGGAGCTGCGCCTTGGAAGTTCGGCATGTTGATCCTGGCTTGCACCAACGTGCTCGTGTTCCACTGCGGTATCTACCGCCGCGTCAATGAGTGGACGGATGCCGCCGCGCCCCCTTTCGCCGCCCGCGTCGGGGCAAGCGTGTCATTGATCGCATGGACGGGCGTGACCTTCGCCGGCCGACTTCTGGCCTACACCTGATCTTCGAAGCGCCAGCATCGCCTCCAATCCTCCACCTATTCGCCTCGGCGCAGTGGAGATCGGACTGCTCGCGCTGCAACGCCCCGGGCCGCTGCAGGTCAGGATCGAGCGCATGCCCGACTGACCGTCTCCGCGCCGAGAGCCATCCATCCCCTCATCCACATTCAACTTGAAAGCCATCGAGCATGAGCACGCCAAACATCAATGATCGCGAGACCACAGAAGAGTCCAACGCCCCCCCGGGCGCGGCTTCCTGAAGGCGGCAGGCATTGCGGCTGCGTGCGCGGCGCTGCCGATCGGTGGCGCATCGTTGGCAAATTCGCCCTCGGCACAGACCACGCAGGCCCGTGACAGCAGTGGCCAGTCGTACATCATCTGCAAGCGCAAGCTGGGCAAGCTGAAAGTCTCGGAACTGGGCTTCGGCTGCATGCGCAACAGCCCCGGACACTGTGGCCCGGGCATGGGCCGCGCGATCAGCATCCGCGTGATCCGCGATGCCTACGATCGCGGCATCCGCTTCTTCGACACTGCCGGGGTCTATGACCCCTAAGCGAACGAGGAACTCGTCGCCGAGGCGCTGGGGCCGGTGTGGCTGACCGACGAGCCGACCGAGGTGTTCCAACTGACGCAGAAGAGCGAAGTCTTCAAGCGCACAGAAACCTCGCGCGCGAGCATCGGCCGCTTCTTGGCCGACCTCGTGAAGGACCTGCAACGCTACGCCAACCAGAACCTGGGCATCAGCAAGCCCGACACCGACGGCGAAAGGCTCGCATCGTACAGCTGAGGCCTACCGGATAAATCCACCATCTACGGCAAAGGAAAAAGTCATGAACCAAGCCACCCATGGGAACCATGAATATTCAGCGGCGAACCGCCCTCAAGGGCTTCGTCCAAGGCACGACGCTTGAAGTATCTGAAGGGCTGAGCCAATCAAAGGAAACGCACATGACAATCAAAGCCTACGGCGCCTATGCCGGCGACAAGCCCCTCCAATCCCTGGAGATCGCCCGCCGCGCGGTAGGCGAACACGACGTGCAGATTGGCATCGCCTACTGCGGCGTATGCCACTCCGACCTCCACCAGGTGCGTGCCGAATGGGCGGGCACTGTGTATCCCTGCGTGCCGGGCCACGAGATCGTGGGCCGGGTATCGGCGGTGGGTGTCTATGTAGAGGGCTTCAAGAGCGGCGATCTGGTTGGCATCGGCTGCATCGTCGATAGTTGCAAGCACTGCGCCGACTGCGACGAAGCACTGGAGAACTACTGCGACGGCATGGTCGGCACCTACAACGGCCCCACGCCCGACGCGCCAGGCCACACCCTGGGCGGTTACTCCCAGCAGATCGTCGTGCATGAACACTACGTGCTGCGCGTGAGCCACCCCGAGGCGCAGCTGGCCGCCGTGGCGCCCCTGCTATGCGCCGGCATCACCACCTGGTCGCCGCTGCGCCACTGGAATGCAGGCCCGGGCAAGAAGGTCGGCATTGTGGGCATAGGTGGCCTGGGCCACATGGGTATCAAGCTCGCACACGCCATGGGCGCGCACGTGGTGGCCTTCACTACTTCCGAGTCCAAGCGCGCGGCCGCCAATGCCTTGGGCACCGACGAAGTGGTGGTGTCGCGCAACGCCGAGGAGATGGCGGCGCACGCCAAGAGCTTCGATTTGATCGTCAACACCGTAGCGGCACCACACGACCTCGATCCCTTCCTGGCCCTGCTCAAGCGCGACGGCACCTTGACGCTGGTTGGGGCGCCGGCCTCGCCGCATCCATCGCCCGAAGTGTTCAGCCTGATCTTCAAGCGCCGCGTGATCGCCGGCTCAATGATCGGCGGCATCGCCGAGACCCAGGCGATGCTCGATTTCTGCGCCCAGCACGGGATCGTCTCGGACATCGAAATGATCCGCGCCGATGAAATCAACGAAGCCTACGAACGCCTGCTCAGAGGCGACGTGAAGTACCGCTTCGTGATCGACAACGCTTCATTGGCGGCCTGACTTCCAAGGAGGCAGTCATGAGCGTTACCTACGATTTCACGGGACAGGTCACCCTCGTCACCGGCGCCGGCTCAGGCAGCGGGCTGGATACGGCACGCGCCTTTGCGAAGGCAGCGGGGCCGTGGCCACGCTGGCCGACCTTGAAGAGGCTCCGCTGCTCAAGGCGGTGGACGTCGATCGGCCACCTATGCCGTCGTTACCGTAATGGCGTGTGGCAGACCCTGGGTGTCTACCGCGATATGCCGCTTGATCCCCGACACCTTCTTGCCTGCGTCATCGCCCTTCTGACCCGCCGTGTCCGCGTTCTTCACGCTCTGCGCGTCCAGGATCAAGTAAGACCAAACGGCGTTGACGTTGACGCAATCACGCGCATTTCAGAGATCGGCCACACCGGCTGAGGCGCATCCACCGCATCGCCATGCCTGCACGCTACCGCTGCCTCGGTGAGGCCGATGACAAATGCTCCCATGCAACGTCATAGGCGCGAACGAAAACCAGGGTGCGAAGCCGTGCCGGCAATGCGATCTCGCACCTGACATCTCCACGACCAGGACAGGACGTGGTTGTTGGTCGAAGCTCACCGCCGTTTGGCCGCCTCGCAAAGCAGCGCTGTCTTGTTGAGCTCGTTATTGCACGTCACCTCCAGCCACTTCGTGAGTCTGGGTGCTCTGCCCTGACATGCCCTCCGAAATTATCAGGGCTCCCCACACAGTCTCCGCGCCAACTGCGGGCGGTCGTCGGACGGTCATACGCAAGTCAACGTTGTAAGACGCGCTTGGTGACGGGGCTTAACGGCGGCAGGATCGGCCTGCATGCGTCCAATTCCACAGTCAGCCAACACGCATCAAAACCCCGATATTTGCGCGACAATAGCGCCATGAGCAGCCACGACCTTCCCCCCGCCGACGCGCGCGCGCGCGCCCTGCAAGGCGCCCTGCTGATCGATATCCGGCAACTGCATGAGCGCGCCAGTGGCCAGGCCGAAGGCGCGTTGGCGATTGCCCAACACGATCTTGAAACCGCACCCACCGAGCATTTGCCCGACCATGCACGCGAAATCCTGTTGATCTGCCAGAGCGGCAGACGCTCCGCGCACACGGCAGAGGTCTTGCGTGCACAGGGATACACCCAGGTTGCATCGGTACTGGGCGGGACCACGGCATGGACGAGCCATGGCCTGCCGCTGGTGCGCCCGACCCTGCCGGCGGACGAGCAGGATTTCCTTGAGCGCTATTCGCGGCATTTGCGCTTGCCGCAGGTCGGCCTGCAAGGCCAGCAGCGGCTGGCACGTGCGCGCGTGCTGCTGATCGGCGCTGGCGGGCTGGGCTCGCCGGCTGCGTTTTATCTCGCTGCCGCAGGTGTCGGCCACCTGCGCCTGGCCGACGACGATGTCGTCGATCGCAGCAATCTGCAGCGCCAGATCCTGCACACCGAAGACAGCGTCGGCATTGCCAAGGTCGACTCGGCGGCGCAGCGCATCGGCGCGCTCAATCCGCGCGTACACGTCGAGGCGGTACAGGCACGCGTCGCCGCCGACAACGTGGAAGCGTTGTTGCAGGATGTCGATGTGGTGGTCGATGGCGCCGACAACTTTGTGGCGCGCTATCTGCTCAACGATGCCTGCGTCAAACTCGGCAAGCCGCTGGTGTACGGGGCGGTGCAACAATTCGAAGGTCAGGTGAGCGTATTCGATGCCGGCCGCCATCGCGGGCAGGCGCCCTGCTACCGCTGCCTGTTCCCCGAACCGCCGCCGCCGGAATTCGCGCCCAGCTGCGCGGAAGCCGGCGTGCTCGGCGTCCTGCCCGGGGTGATCGGGCTATTGCAAGCCACCGAAGCGCTCAAGTTGCTGCTCGGCATCGGCGACGGCCTGAGCGGCCGCCTGCTCAGCTTCGATGCGCTATCGATGCGGTTTCGCGAGATCCGTCTGCCGCCAGATCCGCACTGCCCGGTGTGCGCGCCGGGTGTCGCATTTCCCGGCTATGCGGACTACGCGTCTTTTTGCGGCAGCGCAGTCGGTTGAGTGAATCTTTCGAAGCGACATTGCAGGTCTGCAACGTCCGATCAGCGCCCTGATCGCGATAGCGACGCTAATCCGCCGGCGCGACTCGGCGGCCAATCAACGTCGGTTGAAACGCTAGCTCATCGCGCGGATCCGCCTGAAGCTCCTGCGTACCAAGGCTGCTTTTCCAGCACGGAGAAGTGAGCGGCACACGTGCTCCGCGCCGCTTACTTCTTGCCCTCGCGACAGCAGCGTCGCCGCGCAGACGAGTCATTTAGAGCAGCCAGAAAACGACGTTGCAGCCGCCAGACAGGCGCGGCGCATGCTCGGAATCACTCGTACACACGGATTCTGAGCGCGCCGTCTACACACACTTGACGACTGCTCGCCAGGTTTTGTTAGCCGCTCTTGGTCATATGCCTACAGCGCGTACGGAATCACCCGCACGATCTCGCCCGCCTCGAAGCGACGCGCCTGCTCCGGCAAGACGATCAGGGCATTGCTATCGGCCGCGCCACGCAGCAGATGCGAGGCGTCGCCACGATGCGGCTGCGCGCTCAGGCGTCCATCGGCACCACATTCCAATCGGCCGCGCAGGAATTCCAGCCGTTCGTGACGTTTTTCCCAGGGACTGGCCAGCGCGGCGTGCCACACCGGGCGCGGCTCGCTGCGCCCCTGCAGTCCATCCAGCAACGGCACACCGTAGGCGATCAACGTTGCCAGGACCGACACCGGATTACCGGGCAGGCCCAACACCAGGCAGCGGCCGATCTGCCCCAACACCGCCGGCATGCCAGGGCGCATGCGCACGCGCCAGAAATGGATCTGCCCCAGTTCCTGGATCAGTCCCGGCAGGTAA
Organism: Xanthomonas dyei; assembly: GCF_002939865.1. Lineage (GTDB taxonomy): Bacteria > Pseudomonadota > Gammaproteobacteria > Xanthomonadales > Xanthomonadaceae > Xanthomonas > Xanthomonas dyei. The sequence continues at coordinate 17,838 of NZ_MDEE01000035.1, forward strand.
TCCTTTTCGCCGGCCGACACACCGCCGCAGGTAATCACCACATCGAAGGCGGCCGCCACATCTTCCAGCATGGTGAGGATGCGCTGCGGATCGTCCGGCAAGGTCGGCCACGCGGTCGGCGCATAGCCCAGCGCCCGCAGCTGCGCCATCAGCATGTCGCGGTTGCTGTTGTAGATCTGGCCGGGGCCGAGCGGCATACCCGGCTCCACCAACTCATCGCCGGTGGCCAGCACCGCGATGGTCGGCCGCGGCGCTACCGCCAGCCGCGACATGCCCAGCGCCGCGGCCAGGCCGATACGTGCGGGAGTCAGCACCTGCCCGGTCTGGATCACCAGATCGCCTGCACGCACATCGCTGCCGGCCAAGCGCACCGATGCACCCGCACTCGGCGCCGACCGGATCGTCACGAAGCCGTCGCGCTCCTCAGTGTCCTCCTTGGGTACCACAGTATCGGCGCCCGCCGGCAGGAGAGCACCGGTGGTGATCCGCAGGCACTGCCCTTCGGCAAGCGTGCCGTCCCAGTGTTCGCCGGCAAACTGCTCGCCGACAAGCTGCAGGCGCGTTTGCGCGCCAGCCAGATCGGCATGCCGCAACGCAAAGCCATCCATCGCACTGTTGGCGAATGGCGGCAACGCCAGTGGCGCAATCAGGTCGGCGGCACAGATGCGACCATCGGCACGCGCGGTGGCAATGGTTTCGTCGGGCGGACGATTGGCACCGGCGACGGCGTGCAGAATCTGCAACGCCTGCGCGTAAGCAATACGGGTGGGATAGTCGTTCATGGCATGAAGGATACCAGCGTGCCATCACTGCTCGGGGCCTACCGCGTAGGCCTGTCATCCAGATGCCGCATGCGGGCGCATTACCCGCCGCTCGCTACCCAACACATGCTGCTGCAATCCATCGATGCCACGGCGCCCAGGCGCCATGGCATACGGCAAAGACTTACTTGCCCTTGACGTGCCGCATCAAACGCCGCTTGCGCGCAACCTGACGGTCCGAAAGCGTGTTCTTCTTGCCCTCGTACGGATTGGCGCCTTCGCGGAAGATGAAACGCACCGGCGTCCCCACCAGTTTGAAGCGCTTGCGGAAGAAGTTTTCCAGATAGCGCTTGTAGGATTCCGGCAGCACCTTCAAGCGCGTGCCGTGCACGATGAAGGTCGGCGGATTTGCGCCACCCGGATGCACATAGCGCAACTTGGACACGTGACCACGAATGCTCGGTGGCGGATTGGTTTCGTAGGCGATTTCCAGCGCCTGATTCACTTCGCTGGTGCTGAACTCATGCGTGGCCGATGCATGCGCACGGTGGATCGCCTGGAACAGCTCGCGCATGCCCGAGCCATGCAGCGCGGAAATCCGCACCGCCTCGGCCCAGCTGACAAAGCCCAGCTTGCGCGACAACAGGTCTTCGGCCTGCGCACGCTGATAGTCGCTCTGCCCATCCCACTTGTTGATCGCCACGACCAGCGCACGGCCAGCGTCCAGGATTGCACCAAGAATGGTCGCGTCCTGATCGGTGACGCCTTCGCCGGCATCGAGCATCAGCACTGCGACCTGGCATTGTTCGATCGCCTGCAGCGTCTTGAACGCGCTGAATTTCTCCACCGCCTCTTCGACCTTGCCCCTGCGACGCAAGCCTGCCGTGTCGATCAAGCGGTATTGGCGACCGTCGCGATCCATATCTACCGCGATCGAATCGCGCGTAGTGCCCGGCACTTCCGAGGCGATCATGCGCTCTTCGCCGAGCAGGCGATTGACCAGCGTCGACTTGCCCACGTTCGGGCGACCGACAAAGGCGATACGCACGCGTGCCGGATCGGTATCCAGCAACTCGCCGGCACCTTCCGCAGGCAGACGCGCACCGACTTCCTCGAGCAACTCGTCGATGCCCTGGCGGTGCGCAGCAGACAGCGCGACCACATCGGAGAAGCCGTAGCGCGCAAATTCCGAGCGCACGGTCTCTTCGTCGGTGCCGTCGATCTTGTTGATGACCAACACGGTCGGCCGCGCAAGCTTGCGCAACCAGGCCAGGATTTCATCGTCCAGCGATGAGGCGCCTTCGCGGCCATCGACCACGAACAGCACCAGATCCGCTTCGCCTGCGGCAGCGCGTGCCTGACGCGCAGTCGCACCGGCCAGACCTTCCTCGTCGCCGGCGATACCACCGGTATCGACAACGATGAAGGGGCGCTCCTCGTCGAGACGGCAGACGCCGTAGTTGCGGTCGCGGGTGACGCCGGGCTGGTCGTGGACCAGCGCGTCACGGGTGCGCGTCAGCGCATTGAAAATGGTGGACTTGCCGACATTGGGCCGTCCAACCAGGGCGACCAGGGGCAGCATCGCAAGGTCCTTATTGTGCCAACCGGAAGGCGGTGAGATCGCCGTCGGTGTTTTGTACCAGCAGAATGCCATCGACGACTATCGGCTGCGCCAGCAGCGTGTCGCGTCCAGCGCGAGCGCGCGCGGCCAGTGCACCATCGCTGAGTTTCAGCCAGTGCAGATACCCTTTGTAATCGCCAACCACCGCGTAATCGCCCTGGATGGCCACGCCGGTCAGCGAGCGACGCGCCAAGGCAGCCTGCGACCACATCGCCGCGCCAGTACTCTTGTCCAGGCCCCACACCGAACCGGCGTTGTCCGAGACCACCACCACCGCCGACGACACACCGACGCCACCGGCGCCGCCGTGATCGCGCGTCCATAGCGGACGGCCGCTCGGGCCCTCCAGGGCGAGGGTTTCGTTCTTGAAGCTGGTGGCGTAGAGCGTAGTGCCGTCTACCACCGGTGCGCCGTCCACGTCGGACATGCGCTCCAGCTCGGTGCGGCCTTCCGGCACGCCAATGGCCTGCTCCCACAACGGGCGACCATCCTGCAGCGCCAGCGCACTCAAGGTGCCGCTATCGTTGCCGACGAACACCACGCCCGGGCCGGTCACGATCGGCGCATTGCCACGGACCGACAGGGTCGGGCCTTCTTCGGCATGAAACCAGCGACGCTCGCCGGTCGCCGCATCGAAGGCGCTGACGCGACCGTCGTTGCTGCGCACCAGTACCAGACTCTGTGCAATGGCAGGCGCGGCGATCACCTCGTTGGGCACCTTGGCGCGCCACTTCTCGGTACCGTCGGCCTGGTTCAACGCAATCACGTCGCCAGACAGCGTCCCGATCACCACCAGGCCTTCGCCAACACCTGGGCCACCGGACAGGCGCTGCTTGAACTTGCGATCGTTACGTTCTTCTTTCTTGGGCTTGTACTCCCACACGCGCTTGCCGGTCTGCAGGTCCAGCGCCTGCACGCCGCCGGTGATCGCTGCGGCATACACCTTGCCATCGGCCACGGCCGGGCGCTGACGCACGCCGATATGGCCTTCACCCTTGCCGATGCCGGTGGACCAGATCTTGTCGACCTTGACCGACGGCTCGAACTTGACCAGCTCGGCAGGTTCCTGCGCCTTCTTGGCAGCAGCATCCTTACCGGCAAACCAGCCCTTGACGGTGCTGCAACCAGCTAACGACATGCCCATCAGGGCGATCAACGCAATGCGCTTGTACATGGTGTCCTGCTTCATCAAATCTGCTCCACCGGATCGGGCGCTTTGCCGCCCACATCCATCAGCTTGGTTTCCAGCAACCGGCGCTGCGGCGAGGCCACATCCACCGTGGTCAATGCCTTGGCGTACAACGCACGCGCTTCGTCGGTCTTGCCCTGCACGACCAGCGCATCGGCGCGGATCTCCAGGCTGGTGTGATCCTGCGCATCGGCCAGAAGCTTGATCGCCTCGTCGGGCTTGCCGCTTTCGGTCAGCACGCGCGCCAGACGCTGCTGCACGATGTGCTTGAGCTCGCCTTGTGCAGGCACGTCGCGTAGCGTCTTGATCGCTTCGGCATTCTTGCCGGCATCGACCTGTGCCTTGGCAAGACGTAGTGCGGCCAACTCGGCGTAGATACCGCCCTTGCCGTCGTCGAGCGCCACGATGTCCTTGGCCGCCTTGTCCAGGTCCTTGCCCTGGATCGACTTCACCACCGCTTCGTAACGCGCGTTGGCTTCAACCAATTCGGTGTTGGTGTGCTTCTGCCACCACTGCCAGCCCAGAATCAGGGCCAGTCCGAGCAGGACGCCCCCCACCAGTCCCGCGCCATTCTTTCTCAACCAGGAACGAACGCGTTCGCCTTGTTCGTGTTCGTCCAGCAGATCGTCGATCGCCATGCGTACTCTCGCTCCGTCGTCCCGGAGGCGCGGAACATCAAAAGGGAAAAATGAAAAACCGCAGTCCGCTTCACTCGGAAGCAGGTACCACGGAGCCGTCGGAGGATACCGCAAAACGTGCCACGTTAGCGCGCTGGAACGGTTTCACATCGACGATACTGCCGCCTTGCTGAACCTCTACCGCCGACGCATTGCCCAGTACGATGCGGCCCACCTGCCCTGGCGAATAGTTGCGGCGCTCGCCGGCGCGGATCAGCGCTTTTTCCACCGCACTGCCATCCGGTGCCAGGATCTGCACCCAGCTGTCGCCACTGAAACTCAGCGAAAGGCTTTTGCCGGCGCCCGCCACTGCCGGTGCTGCCTCGGCTTCCGGCGTTGCACGCGGCACCGGCGTCATCGACGCAATGTACGGTGCCGGCTGCTCGCGCGGCGCTACGGCCGGCTGCGCTGCAGGGTTGGTCGGCGCGCCGGTCTTCGCCGCGACCGGCATGCTGTCCAGCGACACCGTGCTCGGCCCCTTGCCGTCCAGATGCGAACGTGTCGCATACCAGACAGGCACTGCAAACACGCCGGTGATCACGACATACATCGCCTTACGTGCAGTGCTTTCGAGAATGCGGCGTGCACGCGGGGTGTGGTTGTGGCTGACCAGCTTCACCGGTTCGATCGGCGCGATGCTGGCCTGCTGCAGCGACGGCTCCAGATCGATATGCAGCAGCCGCGCATAACTGCGCAACTGACCGCGCACAAAAACCGGAGCGCCCAGGCGCTGCCAGTCTTCCTGCTCCAGCGATCGCACCACGTGCACCGGCATACGCAGCTTGCCGGCGACATCGTCGATGCTCAGGCCTGCCGCTTCGCGTGCGTCGCGTAACTGCGGCCCGCAGCCCTTTTCCTGCTCGAAAGGGTTCGGATTGGAATCACTGATCACAATGCATTAGCCCCGGGGTTAGCGGTCGCTGCGTCAGGAAATTCCTTGACCAACCGCTGTTGGTAACGGCTGGCAGCTACCTTGTCGCCTAGCCCTTGCTCAATCTGAATGGCGAGTTGTAACACGGAAGCCGTTGCCGGTGCAGCCGCAAGCCGTCGTTCGATAAAAGCGCGTGCTTCGAAATAATTGCGACGCCCGGCTTCCAGCCGCGCCATCGACTCCAAGGCATAGGGATTACTCGGATCCATCTCGAGCGCTTTGCGTAAATCGCTCGCCGCTCGCTCGGGCTGCCCCGCCTTGAGTGCGCAACCACCTGCATTGCCAAGTGCAGACGCTGGCGATGCGTAGGTGCGGTCTGCCAGTGCGCGATCGAACCAGATCAGCGATTCGGCGGGCGACCCATTGGCGCATACCCACGCGCCATAATTGTTCAACACATCTCCGCGCTGCGGCGCCAGCTCGGCGGCACGGCGATAGGACGCGCCCGAGCCTGCGACATCGCCGCGACCACCCTGGATCAGAGCCAACATACCGATGGCGTCCACCGATTGCGGATCTTTCTTCAGCGCGGCGCGGATCTGCTCTTCGGCGCCGGCATAGTCGCCGGTCTGCATGCGGTTACTGGCCAAGCCAAGCTTTTCCTGCACCGCCAGGCGATCCTTGGTGGCCTTGTTGTCGCGGAACGAATAGACCGGAGCGACTTCTTCCACGCGCTTGGCCGAACCGCCCTTGGCATTGCGACCACCGCAGCCGACCGCGCACAACGCGATCGCCACGGCCGCCATTAACGCAAGTTCACGCTGCCGCATCTCGATCGGCCTGCCCTTCCAATGTGCGGCGGAATTCCGCCTGGCGACGGGTGCGGTCCATGACCTGCCCCTTGAGCTGCCCGCACGCCGCATCGATGTCGTCGCCACGCGTACGGCGAACCATCGTCAGCACCTGCGCGTCGAGCAGAATCTTCTGGAATGCGCGGATCTCCGTTTCCCCCGAGCGCTCGTAGCGCGTACCGGGGAACGGGTTGAACGGAATCAGGTTGACCTTGCCGGCGTCCTTGGACTGCACCGCATTGTCGAACTGCCGCATCAGCCTGGCCAACTGGCGCGCGTGCTCCGGCTGGTCGTTGATGCCCTTCATCAAGGTGTATTCGAAGGTCACCGAGTCGCGCTTCTTGTTGCCACGCAGATAGCGCGCGCAGGACTCCATCAACTCGGCGATCGGGTACTTCTTGTTCAACGGCACCAGGCTCTCGCGCAGCGTGTCGTTGGCGGCGTGCAACGAGACCGCCAGCGAGACATCGCTTTCGGTGGATAGCCGGTCGATCATCGGCACCAGGCCGGAGGTCGACAGCGTCACCCGCTTGCTGGCCAGGCCGTAGCCCAGATCGTCGCGCATCACGCTCATCGCGCGCACGACGTTGTCGAAATTCATCAACGGCTCGCCCATCCCCATCATCACCACGTTGGTGAGGCGGCGCTGCTGGTGCGGAACGTTACCCAGATGGCGCGCCGCCACCCAGACCTGCCCGACGATCTCGGCGGTGGTGAGGTTGCGATTGAAGCCCTGGGTGGCGGTCGAACAAAACGTGCAGTTCAACCCGCAGCCGACCTGGGAGGACACGCACAGCGTGCCGCGGCCCTTGTCGGGGATGTAGACCGTTTCGATGGCGTTCTTGCCGTCGGTGCCCATGGCCAATAGCCATTTATGAGTCCCATCGGTGGACGGCTTGTCGAAGACGACATTTGGAACCAGTACCTCGGCATGCTGGTGCAACTTCGCACGCAATGCCTTGCCGAGGTCGGTCATCTGGTCGAAATCGGTGACGTAGCGATGGTGAATCCACTTCATCACCTGATGGGCACGGTAACGCGCTTCGCCGAGCGTGTCGGCGAAGAAGCGCTCCAGTCCCTCGCGATCGAGGTCGAGCAGGTTCTGCTTGCGCAGTTCCGTGGTACGGACAGAAACGTCCTGTAACACGGAGGGGATCACGACCTCATTCACGATTCGACTCTCTCGGCCTCAGCGCGAGACCACTTCGGTGGCGGCAAAGAAATACGCGACTTCGTTGGCAGCGTTCTCGACCGAGTCCGAGCCGTGGGCGGCATTGGCATCGATCGAATCGGCGAAGTCGGCGCGGATGGTACCCGGCGCAGCGTCCTTGGGATTGGTCGCGCCCAGCAGGTCGCGGTGTGCGGCAACGGCGTTTTCGCCTTCCAGCGCCTGGATCATCACCGGGCCGGAGATCATGAACTCGACCAGCGCGTTGAAGAACGGACGCTCACGGTGCACGGCGTAGAAGCCTTCGGCTTCGCGGCGCGACAGCTGCTTGTACTTGGCGGCCACGACCTTCAGGCCAGCCTTCTCGAAGCGGCTGTAGATTTCACCGATGACGTTCTTGGCGACGGCGTCGGGCTTGATGATGGACAGGGTGCGCTCCAGCGCCATTGGGAATTCTCCGTTGGGCGGGCCACTGAAGACCCGAGGTTATCATGAAAAAAACCCGCGTCAAAACGCGGGCTTAGGCTTCTTTGCGATAGCCAATTCTATCTCTTCGCCACCGTGTTTGCACACCACCCCCTGAATCGTGCTGCATTGCCGCATGACCGGCTCGCAACCAAACCCGTAGACTCAAACAATCGTTTGATTGAGTCCGACCCCAGCGCATGCCCAAGCCCGCCCACTTCTCCACCAAGGACCGCATCCTCGGTGCCGCCGAGGAGCTGTTCGCCCAGCACGGGTTTGCCGGCACCTCGCTGCGGCAGCTGACCACCCAGGCCGACGTCAACATCGCCGCAGTCAACTACCACTTCGGCTCCAAGGAAAACCTGGTCAACGAGGTGTTCCGCCGTCGCATGGACGAAATGACCGCTGCGCGCCTGCAACAGCTGGAGGCGGCGAAGAAATCGCAGCCCGGCGAACTCACCGCGGTGCTGGCCGCTTTCGTCGAGCCGGCGCTGGCGATGGCGCAGGACCGCCAGAACGGCGGCGCCTTCGTGCGGGTGATCGCACGCGCCTACGCGGAAAAGAACGACAACCTGCGCAAATTCCTGTCCGACCACTACGGCCATGTCCTGCGCGAATTCGGCAAGGCCATCGCCGGCTGCGTACCGGGCCTGAGCAAGGAGGAGCTCTATTGGCGGTTGGACTTCCTGGCCGGTGCGCTCACCTACGCCATGGCCGACTTCGGGCTAATCAAGCGCCCGGCCGGCGTCAGCGAGGCCGACCACCGTGCGCGTGCCGCGCGCGAACTCATTCGTTTCGCGGAACCTGGTTTCCGCGCTCATTCCACACCGTAAACGCTCCACAAGAGGCTAATTGCTATGTCCAATCCGTTGCTAGTTCGTCGCGCCGCCGTGCTCGGTGCCGGCGTCATGGGCGCGCAGATCGCCGCGCACCTCACCAATGCCGGCGTCGACACCGTCCTGTTCGACCTGCCTGCCAAGGAAGGTCCGGCCGACGGTGTCGTGCTCAAGGCCATCGCCAATCTCGGCAAGCTCAGCCCTGCCCCGCTCGCCAGCAAGGCGCTGGCCGAGGCGATCACGCCGGCCAACTACGAGAGCGGCCTGGAACAGTTGCGCGATTGCGACCTGATCATCGAAGCGATCGCCGAGCGGATGGACTGGAAGCAGGACCTGTACAAGAAGATCGCCCCGTTCGTGGCCGATCACGCCGTACTTGCCTCCAATACGTCGGGCCTGGGCATCAACAAGCTCTCCGACGTGCTGCCGGAGCAATTGCGCCACCGTTTCTGCGGCGTGCATTTCTTCAACCCGCCGCGCTATATGCACCTGGCGGAGCTGATTCCGGCCAAGGGCACCGACAAGGCCGTGCTGGAAGGCCTGGAAGCGTTCCTGGTCACCACGCTCGGCAAGGGTGTGGTGTACGCCAAGGACACCCCCAACTTCATCGGCAACCGCATCGGCGTGTTCTCGATCCTGGCTACCATCCATCACACCCAGGAATTCGGCCTGGGCTTCGATGAAGTGGACGGCCTGACCGGCCCGCTGGTCGGCCGCCCGAAGTCGGCAACCTACCGCACCTCCGATGTGGTCGGCCTGGACACCATGGCGCACGTGATCAAGACCATGGGCGACACGCTGCCGGACGACCCGTGGCACCAGTATTTCAAGTCGCCGAAGTGGCTGGACGCGCTGATCGGCAAGGGCGCGCTCGGCCAGAAGGTCGGCGCCGGCATCTTCCGCAAGGTCGGCAAGGACATCGTGGTGCTGGACCTGCAGAAACAGGATTACAGAACCGCTGATCGCACTGCCGCACCGGACGTAGTCGAGATTCTCAAGATCAAGAACCCGGCCGAGAAGTTCGCCAAGTTGCGCGAAAGCCAGCACCCGCAGGCGCAATTCCTGTGGGCCACGTTCCGCGACCTGTTCCACTACAGCGCTTATCACCTGGCCGACATCGCCGAGACCGCGCGCGATGTGGATCTGGCGATCCGCTGGGGCTACGGCTGGTCGCTGGGGCCGTTCGAAACCTGGCAGGCCGCCGGCTGGAAGCAGGTGGCGCAGTGGATTGCCGAAGACATCTCCAACGGCACGAGCATGAGCAGCGCGCCGTTGCCGAATTGGGTGTTCGATGGCCGCGACGGCGTGCATGGTGCTGAAGGCTCGTACAGCCCGGCACACGACGCCAAGCTGCCGCGTTCGGCACTGCCGGTCTACAAGCGCCAGCGTTTCCCCGATCCGCTGCTGGGCGAGCAGTTCTCGCCGGGCGAGACCGTATTCGAAAACGACGGCGTGCGCATGTGGCATGACGGCGACGACATCGCGGTGGTCAGCTTCAAGACCAAGATGAACACCGTGTCCGACCACGTGCTCAACGGCTTGCAGGAAGTCGTCGGCCGCGCCGAGAAGGACTTCGCCGGTCTGGTGATCTGGCAGCAGAAGGAGCCCTTCTCCGCCGGTGCCGATCTGGCTGGCGCGCTGGGCCTGTTGCAGGCCGGCAAGGTGGACGCGTTCGAAGCGCTGGTCGCCAACTTCCAGGCCACCAGCCAGCGCATCAAGTATGCGCAGGTACCGGTGATTTCGGCCGTGCGCGGCCTGGCACTGGGCGGCGGTTGCGAGTTCCAGATGCACAGCGCCAAGACCGTCGCGTCGCTGGAAAGCTATATCGGCCTGGTCGAAGCCGGCGTCGGCCTGCTGCCGGCCGGCGGCGGGTTGAAGGAGATCGCGGTGCGTGCCTCGATCGCTGCAGGTCCGGGCGGCGACGTGTTCGCCGAACTGAAGAAGACCTTCGAAACCATCGCGATGGCCAAGGTTTCCAATTCGGCGGTCAACGCCCAGGAACTGGGCCTGTTGCGCGCCACCGACAAGATCGTGTTCAACAGCTTCGAGGCGCTGCACATCGCCAAGGCCGAAGCGCGTGCACTGGCGGAGGGCGGCTACCGCGCCCCGCTGCCGGCACGTCGCATCCAGGTCGCCGGCGACGTCGGTATCGCCACCTTCAAGATGCTGTTGGTCAACATGCTGGAAGGCCGCTTCATCAGCGAATACGACTATGAAATCGCCACCCGTATCGCCACGGTGATGTGCGGCGGCGAAGTCGATCGCGGCGCGCTGGTGGACGAAGAATGGCTGCTCAGGCTGGAGCGCAAGCACTTCGTCGAACTGGCCCAGCAGGAAAAAACCCAGGCGCGCATCGGCCACATGCTCAAGACGGGCAAGCCGTTGAGGAACTGATTGAAGCCGGGACCGGGGACCCGGGACCAGGGACTCGGGAAAGCAGGAGCAGCCAGCGCGCGCTTTTGACTTTTCCGGGTCCCCGGTCCCCGGTCCCCGGTCCCGAACCGCTAACTTCCCGCCATTCGAGACCTTATTCAATGAGCAAGCAGATTCAAGAAGCCTACATCGTTGCCGCCACCCGTACGCCGGTCGGCAAGGCGCCGAAGGGCGTGTTCCGCAACACCCGTCCCGACGACATGCTGGCGCACGTGCTGCGTGCGGTGGTAGCGCAGGCGCCGGGTATCGATCTGTCGCGGATCGACGACGCCATCATCGGCTGCGCGATGCCCGAGGGCGAGCAAGGCATGAACGTGGCGCGCATCGGCGTGCTCCTGGCCGGCCTGCCCGATACCGTGGCTGGCCAGACCATCAATCGCTTCTGTTCGTCCGGCATCCAGGCCGTGGCGATGGCGGCCGACCAGATCCGCCTGGGCAATGCCGACCTGATGCTGGCCGGCGGTACCGAGTCGATGTCGATGGTGCCGATGATGGGCAACAAGGTGGCGATGTCGCCGAACGTCTTCGCCGACGACCACGTGGCCATTGCCTATGGCATGGGCATCACCGCCGAAAAGGTCGCCGAAGAATGGAAGGTCTCGCGCGAAGATCAGGACGCGTTCGCGCTGGCCTCGCATCAGAAGGCGATTGCGGCCATTGCCGCAGGCGAGTTCCGCGATGAAATCACCCCTTACGAAATCCTCTCGCACCAGCCCGACCTGACCGGCAACGTCATCGCGCTGCGTAAGCGTCTGGTCGACACCGATGAAGGCCCGCGTCCGGACAGTTCGCTGGAAGGCCTGGCCAAGCTGCGTCCGGTGTTCCGTAACGGGCAGTTCGGCGGCAGCGTCACCGCGGGCAACTCCTCGCAGATGAGCGACGGCGCCGGCGCGGTGCTGCTGGCCTCCGAGCAGGCGATCAAGGATTACGGGCTGACTCCGCTTGCGCGGTTTGTCAGCTTCTCGGTGGCAGGCGTGCGCCCGGAAGTGATGGGCATCGGCCCGATCGCGGCAATTCCCAAGGCACTCAAGCAGGCCGGCCTGACCAAGGACCAGATCGACTGGATCGAACTCAACGAAGCCTTCGCCGCACAGGCGTTGGCGGTGATCCGCGACAGCGGGCTGGACCCGTCCAAGGTCAATCCGCTAGGTGGCGCGATCGCACTCGGTCATCCGCTCGGTGCGACCGGCGCGATCCGAGCGGCCACGCTGGTGCACGGCCTGCGTCGTCGTCAGCAAAAGTACGGCATGGTCACCATGTGCATCGGCACCGGCATGGGTGCGGCGGGCATCATCGAAGCGCTGTAAGTCGTTTTCGTCCGGGATCGGCCACCGCGCCGATCTCGCGAACGCGATGAAGAGCCGACCGAAGGCGTGCGCGAGCACGCCTTCTTTCTGGGCGGCTGAAAACCGCCGTCGGCCGGATCTGGATCGCATGCGAATTCGTATTCGCCAGTCGATGCACCCGGTGAACGCACCGCTTATACGCACCCGTGCGAACGTTGAGCGGACGCTCTTGGCGCGATCGCGGGAACTACCGCACGATCCAGGACGCACATCCGGACAGGATCGCCGCGCGCAATGCGCAGCGCAGCGGGCAGAAACCGACGCCCGCACTATTCAATCGCTATAAAAATCTTGCAGCCAACGTGGCGGTCTAGCGTGCCACCAGCCACTGGCCTGCACGCGCACCGGCAAACATCAGCGCCAGCCCGGCCACCAGCGTCACTGCCAGATACACGCCGATCATCGTGGAGCGATCGGTGCGCGCAAACACCAGACACTCCATCATCAGCGAGGAAAAGGTGGTCAGCCCGCCCATCACGCCGACGATCAGCAGCGCCCGCAGTGGCCAGCTCGACGGACCGCGTGCGTCCAGCCAGACCAGCAGCACGCCGGCGACGAACGAGCCAAGCAGATTCACCGTCAACGTTCCCCACGGGAAGCCGGCGCCAAAGCGCTGCAGCAGCGCTGCACCGATCGTAAAACGCAGCCCGGAGCCCAATGCGCCGCCGGTCATCGCCAACACTAATTGCTGCCACCACACCGGTGCGTTCATGGACGTACTCCACAACCGCCCAGTGGGGTCTTCGAAAAAAACGTATGCGTGTTCGGCATCATCAATCCTGAGTCGAGAAGCGATGCCGGGGCACAGGCCTGCCGCCCCGGCGGGGGTGGACAGGCATCATCAGCGCGCAGACTGCGTGCGGTTCAAGGAGGAATGCCATCTCCCGTATCGCCGATTATGCCGTGGGCTTTCCTGCCTTGTCAGCCCGTGCCTGCGCACGCGCCTCGCGCAGCCGGTCGAGCTTTTCCTTGAGCTTGATTTCCAGTCCACGTGGCACCGGCCTGTAATACACCTGCTCGCCCATCGCGTCCGGAAAGCCGGTCTGGTCGAGCGCGATGCCGCCCTCGGCATCGTGGTCGTATTGATAGTCCTGACCGTAACCGAGCGTCTTCATCAGCTTGGTCGGCGCATTACGTAGGTGCAGCGGCACCTCTTGGGTGCCGGTGGCGCGCACCTCGGCCCTGGCTTGATTGAAGGCCGCGTAGCCTGCGTTGGATTTGGCGGTGCTGGCCAGGTACAGCACCAACTGTGCAAACGCCAGCTCGCCTTCCGGGCTGCCTAGGCGCTCGTAAATATCCCAGGCTTCAAGCGCCATGCTCTGCGCGCGCGGGTCGGCCAAACCGATATCCTCGATCGCCATGCGGGTCAGGCGCCGCGCCAGGTAAGACGGGTCGCAACCGCCGTCGAGCATGCGGGTGAGCCAGTACAGCGCCGCATCCGGATTGGAGCTGCGCACCGATTTATGCAGTGCCGAGATCTGGTCGTAGAACTGTTCGCCGTTCTTGTCGAAACGGCGGGTGCGGTCGGCCAGCACCTGCAGCAGCGTCTGCGGCGTGATCTCCCCGCCCTCGCCGCCTGCCAGCTCGGCGGCGATTTCCAGCAGGGTCAACGCACGCCGCACATCGCCATCGGCCGCGCTGGCGATTTCCAACAACGACGCGTCGCTGACCTGGATCGTCTCCTGTCCCAGCCCGCGCTCGGAATCGTGCAATGCGCGTTGCAGCGCTTCGACAATGTCCTGCGGCGACACCGATTCGAGCACGTGCACGCGGCAACGCGACAGCAATGCGGAGTTCAATTCGAAAGACGGATTTTCCGTAGTCGCGCCGACGAACAGGATGGTGCCGCGCTCGATGTGCGGCAAAAATGCATCCTGCTGCGCCTTGTTGAAGCGATGCACCTCATCGACGAACAACACTGTGCGTCGGCCGCTGGCAAACCGTTGCGCGGCCTCGGCCAATACCTGACGCACCTCGGGCAGCCCGGACAACACTGCAGAAATGGCCTTGAATTCGGCATCGGCGTAATGCGCCAGCAGCAAGGCAAGCGTGGTCTTGCCGCAGCCCGGGGGGCCCCACAGGATCATCGAATGCACGCGGCCGGATTCGACTGCCCGCCGCAATGCGCTAGCAGGAGCCAGCAAACGCTTCTGCCCCACCATCTCGTCCAAAGTGTGCGGCCGCATCCGCTCCGCCAGCGGCCCCATCGCGCTGCGATCAGCATGCAGGAGATCGGGAGTACCCAAGTCGGGACGTTTGCGTTTGCTCACCTTTGCATTCTACCGCCTACGTCGGCTGCCCGCTCCACAACGCAGTGTTCGACGATCGCCTGCACACACGCCGACGTTCTCTTTCCAAGCGACTACTTCGCGCGCCCGCAAGGCATCGAACAAGCAGCATCATAGTGTTACTTAATAACGAGCAAGCGCGCGCAGCCATAGCTAGCCTGCACCCTGCATCTGCCGCGAGCGGCGCTCGCGCAATCAAAACGTTCAGCGCACGGATTTCCAACATGCCCCGCATTTCGCTCCGACCCTCTGCCATCGCTGCCTGTCTTCCAGGAATGGCCGAGACCATCGCTCATCCATCCAAGCCCTCGGCAAAGCGGCAGACGCACAACAAGTTGGCGACCCCCGATCCATGCGCCTTCGAAGCCGAATTGATCCAGGCCCAGGACGACCCGTTGGTTTGGTCTGCGGCGCTGCTGGAGCAGGCGACGCAAGCAAGTATCGTCGAACCCAGATTGAAAGCCGCTCCCAGACGCAAACACAAACTCCTGCGTCCCTTCCGGAAAGCCGCAGAGCTATTGGGCATAACTAGCGGCGCCCCGGAACCGCACGCAACCTTGCTGCGCTATTCCTCGGTGCAACTCGAACGGGACGGGCCAACCGTTCGGCCGGAACGCAGCGCCAATCATCCGATGCCTTCCTCACCGTTACCGAATGCCACACGTGATCTCAACGCCGCACTGATATCCCGCCTGAATCAGTCAAATCGAGGCCTGGCCGCTCGCATTTCCCAGCGTCGCTACGACGAATTAAATTATGCGCATGCACGTACGCTACAGGCCGCGCGAGAGAAGCTGGCGCTGGGAGCCCGGCGCGCCTGCAATCTCAGCGACAGCATCAGCGCGCTGACGCGCGAAGGCGCCGAGTTGCTAAAACAGCTGCATAGATGCAACGGGCAAGCCGACGGGGTAGTGGCAGCTATGCGCGAGCTCGAGTCGAAGATCGCCGCTGCGCGCGCCGCGCTTGACGTGCCACCAGGCGATCCCCAGTCGCTCGCTGTCGCAGCCGACCCCGAGCCATCGCCCGCCAGCGGACGCCAAGAGGCCAAAGCCTCGCCGCTGGAGCTCGCCGGCGCTCGCATTGAGAACGAGCTGCAAGCAGCGCGCGCGCGCGGCGATGCACCGTCCAAGGCGGTCTTCTTCGGCCACGGCTCGGCACAGGCAGATCACGCAAGCAGCTCTGCAGTTGCGCCGCCGCGTCGCTCGCTTGCGTCTCATCTTCTCGCCGAGCGCAAACAGGAAATCGAGGCACAGCGCATGCAGCTCAAGCGCGACGAAAATATGCTGTCCCTGCAACGCGCGCATGCAGAGCGTTGCCAGCGGCATGCGCGGCGCCTGCAGGAGCGCATCGCCCAGATCGACGCAAAACTGAAACAGGCACTGCATTCGTCGCAGGTCAATACAACCGAGCTGTGGCAACAGGAACAGACGGTCAGCGCGCTGGAAGCCGCGCACGACGAAATGCAGCGCGCGGTGGAAAACGCATCCGCACAACCGCCGCACATGCAGTCGCCAAACGATGAAACTCAGTCCGCTCACCCCGATGCCGCCACCGCAGCCCTGGCGAACCTGCTCGATGCCCTACCCGGCTTCCGCGTCGAGACGATCAACCACATGAGTCGGCACGTCATACACGCCTGGGCAGACACTCTGCATGTCCGCAGCGCGGCGTTCGGAGTCGACGCCATGCAGCCTTTCGACACATTGAGCATCGCCCTGCAGGCCTTATCTATCGCCAGCGCGGGCGATGCCACGGCAGCGGCAGCCGTACTGCAACGCCTGAGCGCGCTGCAGTTGCGCGAGCTGATTCCGCCGCCAGAGGTCTCCATCGCTGCCGAGACGGTTCCGTCCATGGATGCCGTCGCCGCCTGCCTGGGCTTGTTGGTCAGCGTGCCGCGCGGCATGCAGGTCCTGTCGCAGATGCTGCACGAAGAGCCGACGCCCCCATCCAAAGAATGGCTAGAGGCGGCGCAAGTGCATCTGCGCGCCAGCCACCGGCTTTCACTGACGCCGGAAACAGAACAAGCCGAACAGGCCTGGTTGGGCGATGCGCAGATGGGAGCGCGGCATGCCGTGCATGGCGCCTCGCCGCAGCAGGGCTTGCAGTACGCGACCGATGCCCAACGCAGTGCATTCCACGCATTCCGAAACGGCTTCGAAACCACCCGTGCGGGTTCGCCTTATGCACGCGCCAATGCGTGCCTGCAGATGTTCGCGCAATGGGCCGGGGCTGGCAGCGCTATGCGAGGCGATCGCACCCTCAATCCCTTCAACGCACTCGGGCTGGGAATGAAGGTTGGCGCCTCCGAATCGCTGCCGACTGCTAGGCGGCGCGCCAACGAAGCCTTTCGTGAGGCCGCAGGCCACTTGACCAGCTGGCTCGCAGCGCGCCGCGAGATACAGCAGGCATACGGGCAGCTACCGTCGCAAGATGAGCTGGCGATGCAGGCGCTTTCCGAATACGTGCAATGGCTCCCGCACGAACAGGACGCAACCGACTTGATCTTCACTAGCAAGGTGCTGGGCAAGATCGAGCAGCGCGCCCTGCATCTCCAGCGATCGGCTGCTGCCTCCGTGAGCGAGACCCACGATCTGCAACTGGCGGCCTGCCATCCTGGGATCGCCTCCGCCTGGGCTGCGCTACGCACGGGCCGCATGCGTCTACCCGAAACGCTGCGCTTGATCCAACGCGGCCTGCTCGACCACCCTGCGCATCCGCTCGTTATCCCTGTCGGCACGGCGCCCTTGCATGAGGCGCTGGCGGTAGCCGCGCGTCACAATTTTCATCAGGCCGTTGGTAGCGCCAGTCGCTTTCTGCATGAGGGTGACTCATCCCGCGTCAGGTCGCCACGTGCGCTGTTTGAGTGCCTGCGCAACCTGATGGAACGACTGGAGTGGCGCGACAAGCTGCGTATCACCGAGCAACGTGTGATAGGACTCAATACAACGCCGCTGTCCGCCGCGCTTGCGGTCATCCCGAGCGGGCTAGGGCTGAAATTGTCTGCGGGTGGTCAAACCAGTTCTGATCGTACGTTGGAAATTTACATGGGACGTACCGGGCTGTCGCTGCAGATCGGACGGCAGAAGACACGGCAGTTTCAGGCCACGACAGGCATCAGTGCGGGCGTCATGCTGCCCGGCACCGAAAACGCACCGGTGGGTATCACCGGATCGGCGGACTGGCGCATCAAAAAGGAATCAGGCATCGAGCACGGCATTCAGATCCGCGTTCCACGGCGTGGCAAGGGTCATGAACTAGAGCAGCGTGCTCAATTCCTCGCCATGTTCGAGCACCTGCTGCGGCTTGCCGAGCAATCCGGCAGCGATGGCGTCCCGCTAGCCGAGCGCGACTTTCTAGCGGAATTGCTGGCGCACCACCCGAGCATCACCACCGGCCTGATCGGACATGCCGAGCGGAACTCCTCGGTAACCGAATCCAGCATCGGCGTCGCCGCGGGTGTGCGTGTGGGGAACATGGACGGTCAACCGCGGCGCGCGACGTTGGGTGTTTCGATCGGCCTCAAGGCAAAACGGGAGACCTCTCGTTCGCAGACGCCGATCGAAGGCTACATGACAATGGTGTTGAAGGATTCGAGTGCGCAATCCAGGGTCGAAATCGCGGCGCGCGCATCGGCCAGCATCGTGGCCCAGCAGTGGACGCGCCCCAGCGGCGGCAATGCGTCGCCCACGCCCGTCGCGCGGCTGTCCACGTCCATGCTCGACCTCGGCTACAGCAGAGAACTGCACTCGGCCGGCAGCACGACATTCTCTACCTTGTGGATGTTCAATAATGAAATCGATCCTGTCCGTACCGATCGCGGCATCGAATTCTTTAGCTTCGCTACATTCGAACGCGAAGTGCGGCGGAACTGGCAGTTATGGGTCAACTACGGGATCTCCAAACTGCAAGGCATCGTCGACGACCAGCGGCTGTACATGGTGGCAGAGCGCCAATTGAAGGACTTCGTGGACAGGGTCCGCATCTACATGCAGGACAACAAGTTCGCCTCGCTAATCGTAGACTGGGCGCTACAGGCGGAGGCAGCGCCCCGCCTCGATGCGTTGCGTGCGCAGTCCCAGTTGTTGCGAGCCGCCGGATGCGAAACGCAAGCTGCCGACACCGATCGCGCCTTCGATGAACTGATCGGCGACCCAGGCATTTGGGAACCGACCATCCTCATCCTGCGCGAAAAGGGAAAACACCACCGCGAACGCGGGATCGATTTCTTCGTCAAGCGCCAGACCAACCAATCGGCCGAGGCGATGCGTACGATCGGCCAATGGACGCCTTATGAACCGGTCCCGTAGCACTACTGCAGCCCCGCGTAGGGAAGGCGCTGCTTCCGCAGCGTGACAGTACTGCAGGGCACCATGAATGGCGCCACCAGGCATGCCGCGGTTACGCTTACTGCGCGTCTCCCACCACATCCACGCCTTTGGCCGGGGTGTAGCGGAAGGTGTCGGCCGCAAACGCGGGGTTGCGCTTCCAGCCGCTGAAGCTGATCGCAGTGCGCTGCCCCACCGCATCGACCACCTCCATCTTGGCCAGGCCGTCCTTGCCGAAACCGAGCGAGGCCATCTGGAAGCTGGCTTCGGTGTCGACCTTGGGCGTCAACGACAGCCACTGCAGGCCATCGCGCGGCGCCGCCTCTTCGCTGACGTCGTATTGCTTGTCCAGACGTGCGGGGTCGATCAACGCCACCAGCGGGCTGTTCTGCTCTTCGTTGCCCTGCGCGCGCACGGTCACCTGCTCCAGGTCGGGGTCGAACACCCACACCTTCTTGCCGTCGGCCACGATCAATTGCTTGTACGGCTTGGCGTATTCCCAGCGGAACTGGCGCGGTTGCGACAATGCGACCCGCCCGCTCGAACGCTCCTTGACCCGGCCGTTGGCATCGGTGACCTGCTGATCGAACTGCCCATCCAGGCCCTTGAGGCCACGGGTGAACGTGTCCAGCTCCTGGCGCGCACCGGCAAACGCGGTGCCGGCAAACAGAGCGGTGGCGAGGACGGCATAACGGAGCTGGCGATGCATCGCGGTCTTCCAGAAAGGAGTGCGCCAATTCTGAAGCTTCATAGATGAATGGGCGAGCGTTATCGCAAGGACGCGTTCATGCAGCGGCGGCGGCCTGGCTCAGTGCGCGGTCTGCACATTTGACAGATCGCCGTAAACGATCTGCCCACGAAAGCCGCGTCGCACCTGCTGATACAGCTCGCGAAACGCACGGTAATCCTGTGGCTGGCACAAGGCCTGCGGCCCGTGCACCGCCGCGCGTTGCAGGCGATGGACTGCAGTGACCGTCTGTCCCTGGCGCGACCAGGCCACTGCGTATTCGCCAGCCGTGTTGCGAAACCTGCTGCTACGCGGGATGGCAATGATCGGCACCGTGTCGGGGAAGGTCACTACGTAGGTTTCCTCACGCACGCTGTCGTTGCAGTAGAACGGGGTCAGATTGTCTTCGGCCGAGGTGGTGGTGTAGATCCCGCGCGTCGATTCGGCACCGGGCATGTCGGGCAAGGTCATGCCGCCGACCACCGAAAAATCCACAGCATCGTTGGCCTGGAAGCTGTAGCGATAGTTGAACGGCGTCTCCAGATCCAACGGATCGCCCTGAATCAGCAGATCGCCGGTCCCGACGAAACCGGACTGGGCAATGATCGATTCCTCGATGCGGTTGCGGTTCTGCGCATTGAGTTGCACGAACATCGCGCGCAGCCCCACCTCGCCGGTCTGGCCGCTGTCCAGGGTCGTCAGGCCCTGCAATCCGCCCTGTGGCGTGAAGCGGTACTCGGTCCGGGCGACGTAGCGGTTGACCTTGCGATCGTTCGGCGGCGTCTGGGTGACCTTGCCGTCGCGCGTATGCACCACCGGCGCGCCAAGATCGCTGGCCGGCAGCTGGCCGAAGCGCGCGTACGGGTTGGTCGAATCGACGTAAAGATCGAATGCCGGGATGTAGGTGATGGCGTGATTGAAGCGCCCCAGCACCGGGATTGCCGGCAATGTCGGCCCGCCCTCCGCGCCGATCAGCACCGGTGTGCTGGCGATGCCCTTGGCCGCCAGCAGCGCTTCCAGGATCACGGTGTGGTCCTTGCAGTCGCCATAGTGATTGGCCAGGATGCTGTCGGCACTGTTGGGCTCCAGACCGCCATTGCCCAGGTACACCGCCACGTAGCGGATATTGCGCGCGACCCAGGCATACAACGCCGCCGCCTGTGCCCGCGGCTCATCGATTCCCTTGGTCACCTGGTCGGCCAATGTCTGGATCGCCGGTGTGACTGCGGCGGCGCGCCCACCCTTGACGTGATACGCCAGGCCCATCTGCGACCAGCTGTCGAAGGTGCTGGCCATCAGCGTGGGGCTGAATTCCCAGGTCGCCGCGCTCCAGTTCTGGTTCTTCATCGGCGTAGCGCGCTGGTAGCGCCATTCCCAGCGCGCCTGATCGCCACGCACCACCGGCTTGGTGCTGCCCTGCAGACCACGTGCGGACAAATGCATCGGCAACGACTTGGGCGCAACCAAGGTGACCACCGCATCGTCGTACTGCGCGAACACGCTGAAGGTTTCCCACAGACTGAAATAACCTGGGAAGTACGGCGTGTTCTGTGCGCGTCGCACGCGATAGACGATGCGCGCACCCGGCGCCAGATTCGGGAACACCACCACCTTGACCTTGCGGTCGGCGTACATCGCCGCCGAGGCGCTGGAATAGCTTTCCTGGGTGTAGATCTTGTCGGCGGCCACGTCCTGGCGCAGCCCTTCGGCGGTGACGGTGTACGCCTCCAGCACGTCGAGCGTCTCCATCTTTTCGCTATAGCTCAACCGCACCTGGCTGAACTGCTCAATCGCCGACTTGGTCTTGAGCAGGATCTCGTACTCGTCGGTTTCCACGCTGCTGGCATCGGCGCGCACTTCATAGTCGGCGCGATAACGCGCAAAGCTGTAATTGGTATCGGCCTGGGTACGCGCCGCCGCAGCAGGCGCGGGTCGCTGTTGCGCGTAGGCAAGCAGCGGAGCGGAGATCAACAGCACGAGCAGCAACAAGGGACGACGCAGCATGGGTCTCGATCACGACGGGCCGGAGCGGCACTTGTCCGCTAGGGTAGCCGGTGTGCCCGGCAATGACAGGTATCGACTTCCAACAATGCTGCATCGGTAGGGATGGCAGCGCTCGTTGCGGCGACTCCGCGAGGTGGATGCGGCATGCGTCGTTTCGCACTGGAGTGTGTATGCCGATGCGGGGAGATCGAAAAGCGTCTTGCGACAAAAGCGCCCTGCGACTAGTCGCACCCAGGCACTGGCCCTTTCGCCCCACTGGCTCCACCGCAACGCGCAGCGACAACAGCAACCGTCGCTACTTGGGCGGCGGCGGCGCCAATACCGTGCGATCGCCGTTGTGCTCGGGCTGGCTGACCACGCCAGCCGCTTCCATCGCCTCGATCAAGCGCGCAGCACGGTTGTAGCCGATCTTCAGGCGACGCTGCACACCGGAAATCGATGCGCGCCGGGTTTCGGTGACGATGCGCAGTGCCTCGTCGTACAGCGGGTCGGACTCATCCCCACCGCCGCCACTGCTCTCCGGCAAGCCGGTTGCGCCCACCACGGTGCCATCGCCCATGGTCTGCACTTCGTCGAGCACGCCTTCGACGTACGACACCGGCCCGCTGGCCTTCAGATGCTCGACCACCCGATGCACTTCTTCGTCGCTGACGAAAGCGCCGTGCACACGGTCCGGCAACGCAGTGCCAGGCGGCAGATACAGCATGTCGCCATTGCCCAACAACGCCTCGGCGCCGGACTGGTCCAGGATGGTGCGCGAGTCGATCTTGGAGCTGACCTGGAACGCGACGCGGGTCGGGATATTGGCCTTGATCAGACCAGTGATCACGTCCACCGACGGCCGCTGCGTTGCCAGGATCAAGTGAATGCCGGCCGCACGCGCCTTCTGCGCCAGGCGTGCGATGAGCTCTTCGACCTTCTTGCCGACGATCATCATCATGTCGGCGAATTCGTCGATGAAGATAACGATGAACGGCAGCGTCTCCAGCGGCCGCGGCGCCTCGCCCAGCTCCGGATTCGGCTTGAACAGCGGGTCCATCATCGGCTGGCCGGCGTCGATGGCGTCCTTGATCTTCTTGTTGAAGCCGGCCAGGTTGCGCACGCCCACCGCACTCATCAGCTTGTAACGGCGTTCCATCTCCGCCACGCACCAGCGCAGGCCGTTGGCGGCCTCCTTCATGTCGGTGACCACCGGCGCCAACAGATGCGGGATGCCCTGATAGACGCTCAATTCGAGCATCTTCGGGTCGATCATCAGCATCCGCAGTTCCTTGTGCGAGGCCTTGAACAACAGGCTCAGCACCATCGCGTTGACCGCCACCGACTTGCCCGAGCCGGTGGTACCGGCCACCAGCAAGTGCGGCATGCGCGCCAGATCGGCCACGGTCGGGCGCCCGGCGATGTCCTTGCCCAGCGCAAGCGTAAGTGGGCTGGCCGACTTGTCGTATTCCTTGGAACGCAGCAGCTCGGACAGAAAGATCATCTCGCGGGTGACGTTGGGGATCTCCAGACCCACCACCGACTTGCCCGGAATCACGTCCACCACACGCACCGACTTGACCGACAGCCCGCGCGCGATGTCCTTGTCCAGCGAGCTGATCTGGCTGACCTTGATGCCCGGCGCCGGCTCGATCTCGAAGCGGGTGATCACCGGACCGGGATAGGCCCCGACCACCTGCGCCTCGATGCGGAAATCCTTGAGCTTGAATTCGATCTGCCGCGACAGCGTTTCCAGCGTCTCTTCCGAATAGCCCTTGGTCTGGGGCTTCGGATCGTCCAGCAATGCCAGCGGCGGCAGATCCGAGCCATCGGTGCTCACGCCCTGGAACATCGGAATCTGGGTGTCGCGCTTGGCGCGCTCGCTCTTTTCCACCACCGGTGCCGGCGGAGGTTCGATCTTGACCGGCTCGCGCTTGGCCTGCTTGACTGCATCGACCTTGCGCACTTCCTCGCGTTCTTCGCGCATCACGCGGGTTTGCCGCCACTCGGTGGCCTGGTGGGTCTTGCGCTGCATCAACGGGCCCAGCGCCAGCACCCACCTGCCGATGCGCTCCATCACCGCAAACCACGACAACCCGGTCGCCAATGTGATCGAGACCAGCAGCAGCACTACCACGAACAGATTGGCGCCCAGCGCACCAAAGCCGGAGCTGAGCGACCCGCTGACCAGCTTGCCGAGAATGCCGCCGGCCTCGGCGACCTCACCCTGGAACAGCCGCAGATGCAAAAAGCCGGTCGAAGAAATCAGAAAGCCCACCATGCCGACCAGCCGCAACGCCGGCCCCAGATCGCTCTGGCTCTGCTCCTCGCGCTCGCCGATCAGTGCGATCCAGGCCACCGCGCCCAGGATCACCGGCAGCAGGAAGGCCACGTAACCGAACAGCTGCAGCAACACATCCGCCGCCATCGCGCCGAATCTGCCGCCCATGTTGTGGATCGGCGCGACCAGATTGCCGGTGCGCGACCAGCCAGGATCGGTTGCCGAATAGGTAAACAGGCTGGCCAGCAGGTACAGCAACAACGGCGCCACCGCGATCAATGCCAGATCGCGCCAGAGCTTTTGCCGACGCGGATTGTCCGCCACCGCCGTCTTGCGCGACGACGATTTGCCCTCTGCGGGCTTGCTGCGTTCGGGAACCTGCTTTGCCACCTGTAGCCAGACCTTAGAAAAATGCTGTTAGTGGTTGATAATAAACGACTGAGGCCACGGTTTCAGCAGTTGAATGAGCACCGGCTGCCGGGGCGCCCGGCCGCCAACGAAAAACGCCGCACAAGGCGGCGTCGAACATGCAATCAGGGCGGACCATGCCATCTGCGGTTCAAGCAGTTCCATCGCGCCGCCTTGATTCACCGGGTGGGGACCGCCACTCTATGCCGCCACGGGGGCGCAATTCACCGGCGCCGTCCCTACCACTCCTAGATCGCGAGTATACATGAGCGCCTCATCTGCCAGTCCCGCCAAGCATTCCCGCCTGCTGATCCTGGGCTCCGGCCCGGCGGGCTGGACCGCCGCAGTCTACGCCGCCCGCGCCAATCTCAAGCCGGTGGTGATCACCGGCTTGCAGCAAGGCGGCCAGCTGATGACCACCACCGAGGTGGACAACTGGCCGGGCGACCCCCACGGCTTGATGGGCCCGGACTTGATGAACCGCATGCAGGCGCATGCCGAGCGCTTCGAGACCGAGGTCATCTTCGACCACATCCACACTGCCGATCTGTCGCAGCGGCCGTTCCGGCTGATCGGCGATAGCGCCGAGTACACCTGCGACGGGCTGATCATCGCCACCGGCGCCACCGCCAAGTACCTGGGCATCCCCAGCGAAGAGGCCTTCAAGGGCCGGGGCGTTTCCGCCTGCGCCACCTGCGACGGGTTCTTCTACAAGGACCAGGACGTGGTGGTGGTCGGCGGCGGCAACACCGCGGTCGAAGAAGCGCTGTACCTGTCCAACATCGCGCGCAAGGTGTACCTGGTGCACCGCCGCGACACCCTGCGCGCGGAAAAGATCATGCAGGACAAGCTGTTCGCCAAGGTCGCCGCCGGCAAGATCGAAACCGTCTGGCACCACGCCATCGACGAAGTGCTGGGCAACGATGCCGGCGTGACCGGCGTGCGGGTCAAGTCCACCCTCGACGGCAGCACCCGCGATATCGACGCGCACGGCTTCTTCGTCGCCATCGGCCACCACCCCAATACGCAGCTGTTCGACGGCCAGCTGGCCATGAACAACGGCTACCTGGAAATCCGCTCCGGCCTGAACGGCGCAGCGACCGAGACCTCGGTGGCCGGCGTATTCGCCGCCGGCGACGTGGCCGACCAGCACTACCGCCAGGCCATCACCTCGTCCGGTTTCGGCTGCATGGCCGCGCTGGATGCCGAGCGTTATCTCGACAAGAGCGCCTGAGATGGCTGCTGACCGCCGGCCGCGCCGCGCGGACAGCACCAACGGGCCGCGCGCATGAGCGTGACGGCCCGCTGGTGTCGCCGGCTGGACGAGCTTCCTGCCGGTGCCTGGGATGCGCTGCACGACGGCCGCCATCCCTTCGTCAGCGATGCATTTCTGCAAGGCCTGGAACGCGAAGGCTGCCTGCGTCCGGATTGGGGCTGGAATCCGCTGCACCTGACCTTGTGGACCGGCGACACGCTGGTCGCCGCCGCGCCGGGTTACCTGAAAAACAATTCGCACGGCGAGTTCGTGTTCGACCATGCCTGGGCGCATGCGTATGCACGCTACGGGCAGGAGTATTTCCCGAAGTGGCTGTGCGGCGTGCCCTACTCGCCCGTCACCGGCCCGCGCCTGCTCGGCGCGCCCAAGTGGCGTGGGCACTTGTTGGCCGCGATGCGCGAGCTGGTGGAGCGCAGCGGCTTGTCTTCGGCGCATGTGAATTTTCATCTGGCCGATGAAGATGCCGCATTCGATGCCGACTGGCTGGAACGCAACGATCTGCAATACCACTGGCACAACGCCAGCGGCTGGAGCGACTTCGAAACGTTTCTGGCGGCGATGGACCACAAACGCCGCAAGAACATCCGCCAGGAACGCGCCAAGGTGCAGCGCGCCGGCGTGCAGCTGCGCGTGGTGCATGGCGATGAGGCCAGCGAGGCGGACCTGGACGCCATGTACGGGTTCTATCTCAAGACCTTCAACGAGTACGGCAATTCGCCGGCACTGACTCCCGAATTCCTGCGCCACCTGGCGCAACACCTGGCGCGTCAGCTGGTGATGTTCCTGGCCGACCTCGATGGGCAAGCGATTGCCGGTGCGCTATGCCTGCGCGGCCACGACACGCTCTACGGCCGTTACTGGGGCGGCGAAGCCCTGCCCGGGCTGCACTTCGAAACCTGCTATTACCAGGGCATCGAATACTGCCTGCGCGAAGGTCTGAGCCGCTTCGAGCCTGGCGCACAAGGCGAGCACAAGATTGCGCGCGGCTTTCTGCCGACAGTAGTGCGCAGCCGTCACTGGATC
Organism: Xanthomonas dyei; assembly: GCF_002939865.1. GTDB lineage: Bacteria > Pseudomonadota > Gammaproteobacteria > Xanthomonadales > Xanthomonadaceae > Xanthomonas > Xanthomonas dyei. The sequence goes on from NZ_MDEE01000035.1 coordinate 44,367, forward strand.
GCCGATCCCGGCTTCCGCGAACCGCTGGCGCAATGGTGCGCCGACGAACGCGAGGCCGTCGCGCGGCACGCGGTCGAACTGGCAGACCACAGCCCGTTTCGCGACTGACCCAATGCGCACCGCCCGCACGCAGCACCGCTAGACTCACTCCATGTCGCGCGCCCTGCCCCACCTGCTGTCACCGGACCCTGCCAGCCCGTTTCCGCCGGTCGAGCGCGCCTTGCGCGAGCCCGACGGCCTGCTCGCCCTGGGCGGCGACCTGCACCCGCAACGCCTGCTCAACGCGTATGCGCACGGCATCTTTCCGTGGTTTTCGGAAGGGCAACCGATTCTGTGGTGGAGCCCGGACCCGCGCATGGTATTCCGCACCGATGGCGTGCGCCTGTCGTCGCGCTTCAAACGGCAGCTGCGCAACTGCAACTGGACCCTGCGAGCCGATACCGCATTTGCACAGGTCATTGCCGCGTGCGCGTCCAGCTCGCGTCCCGGACAGGACGGCACCTGGATCACCGCGCAGATGCAGGAGGCCTATGTCGACTTGCACCATCGCGGCCACGCGCACTCGCTGGAAGTGTTCGACGGCGCGCGCCTGGTGGGCGGCATCTACGGCGTGGCGATCGGCCAGATGTTCTTCGGGGAAAGTATGTTCAGCGCAACCAGCGGCGGCTCGAAAGTGGCGTTAGCCGCGCTGGCCGCCGACCTGCATACGCGTGGCTGGCCGCTGCTCGATGCGCAGGTGGAAAACCCGCACCTGCTCGGCCTGGGCGCGCAGCACATGCCACGCGCGGAGTTTGTGCAAAACGTGCAGCGCCAGGTAGCCCTAGTGGAACCGGCCGGTAGCTGGTCCGAACGCTACGGTGAGCGGCCCGTCACGGCGCTGGGTGAAGCCCACTTAACATAAAATTTGCACCACGGGGAGATGGAGCGTAAAATGCCGTCCCTTACGGCCCTTCCGGGCCAGCTTTGATTGCACAGGATTACATGTCGAAAGACGACTCCATTGAATTCGAAGGCAGCGTCAGCGAGACGCTTCCCAACACCACGTTCCGGGTCAAGCTGGAAAACGGGCATGAAATCATCGCCCACATCTCCGGCCGTATGCGCAAGAACTACATCCGCATTCTGACCGGCGATCGGGTCAAGGTTGAGATGACTCCGTACGACCTGACCAAAGGCCGTATTACCTACCGCATGAAGTAAGCGGTTCTGGTGCTGAGACGCAAGGCGGCCCGTGGCCGCTTTCTGTCGTGCCTGCGATTTGGCAAGTGGCTTGCATCTCGACAGAGCAAACTAGTCATGTCCGAGCCGAGGAGTTCCGGCCCGCAATCCGATGACGAGCCTTGCAGGCACGCCCTAAACGGGGAAGATACATAGAACGGACCCCGATAGACGCTTAGCGATAGCAGGCCCGCTCAGGCATCGCAATACATCCGCGCCGCGTGCAAGCGGGGTCAGACGACTTAAATCCTGTGCCAACCGACGATCGTCGACGCCCGCCAGGGGGTCCGCCAAGGGGCAACCTGAGGGTCGGCAGGGATTCATGTAAAAAACAGCCAAAAGTGAGCTAACTCACTGGCAGCAAAGGTTTTTTACATGAATCCCTGCCGACCCTCATCCTGGGGCGCCGTGGACCGATCACTGCTGACAATTGGTGACTGAAAAGGATTTTTTCAGGGACGACGCTTTACATGGCTGGTCACGTACGGGCTGAGGCGCTACTCGAAATTGGGGGTGGGTAATAGACGGGCCGCATCGCCGGACGCGCATTGAGCGCGGCGCTATGGCACCTTCCGTCCTGGTGTATCGGCGCACGGCCTCGCGCCGACCGTCTATGATCCACCCGCACTGTTTTCCCGCCGACTCGGGTAGCAGGGTGTCGGAGCGGGAGCCACTACGGATACCGCATCACCTGCATAGTGGCGACCTTTGCGCCATCCAGCTCAGCCAACGGGTGGGGTTCCGACTTACATCCTCATCCCCCCGGCAAAGCCGGGGGATATTTACTTCGTGGGTCATTACCACCGGGCGAGCGGCTTGCAAGCTCACGCGTGCGAGCGCCCGACTCATCGGCCTTGGGCCGCGCTTGGCAACGGTGCGCGCGCAGACGCAGCAACGTCGAGGTAGGCACCGCGCGGACTGTCCACACAGAGGAAGTTTTGCGCATCGTCGGCGCTGCCCTGGCCGATCCATAACGCCGATTGCGGATAGTGGCAGAGCGGCCGGGTGCGGACCACACCCTTGGCCGGGTCGTCATTGGTATATTTTGCTGCGACGATGCGCTCCGGTGCGATGCCTTGCTCGACCCACGCCTCCATCGCCGCCAACACGTCGTGCTGGGGATCCATGGCCAATGCGGGCGGCCCATACAGCGCGCCAAAGGCCGACGTGCCGGGCCCGCCGGTGAAGTGGCCCATGCCGGGCACCATGAACAGGCGGAAGAACTGCTGGGTCTGGGCAAGCGCATCCTCGGCCCTGCGGATCTGCGGGTTGTCCAGCCATTGCCTGGCCACGACCGATTCGTAATAGGTGATCGCGCCTCGCGGTGGAACCACCGGATCTTCCCAGCCGATATACAGGATCATCTTGCCGTTGCGCGCGCGAAATCCGCTCAGATCCGCGGAGGTGGCATCGATGACGCTGGCCAGCGGCTGGCCGGCAACTGGCTTGCGTTCAGCGCGGGCGACATCGGTATCGAAGTTCACCTGCGTATGGTCGAACCCGGCGCTGGCGGTATCGAACACCATGTTGGCGAAGAACTGGTTGGCGAGCACCGCATGGCCGCCGCCGGGAACGGCGGCGTTGCCGGTGATCCACTGGTCCCATGTCCCCGGCGTGGCGACCGCAAACGGCTCGAAACCGTAGTAGATGCGCTCGCCGGTGCGTGGGTTGACCGGGCCGGCAAGGATGGCAGCGAGCGTCTGCAGCTGCGGCGCAGTGAGGCACGCGTCGGACTCGGCCCCGCTGCACAACAGCACGCGGGGATCGAAGCGGCACCGGCGTGGGTCGTTGACCACGCCGTCGGCCGTGTGGTCCGTCGCATCGCATTGGGCGAGCGCGGCGGCCTGGATGGCCGGCAGCTTGGCCGCCGCGATAGTCGCCGCCGGACTGCCGAACTGGGCATCCTCCGACCACAGCCAGGAAAACGCGGTGTGGACCCAGGCGCTGGACGGCGCATCGACGATGATGCCATCGAAGGCGCCCGGATAGCGCTGCGCCGCGATCAGCGCATCGCGGCCACCATTGGAGGCGCCGAAAAAGTAGGAATAGCGCGGCGCACGATGCGTATAGACGGAAACCAGCGCCTTGCCGTTGGAGATCGTCGTGGCCAGCGCCTGATAGCCCCAGTCGACGATTTTCTGCGGGTGGCCGAGCGCAAAGCTGGCATCGCCAATCGAGGCCCGGTGGCCGCCATCGGTGGTTGCGGTCGCATAGCCGCGGCGCAAGGCGAAACCAAGCGACCTGTATTTAATGTTGCCGGCGAAAACGACCGTACCGACCTGCAGGTAGTTTTGATTCCAGCCCGCGGACGGAATCCACACCTCGAACCCGATGTCCGAATCGCTGGTCGGCCGCGACACACCGACGACACGACAGAATGCCGGCAGTGCGTCGAGCACGGTGCCGTCCGGCGCCGTAAAGGCACCGGCGGGTACGTCGGTAGCGCTGCTGATTGTGGTGGACGGCAGAGACACCGCGAGCATGTCGGCGCAAGCGGCCGACGCCGATGCCGTTGTCAGCAAAGCGCTGGTTGCTGCCAGCGTCCGTAGCAACACGCGTAACCCGTTCAATCGCAACATGAGCATTTCCTTTGGTTGAAGAGCAGGCGGCACCGGCTGCGCCCCCTTGAAAGCGGCGTGAAAGCGGCGGGAGCGCAATCTTTATCAGTAGCAGATTGCTGTTTTTTTTACACGAATCCCTGCCGACCCTCGTCCTCAGCCCGTACGTGACCAGCCATGTCAAGCGCTTCGGGGATTACCTCATTGAAGTGGAGTCGATCCTGGAACCGTATGAGACTGAACTGGCGTTGGCGGTGTAGTTTTGTTGCCTCAAAATATCCGCTAACTCACTGATGCAATGGGTGAAACGCGCTCATGTGAGCTATTTTTACACGTATGTCGGCTGAACCCCGATATACAGGTGAGTGATTCAGACTCCATCTGTGACGTGTAAAAGCTTGGAGGAAAGAAAAATATTTATACCCTCCATTATTTCTTCAATTCTAAAATCCAATAAACTCATCTCGCGAATATAACTTCCTGCTTCATCTCTATCGTAAGTGCAAAGTGAAACACCCAGACGCAACGATTGGCTAATTTCATTAGCTACAAATTCCCTTTCTTGTGCGCTAAATGCTGAAACCCTTTCAAGCGTTGACTTTCTATCCAATGCGACTTGTGGGCCAAGCCATGATAGTTGGCGCTCGATAAAATCCGCGACCATTTTATTCCTGTGCCCGTCATCATCGATCTCTTGCGCTATCGACAACATCTCCAAATTAAATTCAATCAAGGTAGCGACCGCCAAGGGACGAGATTCACCGACTGCTATAGCTTTGGCGTCCCACAGTTCAAGCTTGGTACAATATTCATTATGTCTCAAAGTACTAGCAGGTTTTCTTGATTGCAACAGCACCTGGTGTTCAGCCAATTCTTCAATGTAGTGAACAAAATCGTTGGAAATCCTATCTGGATCATGCCTTATGAAGGGAGTAAGATTCCTCTCAATCAATCCCAACTTTTCGGCATGACTAAGCGACCCACATATTTTTTCGTATCTGGAATTAAATGCATTGTTGGATTTGAAAGAATGCACGTCGCCAAAACCATTTCGAGACGCCAGATAGTCTGATTCACTACGGCGGTTGCTTTGGCCATATACGACTGAAGGGAGGCCTCTGTATTTTTGTTTATCCTTTGCTCGGGGGACTTCAGATATCAAATTCATCCGCACTTCCTTTTTTACAAGGGAGGCAGGCGTCATGACAATGTCATGCAGCGTGGATTTATTGCAAATTGTATCAACTTCTCTTTTGGCTGGCGTCTTTCCTTCCGCACCAAATTTACTAGCCACCTCTTGTGGGTTTGAAAATCGTAAAGATCGAATCATTAAAGGCTTTCCTTTCCCATACTCTTCAGTAATCTGTGAATTTCTTTTTATTAGCAATTCCTTGACTGAAGATCCATCAATGAGCTCTTTGAGTTCGACTCTATTATTTATTTCAGCCATCCCTCTCTGCAACTGCGCTAAATTCTGAACTAGTAATTTTTTCTGTTGGACTCGCTCTAACGCCGGGGTGTGCAAAACGGCTATATTTTCTTTTATTACTCTTTTCTTGGGTGCTTTCTTCAGGATTGGTGAATCAAGCGACGACGTCACCAGTCCAGAGGTCATAGAGTTATCTTCCTGAAGCGCTGCTTTCGACCGAGGTGGTTGCCGGCTTGGTAAATCAGCGAGCTCTGCGGGAACCGCTTGATGAACGTGGTTTGATACAACCTCCTCATGAATACTCTCAGCGGAGTCGGCACTCTTCATCCACTCGCTGCCGGCCGATGGTGCAATTGAACTAGATATTGTGTTTGGCATTTGCAATCATCCACATATAGGTGACTGTAGAAGCCAGTTTGGCGGAGAGCGCGCTGCTTCGCCTCACCTCACCGAAGTCATAGCTGTGACGACGAAGGCATTGAGGCGGAGGATGACCCATACCTTCCCCAACAGGCTGAGCATCAGCCTCCTGGCGATGTACTGGCTGCGATGGTCTTTTCGTGTTCGTCAACGGGGCGCGGTGGCCGCAGCTGCGCCAGGAGTTGTTCCAACGTGCTCAGGCGTACCGTGGCCCGCAAGGTCTCCACCTCGGCGTGTTCCCGGCGCTGGCGCTCTTCGACCAGATCGGTCCGCGCCGCAGCCAGTTCGGCGCGCACGCCTTCCAGCGCTTGGACATCTATGGTCCATCGCACCTGCAGGCCTTGGTGCTCGGCGGCTGTCAGGCGCAGCGCGTCGCGCTCGCGCTGCTGGGCGTCGGCCCGCTGGCGTGTCTGCGTCAGTTCCCGCTCCAGGCGGGTATGGCGTTCCAGCCACTGGCCATTGTCCAGGGTCGGCGGGGATTCGTGGAAAAAAACAGCAAAAAATGCGCTAACTCGCTGATACAATGGATGAAATACGATCGTGTGAGCTTTTTTCACACGTATGTCGGCTGAACCCCTACTTGGAAACGCATTCCCCGAGGCAGATCACCTTTGGATCGCGCGCGCAGCTCGGGGGCAGGTTCTAGGCGATCGCGCTGGGCTGGCGAAGCGAGAAAAAAATGCGTGCCAAGCCATCCTCTCGCTGTTCGAGCTTGGCCGCAAAATTGGCCGAAAAAAATCCAAACAAGCAGGGGGCGCTGATCTGGGGGTGTAGGGGCAGAGCCCCTACGCAAACGCCTCACATGCGCCGGCGTCGTCGTGGCCCCAATTCAATCTGGCCCACTGGCGAGTTCGAAAGAAAAATCCAATTGCCACCTACTCGACAAGTTCGGCAGCCTCGCACCAAGATATCGCTTGATCCCTGCCAAGATGTCCTCCCTACTAAAATCGCTAAACGCAAGGGTAAGGAGCGCACTGCCAGTCTCATTATATTGGTATGTGCAAAGAGTAACCCGTTCCCGAAGTTGGTCTAACACGCCATCAAGGTAGGCCTGTTTTTCACTATCACCGAGCGTCGATAGCCGGCTTTCGACGCTTTCCAAACCTAGGGGTGTCTCTGACGGGTCGGCAGGCCATGCAAGCTGTCGTCGCAGATGATCCGTCAACGTTTCCCCATTCGCTCCGTCACTCGAAAGGGAACGTTCCAACAATGCCATCTCAATGTTGAATTCAAGGAGCGTTGCAATCGCAACGTCTTTGGCATCACCAATTTCAACGGCCTTTGCATCCCAAATTTCTAATTTTGCGAAGAACTCGTTGTGAGTCAGGATCCGGGAAGGCTCTGCTGCTTGCCGGGTAGACAGATCATTTGCCAAGTCCTGAGCCGAGTGAGAAAAGCCTTCCCGCGGACGCAGCGGATCCGGTTTTATGAACCGCTTTGAGTTTTCCTCAATAACGGTGAATCTTTCGGCGTGACTGAGGCTTGGAGCACGGTCGAGGTAGCCATTTAAATGGAAGGCCTTGCTCGTTTGATATGTATAAATGTCCCCGAATCCTGGTCGTCGCAAGCCTTTGGCTAGCAAAGGACTTTGCCCAGATGATTCATCCACTGCAGGCGGCAAGTATACAACTGACGGAAGCCCCTTCCACTTTGGACGATATGGCTTTTCCATCCGGGAAATGATGCTTGATTTGAATCGTGAGCCAATCAGCGTCGATGGTGTTGCCACGATGTCAATGCCCGGTACATTATTCATCAATGTATCAATTTCGCGCTTGGCAAGGGTCTTGCCGCCATCGCTCGATTTCGTAAGAGCCTCTTCATCGGATGTGTACCTCAATGAGCGTACGAACGCTGGTTGGCCGGCGGAAAAGCGATTTTCGATGTCGCTATTTTTAGTAAATAAAAAATGCTCGCTCGCCGGAAGGGATGAATCAATCGTTGCCCCCTTGCAAAGCTTTTCGTAACTCGCTGCGACTTTTTGCACTTCCCCCTTCTTCTCATGTACGCGATTTAACAGGTTCACTTGCCCCTCGCTCAGACGTTCCAGCGAACGTGCTTGCGTGGAGCTACGATGAAAATTGCGCAAACCAGTCAGTGGGCCGGCGTCTTGCTGCCTCAGAACGCGTTCTGGGGCGGATTGACTTGACCGCCTAGCCAATTCATTTACTGATGAGGTGGATGCGGTACTGGCTGCCGGCGTAGAAGTAGGTTTCATGTCCATGCCTTCGGCTTGTGAAATTGCTAACGATCGGGAATTTCTCGACATTGGCAAAATAGATGAGTGTTTTCCTCAGGCCGGCGAGAATGCCCTCTCTTCCAGGCCGGGCGCTGGACTGGCGGTCTTGCGATGCATTGTTGAGGGTCTGCTGAGTTCCGGAGTCCTTCCCGAAAGCAAGCTGCGCATACTCCGCAGCCATACATGACCCAGTTTTTAGGATTGTCATGTCGATAGTTGTTCAAGTTGCTTTCCACCATATTATGAGGCTCGAGGAGCTGGTGCTCACCAGGACATCCGAAATCTGATTGACATAAGCGAAGCGGCCCGAATAAGAATGAGATGTTTTTTTGGGGCGGTTGATCGATCCAAATGGCACTTTTGGCAGCTATGTGCGCACTACCCCAGCATCCCGCGCAGCTGCGTGGATGAACCAGTCGCCACGGGGCCGCTATTTCAGACACTGAGACGACGGCCAGCTATACCGGTGAGACACCTACCCACAGGATCAAAATCATGAAACCACAAACCTTCAACGCGCACTTCGAAGTGTTTATCATCGCTGGCATCGGCGCGGCCGCCCTTGTGCTGACTTCAAACTATCTAAGTAACCTCTGAACAACTGTAATGACCCATCGGTTTCTGCACAGGTCAGGTGGTTAATGTAGCGGCATAGGCTTGGTCAGGCGTCATCATCTTCAGTGCCTGATGCG
>NZ_MDEE01000036.1 GCF_002939865.1 Xanthomonas dyei
AATCCGCGAAGGTGGCCGCACCGTCGGCGCCGGCGTGGTTGCCAAGGTCATCAAGTAAGCAATGCCTGCAGTTCGGCGGCCTCGGTCGCCGACGCAATCGGAGGGTCGGCGCAAGCCGGCCCTTTTTTTGGTTGAAGGTAGGCAATGCGAATGGGATACCGGATTCTTTTGGATAGACGCTTGCACCCCTGAAGATCCGTCGCTATAATGCGCGGCTCGGTGTCCCTGGGTAGGGCGCTGGGTTCACAGCGAAAAGAACGGCAGGACGCCGCTCGTGTTCGCCAGACCGGGAAGGTCGCGTTGCATGGAGCACTCAACAACTCACCTGTTGTTGACCGTGCTCTAGCTGCGCATTATACTTTTCCGTCTGGGCAGGCCGGTTTACCGGTCTGCCTCAGTTTTTGGGCGGAGGAAAGCCCTCGTCGGCAGGATGCCTGGCGATTTCACCAACGCAGGAATACCGGGGCAGGTATCCCAGAGGCCTTGCCCGTCGCTCTTTTAACGAAGGAAGCTTCCGTCATGTCGGAACAAAAGATCCGGATTCGGTTGAAGGCGTTCGATCATCGTTTGATCGACCGTTCGGCCAGCGAGATCGTCGAAACGGCTAAGCGGACCGGTGCGCAAGTGCGTGGCCCGATCCCGTTGCCGACCAAGATCGAACGTTACACCATCCTCGTATCCCCGCATGCCGACAAAGATGCGCGTGATCAATACGAAACCCGCACGCACAAGCGTGTGCTCGATATCGTCGACCCCAACGACAAGACCGTGGACGCGCTGATGAAGCTCGAGCTCGCGGCTGGCGTCGACGTACAGATCAAGTTGACCTGAGGACTACGACCATGACGAAGAAATATTCGTTGGGCTTCGTGGGCCGCAAGGCTGGCATGAGCCGCGTCTTCACTGAAGATGGCCGCTCGGTGCCGGTTACGCTGATCGAAGCAACTCCGAACCGCATCGCGCAGATCAAGACCGTTGAAACCGACGGCTACAGCGCAGTGCAGATTACCGTTGGCGCGCGTCGCGCCGCACTGGTCAACAAGCCGGCCTCCGGTCACTTCGCCAAGGCGAAGGTCGAAGCGGGTCGCGGCTTGTGGGAATTCCGCGTTGAAGATGCGCAGCTCGGCGATTTCGCCGTCGGCGGCGAAATCAAGGCGGACATCTTCGAGGTCGGCCAAAAGGTCGACGTCCAGGGCGTCACCAAGGGTAAGGGTTTCCAGGGCACCATCAAGCGCTACAACTTCCGTATGGGCGATGCAACTCACGGTAACTCGCTGTCGCATCGCGCGCCGGGTTCGTTGGGTCAGCGCCAGACCCCGGGTCGCGTTTTCCCGGGTAAGAAGATGTCGGGCCACATGGGCGCCGTGCAGCAAAGCACGCAGAACCTGGAAGTGGTCAAGGTCGACGTCGAGCGTGGTCTGATTGCTATCCGCGGCGCCGTGCCTGGCGCAGCTGGTGGCGACGTGATCGTCCGTCCGGCGAGCAAGGCATAAGGAGAGATGACGATGGAACTCGTTATCACGGGTAGTAACAACAAGGTCTCGGTCTCCGATGCCGTGTTCGGTCGCGAATTCAGCGAAGATCTGGTTCACCAGGTCGTCGTCGCTTATCGCAACGCCGGTCGCGCTGGTACCAAGGCACAGAAGACGCGTTCGGAAGTTGCGGGCACCACCAAGAAGTCGAAGAAGCAGAAGGGCGGCGGCGCGCGTCATGGCGCGTTGACGGCTCCGATCTTCGTCGGCGGCGGCGTGACCTTCGCGGCCAAGCCGCGTAGCTTCGAACAGAAAGTCAACCGCAAGATGTACCGTGCGGCTATCTGCGCGATCTTCTCTGAGCTTAATCGCCAGGGTCGCCTGATGATCGTCGATGCGTTCGACGTCGAAACCACCAAGACCCAGGGTCTGATCGAGAAGTTGAAGGGACTGGATGTGGGCAAGCGCCCGCTGATCGTCACCGAAGAAGCCTCCGAGCACCTGTATCTGTCCGCCCGCAATCTGCCGTATGTGCAGGTGCGTGATGTGCAGGGTCTGGATCCGGTCGCTCTGGTCGGGGCCGATACGGTCGTGATCACCGCCGATGCGGTCAAGAAGATCGAGGAGTGGCTGGCATGAGCAGCAACGAAAAAATCTTCAGCGTGCTGCGTGCTCCGCGAGTCTCCGAAAAGACCGCGCGCCTGCAGGAAATCTCCAACCAGTATGTCTTCGAAGTTTCGAACGAAGCCACCAAGGCTGATGTAAAGGCCGCGGTTGAGCAGCTGTTCGACGTCAAGGTCAAGGCAGTCAACGTGGTCAACGTCAAGGGCAAGAGTAAGTCCTTCCGTAACCGTGCTGGCAGCCGTGGCAATTGGCGCAAGGCGTACGTCCGCCTGGTTGATGGTCAGTCCATCGACGTAACGGCCAAGGCCTGAGGTCCATCCCATGCCATTGATGAAGTTCAAACCCACCTCTCCCGGCCGTCGTTCCGCCGTGCGCGTGGTTACTCCCGATCTGCACAAAGGCGCACCGCACGCGGCGCTGCTCGATTCGCAGAGCAAGTCCGGTGGTCGTAACCACCATGGCCGCATCACCGTGCGTCACGTCGGTGGTGGCCACAAGCAGCACTACCGCATCATCGACTTCAAGCGCAACAAGGAAGGTATTCCGGCGCGTGTGGAGCGGATCGAATACGATCCGAACCGTACCGCTCATATCGCCCTGCTGTGCTACGTCGACGGCGAGCGTCGCTACATCATCGCCCCCAAGGGCTTGAAGGCTGGCGACCAGGTTATTGCCGGTGCCAATGCACCAATCAAGACCGGTAACACGCTGCCGCTGCGTAACATCCCGGTCGGTACGACGGTGCACGGTATCGAGCTGAAGCCGGGTAAGGGCGCTCAGATCGCACGTGCTGCCGGTGCAGCCGTCCAGCTGGTCGCTCGCGAAGGCATATATGCCACGCTGCGTCTGCGCTCGGGCGAAATGCGCAAGGTGCCGGTCGAATGCCGCGCCACCATCGGCGAAGTCGGCAACGACGAGCACAACCTCGAGAAGTTGGGCAAGGCCGGCGCCAAGCGTTGGCGCGGTGTTCGCCCGACCGTTCGCGGTGCGGCCATGAACCCGGTCGATCACCCGCACGGTGGTGGTGAAGCGAAGGCTGGTCAGGGTAATCCGCATCCGGTCACCCCCTGGGGTGTTCCGACCAAGGGTTACAAGACGCGCAAGAACAAGCGCACCCAGCAATTCATCGTCCGCGATCGTAGGGGCTAATCGACCATGGCACGTTCACTCAAGAAGGGCCCGTTCGTCGATCACCACCTTGCAAAGAAGGTGGAGTCCGCTGCGGGTAGCAAGAAGCCGATCAAGACCTGGTCGCGCCGTTCGATGATCCTGCCGGAAATGGTAGGCATCACCATCGCCGTGCATAACGGCAAGAACCACATTCCGGTGCTCGTCAACGAAAATATGGTCGGCCACAAGCTCGGCGAATTTGCCGTCACCCGGACCTTCAAGGGTCACGGTGGCGACAAGAAGTCGAGCAGGTAAGGAGAGATGACGATGGAAGCGAAAGCAATCCTGCGCACCGCGCGCATCTCCCCGCAGAAGGCCCGCCTGGTCGCTGACCAGGTGCGTGGTTTGTCCGCCGAGCGTGCGGTCAATCTGCTGAAGTTCTCGGACAAGAAGGCTGCGCACCTGATCAAAAAGGTGGTGGAGTCGGCTATTGCCAATGCCGAGAACAATCAGGGCGCGGATGTCGACGAGCTGAAGGTCAAGACCATCATGGTTGATGAAGGTCCGTCCCTGAAGCGTTTCATGGCGCGGGCGAAAGGCCGCGGTACCCGCATCCTCAAGCGCACCAGTCACATCACTGTGATTGTTGGCGCCGCCAAGTAAGCGGAAAGGAAAAGACCATGGGTCATAAAGTTCATCCGACTGGAATCCGTCTTGGTATCTCCAAAGACTGGAACTCCAAGTGGTACGCAAACAAGGGCGATTTCGCTGCCTATTTGGCAGCCGACCTGAAAGTGCGTGAAATGCTGCGCAAGAAGCTCGCGCAGGCAGGTGTCAGCAAGATCTTGATCGAGCGTCCTGCCAAAACCGCCCGCGTGACGATTCATACTGCCCGGCCGGGCGTGGTGATCGGCAAGCGTGGCGAGGACATCGAAAAGCTGCGCAAGGAAGTGAGCGAGCTGATGGGCGTTCCGGCGCACATCAACGTCACCGAAGTGCGCAAGCCGGAGCTGGATGCGCAGCTGGTCGCTGAATCGATCGCGCAGCAGCTTGAGCGTCGCATCATGTTCCGCCGCGCAATGAAGCGCTCGGTCGGTAACGCGATTCGCTTGAGTGCCCTGGGCATCAAGGTCAATGTGGCTGGCCGCCTCAACGGTGCAGAAATCGCCCGTTCGGAGTGGTACCGCGAAGGTCGCGTGCCGCTGCACACGCTACGTGCCGACATCGATTACGGTTTTGCCGAGGCGTCCACGACGTACGGCATCATCGGCATCAAGGTCTGGATCTATAAGGGCGAAGTCTTCGACTTCTCTCAGGTTGGCCAGGAAAAGCAGGACGACAGCCCGCGCAACGATCGTAACGATCGCGGCGATCGTGGTGACCGCCCGTCGCGCCCGGCGCGTGAAGCGAGGTAACGGCAATGTTGCAACCCAAGCGAACCAAATATCGCAAGATGCACAAGGGCCGCAATGACGGTCTGGCATGGAGCGGAAACGCCGTCAGCTTCGGCGAATACGGCCTCAAGGCCACGGCGCACGGTCAGCTGACCGCGCGCCAGATTGAAGCAGCACGCCGCACGATCAGCCGCCACGTCAAAAAGGGCGGCAAGATGTGGATTCGTGTGTTCCCCGACAAGCCGATCACCAAAAAGCCGATCGAGGTCCGCATGGGCTCCGGTAAGGGCAACGTGGAGTACTGGGTCGCGCAGATTCAGCCGGGCCGCATGATCTATGAAATCGAGGGTATTCCCGAAGAGACCGCACGTGAGGCGTTCCGCCTTGCCGCTGCCAAGCTCTCGGTGACGACCACTTTCGTGACCCGGACGGTGCGCTGATGGATATCAAACAACTCCGCGAGAAGTCGGCTGACGAACTGAAGGCCCACCTGACCGATCTGCGTAAGGAGCAGTTCTCGCTCCGTATGCAGCAGGTCACCGGCCAGCTGCCGAAGACCCACGATACCCGCCGGGTGCGCCGCGAGATTGCTCGCGTTAAGCACCTGCTCGGCAGCACCAAGTAAGGACGGCCGCGATGAGCGACAACAACGAAAAGCAAGCGCTGCGCACGGTCGAAGGCCGTGTCGTCAGCAACAAGATGGACAAGACGGTCACCGTGTTGGTGGAGCGCCAGGTCAAGCATGCACTGTACGGTAAGTACATCAAGCGCTCGACCAAACTGCACGCACACGATGCCGACAATGCCTGCAATGAAGGCGACGTCGTGCGTGTGACCGAGATTGCTCCAATGTCCAAGACCAAGAACTGGCGGGTGGTCGAAATCGTCACCCGTTCGGCCGGCTAAGGGAGATCTGAATCATGATCCAGATGCAGAGCTACCTCGATGTGGCCGACAATTCGGGTGCCAAGGAAGTGATGTGCATCAAGGTGCTGGGCGGCTCGAAGCGCCGCTACGCACACATTGGCGACATCATCAAGGTGACCGTCAAGGACGCCATTCCGCGTGGCAAGGTCAAGAAAGGCGAAGTCTACGACGCCGTCGTGGTGCGTACCCGCAAGGGTGTGCGCCGTCCCGACGGTTCGCTGATCCGCTTCGATGGCAATGCCGCTGTGCTGTTGAACAATAAGCAGGAGCCGATCGGGACCCGCATCTTCGGGCCGGTGACGCGCGAGCTGCGTTCCGAGAAGTTCATGAAGATCGTCTCGCTCGCTCCCGAAGTGCTGTGAGCGGAGGACATACACATGGCTAACCGTATCAAGAAGGGCGACCAGGTCGTCATCAACACCGGCAAGGACAAGGGCAAGCAGGGTGAGGTTGTGCGTGTGGACGGCGATCGCGTGATCGTTTCCAACGCCAACATCATCAAGCGCCACACCAAGCCGAACCCGCAGGCGGGTGTCGCCGGCGGCGTGGTCGAGCGTGAAGCGTCGATCCATATCTCCAACGTCAATATCGTCAACCCGGCAACGGGCAAGGGCGAGCGCGTTGGCTTCAAGGTGCTGGAGGATGGACGCAAATTGCGTGTGTTCCGCTCCAGCGGTGAGGCGCTCGACGCCTGAGGAATGAGATCATGAACACTCGTCTCGAAAAGTTTTACAAGGAAAACGTGGTGCCGGCCCTGATGAAGGAATTCGGCTACACCAATCCGATGGAAGTGCCGAAGCTGGTCAAGGTCACGCTCAACATGGGCGTGGGCGAAGCGGCTACCAACAAGAAGATTCTTGAGAATGCGGTCGCCGACATGTCCAAGATCTCCGGTCAAAAGCCGGTGGTCACCAAGTCGCGCGTTTCGGTCGCATCGTTCAAGATTCGCGACGGTTGGCCGATCGGCTGCAAGACCACCTTGCGTCGCGCCAAGATGTACGAATTCCTGGATCGCCTGATCAACATCTCGTTGCCGCGCGTGCGCGACTTCCGTGGTGTGTCCGGTCGTTCCTTCGACGGTCGTGGCAACTTCAACATGGGTGTGAAGGAACAGATCATCTTCCCGGAAATCGATTTCGACGCCGTCGACGCGATTCGCGGTATGGATATCGCCATCACCACCACCGCCAAGACGGATGCGGAAGCGAAGGCGCTGCTGGCAGCGTTCAAGTTCCCGTTCCGTAACTGACCGTCGAGGACATCCGAAATGGCAAAGACCTCCATGATCCACCGCGACATCAAGCGTGCAAAGCTGGCGAAGAAATTCGCAGGCAAGCGTGATGCGCTGAAGAAGATTCTCTCCAGTCAGGATGCGTCCTACGAAGAGAAGATCGATGCTTCGACCAAGTTGCAGAAGCTGCCGCGCGATTCGTCGCCGAGCCGCCACCGTAACCGTTGCGAGCTGTCCGGTCGTCCGCGCGGTGTTTACCGCAAGTTCGGTCTGGGTCGCAACATGCTCCGCAAGGCCACGATGAACGGCGACGTTCCGGGTCTGCGCAAGGCAAGCTGGTAACAGCATCCCGGCCGTTCGCGGCCGGTTTGAACAGGATTGTTCTGTTCAACAACGGAGTCCGACGCAAGTCGGGCTCTTTTGTCGTATACTTCCGCTTCTGTCTTGCCCGTAGGGGTTTGGCATGGCGTCAAGGGTCCTGGCCCGTTCCCAGGAAAACACAAGATTTTCGCGAAAGCGGATATCGGTGCACTCAAAGGTACTCATATGAGCATGACTGATCCCATCGCCGACCTGCTGGTTCGCATCAAGAATGCGGCCGCGGTTGGTAAGCAGACGGTGAAATTGCCGTCGTCCAAGATCAAGGTTGCGATCGCCCAAGTCCTGAAGGACGAGGGTTACATCACCGACCTGCGCGTTACGGCCACCGAAAACAACAAGTCGGAGCTGGAAATCGTGCTGAAGTATTTCGAAGGCCGTCCGGTCATCGAGACCCTGAAGCGTTTTTCGCGCTCGGGTCTGCGTCAGTACCGCGGCAAGACCGAGCTGCCCAAGGTCCTCGGTGGCCTGGGTATCGCCATTATCTCCACGTCGAAGGGAATCATGACCGATGCGCAGGCTCGCGAAGCCGGCGTTGGTGGTGAAGTCCTGTGCTTCGTGGCCTAAGGGAAGGAATCGAATATGTCCCGTGTAGCCAAGAAGCCTGTGTCCCTTCCGAAGGGTGTTGAGCTCAACGTCCAGCCTGAGCTGGTCAGCGTCAAGGGCCCCAAGGGCACGTTGACCCTGCCCAAGCCGGTGGGCGTGGAAATCGCCATCGACGGCGACGTTGCAACCCTGTCGGCGAATGATCCGTCGCAGCTCGCCATCACCGGCACCGTGCGCGCCATCCTGGCCAATATGGTCAAGGGCGTCTCCGAAGGCTTCGAGCGTAAGCTCGAGCTGGTCGGCGTCGGTTACCGTGCCGCCATGCAGGGCAAGGATCTGAGCCTGGCGCTGGGTTTCTCGCATCCGCTGGTGTTCGTGGCGCCTGAAGGCATCACGCTGTCGACCCCCACCCAGACCGAAATCGTGGTCCAGGGCGCCGACAAGCAGCGCGTCGGCGAAGTCGCCGCCAAGATTCGCGGTTTCCGTCCGCCGGAGCCCTACAAGGGCAAGGGTGTGAAGTACGCCGGTGAAGTCATCATTCGCAAGGAAGCCAAGAAGGCTTAATGGCGAGTCCCTCGCAAGAGCCCGCACGTCCATGTGCGGACTTTTAACAGGAGCGCGCTTTCCCTTCAGCTTCCGTAGGATAAATATCATGAGCATCAACAAGAACATTGCCCGTCTGCGTCGCGCCAAATCCACCCGCTCGCATATCCGCGAACTGGGTGTCGCCCGTCTGTCGGTGCTGCGCACCGGTCAGCATCTGTATGCGCAGGTCTTCACTGCCGACGGTTCCAAGGTGATCGCTGCGGCGAACACCCTGCAGGCGGACGTCAAGGATGGCCTGAAGAACGGTAAGAACAGCGATGCAGCCGTCAAGGTTGGCAGGCTGATCGCCGAGCGCGCCAAGGCTGCCGGTATCGAGAAGGTCGCGTTCGACCGCTCGGGCTACCGTTACCACGGCCGCATCAAGGCGCTGGCCGATGCAGCTCGCGAAGGCGGCCTGCAGTTCTAAGCACTGCTGCGGATGTGGCCATCGGCCGCGTCCGCGTTTCCGCCGGCAGGGAGATGCCGGACCGTCCCGTTCTTTTGTAACGGCAACGGGGACACCGCTTCATTCCACAACCATAAGCGGCCTCGAGCCGTACATATTCAATCAATCAAGGAATCAAGATGGCAGAAGAACGTGCACCGCGGGGTCGTGATCGCGACCGTAACCGCGAAGAGAAAGTCGACGATGGCATGATCGAAAAGCTGGTCGCGGTTAACCGCGTCAGCAAGACGGTCAAGGGCGGTCGCCAGTTCACCTTCACCGCGCTGACCGTGGTCGGCGATGGTCTGGGCAAGGTTGGTTTCGGTTACGGCAAGGCGCGTGAAGTGCCGGTCGCCATCCAGAAGTCGATGGAGCAGGCGCGCAAGAATCTGGCGACTGTGGATCTGAATAACGGTACCTTGTGGCACGCGGTCAAGTCCGGTCATGGTGCCGCACGCGTCTACATGCAGCCGGCTTCCGAAGGTACCGGTGTCATCGCCGGCGGCGCCATGCGCGCTGTGCTGGAAGCGGTTGGTGTGAAGAACGTGCTGGCCAAGGCGGTCGGTTCGCGTAATCCGATCAACCTGGTCCGTGCAACCCTGAAGGGTCTGTCGGAAGTGCAGTCGCCGGCCCGTGTTGCGGCCAAGCGCGGCAAGAAGGTGGAGGAGCTCAATCATGGCTAAGGACACTGGCAAGACTGTGAAGGTGCGCCTGGTGCGCGGCCTGCGTGGTACCCAGTCGCGTCACCGCCTGTCGGTGCATGCGTTGGGCCTGAATAAGATCAACGATGTGCGTGAACTCAAGGACAGCCCGCAGGTGCGCGGCCTGATCAACACGGTTCACTACCTCGTCAAGGTTGAGGACTAATTCCATGGCTATGCATCTCAATGACCTCAAGCCCGCCGATGGCGCCCGTACCGAGCGTACGCGCGTCGGCCGCGGCATCGGTTCTGGCCTTGGCAAGACCTGTGGTCGTGGCCACAAGGGTTCGTTCGCGCGTAAGGGCGGCGGCAAGATCAAGGCTGGCTTCGAAGGCGGCCAGACTCCGATGCAGCGTCGTCTGCCGAAGATCGGTTTCCGGTCCAAGATGGCACGCGACAGCGCAGAAGTGCTTTCCTACCAGCTGGATAAGCTGGAAGCAGGTGAAATCGACTTTGCAGCGCTGCGTGCGGCCAATCTGGTCCCGAGCCGCGCCAAGAAGGCGAAGATCGTGCTGAAGGGCGAGCTGAGCAAGAAGTTCGTGCTGAAGGGCGTTGCGGCGACCGCAGGCGCCAAGGCAGCAATCGAAGCTGCCGGCGGCAGCGTAGAGGAGTAATCGGCAGATGGCGCAGGCTGGCATTGGTAACCTCGGTGGCGGGCTCGGCAAGTTCACGGAACTTCGTCAGCGGCTGCTGTTCGTCCTCGGGGCATTGATCGTCTATCGCATCGGCTGCTATGTGCCGGTGCCGGGCGTCAATCCCGATGCCATGCTTTCGTTGATGCAGGCGCAGGGTGGCGGCATCGTGGACATGTTCAACATGTTCTCGGGCGGCGCCCTGCACCGTTTCAGTATTTTTGCGTTGAACGTGATGCCGTACATCTCGGCATCGATCGTGATCCAGTTGGCCACGCACATCTTTCCCGCCCTCAAGGCGATGCAGAAGGAAGGCGAGTCGGGCCGACGCAAGATCACCCAGTATTCGCGCATTGGCGCGGTGCTTCTGGCGGTGGTGCAGGGCGGTAGTATCGCGCTCGCGCTGCAGAACCAGACTGCGCCGGGCGGCGCTCCGGTGGTGTACGCGCCGGGCATGGGCTTCGTGCTCACCGCAGTGATCGCATTGACGGCCGGTACCATTTTCCTGATGTGGGTCGGCGAGCAGGTTACTGAGCGCGGCATCGGTAACGGTGTATCGCTGATCATCTTTGCCGGCATCGTGGCTGGCCTGCCGTCTGCAGCAATCCAGACCGTCGAGGCGTTTCGCGAAGGCAATCTGAGCTTCATTTCGCTGCTACTGATCGTCATCACCATTCTGGCATTTACGCTGTTTGTGGTGTTCGTCGAGCGTGGACAACGGCGTATTACGGTCAACTACGCACGCCGTCAGGGCGGTCGCAATGCGTACATGAACCAGACCTCGTTCCTGCCGTTGAAGCTCAATATGGCCGGCGTGATTCCGCCGATTTTCGCGTCGAGCATCTTGGCGTTTCCGGCGACGCTGTCGATGTGGTCGGGTCAGGCGGCATCGGGCAGCGGCGTGGGTTCGTGGCTGCAGAAGATCGCCAACGCGCTCGGGCCGGGTGAGCCGGTGCACATGTTGGTGTTCGCAGCGCTGATCATCGGTTTCGCGTTCTTCTACACGGCGCTGGTGTTCAACTCGCAGGAAACGGCCGACAACCTCAAGAAATCAGGCGCACTGATTCCTGGTATCCGTCCGGGCAAGGCCACGGCAGATTATGTAGATGGCGTGCTAACGCGGCTGACGGCGGCGGGTTCGTTGTACCTGGTCATCGTCTGCCTGCTTCCGGAGATCATGCGCACGCAGCTGGGCACGTCGTTCCACTTCGGTGGCACCTCGCTGTTGATCGCGGTGGTGGTGGTGATGGATTTCATTGCGCAGATCCAGGCGCACTTGATGTCGCATCAGTATGAGAGCTTGCTGAAGAAGGCCAATCTGAAGGGTGGCTCGCGCGGCGGCCTGGCGCGCGGTTAAGTGGTACACTAGATCCTCATTACGTGAAGACGGCCTGGTTCCCGGGCCACGATCTTCCGATCAGAAGGGCGGCTCGCGCGACGTCTCGCGCGCGGGTGTGACGGGGTGGTCTTGTGCGGGAGTAGCACAGGCGATTCGGAGAAGTTTTCTGGATCAACACCGTCCGGCGCCGGAGCGAGGGCACACTCCCCACGCCGGGTCCATGGAACCCTTGGTTCCACGGGCTTCAAAGTAATCCGAGGCCTTGCTATAATTCCGAGTTCACTTTTGATCCATCCTGCCGGATGGCGCCTGGGCGCTGTCGGGCCATCACTCAGTTGGAGAATCGCGTCATGGCGCGTATTGCAGGCGTCAACCTGCCAGCCCAGAAGCACGTCTGGGTCGGGTTGCAAAGCATCTACGGCATCGGCCGTACCCGTTCGAAGAAGCTCTGCGAATCCGCAGGCGTTACCTCGACCACGAAGATTCGTGATCTGTCCGAACCCGAAATCGAGCGCCTGCGCGCCGAAGTCGGCAAGTATGTCGTCGAAGGCGACCTGCGCCGCGAAATCGGTATCGCGATCAAGCGACTGATGGACCTTGGCTGCTATCGCGGTCTGCGTCATCGCCGTGGTCTCCCGCTGCGTGGTCAGCGCACCCGTACCAACGCCCGCACCCGTAAGGGTCCGCGCAAGGCGATCAGGAAGTAAGGGATAGATCATGGCAAAGCCAGCAGAAAAGAAAACGAAGAAGAAGATCAAGCGCGTCATCACTGATGGCGTCGCTCACGTCCACGCTTCGTTCAACAACACCATCGTCACCATCACCGATCGCCAGGGCAACGCCTTGTCGTGGGCTACGTCCGGCGGCGCCGGGTTCCGTGGTTCGCGTAAGTCGACCCCGTTCGCTGCTCAGGTTGCCGCCGAAAAGGCTGGCCGCGCTGCGCTCGACTACGGCGTGAAGTCGCTGGAAGTACGTATCAAGGGTCCGGGTCCGGGCCGTGAGTCGGCCGTGCGTTCGTTGAACAACGTGGGCTACAAGATCACCAACATCATCGACGTGACGCCAATCCCGCACAACGGGTGCCGTCCGCCGAAGAAGCGTCGCGTCTAAAGGGAGCGATAAGAAATGGCTCGTTATATCGGTCCTACCTGTAAGCTCGCGCGCCGCGAAGGCGCCGACCTTTCCCTCAAGAGCCCGGCGCGTGCGCTGGACTCCAAGTGCAAGCTTGAGCAGAAGCCCGGCCAACACGGCGCGGCTCGCAAGGGCAAGCTCTCCGACTACGCTACCCAGCTGCGTGAAAAGCAGAAGGTCAAGCGCATCTACGGTTTGCTGGAACGCCAGTTCCGCAACTACTACAAGAAGGCCTCGACCAAGAAGGGCAACACCGGCGAGAACCTGCTGCAGTTGTTGGAAACCCGTCTGGACAACGTCTGCTACCGTATGGGCTTTGCCGTCACCCGTCCGGCCGCGCGCCAGCTGGTGTCGCACCGTGGCGTGCTGGTCAATGGCAAGTCGGTGAATCTGGCTTCGTATCAGATCAAGGCTGGCGATGCGATCACGCTGTCGGAAAAAGCACAGAAGCAGCTCCGCGTGCAGGAAGCCCTGACCGTGGCTGAGCAGCACGACATGACGCCGTCGTGGGTTGAAGTCGATTCGAAGAAGTTCAGCGGCGTGTTCAAGGCCGTGCCGGATCGCGCTGACCTGCCTTCGGATATCAACGAAGCGCTGATCGTCGAGTTGTATTCGAAGTAATTCACATTGGAGAACCTCCGGCACTGCTGGAGGTTCGCAGGAGACCCCGCAACATGACGGTTACCGCCAACCAGGTTCTGCGCCCACGTGGTCCGCAGATCGAACGTCTTACCGACAACCGTGCCAAGGTCGTGATCGAGCCCTTGGAGCGCGGTTACGGGCACACGCTGGGCAATGCCCTGCGTCGTGTGCTGTTGTCGTCGATCCCCGGTTTTGCGATCACCGAGGTCGAGATCGACGGCGTGCTGCACGAGTACACCACGGTCGAGGGTTTGCAGGAAGACGTGCTTGACGTCCTGCTGAACCTGAAAGACGTGGCGATTCGTATGCACAGTGGCGACAGCGCCACGCTGTCGTTGTCCAAGCAGGGTCCGGGCACGGTCACTGCGGCCGACATCAGGACCGATCACAACGTTGAGATCATCAACGGCGAGCACGTGATCTGTCACCTGACCAAAGACACCGCACTGAACATGCGTCTGAAGATCGAGCGTGGGTTCGGCTATCAGCCGGCTGCTGCGCGTCGTCGTCCGGACGAAGAGACCCGTACCATCGGTCGTCTGATGCTGGATGCGTCGTTCTCGCCGGTGCGTCGCGTTGCCTACGCTGTGGAAGCTGCACGTGTCGAACAGCGCACCGACCTCGACAAGCTGGTCATCGATATCGAAACCAACGGCACGATCGATGCCGAGGAAGCCGTGCGCACCGCCGCCGACATCCTCAGCGATCAGCTGTCGGTGTTCGGCGATTTCACCCACCGCGATCGCGGTGCGGCCAAGCCGGCTGCCAGCGGCGTGGATCCGGTGCTGTTGCGCCCGATCGACGACCTTGAGCTGACTGTGCGTTCGGCCAACTGCCTCAAGGCCGAGAGCATCTACTACATCGGCGATCTGATCCAGAAGACCGAAGTGGAGCTGCTCAAGACCCCGAATCTGGGCAAGAAGTCGCTGACCGAAATCAAGGAAGTGCTGGCACAGCGCGGCCTTGCACTGGGCATGAAGCTGGAGAACTGGCCGCCGGCCGGTGTCGCCCAGCACGGCATGCTTGGTTAATGTGTCAAGGCATGGGCGTCTTCGGGCGCCCGTGTTTGTTTTTCCACATCGACGGGCCAAAGCCCGCGGTGACACCCGGTCGAAGGACGGCCGGTTCGGACCAACCGCAGTCCATTCAACAGCGCCAGGATGGCGACAACGTCTCTCAGTAGTCTCAACATTCCTTAGGAAATCACACTCATGCGTCACCAGAAATCCGGTCGTAAGTTCAACCGCACCAGCGCGCACCGCGAAGCCATGTTCCGCAACATGGCGGCTTCGCTGTTCAAGCACGAGCTGATCAAGACCACCTTGCCGAAGGCCAAGGAATTGCGTCGCGTCGCCGAGCCGCTGATCACAATCGGCAAGGTCGATGGCGTTGCAAACCGTCGTCTGGCGTTCGCTCGCCTGCGCGACAAGGAAGCCGTGGGCAAGCTGTTCGTCGAACTGGGCCCGCGTTACGCGACCCGTCCCGGCGGCTACCTGCGCATCCTGAAGGCAGGATTCCGTGCCGGTGACAATGCGCCGATGGCGTATGTCGAGCTGGTCGACCGTCCGGTCGTGGCGGAAGAAGTGGCCGAGTAATCGGATCCCTTCGTCAAGATTTTCGAAAAAGCCCGGCTTGCGCCGGGCTTTTTTATTGGGCGTCTAGGTTGTCGATCGAGGCAGCCGGGGGGAGGGCATGGCTGGTTTGGTGGGATTGCGGGGCGCTTTAGTACTGCCTGCGTGGTTTGAAGAATCCGCGAGCGCTTGTCGCCTGGTTTAAAGGCACAAATGCGAGTTTGGAGTGCGGTAACATCGGAGCGTGTGTTGGACGGGAAGGCGGTGTTGGGATATTTGAGCGACGCACCTCATATCAGAAGCGCCGAGTAACAAGTGAGCGCCACTAACGCATTGGATGGGACGCGGGTCGGTCTCTTGTTCCCGGAACCCGTGGAACTCCCAGCGGCCAAGTGGATAGCATAGAGATAGAGGGTTTGTGCGGGTTTCGCGTGGCAATGGCTGCAGCTTGCCCGCAGCAAGCGTCGAGCGATGAGGCGATCAAGGCGCATCAACCGTTCGTGCCCGAGCCGGATCACCCTCCACGCCAAGTGATCTGGATGCCTCCACAATTCTTGAGGAGCGCTTGAGTGCTCTGCACGCAGCCGACAGCACCACGCAGATGTTGCAGGGCTTCGCAGCAGGCGCTCCGTCAGACGCATGCATCCGTGGTCATGGCAGCGGTCATGGCTGATAATCGAGGCCTTGGTCCTAGGCAAGCGGTCACGATGAATCCATTCCGTTGGGGTTTCCGGGCACAGTTTCTGTTGGGGTTTCTTGCTTGCGCAGGACTGCTGGCCTACGCGATTTATGTGCAATTGCACCTGGGCCTTGAGCCTTGCCCGCTGTGTATTTTTCAACGGATCGCATTTGCGGCGCTGGCGGTGTTTTTCCTGCTGGGTGCGCTGCACGGGCCGCGCGCGGCCGGTGGGCGCAAGGTGTATGGCGTGCTGAGTTTCATCGCTGCCGGCGTGGGCATGGGCATCGCGGCGCGACATGTGTGGGTGCAGATCCGGCCCAAGGACATGATGTCGTCGTGCGGGCCTCCGCTGAGCTTTCTGAGCGAGACGATGGGGCCGTTCGAGGTGTTCCGCACCGTGCTGACCGGCACGGGGGATTGCGGCAATATCGACTGGCGATTCCTGGGCCTGAGCATGCCGATGTGGAGCATGGTGTGGTTTGTGGCGTTGGCCTTGTGGGCGCTATACGCAGGTTTCAAAGCGCGTCGGACGTCAGTGCATCACTGACATGCGTTGATAGCAGCCGATAGCGCTGTCCCGATTGCGGGGCGGCAAGGTCGGTACTTGAAACCAAGGCTGTGAGCGCTTGGATTCTTTGTACAAGCCAATGCCCGCGTACTCTTGCCGCTGGCGTCCATGCTTCGAGTTGGCCGGTTCAACGTCATTACATGGACAGATCGCAGCAGATTGTCTGTTCCAGTAACGCGTTTCTTTAGCGCGCCGATGACATCGGTGACGGTACCGGTACGCGATGTGCGCTACTTGAACAGGCGCGGCCTTGATGGATGGCCAGGCGCGACGGAACACCGATCACCAGCGCGAGTCTGCGATCAGGTCTGGCGCATGCCAATCAGTCTGTCCGTTTCGTTGAACCTGCAAAGCAGAAGGATC
The DNA here is from genome assembly GCF_002939865.1 of Xanthomonas dyei. Lineage (GTDB taxonomy): Bacteria > Pseudomonadota > Gammaproteobacteria > Xanthomonadales > Xanthomonadaceae > Xanthomonas > Xanthomonas dyei. The sequence goes on from NZ_MDEE01000036.1 coordinate 16,339, forward strand.
TGGAATCGACCAGGTCCTTCCGCCGCGTCGCACACTTGCCGGTGTTTCTAGCAACGCGCTCAGAATGTCTGCTGCAGGCTCAGGTAAACACCACGGCGTGGTGCCCATTGCGGGGCGAATACGCCGATGCCGCCGCCGTCGCGCAGCTGGTAGCTGCGATCGAGCACGTTGAGGACGGCCAGCTGCGCGTGCAGCGGGTGCGCAGTGAGCGCGAAATCGTGCCCGGCGCTGAGATTCAACTGGAAGTACGACGGGAGTTCGCCGCCATTGGGCACGGTATCGGTATCGGTGCGCAGGCCGCTGCCATAGAGGTAATTCGCCCCGATCCGGCTGTTGTCGTTGATGGAGTAATTGATGCCGCCGGAGGAGGTCAGCTTCTGGTCGTGGTCCAGATGGATCCAGTTGTTTTGTGCGTACGCCAAGGCATCCGGGTCGAAGTTGTACAGGCTGGTCATGACTTGCTTGCCCATCGCCTTGCTGTAGGCGAGGTTGAAATACGCGGTCACCGGGCCATTGCTGTAGTCGGCGCTGAACTCGGCACCGCGGATGCGGCCGTTGCGATAATTGAAGGTGGAATAGACATAAGCGGCGCCGAACTGGCCTTCGTCCTGCAACCGGTCCGCTTTGCGGTAGTAAGTGTCCAGGCCCAGGGTCAGGTGATCGCTCACTTCTTGCGAGATGCCGAGGTCGTAGTAATCGCTGCGTTCGCTCAGCGGCGTAGTCGGGCCGCCGCCGGTGGATTGCTGGTTGGTGGTGCCGTCGTACAGCGCGATATCGCTGGTGGAGATCAGCTCGCTGGCAGGCGGAGTGAAGTAGCGCGCGTAGCCGGCGTGCACGGTGGTGCTGGGGCTTGCAGTCCAGACCACACCCAGACGCGGACTGAGCTGGCTCTCGCTTGCCCCGAAGGCCTTGTAGCGGTCGCCGCGCACGCCGTAGTTGACCGTCCAGTCGTCGGCGATCTTCCATTCGTCCTGCAGATACATCGCGTAAGTGCTGGCGTGGAAGCGGCTGCCATCGGGAATGAACACCGGCACGTTGCTGCTCTGGTTGCCGTCTGCATCGGCCGGGAAGACAGAAGAATTGTTGCTGGCGATGGCGTGTTCAAAGTTGCCGTACAGGCCATAGCGCAGCGTATGTGCACTGCCCCAGGGTGTAGAGAAATCCGCCTGCACGGTGTTGGCGCGATTGCTGCGGTCCACCTGCGAGGCGATGCCGTTGAAGATCAGATCGCCGGCCACATCGGGCGAGAACGCGACGCTGCTATAGCGCTGGCCGGCCGACAGCTGATAGCTGGTGTCGCCGAGCGTGCCTTGCAGTGCCAAGGTGCCGAAACGGGTGGCTTCGCGCTGGTTTTCGTCCAGGCGCGAGGAGTCGAAATCGGTGGTACCCAGGTAATCGAACGCCGGGGTCTGGCCGGGATTATTCGGGATTTGAAAGCGGTTGTTGGCGTAGCCGACCAACAGGCTGAGGCGCGTGTTCTCATTGATCAGATAGCTCAGATCGGCAAAGCCTTTGCCCTGATGGGTCTTGTCGTGCTCGGGCGAGCGGCTGTCGACCGGGTTTTCCAGCCCGTGGCTGTTCTGTTCGTAGTCACCGGTCACGAACCAGCTCCAGCGCCCACTGCTGCCCCACAGCGAGGCGTTTGGATTGACCGTGTCGTACGAGCCGCCGGTGATGCCGACGCTGCCGCCATTGCCCAGCTCGGCGCCGTTTTTGGTGGTGATGTCCACAACTGCGGCGGTGCGGTCGCCGAACTGCGCGGGCAAGGCGCCATCGAGCAGCTTGAGGTTCTTGATGATGCGCGGCTCCAGGCTCTGGCCGAAGCCGGAGATGGATTCGGGCAGCATGATGCCGTTGATGCGGTATTGCAGGTTGGCGTGATCGCCGCGCACATGGATGCCGCCGTACGAGTCCTGCACAACGCCCGGTGCCTGCAGCAGCACCTGGTTGAGTGGTGTGGAGGCGCCGAGCGGAAGACGGTCGATGTCTTCGGCAGTGATGGCGTACTGGCTGCTGCCGATATCCGGAGACAAGGCGTTGCGCGCCGCTTCGAGCTTGGCGATCACGTTGACGGTGTCCAGATCGGTGGTTTGCGCGGCGGCGGGATCTGCGGCCAGTGCGGCGCCGGCACAGGAAGACAAGAGGATGGAAACGATGGCAACGGGGAGGAGGCGAGGAGTCATGGCGGTCGCAGGACGGGCTAGGGAGGATGTGTTACCTCGTAACACTCCGCTTACGAGCGGGCGCTAGCGTAGGCCGAAAGTCATGCCTGGGCGTATGGCTTTGCTTGCCGTTCAGTCGTGCGCATCTGCGCGGCAAGCGTTTGCGCGCCAGCGATGGCTTCATCCAGAAGGGCATCAGGCGCACCGGCGCTTTGCGTGACGCGCCGGCTCTGCCACCATCGCAGGCTGTCCAGGAGTGTTGTTGCCATGAATCCTTCCGCCGCTTCTCCCGTTTCCGATTCCGCTGCCTCGGCGTGGGCGCCCGGCAGCTGGCGTGGCAAACCCGCGCTGCAGCTGCCGGTATACCCGGATCAAGCCGCACTGCAGAGCGCCATGGGCGAGTTGGGGCACTTGCCGCCGCTGGTGACCTCGTGGGAGATCTTCGCGCTCAAGCGCCAGCTGGCAGAGGCGCAGGAAGGCAAGCGCTTCCTGTTGCAGGGTGGCGATTGCGCGGAGAATTTCAGCGATTGCGAATCGGGCACGATCTCCAATCGGCTGAAAGTGCTGCTGCAAATGAGTCTGGTGCTGGTGCATGGCCTGCGCCTGCCGGTGGTGCGGGTCGGGCGCTTTGCCGGGCAGTACGCCAAGCCACGATCGGCCGACACCGAAACGCGCGACGGCGTGACCTTGCCCAGCTACCGAGGCGATGTGATCAATGCGCCGGCCTTCACCGAGGCCGCACGCGTGCCCGACCCGCGCCGCATGATCACTGCGCACTCGCGGTCGGCGATGACGATGAACTTCGTGCGCGCGTTGATCGATGGCGGCTTCGCCGACTTGCACCACCCCGAATACTGGAACCTGGACTGGGTGGGCTATTCGCCGCTGGCGGCGGACTACCAGAAGATGGTGGCGTCGATCGGCGATGCGGTGCGCTTCATGGAAACCCTGTCCGGGTCGGAGGTGTACAACCTCAATCGCATCGACTTTTACACCTCGCACGAAGCGTTGTTGCTGCCCTACGAAGAAGGCCTGACCCGTCAGGTGCCGCGGCAGTGGGGCTGGTTCAACCTCAGCACGCATTACCCGTGGATCGGCATGCGTACCGCGGCGCTGGATGGCGCGCATGTGGAATATCTGCGTGGCGTGCGCAATCCGATTGCGATCAAGGTGGGGCCGTCGGTGCAGCCGGACCAATTGCTGCGCCTGATCGATGTGCTCAACCCGGAGGACGAACCCGGGCGTTTGAGCTTCATCCATCGCATGGGTGCCATGCAGATTGCCGAAAAATTGCCGCCGCTGCTGGAGGCGGTCAAGCGCGATGGCCGACGCGTGCTGTGGGTCTGCGATGCGATGCATGGCAACACCGAAAGCACCGGAAACGGCTACAAAACAAGGCGTTTCGACAATATTCGCAGTGAAGTGGAAACCTCGTTCGATCTGCATGCGGCGGCCGGCACGCGGCTGGGTGGCGTGCATCTGGAACTCACCGGCGAAGATGTCACCGAATGCACGGGCGGCGCGCGCGAGTTGACCGAGCGCGATCTTGAGCGCGCGTATCGCTCCAGCGTGGACCCGCGCTTGAACTATGAGCAGTCGCTGGAAATTGCGATGGCGATCGTACGCAAGCAGCAACAGGTGGCATCGCAGCCGTTGGGCGCATGAAGTCACTGTGCGTATGACGTGATGCTCATGCCGCATGCGGCATGCTCTGGCAGCCATCCCTCTCGCCCCCCCACAGGAGGAACGGTTTGACTGCCGATTGGAACGTCATCCGCGAATACGCAATTCCGCTGGGCGCCGCGCTGCTGGCGGGCGTCGTCACCTGGTCGCTGATGCTGTGGCTGTTTCGCCGCATGCAGGGCCGCGATTATCGCCGCGCACGCATCATCCGCGTGGTCACGCTGCCGGCGGCCTTCATCCTGCCGCTGCTGTTTCTGGGCATCGCCACCGAGGCCACGCCGCTGTCCGGCAAGGCGCTGGCAGCGGTGCAGCACCTGTTGCATGTCGGCATCGTCGGCTGCGTCACCTGGTTGTTGGTGCGTGCGGTCGCTGCCGGCGAAATGGCGATCCTGCGCAGCAATCCGATCGAGGTATCGGACAATCTCACCGCGCGGCGTATCCAGACCCAGACACGGGTCTTGAGTCGCGTGGTGATGGGCACGGTGATCCTGCTCGGTATCTCGGTGGTGCTGCTCGGCTTCGAGCAGGTGCGCCAGATCGGCAAGACGCTATTGGCGTCTGCAGGGATCATCGGGCTGGTGGCCGGTATTGCGGCAAAGCCTGTCTTCGGCAACCTGATTGCGGGGCTGCAGATTGCGCTGACCCAACCGATTCGTCTGGACGATGTGGTGATCGTGGAAGGCGAATGGGGCCGGATCGAAGAGATCGGCAGCTCGTATGTGGTGGTGCGTATCTGGGACGAGCGGCGCATGGTGGTGCCGCTGACCTGGTTCATCGAAAACCCCTTCCAGAACTGGACCCGGGCCAGTGCAGACCTGCTCGGTACCGCGTTCTTGTGGCTGGATTACCGCACCCCGATTGCGGCGGTGCGCGCGGAACTGGAGCGCATCTGCCACAGCGAGCCGCTGTGGGATGGGCGCGTCTGCGTCACCCAGATCACCGATACCAGCGACAACACCATCCAGGTCCGTTTGTTGGTGAGCGCGCGCAATTCCGGCGATGCGTTCGACCTGCGCTGCCTAGTGCGCGAGCGGATGATCGACTTTCTGACCCGCGAGCACGCGTACGCGCTGCCCAGGATCCGTGCCGAAATTGCGGCGCAGGAAAAGCCGGTATCGCTTGCTGCAGGGCCGATCTCGCCGGAGAGCGTGCGTTCGCCGGGTGCGGAAGACGGCGAGCCGGCGGCATCGATCTAGCGTTGCCTGTCGACGCGCCTGATCGCGGTGCGTGCGCTGGCGCCCAACCGGTTCGCGATGCGGCGCATCGACACCGTGGCAGTGCTGCGCTGGCTGGGCGGTAAGCAGCGCGACATTCGGGTGATGCTGTCTCACCACGTCGATGCCTGCACCGCCCCAGTGCTGCTTGGCGGTGCGGTCAGTCGGCCGTCTTCGGTTGCGATGCGCCCGATGTCGCGGGCGGTGCGCTCGTCGCGTAGCCCGGCGCAAACCGCGCGTGGCTGCGTTGCTCGTAGGCGTAGGCCAGTTCGATCAGGCGCGGCTCGCTCCACGCGGTGCCCATGAACAGCAATCCGAGCGGCAGACCCTGGGTCTGCCCCATCGGCACGCTCAGGCTGGGATACCCGGCCACTGCCGCGGCGCCGTAGCCGGCACCGGGAAAGGTATCGCCCTTGCCGAGCGTGGTGACCCAGGCGGCGCCAGTGGTGGGTACGATCAGGGCGTCCAGGCGGTCGGCTTTCAGTGCTGCGTCGATACCTTGTTCGCCGGCGAGCTGCTTGGCGTTGGCGCGCGCGCTCAGATAGCCCGGGTCCTCCGGGCCGGGCGCAGCTTGCGCCTGCTCGAACAACTCCTGGCCGAAGTAGGGCATTTCGCGCCGCGCATTGGCACGATTGAAGGCAACCAGCGCGTCCAGATCTTTGACCGGTGGGGCGTGGCTGCGTAGATAGGCATTCAAGCCGGCCTTGAATTCGACCAACAGGACCGTCTGCTCAGCGGCATCCCACTGTCCATCGGTGGGCAGGCGGGTTTCGATCACCGTGGCACCCGCCGCGCGCAAGGTCTGTACGGCGCGCTCCAATGCGGCGGCGATCGCGGGATCCTCGCGCAGTGGATTGCGCAGCAGCCCCAGGCGCGCGCCGCGCAGGCCATCGGGTTTGAGGTGGGCGAGATAGTTCGGGGTGGAAGACGGCGCAGTGCGCGTCGCTGGGTCCTGCGGATCGGGCGCGGCGATGGCCTGCAGCAACGTGGCGGCGTCGGCGACGCTGCGGGTCATCGGGCCGGCGGTGTCCTGGCTGGCGGAGATCGGAATGATGCCGTCGCGGCTGACCAGGCCGACGGTGGGCTTGAGCCCGACCAGGCCATTGACCGCAGCCGGGCAGGTGATGCTGCCGTCGGTTTCGGTGCCGATACCCACCGTGGCCAGGCTGGCGGCGATCGCCGCGCCGGTGCCGGCGCTGGAGCCGCACGGATTGCGATCCAGCGCATAGGGATTGCGGGTCAGCCCGCCGCGGGCGCTCCAGCCGGAGCTGGACTGGGTGGAACGGAAGTTGGCCCATTCGCTCAGATTCGTTTTGCCCAGGATTACCGCGCCGGCCGCGCGCAGGCGCTGCACCAGAAACGCATCGCGGTTGGGGCGAAACTCGGCCAGCGCCAGCGAGCCGGCACTGTTGACCATCGGCACGGCGTCGATGTTGTCCTTGAGCAGTACCGGAATCCCGTGCAGCGGTCCGCGTACGCGGCCGACGGCGCGCTCGGCGTCCAGGGTGCGGGCGTCCGCCTCGGCCTGCGCATTGCGCTCGATCACGGCGTTGAGCGTTGGACCGGCGCGGTCGATGGTGTCGATGCGCTGCAGATAGGCGCGCGTCAGGTCCAGGCTGGTGGTCTCGCCACGGGCCATGTGGGCTTGCAGGCCGGCGACATCGGCATCGATCAGGTCGAGCGGTTTGGCCGCCGAGGCGTTGCCTGTGGCCGGATGTTGCAGGTCATCGGCATGTGCATAGCCGCACAACGCCAGCAGCAGCGCAAAGCACAAGGTGGTGGAGCGCATGGGCGGTTTTCCGCGGGGGACTTTCCGCAGGCTAACGTCGCTGCGTCGGGGTGACAACGTGCTGGCGCGCCCATGGACGGGCGGGCAGGGTCAGCGACGCCGGCGCTTGACCAGATCGCGTGCCAGCACGCCGACCACGATCAGGTTGATCGCCAGCACGCCCCAGGCGGTCCAGCCAGGATGACGGATGATGGCGTAGATATCGAAAGGCAGGTAGATGGCCGCCGACAGGCAGCCCAGTACCGAGGCCCAGGCCTTGGCACGCCACAGACCCCAGGCTTCCACCACGTGCAGCAGGCCGTAGGCCAGCATGGCGGCGGCCGCCAGATGCACCGCATCGGGGCTGATGGTCTTGAGTAACGACGGCAATGCGCCGTGGTCCGGATCCAGATTGAAACGGCGGATCAGCGTACTGACCGCATGTTGCAGCGGGAGCGGGCCCAGAATTTCCAGGCCCGTCGCCGCCAGCAGCGCAAGCCCACCCTTGACCGCCTCTAGCAAGGCGATCGCGTGGAGGCCCGGATGCGCGCGCGGATCCGGGCTGTAAGGCTTGTTGCTCACGACTGTGGCTTAGTCAGCAACTCAGCCGGAACGGCCGGAGCGCTTACGGTCGCTTTCGGTCAAGCCCTTCTTGCGCAGGCGGATTTCCTTCGGGGTGACTTCGACCAGCTCGTCGTCCTCGATGAAGTCCAGCGCCTGCTCCAGCGTGTACTTGATCGCCGGGGTCAGCTTGATGGCATCGTCCTTGCCCGAGGCGCGCATGTTGGTCAGCGGCTTGGTCTTGATCGCGTTGACGGTCAGATCGTTGTCCTTGGAGTGGATACCGACCAGCTGACCTTCGTACACATTGTCGCCTTCGGCGGCGAACAGGCGGCCACGCTCTTCCAACGGCCCCAGCGCATAGGCAGGAGTGGCGCCGGCAGCATTGGCAATCATCACGCCGTTCTGGCGCTTGGCGATGGCGCCCTGTTCCTTCGGGCCGTAATGGTCGAACACATGGAACAGCAGGCCCGAACCCTGGGTCAGGGTGCGGAACTCGTTCTGGAAGCCGATCAGACCACGCGCCGGGATCATGTAATCCAGGCGCACGCGGCCCTTGCCGTCCGATTCCATGTTCTTCAGCTGGCCCTTGCGGCTGCCCAGCTTTTCCATCACGCCGCCCTGGTGCTGTTCTTCGATGTCCACCACCAGCTGTTCGATCGGCTCCATCTGCTTGCCGTCGATTTCCTTGATGATGACTTCCGGACGCGACACGGCCAGCTCATAGCCTTCGCGACGCATGTTTTCGATCAGCACCGACAGATGCAGTTCGCCACGGCCGGAGACCAGGAACTTGTCGGCGTCGGAGCCTTCCTCGACCTTCAGTGCCACGTTGTGCACCTTCTCGCGGTCCAGACGGTCGCGCAGCTGGCGGCTGGTCAGGAACTTGCCACCGGACAGGTCCTTGTTGCCGGCGAACGGCGAGTTGTTGACCTGGAAGGTCATCGAGATGGTGGGCTCATCCACGGTCAGCGCCGGCAGCGCTTCCGGGTGATCGAGCGCACACACGGTGTCGGAAATGGTCAGCTCGGCCACGCCGGAGATCGCGACGATGTCGCCGGCCTCGGCGGTGTCCTGCTCGATACGCTCCAGGCCCAGGAAGCCCAGCACCTGCAGTACCTTGCCCTGACGCTTCTTGCCTTCGCGGTCGATCACGCTGACCGGCATGTTCTTCTTCAGCACGCCGCGCTGGATGCGACCGATGCCGATCACGCCGACGAAGTTGTTGTAGTCCAGCTGGCTGATGCGCATCTGGAACGGGCCGTCCGGGTCAACGTCCGGTGCCGACACGTGCTGCATGATCGCTTCATAGAGCGGGGTCATGTCGCCGTCGCGCACGTCCGAATCCAGGCTGGCGTAGCCGTTCAACGCGGAGGTGTAGACGATCGGGAAGTCCAGCTGCTCGTCGGTTGCGCCGAGCTTGTCGAAGAGGTCGAACACCTGGTCGATCACCCAGTCCGGGCGTGCGCCGGGACGGTCGATCTTGTTGACCACCACGATCGGCTTGAAGCCCATCGCAAAGGCCTTCTGGGTCACGAAGCGCGTCTGCGGCATCGGGCCGTCCATCGCGTCGACCAGGATCAGCACCGAGTCCACCATCGACAGCACGCGCTCGACTTCGCCACCGAAGTCGGCGTGTCCGGGGGTGTCGACGATATTGATGCGGTTGCCGTTCCAGGTGATGGCCGTGTTTTTGGCCAGGATCGTGATGCCACGTTCCTTTTCCTGATCGTTGCTGTCCATCACACGCTCAGCCAAGACGGTGCGTTCGGACAGGGTGCCGGACTGCTTCAGCAGGCAGTCGACGAGGGTGGTCTTGCCATGGTCGACGTGGGCGACGATGGCGATATTGCGGAGTTTTTCAATGGACATGCGGAAAGGGCCCCTGTCTGGCGCCAGTCTTGAGATGAGGTAAGCCCAGCATTATAGCGGTTTCGTTGCGTTGCCGTTGCGGATTGACGCAAGTCGATTCAGATCGCCCATTCAGGCAGCGTGACGGCTGCTCGAATCCAGGCCCGACGACGGCCTTGGACCATGGTCGTACCTGCGCAGTCGTCTGTGCGCCCGGGTGTATCCTAATGGGCTGTTGATCACCCCAGAACCTGCAAGGATTTCCATGTCCCTGATCGCCACTTTCGACACGTCCCGCGGCCCGATCGTTGTTGAGCTGTATCCGGAGAAGGCACCGCTGACCGTCGCCAACTTCGTCAATCTGGCCAAGCGCGGCTTCTACAACGGCCTGAGCTTCCACCGCGTCATCGCCGACTTCATGATCCAGGGCGGTTGCCCGGAAGGGTCCGGCCGCGGCGGCCCGGGCTATCGTTTCGAAGACGAGGCCAACAATGGCGTCGGCCACGAGCGCGGCGTGCTGTCCATGGCCAATGCCGGCCCGAACACCAATGGCAGCCAGTTCTTCATCACCCACACCGCCACCCCGTGGCTGGACGGCAAGCACACCGTGTTCGGCAAGGTCACCCAGGGCCTGGACGTGGTGGATAGCGTTGCCCAGGGCGACACCATCAACACGCTCACCATTGAAGGCGACACTGACGCCGTGCTGGCCGCCAAGGCCGACCGCGTTGCGGAGTGGAATAAGATCCTCGCCGCCTGATTGACCCTGATCGAACGGCCGCCATGTGCGGCCGTTTGCTTGTCAACGCGCGCCGCCAGGCCTTGCGCCACGCCAGCGCGCGACCCCACCAACGCTTTTTAGCAGAGGAAATACCCCATGAAAGCACCTGTTCGTGTTGCTGTGACCGGCGCTGCCGGCCAGATCGGCTACGCCCTGCTGTTCCGCATCGCCTCGGGCGAAATGCTGGGCAAGGATCAGCCGGTGATCCTGCAATTGCTGGAACTGTCCAACGAGAAGGCCCAGGCCGCGCTCAAGGGCGTGATGATGGAGCTGGAAGACTGCGCGTTCCCGCTGCTGGCCGGCATGGTCGGTACCGACGACGCCGAAGTGGCGTTCAAGGACATCGACGTCGCCCTGCTGGTCGGTGCGCGTCCGCGCGGTCCGGGCATGGAGCGCAAGGACCTGCTGCTGGAGAACGCCAAGATCTTCACCGCGCAGGGCGCGGCGTTGAACAAGGTGGCCAAGCGTGACGTCAAGGTGCTGGTGGTCGGTAACCCAGCCAACACCAATGCCTACATCGCGATGAAGTCGGCGCCGGATCTGAACCCGAAGAACTTCACCGCCATGCTGCGTCTGGACCACAACCGCGCCCTGAGCCAGCTCTCGCTCAAGCTCGGCAAGCCGGTCGGCGGCATCGAGAAGCTGGTGGTCTGGGGCAACCACAGCCCGACCATGTACCCGGACTACCGTTTCGCAACCTCCGATGGCGCATCCATCAATGATGCGATCAACGACCAGGAGTGGAACGCCTCCACCTTCATCCCGACCGTGGGCAAGCGCGGCGCGGCGATCATCGAAGCGCGCGGTCTGTCGTCGGCCGCATCGGCCGCCAATGCCGCCATCGATCACGTGCGTGATTGGGTGCTGGGCAGCAACGGCAAGTGGGTCACCATGGGCGTGCCGTCCGACGGCTCCTACGGCATTCCGGAAGGCGTGATCTTCGGCTTCCCGGTGACCACCGAGAACGGTCAGTACACCCTGGTCAAGGATCTGCCGATCGACGACTTCAGCCAGAAGTACATCGACAAGACCCTGGCCGAGCTGGAAGAAGAGCGCAGCGGCGTGTCGCATCTGCTGGGCTGAGGTTCGCAGCTGTAGTTGCTACGAGAACGCCGGGCACTGCCCGGCGTTTTTTTGTGTCCGCATGCAGGCGCTGGACCTGCATGCGGAGCTCGATCTGCGGCGATGGTCTGCGGACAACGCGAGGCGATGATCTGCACGCACTGCGATGGGTTGCCTTGCCTTGCCGTGTGACGTGGCGTCACCCGTCACCCCGCGGTGCCTGTTACGACAGGCCTTCGGCCTTCAGCGCGGCCTGCACATCGGCATCGGCCTGCATGCGCTTGAAGAACGCATCCAGCGCGGTCAGGCCGCTGAGGTCCACGCCTGCCTTGTTGGCCCACCGTAAGGTCACGAACAGATAGGCGTCGGCGCCGGTATGGCTGTCGCCGGCCAGCCAGTCGCGGCCCTGCAGATGCGCATCGACGCGCGTGTAGAGCGTGCGCAACTTGCTGCGTGCATCGTCGTGACTGCGCGCGATCAATGACTCATCCTGCAGATACGCGGTGCTGCCGAAGATCGGCTTGAAGGTCGGATGCACATCGGCATTCGAAAAGGCGATCCAGCGATTGATTTCGGCGCGGCTACGCGCACTGCCGTCACCGCCCAGGCTGCTGAGCGGCGCAACATCGGCGATGTAATTCAGGATGGCCGCGTTCTGGGTCAATGCCCAATCATCGACCACCAGCAACGGCACTGCGCCAGCGGGATTGAGCTGCAGATACTCGGGCGACTTGATGGTGGTTGCGTCGACTACGACCAGGTCGAACGGAAGCCCGGACCAGCGCAACACAATGTGGTCTGCAAGCGAACAGGCACCGGGCTTGGTGTAGAGCTTCATGTGCGTCCAGTTAGGAAGAGGGGATGCAAGCTTAGCCGGGTTAGGCGGCAAGCTGTGCTGCCGTCAGAGCCGCAGTGCGGTGATGCGTAGGCGGGCGTATCGCGGCCTCTAGCGCTAGGTGAAGCGCGCTGCGTTAGCGTGCCGCGCTCTGCGCTGTTGCGCCGCTGGCTGGTGATCTTCGACGATCAGCATTCGCTACGCGAAGCGGCCGATCACATCGCCGGCGCCGGCCGCCCAGTCGTGGTAGACGGGTAACACACGCTACGTGTCATCGGCATCATCACGCATACCGATTTATTGGCAGCGCAGATGATGCGCTTGCACGCATCACGAGTGCATGCATCAGGAGTAATCGTGCGCAGAGCCTCTCACGCGCTGGCTCTTGCGAACTGGCGAGCGCGAAAACAGCGAGTCGTTGGTCCAATGCGGTATCGCAACGGTGCGGGCACGTTGCAGCGCGCTATCGGCCCATCGTGCCGTTACGACGCAGTACGCGGGCGCAGCTTCTGTACGCGGTAGAAGGTGTGATCGCCGATGGTTGCAACCTGATACGCATTGCGCCAACTCGGGCTGGCAATCGCGCTGGCAGCAAAGTGGCTCGCGCCAGGTACGATCTCCTTGCGCTGACCTACAGGCAACGCCCAGTTACGTTCTGCGGCGAGGGCAACACCCAACGCCTTGTTCCAGGCATCGTCGTTCTTCAACTGCGTGCCTGGTGCCACGATCGTCGGTGCAAACTGTTTGCGTGCGGTGACCACCTCACACATCGAGTCGCCCCACAAACCGCTGTCCAGCCGACGCAACGCAACTTCCGCAACAGCCTGTTGGCCACGCAAGGTCTGGTCGCGTGCTTCCAGATAAACGGTCGTACTCAAACACAGCGAATCTGCAGCTGGCTGCGGCATCAATTGCGCAAGCCAGAATATCCAAATCATCTTCATACAACTCCTTGCTCCGTATGGGCCGGTCCGCAGAGCCTCCAAAGTGGATGCACCAGTGCGAAAGGCTTGGCGTCATGGGGAGGCGACCTGTCACGGGCCGCCCGGTCTTCGGTGAAAGAGAGATCTACCGAAGGTGCCCACCAAATGAGGTGGGTCAAAAAGTTGGCGCAAGGTAGGCGGCGATCACACAATCTTGGCTGAATGGGCGGGGTTGACGCGGCACGACATCGGCTGTGCCTGCGTTGTGCCCACGACGTATCACGCAACGCACCATGTCATGCGCGTCGCATTCGCTCGGCGACAGTTGATCGCGCGCAGTTTTTGGCGCTGATATTGCGTGCATGGCGAAACTAGATCGTTGAAGAACTCTTCTTTCACGCTGGCTGCACGCGTTCTCTGGTGCTGCGAAAAGATAGGCGTCGAATGTACGCGTCGTTGCGCGGAAAAATAGTGGTCAGTTGGACGCGCTGCGTGCGTGCATCGCACACCTTGCGGAATCATTTAGCACGTAGTTGTCTGCAAATGGGCACAGCAACTTTGCATGCGATTTCAAACGTTGCGTTATTGCATCGGTATCGCGACGAAACTGATGGCCACGCTTTCGCAGTCATGGTTGCTCCACTGTGTTGCGCGATTCGCTCAGGCGTCGCTCGCCAGTCGTACATTCGAGATCACCAAGCTGCGTGGCGCTGTCATGATGATCATGCGCCAGGGTCATGCGCATCGTCAGTTGATGCCCAATCTCCATCTACGATCACACACCCGTCTGCTACCGCAGCGTCAACGTCATTTAGTGAGTCGGGCGGCCACGCGCATTGAATGAGCAAGTGGCTTCGATAAGTACAGTGAAAGGTTTTTTCATGTGTCGGCCATGTTGGCCAATCCGCTAAAGACGTCTAAGGCGACTGAAAGCCTCCCAGCTGCCAGGCGTGCGCGGCCTGTCCACCTTGTGGCCTATGCCACTCGCAAACTCCGCTTCTCGTGCGCCGTCCATACCTGTCTGACGATGACTCGCTACGCTTTGTTGGCCGTTAAATATTTCAGCGCGGATCAAGCGAAAAATCTTCGCGCCGTTGTCGTCGAGGATCCACATAGCGTGCATCCCCAAACATGCCGTCAAGTTTGGAGTGGTGTCGTTTCGGCAGCCAATGTTCGCTCAAGTAGCGATGCACGGTTGCTCCATGCCAGCCACAGACACGCCGCGCCGCAGACCACAGGCCCGATTGCCATCGACCATGCAAGCTGCGCTTGAGCTGCGCCGTGCGTGTTGTGCAGACTCAGCAGTAGGCCGACCACGGCGCTGCCCAGGGCAAGCGCAACCTGTGCCACGGCTGTCAGCACGGCAAAGCGGCGAGCTTGTTGTGCGGGGCTGTACTGTATGGAAAGTTCGGCATGGCGCGCCCACACCCATTGTCCGGCGCTGCCCGCCGCCATGCCGACGCAAAGTGCCAGCGCTGCATCCAGCCAGATGCCGCGCGTTGTCTGCAACGCAAACAGCAGCCCACAGCCGACCAGCACTGCACCGCTGTATCCGAGTCGCTGAAACGCGCCGGTGTGCAGGCGTGCTGCCAGTGGTTGTACGACCACCGAGCCCATGGCGTAGCTGATCAGCAGCGCGCTACCCCAACGTTGCGAAATAACCAGTGTCTGCGCCAGATACGGTGCCAGTTTGGTAAACGTAGGCAAGGTCAGCGACAGCAGCGCAATCACTACCAGCGGCAACAGTTGATGATGACGCGAGGATGCGACAAATCGATCGGCAGGCATGCTGTTGACGTCCTGCGTCTGCGATTGCAGCGTCAGACGCAACCACCAGGACGAGGTCACTGCGATACAGCTCGCAATGCAAACAACCGTCATTGCCGTGGCGGCACCCGCATGCGGCCTGGAGAGCAGCAGCCCGATCACTGCGCTCATCGATAAGGCAGCCAGACCGCTGCCGATCAAGCGCAGTGCGCTCACGCCTTGTGCTCCACGCCATGGCCAATGGCAAAGTCCAAGCAACGTGTTCTGCGCAACATCGCCGATGGCGTAGGCCGCACGAAACGGCAGGCTGAGTAACAGCACGCACGGCAGACGTGCAGGTGGTGGTAACAGCGGCACCACAAACAGCAAGGACATCGTCACCGCTGCCAGCGCCATGCCTCGCCATTGCGCGCGTCCGGCCCAGGCCAGGCTGACGCCCGTCTGCCAGCGGCGCGCAGCGAACAGCCCCATTGCGGCACTGACCAGCAGCCCGGCAGCAACCGACACGCCGGCAGCTGTTGCACTCAGTCCCACGTATTCGGTCAGGGCGAAGATCAGCAACAACTCGCCGGTGTACCAGAGCAGGCTTTTACCGAAGTGCGCAGCCGTGTACGCCAGCAAGGTTTCCATTGACAGGCCAGGGGGCGGGCGCTTTGTCGAAGAAGGCGGCATGCGCCGCTTATACCGCAGCTCAAAGACAATACGAAGAACGGCGCACGCGAGATGGTGATCAGAGCGCTGGCGCAGACGGAGCTAGGAGCCGTGGCGCCGCAGCTTCAAAGCCCCTCCCGAGCGGAGAGGGGCTTGCGCATCGACCGCTATCGCTCCGGGATGGCGCGGTACCGCCTCATCTGGTGGAGCGCACGCATCAAAACCTCGCAGCGAGTCGGCTGGCCTGGTTGATCGCGCGCTTGGCGTCCAGCTCGGCGGCCACGTCCGCGCCGCCGATCAGGTGCGGTTGCTGGCCGTTGGCCTGCAGCGCGGCCAGCAGCTCGCGTCGCGGTTCCTGACCGGCACAGATCACCACGGTGCCGACGTCGAGCAATTGCTCGTCGCCGTCGACGCGAATGCGCAGGCCGGCATCGTCCACGCCCAGATACTCCACGCCGCCGAGCATCTTGACGCCCTTGGCTTTGAGCGTTGCGCGGTGGATCCAGCCGGTGGTCTTGCCCAGGCGGGCACCCGGGCGCCCAGGGCTGCGCTGCAGCAGCCAGACCTGACGGGCAGGGGGCTCGGGTTGCGGTTTGGCCAGCGCGCCGCGCGCCTCGAAGGTCGGGTCCACACCCCATTCGGCCATCCAGCGCTGCGGATCCAGCGCTGACGACTCCCCGGCGTGCACCAGAAACTCGCCGACATCGAAACCGATGCCACCCGCGCCGATGATCGCCACCTTGGGGGCGGCCACATGCCGACCCAGCACCACATCCAGGTAGTTCACCACCATTGGGTGATCGGCGCCGGGGAAGTCGACCTTGCGCGGCTCGATTCCGGTCGCCAGCACAACCTCGTCGAAGTCCGTGAGGTCTGCTGCCTGCACGTGCGTGTTCAGACGCAACTGGACGCCGGTGGCTTCGATCCGGTGACGGAAATAGCGCAGCGTTTCGTTGAATTCCTCCTTGCCGGGGATACGCCTGGCGACATTGAACTGCCCGCCAATCTCGCTGCCCGCATCGAACAAGGTGACGCGATGCCCGCGCTCGGCCGCCACCGTCGCGCATGCAAGCCCCGCCGGTCCGGCGCCGACCACGGCAATGCTCTTGGGTGCCGTAGCAGGCGTATAGATTAGCTCGGTTTCGTGCACCGCGCGCGGGTTGACCAGGCAGGTAGCCAGTTTGTTTTCGAATACGTGATCCAGGCAGGCCTGGTTGCAGGCGATACACGTATTGATGGTGTGCGACTGCCCGGTGCGGGCCTTGTTGGTCCACTGCGGGTCGGCCAGCAGCGGGCGCGCCAGCGAGACCATGTCCGCTGCGCCGTCGGACAGAATGCGTTCTGCCACTTCCGGCATGTTGATGCGGTTGCTCGCCACTACCGGAATCCGCAGGTGCGGTTTGAGCTTAGCGGTAACGCCGGCGAATGCGGCGCGTGGCACCGAGGTGGCGATGGTCGGTACGCGCGCTTCATGCCAACCGATGCCGGAGTTGATGATGGTCGCGCCGGCGGCTTCGATGGCCTGCGCCTGCGCCACGATCTCCTGCCACTGGTTGCCGTCTTCGACCAGGTCCACCAGCGACAGCCGGTAGATGATGATGAAGTCCGGCCCGCAGGTTTCACGGATGCGGCGCACGATCTCCACCGCAAACCGCATGCGCTTGGTTGCGTCACCGCCCCAGGCATCGCTGCGCTTGTTGGTCCGCGCGGCGGTGAACTCGTTGATCAGATAGCCTTCCGAGCCCATCACCTCGACACCGTCGTAGCCGGCCTCGCGCGCCAGCCGCGCGGCGCGCGCATAGGCGGCAATCTGCCGGTCCACCGCCGCTGCCGACAACGCGCGCGGGGTGAACGGGTTGATCGGTGCCTGCAGCTTGGACGGCGCCACCGACAACGGGTGATACGCATAGCGCCCGGCGTGCAGCAACTGCATGCAGATCTTGGCGCCTTGTTCGTGCACCGCCCGGGTGACCTGGCGGTGCGGGCGCACTTCCCAAGGCCACGACAGCTTGCCGCCGAACGGCTTGAGCCAACCCACCACGTTCGGCGAGAAGCCGCCGGTGACGATCAGGCCGACGCCGCCCGCCGCCCGTTCGGCGAAATAGGCGGCCAACCTGGGGAAATCGCGCGCGCGATCTTCCAGCCCGGTGTGCATCGAGCCCATCAGGACGCGATTGCGCAATTGGGTGAAACCCAGATCGAGTGGCGTGAATAGGTACGGGAAGGAGGAGGCGGAAGGGCCGGTGGCGGGCGACATGATATGGATACGCTGGCGTACGGAGTGCGCACGATGCAGGCAAACGCGCGTGGCGGCAAGTCCCAAGGTGCCGGATTTGGCGCTGCCGGCCGCGACGCACCTGCTAGTTGGCCGACGTCACACCGTCCGCTATGCCAAGACCTGCCTTACCGAGCGTCTGCCTATGCGGCGGCGGCGCTTGATCACAGCGTTCGTGCAGCCCGAAAGCCGGCACAGGCGCCTCCGGGCTGCAGTTCACTGCCGTGCAAACAGGCGGCGCCAGCCGCTGCGGCTACCACCCGGCCAGTACCAGCTTGCCGATGGTGCTGCCGCCCTCCAGCCGCCGATGCGCTTCGCGCAGGTTGTCGGCATTGATTGGCGACAGCGTCTCGGTATGCGTCGTGCGCAGCTCGCCAGCATCGATCAGGCTCGCGGCACGGTTGAGGATGCGGTGCTGCTCCACCATGTCGTCGGTGGCGTAGCGCGACCGTGCGAACATCAGCTCCCAATGGATGCCGATGCACTTGGACTTGTAGGGGTCGCCAATCATCAGCGGGCCGCGTGGCTCGACAATCAGGCCCACATGCCCCTGCGGCGCCAGGATCTCGCCCAGCTGCTGCCAGTAGCGGTCGGTATCGGCCAGATTCAGTGCTGCATCCACCTGTTGCAGACCCATCGCCTGCAACTGCGGGTGCAGCGGTTGATGGTGGTCGATGACATGTTGCGCCCCCATCTGCCGCACCCATTCGATGCTCTCCGGGCGCGAGGCGGTGGCGATCACCGTGAAGCCGGCGTGCCGCGCCAGCTGGATCGCGATCGAACCCACCCCGCCAGCGCCGCCGATAATCAACAGATGCCGGCCGCGGTTGCGTGCGCCATCGAATGCGAACGGCATGCGCTGAAACAGCAGCTCCCACGCGGTCAGCGTGGTCAACGGCAATGCGGCCGCCTGGGCAAAACTCAGCGAGGTGGGTTTGCACCCGGCAATGCGCGCATCCACCAGTTGATACTGCGCGTTGCTGCCCGGCCGGCCGATGTCGCCGGCGTAGTACACCTCGTCGCCCACGGCAAACGCAGTGACCTCCGGGCCCACCGCTTCGATCACGCCCGCAGCGTCGTATCCCAGAATTTTTGGCTCGGCCAGGGGCTGCGGCTTGGGCGCGCGCACTTTGGTATCCACCGGATTGACCGAGATCGCTTCAACGCGGACCAATAAGTCATACCCCGACGGCGCTGCCGGGGCGGGCGCGTCGATGTCAAGCAGCGATGCCGGATCGTCGATCGGCAGATAACGGGTAAGGACGACGGCTTTCATCGGGGCGCTCCTGGTGGGGAGTTCAGGGTGCGTTGTGAAGCGAGGCGGCTGCAACCACTGACCCCGCAATTCAGCTCGGGCGGGGCGTTGCGTTCACCAATGTGGTTTTTGATGCCGACGGAACCGCTGCGAACCGGCATGCCTGTAACCGTCTTCAACCGGCTCAAGTCGGCTACCGTTCAGATGCGTTGATACACGGAAGTGGGTGCCCCGTCCTTTCCTTCATGAAACTGTATACGTAGTATTGGATGGGCTGCGCCGCCATGGTGATTGCTTTCACATGTTATATGACCGTTAACGCGATCTTCACTGAAGCCGGCTTAATCTGCGCCCCGATGGCTCTGGATGTGATGAGCATCTTTACCAAGAACACGCCTCTATCGGTTTATCTCCCAAAGAAGGAGCTGTATAAATGAACAAGAAAATTCTCACTGCCGCGTTGCTCGGCGGTCTGGCAGTTGCCCAGGCTGCGTCCGCGCAGGAGTTCGATGACCGTTGGTACCTGACCGGTAGCGCTGGCTTCAACTTCCAGGACAGCGATCGTCTGACCAATGATGCTCCGTTCGTCACCCTGGGCCTGGGCAAGTTTGTCAGCCCGAACTGGTCGATCGACGGTGAACTGAACTATCAGAACCCGAACTTCGATGCCAACCAGGATCAGAACTGGAGCCAGTACGGCATCTCGTTCGACCTGCGTCGCCACTTCATCCAGGAAGGCCGCGGCTGGAACCCCTACCTGCTGTTCGGTCTGGGCTATCAGCGTTCGGAAGAAGAGTTCGACGCAACCCCGAACCCGGTTTCGCCGGGCCAGCAGAAGGACGGCAACTTTGCCGCCAAGGCTGGTGTCGGTCTGCAGACCACCTTCGACAAGCGCGTCGCCGTGCGTGCTGAACTGGCCTACCGCGCCGACTTCAACGACCAGAGCGTTGCTGCTCCGCAGGAAGACTGGTTCGGCGACGTGCTGGCTTCGGTCGGCGTCGTGATCCCGTTGGGACCGGCTCCGTCGACCGCTCCGCCGCCGGCTCCGGCTCCGGTTGCTCCGAGCTGCGCAGACCTGGATGACGACGGTGACGGCGTCAACAACTGCGACGACAAGTGCCCGGCTTCGCAGCCTGGCCAGACCATCGGTCCGGACGGTTGCCCGGTGCCTGTGTCGATCGACCTGAAGGGCGTGAACTTCGACTTTAACAAGTCGACCCTGCGTCCTGACGCAATGTCGATCCTGAGCGAAGCGACCGAGATCCTGAAGCGTTACCCCGACCTGAAGGTCGAGGTTGCCGGTCACACCGACTCGAAGGGTACCGACGCGTACAACCAGAAGCTGTCCGAGCGTCGTGCGACCACCGTGTACGACTACCTGACCAAGAACGGCGTCGATGCGTCGCGTCTGGTCGGCCCGATCGGCTACGGCGAGAGCCGTCCGATTGCTCCGAACGCCAACCCGGATGGTTCCGACAATCCGGAAGGCCGTGCGAAGAACCGTCGTACCGAGCTGAACGTCCAGAACTAATTGGACCGCTAGCTTGTTCCATACAAAACCCGGCCTTGCGCCGGGTTTTGTCTATGTGCGCTCCGAACGTCCCCACATTCCTCCGCGCACAGGCTGCAATGCTGTCTGTGTTGCCATCCCGGCACGGTTCCGGTTGAAACAGCGTTCATCGCTGCCTACACTCGCCGCGTCGACACCACACTCTTATTGGAAGAACCAACGATGCTGCGTACCGCTTCGGCAGGATTGCTCTGTCTCGCCTTGATTCCCGCCGCCTACGCCGCTCCGAACTGCGCCGGCAGCACGGTGTCCCAGCCGCTGCCGTTGCCTGCCACCGTCATCGCACCGGCAGCCGCCGAGTTCTACACCCGCAGCGTGCAGCTGGGCATGCCCACCGGCGTGCTGGCCCAGCCGTACAGCAGCGATCAATCGGTGGACCGCGTGCTGCTGCGCCTGCGGGTGGAAGGTTGCCAGGATCTGGCCAAGGTCATTCCGCCGGGCGGCACCGTCAATCCGAACGATCCAGCCGCCTACAAGGCCACCACCGCGTTCGACAACACGCCGTGGCGCTTCGACATGAGCCAGAACGGCAAGCGCATGACCGCCGAAGAGTTCGATGCCTGGATGAAGGCGCGCGGCGTGCGTGTGGTCAAGGCGCGCCCGGTTGCCGGCGCAGCGCCAGCGGCAGCGGCGCCCGCACCGGCGGCCGACGCCAAGCCGGTCGAAAACAAGTAAGCCGCGCGGTCGGGACGGTATGCCCCGGCGACCTCCGCCGGCCACGTCCCGGCATCGCAACCGTGGGTCGGCGGCGCCAACGCGTGTCTCGCGTCCATCGGCGGCAGGGCCGGTGACCGCCCTGCCACGGCATGGGCTGGCACGGGTGTTGTCCAAGCTGGGGGTGTGTTCGCGCACCGAAGCGGCACGCTGGATCGCCGATGGGCGCGTCAGTGTGGATGCGCGGGTGATCCGCGACCCCGAATGTCCGATCCGTGCCGACCAGCACGAGGCGATCACGGTCGATGGCCAGCAGTTGGCCGGGCCTGCGCGGGTCTATCTGATGCTCAACAAGCCGCGCGGCGTGGTCACCACGGTGCGCGACGAGCAGGGCAGGGACACGGTGTATCGCTGTTTCGACGGCGCCGGCCTGCCGTGGATTGCGCCGGTGGGGCGTCTGGACAAGGCCAGCGAGGGTCTGCTGCTTTTCAGCAACGACCCGCAATGGGCGGCGGCGGTGACCGACCCGGCCATTGGTCCGGACAAGACCTATCACGTGCAGGTCGACTGCCGGCCCGGCGCCGCGCAGCTGGCGCAGCTGCAGGCCGGGGTGATCGATCCCGACCCCGACGGTGATGGCGCGCTGCTGCGCGCCAAGCAGGTGCGTTTGCTGCGTGAGGGCGAGCGCAATGCGTGGCTGGAAATCGTGCTGGACGAAGGCCGCAACCGGCAGATTCGTCGGTTGCTGGCGGCCGTGGAGATCGGGGTGCTGCGGCTGGTGCGCGTGGCGATCGGGTCGCTGCCGATGGGCGCGTTGGGCAAAGGCGCCTGGCGGATGCTCAGCGTGGAGGAAGTCCAGGCGCTGACGTCGGTTCCCGCCAGCGTGCCAGACGCGCGCTGAGCAGCGCGCTGACGACCTCGACGGCGCGTGCATCGCCGGCGCCATTGGCATCGTGGCGCCGTCCTTTGGCGTGATTGCAGCCGGCACAGGCCAGCGCCAGATTGCGGGCGTCGTTGGGGTCGTCGCCAACCAGCGCGCACAGCGCCGCCGCCGCGCGGCGTCCAAACCAGGCCTGCGGGACCACGTGTTCGAGCGTGGTGTGGCCCAGCGGTTCGCCGTCGATGCCGATGTGCAGGCGGCGACGGCAATGCAGGCAGCGGGTTTCCCAACTGTCGGCGAGCAGCTGCGCCTGGGCATCGGTGTGCGCCGCGAGCAGGAGCCGTTGGCGCAGCACCGTGCGCATGCTCAGGCCTTTATGACGTCGAGTTCGCGGCCGATCTTGATGAAGGCGTCGATGGCCTGATCCAGATGTTCGCGGGTATGCGCGGCACTGATCTGGGTGCGGATACGCGCCTGCCCCTTGGGCACCACCGGGAAGAAGAAGCCGATGGCGTAGATGCCTTCTTCCAGCAGGCGCTCGGCGAACTTTTGCGCCAACGGTGCGTCGTAGAGCATCACCGGACTGATCGGATGCACGCCGGGCTTGAGGTCGAAGCCGGCGGCGGTCATGCGCTCGCGGAAATAGCGGGTGTTGTCGACCAGTTGCGTGCGCAGGTCGCCGGCCGCTTCCAGCATGTCGAACGCCTTGATGCCGGCGGCTACCACGTGCGGCGGCAACGAATTGGAGAACAGGTAGGGGCGCGAGCGCTGGCGCAGCAGTTCGATCACCTCGCGCTTTGCGGTGGTGAAACCACCCAGCGCGCCGCCCATCGCCTTGCCCAGGGTGCCGGTGAAGATGTCGATCTGGTCCAGCACGCCCTTGACCTCGGCCGAGCCGCGCCCGGTGGCACCGAGAAAGCCGGTGGCGTGGCATTCGTCGATGTGCACCAACGCGTTGTACTTGCGCGCCAGCGCAGTGATCTCGTCCAGCGGCGCGATGAAGCCGTCCATCGAGAACACGCCGTCGCTGGTGATCAGTTTTGTCTTGCAGCCGGCCGCATCGGCGGCCTGCAGCTGCGCTTCCAGATCGGCCATGTCGCAGTTGGCGTAGCGGAAGCGCTTGGCCTTGCACAGGCGCACGCCGTCGATGATGGAGGCATGGTTGAGTGCGTCGGAAATGATGGCATCGTGCTCGCCGAGCAACGGCTCGAACAGGCCACCGTTGGCATCGAAACAGGCCGCATACAGAATGGTGTCTTCGGTGCCGAAGAACGCGGCGATGGTGCGCTCGAGCTGCTTATGCAGATCCTGGGTGCCGCAGATGAAACGCACCGAGGCCATGCCGAAGCCGTGCGTGTCCAGTGCGTCCTTGGCGGCCTGGATGATGTCCGGGTGGTCGGCCAGGCCCAGGTAGTTGTTGGCGCAGAAGTTGAGCACGCTGCGGCCGTCGGCCAGCGTGATCCGCGCCGACTGCGGGCCGGTGATGATGCGCTCGGACTTGAACAGGCCCTGGGACTGGATCGTCTCCAGTTCGGCGGCGTAGTGGGCGGTGAGCGCGGCAGGCGGACGGGTCATGGCGGTCGCTGTGGCAAAGAAAGAAGCGCAATGTTAACGATCACAACGGCATACCACTACGTCATGCAAAATCGGCATAAGCGGCGGCACTGATGTCATTTCACCGCCCGCGTGCCGCTGCGCAGCATGGCATGCTTGCTGTTCAGCTGCGCCCACCGGCCAGGAGATCGTTGTGACACACCCCCGTATCCGTCTTGCTTCCCTTCTTTGCACCCTGCTGGCCCTGGCCGGACCGGCGGGGGCGCGCGACATCGGGCTGCTCAATGTGAGCTACGACCCTACGCGCGAGTTTTACCGCGACTACAACACGGTGTTTGCGGCGCAGTGGAAGCAGCAACACCCGCAGGACACAGTCACCGTGGAGACCTCGCATGGTGGCTCCGGCAAGCAGGCACGCGCGGTGATCGACGGGATCGAGGCGGACGTGGTCACGCTGGCCCTGGCATACGACGTGGATGCCATCGCGCAGAAGGCCAAGTTGATCGATACCGATTGGGAGAAGCGACTGCCCGACAACAGCGCGCCGTATACCTCCACGATCGTGTTCCTGGTGCGTAAGGGCAACCCGAAGAACATCCACGATTGGCCGGATCTGCTGCGCTCTGGCGTGGCGGTGGTGACCCCCAACCCCAAGACCTCCGGTGGCGCGCGCTGGAACTATCTGGCCGCCTGGGCCTACGCCGATCACATCTTCAAGGGCGATCGCGAACGCATCCTGCGCTATATGCAGGCGCTGTTCCGCAACGTGCCGGTGCTGGATACCGGCGCACGCGGCGCCACCACGACCTTCGTGCAGCGCGGCATCGGCGATGTGCTGCTGGCCTGGGAAAACGAGGCGTTGCTGGCGCGCGAAGAGTTGGGCAAGGACAAGTTCGAGATCGTGGTGCCGAAGTTGTCGATACTGGCCGAGCCGTCGGTGGCGCTGGTCGACAAGAACGTGGACAAGCACGGCACGCGCGATGTGGCCGAAGCCTATTTGCGCTATCTGTACGCGCCGGAAGGCCAGAAGCTGGCCGCCAAGCATTTCTATCGCCCGCGCCACCCCGAATTCGCCGACCCGGCGGACCTGGCCCGCTTCCCGGACATCAAGCTGGTCACCATCCAGCAGGCGTTCGGCTCCTGGGATAAGGCGCAGCAGGAACACTTCGCCGACGGCGGCCTGTTCGACCAGATCCAGGCCAAGAAGTAGGCATGCAGACGTCGGTCGCACGCCCAGCGTCGCCATCGCGCCGACGCGTGATGCCGGGGCTGGGCCTGAGTCTGGGCATCACCCTGACCTGGCTCGGATTGATCGTGCTGATCCCGCTGCTGGGGATCTTCATCAAGACCAGCGGCCTGGGCTGGGAAGGCTTGTGGAAGGTATGGAGCGAGCCGCGCGTGCTGTCGGCGTTGCGGGTGAGCTTCGGCACGGCCTTCGTCGCGGGCGCATTCAATGCGGTGATGGGTACCTGGGTGGCGTGGGTGTTCGTGCGTTACAGCTTTCCGGGCAAGCGCTTGTTCGATGCGGTGATCGACCTGCCGTTTGCGTTGCCGACGGCCGTGGCCGGCATTGCCTTGACCGCGCTGTACGGTGGCAACGGCTGGGTCGGGCGGTGGCTGGAGGCGATCGGCATCAAGGTTGCGTACACCCAGCTGGGCATCGTGCTGGCGCTGGTGTTCGTCGGGTTGCCGTTCGTGGTGCGGGTAGTGCAGCCGGTGCTGGCCGAAAGCGAGCGTGAGCTGGAAGCGGCCGCCGCCACGTTGGGCGCCTCGCGCTGGCAGACGGTGTGGCGGGTGGTGCTGCCGGGGTTGTGGCCGGCGGTGCTGACCGGGTTTGCACTGGCGTTTGCGCGCGGGGTGGGCGAGTACGGCTCGGTGATCTTCATCGCCGGCAACCTGCCCAATTCCACCGAGATCGCGCCGCTGCTGATCACCATCCGGCTGGAAGAATTCGACTATGCCGGTGCCACCGCAATCGCAGCGGCAATGCTGTTGCTGTCGTTCGTGATGCTGCTGCTGGTCAACACGCTGCAGGCACGCCTGTTGCGCTATCAACGGAGGCCCGCATGAGCGATGCTGTTTCATCGCTGCCTTCCATAGTGCAGACCCGCGCGATGACCGAGCAGGCACGCCGCATCACCGATTCGGCCACCAACGAGCCGCGCTGGGTGCAGTGGCTGATGATTCTGGGGGCGCTGGTCTTTCTGCTGGCGTTCTTGCTGCTGCCGCTGGTGCTGGTATTTGCCGAAGCGCTGCGCGGCGGCTGGGAAGTGTTTTTGCGCGCGGTGGTCGACCCGGATGCGTTGTCGGCGATCAAGCTGACGCTGCTGGTGACGGCGATCGTGTTGCCGTTGAACCTGATCTTCGGCGTTGCCGCCGCGTGGGCCATCAGCAAACATCAGTTCTGGGGCAAACGCCTGCTGGTCAGTCTGATCGACCTGCCGTTCTCGGTTTCGCCGGTAGTGGCGGGCTTGATCTTCGTGCTGATCTTCGGCCGCAGCGGTTGGGCCTGGCCGTTGATCGACGAAGGGTGGCGGGTGCAGTTGCCGGCCTTGGGCGAGCTGGTGATCCAGCTGCCGCGGATCGTGTTCGCGCTGCCGGGCATCGTGCTGGCGACGACTTTTGTCACCTTCCCGTTCATTGCGCGCGAGTTGATGCCGCTGATGGAGCAGCAGGGCAGCGACGAAGAACTGGCCGCGCTGAGTCTGGGTGCGAATGGCTGGCAGATGTTCTGGCGCGTGACCTTGCCCAATATCCGCTGGGGCCTGTTGTATGGCGTGCTGCTGTGCGCGGCGCGCGCGATGGGCGAGTTCGGCGCGGTGTCGGTGGTGTCCGGGCATATCCGCGGGCGCACCAATACGCTGCCGCTGCATGTGGAAATTCTTTACAACGAATACGCCTACAGCGCCGCGTTCGCGTGCGCGTCGCTGCTGGCCTTGACCGCGCTGCTGACGCTGGCGCTGAAGACGTATCTGGAATGGCGGCACGGCGATTCGCTGGCCGCCAACCACCGCCATTGAGGTGACCATGGGCATCCGCATCCACCGCCTGCGCAAGCAGTTCGAGACCTTTACCGCCTTGGACGACATCACCCTGGATGTGCGTCAGGGCGAGTTGCTGGCCTTGCTCGGCCCCTCGGGCTCGGGCAAGACCACGCTGCTGCGGATCATGGCCGGGCTGGAGCATGCCGATGGCGGGCAGGTGCTGTTCGGCGATGAAGACGCCACGCGCATGAGCGTGCAGTCGCGCCGGGTCGGCTTCGTGTTTCAGCACTATGCGTTGTTCAAGCATATGGACGTGTTCGAGAACATCGCTTTCGGGCTGCGGGTGCGCCGCGGCAACGAGCGCTGGGCCGAAGCGCGTATCCGTGCGCGTGTGGAAGAACTGCTGGCGCTGGTGCAATTGCAGGGCCTGGAGCAGCGCTATCCCACCCAGCTCTCGGGTGGGCAGCGGCAGCGGGTGGCACTGGCGCGTGCGCTGGCGATCGAGCCGCGCGTGCTGCTGCTGGACGAGCCGTTCGGCGCGCTGGATGCGCAGGTGCGCCGCGATCTGCGGCGCTGGCTGCGCGCGCTGCACGAACAGACCGGTCTGACCACGGTGTTCGTGACTCATGATCAGGAAGAAGCGCTGGAACTGGCCGACCGTGTCGCCATCCTCAACCGTGGCCGCATCGAGCAACTCGACACCCCGGCGATGATCTACGACAAACCGGCTTCGCCGTTCGTGTATTCGTTCGTGGGTGCGGTGAACCGCATTCCCGGTGTGCTGGCGCAAGGGCAGATCCAGGTCGCAGGCCACGCGTTGCCGGCAGCCAACGCCGCACTGGCCGCCGGCCCGGTCGAGGTGTACGTGCGTCCGGAAGATCTGGTGCCCGACGACGCCGGCTGGCCGGCCACGGTGGCCTGGTCGCAGCGTAGTGGGGCGCGCCTGCGCCTGCGTGCCACGCTGCAGCCGGCCGGCAACGAGGTGGAAGTGGAACTACCGGCCTCAGCAGGAAGCTTCGAGCCCGGTCAGCAGCTGCGACTGGCCGCACGGCACTACGGCGTGTTTCCAGCCTGATGCAGGCAGGTGGGCGACGCACTGGGTCTGGGCAAGCGATCGCTACCGACGATTCGCCAGAGGAGCCCTGCTACGGTTGGTGCGAATCCTCACTTCCCATTCCGCACTCTCCGCCATCAAGATTCGGCGCAATCGGTCGATGAGACGGAGATATGATCAGCGCATCGCCTCTGCGGATGTGCGCTGGATCAAGCGAGCGTGGCGTATATGTTGCGCTGCAATGACAGTTGGACTAAGAAGTCTGTGCAGTCTTCGCTCGCCAACCGACCGCCCATCGTTTCAGGAGATGCCCATGAAGCCTTCCCCGCTCGCTTGTTGTCTGTCGTCGTTGCTGCTGTTGGGTGCGGTGCCGTTTGCACAGGCGCAGGACGAAGAAGCGCCCGCGTCGCCGCTCAGCGGCACGTTTGCGGTGACCAGCGATTACCTGTTCCGCGGTATCTCGCAGACCAACGAAGAGCCCGCGTTTCAGGCCGGGCTGACCTACAAATTGCCGTACGGGTTCTACGTCGGCACCTGGGCCTCCAATGTCGATTTCGGCGCTGGCGATCCGGATTGGGAAGTGGACGGTTTTGTCGGCTACAACACCGATCTGAGCACCAATTTCAATCTCGATGTGATGGTGAACCGCTACCAGTACCTGGGCGCGGGCGCTTCCAACTACGCCGAGCTGATCACCAAAACCACGTTCCTGAAGACCTACAGCCTGACCGTTGCCTACACCAACGATCTGTATGGCACCGACACCGATGGGTATTACTACGCGCTGGATGCCAACTGGGCGTTGCCGCATGACTTCACCGTTGGCGCGCATGCCGGGCACAGCATTTACACCTCGGCGCTCAGCCAGGTGGACCACGACTACAACGACTTCGGCGTGAACGTGGGCAAGACCTTCGGCCCGCTGGGTCTGACCGTGGGCTATTACGACACCAGCGAAGCGGCCGAATTCGGCTTCGGGCGGCAAAATTCGCAGAATCATCTGGTGGCGACCGCCACCGTCACCTGGCCGTGAGTGCGATGCGTTAGACGCGTGGCTGGTGCATGCGTGGCGGGCGATGACTGCCACGCGTGATGCAGCTGTCTGACATCGAACACGCGACATGCAAAAGGCGCCTTGCGGCGCCTTTTGCGTTGCTCACTGCCGGTCGGTCAGTTCCAGCTCAACACGACCTTGCCGGCCTTGCCTTCTTCCATCAGGTCGAAGCCTTTCTGGAAGTCGTCGATCGGCAGTTGATGCGTCAGCACTTTTTGCAGCGGGAAACCCGATAGCACCAGCTGGGTCATTTTGTACCAGGTCTCGTACATCTTGCGGCCGTAGATGCCCTGCACGGTGAGGCCCTTGAAGATGATCTTGTCCCAGTCGCAGCCGGCGCCGCGCGGCATGATGCCGAGCATGGCGATCTTGCCGCCGTGGTACATGCAATCGAGCATGTCGTTGAACGCGCGCGGGTTGCCGCTCATTTCCAGGCCCACGTCGAAGCCTTCCATATGCAGGTCCTTCATCACCTCCTTCAACGAGGTGTTGGACACGTTGACCACGCGCGTGGCGCCCATGTCGGCGGCGAGCTTCAGGCGGAAATCGTTGACGTCGGTGACCACCACGTTGCGCGCACCGATGTGCTTGCAGATGCCGGCGGCAATGATGCCGATCGGGCCGGCGCCGGTGATCAGCACGTCTTCGCCGATGACATCGAACTCCAGCGCGCAATGCGCGGCGTTGCCGTACGGGTCGAAGAACGCGGCCAGCTCGGAGGGGATCTGGTCCGGGATCGGCCACAGGTTGGACGCCGGCATCACCATGTATTCGGCGAATGCGCCGTTGACGTTGACGCCGATGCCCACCGTGTTGGGGCACAGGTGCGGGCGGCCACCACGGCAGTTGCGGCAATGACCGCAGACGATGTGGCCTTCGGCCGAGACGCGCTGGCCGACCTGGTAACCGGTGACCGCCGAACCGAGCTCGGCCACACGGCCGACAAACTCATGGCCGATGGTCAGGCCGGGCGTGATGGTACGCTGGCTCCATTCGTCCCACAGGTAGATGTGCAGATCGGTGCCGCAAATGGCGGTCTTTTCCAGCTTGATCAGCACCTCGTTGGGGCCAGGCGTGGGCACGGGAACCTGCTCCATCCAGATGCCTTTGTTCGCTTCGCGCTTGACCAGCGCCTTCATCGTCTGCGCCATCTGGCGGGGCCTGCTGAGTAAAAGTAAGTTGCTGATTATATGCGGGGCGAGGTGGCTGCCATGCGGCGGTGCAAGAACCGGTCTGCAGTGATGGCTGCCGT
This sequence comes from Xanthomonas dyei, assembly GCF_002939865.1. Lineage (GTDB taxonomy): Bacteria > Pseudomonadota > Gammaproteobacteria > Xanthomonadales > Xanthomonadaceae > Xanthomonas > Xanthomonas dyei. Next base: position 46,129 of record NZ_MDEE01000036.1, read on the forward strand.
TCGGGTGAGTGGTGGCGAGGGCGGCGCTGGATGGGCGGGGGCCGCATGCGTGGGTTGGCTGACCACTGCTGCCCCCATCCGCCCTGCGGGCACCTTCCCCCGCTGGCGGGGGAAGGGCGGGGATGCCAGAGAAGCAGAGCACGACGAGAAAACGAATACGTCGACAAGTCGACAAGGCCAGAAGGCCCGCAGGCGAGAGGGCCAGGAGGCGATAAGGCGAGAGGGCGAGAGGGCGACAAGGCGAGAAGGATTGTGTCGGGATAGGCAGCGGCGGATCTGCGCAAGACGCCAGGCGATCGTTCGCATGCCTTCTCCCGCGTGCGGGAGAAGGTGGCGCGCAGCGCCGGATGAGGGGTGCCTCACCCACCGAGGCAGTCAGCGACCCAAGCGCTTTTCCATGCGCTCCTCGCTTGGCGCCCGTCTTCTTACCCCAACCTCTTCCCCAGCGGGAGAGCGGCGATTGCAAGGCTGCTCAGAACTTCACGTCCAGACTCATGAAGTACTGGCGGGGGGCGCCGACCACCATGGTCTGGTTGTAGCCATCCGGATCGGAGGCGACATAGCCGTTGGTGCCGGTGCTGGCGAAGTAGCGCTTGTCGGTGAGGTTGGTGATATTGAGCGCCAGCGCGATATCCGCCACGCCGCCGACGCGACCGAAGTCGTAGCGCGCACCGGCGTTGAACAGCCAGTACGAGGGCACCTGCGAATCGTTGAGAAAGGTGATGTAGCGCTTGTCGACATACTTGCCGTCCAGATCCAGGCGCAGGTTGCCCAGCTGGTAGCTGGCGCTGGAAGAGAACATCAGCGCCGGGATGCCAACCACGTCCTTGCCCGAGGTCGCCACCACGCCGTTGTTGAGGTAATTGTCCTGATAGCGCGAGCGATTCCACGACAGCGAGTTCAACCAGCTCAGGCCGTCAGTCGGGCGCCACATCACCGCCAGATCCGCACCGGCGCTATGCACCGCGCCGACATTGCTCAGGATCGATGCACAGGTCTGCACCGCGCTGCACGGCGAGGTGGTCAGCAGACGGTTGGAGAACTTGGTGAAGTAGGCATCGGCCGAGAGCTGGAACTGCTCGTCCTGCATGCGGTAGCCCATCTGCACGGTTTGCGACTCTTCCGGCTCCAGCGTGGAGCGGCTGCGATCGAACGCGGCCTGCGAGGTGGCGAACGGGGTGAACCCGAAGGCGGCGATGTTCTTGCTGTAGGACGCGTAGATGTCCTGCCGTTCGTCGAGTTTGTAGTTCACGCCGACTTGCGGCAGAAAGCTGTCTTCGGCACGGATGCGGCCTTGCGCCAGTGATGTGGTGGGCACCAGCGATTGCGCGCGCGTAGTGGTGTTGAGCGCTTTTGCGCCGTAGTTCAACGTCAGGCGGTCATCGAGCAAACGCACGGTGTCCTGCACGTAGAGCATGCGGGTCTGGGTGGTGTAGCGCTGCAGAAAGTCGCGGCGGAAGGGAGTCTGCGCTTCGTACACGTTGTACAGCGAGGTGTAGCCCTCGTTGCCGAGCGCGAAGTAGTTGCGGCCCTGCGTGGTGCGCGCATTTTCCGCCCACACGCCGGCTTCCAGATCGTGAGCGCCCCACGACCACTTCACTGCGCTGGTACCGCCGAAACGGTCCAGGCCATAGTCGGTGGTGCGCATCGACACCGGAATCTGCGCCGAGGTGACGACATACGGCGTGACCCATTGCCCTTCGCCGCGATTGGCGTGGTAATAGCCGGTGGCATCCAACGTGACACCGCCGAACACGAACGTGCCCGACAGGCCGGCAAGATTGTCGCGGCGCAGGCCGCCGCCGGCGTAATAACTGGCATCGAGCCAGCTGTAATCGCTGGGCAACCCAGCCAGCGATTGCGGGTAACCGTTGGCCACGCCGCTGGTGGCGCCGGTGGTCTGGTAGGCGCGCGCCATCTGCACGGCGGTGGCCCAATCCGGTTGCAGGTAGTCGTAGTCCCAGCCCAGTGCGCGCTGGCTGGTCAACGACAGATCCATGTAGTCGTATTCCTTGCGCCGTGAGGTATCCAGGAACAGGCTCAGACGATTGCCGTCGCCCCATTGGTACACGGTCTTGAGGTTGGCCTGTTCGGATTGCTGATCGCCGAAGCCTTTCCACTTGTCGGTAGTGGCATTGGCGTAGGACAGATACGCCGACAAGCCATCGCGATCGCCGGTATCGGCGCGCACAAAGGTACGTCGCGTGGCATCGCTGCCCACCGTCTGCACCAGCCGCGCGCCGGGCGTGGTCTGCGGGTCGGCGGAGTAGAACTGCATGGTGCCGCCGAGGTTGGTGTTGGACGCGGTGCCGAGTGCGCCGGCGCCTTGTGCGATCTCTACCGAACCGAGGTTTTCGGAAATGATGGCGCGGGTGATGTGCAGGCCGTTGGTGACGCCGTAACTCATGTTGCCCAGCGGAATGCCGTCGAGCGTGTAGCCCAGGCGGCTCTGGTCGAAGCCATGCAAGGTGACCTGCGTGGACCACTCGTAGGTGCCGAACGGATCGGCGGACTGGAACTGCACGCCGGGCAGTTTTTCCACCGCTTTGAAGGCGCTGCTGCCTGGCGTCAGCTGATCGATATCCTGCCGGCTGATGCGCTGCACCTGCCGCGTGCTGCCTTGCGAGACCACATTGATCGCATCCAGCTGAGTCGCATTGCCGGCCGCATCGGCGGGCGTTGCCGGTGCATCCGCCACGTTGGCGGGGATGGGGTCGGCAGCGTGCGCAATGACAGGAAGCAGCGCGGCGAGGGCGAGGGCGAGGGCCAGTGGCGTGACATGGAAACGACGGGCGGGAGTCATGGGGGAGTCCTGTTCGAGCACGGCTGAGGGCGGACGCACGGCGCAAGACCGGCGTTTCGCGACGCAGGGTGTCAATGGCTCATGAAACATTGATGACGGTGGCTGTCGCAAAACTGTCGCGTAGCCCCGCTATACGTGTCGTGTGCGGCCGCCGTGTGCGTTGCGCGCCACCGACTTTTGCAGGTTTTTTTCGTCATGACGTCATCTTCTTCGCGCCGCGATTTCCTCAAGCGCGTTGCTGCGCTCACCGCCGCCGGGGCATTGCCGTCGTCGATCGGTCGCGCGCTGGCACTGCCGGCCAATGCGCGGACCGGCACGCTGCGCGATATCGAACATGTGGTGATCCTGATGCAGGAGAATCGCTCGTTCGATCATTACTTCGGCACGCTGCGCGGTGTGCGCGGGTTCGGCGATCCGCGTGCGTTGCAGTTGCGCGATGGCCACCCGGTGTGGAGTCAGCCGGCAGCCGATGGGCGCCGGCTGCTGCCGTTTGCCTTCGATGCGCAAACCACGAGCGCGCCGCTGATCAAAAGCCTGGATCATTCGTGGAAAGCCGGCCACGGGCAGGACCCGGCGCGCTGGGCCGAATACGACGCGTGGGTGTCCTACAAGGGCGAGCTGACGATGGGCTACTTCCAACGTCACGACATTCCGTACTACCACGCGCTCGCCGACGCGTTCACCATCTGCGATGGTTATTTCTGCTCGATGCACGGGCCGACCAATCCCAATCGCATGTATCTGTTCACCGGCACCAGCGGGCTGAGTGTGGGCGATACCCGCGCGCAGGTGGCCGACAACGCCGATGACGGCAACTGGACCGCCGACATGGCGCGCGACAAACCCGGTTACGCGGCGATGGGCTGGACCACCTATGCGCAGCGCTTGCAGGCGGCCGGCATCGATTGGCGCGTGTATCAGGAGTACGACAATTTCGGCTGCAACTCGTTGGCGTATTTTGCGCACTACAGAGGACTGGACACAGCCGACGAACGTTATCGCCGCGCGCGTGCCTGTGTGCCCGGATCCACCGCAGACAATGCAGCCAGCACCCAGGCCGACCACCTGATTGCCGCCATCGCTGCCGACGTGCAGGGCAATCGCTTGCCGCAGGTGTCGTGGATCATTCCGCCCACCGCATATTGCGAACATCCCGAAGCGCCGCCGGCTTACGGCGAATCGCTGGTGGCGCGGTTGATCGATGCGCTGACCTCCAATCCGCAGGTCTGGGCGAGAACAGCCTTGATCATCAATTACGACGAGAACGACGGTTTCTTCGATCATGTGCCGGCGCCATTGCCGGCGCTGGACGCGCGCATGGGCCGCAGCAATGTCGATGTGCGCGGCGAGGCCTACAACGGCGTGCCGGTAGGCCTGGGCATCCGCGTGCCGATGCTGGTGATTTCGCCATGGACGCGTGGCGGCTGGGTCAATTCGCAGGTGTTCGATCACACCTCGGTATTGCGGTTGCTGGAACGTCGCTTCGGTGTGGCCGAGCCGAATATCAGCCCGTGGCGTCGGGCGGTCAGTGGCGATCTCACCAGTGTGTTCGATTTCCGCGAGCCGGACGATTCGGCACTGAGCGCATTGCCGTCCATCAGCGACTACCGCGCACGTACGGCGGCGTTACGCAATAAACCATTGCCGGTGCCGCCGACCAACGCCGTCATGCCACGGCAAGAGCCCGGCCAACGCCCGGCGCGCGCCTTGCCGTATGCCTTGCAGGTGCACGCACGCGTGCAGGACGATGGCGCGCTGCAGTTGCAATTCGTCAACACCGGGACGGCTGCGGCGGCATTCAATGTCTACACCAGCGCGCCTACTGGCGGGCCCTGGTACTACACGGTATTGCCTGGCACCCGGCTCGATGACGTTCCGATGGGTGCCGCGCACGACGGCGCATATGCGCTGCGCGTGCACGGGCCGAACGGATTCCTGCGCGAATTTGCCGGCGATCTGGCCACGACACCGCAAGCTGCTGCTGCACCTTGGCTCGAAGCGCGCCAGGATGGCGGCACGCTGGTGCTGGAGATCGGTAACGCCGGGCAACAGCCTTGCACGCTGCAACTGCGTGCGCTGGACTACGCAGATCCGAGCCCGCGCGCGCTGCAACTTTCTGCAGGTCAGCGCCAGACACTGCAGTTGCCGCTCGCCGCAAGCGACCACTGGTACGACGTGGTCGTGGAGCAACCGGCCGGCGCGTTCCGGCGGCGTCTGGCCGGTCACCTGGAAACCGGCAAGCCCAGCCACAGCGATCCGGTGTTCGGTCGCGTCTGAGTGCGCCTCGCAGAGTGGCGGATATTGGCCCGCAACAGCGTCCTGCCGTATCGGGACGCGTACTGCGCGCAAGGGCTGCAGGTCCAGCGTGGCGGTGCTGTTGGCTGCATCGCGCGCGTGACGCCGGCACACAGCGGCCGATCTCCAGGTTGAACGCACCGGCACCGCTGCCGGCCTCGACAAGTTCACCAGGATCCGAGGATCGGAAGCGCACAGCCGCAGCTTGGAGGGTCTAGAGGCTCAGGTGGGGTGCGTAACGGTGGCGCGGCGGCTAGCAAGGAACAGGGCGTGCACTGAAGCGCAGAGGGAAGGGGCGGGGAGCGGTTATGATGCGGTCCGGTTTCGCCGCGGCGTGCCGCCCCCTCCCCCAAGGAACTCTCAGCGCATGCGCATCCTGCTTGCTCGTCACGGCGAGACGCCGTGGAACGCCGAAGGCCGTTACCAGGGCCAGATCGATATTCCGCTGTCGCCGGTTGGCGAAGGCCAGGCGCGTGCGTTGGGCGAGCGGCTGCAGGCGTTGCAGATCACCCGTGCGGTCGCCTCGCCGCTGTCGCGCGCGCAGGCCACTGCCAAGGCTGCGTTGGGCGCATCGCGCGAAAGCCTGCTGCAGACCGATCCGGACCTACAGGAAATCGCTCACGGCGAGTGGGAAGGCCTGCTGGCCAGCGAGATCAACGACAAGGACCCCGCGCGCCTGCGCGCCTGGCGCGAAGAGCCGGACACCGTGCTGATGCCGGGCGGCGAATCGCTGCGTCAGGTGCTGGACCGCAGCTGGCGCGGCCTGGCACGCGCGGCCGATGGCCTGGGCGCCGACGACACCTTGCTGGTGGTCGCGCACGATGCGGTCAACCGCGTGATCCTGTGCAAGATCCTCGGCCTGCCGCTGTCCAAGCTGTGGAGCTTCCGCCAGGCCCCGACCACGCTCAACCTGCTCGAAGGCGACGACGTGGATCATCTGGAAGTAGTCCGCCTCAACGACTGCGCGCACCACACCCCGTTCTTTGGGGAAGCCAAGCATCGGGCGCTGTAGCTTTAGCAGCGACAGCGTTGCCCTCATGAAAGCGTGTTGCGGCGTTCTCGGTGCCCAGGCATGCGTGGTTTGTCTAGGGAAGGTCTGAATAACGATGCCTGAGAGTGCGGAATGTCCGCATCGTTCCGGAGAGTCTCGTTTGGATCTTCGGAGTTTCGCCATTT
>NZ_MDEE01000037.1 GCF_002939865.1 Xanthomonas dyei
AAGTGAAACGCAGCTGCGCCGATGGTAGTGTGGCTCAAGCCATGCGAGAGTAGGTCATCGCCAGGGGCTTTACCCGAAACCCTCAGTCCAACCGGACTGAGGGTTTCTTCTTGCCTGGCCGTTAGAAAAAATAACTGCAACTCAGCCAAACACGTGCACCGCTTGCCTCGCCACAAACGACAGGCACATGGCTGGTTGGCGCGTACCAGCCAATCTGCATTGCGTTACGTGAGTTCGGACCACGTGCAGCTAGGCAACGATGACCCACACCACATGCGTCGCTCACAAAACCTTGCTCGCAAACCCTTGGCTGTGCTCCTGGAGACCGCTCTCTGGTGGCTGACTGACCGCCGCTTGATTGCTTTTCAGCATGCGGACCTCCATATCGTGCCGTGCCGGTGCGTGACCGGCTGTTGCTGGATGCGCTGATGCCGGAATTGCCTGAAGTCGAAACTACGGTGCGCGGCCTAGCGCCGCATTTGGTCGGGCAGCGCATCCATGGGGTGATCCTGCGTCGGCCGGATCTGCGTTGGCCCATTGCCGAGCAGATCGAGCGCTTGCTTCCTGGAGCTACCATCACGCACGTCCGTCGACGTGCCAAGTATCTGCTGATGGATACCGATGCTGGTGGGAGTGCACTACTGCATTTGGGAATGTCGGGGAGCTTGCGTGTACTGCCTGGTGACACGCTGCCGCGCGCACATGATCATGTAGATATAAGCCTGCAGAACGGGCGTGTGCTGCGCTTCAATGACCCGCGACGGTTTGGTTGCCTGCTGTGGCAATCCGACACCCAGGTGCATGAGCTGCTTGCTGCGCTAGGTCCGGAACCATTATCTGAGGCATTTACTGGCGATTATCTCTATGCGCTATCGCGCGGTCGTCGCGCTGCAGTCAAAACCTTTCTGATGGATCAGGCAGTGGTTGTCGGCGTGGGAAATATCTATGCCGCTGAGAGCCTGCATCGTGCCGGAATCAGCCCCTTGCGCGAGGCCGGAAAAGTATCACTCGAGCGTTATCGGAGCCTGGCGACCGCGGTAAAGGAGATCTTGGGATATGCGATCCAGCGCGGCGGCACGACATTGCGCGACTTCATCAGCCCGGACGGGGCACCTGGCTATTTCGAGCAGGAACTGACGGTCTACGGTCGCGAGGGTGAGCCCTGCAAACAGTGCGGGCGGGCCTTGAAACACGCAACGATTGGACAGCGCGCGACGGTGTGGTGCAGCAGTTGCCAGCGTTGAGGTATGGCAGGATTTTTTTAACAGTTCCTGTTGCCTCCCGGATCAGATGGATCTTCGCGATCGATGTGCAGCCTCAACGGATAAGCCGCCGGCCGAGCGATCAATGGTTCCGCCTTCGCAGTAACAAGATGCAAACGGCTAGTTTCCACACGTGCACCACCCCACAATCGCTACGTCCTGCATTTGGAACTGCGTTATGCCCATGTCACGGCCTCTTTTCATTCTTCTGGTGACTGGCGGGGTACTGGCGTTATCGCTTCCTGGCAAGGCGCATGCGGATGAGCCCGCGACAACCGGCCTCGCGCCAATAGAACGTATCCAGCTGCGCAACGATGCAGTGGAGCTAACCGCTACGCCGGCATTTGGTGGACGCGTACTGTCCTTCAACCTGCGCGGACACCCTAGTGTGTTGAAGATCGGAGCGGCAGTGGATCGCCAGCCCGCGCCTACGGTGTCTGCTAGCGCAGGCGATGTTCCGTATCTCGGTCATGATGTGTGGGTGGGGCCGCAAAGTCAGTGGTGGCTGCATCAGCAGGTCAATCTTGAGCGCAAAGCCGCCGCTGCGGTGTGGCCGCCGGATCCGTATCTCTCGTTGGCCAGTACGCGGGCCGTGGTACGTGGACCGACCGAGATGAGCCTGCTGGGCGTGCCCAGCCCGGTGACGGGCGTGCAACTGAGCAAGCGCATCGCGTTGTCCACTGCACGCGCGGACACGGTGGAGGTCCAGGCCACGGCGCGCAATATTCGCAAGGATGCGATCGCTTGGGACCTCTGGTTCAACACCCGCGTTGCGGCCAGTACGCGGGTCTTCGTACCGGTGGCCGATGCCGGCGATATTCGGGTGCAACCGCCGAGCGAGCCAGGCACGGTGCCGCCCGTGTTCGGTCACCATGCGGGCGTTCTGGCGTTGCGTGCCGACGTACGTGATGACGGCATGGTCCAACGCGGCAAGGTGTTGCTGCAACCATCGGCGGGCTGGATGGCCGGCTTTGCCGGTGCGCAGGTGCTGGTGATCCGCTTCGTGCATCAGCCGTTGGCCGCGATCCATCCGGAACAAGGACAGGTGGAGCTGTACCTGGATGCCCCGCCGCTGCATCCCGACCAGGGCTTGCTGGAAATGGAGGTGCATGCACCGTATCGCCAGCTTGTGCCAGGTGCGCAGATGCAGGCGCACGAGCAGTGGACGTTGCTGCAGTACAGCGGACCGGACGATGTGCGGGCGCAGCGGCGCTTCCTGTGCAGCAAGGCGACAGAGCTGGCTTTGGACAACGCGTGCGAAGCCGCAGCTGCGGCCCCTTGACGCGCGCGCGCGTCCACGCCGGGCTTGTTGGCTATGATGTCGCCCAATCCCCGATCAGATCGATGCGCATGCAACGACGCCACTTCCTGAAGAATGCCGCTGCCGCCTTGGCCGCGCTCGGTTTACCGGCATTGCCGCAGTGGGCGTTGGCGGCCAAGGCCGTGGGGCTGCGTCGGCTCGGGCAGCCGCAGCCGTTCGACTATGCGTGGCTCAAGGGGCAGGCGCGTGCGCTGGCCAAGGCGCCGTACAAAAGCCACAAGCAGGTGCTGCCGGGGCCGCTGGAAGCGTTGAACTGGGATCAGTATCAGTCGATCCGCTATCGGCAGGACCATGCGTTGTGGGCCGACGGCAATGGCAAGTTTCAGTCGAAGTTCTTCCACCTGGGGCTGTACTTCCACACCCCGGTGCACATCTACGACATCGTCGATGGCAAGGCCCAGCAGCTGGCCTACGACCCGGCTGCGTTCGATTACGGCAGCAGCGGGCTAGGCGGCAAGCAGTTACCGAAGGATCTGGGCTTTGCCGGCTTCCGGCTCAACACGCGCAAGGACACCGATCGCGACTTTTCGGCGTTTCTGGGCGCGAGCTATTTCCGTGCGGTGGGCAAGGAAGGCCAGTACGGACAGTCGGCGCGCGGGCTGGCGATCGATACCGGCACCGGTGGACCGGAAGAGTTTCCGGATTTCATCGCCTACTACCTGGAGCAGCCGGCCGACGACTCCGACACCGTGGTGGTCTACGGCCTGCTGGATTCGCCCAGTGTCGCCGGCGCCTACCGCTTTGCCATCACCAATGGCGACGTGCTGGTGATGGATATCGACAGCGCGCTGTACCCGCGCAAGGCCATCGAGCGGCTCGGCATCGGCCCGTGCACCAGCATGTACCAGGTCGGCGAAAACGACAGCCGGATGGATTGGGACTGGCGCCCGGAGATCCACGACACCGATGGCCTGGCGATGTGGACCGGCGGTGGCGAATGGATCTGGCGGCCGCTGTGCAACCCGCCGCATCTGCGCTTCAACATGTTTGTCGATGAAAACCCGCGTGGGTTCGGGCTGTTGCAGCGCGACCGCAATTTCGACCATTACCAGGACGACGGCGTGTTCTACGAGAAGCGCCCGTGCCTGTGGGTGGAGCCCAAGAGCGGTTGGGGCAAGGGCTCGGTGCAGTTGGTCGAGATCCCGACCGTGGACGAGACCTTCGACAATATCGTGGCGTTCTGGAACCCGCAGGCCAAGCCGCAGCCGGGACAAGAGCTGTTGATGGGCTACCGGTTGTATTGGGGCGCCCAACCGCCGGCCAGTTCGCATTTGGCGCATTGCGTGGCCACCCGCACCGGGTTGGGCGGCATCGTCGGGCAGAAGCGCAGCCATTTTTCCTGGCGCTTTGCGGTGGACTTTGCCGGCGGAGACTTGCCTGGGTTGGTGAAGGATGCCAAGACCAAGGTCGAAGCGGTGATCCAGGTGTCGCGCGGCACCACGGAGATTGTCTCGGCGCGGCCGTTGCATGAGCTCAAGGGCTATCGGGCCATGTTCGACCTGGTGCCGCCGGATGACAGCATGCAGCAGATCGATATCCGCCTGTACCTGCGCGCCAACGGCAAGCCGCTGACCGAAACCTGGCTCTATCAATGGACGCCGCCGCCGGTGAGCGAGCGCAAGATCTATTGAGTGTGTGCCGGTGCGCGCGGGTGCGCATCGCGTGGTTTCGTCTGCAACGCGGCGTCTTTGTAGAGCGATCCCGGGCGATCGAAGCCGGAAGCGAAGATGCTGCAGTGATCTCGGCGCGGTGAGTGGATGCCGCACCAGAACATGCGTGTCTCCAAAAGCGCCTGTCTAAGGACGCGCTTCTGTAGCGCAACCGCACTGCTGCAGGACGCGAACGCCGCCGTGGGGCGGTAGCGCCGGGTTTAAGCACTCAGGCCGAGGTGGTGCCGCTGACCAGGTGCATGCGCGCACGTGGTCGTGCGCAGGCCAGCTCCACGCGGAAGCAGGTGCCGTTCTTGCCGCTGGTGATGTGTAGCTCGCCCTGGTGCGCCTGTGCGATCTGCGCGGCCATGTGCAGGCCCAGATCCACTTCCGGCACGGGGCGGCCGGCGGTGTGTACGTGGGTGGAGGCGTGCAGCACATCCAGCCGGCGTGGGTCGATGCCATCCAGATTGCAAACCTCGATGCGCAGGCGGCCGTGTTCGGTGACCGCAACTGCCTTGATCAACGAACTCGGCTGCCCTTGCACCACCGCATTGATCATCATGCTGCCGAACATCTGTGCCAGCCGCACTGCATCGCCATGTACCGGCTCGTCGATGGCCACATGCGTGGACAGCACCTGGTTGGGGTAGGCGGCCCGAGTTTCGTCGACCACCTGCGATAGCGCATCGAGCAGATCGCTGCCGTTGGCGTAGTCCAGCTGCAGCCAGTCGCGCTCGATACCGCGCGCGAAATCGCAGGCGAAGTCGATCAGTTCTTCCATGCGTTGCAAGCTGCGTTGCAGGCAGCGGATGGCGCCGCCCTGGCGCTGGTTGAGCGGGTCGATGGCGAGCATGTCCACCACCGCATGCATGGACTGCAGCGGATTGCGCAGGTCGTGGCCGAGGATGCCGATGAACTCTTCGCGCAACCGCGCCGAGGCGCCGGCGCGGCCCAGTTCGCGGCGTGCGCGCCGCGATTCCTGCGCGCTCTCTTCGGCGCGCTGTTCGGCCTGGATCTGCGCGGCCAGCAACTGCGCGAGCAGCTCGACCTTTTCCACCAGCTGCTGGTCCATGACCCGCGGCAGCGGGTCCAGCGCGCACAAGGTGCCGAACACGCTGCCATCGTCGAAACGGATCGGCACCGAGACGTAGCTTTCGAAGCCATACAGCCGCGGCGAGGGGTGGTCGCGATAGACCGGGTCGTCGGAGGCATGCCCGAACCACACCGCGTTGCCCTTCACCCGCACGCTGTCGCAGAAGGTGGTGGCCAGCGGCAGCTCGTCGCCCGGCATCAGACCGAAGGACAGCTCGTCGCGCACCTGGCAGGTGATCCAGCGCGCCTCGGTCACCCGCGCGACAGCGGCAAAGCCCATGCCGGTGAGGCGAGTCAGGATGTTCAGCACATCGGGAACCGACGATAGCCGGCCAACACGCGCGATATCGGCGCGTAACTCGGGGGGAAGCGTACCCATGTGTGCCTCCCGACAAGTGGATGGTCGCCAGTTTACAGGACTGTGGTTGGGCCTGGTTGTGCGCCAGGCCGCTGCAAGCGATGGCAACGATACGCCTTGTCGGCCGGTGCCGCTGATGCCGTTGCCAAGACATGCCTGCACCGGTTTCGCGATGCATTCGCAGCATATGGCTCAACGCCAATGCGCGTTGGCGATCAGGCAAACCGCCGCCGATGGACGTGTCGCTAGTGCAGCTGTCCAGCGGCGCGATGACTCCACCGCGCCGACCAAGGCGACGGATGATTCGTGCGTTCGTGCCACACCGTCATCTACCGCTGACGGCGTCGCCATGCGACGTGTGGCGGAATGAGCGGGCACTGCCCGGCGCAGGCCGGACGGACCGAAGCCGCGGTGTCGCCAGTCGGCAGGATGCCGGTCACTCAGGCGTCGGCAGACGGCAGCGGCAAGGCGATTTGCAGTGGGTCGATGCGGCCTTCGCCGCGCATGATCTTCTTGAACTCGGGGCGGCTGACCGACACGTAGCGCTCGTTGCCGCCGATCTCCACTTGCGGGCCGTCCTGCACCGCATGCCCCTGCGCGTCCACGCGCACGGTCATGGTGGCCTTGCTGCCGCTGTGGCAGATGGTCTTGATCTCCTCCAGCTCGTCGGCCCAGGCCAGCAGGAACTGGCTGCCTTCGAACAGCTCGCCGCGAAAATCCGTCCGCAGGCCGTAGCACAGCACCGGGATGCGTAGCCGGTCGACCACCTCGCTCAACTGCCAGACCTGTGCACGGCTGAGGAACTGCGCCTCATCGACCAGCACGCAATGCAGGGCGCCCTGGGCGGCGATGTCGCGTTCGACCAGCTGCTGCAGTTCGGTGTCGCGATCGAACGCGCGCCCGTCTGCACGCAAGCCGATCCGCGATGCGACCACGCCGCTGCCGGCGCGGTGGTCGAGTTTGGGCGTCAGGATCAGCGTGCGCATGCCGCGTTCGCGGTAGTTGTGCGCCGACTGCAGCAAGGTGGTGGTCTTGCCGGCATTCATCGCCGAATAATAGAAATAGAGCTTGGCCATCGGGCGATTTTACCGGGCCGGGCGGCTGCATGCAGCGCGCGCTATTGGTGAGTGCTGCCGCGCGGGCCAACGCGGGCGGGCGCTGCTGCCGTGCCGCCGCACCTGCAGACCTGGCGCGACAGAACCATTCCCCTGCCGACCTGAATCCATTGCGCCGGCCAGCCGCAGGCCGCCCCGGTACAATGGCGCGCTCTGTCGGAAGCCTCTATGCACGGTCTCAATCCCCCGCAAAGCGCCGCGGTGCTGCACTGCGAAGGTCCCTTGTTGGTGCTGGCCGGTGCCGGCAGCGGTAAGACGCGCGTGATCGTGGAAAAGATCGCGCATCTGATCGCGATCGGCCGCTATCCGGCCAAGCGCATCGCCGCGATCACCTTCACCAACAAGTCGGCCAAGGAAATGCGCGAGCGTGTGGCCAAGCGCATCCGCGGCGATGGCGCCGATGGCCTGACCATCTGTACCTTCCATGCGCTGGGGCTGAAGTTCCTGCAGATCGAACATGCCGCTGCCGGCTTGAAGCGCGGTTTTTCGATCTTCGATTCCGACGATGCTGCCGCGCAGATCAAGGACTTGATGCATGGCGCCAAGCCCGACGCGATCGAAGATGCCAAGAACCTGATCTCGCGCGCCAAGAATGCCGGCCTGTCGCCGGAACAGGCGATGGCCGCGGCGCGCAGCAACCGCGAGAAGGAAGCCGCCAGCCTGTACGAGCGCTACCAGGCGCGATTGACCACCTTCAATGCGGTCGACTTCGACGATCTGATCCGCCTGCCGGTGCAGATCCTGGAAGCCAACGAAGAGATCGTACTGGGCTGGCGCGAGCGCATCGGCTACCTGCTGGTGGACGAGTGCCAGGACACCAACGATGCGCAATATCGCCTGCTGAAAATGCTGGCCGGCCCGCGCGGCAACTTCACCTGCGTGGGCGACGACGACCAGAGCATCTACGCCTGGCGCGGCGCCAACCCGGAAAACCTGCAGCAGATGGGGCGCGATTACCCGGCGCTGGAAATCATCAAGCTGGAACAGAATTATCGCTGCTCCAATCGCGTGCTGCGCGCGGCCAATGCGCTGATCGCGCACAACCCGCACGAGCATTTGAAGACGCTGTGGAGCGACCAGGCCGACGGCGAACGTATCCGCGTGTGGGAATGCCGCGACAGCGAGCACGAAGCCGAAAAGGTCGCTGCGGAGATTTCGTTCCTGGGCACCGCCAAGCAGGTGCCGTGGAGCGATTTCTGCATTCTGTTCCGTGGAAACTTCCAGTCGCGGCCGCTGGAAAAAGCCTTGCAGCTGCTGCGCGTGCCGTATCACCTCACCGGCGGCACCGCGTTTTTGGAGCGTCAGGAGGTCAAGGACGTGCTGTCGTGGCTGCGCCTGATCGTCAACCCCGAGGACGACGCGGCGTTCTTGCGCGCAGTGCAATCGCCCAAGCGCGAAGTGGGGGCGACCTCGCTGGCGCGGTTGGCCGAGCTGGCCAGTGCGAAGTCGGTGCCGATGTCGCGCGCGGCCGAATCGATGGGCGCATTGCAGCACCTTCCGCCGCGCGCGGCCAATGGCCTGAGTGCCTTCACCGATATCCTGCGCGACATGCGCGAGCACGCGGCGACCATGCCGGCCGGCGAATTGGTGCGGACGCTGGCCGACAAGTCCGGCCTGCTCAACGACCTGCGCAATCAATCCAAGGACGACACCGGCTTCCAACGCCGCAAGCGCAACCTGGACGAGTTGGCCGAGTGGTTCGAAGGCGGCCCACGTGGCGCGAGCGCCAGCGATCTGGCCGCGCAGCTGGCGCTGTTGTCGCGCAACGACAAGGACGACGGCGGCAACCAGGTGCGCATGATGACCATGCATGCGTCCAAGGGTCTGGAGTTCCGCTATGTGTTTATCGTCGGCTGCGAAGACGGTGTGCTGCCGCACGAAGTGAGCCTGGAAGAAGGCAATCTGCAGGAAGAGCGCCGTCTGCTGTACGTGGGCATCACCCGCGCCAAGGAGCAGCTGTGGATGAGTCACAGCAAGCTGACGCGCAAGTTCGGCGAGCATGTGCGGCTCAAGCCGAGCCGGTTCTTCGATGAGATTCCGGCCGAAGAACTGCAGCGCGATGGTGCCGACCCGGTGGCCGATGCCGAACGCAAGAAAGAGCGTGCCAGCGCCGGGCTGGCGGCGATCCAGGCGTTGTTCGACTAGCCACGGCTGATCAAGCCACCGTGCTTGTCGTCGGATGGGCGCGGCCGGTGCGTGGTTAGCGTTTGGCACCGCGGTCTGGCACGCGCCAGCGTATTGGCGGCGGTGCGCCGGCCGTTCCAGGCGTGTCATGCGCTTCAATACGCATGCGAGTGGCTGCTGCACGGATCCGTACACTGCCGCATTGCATTGCATCGCGGCAGTGATCGGTTGTCGAAAGACTGGCGTTTGCTGCGCGCGGAATGGATTGTGACCATCGACATCGACATCGACATCGACATCGACATCGACATCGACATCGACATCGACGTGCCAGGTTGGCGACACGTGCATGCACGGCGCGGATCGTCTGCTGGATGATTGCCGGACCCACCTGGCTGTAGCGCGCCGAGGCTTGCCAGCGGCACACCCGCACGGCAGTCTGGTTTTTCCTGCTGCAGGAGTGCGCTGTGACTGTCGTGATCGAAACCCCGCGCTTGCGCTTGCGCACGCTCGATCCCGAGCGCGATGCCGATGCGATATTGACGCTGGTCAACGACCCCGGCTTTATCGCCGGCATCAACGACCGCGGCATCCGGACCCGTGAGCAGGCGAGCGCGCATCTGCGCGAGTGGGCGCAGGCGCATCACGACATGTACGGGTTTGCGCATTGGGCGCTGGAGACGCGCGACGGGTCCACCTTCATGGGGACGTTGGGTTTGTTGTGCCGCGACACCTTGCCGGTGCCGCATCTCGGCTTTGCGCTGTTGCCGGCTTATCGCGGCAAGGGCTATGTAAGCGAAGCCGGGCGTGCGGTGCTGGACTATGCACGTGATGTGCTGGGGCTGGCCCGGCTGTGCGCGATCGTGTCGCCGGACAATGCCGCTTCCATTCGCGCGCTGGAAGCGCTGGGGCTGCACCGCGAGGGCCTGCGGGTGTTGAGTCCCGGCACCGACGCGCTGGCGTATTACACGATCGATCTTGCTCCCGCCGACATGGACAGCACCCCAGGTGTGCGGCACCCTGCCGGCCTGCCTCCGACTGCCTAAGGACACCCGCATGCCGCTGCTGGTCAATGCCTATTCCACGTTGCGCGAACCGCGCTGGCCGGACTTTCTGCCGCACGACGCCGTGCAGCATCGCGACCATGCCGACCCGGAGCTGGCCAACCATCTGCATGGCTTTGTCGGCTACGTGAATCAGGCGGGCGACGGGCAAATGACCCAGTCGCGGTACCACCTGATGCGGCATGTGCAGCGGGTGCGGCAGCACTTCAGCTTCGAGGTCGACGACAGCGCGTTTGGCGATCTGGCGCAGTGGGCCGAGCAGGCCAATGCGGTGTGTTTTCTGGCCGACGGCAGCGTGCGCGACCCGCAGGGGCGTGTGCTGATCAGCCAGGGCGAGCCGGCGCTCGATGACCAAGCGCAGGTGCCGTACCCGCCGGACGCGCGCGAGCGGCGAGCGCATCATCTGGCGCAGCTGAGCGCACAGGGCATCCGCGTACCGCCGAGCTTGCCGCCGGTGGCCGGTGAGGGCGAAGCGCGGGTGCGCGAGGCGACGGCGGTGACGCAACGGATGCTGGCGTTGTTTGCGGTGGCCTTGCGCGCGGAGATGCTGGCCGCCGGCGATGCGCCACCGGCGTTGGAGGAGGTGGAGACACGCTTGCCCGGCGTGACGGCTGCACTGTCGCCGCAGGAGCGCACTTTCTTCGCCGAGGCGCACCCAGAAGACCAGATGCTGGCCAATTTTGGCTTGCGTTACGAAAGCCTGACCGTGTTGCAGTGGGCGCTGGGCCTGGCCGACAGCTTGCCGCAGCCGACCGCCCTGTGCGACGTGCCGCTGGCCGCGCAGCGCGCGCTGGAGCATGCGCAGGCGCCTGCGCGCACGTTACTGACGCTGCGGCCGCTGCCCGAACTGCTGGATGCGTTGGACCTGCATCTGCGCCTGCACTGGGCCGTGCGCCAGGCCGGTCACACCCAGCAGGCACCGCCGGCCGGCATCGTGCCCGGCGTGGTGTACGAGCGCCATTACGCGCTCAACTGGCTGCTGTACTTCGAAGATGCGGACTGGGACGAGGTGGATACGCCGACCTGAGCGGAGCGCGCACCGATCACGTCGGGGCTAAGCGTCCCTCAAGGGATGCATCCGCATGGCGTTGTGGCGTCGCGCCTGCCACGGCGTGTGGTTCTCACACGCGCCAGGCAAGCGCCGAACAACGCGTCCGTGTGGTTTCGAGCAACACCGCTGGCCATCTTCGCTACGCGCAGGCGCTGGATGTTCAGCAGGGCAGGCCGCCGCGTTGGAGCGACATCCCAGGTTCCCCCGTCATGCTGCGCGTTGTTCGGACCTTCCCTAGCCGAGGAAGGACATGGCGTGGGTCAGCGAGCGGTCGGTCTGCAGATCCAGCAAGCGGCCGTGCGCGTCATGGAACAGCAGATGGCCGGACTGCTCGCGCACCTTGACCGTGCTGCCCGCAGGCCAGTCCAGCGACGCAACGATGCCACCGTCATGGTGGCGCACCACCAGATAGCGCGAGCCGTGCGGCCAATGCAGGCCAACCAGGAATCCCGCTTCAAGCGCCACCACGCTCGAGCCATCGGGCGCGCCGAATGCGGCACTGTGTTCGTTCAATCGGCACTGACGGGCGCTGCCGATGTGCTGGTAGTGCAGGTAACTGTCGCCATTTGGATCGGTGCGCACCTCCGTTTGCTGTGCGCTGCCGAGCCGATGCGCGAGCACCGGCGCTTGCGGGTCCACGTGCAGGGGATCGCGCGGCTTGAGGCGTCGCGCGGGCAGGCTGTAGGTCCAGTCCTCCAGGTGCTCGCCGGCCTGCACCAGATACACCTCGCAATCGCTGAAGAATCCCGCCGCAATCACCGGGCCGGGCAGGTCGCCGACATGCCACAGCACGCTGTGCAGATCCTTGTCGGTATCGACCACCAGCAGCCGGTTATCGACCACGATGCTCCAGCCGATTCCGCTGTAGCTGGGCGCGGCATGCTGCAGCGCGAGCTGGCCAAGGTCGCGCACCGCATGGGTGATCAAATCCAGCCGATGCACGGTGGACACGCGCTCACGGGGGGCGATCGCCAGGGCGACCTGCCCGCTGTCGGCGATGACCACGCCAAAGGCCGGCGCCGGGTAGCGCCGCAGCAGGCGCCCGTGTGTGTCCACCACCGCCGCGCCGGCTTCGCCCAGGGCCAGCAGATAGCGGCGACCCGGGAGTGCAGCGACATCGTGGATTGCCGCTAGGCCGGCTTGCGGTGCCTGCAGTCGCAAGGTGGTGGCGCTGTCCCAGAGATTGGATTGTTTGGCTGCGACGTGTGGTTTGAAGGCTGGAATATCCGCGCTGAGCAGGGGGTCCTTGGCCAGTTTCAGCAGCGTGGTCAGATCGCCGACGGACAGCCTGTTGCGGGCGAACGCATGATCGGCGGCAATCGCCGGCAGCAGCTGCCGCGCCAGTTGTTGCAGCGAGCGGTTGGGGACAGCATCCACCAGCAGCGCGGCTGCCATGTCGCTGCGCGGTGCGGGATCGGCGCTGGGGTCTGCAATCGCGGCGATGCGGTCTGCGTGGTGTTCCAGCGTGTCCGGCAACAGCTGCGCGCGCTTGACCAGGGCGCGTGCGTGCACCGTGCTGCCGGCCTGTTCTGCGGCCAGCAGCCACTGCGCGGCCTGGTGGCGCGCGTTGTGCAACGGCCACACCGCGTCCACGGCGGCCAGCCAGTCGCCGGCCTGCACCAGCGCCTGGCCCCAGTCCAGCCGCAGCGCGTCGGCCAGTGCGCGGTCGGTACCGTGCAGCAGCTGGATGGCGGCGGCAAAGGCGCCATCGCGGCGCGCGACCTGCACCGCGCGCGCGTGGTCGCCGGCCAGCATCAGCAGCCGGATGATCATCGCCGCCGACATGTCCCAGCCCAGCGCCAGCTCCGCGGCCTGTTTGTAACGGGCGTGCTTGACCAGATAGTCGAGCGCTTCCTGGCGCGCATTGAGCAATTCGGCCAGCACGAACACCGCACGATCGATCTGGCCTTCGCGGTCCAGCCGCGCGAAGGCGCTGCGATAGGTCGCGCGCAGATGCGCCTGCAGCTCTTCGCCCAGGCCGATGCTGGTGCCGGCCCCGCGCGTGCGCGACAGGCTCAGGTCGCTGCGCCGCTGTGGCACCCCGAACGCCTGCCCCAAGGATTCGCCCAGGCCATCGAGCGGCAGCGCGTTGCGCAAGGCTTCGTCCAGATCGCCGCTTTCGAACTGGCGCAGCATCCGGCGCATGTAGGCGCCCTGGTGACGTCCGACCAGACTGGCCATGCGTGAGGCAACCAGTGCGCGGGCCAGCCGCGTGCGCCAGGCCGATACCGATGCGGCGCCCCGGCGTGCCGGCACGGTCGTCTTCTGCCCGGTGGCGGTGTCGGCGCCAGACGCTGTGGATCCGTTCGATGCCGGTGCGTGCTCGCGGCTCAAGCTGCGCTGAGCGCGCGCCAGCAGGCGTTGCCACAGCGTGGTGTTCTGCACGGCGGGGCGCTGTGTCTTCAGCGCGTGCAGGAATGCATCGCGCTCTGCGCTGGCTGGCGGGACGGCATTGCCCAGCAATTGCCGCAGCGGTTTGCCGCGCAGCCGGTCCACCTGCAGCGGTGGCTCGCTCGGGCGGCAG
This sequence comes from Xanthomonas dyei, assembly GCF_002939865.1. Taxonomy (GTDB): domain Bacteria; phylum Pseudomonadota; class Gammaproteobacteria; order Xanthomonadales; family Xanthomonadaceae; genus Xanthomonas; species Xanthomonas dyei. Next base: position 13,564 of record NZ_MDEE01000037.1, read on the forward strand.
TCGTAGGGCATGTGCAGCGGGTAGCCGGACACGTCGATCGCCTCGGAAGGATCCAGCGCCACCGCGTGTTGCCACTGCAAGGCGATCACCTGGGCGCCATGGACCAGGCCGATATCGGCCGGGGGCAACTGCGCCGCCTCGGCGGCAGTCAACGCGCCCGAGAACAGGCCGCCGTGCACCTGGCACAGCGCCAGGCCGGGCGCCTGCTCGCAGACCAACGCACGCGGCGCGGCGAAGCACAGCACATCGCCGTCGGCAAAGCGCAGCGCCCGGCTACCCGGTTGCCAGGCACAGATAATCCTGGCCAGGCGTTGTTCCGGGTTGAGCCACGCTGCCGAGAACCACAACGCCGACACCATCTGGCTGCCGTGCCACAGCGGATAGCGCACGCTGCTGCCCGCGTTGTCCGTGCGCGCCGGGCTAGTCATGGCCGGGTTGCTCGGCCTGGCCTTGCACGACCATCAACGGGGTCAGCCCGCCATCGCCCAAGATCCACGCCTGCCCCTGCAGGGTCACCAGTGCGACCCGCGCACCATCGCTGGACACCGCCGCAGCGCTGATCTCGCTGGCGGCGCGATGCAGGGTCCGCCGGCCGCTGGCCCCGATGGCGAGCAGCGCGCGGCGATCGGCGCGCAGCACCAGTAGCAGGCTGTGCTGCGGCGCGTCCGGGTCGCCGATCAGGCCGATCGGTCTGTCGCCGGACGCCACGATCGCCTCGAATTCCTGAAAGCCGTCGGCAGGGCCTCCGTGCAGCACCCGGTAAGCCAGCGAGCGGTCGCCGCCGGCCTGACGGCTTGCCAGTTCGAGGGCGATGGCGCCACGCCACTGGTCCTCCTGGACCAGGTTGCGCAGCAACACGACCGGCGGGCGCGACCCCAGCGCCAGCTGCAGGATGAGGTCCTGCTTGCCGTTGCGATGCAGGCGCAGCACCCGCAGTTCGCCAGCGACATGGGTGGCGTAGACCGCGTGTTCGGCATCGCCTTGCGCCAGCGCCACCACCTGCCCGGCGAGCTCGCTGCCTTGCGCAACCCGCTGCCGCTGGTTGGTATCGCGCGTCCAGGTCATCAGCCGGCCGTGCTGGTCCCACAGCAGGAACCGCTGTGGCTTGCCGCCGCTGTTGAGCCACACGCATGGACGCAGCCGCACCTGGCCGGGTGCGGGGCAGAGGCTCTGCCCGCCGGCTTCGATGGAGCCGTGCATGCCATCGAGATTCCAGAACGCGGCCTGCTCCCCGAGAGCGACGATGCCGCCCACGTGCTTGTTCTGCGCCGTCAGGCACAGCGGCTGACCGCCCTGCGCCCATTGGTGGTAGCGCGGCGCCGCCCGTTTGGGGATGTCGGCGGGCTGCACCTTCACCATCGCGCTGCGGTAGCCGTCTGCCAGCAGCAGCGCCACATGGCTGCCGTCCGGGCTGAACAGCGGCGCGTGGCGCAGCGAAAACTTACCCTTGACCACGTGGTTTGCGGTGTCGGCCTCGGCGGGGCGTTGCGTGTCGGTGAAGTGCCCAAGCAGCAGCTGCCTGGCGGCCATGCTGGCAGGCACCGGCAACCGGCTGCTGCGGGTGCCGTGGCGCGTTTGCAGCACCACCTGCAGATGCGCATCGGCCGCAGGCACGATGCTGGCCTGGTGGTGGAATGGCGCCACACGCACCGGTTGCGCGCCGATCCACCAGCACTCGCTGGTGGTCGGGGTCGCGCTTGCCCACTGCGTGGCCCAGGTCTGCGCGTGCTGCGGGCCGGTCGCCTCGAAGGTGCGGCCCTGCAGCAGCTGTTGCAGCCGGGCAGGGCTGTCGGCGTCGTGCAGGTCGCCGGGCAGATGCGCCAGGCCCCAGACAAAGCGCGCATTGGCGGCCTGCGCACGGCGTGCCAGCAGGATCCACAACGCGATCTGTGCCAGACGCGGCGCGCCCCATTGCGCCGGACCGGCATCGAAGATCGCCACCAGGCGCGCATCGCGCGCGCGGGTCCGCATGCGGGGCACCAAGAACAGGTGCTCGGCATGCGCGGCGCGGCGCAGGAATTCTTCCGGCAGTGCGTCGGCCAGTGCCCACTCGCTCAGCAGCAGGTGGTCGTAGCTGCCGCGCCGACGCAGGTCGTCGATACCGTCCGGCTCGCTGTCGCCATCGCGGCGGCGCAGGCTGTCACGGCCGAGCAAGGGGTCCAGGCGCAACAACCAGGTGCCGAGCTGGGAGGCGATGTCCGGGTCGAACCAGTCCAGCCACAGCCGCCAGGCCTGGAGCGGGGCGGGCACCTGCAGCGCGGCGCTCACGCGGCCTCCCAACGCTGACGGATCTGCGCCACGATCTCGGCACGCGCCGGCAGCAACCGATGCAGCGGCAGCACCAGTGCGGGTGATCGCAGCAGCAACAGCGGCTGCGGCCCGTGTTGGCGGCGCAGCGCACGCTCCAGCAGCTCCAGCGGAAGCGCGGGGCGTTCGGCGGTGGGCAACCACAGGCCAGCGGCGTCCGCGCGCGGTGCCACGTACTGCACGCCGTTGGCCCAGGGTAGCTGCGGCGCAGGGCCGGTCAGCAGCAACGAATGTGCCGTGGCGGTGACCAGCAAACCCGCGCCGTCGGGCAAGCGCGCCCATGCCGCCAGCAACGCGCGTGCGGCCTCGCCCACGCCGATCACCCCCTGCGGGACGACCGGCAGCGGCTCGTCCTGCCACGACCAGGTCACGCGGCGCTGCCGATCTGCTCGATCAGGCGCGTGCGTTCGTGGGCCAGCTCGCCTGGCAGCGAGGTGGCCGTGAAGTTGGCATCGATCTCGCGCAGCAAGGCTTCGGCCATGGTGCGCAGGGCCGGATTGTGCTGATCCTGCAGGCAAGACTGGGCCGCCTCCACCAGCCGCGCAGTGCGCGAGAGCGGTTGCAGGGCGGCTTGTTCGACGGCCGCGCGCAAGGTGGGATTGGCAGCGGCGGCCAGGGTGCCGCGCAGCAGGTCCTGTGCGCTGGCTTGCTGCGCGCGCGTGGGCAGCACGTAGAACAGCGGCCACAGATCGGCCTCGCTGGCCTGGGTGCGTCCAGCCAGCACGCAGGCGGCAGCGATCAGCCGCTGGGTCTTGACCAGGCGACGGTCCGACAGCTGCACGCCTGCGCCGCGCAATGTCCGGATCGCCGCGGCGAGCGCCGTGCGCGCGCCATCCATGTCCACCGCACGTGCCTGTTCGCACAGCAGGTCCAGGTCAGCCAGCCCGGCCACAGGCTGCAGCGGCGCACGCTCGGCCTGCCATCCGCCGGCCAGCAGCGCTTCGAGCTGATGGTCTGCCACCGGGTCGACGAACAGATGCAGCAGGAAGCGGTCGCTGAAGGCCGCCAGCGCGTCGTCTTCCGGCAGCGCGTTGGCCGCGCCCACGCACAGGCGCAACGGGCAATGCAGGTCGGTCTGGCCACGCCGGAAGCGGCGTTCGTTGAGCAGCCCGAGCAAGGTGTTGAGGATGGCGGTGGAACCCAGGAAGACTTCGTCGAGGAAGGCGATGTCCGCTTCGGGCAACATCCCGGTCACATCGGTCTGCACGCTGCCCTCGCGCAATTTGCGCAGGTCCACCGGGCCGAATAATTCAGCCGGTTCGGTGAAGCGGCCGAGCAGATACTCGAAATAGCGGCCGCCCAGTGCGGCGGCGACGCGCCGCACCACTGCGCTCTTGGCGGTGCCCGGCGGGCCGATGATCAGCAGGTGTTCCTGCGCCACTGCTGCGAGCACGATCAATTCGGCCAGCTGATCGCGCTCGATCAATCCGGTGGTGGCGGCCTGGACGGTGGCGCGAATGCGCGCGGCGGCGGGATGGGCATGCATGCGATCGGTCCTTCGAACAAAACGTGCGGCGCGGTGCAGGCACCGGTGACCGCCTGTGGAACGGGCAATGGAACGGTGGCGCATGGCATTAACGAGGTTGCCATGACCGTGCGGGTATCCTGCGACCTCACCGAGCCAGGGAGGCAATGCAATGACGATCGGCGAGTATTCGGAATTCTATCGCGGCAAGCGCGTGGTGGACTTCAGTGTGGACCAGCCCGCCAGCGGCGGCGACGTGGTGTACCGGCTGCGGCAGGAGTACGAAAGCGAAGGCAGCCAGGCGGAGTTGCTCGACACCCTGCTGGCGCAGGTCGACCCGGCCAGCATCCAGGCATTGATCATCGGCCCGTGGCGCGAATCCTACGAGGAAGGCCCCAGCGGCTATCTGCAGCGGCTGATCGAACGCCGCGACGAACTTACCGCGCTGCGCGCGCTGTTCGTCGGCGACATGGTCTGCGAGGACTGCGAGGTGTCGTGGATCATCCAGACCGACTACACCCCGCTGCTGGCCGCCTTTCCGGCGCTGCAATCGCTGCGTGTGCGCGGGTCGTCCAAATTGGTGCTGACCCCGTTCACGCATACGCAGCTGCAGGAACTGGCGATCGAATGCGGTGGGCTGCCGTCTGCCATCGTGCAGGCGATCGCCGACTCCACGCTGCCGGCGCTGCAGCACCTGGAGCTGTGGCTGGGCGTGGAGGATTACGGTTACGACGGCGATCTGGGCACCTACCAGCGGCTGCTGGCAGCCATCGGCCCGGAGCGTCTGCGCTATCTGGGGCTGCGCAACGCCGCCAACACCGACGAACTGGCGACCTGGCTGGCTACCCAGCCGTGGCTGGGCAGCCTGGACACGCTGGACCTGTCGCTGGGCACCATCGGCGATGTCGGTGCGCGGGCGCTGGTCGAAAGCACGCAGCTGGGCCAGCTGCAGCGGATCGACCTGAGCCACCACTACATTTCTGCCGACTGGCAGGCCCGTCTGGCGACGCTGCCGGCCACGGTGATCCTGGAAGAGCACGAAGAGGAAGACGAAGACGAGCGCTACGTCGCTGTCTCCGAATGACGTGAGCGCGCATTGGGTGTTGGTGGGGCCGCGAGGCAGCCGCAGGGTCGCCGCCCTGCAGCAGGCATTGCAGGCGCAGGGGCAGCCCGCGGCGACGGTGTTCGATTATCTGCAGCTGCTGGACACCGCCGCGCCGTTGCAGGACTGGCTGGCGCAGCATCCGGCCGCGCTGGTCAAGCTGGAATCGCCGGGCGAGGCGCCGGCGTTGCATCAGGCGCTGATCGTGCGCGGTTGGCATTGCCTTGGACAGCCAGGGCCGGCACCTGCGCTATTGGCGCATGGCGAACTGGCGCATCAGCACCTGTGGCATGCCGGGTTTGCAGACCTGCTCGCAACCTTGCCGGCCGCGCGCTATCTCAATCCACCGGCGGACCTGCTGGCAATGACCGACAAACTTGGCTGCCAGCAACGCTTGGCCGCGGCAAGTGTCAGTGTGCCGGCCCTGCTGGGTACGGTCGACAGCTACGCCGGCCTGCGCGAATGCTTGCAGGCCAGCGGCTGCACCCAGGCATTTCTCAAGCCGCGCTACGGCTCCTCCGGTGCCGGCGTGCTGGCGTATCGCTGGCATCGCGATGGACGCCAGATCGCCAGCGGTTCGGCCGAGCTGGTGGTACAGGATGGCCAGGTGCGCGTGTTCAACGCCTTGCGCCAGCGCCGCTACACCCGCACCGACGAGATTGCGCCGCTGGTCGATGCGATCGCCGCGCAGGGCGCTTACCTGGAACAGTGGATTCCCAAGCCGCGCGCGCCCGGCCTGCCCGGTTATCACTACGACCTGCGCGTGGTCGCGTTCGACGGCGCAGCGCGGCAACGCGTGGCGCGTGCCAGCCGCGGCCCGTTGACCAATCTGCACCTGGGCAACCGGCGCCTGCCGGCGCAGGCCTGGCAGAGTGCCGACGTGGATGCGGCGGTGGCCAGCGTCGTGGCGCAGGCGGCCAGCGCGTTTGCCGACTGTCGCATGATCGGTTTCGACCTGATCCAGCGCGCCGGGCGCTGCCATGTGCTGGAAGCCAACGGCTTTGGCGATCTGCTGCCGCAGCTGCGCTGGCAGGGACGCACCACCTACGAAGATCAGGCAGCACTCGGCGCCGTCGCTGCCGCTGCTGGCATGACCGTCGACACGCGCCAGGAGGGCCTGCTGCATGGCTGAGCTGCTGCCGGACATGCGCGCGATTGTCGGTGCGCACGACATCGTGCTGATCACCTTGGATACGCTGCGCTACGACGCTGCGCAGCGCTGTTTTGCGCGGGGCGAACTACCGGTGCTGGCGCCGTATCTGCCGGCCGACGGCTGGGAGCGGCGGCACACACCGGGCAGCTTTACGTATGCGGCGCACACGGCGTTTTTCGCGGGGTTTTTGCCGACTCCCGCGCGCCAGGGACCGCATCCGCGCCTGTTTGCGCTGGCCTTCGATGGCAGCGAAACCATCGTTGCGCAGACCCAGGTGTTCGCCGACAGCGGCACTATCGTCGATGGCCTGGCACGTTGCGGATACCACACGCTGTGCATCGGCGGCACCGGTTTCTTCAACAAGCGCAACGCGCTGGGCGCACAGTTGCCCGGCCTGTTCCGCGAGAGCCACTGGTCGCCGGAGTTTGGCGTCACCGCCGCCGATTCGACCGAGCGCCAGGTCGCGCTGGCCTGCGCACGCCTGGGCGACCCCGCGCTGCGCGAGACCCGCTGTTTTCTGTTCATCAACGTCTCGGCCATGCATCAGCCCAATTGCCATTACCTACCCGGCGCGGTGCGCGACGATCTCGATAGCCACTGCGCCGCGCTGCGCTATGTGGATGCCGCGCTGGCGCCGTTGTTTGCCGCACTGCGTGCGCGCGGCGGTGCGTTTGCCATCGTCTGTTCCGATCACGGCACTGCCTACGGCGAGGATGGCTACCATGGCCATCGGCTGGCCCACGAGGTGGTGATGACCGTGCCTTATGCCCATTTCCTGGTGACCCCATGAGCCTGCCTTCGTTGGCCCAATTGCTGCGCCAGCCGCCGTATCAGGCCTATTCGTACTCGTATCCGCACAAGACCAGTTACCGGCCGCTGCAGCCGGCCGTGCCGTTGTCGCAGGTCTGGGCCGACGAGCCCCGGCAAGCGCTGTTTCTGTACCTGCATATTCCGTTCTGCTCGTACCGCTGCGGGTTCTGCAATCTGTTCGCACTGGCGCGGCCGGCACCGGCGCAGGTGGAGGCGTATCTGGCGCAGATGGAGCAGCAATTGCGCGCCACAGTGCAGGCATTGGGCACGCACCGCTTCGTGCGCTTTGCGATGGGCGGCGGCACGCCGAGCTATTTGGATCCGGCGCAATTGCAGCGCGTGTTCGACATGGTGGACCGCCACGCGACGATTGCGCTGGACACCATTCCGGCCGGCATCGAGGTGTCGCCGGAAACCGTCGATGCCGAGCGGCTGCGGGTCTGCCGGCAGGCCGGCATCGATCGCGTCAGCATGGGCATCCAAAGTTTCAGCGCTGCCGAAGTGAGCGCACTGGTGCGGCCGCAGCAACGCGACACGGTGGAGCGGGCGATCGTCATCATTCGCGCCCAGGACATTCCAACGCTGAATCTGGATCTGATCTACGGCATCGCCGGGCAGACCGTGGACAGTTTCCTGGCCTCCATCGACAGCGCATTGCAGCATGCGCCCGAAGAACTCTATCTGTACCCGCTGTACGTGCGTCCGATGACCGGCCTGGGCCGGATCGAGGCCAAGGCGGGCACGCGACGCAGCTTCGTGCTGCAACCCGAGCCGCTGGACGAGCGCCTGGTGCTGTACCGCGCCGGGCGCGACCATCTGCTGGCGGCCGGCTACACGCAGGTGTCGATGCGCATGTTCCGCGCCCCGCATGCACGCGATAGCGAGGCGCCGGTGTACTGCTGCCAGAGCGATGGCATGGTGGGCATCGGCTGCGGCGCGCGCTCGTATACCGCCGGCCTGCACTACTCCAGCGAATACGGGGTCAGCCGGCGCTCGGTGGCGGAGATTCTCGAGCACTATCTGGCGCGCGATCCGGCCAGCTTCGCCTGCGCCGACTACGGCATTGCGCTGGATGCCGACGATGCCATGCGGCGGCATGCGATCCAGTCGCTGTTGGTGTTTCCGGGGCTGGACTGCGATGAGTTCCGTCAGCGCTTCGGCCGCGATTGCCTGGATGCCTTGCCGCAGCTGCAGGAGTTGCTGGCGCTGGGTCTGGCGCAACGGCACGGAGCGCTGCTGGCGCTCACCGCCGCAGGCATGGAGCGGGCCGACACCATCGGCCCGTGGCTGACCTCGGCGCCGATTGTCGAGCGTATGCAGCAGTACCAGGTCGGGTAAGCGGCCGATGCATCTGTCATTGCTCTATCGCGGCCGGCTGAGCAGCTGCAATTACGCCTGCGATTACTGCCCGTTCGCCAAGACCTACGACAGCCCCGCCGCGCTGCGTCGCGACGCGCAGGATCTGGCGCGGTTTATCGGCTGGGCACAGGCGCAGACGCGGCCGTTGTCGATCCTGTTCACGCCCTGGGGCGAGGGCCTGGTGCGGCGGCATTACCGCGAGGCGATGGTGCAGCTGAGCCAGCTGCCGCAGCTGCGCCGCGTAGCGATCCAGACCAACCTGTGCACGGGCATGCGCTGGCTCGACGCGGCCAATCTCGACCGCCTGGCGTTGTGGTGCACCTACCATCCCAGCCAGGTGACGCGCGCGGCCTTCCTGCGGCGCTGCCAGGCGTTGCGCGACCGCGGCGTGCGCCACAGCGTGGGCATGGTCGCCGCGCACGCGCACATGGACGAGATCGAAGCGCTGCGTGCGGCCTTGCCCGACACCACGCCGATGTGGCTCAACGCCTTCGATCCGCGTCCGCCCGATTACTACACGCCCGAGCAGGTACGGCGCTTGAGCCGGATCGATCCGCATTTCGGCTACAACCTGACCCCGCCGCCGAGCTTCGGCGCGCCCTGCCTGACCGGCGAATCGGTGTTGTCGGTGGATGGCGACGGCACCGTGCGGCGCTGCCACTTCGTCGATACACCGCTGGGCAATCTTTACGACGGCAGTTTCGCGACGCAGTTACGTGCCCGCAGCTGCCCCAATGCGCGATGCGATTGCTTCATCGGCTATGCGCATCGGCCGGACCTGCCGTTCCAGGCCGACTATGCAGGCGGCGTGCTGGAACGGGTGCCGGCGACGGCGTAAGCCGGCCACTGCAGACTGGTGATTCGCCCCGGAGCGGCTGATAGCCCCCGACGCGCGTTCTTCGGCGGAATGGATGCGCGACGGAAGCGGAGTGCGCACGTAATGCCGCCCCGAAGATTGCGGCGTGCGCCCTGGCCTTCGCGCACGAACATGTCGATGGTCTGTTCGATGCGTTCGGCAAAAGGTCTTCGCTCCACGGCAGCAACAGCTCGGTCTGCAGGAACGGGTACACCGTGCGACCCAGCCGGATCAGACCGGCGCGGCTCATGCGGCGGTTGTTCTGGAAGCAGCACGCCACCCACGACGCGGCGGCGCAGTCGCTTCAATCCCCGCGTTTACTCGCCCAAGCGGGTACGCAGCTCGGTCACCTGCTCGCGCAGTTCCTGCAGCTGCTCTTCCAGACTCTGCACCCGCGCTTCCAGAGCGGCGGTGTCGGCGCCGCGTGGCGTGCTTTCGCGCGTTGCGGCTGCGGCCTGCAGCGCGTCGAGATCCAGCTCGCCACTGAGCAGGTGGGCATAACGCTCTTCGCGCTGGCCGCTGGCGCGCGGCAGTTGTACCGCCAGGTTGCGCTGGATCAGCCGGTCCAGGTGATGGCGCACGTCGTCGGTATCGTTGAAGCGCGCCAGCCGCTCGCTGCGCGCGAACAGCTCGCCCAGGGTCTGCGGTCCGCGCAACAGCAGCAGGCCGATCAGGGCCACTTGCTGGCGCGTCAGATCCAGCACGCTGCCCAGCCGGTGTTCGTAACGTTCTGCACGCGAGGAGAACTGCTGGCGCACCAGTCCTAGCGTTTCCAGCTGGCGCAGCGCGTGATGCACCACGCCGGTCTGCAGGTTCAGTACCGGCTCGCGCGCGGTCTTCTGGTTGGCGGCCACCTGTGCGGCGTTGACGGTGAGCGGGTAGGCGTCCGGGGTGGTCGCTTCCTTTTCGATCAGGCAACCAAGCACGCGGGCCTGAGCGGCATCGAGGACGGGCGGTGGCGAGGTCTCTGTCATGGGTGGCTCCAGGGGCGATCAGCCCGCAAGGATATGCCGATCCGGCATCGGCGTTCTTCGGCCCCTGCGATCGTGCAGCGTGGCGTGTCGGTATGGATGCGCCATTGCGGCGCCGGAGCCGGCAGCTGACGTGCGCGTGGGGACGCAACCAGCGCCGCCATCCGGCCACCGGCCGTCGCACCGAAAACCCGGATCGACCAGGCCAGCGGCGGTGTGCCTTTGCGGCTCTCGAATGCAGCGCCTTCGGCAGCGGCGAGCGGTGCGGCGCGAACCCGCTAAAATTGCGCTCTTCATTACCGCTCCTGTTCTGGTGGATGCCATGCGCCCCTCGCTTTACGCACCGTTGTCCTTGCTCGCCTGCACTGCGCTGGCCTTGAGCGCCTGCAAGCCCGGCCAAGAGGAGATGGGCGAGCGTGCGCAAGCCGCTGCCGTGTCGGCCAACGCGGCAGCCAGTGCCGCTGCGGCGAAACAGGCCTCCACGCCCACTGCCAGCACCGCCCCAGCCGGCGACGACAACCTCAACGCGGTGCTGTGGATGCAGCGCTCGGAGGAATACCGTGCGGTGGCCGAGCAGACCTACCGCGCTGCGGCGGACAAGCTCGATGCCGCGCTCAAGCAATCCAATTGGGATGCGCTGGTGCCGGAAGAACGCGACAATGCCGCTACCGGCCTGAAGCCGGCGGTGGTGCTGGACGTGGACGAGACCGTGCTGGACAACTCGCCCTACCAGGCGCGCCTGCTGCGCGATGGCAAGGAGTACGACGAATTGAGCTGGGACCAGTGGGTGGCCGAGAAGAAGGCCAAGCCGATCCCCGGCGTAGTGGATTTCGCCAAGGCCGCCAACGCCCGCGGCATCACCCTGATCTACATCTCCAACCGCGCCGTGCACCTCAAGGACGCCACCCTGGCCAATCTGCGCAGCGCCGGCCTGCCGGTGGCCGACGACAGCGTGTTCCTCGGCCTGGGCACGGTGGTGCAAGGCTGCGAGCAGAACGGCAGCGAGAAGAACTGCCGTCGTCAGTTGGCTGGGCAGACCTACCGCGTGTTGATGCAGTTCGGCGACCAACTGGGCGACTTCGTACAGGTGACCGCCAACACCAGCCAGGCGCGCGGCGCGTTGCTGCAGCAGTACCACGACTGGTTCGGCGAGCGCTGGTGGATGCTGCCCAATCCCAGCTATGGCGGCTGGGAGCCGGCGCAGTTCAACAACGATTATTCCCAACCCTGGCAGACCCGCCACGACGCCAAGCGCGCCGCACTGGAGCTTGCACGATGAGCCGCCCCCCCTTGCCGCTGGCCGCGCACGAGCGGCTGATCTTCGCGTTGGACGTGCCCAGCCATGACGAGGCGATCGCCTGGGTCGACCGGTTGGGCGACTCTGTGGCGTTCTACAAGATCGGCATGGAGCTGCTGGCGTCGGGCGAGTACTTCCATGTGCTCGACGCCCTGGCCAAGCGCAACAAGCGCGTGTTCGTCGACCTGAAGTTCTTCGACATCCCCGCCACCGTGGCCGGCACCATCCGCCGGCTATCGCAATGGCCGGTGAGCTATTGCACCGTGCACGGTTGGCACGCCGGCATGCTGCAGGCCGCCGCCGAGGCCAACCAGGGCGACATGCGCCTGCTGGCAGTGACCGTGCTGACCTCGATGGGGCGTCCGGACCTGGCCGCGATGGGCATCGACCGCGAACCGGTGGACGTGGTGGTGGAGCGCGCGCTGGCCGCCCAGGCCGCCGGCATCGACGGCGTGATCGCTTCCGGCCAGGAAGCCGGCCCGATCCGCCGCGCCACCGGCCCGGCCTTTTCGATCGTCTGCCCCGGCATCCGTCCCGGCGGCCCGGTCGGCGACGACCAGCAGCGCACCGTGGGCGTGGCGCAGGCCTTCACCGATGGCGCCGATGCGATTGTCGTCGGCCGGCCGATCCGCCTGGCCGCCGACCCGGCAGCGGCGGCGGCCGCTATCCAGGCCGAGATTGCGATGGCAGTAGTGCGATCTCGCGAGTAAGGCACCCCTAGTTGTTTGCAATGACGCAAGACACGCCGCTTCATCGGCCGCGCGCTTGGCGTGGGGGAATCACCCACGCAGGGTAAGGCGTAGCCCGCTGGTGAGGATTGCGTGAAAGCCTGAATCTGTATTAGCAGGCGACCTAGACGGTGACCATCGTCTGCATGGATGTCGATGTGCGCTAGTGTCTGCGCCATATCCGCCAAGGACGGTGTGGCCGCAGCAACTAACGTTGCCGGACACTGCCGATACGGGACACCGGCTTCGGATAATGTGTCATGCGAGATCTTTTCCGGCCGCTCATTGCGGCGCTGCTTTTGACTGGTATTGGCGGCTGTTCTCTCGTCGCCAACGTTCCGGAGTTGTTCCGCTACGACGAACCTACCGACGGACAACGAACGCGCCTGCGCATCGTCGGCGACGATGGCAACACCGTGATCTACCCAGGGACCACATGCGATCGCGCCAATGTTCCGGGATTCGGCCGCGCCGCTCGCGCGCTCGTGTTTGGTGGTCAAGATTTGGGCATGCCACGCCTGAGCGACACACCCAAACACCCACTGGAACTCGCCGTGCGGGCAGGTGAACCGATGGTGGTGGGCTTCAGCGCCGGTGCGGTGGCCAGTCCGACATGCCCCAAGGCGCCGCCTGGCTATCGGATGGTCTGTAACAGCCCCATCGGACATGGGCCGACCTGTGTAACGACGCGCAGCTTCGTGCCGGAATCGGGCGTTGATTACGAAGCGCATCTGGACTTCGGTGCAGGCCGCTGTCAGCTCGATGTGTATGCGCTGACGACGCGTCGCGACGGTACGACCGAACGCCGTGCCATTGCTGCTGCGTTACCCAGCTGCCCCGCCAGCTCAAAAGAATGATGACCATGTCCTACCTCTGGTCACCCAACGCTGCAATCCTGCACCCATCGAATGACCCTTCGCCGACTGGCAAGCGATGGACTACGCGACGGTCAAGCAGGTGAGTGCGCAATACGTTGCCCAGTGCAGTCAAGAGTTCGCACGCAGTTTCCCAGGCTTGTTTAACGAAGCCGCTATCGCCGTAGCGGCTGAATAATCAAGATCTTAGGCAAAGACTCTTAAAGTGTTGCTTTAACGTTAAAGTCTGGTTAGCATGCCGCGTCCGATGTCAGTCGGAAGCTGTGCCACTCATTGTCCACCGGGCTTGTCCCGGTTTTCGAAGGGATCGGGCCGTGTGCCCGATCCTTTTTTTTGGCCGACGCCCGGCGCAGATGCGCCGCTGCCACCCGACTGCGCACCGTGCTGGGAGCGGGGTCTTCGGCACGATCGCACGCCACCCCGGCACCGCCTCGCCAAGGGCGTGAGGCGCTCGCCCGGTACTGATCGCTGCACCGGCGGGCACTTACCGCAGCAGCGCCGCCTTGCAATAGCGGTCGATGAACTGCTGGTGGGTCGGCATGACGTCCACGCAGTGGCTGATGGTCTGCGCCACGCTGGCCATGAAGCCTTCGGCGTCGGTGTCCGGTACCTGGTCCACCAGCGGGTGGTAGCCGGTCGGCAGGATGCCCTGGCCCACCATCACCTGCACCCAGCTGATCTCGGCGAACATCTCTTCGGCATTGCGATAGAACCGCCCGCTGTCGCGGAACAGGTCCAGCGTGGCCTGCAGCTCGGGGGTGATCGGCATGGTCCGGCAGTGTCGCCAGAACGCGCTGTCGTCGCGTTCGGTGGCGTGGTAGTGCAGCAGCAGGAAATCGCGGATGCGGTCGAACTCGAACGCCAGCCGGTCGTTGTAACGCTGCACCAGCACCGGGCTGATGCCCTGCCGCGGGAACAGCTCCAGCAACTTGGAAATGCCGGACTGGATCAGATGGATGCTGGTCGATTCCAGCGGTTCCAGAAAACCGCTGGCCAGGCCCAGCGCGACCACATTGCGGTTCCAGCACTGCTTGCGCCGGCCGGTGGTGAAGCGCAGCGGGCGCGGGTCGCCCAAGGGGGCGCCATCCAGGTTGGCGAGCAAGCTGGCGGCGGCTTCGTCGTCGCTGATGTGCGCGCTGGAATACACGTAGCCGTTGCCGGTGCGGTGCTGCAGCGGGATGCGCCATTGCCAGCCGGCTGCGCGCGCGGTGCAGCGCGTGTACGGCGTGGGCGGGCCGATCTTTTCGCAGGGCACGGCCAGGGCGCGGTCGCACGGCAGCCAGTGGGTGAAGTCGTGGTAGCCGGTGTGCAACGCGTCTTCGATCAACAGGCCGCGAAAGCCCGAGCAATCGATAAACAGATCGCCGGCAATGACCTGGCCGGACGCCAGCTGCAACGACACCACGTGGCCCGACTCGGGATGCAGTTGCACCTGCTCCACCATGCCTTCGATGCGGCGCACGCCGCGCGCTTCGGCAAACCCGCGCAAGAAGCGCGCGTACAGCGAGGCATCGAAGTGATACGCGTAGGCGATGTTGGCCAGCGGCGAGGTGGCCGGCACGTCGCCGGCCGAGGTCATGAACTTGCCGCGCGCGGCGGCCACGGTATTGAGACTGTACGCGCCCAACGGCTGCGCTTTGCCGCGCAGCTGTTGCCTGATCCAGTATTGATGGAATGGCAGCAGCCCGAGCGGGTGGCCGATCTGCGTGCCGAAACCATGGATATACGCGCTGCCCGGGCGTTGCCAGTCGACGAATTCGATCCCCAGTTTGAAGCTGCCCTGGGTCTGGCGCACGAACTCGGCCTCATCGATGCCGAGCAGGTTATTGAAGGCCTTGATGTGCGGCACGGTGGCTTCGCCGACACCCACGGTGCCGAGCTGTTCGGACTCGATCAGCTGCACGTTGAAGGTGGGGCCAAGCACGCGCGCGAAGGCGGCGGCCGCCATCCAGCCGGCGGTGCCGCCACCGACGATGACGATGTTGCGAAGCGGAGCGGGGATCATGCCTGCACGTTCCTGATCGAGAGAGGACGGACAAACGAACGGGGCCAGCTGGCCCCGTTGCGAAGACCACACGCGCGCAGCCGCACGCGTGTGGCGATGACGCTCAATCAGAACTTTGCGCCGACTTCCAACACCACGCTGCGCGGCACGTAGTTGATCTCGCCGCTGGTGTTGAGGCTGATATCCGGATCGAACTGCCCATTGCTGCCGAAGCTGTTATAGGAATACGCACTATAGTTCTTGAAGTTGAACGCGTTGAGCAGGTTCACCCGCGCATTGAGCTTGAAGTCGCCAACAACGGTGAACTCCTTGGTGGCCTGGAAGTCCACCGTGCGGTAGCCCCAGATATCGCCGCCGACCAGGAACTTGCCGCTGCCCGGCGGCGTGACGCCCACCTGCTGGCAGGTCGCACCATCGGGATCGGTGAAGCCGAAGCAAGCGATCGTGTTGATCGGCTCGGGCGTTGCCAGTACCAGCTTGGCACCCAACGTCACGCCCCACGGGCCATCGATCGAGCCGGAGGCCACAAAGCGATGCGTGGCCACCGCGTCGGATTTGACGAACGGATAGTCGCGAATGGTGGCCTTGTCGAAGCCGTATGGCTCGTCGATGTTGCGGTTCTGGCGCGCGCTGGTGTGCGTGTAGGACAGGGTCAGGCCCCAACCGGATTCCTTGGTGTACGGCTTGTCGGCCGACAGCAGCACCTGGCTGTTGCGCTGCTCCAGGCCGTTGGTGCCCAGGATGGTGTTCTGGTAGCCCGGCACCGGCTCGCCCCACGGCACATTGCCGTTCTGGAAGTACGAACCATCCGGGTAGCGGTTGATCAGGCCCATCGCAAACCCGTCGTAGCTCAGCACGCGCTGGAAGGTCACATCGGTCAACCAATCGCCCACCTGATTGGTGATGCCGATGCTGTACTGATCGCTGTACGGCGTCTTGAGCTTGTTGTTGAACATAAACAGCTCGGCGCTGCCGCTGACACCGGGAATGGTGTTGAGCTGATCGATGCCGGTGAGATAGCGCGGGTCGAATGCAACGCAGGAGCGATCTGCGCGATAGCACTGGCCTGACGCCGGATTTTCGAAATACACCGCCACCGGCGACAACGCCGCCTTGCTGGTTTCCAGTGCCAACTGTTCGAACAGATTGCGGTCGTACGAGCGCGCCGCACCGCCGTGCAGGATGGCGCTTTCATCGCCGAAGAAGTCGTACGAGAAGCCGAAGCGCGGCGCCCAGGCATCCTTGAAGTTCTTGCGGTTATTGCCGGTGCTGATGTAGTCGGCCACGTTGATGCCGCTGGGCAGCAGGCGGTTGGCCCACGGTTGGCCCGGGTTTTCGGCATCGTTGGCGTAGAGCGCGGTGACAAAGTCCGGCGAGGTGACGAAGTTGGTGTAAGCCGGGGTGTCTTCGTAATCCCAGCGCACGCCGATGTTGATCATCAGCTTGTCGGTGGCGGCCCAATCGTCCTGCAGGTAGATACCGTACTGCTTGGACGGCGACACCACCGTGGCGCGCTGGCCGGGCGTGGTGTACGGCGCCACGAAGTCCACGCGGTACGGCGTGGACTCCACGCTGCCACCGTTGACGCGGTAGCTGAATTGCGGATTCACCGCCGCGGCGTCCTGCGAGGTCAGCTCGATGTCCTTGTAGTTCACACCCATCTTGATGGTGTGTTCGCCGTGCCACTGGAAGCTGGTGAAGGTCAGATCGTTCTGGATGAACCAGCCTTTTTGACTCTTGCGCTGCGCATTGAGGCCACCGGCCGAGCCGGTGGTCAAAAAGGTGCGCTCATCGATATCGGTGGAGCCGGCACGTGGCTGGAAATACGTATAGACGATGCCGTTGCCCAGCGTGCGCGGGGTCGGATTGTTCTCCGAATTCTCGGTGCCGACGATGACTTCGTTGAACCAGTTGTCGGCGCTGTGCTGCCAACGCAGATTGGTGCGCTTGTCCTTGTTGATCTTGTCGGTGGCCTGCGCCAGCGTATTGGTGCCGCCGACATTGGCGGTCTGGGTTTCGTCGCGGTAGATCGTGCTCAGCTCAATACGATCGCGGTCGGTTGGTTCGAAATCGATCTTGCCGAAGAACAGGTCTTCTTCGAACGGCATGTTGGCCGGGCCATACTGGCTGGCCAGGTTGGACGGCAGCTGATTGACGAAGGTGGCCGCCTCTGCGCTGGGCTGCACGCTCTTGGGCGCAACGTTTTCCTTGCCCTCGTAGGCAACGAAGAAATGCATGCGGTCCTGGATGATCGGCCCGCCCAACGCAAACCCGTATTCCTTGGTCTGCGAGTCGATCTTGCCGTTTTCTTCCTCGTCGGGCCGCTTATCGCGCAGATCCTGATCGGTGTAGCGATAGAACACTTCGCCATGCAGCTCGTTGGTGCCGGACTTGGTGGCCGCGGTGATCGCCGCGCCACTGATCTGGCCGTATTCGGCCTTGTAGTTGGAGGTGATCACCTTGTACTCGCCAATGGCGAGCTGCGGGAACGGATTGCCTTGCGTATCGCTCTGGCCGGCGACGCCGCCACTGCGCACGTAGCTCTTTTGGCCCACGCCATCGATATACAGATTGCCGGCACTGGCGTTGGACGCACCGCCGCGCAGCTTGGTGTTGCCGTTGCCGTCCACCTGAAACACCATGCCCGGCACGGTGTCTGCAAACTCCAGGAAGTTGCGCGTGGCTTGCGGCAACTGCTGAATCTGCCGCGCGGAAATGGTGTTCCCCACCTCGGACGTCTTGACATCACGAATCATCGGCGCGCTGACCGTTACCGTCTCCAGCGTGGTCGCATCGCCGGCCGGTGCAGCCGTCTCGGTGCCCAGATCGACAGTGGCGCTGGAGGCCACCGACAAGGTCACCGTGCGGCTGACGCCGTTGGACTCGACCTTGTAGGTACCCGGCTGCAACCCGACGATGGTGTAGTTGCCGTTTGCATTGACCGGCGCACGACGCACCGAGCCGGTGGCGATATTGGTGACGACGACTTCGCTGCCGCTCTGCGCGGAGGCGACCTGGCCGCGCAACGTGGCGTTGCTGGACTGGGCCATGGCCGGGGTGGTGGCGAACAACGAGGCGGCCAGGGCGCAGCACAACAGGCTGCGTGCCGGCAGGGTGGAGACGGTGCGGTGCTTCTTCATGACTTTCCCCCTCCCAGGGGTAAAGCGCGAACCAGTGGAGTGACTGGCGCGTCGAGGTTGGTACTTTGATGTGAGTGAGACGGGACAACGGGCAACGCAACAAACAACAGCAACTGCAAACAAAAACGGCAAAGGCGCACACGTTGCGGGGCGCAGCGCGCAGTAAGTGCGCTATACGGCATGCGCCGCACCGAACCAGTAAGCGTTACCAGTCCAGAACGGCGCGAGCTCCGTGCGCGGGAAAACAGAAGCGTGCGACACCTGCGATCTGCACCAGTCGGTGTTGCAGACCGCGGGGCCGGCTTACCAGATGATGCGGGCGCTCATGAACAAGGTACGGGGCGGTGTGGAGATCGCGCCGTACTGGTTGATGCTCACGCGCGGGCTATACACGCCGGCATTGCCCCAGTCGATGGCGTACTGGTCGTAGTTGCGGAAGTTCAGCGCATTGATCAGATCGCCACGCACCTGCACGGTGAGTGCATCGGTGACATGCATGTCCTTGGACAACGACAGATCCAACTGACGCGTGCCGAAGATGTCGCCGCCGGCCAGGAACTTGCCGCCCGGTGCATCCACCGACACGATGCGGATGTTGTCCGATGTCGGGCCGCCGTACTGATCGAACGACACCGCCTCGTTGCGCGGCGCCACCGTGGCCAGGGTCAGCTTGGCCGAGGCGCTGATGCCCCAGAACAGATCGTAGATGCCGGTGAGCACCAGCCGGTGGCGCGGTACCGCGTTCAGATCCAGGAACGGGTAGTTGGCGATCGTCGCCGCATCGAAGCCGTACTGATCGTCGTTGCCGCGGTTACCGCGTGCGTGCGAGAACGTGTAGGCAGCGGTCAGGCCCCAGCCGCTTTCCTTGGTGTAGGCCTTGTCGGTCGACAGCAGCAGCTGCGCGGTCTTGGTTTCGACACCGTTGTTGCCGATGATCAGGTTGCCGAAGCCGGCCGCTGTCTCCCCGAAGGCCTGGCTGCCGGCCTGGAAGAAATCGCCATTGGGATAGCGGTTGCCCAAGGTCAGGATCAAACCGTCCTTGCTGTGGATGTACGACACCGTGGCCGAGTTGCTCCACTCGCCCACGCGGGTGCGCAGGCCGAGCGAATACTGGTCCGAATACGGCGTCTTCAGATCGTTGTTGAGCAGGTCGATCTCGCCGTTGCGCACACGTGCATTGACCAGGCCGCCCAGGCTATCCGGGTTGCTGACAAAGGACGGATTGAAGTTGGTGCAGGTGCCGGCCGCCGGGGTGCAATCGGAGGATTCGACAAAGCGGACGGTGTACTGCGACAGCGCCGACTTGACCTGCTCCAAACCCATGATGTCGAACAGATTGCGGTCGTAGCTGCGCCCGGCGCCGCCGAACAGCACCAGCGATTCGTCGCCACGGAAGTCGTAGGAAAAGCCCAGGCGCGGCGCGAAATTGTTGTTGTCCTGTTTGCGATTGCGGCCGTTGCTGATGTAGTCGTTGATGTTCACGCCGCCCTTGGCCAGTTGTTCGGCATAGGTGGCGCTGACCGCCGGGTCGGTGCCGGGGCCGTTCAATGCGGCGATCACTTCCGGCGGGGTCACGTTGTCCAGGTAGGACGGAATCTTTTCGCCATCCCAGCGCACGCCGATGTTCAACTGCAACTTGTCGTTGACGTCCCAATCGTCCTGCAGGTACAGGCCCAGCTGTTTGCTCGTGGTGGTCACCGACGGCGCGGCGCCGGCAAACGGCAGATTGAAGCGCACCTGGTAGGGAATGGACGCAGTGCCTGCGCCATCGGTCACCGCGTAATAGAACGACGGGTTGGCCGCGGAGTTTTCGCTCTGGGTCAACTCCACTTCCTTGTACTTCACGCCCATCTTGATGACGTGGCTGCCGTGCCACTCGATGTTGTTGAAGGTCAGGTCGTTCTGGAAGCTGGGGCCTTTTTGTCCCTTGCGCTGAATCGCCAGGCCGCTGGTGGCATCGTCGTTGAGCAGCACATCGTCTTCGGCGACGCCGCGCGTGTACACGGTCTGGCTGCCGATGGTGTAGGCGGTGGGGTTGAACAGCACGTCTTCATACGACACCCGCGCTTCGTTGACGTAGTTCTCGCCGAAATGCTGCCAGCGCAGGTCGTAGCGTTCTTCGGAATTGAGATTGGTCTTGGCGGCGATGGCGGTGTTCTGGTCGCCCACGCTGTCGCGGCTTTCTTCGTCGCGCACCTTGGCGGTGAGCTCCAGGCGGTCGTTGTCGCCGATGTCCCAATCGATCTTGCCGAAGTACAGATCTTCCTTGAACGGACGGGTGACCGAGCCCAGGCGGCTCTGCACGCCGGCCGGCAAATCGTCGCTCAGTGCGCTGAAGGCATCCGGCACCGCGACCGGGTTGGCCGAGACTTCAAAACCCTTGCCTTCGTAGCTGAAGAAGAAGTGCGCCTTGTCCTTGACGATCGGCCCGCTGAAGGCTATGCCGTACTCGTCCTGGTGGGTCTTGCGCTTCTCGCCGTCGGCATTGGGCGCGCCGGCGCGCTCGTCGGCCTGGCGGGCGCGGAAATCGGTATTGGTGGTGCGCCCGAAGATTTCGCCGTGGAATTCGTTACCGCCGGACTTGGTGGACGCCACGATCGCCGCCGACCCGACCTGGTCGAACTCGGCCTTGTAGTTGGAGGTGATGACCTTGTACTCGCCGATCGCCAACTGCGGGAACGGGTTGCCCGCGCTCTGCTGCTGGCCGGAGACGCCGCCGAACAGATAGCTCTTCTGGCCCACACCATCGATATAGACGTTGACCGCCGAACTGGCCTGCGCACCGCCGCGGATGCGGCTGTTGCCGTTGGCATCGGTCTCGAACTGCATGCCCGGCACGGTGTCGGCAAATTCCAGGAAGTTACGCGTCAGCTGCGGCACCGTGTTGATCTGCTTCAACGAGATGTTGGTGCCCACCTCGGAGGTCTTGACCTCCTGCAGCGTGGTGGCGGTGACCTGCACCGCGTCCAGCGTGGTGGCGGTGCCGGCCGGCGCCGTGGCCGGCGCATCGCCGCCGCCCAGATCCAGGCTGACCGACGAGGCTACCGACAAGGTCACGGTCTTTTCGGTACCCGGGCCGGCATCCACTTTGTAGGTGCCCGGCGGCAGGCCGACCAGCGCATAGGTGCCGTCCGCACCGGTGGTCACCCGTCGCACTGCGCCGCTGGCGACGTTGGTCGCGGTCACGGTGGTGCCCGCCTGGGACGTGGCGACCTGTCCGCGCAATGTGGCATTGCTGGACTGGGCCATCGCCGGAGCGGCGGACAACAACGAAGCGGCGAGGGCGCAGCACAACAGGCTGCGTGCCGGCAGGGTGGACACGGTGCGGTAGCTCTTCATGACTTTCCCCCTCCCAGGGGTCAGGCGCGTACCGGCAAAGTGGTCGGCGTGGCGCGGGTAGTGCGTTGTTTCAAAGACAGCAGAACGGCAACAAACAAACGACAGGCGTTATAAAAAGCATAAGAAACTGCAAAGAATTCGTGAAGATGCGATGTGGCGCATGGTGTCAGCCGCTAGGCGAGGCGCGTGGCGCGCTGGACGCACGCACGATCAGCTCGGGCACCATTTCCGAAAACGCCGGCGGCGCGGCATCGGCAGGCGGCGCGGGTGCATCCACCAACTGCTGGCCCAGCAGCAAGCGCAGCGCACGCGCGCCCAGCCCGGCGATATCCACCCGCATGGTGGTCAGCGCCGGCAACACGTACCGCGCCATCGGCACATCGTCGAAGCCGGCCAGCGCGATGTCCTGCGGCACCTTCAACCCGGCATGGCCGAGCGCGAACAGGCAGCCCAGCGCCATCATGTCGTTGGCGGCGAACACTGCGTCCGGGCGCGTGTCCTGCGCCAACGTCTGGCCGGCGCGGTAGCCGGATTCTTCGTCGAAGTTGCCCGGCAGTACCCACGGCTGCGCATCCGCATCCAGCGCCAACTCGTCGCGATAGCCGCGCAGGCGCTCATGCGCGTCGAAGTTGTCGGTGGGGCCGGCGATGAAGGCGATGCGGCGGTGGCCGCTGTCGCGCAGGTGGCGGGTCATCACCCGCGCGCCGCCGTAGTTGTCGACATTGAGCACCGGGCGCTGGCTGGCGCTGCCGGCGCAATTGAGCAGCACCGCCGGCAAGCCGCCAGGCAACGCGTCTTCATGCACACCCGAATCGCCCAGCGATGGCGACATCACCACCACGCCATCCACGCGCCCAGGCAGGCGTTCGAGGGCGCGCCGCTGCGCTTGCGGGTCGCCGTGCGAACTGGACACCAACAAGTGGTAGCCCTGGTCGCGCGCCACTTGGTCGATGCCGCGGATCAATTCGGAAAAGAACTCGCCATGCAGGTCCGGCAGCACCACCCCGATGGTGTGGGTGCGACGGCTGCTCAGGCTGCGCGCAGCGTGATGGGGGATGTAATTCAGCGCCCGCGCCACCTGCAGCACGCGCTCGCGGACCGACTCGGCCACATGCTGATGCCCGTTCATGGTGCGCGACACCGTGGCCACCGACACCTGCGCCTCGCGCGCCACATCCTTGATGGTGACGCTGCCGCCTTCCGAACGGGGCCGACTCATGGCGCTTTCTCCAAAACAAGGCGGTGGCGACCGCACGCCAGCACAGGGCGCACGGTCTGCTGGCGCAGAACGTTCGTGTCGCACAGGCGCATAAATGTCATCGGCCCCATCCGATGGCGACCTCGAAGCGAGATGGCGCGCACGCTAGCAGGAACTGCAAGCGCTTACATGATGCGCCGCACCATTGGGTCAAACATCGCTGGGACAAGGGCTGCGACCTGATTGGTGGACAAAGTTGTCCGAATAAGACAACAGCAGCCAATGTCGGACACCGGCTGACATCACGCGGGAACTACGAAAAAGTAACATCTTTGAACCATACCGTGGCGCACGGTCGTGCCGCGCCTTGCCGCCAGTGCATTCAGACAGCAAGATGCGCCGATCGATCAGGGGAACATCGTGCGCATGTCGCCATTTACCGTCCGCGCCGGCCGGTGTCAGTCCATCGCGTGGGTGCTGCTGGCTGCGCTGTGCATTGGCGGCTGCCAGCGCAACGACACCGCCGCCCCCTTGCCCGGTGCCACCGCCGAGCCGGCCGCCGCGATGCAGTCGATGACCCTGCCGCTGCGGCGCAACGATCTGGTCGCCTATGCGCGGATCCGGGTGACGCCTGCGCAATACACCCAGCTGGAAGCGGCCTGGCGCAGCGGTGCCAGCCGCTGGCCGCTGACCGAGCTGCCGCTGCCCAACGAAGTCGGTGCGCTGCTGGGGTCGTTGTCGGCGCCCGATGCCGAGCGCCGCCTGCAGCAGGCCTTCGACGCGCAGCTGGCCGGGCAGTCGCGCGGCATCGCCCAGGCGGCGCAGTCGCTGGGCCAGTTCGGTGTGCAGTACCTGCGCAGCCGCAGCGATTACCAGCCCGAGCAGCGCGCCCATTACGTGCAATTGGTCGACGCGCTGAGCGCTTGGGCGACCACCGCGCCGCTGGCCGATCGTCCGCGCGCCAAGGCCAGCATCGCCGACCTGGTGGCCGCGGCCCGCGCCACCGGCATCACCTCCGACGCCGACCTGCAACGGCTGGGCATGGAAGAAAGCCTGCGCCGGCTGGGGCCGTTCTGGGCCGCGTGCAAGAAGGTGCTGGAGCGCTACGACCTGTCGATCGACACCAGCCTGGACGCGCTGCGCACCGGGCTGATCAAGCAGGACGGCGACAGCGCCCAGGTGCGGCTGCGCTATCCGCTGGCGGCGCACGCCATCGACCTGACCGTGGCGCTGATCAAGCGCGATGGGCACTGGTACCAGCAACAGACCCAGAACGAGATACAGGCGCTGCTCGACGCCCTGCCGGCTCCGCCCCTACCCGATGCTGCGGCAGCCCCCGACACGGCGCGGGCACCGCCGCCACCGGCCACGGACGCCGGGCAACGCCCGGCTGGGCGATAATGACCGCGATGCCAGAACAGAACCCCCTGCCGTTTCCGGACGGCCAGCCTGCCCCGACCACCTCGGTCGCCGACCCCGGCGCGAGCGCGGCTGCGTTGCCGTTGTCCGCCGCCGTGACGCCGGAGGCAGCGGCGCCGGCAGCGCCGCTGCTGGCCACCGCACGTCAGGCCAAACGCCCGTGGTGGGCGCGCTTGCTCGGTCGACTGGCCGACCCGTGGCTGAGCCTGACCATCGAACCCGAACAACCCGGGCGCTATGACGACGGCAAGCCAGTGGTCTATGTCCTGGAAGACTACGGCCTGTCCAGCGCCCTGATCCTGGACAAGGCCTGCCGCGAGGCTGGCCTGCCATCGCCACTGGTGCCGCTGCCGGGCGACCCGCTGGAGCGCAAGCGCGCCTACCTGGCGCTGTCGCGGCGCAGCAGCAGCAATTCGCTGATCCCCGAACAACGCGGCGGCAAGACCCATTCCGACTCGCTGGCCAAGTTGCTGCAGGCGCACCGCGTGCGCGCCGATCTGGACGTGCATCTGGTGCCGGTGTCGATCTTCGTCGGGCGTGCGCCGGACAAGCAGAGCGGCTGGTTTGCGGTGCTGTTCTCGGAAAACTGGGCGTTGGTCGGCCGTTTCCGCCGCCTGCTGGCGGTACTGCTCAATGGCCGTACCACCATCGTGCGTTTCGCGCCGCCGATCTCGCTGCGCCAGACCATGGCCGAAGGCCTGCCGCCCGAGCGCACCCTGCGCAAGTTGCAGCGCGTGCTGCGGACGCATTTCCGGCGGATCCGCGAGGCGGTGATCGGGCCGGATCTGTCCACCCGCCGTCTTCTGGTGGACCAGGTGCTGGCCGCCGATTCGGTACGCGAAGCCATCGCCACCCAGGCCAAGCGCGACAACTCCAAGCCGGTCGATGCCTGGCGCAAGGCGCATGCCTATGCGTGGGAGATCGCCGCCGACTATTCCAGCCCGGTGGTGCGTTCGGCCAGCTTCCTGCTCACCCATGTGTGGAACCGCATCTACGCCGGCGTGCTGGTGCATCACCTGGACAAGCTCAAGCAGGCCGCGCCCGGGCACGAAGTGGTGTATGTGCCCAGCCACCGCAGCCACATGGATTACCTGCTGCTGAGCTACCTGCTGTACGAACGCGGCATCGTGCCGCCGCACATCGTGTCCGGCATCAACCTCAATCTGCCGGTGGTGGGCACGCTGCTGCGCAAGGGCGGCGCGTTCTTCATCCGCCGCAGCATCCGCGGCAATGCGCTGTATTCGGCGGTGCTGAGCGAATACGTCGCGCAGCTGGTGGCCGGCGGCTATTCGATCGAATACTTCGTCGAAGGCGGGCGCTCGCGCACCGGACGTCTGCTGCAGCCCAAGGGCGGCATGATCGCGATGACGCTGCGTGCCTACCTGCGTCAGCCGCGCAAGCCGGTGCTGTTCCAGCCGGTCTACATCGGCTACGAGAAGCTGATGGAAGGCAACAGCTATCTCGACGAGCTCACCGGCCGGCCGAAGGAAAAGGAATCCATCTGGGGCCTGCTGTGGTCGATCCCCAAGGTGCTCAAGCAGAACTACGGCCAGGTGGTGGTGAACTTCGGCGAGCCGATCGCGCTCAACGACGTGCTGGCCAAGCACGCCCCGGATTGGGATGGCGAGCCGCTGCCGGAAGATGCCAAACCCAGCTGGCTGGCACCGGCGGTGGACACCTTGTCCACGCAGATCCAGACCCGCATCAACTGCGCGGCCGACGTCAACCCGATCAACCTGCTGGCGCTGGCGCTGCTGTCCACGCCCAAGCACGCGATGGGCGAGGCCGATCTGATCGCGCAGATCGAGTTGTGCAAGAAGCTGCTGGCGGAAATGCCGTACTCGGACCGCGTCACCGTGACTCCGCATACCCCGGCACGCATCATCACCCACGCCGAAGAGATCAACGTGCTCACGCGCGTGTCGCACCCGCTGGGCGATGTGCTCAGCGTCAGCGGCGATACCGCGGTGCTGCTGAGCTACTTCCGCAACAACGTGCTGCATTTGTTCACTGCATCGTCGTGGGTGGCGTGCTGCTTCCAGAACAACCGCCGCATGAGCCGCGCCGGTCTGATCCGGCTGGGTCGCACGGTGTACCCGTTCCTGCAGGCCGAGCTGTTTTTGCCGTGGAGCGAAGACCGCTTTGCCGAACGCATCGAACAGACCATCGACATGTTCGTGCGCGAAGGCCTGCTGCTCAATGTGACCGAAGACGACGGCGGCATCCTGACCCGCAACACCGGGCAGACCGATGAAGTGTTCCGTCTGCGCGCCATCGGCCACTCGTTGCAACAGGCATTCGAGCGCTATTACATCGCCATTTCGGTGCTGGTGAAAAACGGCCCCGGCGTGCTCGGCGCTGGCGAACTGGAAAGCCTGTGCCAACAGGCGGCGCAGCGTCTGAGCCTGTTGTACGCACCTGCCGCGCCGGAGTTCTTCGACAAGACCCTGTTCCGCAGCTTCATCCAGAAACTGCGCGAGCTGCGCCTGGTCTGGCCGGACGAGAACAGCAAGCTGCTGTTCGATGAGCGGCTGGATGCATGGGCCAAGGATGCCAAGTTCATCCTCGGCCGCGAACTGCGCCACACCATCGAGCGGGTCAGTCCGGCGGCGGTAAAACCGGATGCGGTGTTGCCGCCGGAGTGAGGCAGCGGTCTTGGCGGCAAGAGCCGCGCACGTGGCGAAGCGCGCGGCATTGCTTGGCGCTGACCGATTGTTCCAGTTCGGTCGAGTTGGAAACGGTGCGACATCGCGCGCCGCAGTGCGGCCGCAGCAAATCGAACGCGGTGTTGCCGCTGAAGCGGGACAGCGCGGCAGAGACACAGCACGCGCGCGGCGTAGAGAAACACCAGCGCGGCAGCGAGGCACCACACCTGTAGCAACGACCCGATGACACCTTCTCCCACCGGGAGAAGGTGGCGCGCAGCGCCGTATGAGGTTGCGGCTGCAGGCAACCATGCAACCATGCAGCACATCGCCCTCACCACACATCGATCCGCAGCACGGCAAGGTTTCACACAACAGTTGCGTCCGTTTCATCGGCCGCTTGCGCGCATGTCGATAGCATCGAACCACCTTTCACAGTGATCGAGCGCATTGCAATGCGGATGCGCTTGGCAGGAGATTCGATGCGCGCAGCCATCCATACCCAATTCGGCGATCCCGCCAAGGTGCTTGAACTCGGCGGACGGCCCGTGCCGCAGCCCGGCAAGGGGCAGGTGCGCATCGCCATGCGCCGCTCACCCATCCACAACCACGACCTGTGGACCGTGCGCGGCAACTACGGCTACACGCCGGAACTGCCGGCGATCGGCGGCAGCGAAGGCGCCGGCGTCATCGACGCCCTGGGTGAGGGCGTGGAAGGCCTGCAGACCGGGCAGCGCGTTGTCGCGGCCGGTGTCCACGAAAGCTGGGCGGAGTATTTCCTGGCCGATGCAGCCGGCGTGGTCCCGCTGCCCGACGCACTGGACGATGACCGCGGTTGCCAGTTGATCGCCATGCCCTTGAGCGCCCTGATGCTGATCGAATTCTTGCGCGTGGAAAAAGGCGACTGGATCGTGCAGAACACCGCCAACGGCGCCGTCGGCAAGACCGTGGCCATGCTTGCCGCCGCACGCGGCATCAACGTGATCAACCTGGTCCGCCGCGATGCGGGCGTGGACGAACTCAAGGCGTTGGGCATCGGCAATGCTGTTTCCACCGCGCAGGACGGCTGGCAGGACAAAGTGCGCGCGCTGGCCGGCGATGCGCCGATTATCCGCGCCATCGATTCGGTCGCCGGCAGTGCCGCCGGCGACTTGATGGGGCTGCTGGCCGAAGGCGGCGAGCTGGTGTCGTTCGGGTCGATGACCGGCGAGCCGCTGCAGATCTCCAGCGGCGATGTGATCTTCAAGCAGGCGACCGTGCGCGGTTTCTGGGGTAGCAAGGTGATGCAGGCCACAAAATCAGAGGACAAGCGCCGCATGATCGGCGAGCTGTTGAAGGCCGCCGTCGATGGCAGCCTGGCCTTGCCGGTGGAAGCGGTATTCGACCTGAAAGATGCGGCCAAGGCGGCGGCCGCAAGCGACGAGCCGGGCCGCCGCGGCAAGATCCTGTTGCGTGCCGGCTAACACGCGCGGCTTAGCAAAAAGGGTGTCAGGAGGTTCGAGGCTGGTCGCGATCGGAGCCGTCCGTGTGCGGCCGAAGTGGAGCAACTGCGACCAGAGTGGAGCAATGCGGCCAGGGTAGGAATCTGTGGCGCCCACGGCCGACGCCGCACTCGCTCTTGTACTCGAATCCGAATCCACACCCAAATGCATCTGCACTCAAATCCGGAACAGGGCAGGGGCAGGGTAGGGCCGCAGAAGGTGCAGCAGAAGGACCGAAATCGGGCCCCATGTCCGTAGACGAATTCGAATCTGTAAGCCGATTCGAATCGCGCCCGTCCTCTCATCCGCCCCTGCGGGGCACCTTCTCCCGCAGGCGGGGGAAGGCAGTCCGCCGATCGCTGCTGTGACGCCCCTCTCCCGCCTGCGGGAGAGGGGTTGGGGTGAGGGCACGGCCTGCGCGACACGGTGCGTCCACCCCGCGTGCTGCTTCACCACTGCGACAAAGTCGATCAGCCTAGGTCACGCCAGACCAGCGCCTGTAAAGGATCACCGGACACCTGACACCGAAGCACAGACCCAAGCGCACCTGCCCTCGCAACGAAGGTCCAGGTCCAGGCCAAGCACCCAATGCCTCAAGCGGGCTCGTCGGGAACCAGCTCCATTTCCAGACGGATGATGCAGTCCTTGATCTGCAATTTGCGCTTCTTCAGGCGCTTCATCTGCAGCTCGTCTTCCAGGTTCGCGGGCATGCGCTGGATCTCGTCGTCCAACGCACGGTGCGCGCGTCGCAACTCGGCGATCTGTTCGACGATCTCGGCGGGTGAGAGGGTTTCCACCCCCCGAGCATACACAACCCCGGGCGACACGCGTCACCCGCGCTTGCCAAGTGGCCGCAGGCTGCGACAATGCCCCCGCGCCCTCGGGGAAACGGTGGCGCGCCTCATCCCATCATTGCCGCGCGGCCACGGCCGTCGAGAAAGGAGTCTTTACGATGCGTTTGCATTCTTCCCTGCTGGCCCTGAGCCTGCTCACCGCCGCCAACCTGGCCTCGGCCGCCGATGTGGCCAAGTACGACGGCTTTTTGTGCTGCAACATGCGCACCGACGGCAGCTGGATCAGCGACAGCAACTACGCCGAAGACGGCAAGCGCATGCTCCCCGTCGGCACCCCGGTCAGCGTCACCGGCTTTGGCCGCAACCGCGTCAACCTCAAGATCGCCGGCGAAAAGCAGTCCATCGGCAACGATTACAGCCGCGACCTGGACAACACCGCCTTCGCCGCCCGCTACATCGTCACCGCCGATCCCAAGCTCAAGCTCGCCACCTTCCCGCCGAAGATCCGCCAGGCCATCGTGGACGGCAAGCTCACCGGTGGCATGACCCGCGAACAGGTGCTCATGGCGGTCGGCTACCCGATCAGCAGCGAGAACCCGAATCTGGAAGCCTCGCTGTGGCGCTACTGGCGCGACAGCTTCGCCGAGTACCAGGTGCAGTTCGGCCCCAGCGGCAAGCTGGTCAAGGTGACCGCCGACCCGCAGCTGATGAATCTGGTCTGGGTACCTTGAGGTAGTCGGGTGTAGATTGGATCCGGTCTCTTGCGGACACAAAATTACAGTGGATCAGGCGAAGCGGCTGGCAGTTGGGCATGATAAATGGAAGGCGCCGCCTTTGCTGCGCTACGGGAGTTCATCCGCTGAGCCGGTAACAACATGTGGTGGTTACTCCACTGGATCGCACTCTGCGTCTCGAGCCAGATAATTTTGGTAGCGATTTTCGAGTACAGCGATGCTGCCATCAATGGCATTTGATGCTTTAACTCGGGAAGTAATTACTTACTAAGCGGTGCGCGCGGAGTGCAACAATTTTCTTACTGATCCTAGCTCTAATCTCGCGCTCGACCGCATCTGCACACTACTCAATCAAGCCAAAAAAGCCTATCAGGATCCAGATGCATTATCTTTGAGAGTCGCGGATTACATCATCTCCCTCGTATTGGGATCCAAAGCACTTTTTGTCCCTGCGCTTTCTCTCTAAATCAGTGCAAGGGCGGCGTAACGCACCAGTTGCAGATAGCAATAATGCCGCCGCTTTCGAGCGGAATGCCCATGTTTGCTGCATTTCTTGTCCATCTGGCGCCCAATTCTTTTCAAATCGAGTATTCTGTGATGTACCTGGTTCTGACGTAGCGGGTAGTACATTGGGTTGCACCTGTGATGTATTTTTATATTCTTCAGGTAGGCTTAGGTCAAGCTCGTGGTTAACAACTTCCTCTCTATGATCAACCGAATTTTCACTCGCGGTCATATTAGATGACGAGGCTGCTTCTGTTCGTCTTCTAATCAGAGGGGCTGGCGGTTGAATAGAAAGTTTCACCGCGGAGTTTTGTAAATTTAAGTTGGGCTTGAGATGTAGTTGCGGAAATTTAGGGTCAGTCCGAGGTAAGAAAAACAGAGTAAGTGCGGAGTCAGTTGCTGGCAACGGTTCTCTGACCGCGGTTTCTTTTTTTAATAAGAAATAAATAATTAGATGAATAAATAAAATAAAAAGAACCGCTAAAATCCTCTCTTTCCAAAGGGCATTTGGACTGTATTCATATTTTAGACTTGATTTGAATTCTAATTCCATTTGCGGTTTTTTCATCCTAATTCAGAATAACTAGTCTGCAAAACGTTCTACTGAATACGAATTATAGGCAGTACGCGCACTAGGATCATTACATCATTTCTAATGTCTAATCAAGAAAGCACCTGATTAGCCCTGACCTTCAGCTGCAGCACCTCCGCGCTTATCGCTAAACCCGCCCAATGCAAGGCCAGGATGGGGTCCTGGCTGAAAGAACTTCTCGGACCGGCTCCTCGCGCCAACGGCGCCGACAGCGGACATCACGGAAAACATCAGGAAAACGAAGCGATTTGCAGGACTGCAACAAACATCCAGCTGAGGGTCAGGGCTAATCAGGAGAAAGCATGCTCCACTAAGGCAAGCTTTTTCACTCTTACTAAGGAATGCGAGGTATGTTTTCTTGCATGAAAGCGGTATTGACATTGAGTTCGTTTGCATGATAGATATCGAGAGCGGCCAAGAAGGCCGCTTACACTGAAAGGTAAAAGAAATGGATGTTGCCCTGAATGTGAATGAGTTCGAAGATGCCTTGTCTCTTATTAGCATGGCGCAGAAGGCCCGAGAGCTGTTTCAGCTAGCAGATGTGCCGCAGCCTCCCACCACTCCTATTAGCGAGTGCTTGTTCTGATTGAACGATAACAAAGGAGGGGCTCGCCCCCTCCTTTTTACTATATGGAGTGGTCATCTTATGGATCAAGAACAAACAGATCATTTTTTCTGGGCCGAGAGCGGAATAACGCTGATCGTTTTAGCTACAACGAAGATAAACATTGAATTTGCAAGAGATGTTTGTTCTAAAAACGATGCGGTTGTAATTGGGTCTCCGGATAGTATGCTTGCCGCTGGCATAGACGATCTATCATTCTTAACTCCTATGCAAGGTTTGCAGACAGTTAAGAATTATTTCTCTCGCCCGGCTGGTAGCCTTTGTGTACTTTCATTTTCAGATCAACTGATACGCCACGAGGATTGTGGGATATACCTTGCAAAGCAAGGAGAGTTTTTCGGTGTATCAACTTTTGAGATTATATTTTATTCAAAATACCTGGCAAAAGTATTCCTCAAAAGAGATGGATATTTTTCTTCCATTAAGCCGTATTGCGGATTAAAAAGTCAGTACGATCTGATTGAAAGTATAGTTGGATTAATTAAATTTTACGAAGAGGTTGAAGGGAGCCTAGCCGCCCGCTTTTCTCGCGAACGGCTTAGGAAAAAGCACATAGGTCAGGAGCTTTTCAGAATAATTGAGTACAAATCCAAGGTCTTAGATTGCCATTATAGAGGGGTTCTATCTTCAAAGAAAACCTCATATATTATGGATGATTTGAAATCAATCGAGCGAGAGGCTAGAAAGGAGATTTCAAATGGTTAACTCAATTTCTTCTGGCCTCATACGGATTTTGCTAGAAATAAAATATTTAATTGATCTGTCGATATTTTATTTCAGCTCTGCTTCAAAGGCGTATGATGTTGTTGCCCGTATTACTGGTGATAACGTCAGTCGTCCTGATATAGACGCCATGTGTGATAACGCTCAAATTAGGGTGGAGGCATATGCCAGTTGGTTGAGAGTGTCTCAACTAAAATCGCAGCTTATGGTAAAGCTCCCGGGGGATTTGATGACGAATCTGGCTGGCAGTTTATCGAAAATAAATCAGAAGCAAGCTTTGGAGATTCATCCTGTAGGAGGCGCGATTGTGGCTGTACCACATTTCGGTGAGTTTGTAGTAGATATTATTTCAATAGCCCTATCTGCACCTCCGAAGCGGAAGGTTGCAATTTTTTATGACCCTCCAACCAAATCAGTAAATAACAGCGTATTCGACGACATTGCGCAAAGAGTCATACCCACACTAGATAAGGATATTATCATCTGTCACAACGATCCAAGAGGGCTTGCGGTTGCCCTGAAAATTCTTAGAGGTGGCGGAACCGTAATAATCATGCCTGATATATGTCAGGATCAACTGGCGGCTTTCACTATCCCTTTCTTTTTGCGTGATTTCGATGTAATGCTCGGAGTTGCAAGCCTCAGTAGAAAGACTGACGTCAAAATTGTTCCGGTTCTGCCTCGTACACTTGGTTGGCGCAAAAAAATAAAAGTTTTAAAAGCGATTTCGGTCGTTGATGCACAAGGATCTAGTGCTGCGACATCAAATGAACTTGTTGACTACACTGCAATCCGAGAAATTTTTCATCAATATGAAACAGGCATAGGCAAAGAAATCATCTTTTGGAGGTATTGGCATAAACATTTTCATCGGAAGGAATTTGTACATATAAATAATTCCGAGGACTTCACTGCACTTATATCATTGGATCCGCTTTTAAAGTGTCATAGAAGAGCGTGTATATCTCGGTCCATTCCAATCACGGATAATGCTTATCAAACGCGCAATTGAAACTCTTTAGGCTAACGCATGAAATTTAGATCCTTAGTCTTCACATTTGGTGGATGCAAATTCTAGATGCCTCTCAAGAAAGTGAAGGCGAAAGTTAGTCGTATTCGAGGTATTTTTTCAGGCAAAAGATAAGTCTATCCGAATCGCCTCGGCTTCTGTAGAGACCCCGAAACCTCATGACGATTGCTGTTTTTGAAACTCTACGGGCGATAGCCCATGGTTGTTCCCGTACTGTCGCCGTGTGCTGTAAAACATCTCGATATAGTTGAAGACATAGGGCTTGGCTTCCTCGTGTGTCACTTAGATCCGTCGCTTGATACGCTTACGTTTCAGGAGCAGGAAGAAGCTTTCCGCAAATGCGTTGTCGTGGCAGTTGCCGCGAAGGCTCATACTGCTGACTAGGCCCTGTGCCTTTAAAAAGTCCTGCCAGTCGTGCCCGGTAAACTGCTTGCTTTGGTCGGAGTGGACCAGCAGTCCCGCAGGCGACTTACGTCGCCATACGGCTATCATTAAGGCTTGTAGCACCGCCCGGTATGCATAGGCGATTGCATCGCCCGGACCACTGTCGACTCCCCGTAAAATTGATCCATCCATCACTACAGGTCTCCGGGCACACTAGCCACCGAGGAGACTAACGATGCGCAAGAGCAAGTTCACAGAAAGCCAGA
>NZ_MDEE01000038.1 GCF_002939865.1 Xanthomonas dyei
CAGCGCTTGATCTGTTCTTCGTCCATCACTGCACTCATCGATGTCTCCTCTGAAAACTAACACCTGAGCAGAGTTTCAGTGGGTCATTACAGTTCAGTGTATGCTTCTCGTGGCTAAACCCAAGGAGAGGCATCGTGATTGCGGAAGAGCGAATCGAGAAACTAGAGAATCAAATTACCGAAGAAAAGAAAACTGTCGATTTCGACACGAGAGAATTCACAATTGAATTCCTTGTGCAAAAATACGTCACAAAGATTGAAATCAACGAAAACGACATCTTTGTCCCCGACTATCAGCGAGAGTTTGTCTGGGACACAGAGAGGCAGTCCAAACTCATCGAGTCCATCACACTTGGTCTTCCCATTCCTATCATTTTTGTGGCTGAGGACAAGAATGGCCGCCTCGAAATTGTTGACGGTTCACAACGGATAAGAACTATTGCGGCATTTATCACCGGAGCTTTGACTATCGAGGGGCTCGATAAATTGACAGAGATGAATGGGCTAAGGTTTGATGACCTACCAGCATCGAGAAAGCGAAAAATTAATAATACTGCTATTCGTATGATCGTTTTATCCGATGCAGCTAATGAGGAGGTTCGAAATGACCTCTTTGAGCGAATCAATAGAGGGAGCGACCTCCTTAGGAACATGGAGAAACGCAAGGGAATTTATCACGGTCCATTCAATGACTTTATTTACAAGAAATGCGCTAAAAACCCGGATCTACCGCCGCTTAGCCCATTAGCAAAGTCAGTAGAAAAACGGCAAGAGCATGAGGAACTTGTTTTACGCTTCTTTGCTTTTGCGGATCACTACCCTCACTATTCCAGATACCACAGAGGTGTTTCGGATGCCCTAGATGCTTATATGGGTGAGACGAATCAATCCTTCGAAGAAAATATTGAAACTGAGAAATTATTAGCCTACGAGTCCATGTTGCTTTATGTGAAAAACTGTTTCCCCCATGGTTTTACACGGGGGCCTGGCAGATATGTATCGAGGACCCTTTTTGAGGCAATTTCAGTTGGGGTTCACCTTGCTTTGAAAGAGAACCCCGACTTACCCCAGAAAGAAGTTGACATCGAGCGCTGGCTAAATAATAGAAACTTTTCTTCATCGGTATATGGAGAGCGGCAAACGCATAGTCCTCGAAACATTTTAACAAGGATAAATTACGTCCGGGACGAATTATTGCGCATCTCATGAGTGAGTTGAGGTCCACATTAAGGGAAAAGCAGGAAGAGGCAGCAGAAATGATCGCGGCTATCAACGCTATTACCTCAACGCATTCGAGCGTAGTGAAGACGTCGATTATGAAGTCTGCACATATGATTCTTCTTTACAACGCCATCGAATCTCTCACTTATTTATCGCTAGAAAAGGTGCATGAGAGAAGTTCCGTATTTTCATATTCTGCTCTGAGTGTGAAGTTTAGATCAATTTGGTCAGACTACTAC
The DNA here is from genome assembly GCF_002939865.1 of Xanthomonas dyei. Lineage (GTDB taxonomy): Bacteria > Pseudomonadota > Gammaproteobacteria > Xanthomonadales > Xanthomonadaceae > Xanthomonas > Xanthomonas dyei. The sequence goes on from NZ_MDEE01000038.1 coordinate 1,460, forward strand.
TTATCTAGTCACGCCAACTCCGCCCACTCATCTCATCTTGAGAAAACCGTCAATGGTTCTCTTCGAATGCCCGATCTCCAAGAATTTTCAAAAAGAATTAAAGTTTTTTCTGGAAACCTTGATGCGCGCAAACTCAATCAGATTTTAGAAAAGTATGGAATCGGAAAGCTACACGGGCCGGAATTAACAAGGCTAAAGCTTGTCAAAGATAAGCGCAACTCATTAGCACATGGCGAACTAATGTTCAAAGAGTGCTGTCGAGACATAAGCGTTAGGGAACTTGATAATCTGACTAATTCAATTTTTGCGGTATTAGGCATGTTGGTGGATAACACCGAAAAATTCCTAGACGCAAAGGGTTATTTATCCTCGCCCTCATAATAAAAAAGCCCCGCATTGCGGGGCTACTTTTTATCCAGGAAACTTAGGGAACTTTTCATCAGGATGCTTGGCCTTCCATTCCTTATAAGCCGCCGATCCTTGGTAGGCAGTAAAAGCCCGGGGGGGCCTACCACGGCCAGACCAAGTTTCCTGCGTATGGGGCAACCAATATTTAGGAGCCACTTCCTTCTTGTTACTAGCGACCTTCTTCGGTCGACCTGGACCGGGGCTAGAACTACCAACCTGAGCCACGAGGTCGGCTTTTTGCTTGGCGGTGAAGTGCTGGCCAAAGCGGCTCAGCAGATCAGACACTTGCAAAAATGCACTGGAAGCTTCTTCTTCGAGGAGAGTGGCTTCTTGTTGTTCGAGCTTTTTCAGCTCTTCTGCCAGCTTGGCTTTTGCGGATGCAATTGAGTCGAGGGTAGGCTTGCTCATTGGAACCTTCGATGTTGATTAAGGTAAGTGTGTGGCATGTTCTGGCGCAAGCTCGCCGCGAAGGAGTTCTACCATCTCAATATACTCAGGATCCGGCTCGAGTCCTTGAAGGACTTGGATTTGAGATTGAACCATGCCGAGTCTCTGCCCGGAAAGGAACAGCTTGTAGAATTCAGTTGGCGGTGAGAGTGTTGTCCAAAAAGCTCGATCTAATCTTACCACGCTATCCTCCCTAATAATTCCACCACTTCTGGGCAGAAAAATTAAATTTGGATAGACCATGCACTCAGCCCTTGCTGCGATAGTCTGGGTTATTGCCCGGGCATGCCCCGGGGAAGCAACAGAGTATGCAGGGGCAACAAAATAACAAGGACGCTGAAAAGCTGGGCGGGCGATGCCTCGATCAGCCGGAGGCAGATGTTGATCAGGGATGCCATCGGTTCTAGCCAACACAAGGCATCGCCTTGCTTTTGCTTTAATGGCCAGAATTTCCTCAAAACTGCCCAAGCCTAATTTCAGGATAGACAGCCGGTCACTCCTTAAAAAGTCCTTGCTCGCATCAACGTCTCTGATCACGCCAGAAATGGAGCTATGGCTCACTTGATCGGAACGTTGAGCGTCAAAAATCTTCAATGGATGACCGAAATCTGGGGTCACAGTAAGAACAACCTGCCCTACCTCGGCCACCCCATCGACCAATGGCGCACGATCTTTGTCGTAAACACCAATTACATCATTGACGTCCGTGCCATTCCCAAATGTCATTGGTCTATCTCAAATTCTTGCTGTAAACGCTATATCAGCGATACCGTCTTCGTCCTCGAAGTCGGCATCAGCCATTGCCTTGTAATAGTGCTCGTCGTAAATTGGCTTATGAGCATCCAACGCACGGGCAGATATTTTTCGGGTCTCGTGCTTATTCTTGATGGCTTCTGAAAGTTGAAGCAATCTCATGATCTTCGATTGATCTTTAATATGGGTGTGCTGCAATTGCTGTTGGATATTCGTGTTCGGCAGAGAGCTGAAATCCAGTAATTTTCCTGGCTCGGCACCTTTCATGGGTGCTGTTTCAAAATACACATGATCTAGAAGACGAGGCAGTTCGCCGTGAAATTTTCTGATCAGCCCAGTCAAACGCGATGAGAGACTTGGCGATAAACCAAGTGCTGTAAATTCAGGACCCGCTGGGTATTCCCCCAGCCAGTAGGTCGAAAAGTCTTTGTTACCATACTCACCCGAGCGAGATTGAATAAGTCCACGATTGCTGGACTCATCTATGGCTGCCGTCAAATTAACAGCAAATGGGCCGTAATGATGCAAATACCAACCCGACCCGCTCTGAATTGCCCCGTTGTGCTCCTGGGCATAAAAGCAATCCAGAAGATAGACATACTTCATCAACGCCGTTTTCGTTAGCCCACGCATACCTAAATTCTTAGCGGTTTGTAAGACCGCCAAAATGGCAGATTGCATTGGTTGGCTAACTGATGGCATTTAATTAATTTTTTATTCTCAAACTATCTAAACAGATTTGGCGACTTTGGCAATGTCCTACTTCGAGGGGAGCCTCATAGCTTATCGGCATCATTTCGAGGACTTTGAGCTGCCTGACATCATATCTGGTTGCAACGCCAAAGCTTTCAAGTCAAGTGAGACGGCTGTTCAGATTTCCTACTCGTGCCCCCTAGCGGACGGGTGGGCCCAACAGCTACAATGTCCGGACACCAACAAGGACAAGCGTCCGGTTCGTGTCCCGGTTTGAGATCAAGGGGTTAGAGCGGATTCATCCGTCTCCCCCTCTCTCCGCCAGTTTCATGATTTGCGCAATGACACCACTGTCGCAAATCGCAGGGCCATGCCAGTGGCCCACGTCTTATGGTGGCCCCGTCGGTCCCTCGCGACGCTAGATCGAAAATCCCGCCAGGGCCGGAAGGCAGCAACGGTATCGATTGATGCGGGCGCCGAGGTCAACCGGCGGGGACACCACCCTACTTGTCTGTGCACGCGCTGGATCGACCTGGTCGATGCCACAGGCGCATGCCGTTGCCCGCACTCAGCCGCATCCATGACGGATGCGGCCTATGCCATGTCCAAGATCATCTTGGGTACGCTCTTGCACACGTCATTGCGACCGGGACGTCACGGCGATTCAGGATGCAACCAGCCCGCGTCGCCTTCCAGGTAATGCTCGTCCTTCCAGATCGGCACGCGCGCCTTGACCTCGTCGATGATGTAGCGGCACGCGTCGAACGCGGCGCCGCGATGCGCCGCACTGACGCCCACCCAGACCGCCATGTCGCCGATCTGTAGCTCGCCGACCCGATGCACGCAGTGCGCATGCACGATGGCGAACCGGCGCGTCGCTTCATCGAGCACACGCTGACCTTCGGCCTGCGCCAGCGCGGCGTAGGCTTCGTAGCGCAACCCCGCAACGCCACGGCCTTCGTTGTGATTGCGCACCCAGCCTTCGAAACTGGCAAACGCACCGGCATGCGGATGCGCGGCGCCGGAACGCAACTGCTCCACCGGCAATGGCAGATCGGAAAGCGCAAAGATGGACACGATGTCATCGCTCACGGTCAACCTCCCGACACTGGCGGAATGAACACCACTTCGCTGCCATCGCGCAGCGCATCGTCCCAGCGCGCGAAGGCGCCGTCGACGGCAACGCGCAACTGCGCAGGCGTCCAGCGCAGGCCGTGCCGCGCATCGAGTTCGGCATACAGGCCACGCAGATCCGGCGCACCGGATTGCACACGCTCATCGGCGATCCCGGCCGCTTCGCGCAGGCTGGCGAAATACAACACCGTCACCGTTGCAGTCATTGCGCCACTCCGATATCGCGCTTGCCGCCACGCTTGGACACCAATTTGGTCGGCCCGATCGTCATGCCGTGCGATAACGCCTTGCACATGTCGTAGACCGTCAGCGCCGCCACGCTGGCGCCGGTGAGCGCTTCCATCTCCACACCGGTGCGATGCACGCAGCGCACGGTGCAGTGAATCTCCAGCAACTGCTCGCCTGCCCAGTCGATCTCGAAACGACAGGCATCGATCGGCAATGGGTGGCAGAACGGAATCAGCTCATGCGTGCGTTTGACGGCCATGGTGCCGGCGATCACCGCCGTCTCGACGATGCCGCCCTTGGCGCTGCGCAGGCCGTTGGCGCGCAACTGCGCGGCGACGGACGCCGGAAACCGCACCCGGCTGGTCGCCGTGGCGCGGCGTGCGGTGACCGCCTTGTCCGAGACATCCACCATGGTGGGGAGCCCGGCATCATCCAGGTGGGTCAGGCGCGTGGAACGGGACTTGGCAGGCATGGGAAACGACACGGTGTATAGACGCTCAGGATGCGGCATTGTCGGTGAATGGGGTGCCTTGATGGAACAGCATCCGCCAACTGCGGGCGTGTTTACGCCATAACGAAGTGCGCAAGGCATGCCGTTCGACACCATCGCGGCGATCGCGCATGCGCTAGCAACGCTACGCGAGATCCGGCACCAGCAGTAGTCCCGCGAAGGCATCTGCGTGGTTATCGACAGCAGCGGCATTGGCACGCAGCGCAGCGTCAATCTCGCTCCGCGTGTCGCGGCGGCGCCGGGGGACGGCGAATTCAAGGAGTTCCGGATCGAGTCGTGCTTCCTGCGCCTGCGTGTAGTCCCGCACCTGTGGATCGAGCAAGCGCGGCTCCAGCACGCACCTGCCGCACAAGCGTGCGCTCACTCATCCGCCGATCAAAAACATCTCGACCGGCTTGCCGCGACGCGGTTCCGATGATGCACGCACTTCACTGTAGCGGTCGCCACGCATGCTCCAGCGTTGACGCAAATGCGCCGCCAGGCCTTGCTCGCCGTCGGCCAAGGCCGGCTTGAGATCGTGGCCCTGGCTGGCGAACAGGCAGGTGTACAAGTGACCATCGGCCGACACGCGCGCGCGCTGGCAGTCGCCGCAAAACGGCACGCTGACCGAACTGACAAATCCCACCTCGCCCGCGCCGTCGACAAACGCGTGGCGTTGCGCGACTTCGCCGGTGTAATTGGCGTCCAGTGCCATTAGCGGCCAGCGTGCGTGAATGCGCGCGTGCAACTGCGCAGAGCTCACCACCGCTTCCGGCGTCCAGCCGTTGCAACTGCCCACGTCCATGAATTCGATGAAGCGCAACACATGCCCGGTGCCGCGGAAGTGCTCCACCAGCGGCAGCACCTGATCTTCGTTGACGCCACGCTGCACCACACAGTTGATCTTCAACCGCGTGAAGCCGGCCTGTTCGGCTGCGGCAATGCCGGCCAGCACCTGCGCGATGTCGCCGCGGTCGCCGCTCATGCGCTTGAATAGCGCCGGCTCCAGCGCATCCATGCTCACCGTGATGCGCCGCAACCCAGCCTGACGCAGAGCGCTGGCCTGGCGCGCGAGCAAGGCGCCATTGGTGGTCAGCGCCAGATCCTCAATCCCCTCGATGGCGGTGAGTCGCGCAATCAAGGTCGGCAAATCGCGACGCAGCAACGGCTCGCCACCGGTCAGGCGCACCTTGGTGACACCCACCGACACGAACGCCCGCACCAGCGTTTCCAGCTGATCGAAGCTCAAGCGCTGTTGCGCATCGAAGCCGTAATCGTCGGGCACGCGGTCGGCCGGCATGCAATAACCGCAGCGGAAATTGCAGGCTTCGATCACCGACAGGCGCAGATCGCGCAGCGGGCGACCGTAGCGGTCCTGCATCGGGGCACCGGCCAGGGTCGGCAGCGACAAGGCGCCCATCAGCGCACCGTGTCGGCGGTCGGGTCCGCCAGCGTCAGGTGTTGCCCGGGCACGGCCACGCGATGGCCGCGTGCACGCAGCACGTCACCGTCGGCGTCGCTGGCGTAGTGGTACAGCAGCATGCGGCTCAACAGGTCCTGCGGGTATTCCCGCTCCAGATCATCCACGCCAGTATGCGACGGGTTGCCGTGAACACCGCAGTCATGCGCGATGAGCTCGTTGTCGTCCGCATAACGCTTCAGCATTTCCGGAATCGGCCGGGTATCGCCGGTCCACACCAGCGCCCCTTTCAGGCGCAGCCCGTAGGCCGTCTCCGGCCAATGGTGGCGCACCGGGAACACCTCCAGCCGTACTCCGTCGTGCCAGAAGGCATCGCCGACCGGCACCAGCTGAAACGCATCCCAGAAGTTCGCCCCGCCCTCGGCCAGCACGTTCGGGTAGTCGGCGATGCGCCGCTGCAGCAGCGGCACTACCGGCGCCGGTACGTACAGGCGCGTGCGCCCGCGTCGCTCGGAGAAGTAGCTGTCGACGAAGACTCGCTCCAGCCCGCCAACATGGTCCAGATGCACATGGGTGATGAAGATGGCCTGCGGCAGATGGCCGTAGTGAGCTTGATAGGCGGTCAGCCCCTCGCTGCCGCAGTCGATGGTCAGCCACGGCGCGCCAGCACACTCAAGCGTGGCCATCGGCGAACCAAGCGCCACTGCCGACGCATTGCCGACCCCCTGCACGCGCAATGCCCACTGCATCAGTAGCCCCGGCCCCAGGCCAGCTCGTAGGCGCGATGCAGCCGCTCGTAATCCTTGTCGACATCTTCGCGGCTGCGATTGCCGCGCAGCTTCAACAGCGACCGATGCAGCCGCTTGAGATTGCGCTCGCGCCAGCGCGTGGCCGGAATGCGCAGCACGCCACGGTCGAAATCGATCAGCCAACCATGCCCGCCGGCATCGAACAGGATGTTGTGCGCATTGAGATCAGCATGATCCAGGCCGGCGCGATGGAAACGCGCAATCAGTTGCCCGGTCGCTTCCCACGGCGCGCCACGCCCGGCCACCTGCGCGTGATCGGCCAGCGAGCGCACGTCTTCCAGCCGCTCCATCAACAGCGCCGCGCGATAGCCCAGGCCTTCGCGCAGATAGCAGGCCGCCAGGGGGCGTGGCACCGGCAGCTTGCGTGTGATCAGTTCGCGCATCAGCCGGAACTCGGCAAAACTGCGTGTGCGCCCCGCGCCTTTCCACAGATACCGGTCGCGGCTGACGCGCGCGGCCATGCCGCCGCGCAGATACTGCCGCAACACACTGCGGCCGAACGGCGCATCCACAAACCAGGCGCCGCCGCGCCCACCTTCGTCGACCGGCCGCGCCCTGTCGCCCCAGTGTTGCGGCGAAAACAGCCCGGCGTCGGCTTGCCGCAGCCGTTCGCGGTCGAACAGAATGGCGCCATAGCCGCAGCCCTCGCGGTACGGCGTCAGCGCTTCGGTGGCGTCGAAAGAAACCATCTATCGAGTCTAACAACACCATGGCTGTAACGCCTGCATCGCTGTGTTTGCTGCGCTTGTCCGCCCTGGGCGACGTGACCCATGTGGTGCCGCTGGTGCGCACGCTACAGGCGGGTTTCCCGCAGACGCAGCTGCACTGGATCATCGACAAGGCCGGCCTGAAGCTGCTCGACGGCCTGCCCGGCGTGCACTTCCATGCCTACGACAAACGCAGCGGCGTGTCCGGCATGCGTGCGCTGCGCCAGGCAATGGCACCGCTGGGACGCTTTGAGGCCCTGTTGCAGATGCAGGTGGCGTTGCGCGCCAATGTGCTGTCGGCATTCGTACCGGCGCGCCGCCGCATCGGCTACGACCGCAGCCGCTCCAAGGATCTGCACGGCCTGTTCGTCAACGAACGCATCGCCGACCGCCCCGGCATCCACGTGCTCGACGCCATCGGCAGCTTCGCCGAGCCGCTGGGCCTGCGCCAGACCCAGGTGCGCTGGGACCTGCCGGTGCCCGACGCTGCGCACGCCTGGGCGCGCGCGCAATGGGACGACGATGGCCGCCCGGTGCTGATGATTTCCCCTTGCTCCAGTCACGTGCGGCGCAACTGGTACCCGGACCGCCACGCCGCGCTTGCCGACCATGCGGCGGCCCAGGGCTGGCGGGTGGTGCTGTGCGGCGGCCGCAGCGAACTGGAACGCAGCACCGCCGATGCCATCGTGGCGAATACGCACGCCCCGGTGCTGGATCTGGTCGGCAAGGACACCCTCAAGCAGCTGCCTGCGCTGCTCGCCCGCGCCAACCTGGTGGTCACACCGGATTCGGGCCCGATGCATATCGCCAATGCGATGGGCAGCAAGGTGCTGGGATTGCACGCGGCCAGCAATCCACGACGCAGCGGCCCGTATTCGGATGTACGCTATTGCGTGGACCGTTACGACGCGGCGGCACGCAAGTTTCTGCACAAGCCGGCCGATCAGCTCAGCTGGGGCACCAAGATCGAGTTCGACGATGTGATGTCGCTGATTACCGTCGACGACGCGATTGCTGCGTTCGAGCGCTATCGGGCGGATCACCCCGGTTAAATTCCGCCGAACGATGCGGCCCAACTGCTCGTCAGATTGGTCCGACGAATGACGCGCCTCGCCGTTTGTTGCCCGCGCCAGCACTTGAGTCACTTGGGCATCCAGGCCTCACGGTGTCACCCCCATCGCACAAGCCATCTATCGCGATGAAAGACGACCCTCGCATCAGTGTGCCGACTGGTACCGGCGCACTCGGCCCATCACTCCGCTCAGGCGCCAGTTGCGCGATAGTCCTGGTAGGACTTCTCTTCCACGTACGAAGACCCCAACGCCAGATTGATGTCCTTCTTGATCCGCGCGCGCTCGTCGTTTTCGATATAGACGCTGCGCGCCAGCTGCACAAACGCGTCGTCGAAGGTTTGCGCCTGCTCCTTGAGCCGGATGTCGTCTTCGATCACCCATAGCCGCTCGTTGACGGCCTTGAGCTCGGCGCGCAGCCGCACGATGTCGTGGCCGGCAGCCGGATGCGCCATCCAGCTGGTTTCCAGCGCTGACAACTCATTACGCACATTGGCTAACTTGGCCGCATCGCGGATGCGCTCGGACTTGATCTGCAGGATCGCGATCTTGTCGAGCAGCTCACCAAAGGACACGGGCACCAGGATCTCGGACATAACAAGCCTCCAACGGGGATCGAACGGATTGTAGTCATCGCAACGCCAACCGACTGCAACACATAAACAAAAGCCCCCTTGCGGGGGCTGATGCGAATCTGGCGGGGAGTCGTGGGGATTCACTCGGCACTACGTGCCTTCGCCCTGCGGGCGGCTTCGCCGTGCAGACAGCGATGCTGTCTGTCGAACCCGGGGCTTCTCACCCCACCAATGACGCCGGCAAAACTCACGCGGCACTGGCACAACTTGTCGCCTCAATCTGGCGGAGAGGGGGGGATTCGAACCCCCGAGGCGCTATAAACGCCTGCCTGATTTCGAGTCAGGTACATTCAACCGCTCTGCCACCTCTCCAGATGGTCCCCAGTGTCCTGGGGCCGTGCATCATACGGGCACACGCTCCAGGCCACAAGCGGCCCGGGCCATCGCCGGGCAGAGCAGCCGCCGGCCCGGCGTGAACCGGCACTACCACTGGCGCGAGCGCCGTGTTGCTGCCGGCCGGCCGGGCCGCGATGATGGGCACGCATCTTCTCCCTGGCGACCCGGCCCCATGCTCGAATTCGGACACCTCACCCACGTCGGCCTACGCCGTGACCTGAACGAGGACACCTATTACGGCGACAGCGAACTGGGGCTGTGGCTGGTGGCCGACGGCATGGGTGGGCACGCCTGTGGCGAGGTAGCCAGCGCACTGGCACGCGAAACCATCGTGCGCGAAGTCCGCGCCGGCACCCCGCTCGCGCAAGCAGTGCGCATCGCCGACGAAGAGATCATCAAGACCTCGCGCCGCTGCAACGACACCTTGCCGATGGGCACCACCGTGGTCGCCGCACGCGTCCTGGGCCATCGTTTCGAGGTGGCCTGGGTCGGCGACAGCCGCGCCTACCTATGGCGCGACGGGCGGCTGGCGCAACTCAGCCAGGACCATAGTTACGTGCAGGAACTCATCGCCCAAGGCACGCTCACCAGCGAGCAGGCGCGCGCGCATCCGCACCGCAATGTGGTCACCCAGGCACTGGGCGTCACCGACCCGGTACATCTCAACGTTGCCACCATGCAGGGCGAGCTCAAATCCGGCATGCAGCTGTTGCTGTGCAGCGACGGGCTGACCGAAGAAGTGGACGACACGGCGATTGCGGCAACCCTGTCGCAAGCCGATTGCAGCGCACAGGAGTGCGTGGAATGCCTGGTCGCCGCGGCACTGGACGGCGGCGGCTCGGACAACATCACCGCGATCCTGGTGCGTAGCTACTGAGCAAGGCTGCGCAGCGTCGATGTCGGACGTCGGCCTTCGCATACGCTGCAGACCTCCTGACGCCCTGACCATGCGCGGTACACGCAGTCGGTGGCGTGTGCCGCAAGCAATGGACAGCAGCGCCGCCTCAACTGGCGACAGCGCTCTCTTCAACCGGCGCATCCCACAGCGCGCGGCCGGCCTTCTTGCGCAACTGCGCCAACCGCGCTTCGTGCGCCTGCGATTCCGACGCAGTCACCACCACGCGTGGGCGCGGCAGCAGCAATGCGGGGTCGAACGCGATCATGCCGCTGCCCTCATTGTTGTTCCGGCCGGCATCGGCACTCGCAAAGCCGATCTCCTCTTGACCGGACGTCAGCGCGATATACACATCGGCCAGAATCTGCGCATCGAGCAAGGCGCCATGCAACTGGCGATGCGCGTTGTCCACGCCCAAGCGTTTGCACAGGGCATCGAGCGAATTGCGCTGCCCCGGGTAACGCTCGCGCGCCATCATCAAGGTATCGACCACGGTGGCGCGGTCGATGATGCGGCCGTAGCCATTGCCCAGCAGCGACAGTTCGTTATCCAGAAAGCCGAGATCGAACGCAGCGTTGTGGATGATCAATTCCGCGCCGTCGATATAGGCGAGGAACTCCTCCACCACATCGCCGAATAACGGCTTGTCGGCCAGAAATTCCAGGGTCAGCCCGGTAACTTCCTGCGCCCCCGGCTCGAAATCGCAATCCGGCTTCAGATAGCGATGAAAATTGTGACCGCTCGGGCGCCGTTCCAGCAGCTCCACCGCACCGATTTCGACGACGCGGTTGCCTTTGCGCCATTCCAGGCCGGTGGTTTCTGTATCGAGAATGATCTGACGCATGAATCCTCTTACGCAGTTGCAGCGCCGCCGCGCTGGGCGATGGTGGCCTGATTGCGGGCAAGCACGTCCACGCGCTCGTTGTCCGGGTCGCCATTGTGGCCTTTCACCCAGCGCCAATCGATGGTGTGCCGCTGGGTGGCCGCGTGCAGCCGCTCCCACAGTTCGCGATTCTTGACCGGATCGCCGCCAGCGGTTTTCCAGCCGCGTCGCACCCAGCCGGACATCCACTCGGTGATGCCCTGGCGCACGTACTGCGAATCGGTATGCAGCACGATCTGGCACGGCTCGGTGAGCGTTTCCAGCGCCATGATCGCGGCCATCAATTCCATGCGGTTGTTGGTGGACAGCGTTTCACCGCCGGCCAATTCCTTTTCGCGGCCGTTGTAACGCAGCAGGGCCGCCCAACCGCCTGGCCCCGGATTGCCGAGGCAGGAGCCGTCGGTATGCACTTCAATTGATTTCATCAGCTTCCACAGTTGTCGCGTACTAAGGTCAGATCGTGGCCACCGGTTGCGGCCAGCGCGTTGGCCGCGCGATCGGTGTCGGCGCAATCGGTGCGGAGGCGCGTTTTTCCACTTCGAGCAAATACACCGCCCGCCATGGCGCACGGCCAGGATCGGAGGAACCGCGCCCGGTCCGCCAGATCGGGCCGAGGAAGCGCTCGGTTTCCACGCACTGCAAGCCGGCGTTCTGCGCGAGCGATCGCCAGCGATCCGGGCGCAATGCCACCGGGCCGCGCCGCGCCCAATGAAACCGATATGGGCTCAGCGGATTGAGCGTGAACAGCCACAGCCGGCCTCCCGGCATCAACAGCCGCTCGCATTCGGCCAGAAACTCCGCCGCACCGCCAACCACCGCATGCTGCACCACGATGGCCTGCAGGCTTTCGGTGGGCAACGGAAACGGCATCGCGCACCGGGCATCGCCGGCAAAGCGTCCGGCGCTACGAAACAGGCGCAACCCGCGGCCATCGAGCAACTCGCGTTGCGGCAACTCCTTGGTCGGCGCCACCCACAACCAGGGCTGGGATGGCCTCGTCTGCAGTGCCTCCAACGCCAGGCGGCGCTCGGACTGGAGCAGGCTGCGCCCCGCATCCGTATCAAACCAGGATGAGACGCCAGCTTGACGGGAGAATGGGGCGGCAGGCATGGTCCCAATTCTATGCGACTGACCGCCCTACCCGCATTCGACGATAACTACATCTGGGCGCTGGTCGCCGCAGAGGGCCGTGCCGTCATTGTCGACCCGGGCCAGGCCGAGCCGGTGATCGCCGCCGCCGCGCGCGAAGGCTGGACGCCCAGCGCGGTGCTGCTCACCCATCATCATGCCGACCACATCGGCGGCGTGGCAGCGCTGCAGCAGCGTTGGCCCGAGCTCGAACTGTTCGGCCCGGACGACGAGCGCATCCCCGCAGACGCCCGCCGCGTCGGCCAGGGCGAGCGGTTGCGGTTGCTGGACACCAGATTCGATGTGCTGGAGGTGCCCGGCCACACCCGCAGCCATATCGCCTTTGTGACAGACCGCCATCTGTTCAGTGGTGATACCCTGTTCAGCCTAGGCTGTGGGCGGATGTTCGAAGGTACCGCTCCTCAGATGTTCGACTCGTTGCAGCGCCTGGCCTCTCTGCCCGGCGAAACGCTTGTGTGTTGCGGCCACGAATACACCCTGGCCAACGCGGCCTTTGCGCTGCACGTCGATCCCACCAACGCTGCCTTGCAGCGCCGTCAACAGGAAGCCCAGGCCATGCGTCAAGCAGCCCGTCCTACCCTGCCGATTTCGCTCAAGAGTGAACTGGCCACCAATCCGTTCTTACGTACCAGCCGTCCTGAAATCCGCGCTGCGGTGGCACCACGTGCCGCCGGCGTACTTTCCTCCGAAGTAGACGTTTTCGCCGAACTTCGGCGCTGGAAAGACGAATTTCGCGCATGAGGCGCCTGGTTCTGGCAGTACTGGTCGCCGTTGCGGCCATTGCACCGGCAGCGGCTGCACCGGCAGCGGCCCCGTCCAATGACGCGAGCCGCCCCACATCCGTCGACAGCACCGCTGTCGCGTCCAACGCTCCCAGCATGCGCAACGGGCGTGAGATCTTTTCGTCGTTCCTGGAAGGCCGCGCCGACCCGGGCTGCGACAGCGAACACAGCGATACCCGCTGGGAACAGCACTTCTCACGCGCTCCGGCCCGCCTGGCCGACGACGCGCAGGATGTCCTGCCGCTGTTCGGGTATGTGGTCGACGAACTGCGTGCCGCCGACATGCCGACCGAATTTGCGCTGATTCCGTTTGTCGAGAGCGGCTACCGCCCTGGCGCGCGCAACGGCAGCGGCCCGGCAGGACTTTGGCAGTTCATTGCCACCACCGCGCGCAATCACCACGTGCCGGTCGGGGCGCAGTACGACGGCCGCCTATCGGCCGTGGATTCCACCACTGCAGCGGTGCGATATCTCAAGACGCTGTATGGCATGTTCGGCGGCGATTGGCGCCTGGCGCTGATGGCCTACAACGCTGGCGAATACCGCGTCCTGCAGGCCATGCGCAGTGCCGGCATGAACGCGCAGAACGCGCGTCCGTCGGAGCTGCCGGGCATGTCCAAGGTCACTTACGACTATGTCGAAAAACTGCATGCGCTGGCCTGCGTGCTCGATCATGCGCAGCAACAGGGCGCGCTGATGACATCGCTGGATCGCCCAGTCCCGGTATTGACCGAACATGCACTTCCGGCTGGTACCAGCCTTAATACCTGGGCCGGGCAGCGTGCGATCGAGCCGCAACTGTTGGCCCGCCTCAACCCTGCAGTGGCAAGCGCCCGTGCGGCCCCCAAGGGTGTCCACGTGCTGGCCCCTGCCGCGGCAGCGAAGCCCGGCTCCAGCGGCGAAGTGGTGGCATCCACCTCTGCAGGTATGGACGTCGACACAGCTGGAGCCGCAACAGCGGTCGCCAGCACTACGACGGCCCAGCCATCGCGCTCCTCGCCCGCCCGCACCCACACCGTGCGCACTGGCGAGTCTGCATGGGCCATTGCACGGCGCTACGGCATCACGGTCGCCACCCTGCTCGCAAGCAACGGCCTGGATAAGCAGGCCGTGTTGAAGCCGGGCATGGTGCTGTCGTTCAACGACACGCCCTGAGCGAGCCGCTTGATCAGCCGCGCATGCGGCTGGTTATCGCGAGGCTTTGCTTGACTGATCGCCGTCGTTTGAGAACTCATCTAGGTCTCGAAGCGCCTCGACTGATTGCTGCCGTTGCATCGCGTGCGTCTTGATAACTCGCTGGCATCGGTCGACGCAGAACTTTACTGCATCGGCGGGCGAGTCATCGGACTGCAGCTTCCCGTATGGCTCGCAGCTGCCCGAACTCAGGGAAAAGGCGCCGACACGTTCCAAGAACGGTCGGCGCAGCGCTGGCCAGACATCCGCGCTGCCAACACCCAAGCCACATGCTCACGACGGAGCGGCACATGGCCAAACCAACCGCTAGGAGCGGCCAAGCGAACCCAGCGAGTAAGTCGTCAGAGGGGCATGGACGGCAAACTCGGACCCGGACCGCAGGAGCGTGACACTCCGCACCGAAGACAGGCCGCGCGCGCCGCGGCTATAAGCGTCTATCAGCCGTTCGTACCGTGCTGTGTATGCTCGACGGCAGACCGGCTGGACACTGACTGCTCACCACTTTGCATCGACGGCTGAAACACGACCACATACCAATGCGCAACGCCAACAGCGCACAAAGAAAAAGCCCAGTCACCCGGGCTCTCTCTTTGCATCCGGCGACAGCCAGCCGTTACAACTGCGCCTCTTCAATCTGGATCTTGTAGCGCTTGCGCATTTCCTTGACGTAGGCCTGCGCGGCGTTGTTGCCGTCGATCTGGCTCAGCTGCTCGCGCAGCATCGTCTGCTGCTCGGCCGGCATCTGCTTCAGGTCGCCCGGCGTGGCCTTGCTGATCACGAACACCGCAAAGCGGCCGCCATCCAGCTCCACCTTACCCACCGACGGCTTGCCCTCGGTCGGACGCGGCGCACTGAAGATTGCGCGATTTGCGGCCGGCGTCGGAATCGGCGCAGTGCGCGGCAGGCCCGGGATCGGCTGCACCTGCAGCTTCTCGCTCGCCGCCAGCGCCTGCAGGGTTTCACCCTTCTGCACGCGTGCCAGCAGCGCATCGGCAGCAGCAGCAGCGGCCTTCTCGGTACGGTCGGCATGTACCGCCGCAATCACCTTGTCGCGCACCTTGTCCAACGGCAACGCCTGCTCGGCAGTGTGGTTGGTCACGCGCAGCATCACGCTGTGGTTGGGGGCGATGGTGATCGGGTCGCTGACCGTGCCGTCCTGCACCAGCGTTTCGGAGAACGCCGAACGCAGCACCGCCGGATTGGCGGCAATACCGCTGGCGTTGGTGCGCGAGAACGGGCCGAGGGTCTGCACCGGCACACCGACCTGCTTGGCCGCCGGCTCCAGCGCAGTCGGATTCTTGTAGACCTGATCCACCAGCTTGCCGCTGATATCGGCATACGCCTTATCGGCATCGGCCTTGAGCTGCTCGGCGGCAAGCTGGTCGCGCACCTGCTCGAACGACTTGCCCT
Organism: Xanthomonas dyei; assembly: GCF_002939865.1. Taxonomy (GTDB): domain Bacteria; phylum Pseudomonadota; class Gammaproteobacteria; order Xanthomonadales; family Xanthomonadaceae; genus Xanthomonas; species Xanthomonas dyei. The sequence continues at coordinate 16,903 of NZ_MDEE01000038.1, forward strand.
GCCCACCCTTGACCTCACGCAGCTGGATCACGTGATAACCGAACTCGGTCTTGATCGGCCCGACTACATCGCCGGCCTTCATCGAAAACAGCGCGTCTTCGAACGGCTTGACCATGGTGCCCCTCTCGACCCAACCCAGATCGCCACCGGCATCCTTGGAGCCCGGATCCTGCGAATTGGCCTTGGCCAGCGCAGCGAAGTCGGCACCTGGCTGTTTGGCCTCCGCCGCGAGCTTGGCTGCCTTGGCTTCGGCAGCTTTTTGCGCAGCAGCATCGCCACCGGCGCTGATCAGGATGTGCGACGCCAATCGTTGATCCGGCTTGACAAAGCGCGCCTTCTCTTCTTCATAGCGCTTGCGCAACGTCGCCTCGTCAGCTGCCGTGGCCGGCGGCATCGTGGCGGCATTGAGCTCGACGTATTCGATGCTGACGGTCTCCGGCTGACGGAAATCCTGCGTATGCGCGTCATACCATTGCTTGATCTGCGCATCGCTGACCGGCGCGGTATCGGCGGCCGGCGGCGGCAACATTGCCAACTCCACGTCGCGCGTTTCGCCCATCAGCTTGAGCAGGCGCTCAAACTCGGACTTGGTTGCAAAACCCGATTCGGCCACAGCCTGCGGGATCACCGACTGCTGCAAGCTGTCGCGCACCAGCGCATCGAACTGCGCCGGCGTGCGCGGCGGTGTGCCCTGCGCCAATGCGGCGCGGTACTGGTCGGGGCTGAACTTGCCATCGACCTGGAACGCCTGAATATTGGTGATGTAATCGCGCACCGTGGCATCGCCGATCACGATACCGGCATCTTCGGCACCCAGGCGAACCACTTGCTCGTCCACCAGCTGGTCGAGCACCTGTAGCTTGTTTTCGCGGGATTCGAAGGTGCGCGGGTCGAAGTTCTCGCCCTGACGCTGGCGCTCCTGCATGCGCGCCTGTTCGAAGCGCGCGCGGAAATCCTGCGTGCTGATTTCGTGGTGCTGCCACAGCAGCGAGATCGGCCACCAGGTCGGCGCGGATTTCCACCACGTCGGCGGCGCCTGCACCTTGGCCACATTGTTGGCGCCAATCCCGCCCAGGTAGCTGTTGTCGATGACGAACAGGAACGGAATCATCAGCAACCCCAGGATGGCGGTAGCGATCCAGCCTGACGTCTTGTCGCGAAGTTTCTGCAGCATTGGCAAATCACGGCCTGTGGGCGAGCCGCGCAGTGTAACCCGCTTGACGCCACGCACCCAGCCCAACGGCCGTTAGCCTCGGGTCAAGATGCAGCAAAGCTACGGCGCTGCATCGGCAAAGACCGCGAGCGCGCCGCAACTACAGTCGTTATCGCGCCGCTTTACCGCCGCACCCGAACTGTGCTCCCGCCACCAAAGGCCAACGCGCCGTCCAACCGCGGGACAAGGCTTGAACAGCCAATAAAAAAGCCCCCGGCACAAGGCCGAGGGCTTCGGTATAACTGGCGGAGCGGACGGGACTCGAACCCGCGACCTCCGGCGTGACAGGCCAGCATTCTAACCAGCTGAACTACCGCTCCGCGCTTAAAACTTTGCCTGGTGCTTAGTGGTGGGTGCTGAGGGTTTCGAACCCCCGACCCTCTCCGTGTAAGGGAGACGCTCTACCGCTGAGCTAAGCACCCTAGCGAGTCGATTAGTTTACTGCATCCTTCAGGGCTTTACCAGCCTTGAATGCAGGATTCTTCGAAGCAGCGATCTTGATGCTGTCGCCGGTCTTCGGGTTGCGGCCGGTACGCTCAGCGCGCTCGCGGACCTGGAAGGTGCCGAAGCCAACGAGGGTGACAGCGTCGCCCTTCTTCAGCGCCTTGGTGATTTCGCTCACAACCGCGTCGACAGCACGGCCAGCTTCAGCCTTGGAGATGTCAGCGGCAGCGGCAACGCCATCGATCAATTCGGTTTTATTCATTCTTGAAACTCCCTTTGCGGCAGATGCCGCGGAATCGACAATCGGCGCTCTTGCCGTTAGCGAAGAACCCGACACAAGTGGTATCGCGTGACGCATCACATTTTGCCGCGCCCACGAGTCGTGCATTTATACCAGCGCCCCCAACGGCACGCAAGCCAAAACCCAATAACGACGCGGGTTTTGGCTTGTTTCGGGACGTCTTAGACAGCGCACGTTAGTGCTTGACGCGGGTACCCGGAGTAGTGCGCGATTTGCCGCGCACGGCAACGCGCGACGCGGTCTTGCGGGCTTTTTCCTTGCCTGCCTTCTTCGGTGCCAGCGGACGCTCCAGGGCGAGATCCAGCACTTCGTCGATCCACTTGACCGGCACGATCTTCAAGTCGCGCGTGACGTTGGCCGGGATGTCGGCCAAGTCCTTGCGGTTCTCGTCCGGGATCAGCACGGTGCGAATGCCGCCACGCAGTGCCGCCAACAATTTCTCCTTCAAGCCACCGATTGCCGACACGCGACCACGTAGCGTGATTTCGCCGGTCATCGCCACATCGGCGCGGATCGGCACCTTGGTCAATACCGATACCAACGATGTCACCATCGCGATACCTGCACTTGGGCCGTCCTTCGGTGTGGCGCCATCGGGCACGTGCACATGCACGTCCTGTTTCTGCAGGAAATCCACATCGATGCCCAGACGCTCGGCGCGCGAACGCACCACCGACAGCGCCGCCGATGCAGACTCCTTCATGACGTTACCAAGCTGACCGGTCAGGATCAGATTGCCCTTGCCCGGCACCAACGTCGATTCGACCTGCAACAACTCGCCGCCGACTTCGGTCCACGCCAGACCGGTGACCAGACCGATTTCGTTTTCTTCTTCGGCGCGGCCGAAGTCGAAGCGACGCACGCCCAGGTACTTGTCGAGATTCTTCGACCCCACCGTCACCAACGCCTTCGGCTTGCCCTTCTTGGCAACAACTTTCTTCGCAACCGGCTGCGGGCCGGCGAGTGCGATTTCCTTGACCACCTTGCGGCAGATCTTGGCGATCTCGCGCTCCAGATTACGCACGCCCGATTCACGGGTGTAGTAGCGCACGACATCCTGAATCGCATCGCTGCCGATCTCGATCTCTTCCGGCTTCAGGCCATTGGCCTTGATCTGCTTGGGCACCAGGTAACGCATCGCGATGTTGAGTTTTTCATCCTCGGTATAGCCGGGGATGCGGATCACTTCCATGCGGTCCAGCAGCGGGCCGGGGATGTTGAGCGAGTTGGAGGTGGCGACGAACATCACCTCCGACAGGTCCAGATCCACTTCCAGATAATGGTCGTTGAAGGAATTGTTCTGCTCGGGATCGAGCACCTCCAGCAATGCCGACGACGGGTCGCCGCGGAAGTCCATCGACATCTTGTCGATCTCGTCCAGCAGGAACAGCGGATTCTTGCTGCCGACCTTGTTGAGGTTCTGCACCAGGCGACCCGGCATCGAGCCGACATAGGTCCGGCGATGGCCACGGATCTCGGCTTCGTCGCGGATGCCGCCCAGGCTCATGCGCACGAACTTGCGGTTGGTCGCCTTGGCGATCGACTGCCCGAGCGAGGTCTTGCCCACGCCCGGCGGGCCGACCAGGCACAGGATCGGGCCCTTCATTTGCTTCACCCGCGACTGCACTGCCAGGTACTCAAGGATGCGCTCCTTGACCTTGTCCAGACCGTAGTGATCGGCGTCCAGCGTATCTTCGGCAACCTTCAGATCCTTGCGAACCTTGGTGCGCTTCTTCCACGGCACGCCCAGCAGCCAGTCCAGATAATTGCGCACCACCGCTGCCTCGGCGGACATCGGCGACATCTGCTTGAGCTTATTGAGCTCGGCCTTGGCCTTGGTCTCGACCGGCTTGGGCATGCCGGACTCGGCGATCTTGCGCGCAAGTTCTTCCAGCTCGCCCGGCGCGTCGTCCAGGTCGCCCAGCTCCTTCTGGATCGCCTTCATCTGTTCGTTGAGGTAGTACTCGCGCTGGCTCTTTTCCATCTGCGACTTCACGCGGCCGCGAATGCGCTTTTCCAGCTGCTGGACGTCGATTTCGCCATCCACCAGCCCAACCAGCAACTCCAGGCGCTCACCGATCTCGGTGATTTCCAGCAGGCGCTGCTTGTCGGCCAGGCGCACGCCGATGTGCGCGGCGATAGTGTCGGCCAGGCGGCCCGGCTCGTCGATGCCGGCCAGGGTCTGCAACAACTCCGGCGGCAACTTGCGGTTGGTTTTGACGTACTGCTCGAACAGGGACATCAACGAGCGCGCGATCGCTTCCACTTCGCGCGGCTCACGGCCATCGCTGGCTTCCACTTCGGTGCCCTGCCCCTGCAATGCGCCGTCCAGCTCGACGACCTTGTCGACGATGACCCGCGACAGGCCCTCGACCAGCACCTTGATGGTGCCATCGGGCAGTTTGAGCAGTTGCAGCACCTGGGCCAGGGTGCCGACGGTGTACAGATCGCCGGCGGCCGGGTCGTCGGTTTCGGCCGACTTCTGCGCCACCAGCAGGATGCGCTTGTCCGCATCCATGGCCTTTTCCAGCGCGCGCATCGACTTGTCACGGCCGACGAACAGCGGAATCACCATGTGCGGAAACACCACCACGTCGCGCAGCGGCAACACTGGCAGATCGAGAACTTCTGGTTGGGACTGGGCCATGGGGCGCTCCGCAGGAATCGGGGAAATTAGGGCCTAAAAAAAGCCGATGGCCCCGTTATGGGGCCATCGGCGAGGTGTTGCAAGTAGCAGTCCGAAACCCTTTATCCGCGAGCGAGGCCAAGGCCTGGCAACGCGGATACGGAGCTCAATCGCCGGACGCAGCCTTGGCCGGGGCCGGTTGCGCCTGGTAGATCAGATACGGCTCGGATTTGTGTTCGATCACCGACTCGTCCACCACAACCTTGCTCACATTTTCCTGCGAGGGCAGCTCGTACATCGTATCCAGCAGCACCGATTCGACGATAGTGCGCAGACCACGGGCGCCGGTCTTGCGCTTGAGCGCCTTCTTGGCGATTGCAGACAACGCGTCCGGGCGGAACTCCAGTTCCACGCCTTCCATGTCGAACAGCTTCTTGAACTGCTTGGTGATGGCGTTCTTGGGCTCGGTCAGGATCTTGATCAGCGCCGGCTCGTCCAGCTCCTCGAGCGTGGCGACCACCGGCAGGCGGCCGACGAATTCGGGGATCAGACCGAACTTGATCAGATCTTCCGGCTCGACCTCTGCCAGGATCTTGCCGACTTCCTGCTTACGCTCGCTGCTCTTGACCTTGGCACCGAAGCCAATGCCGCCAGCGTCGTTGGAGCGTGCCTGGATGACCTTGTCCAGACCGGCAAACGCGCCGCCACAGATGAACAGGATATTTTTGGTATCGACCTGCAGGAATTCCTGCTGCGGATGCTTGCGACCGCCCTGCGGCGGCACCGAGGCAACCGTGCCTTCGATCAGCTTCAGCAGCGCCTGCTGCACACCTTCGCCGGACACATCGCGGGTGATCGACGGGTTCTCGCTCTTGCGCGAGATCTTGTCGATTTCATCGATATAGACGATGCCCTGCTGTGCCTTTTCGACGTCGTAGTCGCACTTCTGCAGCAGCTTCTGGATGATGTTTTCCACATCCTCGCCGACATAGCCGGCCTCGGTCAGCGTGGTGGCATCGGCGATCGTGAACGGCACATTGAGCAGGCGCGCCAGCGTTTCGGCCAGCAGCGTCTTGCCCGAACCGGTCGGACCGACCAGCAGGATGTTGGATTTCGCCAGTTCGACGTCGTCGTTCTTACTGCGGCTCTCGATACGCTTGTAGTGGTTGTACACCGCCACGGCAAGCGTGCGCTTGGCGCGCAGCTGCCCGATCACGTACTGATCCAGCACCTCGAGGATCTCGCGCGGCTTGGGCAGACTGGAACGGGCCGACTGCGCCTTTTCTTCGAGCTCCTCACGAATGATGTCGTTGCACAGCTCAACGCATTCATCGCAGATGAATACGCTGGGACCGGCAATCAGCTTACGGACTTCATGCTGACTCTTACCGCAGAACGAGCAGTAGAGAATCTTATTGCTGTCGCCGGAACGACCTTGGCGGTCTTCGCTCATGCTTCTGTTACCCAGTTACCCCACCCGATGCACGGGGGTTCGATTTCGAGAATAGCACAGGGTCGGAATGAGGTTCGCCCCACCCGACCCTGCCGGATTTTCCTGCAATTTCAGCGGCCTGGCGATCAAGACGGCTGGATCGACTCTTCCGGACGACGCTCCAGCACCTGATCCACCAGGCCATAGGCCTGTGCATCGACCGCGCTCTTGAAGTTGTCGCGTTCGGTGTCGCGCGCAATGGTCTCCAACGACTGTCCGGTGTGCTTGGCGAGGATCTCGTTCAAGCGCGAACGCAGGGTCAGGATCTCGCGCGCATGGATGTCGATATCGGTCGCCTGGCCCTGGAAGCCGCCCAGCGGCTGATGGATCATCACGCGCGAATTCGGCAGCGCATAGCGCTTGCCGGCGGCACCCGAGGCCAGCAGCAGCGCACCCATCGAGGCGGCCTGGCCGACGCAGATGGTGGCAACGTCCGGCTTGATGTATTGCATGGTGTCGTAGATCGCCATACCGGCGGTGACCACGCCACCTGGCGAATTGATGTAGATGCTGATGTCCTTTTCCGGGTTATCCGCTTCCAGGAACAGCAGCTGGGCAACGATGACGTTGGCCATATGGTCGTCGATGGGACCGACCAGGAAGATCAGACGCTCCTTCAGCAGACGCGAGTAGATGTCGTACGCACGCTCGCCACGGCTGGTCTGCTCGACCACCATGGGCACCAGGTTCAGGGCTTTGGTCACAATGCTCATCAGTCTTCCCGTTGTGGCAGCGGCCTGTGCCGATGCCCGTGTTCGACGTCCGCGCCCTCGAGACTGCAGGGCGCGGTCCTTCTTGCTACCGCATCAGACGCGAATGGCGTCCTGGAACGACAGCGGCTGCTCGGTGTGCTGGGCGCGCTCGGCGATCCAGTCGATCACCTGCTCTTCCATCACACGGCTCTGCAGCCCCCCCATCAGTTGGGGGTCGTTGCGGTACATCTCAATGACCTGTTCCGGCTCTTCGTAGGTCGAGGCGATCAGACGCAGCGTTTCGCTGACGCGCTTGGATTCAAGACGCAGCTCGTTACGGCGGGCCACTTCGCCGACCAGCAGACCGACCAGCACGCGCTTGGCGGCAGCATCCATGAACCCCTGGTACGCATCGTCCGGCACCTGACCCGGATCGCGACCGCTGCGACGCACCTGCTCGACCTGCTGGGCCAGCATCGAACGGGCTTCGTTCTCGACCAGACGCGGCGGCATCTCGACGTGCGCGTAGGCGGCGATCAGCTGCTCGCCCACTTCGCGACGCAGACGGTTCATCAGCGCGCCCTTGAGCTCGCGCTCCAGGTTGGTGCGGATATCGGCGCGGAATTGCTCGGCATCGCCGCTCTTGACGCCGAAGCTTTTGATGAACTCCTTGTCCACCACCGGCAACACCGGCTCGGACACTTCGACTGCTTTGACGTGCACCTGCACGGTCTTGCCGGCCAGCTGCGGCACGCGCCACTCGGCCGGGAAATCGACGGTCAGGGTCTTGTCTTCGCCCTTGGCCAGGCCTTCCAGGCCTTTTTCGATCTGGTCGAACATCACGCCCGAACCCAGCACGCTGCTACCGGTCTCCACGCCTTCGGCGGGCAGACGCTCGTCGCCGGCCTGCGACCAGGTTTCCAGCGCCACCAGATCGCCGACCTGCGCACCGCGCTCGACCGGGTTCCAGGTACGGCGCTGCAGACGCAGGTTTTCGATCATCTGGTCGATGTCGGCATCGGTTACCTCGGCGGTGTGGCGCACTACCGACAGCTTGGCGACATCGATATCGCCGAAGTCCGGCACCACTTCGAAGGTGGCGACGAAGTCGAAATCGCTTTCGCCTTGATCGATGCGCGGGTTGCCGGCCAGACGCAGCGAGTGCTCGCGCACGGCCGAGTCGAAGGTTTCACGCAACAGGCCTTCCATCGCCTCGGCACGCACCTGCTGACCGAAGCGCTGCTCGATGACCTTGGTCGGCACCTTGCCGGGACGAAAGCCCTTGATGCGCGTGGTCCGCGCCAGTTCGCGCAGGCGGCCACCGACGTGGGTCTCCAGACGCTCCTGCGGCAAGGTGAAGGTCAGGCGGCGTTCCAGATTGCCGGTGGATTCGATCGATGCTTGCATGTTGACTCCTGCCACCGACAGCACAAGCGTCGGCACGAGATGGAAGAGACGGGTTGACGGATGGCGAGAATGCCGCCGAGCCTTGTAGTTTCGCCGATAACGGCGGCGGCTGCCAGCGGAACGCGCACACCGGCGTCTGCAGTGGAAAAGACTGGTTTGCCGGAGGAGCTGCGGCGGCCGGAGCACTCACGGCCGCACTGCATTGGTGCGAAAGGGGGGACTCGAACCCCCACGCCTTGCGGCGTCAGAACCTAAATCTGGTGCGTCTACCAATTCCGCCACTTTCGCGATGTTGCAGGTGCGTGTGCATTGTTGCAGGGATGCCGGCAAAGAAAAAGCACTGCGAACGAGTGGCGAGGCGGTGCGGGTGTGAGGCAGGCAGGACACGGACACCTGCCGAGTCGCAGTTCTGCAGGCCATTGCGAACCGACCTCAACTGAACGGTTTACGCTCCCAGCCTGATCCCAGCCCTAACCTGGTCGGCGTGGTTGCGCATGACTGCGTCAATATTTGCGAAAATTCCGTTAAACCAAAGCCGAGAGAGCGCCCCGTCGCAATGAGAGACCGATACCGTCAGATCGTGGCACTGTCGCGAGACTGCATCAAAGAGATCGACCTCGACGGACGGATCACGGAGGTCAATGCCAACGGACTGACCGTCCTGGGCGCCAGTGACCCCGGGCAGCTGATTTCTCGCCGCTGGCGCGAGTTCTGGCCGGCCGAAGCCGCCGAGTTGATCGATATGGCCCTGGCGGCATCGCTGGCAGTGACGGTGCATGAGTTCGAGGCCAGCTGCGTCAACTTCGTTGGCGTGCGCCAGACCTGGCAGGTGGTCACCAGCCCGTTGTTCGACGAGGCCGGCAAGGTCGAGGCGATCCTGGCGGTCAGCAAGAACATCTCCGATCGCCGTGCGCTGGAGGCAGCCTTCCACACGCTGGATCGCACCTTGAAGGCGGAGCGCGAGTTCTCCATGGGCGCGTTGATGCTGGCGCGCACGCGCGCGGATTCGCTGTCGACCGAGTTGCACAGCCTGCGCGATCTGCGCGAGCGCATCGAAGACGATCTGGACATTGCGCGCGCCGCCCAGGGCGCTGCCGAAAAGATCTCAGAGCAGGCACAGAAGGGCGAGGCGGTTGGACAACTACTGGCAGGTGTCGTGCACGATCTGAACAACGTGCTGCAGGCCGCTACCTCGGCGATCGACCTGGTGGTTCAACGTGGGAAAATCGACGCACAGGACACCAAACTGCTCGCCGTGGCCGATGCCGCGCTTCAACATGGCTCGGTCATGGCGCAGCGGCTGGTCGGATTTTCGCGCCAGTATCCGTATAGCCCCGAACCGGTTGATCTCGCCGCACTGGCCGACCAGCTCAACCCGTTGCTTGAGCAAGTCGTCGGCGCAGACCTGCGCTTGCACGTGAACACTGCTGCGGGCGGATGCTGCGCCATGGTCGACCGGCATACGGTGGAACGCGCGATCTTGAATCTGGTCATCAACGCGCGCGACGCCTGCGCAAGCGACGGTGTCATCCGCGTGGAGACCGGTCAAACGCAGGTCGCCAAGGCCGATGCAACGCTGACCAAACCCGCTGGCGAGTTCGCCACCATCGCGGTCGCCGATGACGGGCACGGCATGGACAGCCATGTGCAGTCGCGGCTATTCGAGGCGTACTTCACCACCAAGAGCGCAGACAAGGGAGCCGGCCTGGGCCTGGCCCAGGTGTATAGCGCGGTGCGCCAGGCAGGCGGCTTTATCGAGGTGACATCGGCACCAGGCAAGGGCGCGCGCTTCCTGCTTGCGTTTCCGCGCGTGGAACAGGCGTAACACTCGGCCGGCGACTGCAGAAGCGCGCAGCTGCACGCGCGTGGCGCAGGTAAATTGACGTGAATTAATTGCTGCGGCGATTGCGCGCGGCGCTGCAACTGCAGAATTCTTTTGCAACTACCTGCAATATATAGGTAACACCCTTGACTTAATCGAGTCGAAGGGCAGTTTCGAATATCTAAGGCAGCATTTGGTAACCCGCTGATCAAGTGATGCAGCCGCATCCATTCGGCATTCGATATTTCTTACTTAGAGCGGCTAACAAAACGTAGCGAGCAGTCGTCAGGTAGGTGTGGACGGCGCGCTCAGCACCGGAGTGTACGCGTGGACCACGCCGCACCGAGCACCGGCCGCGCCCGCCTGACGGTGAGCACATTCGGTTTGTTAGCTGCCCTTAATGCACATGCAGGTTCTCCCGGCATGGAGATGTCGCGCCACCGAGCGGGAATGCACAGCCCACTGTCTGCAGCGCCGCGATAGCGAGTTACCAGTAGGGAACCATGAGTTGCGCATCGCGCTGCCGACTTCAATCGTCCTGCGAATCTACTGCGTCAAATGCCTGGTAAATGCAGAGCGGCGAATAAGCGCCTCACGCAGCGCGCGTTCGCACTCGGAGTGCGGGCTTCGTTGTTGGGAAATCCTGGGCTATCCGATAAGCACATCATCTGGCGCTGCCAACTTGCAATCGCATTATCGGCATATCGCATACCCCCACTTTTTAAAGCCTGCTGGTCGATACGCGCCTGATTGCACGTCGTTACCGGATAGAAGACCTGCACCACCAGCAAGGAATTGCTCCTGCGGCGGGAAGTCTTCGAATCCCCGGTCGCTCTCCACGCAAGCCGTACTTTTCGGGTCACCACATGATGAGGCACCACACCATGGTCCAGCAACGGATTCGCAATGCGTCACACCTGTTCACGGCTATTGGGACGGCGCTCGCCTTGCTGCCGATGATCGCAATGGCATCGCCTGCGCGCGGCACCCTGCTCAACAGTAACTTCCTGAGCAGCTACACCCGCTCGGCACTTGCCGCCTTGCTGCCCGACGACAAGGCCAGCGACCTTCCGACATGCGATGTTCGCGTGGCCGAGTTCACCTACGCCACGATCGGTGTCCAAGGAGAGCCGACCACCGCGTCGGGCGTTCTGCTGGTGCCGGGCGGCACACGCTGCACAGGCCCCTACCCCTTACTGAGCTGGAACCAGGGCACCCAACCCAAACGTACCGCGGAACAGGCGAAGGACATCCGCGATGCAAAGGGCGACGACCCGCTTGTGACTCGACTGGCAGGCACCGGCTATGTGGTGGTCAGCACCGATTACCTGGGACTGGGCAAGTCGCAGTATCCGTTCCATCCTTATCTGCACGCGGCCACCGAAGCCAGTGCGAGCATCGATGCGATGCGCGCCGCACGCCAGGTTCTGGCACGTTTGCACACGCCACTGTCGGGCAAGGTCATGCTGTCGGGATATTCGCAAGGCGGGCATGCGGCGATGGCGACCCAGCGCGAGATCGAGGCGCACGACTCCAAGGAATTCAATCTGGTGGCCAGCGCGCCGATCTCCGGGCCGTATGCGCTGAGTCAGACCTTCCTGGACAGCTGGAGCGGAACCAATGCGGTTGGCGAAAGCACGTTCGGCTTGGTGCTGGTCACTTACGCGCTGGTCGGCATGCAGCATGCGTATCACAACATCTATCTCGCGCCGTCGCAGGTCTTTCAGGACCCGTGGGCGGGCAAGGTCGAGGGATACTTTCCGGGTAAGGATGAGCTGACCGATCTTGCGATCGGCGACGCACTGCCGGGCATCGACAAGATCGGCAGCTATTTCCAGCCGAGTTTCTACAAGGATGTCCCGCGCAATCCGAACAATCCGTTCCGCAGGGACTTGGTGCGCAACGATCTGCTGGATTGGACGCCACGCACACGCACGCTACTGTGCGGCTCGTCCAATGACGCCACCGTTCCGCTGAAGAACGCCACTACCGCCATCGACAGCTTCAGGCGACACGGCAGTATGCAGGTCTCGGTGCTGGATCTGGGAAGCGGCAACCGCGACGACAACAGCGCTCTGGAGCACCTGATCATCAAGGAGAGCTGCATGATTGCCGTGCGCCAGCAGCTGCTGGACAAGCAGCGCTAAAGACGAGCGAGCGACGCATCGTAGCGCTGCGAGATAACGACACCGCAGGCGGCGCACTGCCGCCGCCTGCGGTGTCGTCACCCGGTCTATCCGAAGTGACGAGGACCGAGCGAATCGATTCGCACGTCGACGTGGCAGCAGGCGTTGCGCTAACGGCGTAGGCTGGGTAGCGATACAGGCAATGCAGTGCGCCTGGACCAGGCATCGGCACAAAGAAAAACAGCCACTCAACTTTCGCTGAGTGGCTGCCTGTCTGGTGGGCCGTCAAGGATTCGAACCTTGGACCTATTGATTAAGAGTCAACTGCTCTACCAACTGAGCTAACGGCCCTGAAACTGAGTCGCGCATCTTAAGCGCTTTTTTGCTTCGTTGCAACACCCCGCGATGCGTCGGGTCAAACTTTCCTGCAATCAGTGGGGTGGCTGAGGGGACTCGAACCCCCGACATCTGGAATCACAATCCAGTACTCTAACCAGCTGAGCTACAGCCACCACTGAAAACCTACTTCCTACCGTACCGCCGATGGCGCGCCCGACAGGACTCGAACCTGTAACCGCCGGCTTAGAAGGCCGGTGCTCTATCCGGTTGAGCTACGGGCGCCCGGACCGAACTTCGCATTCCCACGCCGTCAAGAGCTCGGAATGGTCGGGGTAGAGGGATTCGAACCCCCGACATCCTGCTCCCAAAGCAGGCGCGCTACCAGACTGCGCTATACCCCGGCGGGACCTTTCCATCCCGAAGGCTGGAAAGGTCGGCTATTTTGGGAACGATTGGCCTCGCTGTCAATCACCCTGTGTAAATCGGGCGATCCGGTATCCTCATCGCAACGCTCACCTGCACGGCGAGCACCACTTTCATGGAGAACACGCATGCGTAGCGGTAACCCGGCTCTTCGGGAATCCACGTTCCTCGACCTCGGCTCCGGCTCGGTGGTCACCCGCGACGGTCAGGCGATGACCCTCAACGGCACCGTCAACAAGACTGGCCTGCTGTTGCTGATGGCCGTCGCCACCGCGGCTTTCGCCTGGTCGCAATCGATCGGCGCCGATGGCGCACCGCTGCCGGCAGCGCGCCTGTACATGATCGCCGGTGCGATTGGCGGGCTGGTGTTTGCACTGGCGACCAGCTTCAAACCGACCTGGGCACCGGTCACCGCGCCGCTGTACGCGCTGGTGGAAGGCTTTTTCCTGGGGTCGATTTCGGCGGTGTACGAGGCACGTTTCAACGGCATCGTGTTCCAGGCGGTGCTGCTGACCTTCGGCACCATGTTCGCGCTGTTGTTCGCGTATCGCAGCGGCTTGATCAAGGCCACCGAGAACTTCAAGCTCGGCGTGGTCGCGGCCACCGGCGGCATCGCGCTGGTGTACCTGGCTACCATCGTGCTGGGCTTCTTCGGTGTGCGCATTCCCTTCATCCACGACTCGGGCCTGATCGGCATCGGCTTCAGTCTGTTCGTGGTGGTGGTGGCAGCGCTGAATCTGGTGCTGGACTTCGACTTCATCGAAAGCGGCGTCGAGCAGGGTGCACCCAAGCACATGGAGTGGTACGGCGCGTTCGGCCTGATGGTGACGCTGGTGTGGCTGTACATCGAGTTTTTGCGCTTGCTGTCGAAGCTGCAGTCGCGCAATTGAGCGGGGAATCGGGAATCGGGAATCGCAATAGCGATCGCTTGGCCTGATGGTTTGACACTGACGTTAAGCAATCCGCTTCCACCAAAAAGAAAGGGCGCCTAGGCGCCCTTTCTTTTTGTGCGATCTACCCGCGCGCTCAGAGGCGGCTGGCGATGGCCTTGGCGAAGCCCATGGTGTTGCCGGTGCCGCCCAGGTCGGGGGTCAGCGAGTCCTTGGCTTCCAGCGTGGCGACGATCGCTTCGCGCAGGCGCTCGGCGTTTTGCGGCTGTCCGATGTGGTCGAGCATCTGCGCGGCGCCCAGCAGCAGTGCGCATGGATTGGCCTTGCCCTGCCCTGCGATGTCCGGCGCCGAGCCATGCACAGCCTCGAAGATCGCCGCATCCAGACCGATATTGGCACCCGGGGCCAGACCCAGGCCGCCGACCAGACCGGCGCACAGGTCGGAGATGATGTCGCCGAACAGGTTGGTGGTCACGATGATGTCGAACTGTTCCGGACGCATCACCAGCTGCATGCAGGTGTTGTCGACGATCATTTCCTGGAATTCGATTTCCGGGTACTGCGTGGCGACGTCACGGGCGACTTTCAGGAACAGGCCCGAGGTCGACTTGATGATGTTGGCCTTGTGCACCGCGGTGACCTTCTTGCGGCCGGTGGCGCGCGCCAGGTCGAAGGCGTAGCGCACGATGCGCTCGGAGCCCTTGCGGGTGACGCGGGCGCCGGAGAAGGCGGTCTCGCCATCCTCGGACACGGTCTGGCCTTCGCTCAGATACGCGCCCTCGGTGTTTTCGCGCACCGTGATCAGGTCAACGCCATCGGCGAAACGCGACTTGGTGTTGGGGAACGACTTAGCCGGACGCACGTTGGCGTACAGGTCGAACTTGCGACGCATGGCCACGTTGATCGAGCTGAAACCTTCGCCGACCGGCGTGGTCAGCGGGCTTTTCAGCGCCACCTTGTTCTTGGTGATCGAGGCCAGGGTGGACTCGGGCAGCAGATCGCCGTGCTTTTCCAGCGCGACCAGGCCAGCGTCTGCGTACTCGTAGGTCAGGCCAGCTTGCAGCGCGTCGAGCACGAACAGCGTGGCATCCATGATCTCCGGGCCAATACCGTCGCCGCGGATGACCGTGATTGTCTGCGTCATAACGTTGGGGTTCCGAACTTGAAGGGGGGAGCGCCAGCCGTCAAACCCGGCAGAGCGGCGCAAGGAGGTTTCACCGGCAATTATGCCCGATGCCGCTGACCGCGCCCAAACCGACCATCGTCTAAGGGGCTGGCAACAGGGGCAGCGGCCGCAGCGCGCGTGGCCCGGACGGGCGTCGACCCGGTGCGTGTCCTCCCAACCCCTGCAGGCTCTCCAGGACACCGCGCGCGGCAGCGCGAACCAGATCCCGTGCGCCGGATGGCGCCAGGCCCCCAAACGCAGTGCGCCGCCTCGATGGGCGGCGCACCGGAACCGCAGCTGCAGTGGATCAGCCGTGGCTGTGTTCGGCCGGCGCAGGCGCGCCGCCTTCGAGCTGGTCGAGGAAATCCACCGCGCGGCGCAGATGCGGGATCACGATGGAGCCACCGACCACCAGGCCGACCGAGAAGGTCTCGAAGAACTCTTCGCGGGTGACGCCGGCCTCCTTGCATTGCGCCACGTGGTAGCTGATGCAGTCGTCGCAACGCAGCACCATCGAGGCGACCAGGCCGAGCAGCTCCTTGGTCTTCACGTCCAGCGCGCCGGCCTGGTAGGTCTGGGTATCCAGCGCGAAGAAGCGCCGCACCACCTGATTGGGCTCGGCCAGGATGCGCTGGTTCATGCGCTGGCGAAACTCGGTGAACTCGCGCAGGCGATCGGCGCTTCCGTCGTCGGAACCACTCATGCCTGACCGCCTGCGGTGGCGAAAAGCGGTTCGAGTTTGCCGGCGCGGTGCATGGCCATCATGTCGTCGTAGCCGCCCACGTGGACGTCCCCGACGAAGATCTGCGGCACACTGGTGCGGCGCGCCAGGGCGACCATCTTGTCGCGCTCGGCCGGGTCCAGGTCGATCCGCACCTCGGTCCAGGTCTGGCCCTTGCTCTTGAGGAAGTTCTTGGCCGCCACGCAATACGGGCAGATGGCGGTGGAATACAGGGTGATCTGCGGGCCGGTGGCCGCGTCCTGCCCGGTGTGGTCTTGGCTCACAGGAAACTCCGTGGTGGGTCTGAGGTCTGACACATGGTAGCGGGCGACTGGAATTTCCATGTCGTCACCGCAACACTGTGGATTAATTGCCGATTCACGCCGCTGCGCTGCGCTGCCCGCATGCTCCGCGCATCACCTGGGAGTTTCACTTGCGCCTGCTTCCGCTCGCCACCGCCCTCACCCTGGTTCTCGCCATGGGCGTGGCACCTGCGCAGGAAAGCCGCCTGCCCGATATCGGCTCGTCGGCGGGCGAGCTGCTGACTCCGGCCCGTCAGGCCGAGTACGGCAAGATGATGCTGGCCGAGTTGCGCAACTACGACTATGTGCTGGACGACCCGCTGATCGGCGACTGGCTGCAGACCATGGGCACCCGCCTGGGTGCCAACAGCGACCAGCCGCAGCAGCCATTTACCTTTTTCATGCTGCGCGACCGCCAGATCAATGCGTTCGCCACGCTGGGCGGCTATATCGCGGTCAATGCCGGGCTGGTGCTGACCGCCGAGCGCGAGGACGAAGTGGCCGCAGTGCTGTCGCACGAAATCGCCCACGTCACCCAGCAGCACGTGTTGCGTGGGGTGGAACGGGCGCAGCGCGACCAGATTCCGATCCTGCTCGGCATGCTGGCGGCGGTGGTGGCGGCGCAGCAGGCCGGCGGCAATTCCAAGGGCGATGCCACCATGGCCACCATCACCAGTGCGATGGGGCTGATGCAGCAACGCCAGATCGACTACACCCGCTCCAACGAATCGGAGGCCGACCGGCTGGGCATTCGCACGCTGGTGCGCAGCGGCTACGACGTGGACGCGATGGCCGGCTTCTTCGAGCGCATGTCGGTGGCGATGCGCGCCAACGAGGGCGGCTACAGCGCGCCGGACTTCCTGCAGACCCACCCGGTCACCACCACCCGCATCAGCGAGGCCAAGGCGCGCGCCGAGCAGATGAAGAAGAACACCGTGGTGTTGACCACCTCGGTGCCGGGCGGAACGCGCCAGGAGCGCGTGGACCCGGCCGACCCGTCGTTGTCGGAACCGCTCAGCCGCAATGGCAATGCGCTGCTGCCGTATGCGCTGCGGCTGCCGGTGGATGCGTTGAGCCGTGGCGGCGATCAACAGGGCTTCGACTGGGCCAAGGAGCGTCTACGCGTGCTCAGCGCGAGCACGCCCGATGCGGCCATTCGCGAATACGAAAACCTGCGCCGCAGTGCCAAACAGGGCCTGACCGATGCGCAGCGTTATGGGCTGGCGCTGGCGCAACTGCGCAACAGCGGGAGCCGGCCGAGCGAGCCGGTGGCCCAGTTGGCCGGCCTGCTGGAGACGCATCCGGACAACCTATGGCTGGCGCTGGGCCTGAGCGAAGCGCAGGCGCGCGTGGGCCAGCGCGAGGCGGCCAACGCACGCTTCGATGCGCTGCTGAAGCGGCTGCCGAACAACCGTGCAGTGGCGCTGACCTATGCCGGCGCGCTCAACGAGCAAGCCAGCAAGGAATCCGGCCAGCGCGCGCGCCAGGTGCTGGAACCCCTGCTCTACCGCAACGGCGAAGACCCGTTGCTGCAACAGACCTACGCGCGCGCCTGCGAACTCGCTGGCGACCAGCTGCGTGCCAGCGAGGCCTATGCCGAATCGGCATCGCTGAACGGGCGCCCGGAGCAGGCCCTGATCCAGCTGGAAGCACTGAAAAAGAAAGATCTGGACTATGTGACACGAGCGCGCGTGGATGCGCGTATTGCCGCAATCACGCCGACGGTGCTGGAACTGCGTCGTCAAGGCATCCGCGACCCGGATCTGTCCACGCAGTGACGGCGAGTGCGCGGATGCGTCCGCGGCAGCATGTTGTGCCTGGCTTGAACGCTTGCTGCGGCTCAGCCCGCTTCGCAAAACGAAAGTCTGGCGTGGAGCAACCCGCACCATGTCACATTAGAGTCACAAAACCGTAGTCTACTGGCGATCACCAAAGCCAGACGGTAAGCCCCGCGTGCAAAAACGCATTCTGATCGTCGATGACGAACCCGCGATCCGCGACATGGTGGCGTTCGCGCTGCGCAAAGGCGAGTTCGAGCCCATCCATGCCGGCGACGCGCGCGAGGCACAGACCGCCATTGCCGACCGCGTGCCCGACCTGATCCTGCTGGACTGGATGCTGCCGGGCACCAGCGGGCTGGATCTGGCGCGGCGCTGGCGCAAAGAACAGCTGACCCGGGAGATCCCGATCATCATGCTGACTGCGCGCGGCGAAGAGAACGACCGCGTCGGCGGGCTGGAAGCCGGCGTGGATGACTACGTGGTCAAGCCGTTCTCGGCACGCGAGCTGCTGGCGCGTATCCGAGCGGTGATGCGCCGCACCCGCGAAGACGACGAAGACGGCAGCGTGGCCGTGGGCCGGCTACGCATCGATGGCGCGGCGCACCGCGTGTTTGCCGGCGATGCGCCGGTGCCGATCGGCCCGACCGAATACCGCCTGCTGCACTTCTTCATGACCCATCCGGAGCGCGTGTATACGCGCACCCAGTTGCTGGACCATGTCTGGGGCGGCAGCGTGTATGTGGAAGAGCGCACCATCGATGTGCACATCCGACGCCTGCGCAAGACGCTGGAACCGTTCGGCCTGGAAAACATGGTGCAGACCGTGCGCGGCTCGGGCTATCGTTTTTCGTCGGCAACCTAAGTACGTGCCGCACCGCAACCCGGCCGCTGTCTGGCCGGGTCGCCTGCCTACCTGACGCTTCGTGGTAACGCCTTCCATGCCCCAACATATCCGTTCCGCCTGGCTCAAGACGCTCGGCACCCTTGCGCTGTTGTTGGGCGCTGCCGTCGTGGTGGGCGTGCTGATCGGGCATGTGTGGATGGCGCTGACACTCACCGCGCTGGGGGTGCTGGCCTGGCATTACTGGCGGCTGCGCCAGGTGCTGCGCCGCCTCACCGCACGCCAGCGTGCCGAGCCTGCCGCCGGTATCGGCGCCTGGAACGAACTGGACCGGCTGCTGTATCGCAGCCAGGCCGAAATGCGTGGGCGCAAACGCCGCTTGATCGACATGCTGCGCACCTACCGTGCCGCGGCGCAGGCGCTGCCGGATGCGGTGGTGGTGGTGGATCGCAACAGCCAGCGCGTGCAGTGGTTCAACAAGGCGGCCGGCGGGCTGCTGGGCTTGCATCATCCCGGCGACATGGGCGTGTCGGTGGTGGAGCGGCTGCAGCCGTTGCCGCTTGCGCACTGGCTGGCGGCCGGTCGCAACGCCGAGCCGATGCTGGATGCCGCCTCGCCGGTGGACCCGGACCTGCGCCTGAATCTGCGCCTGATCCCCTACTCCGACGACTACTGGCTGCTGGTGGCGCGCGATGTCAGCAAGCTGCTGCGCCTGGAGCAGGTGCGTCGCGATTTCGTAGCCAATGTGTCGCACGAGCTGCGCACCCCGTTGACGGTGGTGCACGGCTATCTGGACATGCTCGACCCGGAGGACTTCCCGGACTCCGGCCCGATGCTGGCCGAGATGCGCAAGCAGTCGCAGCGCATGGCGCAGCTGGTCGAAGATTTGCTGACCCTGTCGCGGCTGGAATCGCAGGAAGAGCTCGGCGAAGAGCACGTGGCGATGGCGCCGATGCTTTCGACCTTGCGCCGCGAGGCCGAGGCGCACAGCCAGGGCCGGCACACGGTGGACGTGATCGATGAGGCCGGTGTGGATCTGCTCGGTTCCAACAAGGAATTGCACAGCGCGTTTTCCAACCTTGTGACCAACGCGGTGCGCTATACGCCCGGCGGCGGCACGGTGACGATCCGCTTCATGCGCGAAGGCGATGGCGCGGCGTTGGCAGTGCGCGACACCGGCTATGGCATTCCAGCCTCGCATCTGCCGCGCATTACCGAGCGCTTCTACCGCGTGTCCAGCAGCCGCTCGCGCGAGAGCGGCGGCACCGGGCTGGGGCTGTCGATCGTCAAGCACATCCTGGGGCTGCACCAGGCACGGCTGGAGATCGAGAGCGAAGTGGGACGCGGCAGCGAATTCTCTTGCCATTTCGGTGCCGCACGCGTCGTGCAGCGCGAACAGTCCCTGCCACTGTCACGCTCGGCGTGATATGTAGGGAGTGCGCGTCGACGCGCGACGCGATGCACCTGCGCAACGCACGTTGCACGCGGTAACACGCACACCAACCCGTCTTGATGACCGACTCCATGGGCCACGCCAAACAACTGCACGACGTCACACCTTCCGAGGACATCGCCACCGATCCCTTGCGTGATCCGGCGCTGTACATCAACCGGGAACTGTCGCAACTGGACTTCAATTTCCGGGTGCTGGCGCAGGCGCTGGACGAACAGGTGCCGCTGCTGGAACGGCTGCGGTTCCTGTGCATTTCGTGCACCAACCTGGACGAATTCTTCGAGATCCGCGCCGCCACCGTGCGGCATGCGCAGGAGTTCGGCCTGCCGCCGGCGCCGGACGGATTGAGCCCCACGGCCATCCTCAATGCCGTGCACGACCGCGCGGCCAAGCTGGTCGAGCAGCAATACCACGCATGGAACGACGTGCTGCGCCCGGCGATGGAAGAGGCCGGCGTTGCCGTGCTCGGCCGCGCGACGTGGACCTCGCGCCAGAAGCGCTGGCTGCGCGCCTACTTCCGCAACGAGATCATGCCGGTGCTGTCGCCGTTGGGCCTGGACCCGGCGCATCCGTTCCCGAAGATTCTCAACAAGACCTTGAACATCGTGGTGGTGCTGGAAGGCCAGGACGCGTTCGGGCGCGCCGGTCATCTGGCCATCGTGCGTGCGCCGCGCTCGTTGCCGCGCATCATCCAGTTGCCGGCCAGCCTGTCGCCGGAGGGTGCGCAGAGCTTTGTGTTCCTGTCCTCGGTGTTGTCCGAGTTCGTGGACGAGTTGTTCCCGGGCATGCAGGTCAAGGGCTCCTACCAGTTCCGCGTCACCCGCAATTCGGAACTGGTGGTGGACGAAGAAGAAGTCGAAAACCTGGCGCTGGCACTGCGCGACGAGCTGGTCACGCGCGGCTACCGGCCGGCGGTGCGGCTGGAAATTGCGCACGATTGTCCGGCGCCGATCATGCGCACCTTGCTGCAGAACTTCGGCTTGAACGAGAACGCGGTGTATCGCATCGTCGGGCCGGTCAATCTGAGCCGCGTCACCCAGGTCTACGACCTGGTGCAGCGCCCGGAGCTCAAGTACCCCTCGTTCAACCCGCGCACCCTGCGCGACAGCGAGGGCATCTTCCAGATCGTCAGCAAGGGCGATGTGCTGCTGCATCATCCTTTCGATGCGTTTACCGCGGTGCTGGATGTGATTCGCCAGGCAGCGGTCGACCCGAACGTGCTGGCGATCAAGCAGACGCTGTATCGCACCGGCAAGGATTCGCTGATCGTCGATGCGCTGATTCTGGCCGCGCGCAACGGCAAGGACGTCACCGTGGTGGTGGAGCTGCGCGCGCGCTTCGACGAAGAGGCCAACCTGGGCCTGGCCGACAAGCTGCAGGAAGCCGGCGTGCAGGTGGTGTATGGCGTGGTCGGTTTCAAGACCCACGCCAAGATGCTGCTGATCGTGCGGCGCGAGGGACGCAAGCTCAAACGCTATGTGCATCTGGGCACCGGCAATTACCACAGCGGTACTGCGCGGCTGTATACCGACATCAGCCTGATCACCGCCGATGCGGAGATCGGCAACGACGTGCACATGCTGTTCCAGCAGTTGTCCGGGCTTGCCCCGCGCATGAAGCTGGAGCAGTTGCTGCAGTCGCCATTTACGCTGCATGCCGGTGTGCTGAAGCGGATCGAACGCGAGACCCGCCTGGCACGCAATGGTCGCCCCGGGCGCATCATCGCCAAGATGAATGCCCTCAACGAACCGCAGGTGGTACGTGCGCTGTATTCCGCCTCGCAAGCCGGCGTGCAGATCGACCTGATCGTGCGTGGCGCCTGCACGCTGCGCCCCGGGGTGCCGGGTGTGTCAGACAATATCCGCGTGCGTTCGATCGTGGGGCGGTTCCTGGAACATAGCCGCGTGTACTGGTTCGGCAACGATGGGGCGGCCGAGTTGTACTGCGCCAGCGCCGATTGGCTGGAACGCAACCTGTTGCGCCGTGTGGAAACCTGCTTCCCGATCCTGGACCCGGATCTGGCCAAGCGCGTCTATCGCGAAGTGCTGCAGAACTATCTGGACGACAACGTCAGTGCCTGGGAACTGGATGCCGAAGGCGTGTACAACAAGCGCACCCCCGGCCCTGGCGAACCGGCCCATTCGGCGCAGATGACCTTGCTCGATCGGATCTGAGAACGCCGCGGCCGTGGCCTCTCACGTGGCCGACCGCCCATCGGCTACCATGCGGCCATGCCAACACCCTCCCACACGATTCCGCCCCTGCGCGATGGCGATTTTCTTGCCGCCATCGACCTAGGGTCCAACAGTTTCCACATGGTCATTGCGCGCTACCTGATGGGTCAGCTGCGCGTCGTCGACCGCCTGCGCGAAACCGTGCGCATGGCCGACGGCCTGGATGGCAAGGGCGGTCTGTCCAACGAAGCGCGCCAACGTGCGCTCGAATGTCTGGCGCGCTTTGGCCAACGCATCCGTGAAGTGCCCTCGCTACGCGTGCGCGCACTGGCGACCAATACGGTGCGTCAGCTGCGTTCGCCGCAGGCCTTTTTGATGCCGGCCGAAACAGCGCTGGGGCATGCGATCGAAGTGGTCAGCGGACGCGAGGAAGCGCGCCTGATCTATCTGGGCGTGACCCATGCGCAACCGCCCAAGCCCGATCAACGCCGGCTGGTGATCGACATCGGCGGTGGCTCGACCGAATTCATCATCGGCCGCGGGTTTCAGACCCTGGAACGCGAAAGCCTGCAGGCCGGTTGCATTGCCAGCACGCGGCGATTTTTTCCAGGCGGCAAGTTGTCGAAGAAAAAATGGAAGGATGCGCTGACCGAGATCGGCGCCGAATTCCAGCAGTTTGCCGGCCAATACAAGGCGCTGGGCTGGCATGAGGCGATCGGTTCGTCCGGCACGCACAAGGCGATCGGCGAGATCTGCGCCGCGATGAAGCTCACCAAGGGTGCGATCACCGCGCAGGCGCTACCGGCGCTGCGCGATGAGCTGCTCAAGGCCAAGCGCATCGAAGACATCCAGTTGCCCGGCCTGGCGGCCGAGCGGCGGCCGATCATCGCCGGTGGAATCCTGGTACTCGAAGCGGCCTTCCAGGCCCTGGGGCTGGAGAAGCTGATGGTCAGCAAAGCGGCGATGCGCGAAGGCATCCTGTACGACATGCTCGGCCGCGGCGGCGAGAACGATCCGCGTGACAGCTCGGTGGCCTCGCTGGTGCAGCGTTACGGCATCGATGAGGTACAGGCGCAACGCGTGGAAGCCACCGCCTGCCGTCTGTTCGATCAGGTGTGCGAATCCTGGCAGCTGGATGGCGACGATGCGCAGGTGCTGCGGCGTGCCGCACGCCTGCACGAGCTGGGTCTGATCATCGCGCACAGCCAGTACCACGTGCACGGCAGCTACATCCTGGAACATTCGGATATCGCCGGTTTTTCGCGACAGGAACAACAGGTCCTGGCAGCGCTGGTGCGTACGCATCGGCGCAACGTGCCCAAGACCGCCTTCGACGCGCTACCGGACCGGCTGCTGCTGCCCACCCGCCGCAAGGCCGCGCTGCTGCGGTTGGCGGTGCTGCTGCACCGTGCGCACGAATCGGACCCGATCCCGACACTGGAACTCACCGCCGACGACACCCGGCTGTCGTTGATCCTGTCGCAAAGCTGGATCGATTCGCGCCCGCTGCTGCGCGCCGATCTGATCGGCGAAGTCGAAAGCATGGCCGGCCTGGGCATCGCGTTCAAACCGTTTGTGGCCTGAGGCCTGCGGCCTCAGGCGGGAATTGGGAATGGGGATTCGGGAATAGTCGACCACGGGGCTCTGAGAAGTTTCTGACTGGTGGCGATTGCGCTGAGGAGTGCAGCACGCTGCCTTTGCTATTCACCATTCCCGATTCCCCATTCCCGGCTCCACTGTCACCGCCGCGTCTTGTCGGCGCAACATCAATGCCATCGCCCTGCCGGAAGCTAGCGAAAACGGGAGAGCGGCATGCGCTACGCGATCGTTACCGAAACCTATCCCCCCGAGGTCAACGGTGTTGCGCTGACCGTCCATGGCCTGGAAACCGGCCTGCGCGCACGTGGACATCAGGTCGACGTGGTGCGTCCACGTCAGAGCAGCGACACCGGCACATCCGATGCGTTGCTGGTGCGTGGCGCTGCGCTGCCACGCTACCCGGGGCTGAAATTCGGGCTTCCAGCGACCCAGCGGCTGATCCGTCATTGGCGAACGACGCAACCGGATGCGATCTACGTGGCCACGGAAGGCCCGCTGGGCTGGTCGGCGATGCGGGCGGCACGCAGGCTGGGCATTCCGGTCGCTTCCGGCTTCCATACGCGCTTCGACGAATACCTGCCGAACTACGGTGCCGCCTGGCTGCAAGGCACCGCGCTACGCTGGATGCGACGCTTTCATAATCAGGCCGACGCCACGCTGGTGCCGACGCGCGAGCTGCAACAGTTGCTGCGCGACGACGGCTTCGAGCGTGTGCAGTTGCTGGCGCGCGCGGTGGACAGCCAGCAGTTCGATCCGGGCCGTCGCGATCATGCGCTGCGTGCCGAATGGGGTATCGAAGGCGACGGCTTTGCGGCGATCTATGTAGGACGGATCGCCAACGAAAAAAATCTGCCATTGGCGGTGCAGGCGTTTCGCAAGCTGCAGCAGATCCGCCCGAAAGCGCGCTTTGTGTGGGTCGGCGATGGCCCGGCGCGCGAGAAGATCGCGCACGAGAATCCCGATTTCATCTTCTGCGGTGTGCAGCGTGGCGATGCATTGGCGCGCCACTTCGCCAGCGGCGACCTCTTCCTGTTCCCCAGCCGCAGCGAGACCTTCGGCAACGTGACTCTGGAAGCGATGGCCAGCGGCGTGGCGACGGTCGCCTTCGATTATGGTGCCGCCCGCGAATATCTGCGCAACGACCGGACCGGCGCGGCGGTAGAGACCGATGCAGACTTCATCCAGGCCGCCGTCACGCTCACTCAGGACGACGCGCTGCGCCAACGCCTGGGTGCGGCAGCGGCGCAGGCGATGAAAAAACTGCATCCGGACAATGTGGTGTCCGACTTCGATGCCTTGTTGTTGGGCATCACTGCGGCACGGGGGCGTTATGTCGTCAACGCGGCTTGAGGTCTGGCGTGGCCACGAAGCGCGCTGGTGCCGGCGCGCCAACCATTGGTGCCGCCGCCACACGGTGCGCCGCACATTCGCCACCATCAGCCGCCTGGGCGATGGAGTGTTCTGGTACAGCCTGATGGGCCTGCTGGTGCTGCTCGATGGCATGGACGGCGTTCGCGCTTCGGCGCACATGGCGGCCACCGGCGTGCTCGCCTTGACCCTGTACAAGGCGCTCAAGCGCTGGACCCGCCGCCCGCGCCCCTATGCCGCTGACGTGCGTATCCGCGCCTGGGTGGCACCGCTGGACGAGTTCAGTTTTCCCTCCGGCCACACCTTGCACGCGGTGTCCTTCAGCATCGTGGCGCTGGCCTACTACCCGTGGCTCGCGCCGCTGTTGGTGCCATTCTCGGCATGTGTGGCACTGTCGCGCGTGGTGCTTGGGCTGCATTACCCCAGCGACGTGCTGGCCGCCACCGCGATCGGGGTGGTGCTGGCGAGTCTGTCGTTGTGGGGGCTGCCGGCGCTGATTGGGTAGCGCTGTGTCGAGGCATTGCGCTGCGCGCGCTTGCGTGGCTTCGCCCCCGTCTCCTCATCGTGATTGCGCGGCACAGAACACTCAGGCCGACTGGCCTGCACAGGCATGTACCGCTGCGATGCGGTGATCGCCCGCTTACGCCATCGCAGTTCCTGCGCCTCGCCATCCGGCGGTCCGGCCTTACAATGGCGCGATGACGACACTGTTCATTTCCGACCTGCATCTGGATCCGGCCCGGCCGGCGATCACCGCGCTGTTTCTGGAGTTCCTGCGGACGCAGGTGCCCGGTCGCGATGCGCTGTACATCCTTGGCGATCTGTTCGAGGCCTGGATCGGCGATGACACGCCGTCCACCGCAGCAGATGAGGTGGCGGTGGCCTTGCATGCGGTGGCCGATGCCGGCGTCCCGGTCTTTTTCATGCCGGGCAACCGCGATTTCCTGGTGGGCGATGCCTATGCGCAGCGCGCAGGCTTCCGCATCCTGCCCGACCCCACCGTGATCGATCTCTACGGCCATACGACGCTGCTGATGCACGGCGACCTGTTGTGCACCGACGACACCGCCTACCAGGCGTTTCGCGCGCAGACGCGCGACCCAGCGTTTCAGGCGCAGTTTCTGGCGCAGCCGCTGGCAGCACGCGTGGCGTTCGCGCAGCAGGCGCGTGCGGCCAGCCAGGCCCGCTACGCCGAACTCAAACAGGGCGACCAGGCGCAGCTCGAAACCGTCACCGACGTGTCGCCGGCCGAGGTGGAAGCGACCTTCGTGCGGTACGGGCTGGATCGCATGATCCACGGCCATACCCATCGCCCTGCAATCCACACCCTGCAAGCCGGTGGCAACACCTGCACGCGCATCGTGCTGGGCGACTGGTACGAGCAAGGTTCGGTGCTGCGTGTGGATGCCGATGGCGTTGTGTTGGAGCAGTTGCCGCTGTAGATCCGGCGCGCGCAGCTGCAACTACGTGCCGGGATTGCGCCGCGGTGAGTCCTGACACCGCCGGTTGTGCGCGCGGCGCCGCTGTTATCCGCATCGCAGGCCAATCGTGACTCATGCTTCGCAAGCACGACAGCGTGCCACCGGATACCGGCAAGGACGTTCGGTAAGGCCAGCCAATGAAGAGCGCGCTCAAAACGACGCAGCGCGCGCGTTCTGCATTTCAATCCCAGTGTCGCAACGAGTCCACCCGGCATCGGACATATCGATGAATCGCGCTGTTGAAGGGCCACACTTGGCGACACTCATCGACAACCGATGCCGCTAGCAATAGCGCGCTTTGGTGCGGAAATCCTCAATTCTCAGCGCTCGGCGGCAACCCAACGCGGGCGCGCACTCCTGCTTGGCCAAACCACTTCAACGCGTCACTGCATGCTGCGCGCACGCTCGGCGTAGTCGACGAAATCCGCATTGACCACGTCGTACCAGAACAGCGTGCCGTCGGCCTGGACGCGGAAGCGGTCGCGCACCGGGCTGGTCTGCGGGTCGCCTGGGCAGCCGTCGCCGTGGCGTTCGTGCACGGCAAATTCAAACACGTCCGGCGATGGCGGATCGGCCGGTTCGGCCATGATGCTGATGCAGTTATCCGGGTACACCTTGTCGCTCTGCAAGCGCGTTTCGAGTACCTGCAACGCACGCGCTTCGGCAGCGTTTTCGGCGGTCGGCGCTGGCGCCGCAACTGCGGGCTTGGGTGGAGTGGCGGCGGGCTCGGCAGGTTGCTGTTTGCATCCGGCAACTGCCAGCGCGGCCAGGCACAGCAGCGCATAACGCGAGGACATGGACATGAGTGCTCCGCTGACGGGACGTGGCCGGCAAGCGCCGACGGTGCGTCTAGTCTGCGCGATCACCGCGCTCGGGTGTAGCGCGATGGCCCGACACCTGCCGGTGCCGGGCCATCGCAATCACACAGGGAATCGGCGGAAACCGCAAAGATCAGCGGAAGCCGGCGATCGTGGCCTTGGTGTTGACCAGCACGCGCTGATTGTCGGCGGTGCTGGCATTGCCCATGGGCACGCCGTTGTAGCTGATGTTGGAGTTGGACCAGTAGTTCAGCCGCGGGCAGCTGCTGCTGCAGTCGTAAGCCATGATGGTGCGCCAGCTGTTGCCGTAGCGATAACCGTGGCCGTAGGCGTATGGCGAGGTGCTCGGGTCGTTGGTGGCATCGTGGCGGGCGCTCTGCAGATGGCCGATTTCATGCGCAAAGCTGTAGTAGCCGGTGGCGCAATCCCAGTACACCGATGCGAAGGCGCTGGCGGCCGTGGAGCCGATGCCCGACGCCAAGCCGCAGTAGCTGTTGTTGTCCAGCAAGATCACGCCTACATCGGCGGTGTAGGTGTTACGGCTGGTGTGGATGCTGTCCATGTAACCATCGTTGGTCACGCGGAAGCGCTGCAGGTCGGTGGTGAAGTTGCCGGTTTCGGTGTAGCTGGTGGTCTCGTACCGCGCCAGCTGCAAGGTGATGCCGACATTGCTGTTGATGTAGCCCTGGTTGGCTTCGGCCACCGCCAGTTGCACCAGCGACTGCATGTTGCCGCCGTAAGCGGTTACCGCCTTGTTGGTGGCCACGACCAGCACGCGGATGGTGGCCGGGCTGCCGGATGAAGCCGCCGCCGCGGTCACGCGCCCATCGCCAGGCATGTCGAACTTGGGCAGCAGGCTGTATTCGGCCGGATGCTCCTGCGGCATGCGCTGCTCGTCGACCTGCACCAGTACATGTCGGCCATCGGCCAACGGACGCAGGCGATACAGCTTGCCGGCGTAGCGGATGGTGCCGGTGACGGTATCGCCGCTGCGCACCAGGATAGCCGAGTTCAATGGGTCCACGCCGGACAAGGTGCGTGCACGGGTGCCGGCGCGCGGGCCGAGGTTGCCGTACCACACGCTGTCGCCGCCTTCCAACGCATCCACCTTGGCCTGCGTGGCGGTGATGGTCTGGCCATCCAGCTGCAATTCCAGCAGTTTTTCGCCGGCGGTCACCGCGGCGGCATCGAGCTGCACCACCTGTGCGTTGGTGGTGGACGGGGCGCTCAACAGGCGTTGCAGCGAGGGTTCTGCGGTGGCGGTTGCCGCAGCGCTGCGGCTGAGCGCCGGGCCGGTTTGGTACAGGGGCTTGCCGGCGGCGGCGGCCGACCCGGCCAGGCACATGGCGATCAGACCCACCGTGGTGCACATCGACTTCGACTTCATCGTCTCTCTCTCCTAAGACATGGAAGCAACGGGTGCGAAACACCGGGCCCCTGTCCCCGGGACGCCATTAGGGCGCTCCGTAATGTACCGAATGCAAGTTGTTGCAAAAGAAAATTACATTTCTGTGATGCTTGGCGATGACTGGATGCGATTCCGGCGCGCATGCGCAACGACGTAGCGCACAGTTCCGGTCGCCAGGGGTGTCGGCGATGTGCGCGGTGTGCTGCATCGCGGATGTCGCGGCGGTGAGGGGCAGCTGGTTCACGCAGATGCATCGACAGACCGAGAGCCGGTAGCACACGACTACGTGTCGCTCAGCCGGGTGTCGGTGTTGTTCGGCTGGGCCTACATCACGTGGACATGCCGGATGCCGGGACTGGGTGCGCCTTCTGCAGCCATCTGTCTCTTGTTCGCGGCGTCTTGTCAGCCGCTCTAACAGCGAGGGAGCTCTCCGCTGTCTTGGGAAGCTTGGGTGCTTTGACTGTACCGGTTGCGGAGCGCTTGATCTGCGTTTTATCTGCAGGGCCCTTGCCCGCCCACCATCGCGGGACACGCCGTGAATCCATCCATGGAGCTCTCCCGCTGTCTTGGGAAGCTTGGATGCTTTGACTGTGTCGATTGCGGAGCGCTTGATCTGCGTTTTATCTGCAGGGCCCTTGCCCGCCCACCATCGCGGGACACGCCGTGAATCCATCCATGGAGCTCTCCCGCTGTCTTGGGAAGCTTGGATGCTTTGACTGTGTCGATTGCGGAGCGCTTGATCTGCGCTTTATCTGCAGGTCCCTTGCCCGCCCACCATCGCGGGACACGCCGCAAGTACGTCCATGTAGCAACTGTGTTGGTCAGGACCTCAATCCGCGACCTTTGATCAGTTTCCTTCGGGCGTGTTC
>NZ_MDEE01000039.1 GCF_002939865.1 Xanthomonas dyei
CAGCGCTTGATCTGTTCTTCGTCCATCACTGCACTCATCGATGTCTCCTCTGAAAACTAACACCTGAGCAGAGTTTCAGTGGGTCATTACATTTCAGCGATTCGGGGATATGTTTCTCCTACGGGGCGCGAGCATATTTTTCGCAGGTCTGAGCCATCGCATGTTATGAGCCTAATATGTGAGTTATGCGATCTGTTCGGTGCATTGAGTGAGACAGATATCAGCGATTTTCTTTCTTTGCTCGATATCCCTGCAGAATCGACTGATCTGTCGCGCTATCTATTTCTTCTCCACAAGTGCGAACTTTTGTTCATTAAAGCTAAGGGGCACGGTCGCTACTATTATGCAGATGAATGGATTTCACGAGTTTCATTCGGACACAGCGCCGGCGCAAAGTTCAACAGGGAGCGAATAAAGATTGACACTGTGGCTTTTTATGAGGCAAGAATCCCGAGTAGAGCAAGTGTCGTGAAATCAATAAGGATAGCCAAATGATTGGCTTGGTTTCTAAGGTTTCTTCGCTAGTCGGGGTGTCAACATCGAGTTGCCGAATAATAGCGAGAGGCGCCTATCGCAGGTACAAAATCTTCGCCATTCCTAAAAATAATGGTGGCAGGCGTGTTGTGGCGCAGCCAGCAAGGGAGGTTAAGGCCGTTCAAAGAGCAATTTGCCAAATTCTCAGTGATAAGCTTGAGATCCATCAATCAGCGACGGCTTACAAGCCTGGAAGCTCCATCCTCGCTAATGCAGCGGTTCATAAAGGCGCGAAATACTTAACAAAGTTGGATTTTACAGATTTTTTTGGAAGCATTGACGGAGAGTCGATATTCCACTTGGTTGAATCAAGATGCCCTGATTTGAGTGCCGCTGAGCTCAAGTTTATTGTCGACGCCTGTACATGGAGACCGCAGGGAAGGGCTGTGCTTTGCATCGGTGCTCCAAGCTCACCATTTCTTGCCAACGCCATCATGTTTGAATTTGACGCGAAAGCGTTTGATTTAGCAAACCGCGTTGACGCGAAGTACACGCGATATTCTGATGATATTGCGATTTCTTCGTTAAAGCCAGACTTGCTGAAAGGATTGGAAGAGAACATTAGGAATTTGGTCAGGGGGTCTCGCCTGCCTTACATAAGGTTGAATGACCAAAAGCGAGTAGCGGTAGGTCGCTCTACATCAATGTCAATCACAGGCTTAACGCTCACAAATCAAGGTGGTGTGAGCGTGGGGCGTGAGCGAAAGCGAGGTGTCCGCGCAGGAGTATCTCGTTTTTTCAACGGTCAACTAAGTCCCGCTGAGATAGCTAAACTTAAAGGTGAAATCGCTTTTGTTTTAAGTATCGAGCCGAATTTTAGAGGGGTCCTTATAAATACATATGGGCTCCGTGCCTGGGAACTGCTGCCAAAGTCACAATAATGGTCTCAGATTCATGCAGCAGTTTCTGAGGACAACGGTGGCTGTTCTTACTAGGTGGCCCTGCACTTATTAGGTGGCCCTGCACTTAGGGAACTGGCTGCAACCTAGGAAGTTCTCGCTGCTGCGCCGGTTCCTTCTCTGCACAAGCGCGCTGCCGCAGCGCGGGCAGCTTGGTGTGGCGATAGTTGTAGAGGCAGTGGACTCAGTGGAAGCAAAGATAGGTTCGACGCGTGCTGCTTGTGGTGTCGGCTGCGCTGCAGCGTGTAGTTGCACCGCTCGTATCATTTCCAGCAGCTGTTCGCCGCTGATCAGTTCAATCGGCTTGCCTTGAGCAAAGCGCTCCGCGTCTTTTGTGTAGCTGCCGATACAGACGATCTTGGCCGCGTCAGCCTGGTGATGGGCGAGCAGGCCGAACATTTCTCTCACGACGCTGACGCCGACCTGCTGGCGTTTCCATTGCTTGCATTGCACCAGCGTGCGGCGGCCGTCCTTGCGCAGGATCAGGTCGATGCCGCCGTCTGCGCCGCCCAGGCCGGTTTCCTCGACGCGATAGCCTTGTCGGCGAAAAGCGTCGCCCACCAATTGTTCGAAGTGTCGCCAGCCGCCGGCCGCCAAGCTCTCCAGCGTTGTGCGTGTTTCCAGAAAGCGTCGCCGGCTGCGTGTGCCCAGGTAGGAGAACAGCGCGGCGAGCCAGCAGATGCCGAGCAGCATCCACGCCAAGGGCGCGAACATGCCATCTGATTGCTGGGCAATACCTTGCGACAGCATTCCGCCGTGCTGAGAGAACCACCAGCTGATGCCGTAGCGCACTGCGAGATACGCGGCAATCCCCGCAACGAAGGCGGCTGGCCACGGCAATGCGGCCAACGCTTCAAACCCGC
Organism: Xanthomonas dyei; assembly: GCF_002939865.1. GTDB lineage: Bacteria > Pseudomonadota > Gammaproteobacteria > Xanthomonadales > Xanthomonadaceae > Xanthomonas > Xanthomonas dyei. Next base: position 2,297 of record NZ_MDEE01000039.1, read on the forward strand.
TTTGCTTCTTTCTGCGTCCCATGCGAGAACCCCCGTTCCAGCTTCGACCATAGCCGCTGCAACAGGTTTTGTCAGTAGAGCATCTGCGTCGTTGCGAGCAACGTCTCACCAGATATCAGCGTCACGCGCTCGAATGCAAGAAGCCCAATTCTCGCTCCAGCGCTTGAGGCCGCTTATACATCAATCAGCGCGCCTGCTTGCATGGGCGTATCAATGCCATCGCGAAACCTCAGCGCCAGGGTCATTTCGTGCCATCTCATACCATCCGAGGCGGCGGAGCGATCGACTGGTCGCGCTGCTGCTCTTGTTGCTGGGACTGTTGCTGCCGCTGCGTCTCGCCTAAGGACTGCAATTGCGCCAGAGACTGTTCAACCGGCTGTGCGATGGCGTCGTTCGTCTTCATGTGCGCCATCTTGTGTGCGGGATCGTTCAACGCCCCCTCTACAACGAACAGGTTCTCGCCTTGTCGCACAGACTTATAGTTCTCGCTCAGCACGACATGATCGATTCTTGTCAGCCCATTCTCTTTAGCTAAGTAGGCGCTACTTGCTGCCAGCCGTGCGCTGTTGTCGTCGTACTCCCTGCCGAGACCTTGCTCAAGGCGGCGAACGGCATCTTCGGCTTGGCGATGGAGCGGATCCTGTGATGGAAGTAAAGAACCATGCCTAGGCACCACGGGCTGCTGATTATTCGGCGCTGGCTGCGCTGGTTCTTCAGTCCCGCGCAGTGGATTTGTACGTGGATCGACATGCAGCAATCTACGCGTCTGACCATTTTCGCTGATGTTCAGATCTGTAGTGCCGTCATCGTTGCGCACTCGCGCAAGATTTTGCCGCTCAACACCGCTCCAAACACCATTCAAGAATGCGTGACCCTGACCGGTCTTGTCCCAGGTCACCAAGTCGTTACCGGCAGCATAAAAGCCGGCACCATTGAATCGCGTTGGATCTGTCCGGTCTGTTGCCGCATTTTGATAGGTCGCGCCACGATCCAGCGCGCCCACGAATTCCTCTGCACGGTTGTAGTGCAGAAACAGGCTTTTCACCGCAGGGTATTCGTGCGCCAAGTTTTGGCCTGCCTGCGGCGCGTTGAGTGTTGTCGGGTCCACAAGCGGGTTGGCGACCACATTGGTCCATACTGTTGCAAGCGGGCTACGCGAATCCGCATTGCGCAATGCATTTACCACATCGGCGCCCTCCAGCGCCTTGTCTCGCCCAGCTTCCAGATAGTCGCCACGTCCAGTCGCCCTAGGATTCAGATCATCAATGGCGGCACTCACATCCGCGAGCGAATGGTACTGATTTGCCTCAATGTTGCGGATCATCGGTGCTGTGCGCGTTTCGTTCTGGTTGTAGGCTTTCCCAACCATCGTCGCCAACCTAACTTGGTCGTCCAGAGACGCATTCTGGTAGAGCTCACTCCGCTGCAAGGGCGCGATAGCGCGATCCATCAACTTGTCGATTTGCGCCACATCGCGTTGATGTACCCAGCTGATGCCTTCGTTAGAAGAAAGGAACGTGTCTAGCTTGGATTTCACTTCCGCATCGAGAGGCCGACCGGCATCAGCGCGGATAGCGCGGCCGTTACGGCCAAGATCGGCGATTGTCTGATCAACCTGCTGTTGACTGAGAACAAGATCTTGCTGCTGCCCATGCGCCCATTGTTGATAGGCATTCACGAGGTCCCTTGGAACGTTCTCCCCGTTAGGCATGTTCGGCTGATAGTGCTGCCCCAAGTCAGTTTGGATAGTGCCGATCGTGTAGCCACTGTTGTCGGCCGGCTCTAGCAACGGTGTCCTGAGATTGTCGCCAGCGACCTCCAATTGATAAGCGGCATATCCGCTTTCGGATGACACGCCGACAGCAAAGTACAGCGTGGCCCGCAATTCCTGATCTGTCAGCCTGCTCATGAGTCGCTCTCCGTGTCTGCACAGGTTTCGGATGGAATCTGCTTACCCTTGATATCAGGGTGCAAGGCGACATCTCGCTTATATGTATTGCCGAACTTCTGGTAGCGAACCAAGGCCCCCTTTTCAAGAACGAAGTAATCTTCTTCCCCCGAGAAGTTGGGGCATGCCTCATAGCCTGTCTCGCCATCATCGCTGCAGTAGCGAACGTAGAGCTTTCCGCTACGCACATCCCCTTCCAATTTTCCGCCACCTCCACGCGCGTTGGTTCCTTCGCTCCACTCTCCCGTGACCTGGCTCTTTTGCTGATTGAGGTCAACGCTGAGAAAGTGGCCAGAACCGCAGGCTGTGGCATACGCCCACTTGTTTGCAAAGTCACCGACCGTTGCACCAGCCGGTGGCGAAGCATTCGAGCATGCTGCACTCAGCGCGACTACGGTGAGTGACATGCACCGCATGATCTTCTTGTTGAATTTTCTTTGAGCTGTCATTGAACGCTTCCTTGATCTGCGCTATCGGCGACTCGGGCGTAGGACACAGCGACTTTACTGCAAGTCGCAATTTCTGAATTTGCCGACGGTCCAAAGAATCGCAGGTACGCCGTTGGCAAAAGGCACTACTGGGAAAACTGACGCTTTTCCGTGCGCCGATCACCAGTTGGTGTCTGGGAGCAACAGCGCATTCACATCTCCCTGGTGTAGAGCTGCAGCATTGACTAACGGGGCGTCATACCTATCGCCTGAAAGACCTGTTGTCGCTGAGGCGTTTCTGTTCACTTTGCAGAAATGAGGAGGAAACGGCAAACACGGGCAGGGTACGATTCCAGCCCTCTCCGTTTGAGCGCGCCTCGTTGTGGTCATACTTCCAGCACGCCCGATGCTTGATGGCCTCCCCGCCAGCCAGTTCCAGCTCCCGCCCGGACCTTGGCACACGGTGTGGGAGGCGCTGTGTACGTGCTTTCCGGTCGTTGGCGCTGACAAGTGGCGTGATCGCTTCGCGCGTGGGCGCGTACTGGATGCGCAGCAGCAGGCATTGGATATCGCTGCACCTTATCGGCTTGGTGCGGAGATCTATTACTTCCGCGAAGTAGCGGATGAGTCGATCATCGCGGCAACGGAAACGGTGGTGCATGCCGACGCGCATATCGTCGTGGCCTACAAGCCGCATTTCCTGCCCGTGGTGCCTGCCGGTGCGTATGTGCGCCAGACGCTATTGACGCGGTTGGTGCAGCGCTTGGATAACCCGGCGCTGGTGCCGCTGCACCGCATCGACCGCGATACCGCTGGGCTGGTGCTGTTCTCGGCCAATCCGGCCACGCGCGGGATCTATCAGGCGCTATTCCGCGAGCGACGCATCCGCAAGCACTATCTGGCGGTAGCGCCGCCGCTGCCGGGACTGGCGTTTCCGTATGTGCATCGCAGCCGGCTGGAGCCGGGCGAGCCGTTCTTTCGTATGCGCGAGGGCGTGGGCGAGCCGAACAGCGAGACGGTGATCGATGTGGTTGCGCGCGGCGCAGACGCGTGGACCTATCGGTTGGAGCCGGTCACCGGGCGCAAGCATCAGTTACGCGTGCATATGGCCGCGCTGGGCGCGCCGATCCTGCATGACCGCTTCTATCCCGATCTGGAAGATCAGCGGCCCGATGATCCCGAGCGGCCGTTGCAGCTGTTCGCGCAGACGCTGGCATTCGATGACCCGATCACGGGCGAGCCGAGACACTTCACCGCAACTGTCGGGCCAATGAAGCAGGCATAAAGCAACTGCGCCACGTTTCTCGGGTGCTACTTCAGCTCCTGCTCGAAGTCGGCCACGAACGTGCTGACCGATGCGCCGCACGCGTTGCAGAAGTCGCGCAGTTGGAGAAGATCCATCCGCCGTTCCCCCCGCTCGACATCACTGACATAAGACTGGGGACGGCCCAAGGCGGTACTCAATTCGACCTGGGTCAACCCGGCGGCCAGACGCAGCTCGCGCAGCTGCCGTAGCAGAATCGCGTAATCCTTCTTGTGGATAGACTTGGTGGGCATGGCTGCAAACGTGAAAGTCTGCCGCAACGCTATATCCCCTTTTCAAATATCCGAAAAAGGGATAAATTTGAGCGGCGGATATCTCATCCGCTCACGTCGAGGACGGATGCCATGACGACCACGAAAACCCGCAAGACGACTGCGCCAGAGGGCAGAACGCAAACGCGGGAGGAACACTTCACTTTCGGCGTCACCATCGAGCAGATGGATCGGTTCCACATGCTGTTGCGCACGATCACTGCACAGAGCGACATGGTGGCGGTGTGCAGCGGCAAGCCGCTGGACGCCACCAGCCTGTCGATCCTGGGTGAGAACATCTTCAATGCCGCCCGTGCGGTGCGCGCCATCGTCGATGAGATCGACGCGCAGCGGCTATATGATGGCGGGGCAGACCCAACTGACTGACGTGGCGCGGCAGGAAGGCATGCGGGTACCGGCTCCAACAACCAACATCAAACGCCCAGTGTGCGCGCACCGTGCGTTGGTGCATCTTGCTGTTGCGCCAGCGTCTGCGCGTTCTGCTGCTGCAACTGTTGGCGCTGATCGATCTGCGCCAGTTCGCGAAACGAGGTTTCCACTGGCGTTGTAACCGCCTGGTCGGTTGGCATGTGTGCGCGCAGATGCGCTGGGTTCTTTGGATCGCCTTGCACTACGAACACGTATTGGCCTGCCTGCGCATCGCTGCCGTCTTTGCTTAGAAACACGTGGTCCACACGGTCGAGCCCATTGGCTGCCGCCAGTGTGGCCAGGCTGGCGGTCATGCATGCGCTGCTTTGATCGGGTTGGCGCCCGAGTTGGCGGTCCAGCGCATCAACGCCTGCGCTGCATTGCTGATGCAACGCGAACCGTGGGTGGCCGGGTTGGTCGGGCGTGGCAACGGATGCGGCGGCCGCTACCTGCGTCGCCTGTTCCTGCGCATTGGACGGTGTGTTGTCGGACAACAGGTAAGGGCTGCGGACGATGGGCAGGTTGCGATACGGGTCATCGGGATGGAACTCGCGCCTTAGTTCCTGTCGCTCTAACCTGAGTTGGCGCGTGTCGTTGAGCTCCTGCAGTTGGTGGGGATCTCGAATCGGTTGAGATGTGGGCATTTCCCCTGTTGAGGTCACCTGGGTCCATTGTTTGGACCGCGCGTCGTATAGCGCATAGGAACTGACTGCCCCAATCCGGTCTGAATCCGTGTTGGGCAGCGCCTGGGTCGCCAATGTTCTTGCCCCAGCCATGTGCCCCATGTATGCCGTCGCATCCAGGTCCTGATCGTTGTAGGTGTGCATGGTGTCCCAGCTGGTCGTGCGCATGCGCGACAAGCCAAGGGCCGTGTTGTCCAGCATCATCGTCCAGGCCTGTTCTGCCTCACCTTCGCCACCATTGCGCCGTGCGGCTTGCAGAAACTCGCGTGGCGTCCAGGCGTTGGGATCGATCTGGTGCGCTTGGAAGCTGCGGTCATGCACGTCTTGCACGTCACGGACGGGGAGATTGAGCGCAAGATCCGGGCGCCCTGCATCCAGTTGGCCCCTGCGTTCGTCCAGATCGCGGCGCATGAGGTCAACGCCAAACTGGTTCCATTCGCGCTCGCTCATCCTGATGCCGCCCTCGCGTGCGCGGTTGTCGGCAAAAATGTTTGCGGTCGCTCCAGGCGCGTTGTCGTTGCGCACCACACCTAACGCAAGCAGGCCGTAGCCGTCGTTGCCATCCTTGTGGGCGAGGTAGTTCCAATACAGCTCGCGATTCTCCTCCCGCGCATAGGCAGAAAGAATCCTAAGATCGTCTTGCGTCAGTTCTGGCATGCATCACCTCCTTGTCGTTTGAAAGAACTCAGGTGCCGGTGCGGGGCGGCATGAAGTCTTTCAGTGCGTTCCGTGCGCGGTCCTGGATCTTCTTCCAGTCCTTCAATGCGACGCGCACATAATTGATCTCCACTGCGACCTTCAGTTCCGGAATGACGAACATCTGCTCGCAGGTGGGAATTTCCCGCTCCTTGCTGCGGACAAGCTTGCCCTCGCGGAACTCCACGCCGGAGTGTTCGACCTCGCGCGAGGTGCACTTGATGATGGTGTCGATGTTTCCTTGTGCATCGCGGCTGACATACCAATCCTTGTAGTAGCTTGCCTCCATGATGGAATTGGATGGTTTGAGCCCTTGCGCTAGATAGTGCGCGCGGTACGCAGCGACGTTGGCGTAGTACGGCGTGAGCCCGTCCTTTTCTTCGCCCTTGATGCGCGTGTTGATGTCCGCTTCGGGAGTGTCCTGCGTTGCGCTGTCCGGTGTGTATTGCCGCCGAAGGAATGCATCGGGGTCCACGCGGTCAAGATAGCGATAGCCGATATTGACGGTGCGGGTGGCCACATCCAGCTTCAGGTGGGCACGCTCGCCAGGAGCGAACGCATTCAACTCCGGGTATTCCAGATACAGCCCGAAGCTGCCATCGAAGTTCGGCCCCATCTGGTCATCGAAGTAATTGGCGGGAATCTGCAGCTTGTATGGGCCCAGGCATGCTTCCATCACCGGCGGCGGCTGGGTGCCGGGGTCTTGCGGGCCGCCACGTTGCCTCACGCATCCTTGTTCGTTGGTCATGGTGCTGGCGCTTTTCTGTGGTGCGCTGCAGCCCGGGATGGAGAAGCCCAATGCCATGAGCGCAAGGCCGGCCAGGGCCAATGGGTGTCTCATGCATCCTCCTGTGCAGCGTGCTGGAGTCGAGTCCAGGCAGAGCCCGGACTGCAGGCGACGGCGTTGCGTGCAGCCGGGCGAATCGGTACCGCTACCGCGCGTCAGCCTCAACGCACCTTGTACAACACCGCCGCACCCGGCCGGGGCTCGAACATCGGCACGGTCTGCTGCTTGAGTGCGGTGCCCTTGGCGTCCCACACCAGCGTTTCGACCGGGTAGTCGTCCTTGCGGGTCATGGTGTCGATCTGCTTGACGATCACGGTCTTGCCGGCGGGCACTTCCGGGTTCCAGGCGAACACGCCCAGGCGCCCGTAGAACACGGCCGGAGCGGTGGCATCCAGGCGGCGGTCGGGGCACATCACCAGGCCACGCTCCAGCATCACGCGCAGCGCGCCGACAGGCACGGCCTTGACGGTGGGGCTGGTGCGCTCGGTGCTGTGGCCGGGGCAGACATTGGCCGATCGGGTGATCATGTCTTCGGCGACTTGCCGGTCGGATTGCGCCAACGCCGGCACGGCGGTGGTGGACAGGGCAAGCAGGGCAACGGCGGACTTCCAGTTCATCGGCGACTCCTCATGAAATGACACTCCAGAAACGACGGCCCGGGTCACCCGGTGCCGCCAGCAACGCGCCCAGATGCTAGCAAGGCGGTTGTTAAAGACTGCCGATGGCAATGCCGGCTGACTGACGCAGCGGCTGTCGGGAGACTCCCGATTGAGCGCGGTCAGCCGCACCGTTAGCGTGCGCGCTAGACACTGCCGGACTGCACCGTGGAACGCGCCGACCTGATTGACTCATTGCTCATTGGCATGCGCCGGGCCGAAGCCCTGCGCGCGCAGCCGTCCAGCTACAGCACCGCGCACAGCGCGCAGATGGCAGTCGATCACGGCAAGGCCGCCGACGCCGAGCTGGTGCTGTCGCTGTTCAAATTCAGCCCGGAGCATCTCAAGTTGCTGGGCGGTGCCGGGATCGAGGCGCTGGGCGAGATCGTGTGCCACGCCTGGGCACTGCACGGTGGCAATAACGAGGCGCTGATTCGCTGGTTTCGCGAGCCGATGAACGCGCTGGATGGCCAGACCCCCGCCGCATTGGTCCGCTCCGGCAGCCTCAAGGTGCTGCTGCTGGTATTGCGCCAGCAGATGGAGTGGGAGCTGCCCAAGCGCTCGGCGTGAGCAGCTGAGAAACCGACTGTATTCACCGCCTGGCGGGCGTGGCCGGTGCGCGGTGCGCGCGTGCACACCGGTGATGGGTGCATCGTCCGGAGTCACCTGACGACTGCTGGATACGTGTTGTTAGCCGCTCTCAGTGGTAAGGCGACGATGCACGCGGTGTCGTCAGTGCGCGGTGTGGTCAGTGCCAGGCATCTTGCGCGTCGTGCGCTGCACGTTGGCGCAGGTATCGCGATGCGCAGCTGCGTTGCTGCACACAGCAGCCCTGCATGCGGTTGCACGAGCGCGCTGCTGGGCCGTGCGGTGTTGCACCGCAGGCGCAGATATCGCGTTAATCAACCGCGCGAAACCCCTCACGCACACCGCCGGGACGCCACGCGGCGGCCCCGGCAGTGCGTGGGCGCACTTACTGCTTCGGTCGCGCCACTGCGTACATTTCCGCGGCGATCTTCTTCATCAGGGCGTTGCCGTCGTCGCCTTCCTTGTACAGGTCGAAGTGGCTGCGGCCTTCCAGATAGCGGAAGTCGCTCTTGGCGCCCAGGCCGTCCAGCACCGACTGGAATTTATGCGCCGCGCCGTCCAGGTAGAACGTGTCGGCGGTGCCGACAATCAGGTGAATCTTGCCGTCCAGGTCCGGCTTGAGCGTGGGCCACTGCGCGGCCACGCGGGCGGCGATGTCGTAATGCGTGCGCCAGTAGGCTGCCACGGCCGGGTCGACCTTGCCGGTGTCGCGGTCGAACATCGGCACCGGGCGGCCGTCGGCGCCGCGCGGGGAGAACACCCATTCGAATGAGGTGAGCTGGCCGCCGTACGGGCCGAGCACGCGTTCGAGCTTGGCGAAGGTTTCCAGCTCGGCCACCACCTTGCCCCCATCGCGGACCAGCGGGAACTGGCTGCCGTCGGGGCGCCGGTAGACGTTGGCATTGGGCGCGTACAGATCCGGGCCGGTGAAGTCGCGGAAGTCGCTGGAATCGGGCGAGGTGGACCAGGTGCCGCCGAACAGTTTGGGGTAGCGCGTCTGCAGCCACAGCGTGGCCCAGCCGCCGGACGAGTGCCCGGTCAAGATCGGCCGCTGGCCTTGCCGTCCATCTTGTACTGGCGCTCCAGCGCCGGGAGCAGCTCTTCGGTCAGCGCGGTGCCCCAGGGGCCGTTGTTGACCGAGTCGGCGAACTCGTGGGTGCCGGTGGGCGTGGCCTGATCCAGGAACACCCAGATCATCGGCGGCATCTGCTTGGCCGCCATCGCGCTCCAGGTGGCGGCGATGCTGCCGGCAAAGCGGTTGTAGTTGCCGCCGAAGCCGTGGGTGACATACACGGTGGGGTAGCGCGTGCGGGCCTTGGCGTCATAGCCGGGTGGGGTGAGCACGCGTGCGCGCAGCGAGACCGGCCGGCCCCAGAACGCACTCAGCGACGGGCTGACCATCGAGGCATCGGTGGTGTGCAGCTTGGCCTCGGGCACGGCGTCGCGCACAGCCTGCGGTGCGCGTGGCGACACCTGCCACGGGTCGTCGGAGACAGGCAGCTGTGTGCTCAGCGTCAGTGCCGGCAGCGCTGCGCCTTTGCCCAGGGTGACCGGCGTCACCGCGCTCAGCAGATCGCCGCCATCGCGGCCGCTGTAGCCATAGCTGTGGTCCGCGTCCAGCACGGCCTGGAACAGATAGGCACCGGCCGGCAGCGCAGAAAACCCGTTCGGGTAGGCGATGTTGTCCAGATCGATCTGCACGCTGGCCCCCGGCGCAAGCCCGGCGACTTCCTGCGCTGCCACCGCGGTGGCACTGGGACGGAACGGGTTGGCATCCACCGCCTCCACCTTGCCGTCCTTGGCTTGCGCTTGCGCGTCCTTGGCCAGGGTGGCGAACACCAGCAGCCGCCCGGAAACGGGCTGGTCGGTGGCGCCACCCAGGGTGACGCGCAGCAGGCGATGCGCGGCCTCCGGCTCGGCGGCGTGCGCGGCGCAGGCGCACAGCAGGCCAACGGCCAGCCCAAGGCGAGGTGCAAGACGATGCAGGGACATGCGGATCCTTTGAGACGCAGATGGATGGAGTGGGCGTGGCAGCCCTGGGCGGACTGTAGCCAGTTTGCAGCGGGCTGCGGGCTCTTGGTGCGATGTCAGGTCAACGGATCCGATCTGCCTGCCCTGTGACCCTGTCCGGCCGCGCTGGCCAGCGTCAGCAACCGGGTGGCCTGACTGGCGTGTACGCAGGTTGCGCCGTGCAGTGATTCCATTGCTACGGCCGTGGATTTTCAGTATCGGTGGATCACTGAGATTGAGAACAGATCCGACCTTCTGTCGGGTTGAAAATAGGCGATGCATCACGCATCGAAGTGAATGAGACGATTTGTCGGGTTGTGAAACGACCGCTCTCCAAGATCGCTATATCAAGCGTTTCTCAGCGTGCCGAGTGACATATTCGTTAGAGCATGCGTTGGCGAGAATCGTGAGATCGAGATTGGAATCAAGCGAGAACGTAAACCGACGGTTTTTATTTGGATGGCTGAGTGAGACATATCACTTGTGCGGGATGCGCAGGAAACGTCGGGATGAACATGTTCGTCATGCCAGGCAACGCCGCCAATGCGCGTCCAGTGCCATTAACCCGCTTCAGACTCAGGAGTTTTCGACATGCATCAAACACTCAGCCTTTCTCGCCAACTCGTCGCATGCAGTGCATTACTGCTGACGACGGCGGTGTGCATGGAATCGACTATTGCGGCCCCGGTCAGCAACACCGAGCGGGTTACCTTGAGCCATGTCTTCGCCACGCTGCAGAGCGGGCAGGAAGACAAGAAGCCGGAAGACATTGCCGCATGTCGCAAGCAGGTTGCGGCGCCGAGTTCCAAATACCTGGGCGTGGTGGTCACCACCAAGTATTCCATCGATGCGCAGTCCATGATCATGACCGCCTCGTCGTCGCTTCCCTCACCCGTCGCGACACAGCCGCTGATGCTGACGGTGCCGCTGTCCCCGTTGGGCTTGTCTGGCGAATATGCCTTCGGTGCGTTTCGCCCGAGCGCGTTGCCCAATACCTATGTGCTGTTTTCGACCGGGCTGAATTTCAAGGGGCCGCAGTCGTCCGTGCTGGTGCTCAACAGCGACAAAACCTACAACTGTCTGGTGACCAGCAATCCGGCGCCGTTCAAGGGAGCACTGGGGACCAAGCTGGGAAAAGACCAGGGGAGCTGATGTCTGCGACCGCCAGGTAATCGACGCACGAGCCGAAGACAGCTTCGGCTCGTGCGGTCGCTGCTTTCAAAGCAGTGCGTTAGAGATCGGTGCCGGAATGACGGTGTATCACCGCACGCTCCAGATCAATTCCACGGGTTGATGACGTCCAACCTCATCGCCGCGAACGGTGCCGTGTCGCGCGTGGCAACGGCCAAGCCTTGCGCGGCTGCCGTTGCAGCGATGTAAGCGCCGGCGCGCCCGAGTGTGAGTCCTACGGTTCTGGCTTTCGATGCGAGTGTCGCGAATGCGTGCGATGCGTCCAGGTCGAACGCCAGCAGGCGCCCGTTGAACAGCGGCAATACATCGCTTTCCAATCTTGCATGCAACGTGGATCGCTTGCGGCCCTTGGGCATCACCGCAATACCAAAACGTAGTTCAGCCACCGCCACGACCGACAGGAACAGCGTCTCAACCGCCTGCGCATCGATCCAGGCGATGACCTTCAGGTTGGGCTGAGGCCGCCAAAGTTCGGAGATGACATTGGTATCGATCAGGATCACTTCAGACCGATTGGCTTGATCGCGGCCTTGTCGCGCAACGAGTCGAACGCGTCTGCCTGTTTTGCTGTCAGGCCAGCGTCGCGGCCGATATCCACCAGCAGGGAGCCGAGTTTGACCCGGTCTGCGGGTTTGGCCGCCGACGCAAGGATTGCGCGGATCTCCGCCTCGGTGCTGCGGCCGTGGAGTGCGGCCCGCGCGCGGATTGCGCGATGCACTTCCTCGGGGATATTGCGGACGGTGAAAGAAGGCATGTTGCCCTCCCGATGACATCAGGGTGCCTGCACTTTAGAGAAGTGCAAGCACTCAGGCAACGCCAACACGCCGGTTATCGATGCAGTCATTCCCGCACTAGCAGGTAAGTGGAATCCGGCCCAACCCAGACCCACCGCTTACCGATACGGCCCCGGCCCGCGCCAGACTGGCTCGCCCTGGCGGTAGACCTCCATCATGTTGATGACCTCGCGGGCGTCGCCGATGTTCTTCAGTTCCGGCGAATCCGGCGGCAGCAGGCGGCATTTGCTGGAGCCGCGTTTGAGCGCGACATCCAGCGGGCAGACCATGCGTTGCTGGGTGCCGGGCAGGATGATGGCGATCTCCTGCATGCCCTGTTCCTTCCACGCGCGCAGCTGGGTTTCGCTGCGCACGTCGTAATAGACCTGGAAGCCGCCGATATCCATGCTGGGCTGGGCGTTGCTGCGGTCGCGGCGGCGGCCTTCGCTGATGGTGGGCGTGTTGGCGCTGCCGTCTTCGGCGGCATCGGCCGGTTCGTCGAGCATGCCCGGTGGGCGGCCGGTCCAGGTTTCGGGGCGGCGCTGCGGCGGCGATGACGGTTCGGCCGGCGGTTGCGGCGGGGTGGGGCGCTGCACCGGTTGTGCACGGCGCTGCTCGGCCAGGCTGCCGCGGCGGGTGTTGCCTTGCGGCGGCACCGGATTTTTGGCGTTCTGCACCAGCGTGGATTGCAGCGGCGAGGCGGCCGGCGGCGGCTGCACCGGCGCAGGGGTCTGCGAGGGCGGTGTGGGCGTCGGCGAGGGCACGGGTTGCTGCGGCTGATCGGTGTCGCCGACAAAATCCACCTTGGTGCGGCCACCGCTGGCCGAGCCTTGCGGCGGGGTCATGCTGGGGGTGGAGGCGGACAGCAGGATCAACAGCATCAGCACATGCAGCAGCGCGCTGATCAGCGCGGCGATCCACGGCTCGATACGTTCGATCAGCGGTTCGCTGCGGGGCAGCCAGTCGCTGGGGTCCAGATGGACGTGCAGCAGTTGCAGCGCGTCGTCGCGCACGCGGTAAACCAGCACGTAGGGCGTGTGCTTGACCACCCACTCGCGGGTACCGGGCACGCGGCCGGCATGGCCACGCCCGGGCTGCTCGGCCAGGGTGCGGGTGGCGTCCAGCACCTGTCGCGCCATCGCCGCGGCAATGGTCGGGTTGAGCGCGTGGTAGTGATCCTGGGCGTGGGCGAGCTGCTTGGCGGCCGGGACGGTCCAGTCACGCCGCAACATCAACGCCCCATCTGGCGAACAGTGCGGTGACCTGGGCCGGTGCGGTGATGTCGCCTTGGTCGGCTGCGGCAATCCCGTCCAGCACCGCGGCCTGGAAGCTGGCCGCCTCCACGACGCGCACCACGTCCTGCCAGCCTGCCGTGTCGGGCAGGGTGTCGATCAGCGTGTGGGCGTGGTGCTTGATGGCGGACATGGCACTGCGGTGGGGGAGTACTGCCGCCAAGTCTACCGCCGCGGCCTTGATCCGCGTGTGGCAATGGCTGGCGTGCGCGTGTGCGGCGTTCACCGGGGGCGATGGCAGCGGCGGTCGGGAGAGCGACGCACCCAGGAGCCGGCCGCCGTGAGGTACGCCGCCGGCCGCAGAAAGTGACACTTGGCACCTTGTTCGCGGTGCCAGCGGGTTTCATCCTGCAGCCGTCACTGCACCCACACAGGATTGGTCATGCCCGCTGCTGCCATCGCACCGTTTACCCCGTACCTGTCGATGGCGGCCATCGCCTTCATTTACTACCGGCGCATCCGCCGCAGCTTCGGTCGCCAGCAGTGGAAGCCGGTCGGCACTGCGGTGCGTGCGGCGGTGCTGGTCATCGCCGCCGCCGCGCTGGCGTTTGCGGTCTACGGATTACCGCAGGTGCGGCTGGGCGTTGCGCTGGGTACGGCGGCCGGCATCGGGCTGGGCGCAGTGTCGCTGCGTTACACGCATGCCGAATGGGTGGACGGCCGCGGCTGGTACGCGCCCAATCCATGGATCGGCGGGGCGTTGATGCTGGTCCTGCTGGGCCGGCTGGCCTGGCGCTGGGGCGCCGGTGCTTTCAGCGAGGGTGCGGCCGCTGCCGGGTCGCAGGCCAGCCCGCTGACCTTGGGCATTGCCGCCGCGCTGGTGCTGTATTCGCTGGTGCATGTGGGCGGGGTGTGGTGGCGCCTGCGTCAGCTGCGGTTGCAGGCCGCGGCTTCCGCAGTGGTGTGAGCGGGTGCGGTGCGCGGCATCGGTGACGCCGCATCACACCTGCGAACGGAACGGGAACACCAGTTTTTCGCCCAGCTTCTGCCGCAGCGGCCGCGCCCGCCAGCGTTCCAGCGTGTACTGCTCGGCGCGTTGCAGGTCGCGCTCGAAGACCTCGGTCATGCGTGCGGCCAGCGTGGCGTCGTAGACATTCAGGCTGGCCTCGTCGTTGAGGCGGAACGAGCGGATGTCGAAGTTGGTCGAGCCCACCGACACCAGCAAGGTGTCGATGATCAGCAGTTTGGTGTGCAGCATGGTGGGCCGGTACTCGTGGATGGCGATGCCGGCCTGCAGCAGCGGCTCCCAGCTGGCCTTGGACGCCAACCGCACCGACACCGCATCGATATGTTTGCCCGGCAACAGCACGCGGATCTTGACGCCACGGCTGCGCGCCTCCAGCAGCGAGCGGGTGATCAGCGCATCCGGCACGAAGTACGCCGCGGCCAGATCGATGGACGTGCGTGCCGCGGCAATGGCGATCAGATACATCAGGTGCATGCTCTCGCTACCGCCGGCCGGCGAGGCCACGAACAGCTGCGCATCGCTGTCGCCGGCTGGCGCCAGCTGCGGGTAGTACTCGGCGCCGTTGAGCACGCGGCCGGTGGTCTTGATCCAGTTGTCGTTGAAGGCGGCCTGCACCTGCGCCACCACCGGGCCTTCGATGCGGTAATGCGAGTCGCGCCAGTGCTCCGGGTCCTGCGCATCGCCCATCCATTGATCGGCCACGCCCACACCGCCGGTAAAGCCGATGCGACCATCGATCACCAGCAACTTGCGATGGGTGCGGTTGTTGACGCGGTGCAGGTTGTACCAAGTGAGGGGACGGTAACGGTGCACTTCCACGCCGGCATCGGTCATCTCTTCGACCAACGACGGGTCCATCTTCAAACTGCCGCCCCAATCGATGGTGACGCGCACCTTGACGCCGGCCCGCGCGCGCTCGGACAGCGCCTGGCTGAACTCGCGGCCGATCTCGCCCGACCAGTAGATGTAGGTTTCGAAGGTGATCGTGTGCTGCGCACCGCGGATGGCGGCCAGCATCGCCGGAAAGATCTCGTGGCCGTTCTGCAGCACCTGGATCTTGTTGCCGGGCAGGATCGCCGGCCCCAGCAACACCGACATCTCACGTTTGAACTGCGGGTCCGAAACGTCGTAGCAATGGCTCGGAATATGCTCGAGCTTCTTCTCAGGCGTGGCGAAGTTGAGCAGCAGCAGCCCCACCAGCAAGGTGATGACGACGGTGGCCACGATGATCCATGTCATGCATCCAACTCCGATTCCCCTGCCACTGCGGCCACAAGCGGCCGGCATTCTGCCAAGGCGCGCGGCATGGGGGTTGTGAAGGCAGGCGCGTGCGCTGCGCTGCGAGGCACTGCCGTGGTGCCGTGCCACATGCCGCTGCGCGTAGCGGCAGTTGCCGGCCTGCGCGCGTCAGCTGGCCTGGGTCAGAAACGCCACCGGTACCGCGTCGATGAGCCACACGCCATTGTCAGCTTCAAAAAACTGCAGGCCCTGGTCATGCATCTGTCCGGCCTGGACGATCAGCAAGACCGGCGTGCCATAGCGGGCGCCCACTTGCATGGCGGTCTGCGGATCGGCCGACAGATGCACATGGTGGCGCTGGCCCGGGCGCAGGCCTTCGCGCAGGATCGCGTCGAGAAACCGCGTGGCGGTGCCGTGGTACAGCAGCGTCGGCGGTGTCTTTGCCACGTGCGCAAGGGCCACGCTCGCCGTCGAATGACCCTGCACTGCACGGATGCGCAGGCCGTCGGCAGACAGCGCAAAGCGCTGCTTGTCGCTGCTGGAGACCACCGCGCCGATCAGCTCCGCATCCAGCGCCTTGCCGTGGGCATTGGCTGCCGCAATCAACGCGTCGATGTCTGCCCAGCCGTCGCGATCCAGCACCAGCCCGATGGATTCCGGTGCATGCCGCAAGACGTAGCTGAGGAATTTACTGGTCTCGGTGTGATGCTTGCTCATGGTGATTGCGCTGGACGATCCGTGTGCCCTGGACGCTGGAGTTTACAAGCGGGGATGGAGGCGGCTGCCTGAGCGCCGGGCAGGCGCGTTTGCTGCTGCGGTTCGGCGGTGCGTCCGTTTCTGGTGCAGCGTCCGCGCTTCCCAAACGCACGTGCCACCTGGGGCGTCATCACCGCAGTGGCGCGGCGAGACTGGATCTTTTGGATCACCTCGGGCAAGAAGGCCGACACGCGGATCAAGCGCGTTGCCACTGCCTGCGACATGCTCGCCTCCGGCAAGCGGCGTGCGTGCTGTTTCGACCGGTCGGGTATGTACAGCACATCGCTTGCGGCGCCAACGCCCAAAGCGGGCTGAAGCGGGCGCGCGGCAGCCGGATCTGCGGGGTGTATATGCGCCGAAATGCTTACATGCGTCACACAAGTGCGCACCTATACTCCCAGGCTGCCCCACCGAAGAGGTTCTGACCGCATGAGCGCACCCCCCTCGTCTCCGATCGCCGCCGGTTCTGGCGCAGCACCCGGTAGCCTTCGCCGCTCGGTGTCCAATACGCTCAAGGGATCGGCCGGCAACCTGGTCGAGTGGTACGACGTCTACGTTTACTCGGTATTTGCCACCTATTTCGAATCGCAGTTCTTTTCCAAGGAAGACAAGAACGCCACGATGTTCGTGTGGGCGATCTTTGCGATGACGTTTTTGATGCGGCCGATCGGTGCGTGGTACTTCGGTCGCTTTGCCGACCGCTACGGCCGGCGGTTGGCGTTGACGATCTCGGTGTCGATGATGGCGCTGTGCTCGTTCGTGATCGCGGTGACGCCGACGGTGGTCACCATTGGTATTGCCGCGCCGATCATCCTGCTGCTGGCGCGCCTGGTGCAGGGCTTTGCGACCGGTGGCGAATACGGCACCAGCGCGACCTACATGTCCGAGGCGGCGATTCCAGGCCGACGCGGGTTCTTGTCGTCGTTCCATTACGTGACCCTGGTGGGCGGGCACGTGCTGGCGCAGACCACCTTGCTGGTGATGCTGCACTTCTTCGATGCCTCGCAGGTGTCCGAATGGGGCTGGCGTGTGGCGTTCGGCCTGGGCGGTATCGGTGCGCTGGTGGTGTTCTGGTTGCGTCAGACCATGGACGAATCGCTGAGCTCTGAATCCATCGCCGATTCGCGCACCGGCAAGGCCAAGGCGTCCGGCTCGATGCGCGAGCTGTTCGTCAATCAATGGCGCCCGCTGTTGCTGTGCTTCTTGATCACGGCCGGCGGTACCATCGCGTTCTACACCTATTCGGTGACCGGCCCGAAGATGATCCAGACCGCGTTCGCCGGTGGCGACGTGATGGCCGGCACCATCATCAACCTGGTTGCGCTGACGGTGCTGATGCTGATGCAGCCGGTGGGCGGTTGGCTGTCGGATATCGTGGGGCGCAAGACCTTGCTGGTGTTCTTCGGCATCGGCGGCGTGCTGTACACCTGGTTCCTGGTGACCGAGCTACCCAAGCAGACCGACTGGTTGACCGCGTTCGCGATCCTCACCGTGGGCTTTGTGATCCTGACCGGCTACACCTCGATCAATGCGGTGGTGAAGGCGGAATTGTTCCCCACCCATGTGCGCGCGCTGGGCGTTGGCCTGGGCTATGCGCTGGCGAACTCCGCGTTTGGTGGCACCGCGCCGCTGTTGTATCAGGCCTCGTTGAAGACCGGTCACGTGAGCGAGTTTGTGATCTACGCAACCGCGGTGATTGCGGTGTCGTTGGTGGTGTACATGTTCTTCCTGACCAACAAGGGCAGCAACTGGCTGGATGACGAAGCGGCGATGCGTGAGCGAAAGCGATGATGTGTTGATGCAACCGCAAGCTTGATAGCTAGCTCCCTTCTCCCTTCGGGAGAAGGTGCTCGAAGCGCGGATGAGGGGCGCCTCAGGCGACTAGCATGCCAGCCATGGTGAACGCGTCGCCACGCGTCGCCAAGGTGAAGCATCGATATTGCGGTCGTGCATTGGGACACCCCAACCCCAGCCCGGGCTCCGGCCCCGCGCCCCGGCCCGCGCCAGCAGCGCGGGCGCTCCAAGGCACGCGCGCCAGTGGCGCGCAGGCAGTGCCTTATCGCCCCGCAGGGAGAGGGGCTAAATCAGGCTTCTGGTGTCTGGCATTTGCGTCCTTCTGAGCCATCTCGGCAAACACGCTGTAACGCAGGCCGATCAAGCCCAGCAGCGCGTCATCGCGATGCGTTCCTGCCGGCACCTTGCCCACGCGCGCCAGCGAGGCATCCAGACGCGTACGTAGGGCATCCGGTGCAGGCAACGGACGCTTGTGCGCGATCTGTTGCCGGTAGTGCGCAGCGACGTCGGCCAGGATGGTGTCCACCGCGTCCACGCTCGATGGCGGCAAGCCGTGCCGCGCGCTGCGCAGCTGCAAGATGTTCAAGCCCACGCGGACTTCGCTGAGCATATCCATCGATGCCAGGTCGCTGCCTTCCGGCGCCAAGGCCAACCTGGGCGCGAGCAAGCCGAGCAGATCCAGCATGCGCGCGGCGAACTGGTGGCGGTCCTGCGCGCCATGGCCATCGGCGGCGTCGGCCAGCGTGCGCCAACCCTGGCGGACCAGGCGACGCGCGCTCCATTCGGCGCCGACCGAGCGGAACACCTTTGTGAGCACCACCGCGAATCCGATCCCCAGCACCATCGCCACGGCGGCGTTGACGAAGCTCTGGATGTTGGCGTTGTAGGTGTTCTGCAGGCTGAGCAGGGCGGTGAGATTCACCACCAGCGGCAGCGCGATCAACATGCTCTTGGGCCGATGCAGCAACGCGCCGATGGGCAGAAACACCGCCGCCAACAGCAGCACCAACATCGGGAAGTCGTGGATCGCAGGGAAGATGCCGAACAGGTAAATACCTGCGACCACGCTGGCGACCACCGCCCAGGTCAGAAACGACACCATGCTGGGTGCGGGGTCGTCCTGCGCGGCAAAGAACGCGGCTGTGACCGCAGCCATCATCGCGCCGTTGCCGCCGCCCTCCCAACCGATGCCGATCCACAACACGCAGTACGCCAGCAGCGCAAGGCCAGCGCTGAGCGCGGAAAACGCCGCCATGCCGAAGTCGATGTGGCGCGCGCTGCTGGCAGGGACGCCTGCATCGGCGGTCTGGGGTCGCGAGATGCCCAGGCGCTGCAGCAGCGAGGGGTGCATGCGCGAACGCACACCGGCATCGCCTTGCGCAGCGTCCATCGATTCGGCTGTTGCAGCCTGTCTCGCCGCCGGCAGCGCGGTGCCCTGCAGCAACGTCTGTTCCAGCGCGCGGCAGTCTTGCCAGAGGTCGAGCAATTCTTCCAGGCGCAGCAGCAAGCTCGCCAGTAGCAGATGCTCGATGTCCTGATCGACCACCGGGCGCAGCGCGGCGATGCGTGCGCGCATCGCGTCGACATCGGCATCGCTGCCTGCGTCCTCGCGCTGATCCACCCAACCGGCGACGTCGTCCAGCAGCGCCTTGAGTGCGGGCGACTGTGCAGACCCGCCGCGCTGCAATGCATCCAGCCGGTCGGCGATCGACGACAGCACCGGCAGCAGCATCAGCATGCGCGCGCGCAGTTGCTCCATCGCCGGCGCCGCACTGGCATGCCGTGGGTCGTCGTGACGCACGAAGGCGATCAAGGCTTCGAACTGCACCAGGTCTGCCGCCAACCGGTTGCGCGGCGTGTGCGAGTCGCCACGCTGCAGCACCTGCCGGCACCATTGCGCAGCGTCCTGCATCCAACCGCCGATGCGTGCGGTGACCATCGGCCGTACCGAAGCGGGGAACACCAGCGAGGCGAACAGCACCGCCATCACCGTGCCCAATACGATCTCTTCGCTGCGCGCTACCACGGTGTCGAAGATGCCTTCCGGCGCGGTCACCGCAGGAAAGCCGATAAACGCGGTGGTGTAGCCAGCCAGCAAAAATGCATAGCCGCGCGGGCCGCGATTGAGCAGCGCCAGAAACAGGCAGGCCGACAACCACAACGCCATCGCCGCGCTCAGCAGTAGCGGGGTTTCGACCAGATTCGGCAGCATCACCAAGGTGGCCGCGCCGGCCAGCACGGTGCCGAGCACGCGGTACACGCCCTTGGCGCGGGTGGGGCCGAGCAGCGGTTGCGAGACGATATAGACGGTGGCCATCGCCCAGTACGGCCGCGACAGATTGCCGGCCAGCGCCACGTACAACGCGGCGATCGAGGCGGCAAAGGTCTTGACCGAAAACAGCCAGGCCTGACGATCGCGCAGCAGTGCGTTCATGGCGCGGCAGTGGAAGCGGTGGCGTCGCTACGGGCATCGGTGTTCCAACCGCCGCCCAGTGCCAGAAACAGTTGGAGTTGATCCTGCGACACCTGTGCCTGCGCAGTGGCCAGGGTCATGTCGGCGGTGGCCAGGGTGCGCTCGGCATCCAGACTGGACAGATACGGGGTGCGCCCGCCCTGATACAGCCGGCGGTTTTGCGCCGACGCCAGTTCGGCCTGTTGCTGCGCCTGTTCCAGCAGGTGCAGGCGGTCCAGATCCTGCGCGTAGCGCGAGAGTGTGGTCTGCACCTCGCGCAGCGCCTGCAGCACAGTGTTGTCGAACTGCGCCAGCGCGGCGTCGGCGCCGGCTTCTGTGGCGCGCACGCGGGCACGCGCACCGCTGGACGGCAGCGTCCAGGAAATCAGCGGGCCGAACGACCAGGCATGTGTGGCCGGCTCACCGAAGTCCGCCAGCAGGCCGGTGGCGCCGATCGAACCGCCCAGGCGGATCTCCGGATACAGCTCGGCGGTGGCCACGCCGATACGCGCGGTGGCCGCGGCCAGCCGCCGCTCGGCCTGGCGCACGTCCGGGCGACGGGCGAGCAGGCTGCGGCCATCGCCAATCGGGATGGGGTGCTGCAAGGCCGGCGCATGCGCGCAGCGGTCGACACCGGCAGGCACTTCGCTGGGCGTCTTGCCGAGCAATGCCGCCAGTTGATAGCCGGCTGCCTGGCGGCGCGCGCGCAGCGGCGGCAGGGCGGCTTGCAGCATCGCCACCTGCGCGGTGGCGCGGGCCAGATCCGGTGGCGTGCCACGTCCGGCGGCGATCAAACGTTGGGTGATCTCACGGCTGCGCTGCTGCAATTGCAGCGAATGCTCGGCCACATGCAGCTCGTGGTTGGCATGGCAGATCTCCACATAGCTGCCGGCGACCTGCGCGGCCACATTGACACGGGCCAGATCGATCGCGGCCTGTGCCACCTGCGTATCGGCGTGCGCGGCTTCGGCGCCGCGTTGCAGCTTGCCGAACAGGTCGAACTGGTACGACACGCCGAACTTGCCATCGGCCAGGTTGAACACCGGCAGCTTTTCTTCCTGCAGGAAGGCTTCGGCCGACACCTGCGCGCGGCTGACGCCGGCCTCCACCTCGTAATCGAAGCCGCCGGCATCCATGGCCTGTTCGTACACCGCTGCGGCGCGGCGCAGGTTGGCACTGGCCACTTTCAACGCGACGTTGTCGCGCAGCGCCTGTTCGACCAGGCCATCGAGCATCGGGTCCTGATACAACGCCCACCAGCGTGCCGGCAGCGGCGCGCCGGGCTGCACCTGGTCGTTGCCGGTGTCAATGAACGCGGCGTTGGCGGCTGGCCGCTGGTATGCGGACTGGTCCGGCAGCGCGTAATTGGGGCCGACCGTGCTGCACGCCGCCAGCAACGTGACGGCCGCGCTCAGGCCGAGCAGACGCAGGCGCTTCATGGCGCGGCCTTTGCCTGCACATGCGCAGGCGAGCCAGCGGACGGCGACGGTGCGGCATCGGGCAGGATCGTCACCGTGGCGGTGCGCCCGGCAATCAGCTGCACGTGCGTGGGCACCTGATCCAGCGCAATGCGTACCGGGATGCGCTGCGCCAGCCGCACCCAGTCGAACGCCGGGGTGACATTGGGCAGTGCGCCGGCGCTACCGCTGCGATAGCGGTCTTCGATGCCGGCAGCGATGCTTTCCACATGCCCGTGCAGGGTCACTGGCTCGCCCATCAGGCGCACGTCCACGCGCTGGCCGGCATGCACGCCATGCAGGCGGGTTTCTTCGAAATAGCCATCGACGCGGAACGAACCGGTATCCAGCACCGCCACCACCGGGCGCCCGGCGCTAACGTAATCGCCCACGCGCACGGTGCGGTCGCTGACATGGCCATCGGCCGGGCTGCGCACCTGCGTGCGCTCCAGATTGAGCTGGGCCAGATCCACCGCCGACTGCGCGGTGGCCACCGCAGCCTGCGCCTTTTGCACGTTCGAGCGGCGCACCTCGGCATCTTCGGCCGCCACCAGGTCCTGCAGGCTGCGGTCGCGTGCAATCTCGCGGCGCAACTGGGTCAGCGTGGCCTGGCGCTCGGCCAGCGCGGCTTGCGCCTGTTCCAGCGCAATTGCATAGCGCGCGCGGTCCACCACAAACAGCAGCTGGCCGCGCGTGATCGCCTGGTTGTCGTCCACCGCCACCGATTCCACCAGTCCGGACACGTCGGGGGCCACCTGCACCACATCGGCGCCCACGTGCGCATCGCGCGTCCACGGCGCGTCCATGTAGTAACGCCACAACTGCTGCAGCACCAGCGCGGCTACCACCACCATTGCCAGGGTCAGCAGCGCCGGCCCCGCGGTCTTGATCAGCTTTTTCACGATTGCATCCAACGGGTAAGGAAAAACAGGCCGCCCAGCAGCGCGATGTACAGCGCCAGGTTGAACAGCGCCGGGTGCCAGACATGGCGATACGCACCGGCGCGGGTCAGCAGCGCGCCAATGGCGCTGTTGAGCAGGTAGGCCAGCGTCATCAACGCCAGCAAGGTGGGAACGAACACACCGTAGAGACTGAATTCGCCGTACATCGGGCACATCCTGGGAAAGGGAAACAACCACGCCCGGCGCAGCGCAGCACGCGCGCGAGGGCCTGCGGAACGTCACAACCGGCGTCGCAGCACGACGCCTGACAGCTGACTCAGTCGGGCTGACTCAGCCGCACATGCGCCTGCGCGATCTGCTCCCACAGCGTCAGCACTGTCTGCACCTGGGCTTCGCTGAGCGCGCCGAAGACCTCGGCGCGCAGCGCATCCAGGCGGATCTCGATGCGCCCGACCAGCGCCTGGCCTGCGTCGGTGAGCCACAACTGGTTGGCGCGGCGGTCGCTGCTGTCGGCCTCGCGCCGGATCAACCCCTGGGCTGCCAGCTTGTCCAGCAGCCGCACCAGCGACGGGCCTTCCATGCCCAGTTGCTGGGCGAGTGCGACCTGGCGGATGCCGCCGCCGGAGCGGCCGACCATCAGCAGCGGGCCGGTGCAGGCGCTGGACAGGCCGAATTCGGCGAACGCCTGGTCGGCCAGCCGCTGCCACTGGCGGGCGGCGACCAACAGGCCGGAGCTGAGCCGGGCGCGAGGTGTGATTGCCTTAGTCGTCATAATAGTTAGCATGCTATCAATTCAACAATGAATCAATAGTCACTGAACCCGGCCCAGCGGCCGCAACCGCCACTGGGGCCGCTGCCCCGTCCTCGGGTACCATGCTTGCCCCCTTTGGGTGCACCTGCGCATGAGCCAGTCCGACCAGCCCGATTCCTCCGTCACCCAGGCCCAGGCCGAAGACGCCGTGCGCACCTTGTTGCGCTGGGCCGGCGAAGATCCCAGCCGCGAAGGCCTGCTGGACACCCCGCGCCGGGTGGCCGAAGCCTATGGCGACTGGTTCAGCGGCTACCGCGAAGAACCGCGCGACTACCTGGAACGCACATTTGAAGAGGTGGCCGGCTACGACGAGCTCATCGTGCTGCGCGACATCTCCTACGAGAGCCACTGCGAGCACCATATGGCGCCGATCATCGGCAAGGTGCACGTGGGCTACCTGCCCAGCGTCAAGGTGGTTGGCATCAGCAAGCTGGCCCGCGTGGTGGAAAGCTACGCGCGCCGCTTCCAGGTGCAGGAAAAAATGACCGCGCAGATCGCCCAGTGCATCCAGGACGTGCTGCAACCGCGCGGCGTCGGCGTGGTGGTCGAAGGCTCGCACGAGTGCATGACCACCCGCGGCATCCACAAGCGCGGCGTCAGCATGGTGACTTCCAAGATGCTGGGCAGCTTCCGCGAAGACGCGCGCACCCGCGCCGAATTCCTGCAGTTCCTCGAAGTGGGCGGCAAGCGTTGAGGCATGCCGTGCCGGCGCGCGCTACACGCTGAGGCAAGCATGCGGGCAGTGCAGCAGACGGTGGGAGACCGCATGAACATCCCGGTGGGAGACCGTAACGCATCCGTCGGCCGGGCAGAGGTTTTGCGCACCCTGCCATTGGCGTGTCAGCGCGCTATTGGCCGGACCCCGCTGAGGCCGTGCCACGGTGAACCGGTATGAAGGTGCGCGCCCGCATCGCCCGCTACCGCAGCTTGCGCGACGAGCCGCTGTGGAAACTGCTGGCCGCCGACCATGCACCGGAGGTAATCGGTCTGTTGCAGGGGCTTTTGCTGGATGGAGAACGCGTGTTGCCGGCTGCGGTGCTGCACGAGCGCCTGCAGCGCCTGCTCGACGACATCAACGCCGAACATCTGGCGCGCGACCTGCCGCGCACCGCGCAAGCCTATGTCGCGCACTGGCTGGCGCAAGGCTGGCTGGAACGGCGCCTGCCCGACGGCGCGCAGCAGGAAGAGTACGAGCTGTCCACGCAGGCCGCGCAGGCGATCCGCTTTGTCGACGGCCTGGAGCACAGCCGCAGCACGGCCACCGAAAGCCGGCTGGCGTTGGTGATGCAGCAGCTCGCCCAGCTGGCGGCACTGACCGAAACCAACCCTGACGCGCGCCTGTCGGCGTTGCGCGACGAGCGCGACAGGATCGATGCGGAAATCGCGCGGGTGTCGGCCGGCAAGGTCGCCTCGCTGGACGGCAAGCGTGCGCTCGAGCGCACCCGCCAGGTGATCGCGCTGGCCGACGAATTGACCGAAGACTTCCGCCGCGTGCGCGACGATTTCGAACAGCTCAACCGGCAATTCCGCGAACGCATCATCGATGACGAAGGCGAGCGCGGCGAGGTGCTGACCAAACTGTTCGAAGGCGTGGATGTCATCGGCGACAGCGAGGCCGGGCGCAGCTTCCAGGCGTTCTGGGCGCTGCTCAACGATGCCGAACAGAGCGCGCAGCTGGATGCGGCGCTGGAGACGGTGCTTGCGCGTACGTTCGCGCGCAAGCTCGATCGCCGCGAACGCAGCTTCCTGCGCGGGCTCACCGGCACCATGCTCGAACGTGGCGGCCAGGTCCACGATGTGATGCAGCATTTCGCGCGCAGCCTGCGCGGTTTCGTGCAGAGCCGTGGCTATCTGGAACAGCGCCGGCTCAACCGGTTGCTCAAGCAGGCGCAGGCCGAAGCGCTGAGCCTGCGCGAGCACATTCCGGCCCAGCGGTTGATCGGCCGCAGCCTGATGCTGACCACCAGCCGGCTGCGGTCGCTCGCGCAATGGCGCCTGCACGACCCGCGCCAGCAGCAGGTCGATGGCAGCATCCAACGCAACGAGGCGGCCGCGATCTCGCTGGACAGCGTGGGCGATCTGGTGGCGCAGTCGGAGATCGATTTCCGTACTCTGCGACGCGATCTGTTCGAGCTGCTGGCCACCCAGCCGCAGCTGTCCATCGCGCAGGCATTGACGCAACGTCAGGCCACCCAGGGCCTGGGCAGCGTGATCGGCTACCTGTCGCTGGGCACGCGCCATGGCATCGTCAGCGCCGATCAATCGGAAGTGGCGCAATGGCGCGGCAGCGATGGTCAATGGCGTCGCGCGCGCATCCCGCTGATCTGGTTTACCCAGGAGAAACGCCATGAACTGGCCTGAGCACGATCCCGATACCGATACCGATACCGACATCGCCCCCGGGATCGCCGACCCCCAGCATCCGGGCGCAGACAGCACCGGCCTGTTCGCCGGCGATACCGGCCGCTTGCCGGTGGAGGCGCGCCGCGTGCTGTGCCAGTTGCTCAGCGGCCCCAGCGTGGACGCGCAACGGCATGGCCGCCTGTGGCCGGCCTTGCTGCGCAGCGAGGCTGGCATTCGCAGCGCCCTGGCCGAGGTGTTTCTGGAGTTGGTGCTCGATCGTGAGGCCGGTATCGCCTTCACCCGTCAGGCCGATACCGGCGAGCTGGAAGCGCCGGTGCTGCTGCGCTCGGCGCCGTTGACCTTCATCGATTCGGTGCTGCTCCTGCATTTGCGTCAGCAACTGGCCGAAGCCGATGCGCGCGGTGTGCGCGCGGTGGTGGAAGAAGCGGTATTGGGCGAGGCGCTGGCCGTTTACGAAAAGAACCTGTCCACCGACCGCGCCGGCTTTTTGCGTCGGGTAGCGACCGCGGTGCAAAAGATGAAGGACAACCATGTGCTGACCCGTCTACGTGGCGAAGACGCACGCTATGAAATCTCGCCCGCGCTCAAACTGCTGTTCTCGGCCGAAGATGTCGCCGCCCTGGGCCAGGTCTATCGCCAGCTGCGCGAAAGCCCGGCTGGCGACGAGGACGAGGCGGACCTGGCGCACGCCTAGCACCGCACCACCCGTTCGAGCGCAGACCTGCGCTTTTCTGGCTTCCCGGACCGTATCGATGACTTCCTCTGCCGCGCCTTCCAGCCTATTTGCCAACGGTCTGCCCGACGCGCGCCTGCAGCAGTTCCGCATGCGTCGCCTGCAGGTGCACAACTGGGGGACGTTCTCGGGACTGACCGAAGTACCGATCGCCGAGCGTGGTTTCCTGTTCGTCGGCCGCTCCGGCTCGGGCAAATCGACGCTGCTCGATGCGATGTCGGCACTGCTCACCCCGCCCAGCATCGTCGACTTCAACGCCGCCGCGCGCGAGGCCGAGCGCAGCGGGCGCGATCGCAATCTGGTGTCGTACGTGCGCGGCGCCTGGGCCGACCAGCAGGACAGCGCGTCCGGCGAGATCGCCACGCAATACCTGCGCAAGGGCGCCACCTGGACCGCCCTGGTACTGGAATACCGCAATGGCGAGGACCGCGTGGTCAGCCTGGTGCGGCTATTCTGGATCGCCGGCAACAGCGCGGCTACCGGCGATGTGCGCAAGCACTACATGGTGGCCGAGCGCGCCTTCGACGTGGCGCAGGACCTGGCCGGCTTCGACCTGGATCTGCGCAAGCTCAAGCAACGGCTGCACGACGTGCATCACTTCGACAGCTTTGCCGGCTACGCCGAACGCTTCCGGCATCAGCTGGGCATCAGCAACGAGATGGCGCTGCGCCTGTTGCACAAGACCCAATCGGCCAAGAATCTGGGCGATCTCAACGCGTTCCTGCGTGGCTTCATGCTCGAAGAACCCAAGACCTTCGATGCGGCCGAACGCCTGGTCGGCGACTTCGCCGAACTCGACGGCGCACACCATGCGGTGGTGACGGCGCGGCGCCAGGTAGAGACTCTGCTGCCCGCGCGCGCGCACCATGCCGAGCTGATGCAGCTGCGCCGCGAGCGCAGCGAACTGGACGAACTCAAGCTCGGCATCGATGCCTACCGCGAGCAGCGCCGGCTTGCCCTGCTGGACGCGCGCCTGCAGGAACTGGACGTGCAAGACCGCGGCCTTGCCGGCGAAGAAGGCCAGCGCCGCGCTGCGTTAGACAACCACACCCGCCACCTGGACGATCTTGAGGCGCAGCGGCGCGCGCAAGGTGGCGAACGCATCGATGCGCTGGAGCGCGAGCAGACCCAGCTGCAGGCCGAGCGCGACCGCCGCGCGGCCAAGCGGGTGCAGGCCGAACAGGCCTGCCGTGCATTGGAGCGGGCGCTGGCCGACAGCGCGCACGGCTTTGCCGAGCAGGTCGCGCAGGCGCGCGCCGCGCTGGAAGACGGCCAGCGTGCCGCCGCCCAGCTCGACGAAGCGATCAGCGAACGCCTGGCTGGCAAACACGACGACACCAAGCGCTTTGCCGAGGTGCGCGCCGAAATCGACGCGTTGACGCGCAACCCGTCCAATATTCCGGCGCCCATGCAAAGCCTGCGCGCGCGCATGAGCGCCGACACCGGCGTGCCGGAAGCGGCGCTGCCGTTCGTTGGCGAGTTGATCCAGGTGCGCGAGGATGCATCCGCCTGGCGTGGCGCCATCGAGCGCGTGCTGCACGGCTTTGCGCAATCGTTGCTGGTGGACGAGCGCCATTACGCCGAGGTCGCCGACTGGGTCAATCGCACCCAACTCGGCACGCGCCTGGTCTATTACCGGGTGCGCAACAACGAGCAGGCGTTGAGTGGGCGCGAGCCCGGTAGCGCTTCGCTGCTGCACAAGCTGGAATTGCGCGATCACCCGTACGCCGCCTGGTTGCGGCGCGAGCTGGGCAAGCGCTTCGATTACGACTGCGTGGACTCAGCCAAGGCCTTGCGCCACGCCGAACGTGCCATCACCCGCGAAGGTCAGGTCAAGCATCCGGGCGAGCGTTACGAAAAAGACGACCGCCATGCCGTGGGCGATCGCCGCCGCTGGCTGCTGGGCTTCAACAACCGCGACAAGCTCGCCTTGTTCGAGCGCGAAGGCCAGGAGCTGGCGCAACGCATTGCGGCCTGCGACGCCGACGTGGCCGGCCTGCGCGCGCGCCGCGAACGCGATGGGCAGCAGCGTCTGGCCCGCAACACCCTGGTCAATCTGGGCTGGGAGGAAATCGATGTGGCCGCAGCGCTGCAACGCCTGAGCCAGATCGCCCAGACCCTGCAACAGCTGCGCGAAGGCGACGCCAACCTGCGCGCGTTGGGCGAGGCGATCGACCGCACACGCGGCGACATCGCGCAGGCCACGCGTACGTATGAGGGCGTGCGTACCGAACGGATCGCGCTGGGCGTCGAACGCGCACGGCTGGAAAAGCAGCATCTGGAATGTGCCGATGCGCATACGCGCCTGGTCACGCCGTTGCAGCAGCAAGGCCTGGCCGAGCGCTTGCTCGGTTTGGGCGAGTTGAGCCTGGATAACCTGCAGGACCGCTTCCGCACTCTGGAGCGTGGTCTGGATGCCCAGCTTGGCGTCAGCAAGGACGAACTGACCCGCCTGCAGCAAGCGTTGATCGGATGTTTCCGCCGCTACTTCCAGCAATGGCCGGAAGACAGCGGTGATTTAAGCCCGACGCTGGAAGGCGCAGACGATTTTCTCGCTCGCCTGCAGCGGCTCGAACGCGACGGCCTGCCGCAACACGAGGCACGTTTTTTCGACCTGCTGCAAAGCCAGAGCAAGAACAATCTGCTGGCGCTGCAACGGCATACCGCCGAAGCGCGCAAGTCGATCTCCCAACGCCTGGACGAGGTCAACGCCAGCCTGGAGCAGGTGCCGTTCAACCACGGCACCTTGCTCACCATCGAACTCAGCGACCGCCGCCTGCCGGAGGTGATCGAGTTCCATCAGCATCTGCGCGATGTGCTCGGCCATCACCAGACCGAACAGCGCGAGGTGGCCGAGCAACAATTTGCGGTGTTGCGCGAGTTGGTACGCAAGCTCGGCTCGCAGGAAGGCGAAGACAAGCGCTGGCGCGAGCTGGTGCTGGACGTGCGCCTGCATGTGGAATTCGTCGGCGTGGAACTGGATGCGGCCACCCGCCAGCAGGTGGAGATCTATCGCAGCGGCGCCGGCAAGTCCGGCGGCCAGCGGCAGAAACTGGCCACCACCTGCCTGGCGGCGGCGCTGCGCTATCAGCTTGGTGGCGAGGACGGCGAACTGCCGCGCTATTGCGCGGTGGTGCTGGACGAAGCCTTCGACAAGGCCGACAACGAATTCACTGCGCTGGCGATGAATATCTTCGAAAATTTCGGCTTCCAGATGGTGGTGGCCACGCCGTTGAAATCGGTGATGACGCTGGAGCCGTTCATCGGCGGCGCATGCTTTGTGGAGATCAGCGGGCGCCACGATTCGGGCGTGTTGCTGATCGAATACGACGAAGCCTCGCGCAGGCTCAAGCTGCCAGAGCGTACGCGCACTGCATCTGCAGCGACCGGCATCGACCCGGTGGCCGACCAGGAGTGAGCTGATGGCGCGCGCCGATTGCATGCTGTTGCCGCCTGCCGCACTCCAGGCCTTGCGTGGGCAGTGGCAACGTCATCGCGGCGACTGGTTGATCGGTGCCGCAGCGCCACGGCCGATCGCCCTGCAGCCACCGATCCAGGCACAGGCCAGCGCCCGGTTCGATGCGTTCGGCGACTGGCTGCGGAGCTGGCAGCGCACTGCGCTACCGGGACGGGTGGAGTATCGCGACGTGCTGTGGTCGCAGCTGGGGCCGCAACGCTTGCCGCACAGCTGGGTGCTCGCCACGCCGGCCGATGCCGCCGCAGCGCTGCAGGAACACGACCGCTGGCAACGCGCCAGCGCGCGCTGCGCCGGTCTACAGGCGCACTGGCCGGAGGCGGCGGGATTGGCTGCGCGCCTGCGGCGCCAGTTCGATCTGCTCGCCGATAGCGCACAGGCCGATATCGACCGGCTGGTCGCCGTGGTCGACTGGCTGCACCGGCACCGCGACAGCGGCCTGTTCCTGCGTCAACTGCCCATTGCCGGCATCGACAGCAAGTGGGTGCACGCGCGGCGCGGCATCATCGCCGACTGGCTGGGCGGGCTGCGCGGCATCGCCGAGCCGCGCAGCTTCGACAGCTTGTCCGGCCTGCGCAGCGCACCGGATCGGGTGCGCCTGCGGCTGCTGGATCCGGAGTTGTCCCGGCACCTTGGCGGCCTGGACGATCTGACCGTGCCGATCCAGCAACTGGCCGCGCTGCGGCTGCCGGTCGAGCGCGTGCTGATCGTCGAAAATCTCGACACCGGCCTGGCCTGCGAAACCATGCCGGGCACGGCGGTGTTGATGGCACGCGGCTATGCGCTCGACTACGTACGCAGCATCGACTGGCTACGCACGCTTCCGCTGTTCTATTGGGGCGACATCGATACGCACGGGTTGGCGATCCTGCACCGGCTGCGCACGTATGCACCGCAGACCGTGGCACTGCTGATGGATGAGGCCACGCTGCTGTCCACGCCACGCGCCATGTGGGGGCACGAGCCCAGGCAGCATCGCGCCCACCGGCTCGCGGCGCTGACCCCGGACGAGCAACTGCTGTATACGCGCCTGCGCAACGGACACTTCGGTGCCGCGCCGCGGCTCGAGCAGGAGCGCATCGCCTGGAGTCATGCCTGGCCGCAGATCCAGGCAGCATTGCGACGCTAGTGGCGGGGTCTGCGCCTGGCATGGGCGCGATGCCGGCGGGGCGTCATGACGAGGTGCGCGATTGCCTTCTGAGTGCTCGCAGCGATGCCTGCAGGCGCATCTGAGAACCGCCGGCGCTACCCGCACGCAGACGCCGGTGGAGCGCATCCCGCAGGCGATCCAGGTGGTGCCGCGTTCGGTGATCGACGAGCAGCAACTCACCCGGTTGGTCGATGTGGTGGCCAATGTGTCCAACGTGCAGCCCGGCGGCACCCAGGGCAATCGCTCGGAAACCTTCGTCATTCGCGGCTTCGAAGCGTCGTCGTATGCGGTCGACGGCATCCTGCTCAACCCCGCGCAGAACTTCACCGAGACCGTGCGCGACCTGGCCAATGTCGCCCAGGTGGAAGTGCTCAAAGGGCCTGCGGCGGTGTTGTACGGGCGCGGCGAGCCCGGTGGGGTGATCAATCCGGTCACGTTGCGGCCGGACGACACGTTCGGCGGCAACGCATCGCTGCAGGTGGCCGAACATGGCCTGCGCCGCGTGCAGTCCAGCATCACCGGCCCGCTGAGTCCCACGCTGTCTGCCCGCGTCGGCGCCGCCGCGCAGCAGACCGGCAGCTTTCGCGCTGCGCAGGCCGCGTCTTCGTCTCGCCCTCGCTGGCATGGCGGCCCACTGCGCAGCTGCGTGCCGATCTGGATCTGGACTACACCCGCCAGACCAGCCCGGGCGATCGCGGTCTGGTCGTCATCGACGGTGTGGTGCGTGGTCCGGCAGAGCGCAGTTTCGGCGAGCCGTGGTCGCGCAATCGCGGCACCTCGCGCACTGCACGCGGCCGTATCGAATATGACGCGAATGAGTGGCTGACGCTGCGTCAGATCCTCAATCACCAGGACGGCGACAGCGGTCGCGACGTGGCCGACTTCACCGGCTTCAGCGCCGACCGTGCGTTTGTGCAACCTCGCGCCGTGCGTCAGGAGCAGCAGGTGCGCGCCACTACCTCGCAGACCGAAGCGCTGGCCCGTTTCGACACCGGCCCGCTGCGCTATCAGGTGCTGGCTGGCGCCGACTACGTCGATGCGCGTCGCCACACCGACGAAGCCCGCGCGCCCTTGGCCCGCATCAGCGTGAGCAACCCGGTGCAGGGCGCACTACCGGGCCGCTACGTGCCGGCGCGGCAGATCGAGGTCGATGCGCGCTACGCCGCGTTGTACGTGCAGGATCAGATCAGCATCGGGCAGCGTTGGGACGTGCTGGCCGGCGTGCGCTGGGATGACGTGCAGCAGACCACCGTCGATAACGGCGCGCGTACCCGCGAAGACGGCCGACGCGCCTCGCCGCGTGTGGGTGTGGTGTGGAAGGCCACGCCGCAGCTGTCGCTGTATGCCAATACATCGACGTCGTTTCGCCCGCGTAGCGCTACGCTGTTTGCCGGCGGCAGCGCACCGCCGGAGACCGGCCGCCAATACGAGATCGGCCTGAAAAGCGCGCTGCTGGACAACCGCGTGCTTGCCACTGCTGCGGCATTCCAGATCACCAAGGACAACGTCGCCACCAGCGACCCGGACAACAGCGGCTTTGTGCTGGTCACCGGTCAGCAGCGCGTGCGTGGCGTCGAGCTGGACATCACCGGCGAGCTCACCCAACACTGGCGGATGATTCTCGGCGCGGGCTATCTGGATGCGCAGGTCACCCGCGACAGCGTGATTCCGGTCGGTAATCGCCTGCGCGGTGTGCCGCGCGTCAGCGCCAGCTTGTGGAGTACTTACCATGTGGCCACCGGTCCGTTGTACGGCCTGACCCTGGGCGCCGGTGCGGTGCATGTCGGCGAGCGCGAGGGCGACTTGAACAACAGCTATCGCATTGCCGGCTACACGCGCTTCGATGCATCGGCGGCGTATCGGTTCGGCGGCCGTTATCAACTGGCGTTTATGCTGCGCAATGTCGCCAACCGTTTTTACATCGAGCAACCGGTGACGCAGACAACCAACTACCCGGGTGCACCGCGCACGCTGTCGGCGACGTTGAGCATGGAGTTTTAGAAAGGCGAGGACATCTGCAGCGTGATCAGTGCAGCAGATCCCAGCCCATCTTGCCGATCAGCACCACCACCAGCACCAGGAACAACGTGCGGATCAACGGCGTGCCACCGCGCAATGCCATCCGCGTGCCGGCCACCGCGCCGGCCACGTTCGCCACCGCCATCGGAATGCCCAGCGCCAGCATCACCTGGCCGCTGGGCAGAAAGAACGACAGCGCTGCCAGGTTGGTGGCCAGGTTCACCACCTTTGCCGCCGCCGAAGCGCGCAGAAAATCCAGCCCGAAAAAGCGAATGAACAGGAAGATCAAAAAGCTCCCCGTGCCCGGACCGAAGAACCCATCGTAAAACCCGATCGCTGCGCCCATCGCCAAGGCGGTGATCAACTCGCGTCGACCGATCTCGCGCGGCCGATGCAGCGCGCCGAAATCCTTCTTGATCAGCGTGTAGACCAACATCGCGATCAGCAATAGCAAAATCAGCGGCCGCACCGCCTGCTTGGGCAACAGGCTGACCGCCGTGGCGCCCAGAAACGAAAACGTAAACGCCGCCGCAGTGGCATACAGCACCGGCCGCCACGGGAAGCGCACCGTGCGCGCATACCGCCACGCCGACGCCCCGGTGCCGAACATCGCGCTGAACTTGTTGGTGCCCAGAATCAGCGACGGCGCCTGCTGCGGCAAGGTCGCAAACAATCCCGGCAACTGGATCAACCCGCCGCCACCCACCGCAGCATCCACCAGCCCGGCAACGAACGCGATGCACAGCAGCCACGGCAACTCGGTGGGAATCAGTTCCAGCACAACGGCGCTCCGCACGACGGGGCGACAGCATAGACGCGTAGAAACCCGCCTCCCAATTCCCAATCCCATCCCGCACAATCGCCAGATGCCGACCTCCACGCCCACCGATCCCTGTCCGTGCGGCCGCCCCGCCGATTACGCGCGCTGCTGCGGGCTCTACCACGCCGGTGCCGCCGCGCCGGATGCCGAAACCTTGATGCGCTCGCGCTACAGCGCCTATGTACGCCGCGATGTCGACTACCTGCTGACCAGCTGGCACCCGTCCACGCGCCCGGCCGAACTGTCGCTGGACGAAGGCGGCCGCACCACCTGGCTCGGCCTGACCATCCAGCGCACCAGCGTCACCGGCGAGGACACCGCCGAGGTGGTGTTTCTGGCCCGCTACCGCATCGGCGGCGGCAGCGCAGTGCGCATGACCGAACACAGCCGCTTCGTCCGCGAAGATGGCCGCTGGTATTACCTCGACGCCCGCTGAGCGCAGCCAGCGGCGCCGGAGTGTGTACAAGCCAGAAGATGCCCGATGCGCGGACGCGCGCTGGCGCACTTGCACGCCCACCCAGACCCATTCCCCAAGCCGTCGGCGAACGACAACCGCAAGCTCTGCCGTTGCAGCCCCGGGCTGACGTCTTCCAGCCGGGCACCGCCGCCGCCAACCGGCGCCGTCGCAAGCAGGCCATCGCGCACCTAGACCATCGCCGCCTGACCCGACCAACGGCGCCCGTCGCGCCGCTTTGTCGACACAGCGTTCGCAGCCGATCCGGGAAGCTTGCCGCGCGGCGAAACTCGCCGCGGGGGGCGGACAGCGATCATGGCAACCTTCAACTTCTGGCAATGGGCGCTGACGGCCTTGGTGGTCTTTGCAATCGTGTTGCCGGCGTTGCTGGCTACGTGCATGGTCCGTTTCGGTCCACGCCACGATGCACCGCACCGCACGCGTCCGCGCCGTGTCGCCGAGACCGGCGCGTCCAGCCCGGCACTGTCGCTGCTGAGCGGCATCACCGGCGACGGTCGCTGACGCGTCAACGCTGACGCCCGCTTTACCCCAGCTGCAATGGCAAGCAGGCCAACGCCGGCACACTCCTGATTGAAGCGGTTGACCGGTGAACAACTCCCGGTGCCGAGCGTATGCCGTTCGATGGCGGCAACAGACACCGGTCGCCAGCCCGCAGCCGCCGCGCCAACGCACCACACTCGCATCCTGCCGCCCGCGGCAGCGACCGCGTTGCTCCGGCGCCGCCGATTGCACGCCTCGATCCAGCCAGGTTGGCTATCCTTCCGGATCGATTCGTGACTGGAGCGCTCTACCGCATGACGTCCGTCCACCCGCCGGCCACCGCGCCATGACGCCGACCCGGCGCGCCTTGCCGCTGTTGATGGCCTTGCTGCCGCTGGCCGCCTGGGCCGACCCGGCCTTCGACCGCTGCCTGGCCGGGTTGCAGACCCAGGCCGCCGCCAAGGGCGTGGATGCCGCCCGTTTCCAGCGTTTTACCGCGGGGTTGGCGCCCGATCCCAGCGTGTTGCCGCTGCTGGACGCGCAACCGGAGTTCACTACGCCCATCTGGGACTACCTGGCCAGTCTGGTCGACAGCCAGCGCGTCACCGACGGCCAGGCCATGCTGGTCACCCACCACGACTTGCTCACCCGCCTGTCCGAGCAGACCGGCGTCGACCCGGCCACCATCGTGGCGGTCTGGGGCGTGGAGAGCGACTACGGCCGCGTCACCGGCAAGCGCCCGCTGCTGGTCTCGCTGGCCACGCTGTCGTGCGCAGGCCGCCGCCAGCCGTTCTTCCGCGGCGAATTCCTCGCCTTGCTCAGCCTGTTGCAGCAGGGCGATCTGTCGCCGGATGGCTTGACCGGCTCGTGGGCCGGCGCGTTCGGGCAGACCCAGTTCATGCCCTCGACCTATGCGCGGATTGCGGTGGACGGCGACGGCGACGGCCGCCGCAATCTGGTCGCCAGCATTCCCGATGCGCTGGCCTCCACCGCCAACTACCTGGTCAAGGCCGGCTGGGAACGCGCCCGCCCCTGGGGGATGGAAGTCACCCTGCCGCGCGGCTTCGATGCCAGCAAGGCCGGCCGCACCCGCCGCCAACCCTTGCAGGCCTGGCAGGCTGCCGGCCTGCTTGGCACAGACGGCAAGCCGCTGGCCCCGACCGGGCTGCCGGCCGAGACCGCTGCCGCCTTGCTGCTACCGGCTGGTGCCACCGGCCCTGCCTTCCTGGTGTTCCGCAACTACGACGCGATCTACGCCTACAACGCTGCCGAAAGCTACGCGCTGTCGATCGCGCTGCTGGCCGATCGCCTGCGCGGCGGCCCCGGCCTGGTTGCCGCCTGGCCCACCGACGACCCCGGCCTGGGCCGTCCGGAACGCCGCGACCTGCAGCAGTTGTTGCTCGCCCGCGGCCACCAGATCGGCGAGGCCGACGGCATGGTCGGCAGCGCCACCCGCCGCGCCATCCAGGTCGAGCAGACCCGGCTGGGCTTGCAGCCCGCCGACGGCCGCCCCGGCCAGCGCATCCTCACTGCTTTGCGTGCTGCGCCGCCGCTCACCGGCATGGCCGCCGTGCGCGGCACCGCCTTCAAGTTGCCGGCCGCGTACCCCGCATTCGCCCAATCTCCCATCGTCCACAAGGCATCCCCCATGTCCGACACCACCGGCCTGACCACAGGCGACTTCCACGGCTTCCCCTCGCTGCTGATCGACACCCCGTTCTCCACTGCCGCCATCAGCCTGTTCGGCGGCCAGTTGCTGTCGTTCGTGCCCAAGGGCGGTCAGGACGTCATGTGGCTGTCGCCGCTCGCCAAGCAGCCGCCCACCCCGATCCGCGGCGGCGCGCCGGTGTGCTGGCCGTACTTCGGCCGCCAGGACCAGACCGGCGACGTGCCCGCGCACGGGTTCGTGCGCACCGTGCCGTGGCAACTCACCGAGAGCCACCGCGAAGACGACGGCACCGTGGTGCTCACGCTCACCCCGCCGGCCTTCGACGACCTGGCGCTGCGCCTGCGCATGACCCTGCGCATCGGTCGCACCCTCGAACAACGCTTGATCACCGAAAACACCAGCGGCACCCCGGTGCGCTTCACCCAGGCGCTGCACAATTACTTCCGCGTCGGCGACGCGCTCACCGTCAGCGTGCAGGGCCTGGATGGCCTGGACTATCTCGATAAATACGAGAACTACGCCACCGCGCATCGCCAGCAAGGCGACTGGAGCCTGCGCGACCCGCGCGATCCCGGCCGCAGCGACCGCATCTACACCAACGCCGGCGGCCGCTACACCCTCACCGACCCGGTCCTAGGCCGCCGCATCGTCATCGCCACACAGGGCAGCCGCTCGCTGGTGGCCTGGAACCCGGGCGAGGAGGCCGGCAAGAAAATGGCCGACGTGGGCGAAGGTTGGCGCGACTACGTCTGCCTGGAAGCGGCCAACGCCGGCCCGGACGTCATCGAACTGGCCCCCGGCGCCATCCACACCCTGAGCCAGACCATCAGCGTCGAATAACCCGTCGGTGGTTGCCACGGCTGAGGTGGCGCAGGCCCGCCCAGCCGCGCGCGCAGATCGTTTACGGGCTGCGGCTCGTCGATGGATGCTTGGCGGTGAAGTCGCATCGATTCGGTTGAGCGTTGCGACGGAGCGCGCCCTGTCTGCTCGTCGTGCAGTGTCTTCGATTGCAACCTGCTCGAAGGAGGTAGCGGGCAAAAGCCAGCAGACGTCAGACCCAGCAGATGTCAGACGGGTAAAGGTTTTAAGCAGCGCAGCCTCACCACGGGGTAAGCAACGCAGCCTCACCAAACGCAGCCGCCGTACCCTCACCCCACCCCCTCTCCCGCAAGCGGGAGAGGGGCACTAAACGCACATCGCAGCACCCACTCCCTTCTCCCACCGGGAGAAGGTGCCCGAAGGGCGGATGAGGGCAAGGTGTCAGCCAGAGTTCCAGCCGAACGCCCACGCACCTCCAGCACTGCCCTCGGCCAAAAAGATCCGCTGACATCGTCCTTCAGGCATCAAGTCGCTCAAGCCCGATTCGCACAAGCCCCACCAAACCCACGCGATCCCCCAGATCGATCGCACGAATCTCCTGCGGTCGATCGCGCACACCTCCTGCGGTCGAGCCCAATCCAGCCGCTCGCACCGCTCCCAAGCCTCATACCCCACGCCTCGCCGCCGCACCCAGAGCCGATCCGGCCCAATCCGCAGCTACACTTCCCGCCTCGCCATCCTGGGCCGCGCGATGTCTCTCTCCGCCGATTCCGCTCCAGCCCCGGGGCGCCGCCGCGCCGCGTTGATCTTCATCTTCATCACCGTGCTGATCGACGTGCTGTCCTTCGGCGTGATCATCCCGGTGCTGCCGGATCTGGTGCGGCATTTCACCGGTGGCGACTACGTGGTGGCCGCCGGCTGGATCGGTTGGTTCGGCTTCCTGTTCGCCTCCATCCAGTTCGTCTGCTCGCCGCTGCAAGGCGCCTTGTCCGACCGCTTCGGCCGTCGCCCGGTCATCCTCCTGTCGTGCCTGGGCCTGGGGCTGGATTTCATCCTGATGGCCATCGCCCACAGCTTGCCGATGCTGCTGCTGGCGCGGGTGATCTCCGGCATCTGCTCGGCCAGTTTTTCCACGGCCAACGCCTACATCGCCGATGTCACGCCCGCCGACAAACGCGCCGGCGCGTTCGGCATGCTCGGCGCCGCGTTCGGCATTGGCTTTGTCGCCGGCCCGTTGATCGGCGGTTGGCTGGGCGGCATCGGGTTGCGCTGGCCGTTCTGGTTTGCCGCAGGCCTGGCGCTGTTGAATGTGTTGTACGGCTGGTTCGTGCTGCCCGAATCGCTGCCGCCCGAGCGCCGCACCGCGCGCTTGGAGTTGTCGCAGGCCAACCCGCTGGGCGCGCTCAAATTACTGCGCCGCTACCCGCAGGTGTTCGGCCTGGCCTCGGTGGTGTTTCTGGCCAACCTGGCGCATTACGTTTATCCCAGCATCTTCGTGCTGTTTGCCGGCTACCAGTACCACTGGGGCCCGCGCGAAGTGAGCTGGGTGCTGGCCGGGGTCGGGGTGTGCAGCATCATCGTCAACGCGTTGCTGGTCGGCCGGATCGTGCGCTGGCTGGGCGAACGTCGCGCCTTGTTGCTGGGCCTGGGCTGCGGGGTGGTGGGCTTCGTCATCTACGGGCTGGCCGACAGTGGCACCGCCTTCCTGATCGGCGTGCCGATCAGCGCGTTCTGGGCGATCGCTGCACCGGCTGCGCAAGCCTTGATCACCCGCGAAGTCGGCGCCGATGCGCAGGGTCGCGTGCAGGGCGCCTTGAGCGGCCTGGTCAGCCTGGCCGGTATCGCCGGGCCGTTGTTGTTCGCCAACGTGTTTGCCTGGTTCATCGGCAATGGCGCGCCGCTGCATCTGCCCGGCGCGCCGTGGTTGCTGGCCGGCGTGCTGCTCGCCGCCGGGTGGGGGATGGCATGGAAGCGTGCAGGGCGGGGCGGTGGCGTCGCACCGGCAACATAGGGCTGATGCCAACGCATTCATCCAACCCTCGCGCCCGCTTTATCTGATTTGCGCAGGCGCTGCTAGGCTGGTGCACTCCGTTCCGCAGCACCGCATCGATTGCTTATGTGTCCTGACACCCTGGCTGTTCCGCCATCGGCCGCGCGCGCGCTGCGTCACGCCACCCAGGACACCCATCGCCTGGTCGAAGCGGTGCCGCTGATGCAGGCCCTGGGGCAGGGGCAGGTCGATCGCGCCAGCTATGCGCAGATCCTGCGCCGCCACCACGCCTTGCTGGGCGGTTTCGAAGCGCATCTGGGCGATTGGCTCGGCACGCTGGTCGGCAACGGTTGGCACTATCGCCGCCGCGTGCCGGCCTTGCGTGCCGACTTGCGGGCGCTCGATCAACCCTTGGATCTGCCGATTGCACTGCCCGCCACGCGCACCGACGCCGCGCGCTGGGGCATGTTGTACGTGGTCGAAGGCTCGCAGCTGGGCGGCCGCGTCATCGCGCGCGGTCTGCGCAAGTCCCAGCCCGGCCTGACCGGTGCGCTGCAGTATTTCGAACTGGCCGACGAAGACCCCGCCGGCTGGCGCCGCTTCCAGGCGGTGCTCGATCGGCGCCTGAATTCGCCCCGCACACAGGCCGCCGCCATCGACGGCGCGCACGCCATGTTCGCCCACTTTCATACCTGCCTCGCAGCGGAGCCGCGTCCGTGAATCAGCCTACCGAACCCCTGGATATGGATGTCTGCGCGCGCGAGCCGATCCACATCCCCGGCATGATCCAGCCCTACGGCGTCCTGCTGGTGATCGACCCGGCCGATGGCCGCATCGTGCAGGCCAGCAGCACTGCAGCCGACCTGCTCGGCGTGCCGATGGAGGCCTTGCTCGGCATGCCCTACACCCAGGTGCTGGAACTGACCGACGCCCCGCCCGTTGCCGTGGACGACCAACCGCGCCACCTGCTGCATGCCGAGGTGCGCTTCCCCAGCCGCACCGTGCCTACCGACCACCCCTGGGTGGCGGCCTGGCATCTATATCCCGAGCAATGGCTGATCGAAATCGAGCCGCGCGACGCGCGCCTGATGGACGTTACCCTGCGCGAGGCGTTGCCGCTGTTGCGCAGCATCGAGCGCGACCCAAGCATCGCCGAAGCGGCCGTGCGCGCCGCCAAAGGCCTGCGCAGCATGATCGGCTTCGACCGGGTGATGATTTACCGCTTCGACGAAGAGTGGAACGGCGACGTCATCGCCGAGGCCCGCCAGCCCGACCTGGAGGCCTACCTCGGCCTGCATTACCCGGCCACCGATATCCCGGCCCAGGCGCGCGCGCTGTACCTGCGCAACCGCGTGCGCCAGATCGCCGATGTCGGCTACCAGCCATCGCCGATCGTGGTCTCGCCGGTGCACTTGGAATATCTGGCCAACATGGGCGTGACCGCCACGCTGGTGTCCTCGATCGTGGTCAACGACGCGCTGTGGGGGCTGATCGCCTGTCATCACTACAGCCCGCACTTCACCAGCCACGCCATGCGCGATGTCACCGATGCGATCACCCGTGCGCTGGCCGGCCGCATCGGCGCGCTGCAGGCGGTGGCGCGTGCGCGGCTGGAATCGGTGCTGCTCACCATCCGCGAAAAGTTGATCACCGACTTCAACGATGCCGAACATCTGACCGTGGACATGCTCGCGGACATGGCACCGGACCTGATGGACGTGGTGGACGCCGATGGCGTGGCGATCTTCCACGGCGACGACATCAGCCGCCACGGCACCAGCCCGGACGCCGCCGCATTACGCCGTATCCGCGACCATCTCGAGTCTCGCCATCATCACGCCTTGCGCGAGGACGCCGTTGGCGCGCTGCATGTCGATGCCATCGGCGAGGTGTTCCCGGAGCTGGCCGATCTGGCGCCGCTGGCCGCCGGCTTCATCTTTGTGCCGCTGATGCCGCAATCGCGCAGCGCCTTGCTATGGACACGCCGCGAACAGGTGCAGCAGGTCAAATGGGCCGGCAACCCGCAGTTGGCCAAGTTGCCGGATATCCCCAACTCACGGCTGTCGCCGCGCAAGAGCTTCGACCTGTGGCAGGAAACCGTGAGCGGCCGCGCGCGCCGCTGGTCGCCGCTGCATCTGGAGTCGGCACGCAGCCTGCGCGTGTTGATCGAACTGATG
Organism: Xanthomonas dyei; assembly: GCF_002939865.1. Classification (GTDB taxonomy): domain Bacteria; phylum Pseudomonadota; class Gammaproteobacteria; order Xanthomonadales; family Xanthomonadaceae; genus Xanthomonas; species Xanthomonas dyei. The sequence continues at coordinate 43,902 of NZ_MDEE01000039.1, forward strand.
GAGCGCAAGCGCTTCCAGCAGGATTTCACTTTGCTGGAAGCCTCGCTGTCGCGTCTGCGCGACGGCGTGGCCATTATCGAGCGGGGCGCCGCCGCCGCCGCGCACCGGCTGATCTTCGTCAACCCGGCGTTTGCCGACCTCAGCCAGGCCGAGGTCGCCGACCTGATCGGCTGCGACATCCTCGCCCTGGTGGCCGACGATGCCGCCAGGTCCAAAGTCGAACTGCTCGAAGACGCCCTGCGCCTGGGGCGCGCCGCCTACGTCACCCTGCCGCTGCGCGCCCACGACGGCTCGCCCGTCTACCGCCAATTCCATCTCGAACCGCTGCCCAGCCCCAGCGGCGTCATTGCCCACTGGCTGTTGCAGCTGCGCGACCCGGAATAAGTGCCGCCCGACGCATTGACGTCGAGTTGCGGCTGCAGGCGGCCGCTGCTGCCGCATCCATCGCCCCGGGCAACATCACCAGCGCCCCGGGCAACGATGCGCCCCTTCGGCGTCTTGAGTCACTGCGTATCGATCAGTGGTGGTGCCGCCCAAAGCCTGAGGGAACACACCAAAGGACATCGAGCCCCGGCAGCGCTGCCAGCGCTGAGGTGCAATCGCCGCGTCAAGCGCGCGGCCGCAACAGCAACAGGGTGACGGTCCCGGCCACCAGCCCCCAGAACGAGGCACCGATCCCGCCCAAGGTCAGCCCGGAGGCCGTCACCAGGAAGGTGATCAACGCCGCCTCGCGTTCGCTGTCTTCGCGCAAGGCCGCCGCCAGGCTGTTGCCGATGGTGCCCAACAACGCGATCCCGGCAATCGCCATCACCAGCTCGCGCGGGAACGCCGCAAAGACCGCCGCCACGGTCGCCCCGAACAAGCCGATCACCACATACAGCACGCCCGCGCTCACCGCGGCGGCATAGCGCCGGGCAGGGTCTGCATGCGCCTCGCGGCCCATGCAGATCGCCGCGGTGATCGCTGCCAGGTTCAAGGCGTAGCCGCCGAACGGCGCCAGCAACGTATTGACCACCCCGATCCAGCCGATCGTCGGCGAGATCGGCACCGTGTAGCCGGACGCGCGGATCACCGCCACGCCGGGCACGTTCTGCGAGGCCATCGTCACTACGAACAATGGAATCGCCAGCCCGACCACCGCCGCCCACGACAGCGACGGCACCACCAGCACCGGATAAGCCAGCTCCAGCTGCACGCTATCCCAGTGCATCAGCCCACCGCCCGCCGCAATCGCAATGCCTACCAGCAAGGTCGCAATCACCGCATAGCGCGCAAACCAGCGCCGGCCGACCAGATAGGTCGCCAGCATCGCGATTGCCAGGACCCGCTGGCTCTGCATCGCCACGAACAGATCCAGTCCAAACCGCAGCAGCACCCCGGCCAACATGCCCGACGCCAGGGACACCGGCATGCGCTTGATCGCCCGCTCGAACAACCCGGAGAACCCGGCCACCAGTCCAAGCACGGCCGCGACCACAAATGCACCGACCGCCTCACGCAAGGGAACCCCTGCGGCGCTGCCGATCAGCATCGCCGCACCCGGCGTCGACCAGGCCGTCACCACCGGCACGCGGTAGCGCAGCGACAACCCGATGCACGTCACGCCCATGCCGATGCCCAGCGCCCACATCCACGATGCGATCTGCGCCTGGTCCGCGCCCAGATGTCGCGCCGCCTCGAAGACGATCACCGCAGAACTGGCAAATCCCACCAGCACGGTGACAAAGCCTGCGGCAATCGCTGACAGGGATAGATCGCGGAACAGGTTGCGGGCTGGCGGCATCGTGTGGCTCCTCCGGGCCCTGCATTCTTACCGAGCCAACCAGTCAGCGGTACCGAAGCGTGGAGCGCACCTCTCTATATAGCTGCGACCATAGAGCGCGCTGGTGTCCTTGCCGTGTTGGAGCCTGCGTAAGAAATTCGGCGCTTTGTCATGCGCGTGTCAAAAAGTGCTTGCACTTCTGCACAGGCTCGATAAACTGCGCGACCTCGCTCAGGACGGCGGCGCTTCTCAAAGCACCGCAACAACGAACGGGGCGAATCGGAAACATCGCAAGGTGTTGACGAAACGCAAAAGCCGGCTATGATGGGCGGCTCGCTACACGGAAAGACGCTACGGCGGATTGAGGTGCAGCGGCGGCAACGTCC
>NZ_MDEE01000040.1 GCF_002939865.1 Xanthomonas dyei
CGCCCGAAATTGCGGGTCCCAAGCAAATTCCCAGGCGCCGTAGAAGGTCGAATTCTCTACTTTCGAATGGCAAGGTAATCGGGGGTGGGTCAGCCTACGTCGAATCCTTCAACGGCCGGCTACGCGACGAATGCCTCAACGAACACTGGTTCCCAACACTGTTGCATGCGCGCACCGAGATCGAACGCTGGCGACGCGAATACAACGAGGACCGACCCAAGAAAGCAATTGGCGGCATGACGCCGTCCGCTTATGCCCAACATCTGGCAAACACCGATATCATCAACCCCGGACTCTAAACCCGATCGCTACTCAGGGCGGGGGGACGTCGCGTCAGGTCGAATTGCCGGCTGGCCAAGGCCACCGTCGTCTTCCCCTGGATGATCTCCAGCACCAGCGCCGACTTGCGCCGGGCCGTCCAGCGCTTGATCTGTTCTTCGTCCATCACTGCACTCATCGATGTCTCCTCTGAAAACTAACACCTGAGCAGAGTTTCAGTGGGTCATTACATGGAAGCCGCGCTTGGCCGTGGGCCAGTTTTTGCCCACTTCGGCCAGGTGTCGGCTAAACGCTTTGGAAATCCAGTTGCCTTGGCCGTTTTTGGCGTCGGCTTTGGCCGCTGGGAACAAACGCTCCTGGCCTTTGGCGCGCGCCTGCTCGACCCAGCCCAGAAAGCCCAAGGCAAGCAGGTCGGGATGAATCGGCACGGTCCTCAAGCTCACGTCCGTCTTCACCTTCTGATGCTCGCCCTCATCGGAAATCTGGATGCAAGGGATACCGCCGTCCTCCACCACGTCGGCGGTCAGCAGTTGGCCGACCTCCGAAGCGCGGGCGCCGGTATACAAGCCAATGAGGGACGCCCAACGCGCCGCCAGCGGCAGGGCTTCGAAGGCCGCGGGTGCGAACAAGGTCTGGACCTGGTGGGCGTCGTAAGCCTTGAACCCGAACTTGCGCCGAGCGCGCTTTTCCCGGGTCGAATAGCTCACGTGCCCGGACGCGGGGTTGTCGCCCCGAGGGTAGTGGCCGGAGGCTTGGGCCCACTCGAAGAACCCGCCCTTGCCGCCGATGTAGGACTGCTTGTTGGTGAGCGTGGGTGTAGAGGCGCCTTTTTCCCGCATGTCCTGATACCAACGCGCCAAGTCCGAGCGGGTGACCGTGTGCAGCTTGGTCTTCTCCCCCAGGAAGCTGGTCAGCAGTTCGACAGCGGTCCGCTTGATGGTCCAGGTCTTGGGCAGGGTGCTGCCCTTGAGGCTGTTCAGCCAGGCGTCTCGGGCCTTCCCGAGCGTGATTGATTCGAGGGAGGGTTTGGCTACCCGCCTCGGCGTGGGGAGAGGCGGCACGTGCTGATGAATCAGCTCTCCCAACGCGCTGGGCTGTGGGGCCGTGAGCGCCATCAGTTGCTGGTAGAGCGTGACGTCCTCGGGGGTGTCGATTTGCCATTGCTCGGTGATCGACCCATCCGCTGACCGCGTTCGATTCAGGGTCAGCTCCTGCGGACGTTCGGTGCCGGTCAGGCGCGCCAGGAGCGCGTCCAGGTCGTCGTCTTGGCTTTGCATGCGTCGTTCCTTCAACACAGTGAAGACCTGAGCATACCGGGCAGCCAGGGTCAGCGCGCGCAATCTCGCCTCCCGCATGTCGTAGGTGTGCAGGGTGCGTTTGAAGGTCTGGCGACCGACGATGGGCTGCAAATCGACCGGCACACGCTGCCGATACGACCATAGGCCGGAGGGGGCTCGAACGAGATGATGAGGAATGCGCATGGGCGTCGTGTGTTCCGACTTGCGCAGCTGCAGCCAGTTTTTACGCTAACAAAAAACCCCTGATTTCTCAGGGGTTTGCGTATTCTGGCGGAGAGAGGGGGATTCGAACCCCCGAAGCGCGGTTTAGACGCTTACACACTTTCCAGGCGTGCTCCTTCAACCACTCGGACACCTCTCCGTACCTGTACGACCGGGGTCTAACAGGGTCGCAAATTCTAGCGGTCGCCGGCCCGTACCACAAGCTGAATCTTTCCGGCGCAGTCGGTGAGACGGGCCGTGGCACAATATCGGCTCAGAACAAGCTGGTTGCCCGATGTCTTATCTCGTTCTTGCCCGCAAGTGGCGCCCGAAGCGTTTTGCCGAACTCGTGGGCCAGGAACACGTGGTCCGCGCGCTCACCAACGCGCTCGACAGCGGGCGCGTGCACCACGCGTTTTTGTTCACCGGCACGCGCGGCGTGGGCAAAACCACCATTGCGCGCATTTTCGCCAAGTCGCTGAACTGCGAGACCGGCACCAGTGCCGACCCGTGCGGCACCTGCCCGGCCTGCCTGGACATCGATGCCGGCCGCTACATCGACCTGCTGGAAATCGACGCCGCCTCCAACACCGGCGTGGACGATGTGCGCGAAGTGATCGAGAACGCGCAGTACATGCCGTCGCGCGGCAAGTTCAAGGTCTACCTGATCGACGAAGTGCACATGCTCTCCAAGGCGGCGTTCAACGCGCTGCTCAAAACCCTGGAAGAGCCGCCGGAACACGTGAAATTCTTGCTCGCCACCACCGACCCGCAAAAACTGCCGGTGACGGTGCTGTCGCGCTGCCTGCAGTTCAACCTCAAGCGCCTGGACGAGGACCAGATTCAGGGGCAGATGACCCGCATCCTGGCCGCCGAGGAGATCGAATCGGATCCGTCGGCGATCGTGCAGCTGTCCAAGGCGGCCGATGGCTCCCTGCGCGATGGCTTGTCGCTGCTGGATCAGGCGATCGCCTATGCCGGCGGTGCGCTGCGCGAGGATGTGGTGCGCACGATGCTGGGCACGGTGGACCGCACCCAGGTCGGGGCGATGCTGCAGTCGCTGGCCGACGGCGATGGCGCCCGTCTGCTGCAGGTGGTGGCCGCGCTTGCGGAGTTTTCGCCGGACTGGAGCGGCGTGCTGGAAGCCCTGGCCGAGGCCTTGCACCGCGTGCAGGTGCAGCAGCTAGTGCCGTCGGTGGCGTTCGTCGGCGACGGCATCGACCCGACTCCATTCGCCGCGCAGCTGCGGCCGGAAGTGGTGCAGCTGTGGTACCAGATGGCGCTCAACGGGCGCCGCGATCTGTATTTGGCGCCGAGCCCGCGTGCTGGTTTCGAGATGGCCGTGCTGCGCATGCTGGCGTTCCGCCCCGCTGCGGCGGTGCCGGCCGGAAGCAGCGACGATGGCCGCGGTGCCAGCGCGGGTGGCGGCGCACGCGCGTCCGTTGCGGGCGTGCAGGCGGCTGCACCGGTGACAGCGGCCGCTGCAGTGCCTGTCAGGCCGGTCGAGGTGGTTGAAGCGGCGTCGGGTGCGGATGTTGTTGCGGCGCCGGTAGCTACGGCAACGTCGGCGTCAATATCGGCACCGATAGCAACACCAACACCAACACCAACGGCAGCACCAGCCGACGCAGCCTCGGCGCCGGTTGTGGTGCTTCCTGCAGCAGAGCCGTCGCTCGATGGTCGCTCGTCCTCTGCTGCGCGCACTGACGACACGCCGCCGTGGGCGGTGGACGATGCGCCGGTGCGCACGCATGCTGCGCCAGCGTCCGTGTCCGATACAGCGGTTGTACTGGCACCCGAATCTGCAATGGCCCTGCCGCCAGAAGCCGCTATTGCGGCGCCGATCATGGCGGTGCCCGAACGTGTGCCTGCGCTTGCTGCCGCCGCTGCTCCCGTGCCGGCAGAGACGGCTGCAGATGCGCTCTCTGCTGGGCCTGCGTCTGCCGAAGCTTTGCCAGCTTCAGCATGGCTATCCGCATCGGCGCCCAGCAACGATTCGAGCACGCTGATCGACGACAGCCGCATTGCCGACGCCGAACAGTGGCTCGAGTTGGTCACGCGTAGCGGGTTGAACGGCCCGTCGCGTCAGCTCGCGGCCAATGCAGCGTTTATCGGCCATCGCGATGGCGTGCTGCGGCTGGCGCTGGCGCTGGGCTTCGAATATCTCAACTCCGAGCGCTCCATCGCCAACCTGGCGCAGGCGTTGGCACCAGTCCTCGGAGACACGCCGCGTATCGTGATCGAAACCGGCAGCGCCGATGTCGAGACCTTGCATGAGCGCGCCAACCGGCAGAAAGGCGAGCGCCAGAGCGCAGCCGAAACCGCCTTCATGAACGACCCGAATGTGCAGCAGCTGATCCAGCAGCAGGGCGCGCGGGTCGTTCCCGATTCCATCCGCCCTTACGACGAGTAACGACCATGCGTGGAAATATTGCCCAATTGATGCAACAGGCGCAGAAGATGCAGGAAAACCTGCAGCGCGCCCAGGAAGAACTAGCCAAGCTGGAAGTCACCGGCACTGCCGGCGGCGGCATGGTCAGCGTGACGCTGACCGGCGCCAAGGAATGCCGCAAGGTGCGGATCGACCCCAGCATCCTCTCCGACCAGGAAATGGCCGAGGACCTGATCGCCGCCGCCTTCAACGATGCCTCCAACAAGATCGATGCCGAATCCAAGGACCGCATGGGTTCGGCTACCGCCGGCATGCAGCTGCCGCCGGGCATGAAGTTGCCGTTCTAAGAATCAGGGATTGGGCATTCGGGATTGGAGATTGGCAAAAGCGAGATGGCTTTTGCCTTTGCGTATCCCGAATCTCCATTCCCGAATCCCGGCCACTCGATGTCCTCCTTACTCGAACAACTGATCGAAGCCTTCCGGGTGTTACCGGGCGTGGGCCAGAAATCGGCGCAGCGTATGGCCTATCACGTGCTCGAGCGCGAGCGCGAGGGTGGGCGGCGTCTGGCGACGGCGCTTGCCAGTGCGGTGGAAAAGGTCGGCCATTGCGTGCAATGCCGCGACTTCACCGAGGCGGAAATCTGCCCGATCTGTGCCAACGCCAGTCGCGACCGGCAGCAGCTGTGCGTGGTAGAATCACCGGCCGATCGCTTGGCGATCGAGCACGCTACCGGCTATCGCGGGTTGTATTTCATTCTGCAGGGACGGCTGTCGCCGCTGGACGGCATCGGCCCGCGCGAGCTGGGGCTGGACCAACTCGGCGAACGCCTGGCCGCCGGTGAAATCACTGAGATGATCATCGCCACCAACGCCACCGTGGAGGGCGAGGCCACCGCGCATTACCTGGCGCAGTTGGCGCGCCAGCATGGCGTGCGCCCCAGCCGGCTCGCGCAAGGCATGCCGCTGGGCGGCGAACTGGAATATGTGGATCGCGGCACGCTGTCGCACGCCTTCGGCACCCGCAGTGAGGTGGTCTGAGGGCTGGGATTGGTGAGTCGGGATTTGGGATTGGTCAAAGCGGTTTGGCTGTGCGCTTCAGATTCTACGAAGCCCGAATCACCAATCTCGAATCTCGAATCACCAGCCGGCTGACCGCTGGGAGCATCCAGCTACCGCGTTGATGAAAGCGATGGAGGCGCCGCTCCTCTAAAACAGCTCATTGCTGCTGGGCACGGGTCGAGGCTGCACAAAAGCTGCCAGACCACGCGCGCGGTAAGCTCTTACCAATCCCAAATGACCAATCCTCAATCCCCAGCCATGTCCGACACCATCTTCAGCAAGATCATCCGTCGCGAAATCCCGGCCACCATCGTTTACGAAGACGACGAGGTGCTGGGCTTCGAAGACATCGCGCCGCAGGCGCCGGTACATGTGCTCTTCATTCCCAAGCTGCACGCCATTCCCACGCTGGACGACGTCCCGCCGGAGCAGGCGTTGCTGGTCGGCAAGTTGGCGCTCGCCGCTGCCGCGTACGCACGTGAGCAGGGCCTGGCGCAGGACGGCTATCGCATCGTGATGAATTGCCGCGAGCATGCCGGGCAGACGGTGTTCCACATCCATCTGCATCTGCTGGCCGGTGCACCGCTGGGTCGCTTCGGCACGCCCTGACGGAAGCGCTGGGCGTTGCCATCGCTGTGACCGAACAGATTCTCCAGCGGAAAGGGCTGGCAAGGGTTGGGCATGGCCGATCGCCAGTGCTGCGGTTGCGAGCCGATGTACACAAGCAGGCGCTCATATCAGCCGCGCAGTCGCGGTTCCAGTAGGGCTTGTAGCGCCCGCGCAGCGCCGGGGCTGGCGAAATGGCGAAATCAGGATCCAGCAGAAACGCGCTAATACCGGCCGCTTACCCACACAAACAAACTTGCCCGCATAAATAAAAACGCCGCTCCTTCAAGAGCGGCGTTTTGGATCACAGCGGACTCAGCGGGCGATTACCACCAACCGCGGCCCCAGCCCCAACCGCCGCCCCAGCGCGGACCCCACGGGTCGCCCCAGGGACCATACGGGTATGCCGGAATCACGTCGACGTCGCGCACTTCCGGCCACAGGTAGACCACGTCCGCCGCCACCTTGGGCAGCTTGTAGTCGTACTCGCCGATCTTGGTGGTCTCATAGCCTTCGATCTTGCCGATGAAGGTGACTTCGCGGCCTGGCTCGAACACTGCCGGGTCATAGAAACCCGAGCGGCAGGCCAGGAAACGGCCATCGCTGGCGTCCACGGCATTGCGGTCCGGACGGCCGCTGGCGTTGAGCGGGCGCGAAATCAACTCGAAGCAGGTCTGGCCCTGGCTCGGCTTGGTCTGGATGATCTTGCCGCCCCAGCGCACCGAAGTGCCGAGCTGCGCGCTGGCAGTGGAATCGCTCGGGCTGACCGTGGGGAACTGGCCCTGCAGCGGCTTGGGCGCGGTGGCGCAGGCTGCGAGCCCGAGCACAGCGACAATGGGAAAAAGAAAGCGGGTACTCATGAGGAAACTCCGGTTCGCGGGCGATGCTGCTGCAGATCTTTAAGGAGTGAGGCGCTGTCCGAATCAGCGCCAGCGTAGCGCGCGGCAGCGAAACGTTGGCTGAGTGCCAACAGTGGTGTGTCGGGGTGGGTGCGGGCGACGCGTTGCGCCCAGGCAATAGCCGGTTCGTGCGGTTCGCGGGCAAGGCCCAGCTTGGCGTAGCGCCGGCTCAGCCGATGCCAGGCACGCAGCAGTGGGTCGCGTTCGCGTTCGCCGCGCGCCAGCAACCAGCTCATCCACGCCAGCGCGCTGACCGCGAATACGCCGAAGATGGTGGCCAGTTGGGTGGGCTCCAGGCGGTCGATACCGAACGGCTGCAGCAGCCGTTGTTGGCGGTCGGCATTGAAGGACAGCACCAGGTCGTTCCAGCCGCGCCGCAGCCAATCGCTGACCTGGCCCAGGCCGGCCCAGGTGCCGAGCTGGGCGAAGTTATTGCCATCGGTTTGCAGACGATCTTCCAGCGTGTCGTAGATGCGTTCCGGCGCCACGGCGGCCGTGGGGTCCACACGCACCCAGCCGCGGCCGGCCAGCCACACTTCGGTCCATGCATGCGCATCCATGCGGCGCACCACCCAGTAGTTGCCCAGCCGGTTGTAGGTGCCGCCGGCATAGCCGGTCACCACGCGTGCGGGGATGCCGGCCGCGCGCATCAGCACCACGAACGAGGAGCTGAAGTGCTCGCAAAACCCGGCTTTCTGCTGGAACAGGAACTCATCCACGCTGTTGCGGCCAAGCAGTGGCGTATCCAGCGTGTAGGCGAATTCGCGGGTGATCCATCCCAGTGCGCGCTGCACGACGGCATCGTCGTTGTTGCCGGCTTCGGCCCGCCATTGCCTGGCAAGCGCAACGGTGCGCGGATTGAAGCCAGGCGGCAGTGCGAGTGCGCGCTTGCGCAACTGATCGGGCAGGTCGGTATCGAAACGTGCCGGTGGCGCCGATTGCAACTCCCAACGGGTCAGTGCGCTCAATGGTCGCTGCGCGAACAGTTCGTAATCGGGCGACAGCTCGGCGTCGGCCACGCCCTGGGTCGGCAGGTCCAGCGACACCAGCTGGCGACGGTCGGTGGGCTCGTAATCCAGTCGATAACGATAGGTCTGCGGGCCGGGCGTGACCGACGCGGGTTGGCCGCGACCAGTCCAGCGCGCGCGCTGCCAGGTGCGGCCGTCGAAATCCCACATCACCGGCCCGCGCCAGTAACGCTGTTGCGGCGGTGGCGCCTTGCCGGTGAATTGCACGCGCAGCGCCGGGCTGTCGTCGGCCATCAGGTCGATCCATTCGCCCGGCGACATGTTGTCCGACAGGCCCGGCCGCGACAGCGCGCGCTCGGGCACGCCCCACAGCGGCGAACTCAGACGCGGCAGCAACCAGAAGGTCGCCAGTGCCAGCGGCACCCCGATGGCCACCAGCTTGCCGATCCCGCGCAACTGCAGGCGCAACGCAGGTGTGTGGGTGCGATGCTCTTCGTCGGCCAGCCGCTGCATGCTGAGCAAGGCGCTGACCACCGCCAGCAGCGCCAGGCCCATCGTGGCAGGCCCCTGGTCGAGCAGGAATGCCGCAAACGGCGCGAACAAGGCAAAGCCGAGCAGGCTGCGCGCATCGCGCAGGGTGCGCAGTTCGGAAGCCTTGATCGCCAGCATCGCGGCAAGCACCGCACACCCGGTATCGCGGCCGAAGCGCATGCCGATCTGCCAGTACACCGCCGCCAGCATTGCGATCACCAGCAATACCCGCACCGGTGCCATCACGGTGCCGCGCCAGCTCAGCACGCCGACCAGGACCGCGGCCACCGCAATGGTGGCGGCGAGCAGGCCGGGCAGCTGCAGCAGCAACGGCGCCAGCGCCAGCCAACTGGTGGCCAGCACCCAGCCCCGGCTGGCCTGGCTGATCGGAAGCGACGGCTCAGTCATGCGGAAGCAGCGCCAGGGCGCGTAGACAGAGGTGTTGGTGGGACGGGCCTTGCGCAGGCCCCAGTGGTGGCTGGCCTGGCAGTAGCAGGCGATAACGCCGCCCGTCGCGCTCGGCCAGATTGACCCAGCGGGCAAGCCGCGCGATGCGGCGTTCGTACGGCAGCGCGTTGAGCGTGCGCCAGTCCAGCGTCACTTCGATGCCGAGGGGCTGTTCGTATTCGCGCACCAGCAAGGTGTCGCGACGCGCCGAATGCTTCCAGGAAATCGTACGTGGCGCATCGCCGGCGCGGTACGGGCGCAGCTGATGCAGTTCCTCGCCTTGCGCGTGCAGGCGGGTCTGGTTGGGCGAACCGGCGCCGTCGGGCAGCGTGGGGCCGTGGTCTTCGGGTTTGGGATAGGCCAGCAGCGGAGTTTCTGGCCACACCCACGACCAGGCCCGCACCAGGCCCAGCGGCTGCGTGCTCGACAGCCGGATGCGTTCGATGTCCTGCCAGCCGCGCTGCGTGGTGGGCACGAGCAGATCGACGTCGGCCATCTCGTGCTCGACCAGCGAACAGAAACCGTTGCTTTGCAGGTGGTCCAGCCGCAGCCCGCGCCGCACGCGGGTATCGCGACGTGCCAGCGACACCCGCATGCGCAGCGGCTCGCCGGCCATCACCGGCTCGGCCGAGACCGCTTCGATGCGCAGCGCCGACAACTGCAGATGCGCCATGATGCTGCTGGCGATCCCGGCGGTGGCCAGCAGCAGGGCTAGCAGCAAGGCCGGGTTGTTGTTGTAGTTCAACGCGCCCATCAGCATCGCCAGCAGCAAGCCGGTGATGAACAACCCGAAGCGGGTCGGCAACACATAGATACGCCGCCGATCCAGCACGATCGGCAACGCTTCCGCTCCCCGCGGACGGGCCAGCAGGCTGAGCCGGCGGCCGATGCCGCGCAAGGGTGCACGCACGTGTGTCAGTCCACCGGCACGCTGTGCAGCAGCGCCTTGGCCAGCGCCGGCCCGGAGGACGATTCTGCTTCCGGCACCAGCCGATGCCCGGCCACGGCCACGAACAGCGCCTGCACGTCTTCCGGCAGCACATGCTCGCGTCCGAGCAACAGCGCATACGCCTTGGCGGCGCGCAGCAGCGCGATGCCGGCGCGCGGCGACAGGCCAACCCGCACGCCGGCATGCTGGCGACTGCGCAGCAGCAGCGCCTGCACGTAGCCGATCAAGGCATCGCTGGTGTGGATCTGATTGACCCCAGCACGCAGCGCGACCACGTCGGTATCGCTGAGCTGCGGTGCGGCCTGGGCGATCAGTTCGCGCCGGTCCACCCCGGACAGGAGCGCGCGCTCGGCATCGGCGCTGGGGTAGCCCAGGCTGAGCCGCAACAGAAAGCGATCCAGCTGCGAGTCCGGCAACGGAAACGTGCCGGACAGGTCGACCGGATTCTGCGTGGCGATCACAAAGAACGGCTCGGGCAAGGCGTGGGTCACACCATCCAGGGTGACCTGTTGCTCGGCCATGTCTTCCAGCAACGAGCTCTGCGTACGCGGCGGGGCGCGATTGATCTCGTCGGCCAGCAGCACATGGGTGAACACCGGGCCGGGGTGGAACTGGAACTGGCGCGAGGCCGCGTCGTACACCGACACGCCCAGCACATCGGCCGGCAACAGATCGGAGGTGAACTGCACGCGCTGGAAGCCCAATCCCAGGCTGGAAGCCATCGCATGGGCGAGGGTGGTCTTGCCCAGGCCAGGCAGGTCTTCGATCAGCAGATGTCCGCCGGACAGGAGTGCCACGAACGCCAGCCGCACTTCCTGCGCCTTGCCCAACAACAGCGAATTGACCTGGTCTTGCGCGCGCCGCAGCGATTGACGCAGCGCATCGGTTAGCATTTCCGTGGAACGCAGCGGTGTCGACATCACAATTCCGTAGGTGAAAAGAAGAGTGCACAGGGCAATGCAGGGGGACCAACGGGCACATCGCACTTTCGTGATCCTGTGGACACTGGCGACGGCCGTCAAGCTGTTGATTGCCGCGCGGCTGCCGCTGTTCGTGGACGAAGCGTTTTATTGGCAGGAAGGGCAGTACCTGGCTGCAGCGTATTCGGATCTGCCGGGGCTGACTGCCTGGCTGGCGCGCCTGGGTGTGGAAGTTGGCGGGCACCATCTGCTGGCGCTGCGGCTGCCGTTTCTGGCCATCGCCGCGCTACTGCCGTGGCTGGTTGCGCACATCGCCACGCGCTGGTTCGGCTCCACCCTGGGCTGGCAGGCCGGCAGCCTGACGCTGTTGATGCCGCTGTCGGCCACGCTGGGCATGCTGGCGGTGCCCGACGTGCCGATGGCTTTGGCAGCGGTGCTGTGCATGGATGCCGGCGCGCGCCTGCTGCGCGAGGTCGATGCCACCAGCGCGCTGGAGCTGGCGATCGGTCTGGCGATCGGTGCACTCAGCCACTACCGCTTCGTGGGTGTGATCGGCGTGGGCTGCATCGCGTTGCTGTGCATTCCGCAGGGGCGCGCGGTGCTGCGCGACCCGCGCATCTGGCTGGCGCTGACGGTGGGCGCGGTGAGCTGGCTACCGCTGCTGTTCTGGAATACCGACCACGACGAGGCCGGGCTGCGCTTCCAGTTGGTCGACCGGCATCCGTGGCGGTTCCAGATCGGCGGGCTGTGGTTCCTGTTGATCCAGACGGTGGCGGTGACGCCGCTACTGGCCTGGGCGATGGTCAAGGTCAGTCTGGCCGGGACGCGCTCCGGCGGCGGGTCGCGTGCGCAATGGCGCTATTTCGGCTTGCTGGGCGGCATCTCGACCGTGGCGATCTTCGTGCTCGGCTTCTTCAGCGATGCCGAACGGATCAGCTTCCATTGGCCGTTGCCTGGCTATTTCGCATTGCTGGTGGCGGTGCCGGTGATCCTGTTGCGTTGGCCGCTTCCGCTGCGCCGTGCTGCATGGTTGCTTGCGCTGCTCGGCACGCTGGGGGCGTACGGCTATTACTTGGCGGTGTCGGTGCCGTCGATCCGCGCGCATGCGGCCGGCGAAAAATACTATCCACGCAATTTCGCCGGCTGGAACGATCTGGCGCGTGCGGTCAAGCGTCAGCTGGCGCAGATGCCACCGGGCACGCGCGTGCTGGCCGAAAACTTCAAGGTGGGCGCCGAACTGGGTTTTCAGTTGCACGATGCGCAGATCGAGGTCTTGCGTGCCGACTTGAACGACAAGCACGGGCGCAGCGCGCAGTTGCAGCAATGGGGCCTGCTCAGCGATGGACGCCGCGATGGCCCGCGTCTGCTGGTGCTGTCGCCCAGCGATCAGCGCTACCGCGACCTGCTCAAACGCTATCACGCCATCTGCGACATGGTCGGGCCGTTGCCACCGCCTACGGTGGTGTCCACCGATCACGGGTATCAACGTTTTCTGCTGTTCGCACTGCCGGCGCAACGCGCGCCCGGGCCGTGCATCGCCCCGGCGATGGCCTGGATCGATACGCCGCTACCGGATGTGCGCGTGGCGGGCCAGGTCCAGGTGCGCGGGTGGGCGTTCAAGGACGGCATCGGCCTGGCCGATGTGGAGTTGCTGCTCGATGGGCGCCCGGTCGCGCAGGCCGCCTACGGCAGCCCGATGGACGTCCGCCCGTACTGGAAGATTTCCACCGACCCGCAGCACCCCAACGTCGGCTTCTCCGCCACGCTCGACACGCACGCGCTGCCATCCGGCACGCATTGGTTGGGCCTGCGCCTGCACGGCCGCGACGGCAGCGTCGAGGATTGGTCGGAGCAGCCTGTCACCGTTTCCGCACCTTAGATCACGCAATGACCGACGCCCTGCCCGCTACCCATCCCGCACATCTGTCCGGGTTTCGAATTGCCGTGCTGGTGCCATGCCACAACGAGGCGGCAACCGTTGCGAAGGTGGTCGGCGATTTCGCTGCGGCATTGCCGGGAGCGATCATCCATGTGCTGGACAACAATTCCAGCGACGCCACCGCATCGAGCGCGGCGGCGGCGGGCGCGCAGGTATGCCGCGTTGCGTTGCAAGGCAAGGGCAATGTGGTGCGGCGTGGATTTGCCGATGTCGAAGCCGATATCTATGTGCTGGTGGATGGCGATGCGACGTACGACGCGGCTGCCGCACCGGCACTGGTGCGCAAGCTCATCGACGAACGGCTGGACATGGTGGTCGGCGCGCGACGCGATCAACAGCAGGCCGCGTATCGGCCAGGGCACCGGCTCGGCAATGTCCTGCTGACGCGCTGCGCGGGGTTGCTGTTCGGGCGCAGTTTCGACGACATGTTGTCCGGATACCGGGTGTTTTCGCGGCGCTACGTCAAATCGTTTGCGGCGCATGCGCAGGGGTTCGAGACCGAAACCGAGCTGGCCGTGCATGCCTTGCAGTTGCGCATGCCGGTGGCCGAGGTCGAAACGGCCTATGGCGTGCGCCCGGAAGGGTCGCAAAGCAAGTTGAATACCTGGCGCGACGGCTGGCGCATCCTCACCACCATTGCAAAATTGTTCAAGGCCGAGCGGCCGTTGTTGTTCTTCTCGATCGGGTTTGCGCTCAGCGCCGCGCTGTCGATCGTGCTGGCGATCCCGTTGTTCGAGACCTATCTGCAAACCGGGTTGGTGCCGCGCTTTCCGACCGCGATCCTGTGCGTGGCGCTGATGCTGCTTGGCTTTCTGTTGCTGGCTTGCGGGCTGATCCTGGATACGGTCACGCGTGGACGCGTCGAAGCCAAACATCTGGCGTATCTCGCCGAGCCGGGCGTGGGCAATCGTGTGGCCGCCTCGCATGACAAGGAAGCGCGTTGATGACATCGATGAGCATGTCGAAGTGGACGACGCGTCGGCAGCGTGTGTTGCGCTGGGCGGATGGCCGGTTCGGCTTTCATTCGCAGCGCCAGGTCATCACTGCGGTGATTGCCGTGCTGCTGCTCGCTGCGCTGTTTTCGCTCGGTCTTGGCCAGGATGCCAATTGGGATTTGCGCAATTACCACCTGTACATCGGTGATGCGTGGACCCAAGACCGTCTGGGCGTGGATCTGGCGCCAGCGCAGATGCAGAGCTACTTCAGCCCGCTGCTCGATAGCCTGCATGCCTGGTTGATGTTGCATCTGCCCGGGCCATTGGTCGGGGCGTTATTGGGCGTGCTGCATGCCGTGGTGTTCATGCCGGTGGCAGCCGTGGCGTGGCGTGTCCTGTCCAAGGAATCGCAACGCGCGCAGTGGGCCCCGCTCTTCGCGCTGGCCGGCATGTGCAGTGCGGTGTTCCTGTCCGAACTGGGCAACACCATGGGCGATACCGCCAGCGCGATCCCGGTGCTGGCGTCGTTGGCGGTCGTGCTGTTGGCGCAGGCCAACGCGCGGCAGGACCGACGTGTCACGCGGTTATGGGTTATCGCCGGCGCGCTGATCGGTCTGGCGATCGCGCTCAAGCTCACCAATGCGCTGTACGCGTTGGCGCTGGCGCCGGCGGTGCTTTGCGACGGTGGACGCATGCGCTCACGGGTTCTGGGGTTGGGCGTGCTTGCCGGTGTCGCCGTGCTGGTCTTGCTGCTCGTGGCCGGGCCTTGGTACTGGCAGGTCTGGCAACACCTGGGCAATCCGCTGTTTCCGCAATTCAATGGCGTGTTCAAGTCGCCGCTGGCTCAGCCGGTGTCGATTGCGGATGTTCGATGGCTGCCGCGCAGCATCGGCGAACACCTGATCTGGCCGCTGCTGTTTACGCTCAAACCGCAACGCATCAACGATCTCGGTCTGGTGCAGGCGGGGTGGGCGGTGTTGTATGCGGTCGCGCTGATGGCCGCGGGACGCACCGTGCTGCGTCGTCGCGTGCCCGCAACGAATCGCGATCGCGCAGCGGTTGTGCTGTTGGTGTTCTTCGGTATTGCCTACGCGCTGTGGCAAGCGGTCTTCAGTATCCACCGCTATCTGTTGGTACTGGAGCTGCTTGCGCCATTGGCGCTGTGGGTCGTGTGCCGGCGCGCCTTCGT
The DNA here is from genome assembly GCF_002939865.1 of Xanthomonas dyei. Classification (GTDB taxonomy): domain Bacteria; phylum Pseudomonadota; class Gammaproteobacteria; order Xanthomonadales; family Xanthomonadaceae; genus Xanthomonas; species Xanthomonas dyei. The sequence goes on from NZ_MDEE01000040.1 coordinate 14,615, forward strand.
GGTGAATGCCGATCGCAAGGCTGGGTGGTTGATCGGTGCGTGTGCGCTGGTTGCGGTGGTTGGATGGAAGGACTGGGGGCATGAGGCATGGGCGCGCGACAGTTTTCAGGTCGAGCAACCAGCGCTTGCCGATCCTGCGGCATCCACGGTGCTGCTGGTCGGCGACGAGCCGCAGTCCTGGCGTGTGCCGCTGCTGCCGCAGCAGGCGCGTTACATCGGGGTTGCGACCAATCTCTCCGAGACCGATCAGTACCGCGCCCGGGTCAATGCCTTGATCGCCGAGCGGCCGCAGCTGTACGCGATGTTGGGTGCGACACGCGACAAGCAGCAATTGCGGATCGATCGCATGAACGGCTGGGCGCGGCAGTTTGGCTGGGACATCCAGCCTCGGTGCACGCGGTTGCGCTGGTTGATCGCGCGCGGTCTGCGTGCGGAGCTGGAAGTGTCGCCGGGGCGCTGCGTGCTGCAGGTGTCCAAGGGCAAGGCGTTGGATATCGCCGCTGCAGATCGTGCGGTGCGCGAGTCTGCGCAGCAGCGCCTGGATGCGTATGGGCTGACCCTGGATCCGTCACGTTGCCGCACCTTGTCCTCGCATGTCGGACAAGCTCAGTACCCGTATCAGTTCTGCGCGCTCGCTCGCCCGCAGTAGCGCAAGCGGCAGGGCGTTGTGCGGCCGGGTAGATGTGTACCGTCATGCGCGTCCTTGGTGGCCGCTGTCGCACCATCGTGACTGGAGGTCTGTACCGTCGCGGCCGACTTTCGATCGATGCGCCTGAACAGCGTCGCCGCACTCGAATTAGGCCTCACGGAATCGTAAACCCGGCCTGCCGCAACAGCCGCGCCAGGGCGATCAGCGGCAGGCCAACCAGCGCGGTGGGGTCTTCCGAGCGAATCGCATCGAACAGGCTGATGCCCAGGCCCTCGCATTTGAAGCTGCCGGCGCAATCCAGCGCGGGCTCGGCGGCCAGGTAGCGTTCGATCTCCACCGGTGTCAGTGGGCGCAGCTGTACCTCGGTCACGTCCAGCGCGTGCAGGTGCTGGTCGGGGCCGATCAGGCTGACGGCGGTATGGAAGCGCACCACGCGCCCGGACATGGCGCCTAGCTGCGCGCGTGCCTGGTCCAGGGTTCCCGGTTTGCCCAGGGACTGGCCGTTCAGATCGGCGACCTGGTCCGAGCCGATGATCCAGGCGTCGGGCGCATGCGCGGCCACCGCGGCGGCCTTCTCGGCAGCCAGGCGGCTGGCCAGCGCGCTCGGCGCTTCGCCCGGCAGCGCCTGCTCATCGACCTCCGGGCGGGCGGTGGTGAAGTCCAGTCGCAGGCGGCCGAGCAGCTCGCGCCGGTAGACTGAGGTAGAGGCAAGGATCAGGCGTGGCATCATGAACGTCGAAAGAGGCGGGCAGGAGAGTCTGCCAGCCCGCACGCCGCGCGGCACATGTGAATGGGTGCATTTGACATGGCTACTGCGGGTCTTTAACATTCTGCGGCTTATGTCCGCGAACGTACCCGAAATGCTGGATGCTTGGCGGATGGTCGCAGCGCGCAGGCGCTTCGATGGCCGCATCCCGCTCTCTGCGATGACCCGCTTGCAGGGGAGTCTGGTCGATACCGATGGCGAATGTGTTTATTCGCTCCAGTTCGATCAGGACGATCTGCTCAAGGTCGCCTATGTCGAACTCAGCATCGATGTCGAGCTGCCGCTGGCTTGCCAGCGCACCTTGCAGCGTTTTCTGTACCCGGTGCAGATCAGCCAGCGCCTTGGCCTGATCCGCAACGAGGACGAAGAGGCGGCATTGCCGCCCGATTACGAAGCCTTGCTGGTGCCCGACGACGGCATGCTGCGGGCGACGGATCTGGTGGAGGACGAACTGGTGCTGTCGGTACCGGTGGTGCCGATGGCGCCGGGCAGCGAAGCCGTCGAGGCTGAGTGGGTGCCGAGCCAGGAAGAGCAAGACAAGGCCAGTCCGTTCGCGGCGCTGGCAGCGTTGAAGAAACAGTAACCGCCGCTGTTAAGGGCGGAAAGACAGGTCGACGCGGGCGTAGAGCGTGCTGTTCGACTCAACAGACAAGTTATCGAACTAAAGTTGGAGCAATCCCATGGCTGTGCAGAAGTCCCGTGTCACCCCGTCGCGTCGCGGCCAGCGTCGTTCGCACGATGCCCTCACCGCCAAGCAGCTGTCGACCGACCCGACCAGCGGCGAGATCCATCTGCGCCACCACATCACCGCTGACGGTTACTACCGCGGCAAGAAGGTGATCGCGACCAAGTCGTCGGCCGTCCAAGAAGATTGATCCGTGGCGCCCGCCGCAGTTTTGTTGGCGGGTGACCCTCGATACTTCCGGAGCCGCCAATCACCGCGGCTCTTGCACCAGGAAACAGCATGAGCAAGCGGATCTATTCCAGAATCGCTGGCACGGGTAGTTATTTGCCCGAAAAGGTGTTGACCAACGACGACATGTCCAAGATCGTCGACACCAGCGATGAATGGATCTTCTCGCGTACTGGTATCCGTGAACGTCATATCGTCGCCGACGACCAGACCACCAGCGATCTGGCGTACTTCGCCTCGCTGAAGGCGATGGAAGCGGCCGGCGTCACCGCCGACGAGATCGACCTGATCGTCATCGGCACCACCACGCCCGACCTGATCTTCCCGTCCACGGCCTGCCTGCTGCAGGCGCGTCTGGGCAACGTCGGTTGCGGCGCGATGGACGTCAACGCCGCCTGCTCGGGCTTTGTCTACGCGCTCAGCGTGGCCGACAAGTTCGTGCGCAGCGGCGATGCCAAGACCGTGCTGGTGGTGGGTGCGGAAACGCTGACCCGTATCGTCGACTGGACCGACCGCACCACCTGCGTGCTGTTCGGCGACGGTGCTGGCGCGGTGATCCTCAAGGCAGACGAAGAGACCGGCATCCTCAGCACCCATCTGCATGCCGACGGCAGCAAGAAAGAGCTGCTGTGGGACCCGGTGGGCGTGTCGGTCGGTTTCGGCGAAGGCAAGAATGGCGGCGGCGCGTTGCTGATGAAAGGCAACGACGTCTTCAAATATGCAGTCAAAGCGCTGGATTCGGTGGTCGATGAGACCCTGGCCGCCAACGGCTACGACAAGCACGACCTGGATTGGCTGATCCCGCATCAGGCCAATTTGCGCATCATCGAAGCCACCGCCAAGCGGCTGGATCTGCCGATGGAGCAGGTGATCGTCACCGTGGATCGCCACGGCAACACTTCGTCGGCCTCGGTGCCGCTGGCGCTGGACGAAGCGGTCCGCTCGGGTCGCGTGCAGCGTGGCCAATTGCTGCTGCTGGAAGCGTTCGGTGGTGGATTTACCTGGGGCTCGGCGCTGCTGCGCTACTGAGTTACGCAGGCCCTGCCACCTCGACGGTGGACAGGGTCTGACGCTGTCAGGGCGATGCGTCCTGCAGAAACGAACTCAAACACGCTGTGATCGATCGCTGGACCGTGCTCCGGCGTAAGCCTTATTGCCGCTGCAATTGGACGGTCTCGCTCGGTCTCTTCATCTCTTTGCATGCTGCTGGGGCCTGGGTTCCGTGCGCCCTAAGTCATGCCGTGGCGGCAATTCCGCGCGCGGTCCTGCGTGTGTAGCGGATCGGCGAGTTGCATGCGGATGCGGTCAATAGTCCGCGAGTTTGCTTGGCTGCGACCAAATCGAGCTGATTCTGAGCGACAACGCTCGCTTGTTTTGAGGTAGCCCTGTGCTGCCGATTTGCCTACGCGCCGCCATCGTTGCGGCACTCTACACGCGCCCTGCCACGCGCCAGCCAGTCTTTTCCTTGGTGGGTGCGTTCGCTCCGGCTTCGGTATTGGCCGTATGCATTTGAAGGTTTATCGGCGGCCACATTGGCCGGTTGCAGCGGTTCTTTCAGCCCGGCCGAGTCCTGTCGCAAACTCTGCTGCATACGCGGCAGTACAGACGCTAGGGCGATTTCGCACGTATCATCCCGGCTCGATTTTTGCTGGCAGCCGCGCGTGACCGAATCCACTCTCGCCTTCGTCTTCCCCGGCCAGGGCTCGCAGTCCCTGGGGATGCTGGCCGAACTGTCCGAACTGCATCCGCAGGTTCGCGAAACGTTTGCCGAAGCCTCCGAAGGCGCCGGTGTCGACTTGTGGGCGCTGTCCCAGGGCGGCCCGGAAGAGATGCTCAACCGCACCGAGTACACCCAGCCGGCGCTGCTGGCGGCGGGGGTGGCGGTGTGGCGGCTGTGGACTGCGCAGCGTGGTGCGCGTCCGGCCTTGCTTGCTGGGCACAGCCTGGGCGAATACACCGCGCTGGTGGCCTCTGGTGCCTTGTCGCTGCATGACGGTGCGCACCTGGTACGGCTGCGCGGACAATTCATGCAGGCCGCAGCGCCGGCGGGTGTCGGTGCGATGGCCGCCGTGTTGGGCGCCGACGACGCCCTGGTGTTGGAAGTCTGCGCCGAGGCGGCAGGTAGCCAGGTGGTGGTGCCGGCCAACTTCAATTCGCCCGGGCAGATCGTGATTGGCGGCGATGCGGCGGCGGTGGATCGTGCGCTGGCCTTGCTGGCCGAGCGCGGCGTGCGCAAGGCGGTCAAGCTGGCGGTGAGCGTGCCGTCGCACACGCCGCTGATGCGCGATGCGGCCAATCAGCTCGGCGAAGCGATGGCCGGGTTGAGCTGGCAGACGCCGCAGATTCCGGTGGTGCAGAACGTCGATGCGCGCGTGCACGAGGGCAGCGCGGCGATTCGCCAGGCCCTGGTCGAGCAGTTGTACCTACCGGTGCAGTGGACCGGCTGCGTGCAGGCGCTGGCGGCCCATGGCATCACCAAGATCGCCGAATGCGGCCCGGGCAAGGTGTTGAGCGGGCTGATCAAGCGCATCGACAAGAGCCTGGACGCCCGCCCGTTGGCCACGCCAGCCGATTACGCCGGCGCGCTCGACGCGTGGGCGCACTGATCCGACGCACATGCCGGTGCTACCGGCATCCCTCGACGCTCGCGGCACTGATCGCAGCGTCCCCCTTCGAGGAACAGTAGTCATGAGCAAGCCTCTGCAGGGCGAAATTGCCCTGGTCACCGGCGCCAGTCGCGGCATCGGCGCGGCCATTGCCGACACCTTGGCCGCCCAGGGCGCCACCGTCATCGGTACCGCTACCTCGGCCTCCGGCGCCACGGCCATCGGCGAGCGGCTGGCGGCCCACGGCAGCCACGGTCGCGAACTCAACGTCACCGATGCGGCGGCGGTCGATGGCCTGATCGAGGCGATCGGCAAGGAATTCGGCGCCATCTCGATTCTGGTCAACAACGCCGGCATCACCCGCGACAACCTGTTGATGCGGATGAAGGACGACGATTGGCAAGCCATCATCGACACCAATCTGACCAGCGTGTTCCGTACGTCCAAGGCGGTGATGCGCGGCATGATGAAGGCGCGCAAGGGCCGCATCGTCAATATCGCCTCGGTGGTCGGGGTGACCGGCAATCCGGGCCAGACCAACTACGCCGCAGCCAAGGCCGGCATCATCGCGTTCTCCAAGTCGCTGGCCAAGGAAATCGGTTCGCGCGGGATTACCGTGAATGTGGTGGCGCCCGGTTTCATCGATACCGATATGACCAAGGCGTTGCCGGAGGAGGCCAAGGCCGCCTTGCTGCAGCAGATCGCGCTCGGTCACCTGGGCGCGCCGGAGGACATCGCCAACGCGGTGGCGTTCCTGGCCGGCCCGACCGCCCGCTATATCACCGGCGAGACCCTGCACGTCAACGGTGGCATGTACATGCCGTGAGCGTGCGCCGCCGGGAGGCGCTAAGTGGCTGATCGGCCGGGACTTGTGATGCAATGCAAGGCTCGGGCGCTTCCACTACACTATCCAACGCGGCCATCGCAGCGGCGATGGCGTTTTTTTCGTACCACCACTACTCCAGCTGGAGCGATATCCCCAATGAGCACCATCGAAGAACGCGTCAAGAAAATCGTCGTCGAACAACTCGGCGTCAAGGAAGAGGAAGTCACCACCAGCGCATCGTTCGTCGATGACCTGGGTGCCGACTCGCTGGACACCGTCGAGCTGGTGATGGCGCTGGAAGAAGAGTTCGAGTGCGAGATCCCGGACGAAGAGGCCGAGAAGATCACCTCGGTCCAGCAGGCGATCGACTACGTCAAGGCTCACGTCAAGAGCTGATGCGTTGTTCCTGACTGCGGTGGCGCGCATTGCGCCGCTACTGCGTCAGACATTCCATGGGGCCGCTGATGCGGCCCTGTGTTTTTCAAGTGTCACCCGCAAACCGCAAGCACCGTCCGTTCCGTGGTGAGGAGATCTGCAATGAGTCGTCGTGTTGTCGTTACCGGCATGGGCATGGTGTCGCCGCTGGGCAATGATCTGGCCAGCAGCTGGGATGGGATCATCCACGGGCGCTCAGGCATTGGCCCGATCACGCAGATCGATGCCTCGCAGTTCACCACCAAGATCGCTGGCGAAATCAAGAATTTCGACCCCACGCTTTTTGTGTCCGCCAAGGACGTCAAAAAGATGGATTCGTTCATCCACTACGGTGTCGGCGCCTCGTTCATGGCGCTGGACGATTCCGGCTTGGTCATCGACGAAAGCAATGCCGAACGCACTGGTGCCATTCTCGGCTCCGGCATCGGCGGGCTGCTCGGTATCGAAGAGCAGACCATCAAATTCCATGAGGGCGGCGCGCGCAAGATTTCGCCGTTCTATGTGCCTAGCACCATCATCAACATGCTGCCGGGCCAGGTCAGCCTGATCAAAGGCCTGAAGGGCCCGACGTTCTCGGCCGTATCGGCGTGCGCCACGTCCAATCACTCGATCGGCACGGCGATGCGCATGATCCAGTACGGCGACGCCGACGTGATGCTGGCCGGCGGCGCCGAGCGCGGTTCCTCGCCGAGTTCGGTGGGCGGGTTCTGCGCGATGAAGGCGATGTCCACCCGTAACGACGACCCCACCGCTGCATCGCGTCCCTGGGACAAGCAGCGCGACGGCTTCGTGCTGGGCGACGGCGCCGGCGTGCTGGTGCTGGAAGAGTACGAACACGCCAAGGCGCGTGGTGCGCGCATCTATGCCGAGCTGGTCGGCTTCGGTGCCAGCTCCGACGCGTTCCACATGACCGCCCCCAGCGAAGACGGCGAAGGCGCGGCGCGCAGCATGGTCGCGGCCATGCGCGATGCCAAGCTCAACCCCGAGCAGATCGGTTACCTCAACGCGCACGGTACCTCCACGCCGCTGGGCGATCTGGCCGAAACGCTGGCGATGAAGCGCGCGCTGGGCGACCACGCCTACAAGACCATGGTCAGCTCGACCAAGTCGATGACCGGCCATCTGCTGGGCGCGGCCGGCGGTGTGGAAGCGATCTTCTCGGTGATGGCGCTGCACACCGGCATCATCCCGCCGACGATCAACCTGGAAGAAGCCAGCGAAGGCTGCGACCTGGATTACGTGCCGAACGTGGCGCGCGAAGTGCAGGTGGATGCGGTGATGTCCAACGGCTTCGGGTTTGGCGGCACCAACGGCACGCTGGTGTTCAAGCGCATCTGAGTCGGCGCGTCTGCGCGCTCGCACGGCGCGCCACGCAACAGTCCTTGGCCGCCGCGCCCACTGCGTTCGTGCGGCCAGCCGGACAGTGTTGGCTTGACCTAATCCTGATCCACGCATCGCGCGCGCTGCCTTTTAGAAGGCGGCGCGCTTTTGCATCTCACGCCACCCCGGACCGATGACGCTCACCCGATCACTGCACGCGGACATCGACTTGCTGGCGCTGCATCGGTTGGCGCCGCAACGGTACCCGGCGTTGCTGGAATCCACTGCCTCCGGTACCGAGCATGGGCGCTGGGATGTGCTGTTGCTGGCAGATGGCGCCAGCCTGCGGCTGGATCCGGATGGCGTGACGCGCGATGGCGATGGTCAAGCGCTCGAATGCAATTTTTTGGACGCGCTGGATGCCGCCTGGCACGCCGAACGGGTGCCGCGCGATGCGACCAGCGCATTGCCGTTTCGTGGCGGCTGGGCGGTATTGCTGGACTACGAATTGGCCGCGCAGGTCGAGCCGATCCTGCAGCTGCCTGCGCGGACCGACCGCCTTCCGAGCGCGCTCGCCTTGCGTGCGCCGGCAGCGGTGTTGCGCGATCGCGTGGAAGGCCGCTGCATCGCGCTGGCCGAACCTGGTCGCGACGATCTGCTGGATCGTATCGACGACGACATTGCCGCCTGCGCCGCGCTGCCGCCGTTGCCGGCCTGGGTCGGGCCGGTTGCGGTGGACGAAGATGCGCCCGAGCGCTTTACCGATGCGGTGCAGCGGGTGCTCGATTACCTGCGTGCCGGCGATGTGTTCCAGGCCAATATCTCGCGCGCCTGGAATGCGCGCTTTGCCGCGGCGGTGGATCCGGCGGCGCTGCACGCCCGGCTGCGTTCGGCCAACCCAGCTCCGTTCGCCGGCGTGTTCGTGGCGGCCGGGCGCGCGGTGGTGAGTTCCTCGCCCGAGCGGCTGGTGTCGGTGCACGGCGCTACGGTGCAGACCCGCCCGATCGCCGGAACGCGCGCGCGCTTTGCCGGCGACGACGATGCGGCGCGCATCCGCGAGCTGGTCGGGCACCCGAAAGAACGCGCCGAGCACGTCATGCTGATCGACCTGGAGCGCAACGACCTGGGCCGGATCTGCGTGCCCGGCACGGTCGAGGTGGACGAACTGATGGCGGTGGAAAGCTATGCCCACGTGCATCACATCGTCAGCAACGTGCGTGGCCGTCTGCGCGCCGGGGTCACGCCGGGCGAGGTGATCGCAGCCGTGTTCCCGGGTGGCACGATTACCGGTTGCCCGAAGGTGCGCTGCATGCAGATCATCGCCGAGCTCGAACAGACCGCGCGCGGCGCCTACACCGGCGCGTTCGGCTGGCTCAACCGCGACGGCGACATGGATCTGAACATCCTGATCCGCACCGCGGAGGTGGCTGGAACGCAGGTGCGCTTCCGCACCGGCGCCGGCATCGTGGTGGACTCGGACCCGCAACGCGAGCTGGACGAAACCCGCGCCAAGGCGCGTGGCGTGCTGCGTGCGATCGAGCCGACATGAGCGCTTCAACGGGACATCACCGGCGCGCGGTATCCTGCGCGGCGCTAGGGCAATGACGAGGTGGGTGTGGCGGTGACTGGCAAACGCGGATGTCTGGCCGTGCTGGGCACGGCATTGCTGCTCGTAGCGCTGCTGGCGATTGCCGCGCTGGTGGCATGGCGGCATTACCTGCACTTCGCGCAGACGCCGGTGAGCGCCACGGCGCCCAGCGTGGTGATCGGGCCGGGCGATTCGCTCAGGGTCGCCTTGCGCAAATTGCGCGAGGCCGGCATCGCGCAAGGCACCGATCTGGAATGGCAGCTGCTGGCACGTCAGGTCGATGCGGCCGGCAAACTCAAGGTGGGCGAGTACGCATTGACGCCGGCCCTGTCGCCGCGCGAACTGCTCGGTCGCATGCGCCAGGGCCGGGTGATCCAGTACCGCTTCACCATTGTGGAGGGCTGGAATTTCCGTCAGCTGCGCGCCGCGCTGGCCACCGCCACGCCGTTGCAGCAGACCATCGGCACGCTGGATGACGCCGCATTGATGGCGCGGCTGGGTTTCGCCAACCAGCACCCGGAAGGCCGCTTCCTGCCGGAGACCTATCTGTATCAACGCGGCGACAGCGATCTGGACGTGCTCAAGCGCGCCCACGCAGCAATGGACACCGCGCTGGCGCAGGCCTGGGAGCAGCGCGCCGCCAACGTGCCGCTGACCTCGCCGGAGCAGGCGCTGATCCTGGCGTCCATCATCGAAAAGGAAACCGCGCTGGGCAGCGAGCGGCCGTTGATCGCCGGGGTGTTCCTGCGCCGCCTGCAGTTGGGCATGAAGTTGCAGACCGACCCCACCGTGATCTACGGCATCGGCAGCAGCTACGACGGCAACATCCGCCGCCGCGACCTGACCACCGATACCCCGTACAACACCTACACCCGCACCGGCCTGACCCCCACACCGATCGCCATGCCCGGCCGCGAGGCGCTGCTGGCTGCAGTGCGCCCGGCCCCCGGCGATGCGCTGTATTTCGTCGCCGTTGGCGACGGCACCGGCGCGCATGCGTTTTCGGCCACGTTGGCCGAACATAACGCGGCAGTGGCGCGCTACCTGCAGCGTCGCCGCCTGCCGAACATGCCGCCACCGGAGCCCACGCCATGACCGCCGCGTTTTCGCCCTGGCAGCAACGCGCCTTCGACCAGACCGTGGCGGCGCTGGATGCTGGCCGGCTCGGACACGGGTTGCTGATCTGCGGACCGGAAGGGTTGGGCAAGCGCGGCGTGGCACTGGCGCTGGCCGAGCACGTGCTGGCCAGCTCACCGGACCCGGCGTTGGCGCAGCGCACGCGGCAGCTGATCGCCGCCGGCACCCATCCGGATCTGCAGCTGATCTCGTTCATTCCCAATCGCACCGGCGACAAGCTGCGCACGGAAATCGTCATCGAGCAGGTGCGCGAGGTGTCGCAAAAGCTGTCGCTGACGCCGCAGTACGGCATCGCCCAGGTGGTGATCGTCGACCCGGCCGATGCGATCAATCGCGCCGCCTGCAATGCCTTGCTCAAGACCCTGGAAGAGCCTTCGCCAGGCCGCTACCTGTGGCTGATCAGCGCGCAGCCGGCGCGTTTGCCGGCCACCATCCGCAGCCGCTGCCAGCGCCTGGAATTCAAGCTGCCGCCCGCGCATGAAGCGCTGGCCTGGTTGCTGGCACAGGGCGTCAGCGAGCGGGCGGCACAGGAAGCGCTGGACGCTGCACGCGGCCACCCCGGGCTGGCCGCACAGTGGTTGCGCGAGGATGGCCTGACGGTGCGTCGCGCGGTGGCGCAGGACCTGGAGCAGATCGCCAGCGGCCGCGCCGGTGCGGTGGATGTTGCGCAGCGCTGGACCAACGACGGCCAGGCCGATCAGCGGTTGCGGCATGCCGCCGACCTGGCATTGGCGCAGGCCTCGGCTGGCTTGACCGATCCATCGCGGTTGCACAAGCTGGCGACCTGGTTCGACGCCGCCAATCGCACACGCGATCTGCTGCGCACCACCGTCCGCGCCGACCTGGCAGTGACGGAATTGCTGCTGGCCTGGCGCGATGGAGCGCACCAGACACGTTCTAGGGGAACTCGATGAGTGCAATGAATGCACGCCAAGGCATTTTGTCGCTGGCGTTGAAAGACAAGCCGGCGCTCTACGGCGCGTACATGCCGTTCGTGAAAGGCGGCGGCATCTTCGTGCCCACGCCCAAGCGCTACATGCTGGGCGATGAAGTTTTCCTGCTGCTGACCCTGCCCGATTCCAGCGAGCGCCTGCCGGTGGCCGGCAAGGTGATCTGGACCACGCCTGCGGGCGCGCAGGGCAACCGCGCCGCGGGCATCGGCGTGCAGTTTCCGGACGGCCCGGAAGGCGAGGCGGTGCGCAACAAGATCGAAACCCTGCTGGCCGGCCTGACCACCTCGGACAAGCCGACGCATACGATGTGATGCGGTTGTTGTTGGGCATGCGGCCGGCCGCCGCACAACTGCAGCGGCAGGGCTGCCACTGATTGCAGTGCGCTGACTGCGGTGTAGGTGAGACTCCTGCCAGGTGGGAATGAGCCATCAGGCGCCAGGCAAGTGATCGGCTTTGCGATACGGCCAGGCAGTTAACGTGCGTGATGCCGGGTCGAGAGGGGCAGCGCCGCCGGCTGACGAGAGGAAGCCGGCGTCTGCAAACTGCCGCGGTTTCAGTAGGCATCCACCGGGGCGAACGCGGCTGTTGACGATTGCTGCGGCTGCCCTATAATGTGCGGCTCGCGTCACCGGGCGGTTAGCTCAGCGGTAGAGCATTGCCTTCACACGGCAAGGGTCACAAGTTCGAACCTTGTACCGCCCACCATGAATTCAGCGTCAGATGAAAACCGGCGAAAGCCGGTTTTTTTCTTTGCCGCAGTGTCGTAGCGACTGCATGGATGGGTGATGCGATAGCGCCGCAGTCCTCATTCTTATGCAGCACTCGGCAGCCACTGCCACTCACTCAGCGGCATGCGTGTTGTGCGGTGGTTCGCGTTGGCGCGAGACATCGCGATGTCGCGTTTCTTGCGCGTTCGATCAGGACTGGCCATCTGCATGGCTTGGACGCTGCGGTTAATCGATTGCACCAGTGATGAATCCGTGTGCCAGGGTCGCTGTCTCACACTTGGTAGTGACGCTGCATTGCATTTCGAGAAGCGGTGCACGTAAGCACTTTTCGCTAGGGTCGGTGCCTTGCGAGCTCGACAGGGACTTGCCATCCTGCAAAGCCCCGGATCGAGATGGAGTGGCGATGAAGACGCTGCTTGGAAGTGCGCTGGTTGCGATGTTGCTGTTGGCCGGGTGCGCGCGCGATGTTGGCGAGCAGTACGTGGGCAAGTGGGTCAATGTGAAGTCGCAGAAGAATGTGCTGAGCATCGAGCACAATGGCGAAAGCTTCATCATTCGCGATACCACGCCGGAGCTGTTCGGTAGTGGCGTGAGGACCCGAAATTATCCGGCGCTGCTGACCAAGGGTGTGCTGCAGGTGTCCAGCGGCAGCGGTACGGTCAATTATGCGATCGACGAGGCGACAGGCCGTCTGAGCACGGGCGATACCGAGTACACGCGGATCAAGTAATCGCCGTATCGACGCGTGCGTGCTGATTGTCGCGCTCAGCCGCGTGTCGTGCATGCTGCATGCTGCATGCAGCGGGGCATCATGTACGGCGTTGCCCCTGTCCAACCTGGGCTGAAAGCCGAGCTAACGTGCGGTGTTCAACGCTGTGGCGCCATCGCCTGTGCCTGCATCCAGCGCCACAAGGTGGTGCGCGAAACGCCGAGTGCTTGAGCGGCGAGGGTACGGTTGCCGTTGGCGCGTTCCAGTGCCGTGCGCACCGCTGCGGCGGTGAGTTGCAGGCGCGATGCGGCAAGCTCGGTGTGCGCATGCGGTGCAGGGTCGCTGACGTGTGCGTCGAACAGTTCCGGCGCCCAGCGTTGCAGTTGTTCCAGGCTCAGGTGGTCGTGCGCGTGTGACTTCCAGTGAATGCATAAGCGTTCAACCAGGTTGCGTAGTTCGCGCACGTTGCCCGGCCATGCATGCTGCTGCAGCCGGTGCAGCGCTGCGGGCGACAATGGCGATGCAATGCTGCCCAGTTGCTGAAAGTAATGCGTCAGCAGCATCGCAATGTCGTCGGGGCGGTGGCGTAACGGCGGCAGTGCGATGCGTAGTGCGTTCAAGCGATAGAACAGGTCGCGGCGAAAGCGCCCTTGCTCGACCAGGGAATGCAGATCCTGCAGGCTTGCTGCTATCACGCGCACATCCACGGCAATTGGCACGGTGGCGCCGACGCGCAGCACTTCGCGTTCTTCCAGTACGCGCAGCAAGCGCGTCTGTAGCGGCATCGGCAATTCGCCGATTTCGTCGAGAAACAACGTGCCTTCCTGCGCGGCTTCGATCAGGCCGGTGTGGCCGCCGCGGCGTGCGCCGGTGAAAGCTCCATCGCTGTAGCCGAACAATTCCGCTTCCAGCAGCGATTCGGTGATGGCGCCGCAATTGATCGCGACAAAGCGGCCACGCCGGCGACTACCGGCATGCAGTTGTCGGGCGACCAACTCCTTACCGGTCCCGGTCTGGCCGCTGATCAACACGGTGCCCGCGTGCGGCGCATACAGCTGCACCAGCTCGCGGACGTGCACCATTGCTGCGTCGTCGCCGAGCAGCGCGTCGCTGCGGCGTGTCCGTCGTGCGTTGCTGCGGGCGGTTGGGCGTTCCTGGCTGGAAGCAGTGCCTAATGCGATGGCGTTTTCCAGTGCGTGACGGACCGAATCTGCCGAATACAGCAGCACACCAGGCAGGCCGGCCTGTTCGGCGAAATCGATCGCCATGCCGGTACCCACGATGACCTGGATACCGCCGGCACGCAGGTCGGCAATGCAGTCGCGCGCGTCCTCGGCAGTGACGAAGCGGCGGTGTTCGATGTCCAGGTCGAAGCTGCGCTGGAAGGCGTGGAACGAGGGAACGTCGCTGGCATGGGTCACCACGCCGATGCGCGGTGCGATGCGGCGCGCACGCGCCAACGCTTCCATGAGGTCGAAGCCGGTGGCCTGGATCGGCGCCAGCGGCAGCGCAAGCCGGCTGCGCAGGTAGGCGGCGTTGGAGCCGCCAGCGACCAAGACATCGCAGCGCTCGCGGCGCAGGCGCTGGCCGATGACGTCCACGGCGTCGGCAAAGCCAAGGTTGATCTGCTCGATCCGCGCGCGCTGGTCGAATTCGGGGATGACATCGGCAAGCAGGCCGGTCAGCCGCGACACGCTGACGGTCCAGATCACCGGCGGCGATGTGTCTGCCGGGTCGGCGGGGGAGGGGTTACGCATCGACGTTGGCGTGTTCCATAAGTGTTTCATGTTGCGCCAGGCGTTGCATATTCGCAACGATTCGCTGACGGTGGTCAGTGAAATCAAGTGCTTGCGATTGGCATGGCATTTGCGGGTTGTCCAGCATCCCATCCCAGGAATCGCCATGACGTCCTCGCCCATTTCTTCCGCCGGTACCCGCTTCCGCGCGGCGCTGGCCGCCGAGTCGCCGCTGCAGGTCATCGGTGCGATCAATGCCAACCATGCGCTGCTGGCCCAGCGTGCCGGGTATCAGGCCATCTATCTCTCGGGCGGCGGCGTGGCGGCGGGTTCGTTGGGGCTGCCGGATCTGGGCATCAATACGTTGGAAGATGTGCTGATCGATGTGCGCCGCATTACCGATGTATGCGGGTTGCCGCTGCTGGTGGACGTGGACACCGGCTTCGGGCCGAGCGCGTTCAACATCGAGCGCACCATCAAATCGCTGATCAAGGCGGGCGCGGCCGGTTGCCATATCGAAGACCAGGTCGGCGCCAAGCGCTGCGGGCATCGGCCGGGCAAGGAGATCGTCAGTCAGGGCGAGATGGTGGACCGGGTCAAGGCGGCGGCCGATGCCAAGACCGACCCGGCGTTCTTTTTGATCGCACGGACCGATGCCATCCAGATGGAAGGCGTGGACGCGGCGATCGAGCGCGCCATCGCCTGCGTGGAAGCGGGCGCCGACGGCATCTTTGCCGAGGCCGCCTACGACCTGGACACCTACAAGCGCTTTGTCGATGCGGTGGGCGTGCCGGTGCTAGCCAACATCACCGAGTTCGGCAAGACACCGCTGTTTACGCGCGACCAACTGGCCGCTGCCGGTGTGGCGATCCAGTTGTTTCCGCTGTCGGCATTTCGTGCGGCCAACAAGGCCGCCGAGGATGTGTATACCGCGATCCGGCGCGATGGCCATCAACAAGCAGTTCTGGAAACCATGCAGACGCGCGAAGAACTCTACGAACGCATCGGCTACCACGACTACGAACAACGCCTGGATGCACTGTTTGCACGCAAAGGCGCATGATCGCCGCTTGCTGCGTCCACCTGGTCACTCCTCCGTGACACCGCAACACGCCACCGCTTGGGAGCTCATCGCATGAACGACACCACCATTCCCGGTTTCAAGCCGAAAAAATCCGTTGCCCTGTCCGGCACTGCTGCAGGCAACACCGCGCTGTGCACCGTGGGGCGCAGCGGCAACGATCTGCACTATCGCGGTTACGACATTCTGGATCTGGCAACCACCAGCGAGTTCGAGGAAATTGCGTACCTGCTGGTGCACGGCAAGCTGCCCAATAGCGGCGAATTGCGCGGTTACAAGGCCAAGTTGCGGTCGCTGCGTGGCGTGCCGGCCGCCGTGAAAGCGGCGCTGGAGCAACTGCCGCCGTCGGCGCACCCGATGGATGTGATGCGCACCGGCGTCTCGGTGCTGGGCTGCCTGCAGCCGGAAAAGGACGACCATAACCATCCGGGCGCGCGCGACATCGCCGACAAGCTGATGGCGTCGTTGGGCTCGATGCTGCTGTATTGGTATCACTACAGCCACAACGGCAAGCGCATCGAAGTGGAAACCGATGACGATTCGATCGGCGGGCATTTCCTGCATCTGCTGCACGGGTTTGCGCCCAAGGAGTCGTGGGTGCGTGCGATGCACACCAGCCTGATCCTGTATGCCGAGCATGAATTCAACGCCTCCACGTTCGCATGCCGGGTGATTGCCGGTACCGGCAGCGATATGTACAGCGCCATCGCCGGTGGCATCGGCGCGCTGCGCGGACCCAAGCACGGCGGCGCCAACGAAGTGGCCTTCGAAATACAGAAGCGCTACGACACCCCGGATGAAGCGGAAGCCGATATCAAGGCACGTGTGGAGCGCAAGGAAGTGGTGATCGGCTTCGGCCACCCGGTGTACACGGTGTCCGACCCGCGTAACAAGGTGATCAAGGACGTGGCGCGCGAGCTGTCCGATGCGCAGGGCAGCCGCAAGATGTACGACATCGCCGAGCGCCTGGAAACGGTGATGTGGGATATCAAGAAGATGTTCCCCAACCTGGATTGGTTCAGTGCGGTGAGCTACCACATGATCGGTGTGCCGACGGCGATGTTTACGCCGCTGTTCGTGCTGGCGCGCACGGCCGGTTGGAGCGCGCACATCATCGAGCAGCGCGTGGACGGCAAGATCATTCGCCCGTCGGCTAATTACACCGGGCCGGAAGATCAGGTCTTCGTGCCGTTGGACCAGCGCGCCTGACTGTGTGGGCGGCGCTGGCCCTCATCCGCCCTTCGGGCACCTTCTCCCGCTTGCGGGAGAAGGGCACCGCAACCGCACCGCAACCGCACCGCAGTAGCAGCGGTGCCGGACAGTAGCGCCGCAACCGCAACGCAATAGCAGCACCGCAACCGCAACGCGATTGCAGTACCGCAACCGCACCGCAATAGCAGTACCGCAACCGCAAGAAACCTCGCCCGCCTTGTGATATCGCCAGCCATGAACAGCCAGTACCGTAAGCCCTTGCCGGGCACCTCGTTGGAGTATTTCGATGCACGCGCCGCAGTGGATGCGTTGCAGCCGGGCGCGTATGCAACGTTGCCGTACACCGCGCGCGTGCATGCCGAAAATCTGGTGCGGCGCGCCGAGCCGCAACTGCTGGAGGCCTACCTGCGGCAGCTGATCGAGCGCAAGCGCGACCTGGATTTCCCGTGGTTTCCGGCGCGTGTGGTCTGCCACGATATCCTGGGGCAGACCGCGCTGGTCGATCTGGCCGGCTTGCGCGATGCCATCGCCGAGCAGGGCGGCGACCCGGCGCAGGTCAATCCGGTGGTGCCGGTGCAGTTGATCGTCGATCACTCGCTGGCAGTGGAATACGCCGGCTTCGACAAGCAGGCCTTTGCCAAGAATCGCAGCGTGGAAGATCGCCGCAATGCCGATCGCTTTCACTTCATCGAATGGACCAAGCGTGCGTTCGAGAACATGGAGGTGATTCCGCCGGGCAACGGGATCATGCATCAGATCAATCTGGAGAAGATGTCGCCGGTGATCTACACACTGGATGGCGTGGCGTTTCCGGATACCTGCGTGGGCACCGACAGCCACACCCCGCACGTGGATGCGTTGGGCGTGATCGCCGTGGGTGTGGGCGGGCTGGAAGCGGAGACCGTGATGCTGGGGCGCGCGTCGTGGATGCGGTTGCCCGACATCATCGGCGTGGAATTGTTGGGCCGGCCGGCGCCGGGCATCACCGCCACCGACATCGTGCTGGCCTTGACCGAATTCCTGCGCCAGCAGCGCGTGGTCGGTGCATACCTGGAGTTTTACGGTGCCGGCGCCAGCGCGCTGACCATCGGCGACCGCGCCACCATCTCCAATATGACGCCCGAATTCGGCGCGACCGCGGCGATGTTCTACATCGACCAGCAGACCATCGACTACCTGCGGCTGACCGGCCGAGAGGACGCGCAGATTGCGCTGGTGGAAACCTACGCGCGGCAGACCGGCTTGTGGGCCGACGCTCTGGTCACCGCGCAGTACGAGCGCGTGCTGCAGTTCGATCTGTCGAGCGTGGTACGCAACATGGCCGGGCCATCCAACCCGCACAAGCGGGTGGCGACTACCGAGCTGGCAAGCCGTGGCATCGCCGCTGCATGGGAAGACGTGCCAGGGCAGATGCCCGATGGCGCGGTGATCATCGCGGCGATCACCTCGTGCACCAACACCTCCAATCCACGTAACGTCATCGCCGCCGGCCTGCTGGCACGCAATGCCAATGCGCGCGGCCTGACCCGCAAACCGTGGGTGAAAAGTTCGCTGGCGCCCGGCTCCAAGGCGGTGCAGCTGTATCTGGAAGAGGCAGGCCTGCTGAGCGAGCTGGAGCAGCTGGGCTTCGGCATCGTGGCGTTTGCCTGCACCACCTGCAATGGCATGAGCGGCGCGCTGGACCCGGTGATCCAGCAGGAGATCATCGACCGCGACCTGTATGCGACGGCGGTGTTATCGGGCAACCGCAATTTCGATGGGCGCATCCATCCGTATGCCAAGCAGGCGTTTCTGGCATCGCCGCCGCTGGTGATCGCCTATGCCATCGCAGGAACGGTGCGCTTCGATATCGAAAAGGATGCGCTCGGCATCGATGCGGATGGCACGCCGATCACGCTCAAAGAGTTGTGGCCGACCGATGCGGAGATCGATGCGGTGGTGGCGCGCAGCGTCAAGCCGGAGCATTTCCGCAGCGTCTACGACCCGATGTTCAAGCGCAGCGTGGGGCAGGGCGCGCGCGTGAGCCCGCTGTACGACTGGCGCCCGACCAGCACCTATATTCGCCGTCCGCCGTATTGGGAGGGCGCACTGGCCGGTATACGCACGCTGCATGGCATGCGCGCGCTGGCGGTGCTGGGCGACAACATCACCACCGAGCACCTGTCTCCCTCCAACGCCATCATGGCCAGCAGTGCGGCCGGCGAATACCTGGCGCAGATGGGCGTGCCGGAAGAAGACTTCAATTCTTACGCCACCCATCGCGGCGACCACCTCACCGCGCAACGCGCCACCTTCGCCAACCCGAAGTTGGTCAACGAAATGGCCGTGGTGGATGGGCAGGTCACCGCCGGTTCGCTGGCACGGCTGGAGCCGGACGGGCAGGTCGTGCGCATGTGGGAGGCGATCGAAACCTATATGACGCGCAAGCAGCCGTTGGTCATCATTGCCGGCGCCGATTACGGGCAGGGCTCGTCGCGCGACTGGGCGGCCAAGGGCGTACGGCTGGCGGGCGTGGAAGCGATCGTGGCCGAAGGCTTCGAGCGGATCCACCGCACCAACCTGATCGGTATGGGCGTATTGCCGCTGGAATTCAAGCCGGGGACCGATCGCAAGACACTAGGTATCGACGGCAGCGAAACATTCGACGTGATGGGCGAGCGCACGCCAGGCGCAACGCTGACGTTATCGATCCATCGCCGCAACGCCGAGCAGCTGCAGGTGCCGGTGACCTGCCGTCTGGATACTGCGGAAGAAGTGGCGATCTATGAAGCCGGCGGCGTGTTGCAGCGGTTTGCGCAGGATTTTCTTGAGAGCCGGGAATCGGGAGTCGGGAATCGAGATGAGTTGAAGGCGACATCAGCACCGCAACCGCACTAGCGTCTATGGCCCTTGCCGTGGTTCTGCCACCCAATCCCGTTCTCCAATCCCCAATCCCGGCCCTCCCATGATCTATCTCCCCCAACTCCGCATCCCCGCCACCTACCTGCGCGGTGGCACCAGCAAGGGCGTGTTTTTCCGCCTGCAGGATCTGCCGGTTGCCGCACAACAGCCGGGGCCGGCGCGCGATGCGTTGTTGCTGCGGGTGATCGGCAGCCCCGATCCGTATGCCAAGCAGATCGATGGCATGGGCGGGGCCACGTCCAGTACCAGCAAGAGCGTGATCGTCTCTGCCAGTACGCGCGACGGACACGATGTGGACTATCTGTTCGGGCAGGTGTCCATCGACAGCGCGTTCGTGGATTGGAGCGGCAACTGCGGCAATTTGTCGGCGGCGGTGGGGCCGTTTGCGATCGCCAATGGCCTGGTCGATGCGGCGCGGGTGCCGCACGATGGTGTGGCGACGGTGCGTATATGGCAGGCCAATATCGGCAAGACCATCGTGGCGCACGTGCCGATGAGCGACGGACAGGTGCAGGAAACCGGCGACTTCGAGCTGGATGGGGTGACCTTTCCCGCCGCCGAAGTGCAGCTGGAATTTCTCGACCCCGCCGATGCGGCCGAGGGCGAGGGCGGCGCGATGTTTCCCACCGGCAAGCTGATCGATCAGCTGGAGATTCCCGGCCTGGGCACGATCGCCGCCACGCTGATCAATGCCGGCATCCCGACCATTTTTGTCAACGCGCATGACCTGGGTTACACCGGCACCGAATTGCAGGACGCAATCAATGGCGATCCGCGTGCGCTGGCCATGTTCGAAACACTGCGCGCACATGGCGCGGTGCGGATGGGGTTGATTGCCAACATCGACGACGCCGCCACGCGCCAGCACACCCCCAAGGTCGCCTTCGTTGCGCCGCCGGCCGACTACACCGCCTCCAGCGGCAAGCCGGTGCTTGCTGGCGAGATCGATCTGCTGGTGCGTGCGATGTCGATGGGCAAGTTGCACCACGCGATGATGGGTACCGCCGCCGTCGCCATCGGGACCGCAGCGGCGGTGCCCGGCACCCTGGTCAATCTGGCCGCAGGCGGCGCGACGCGCTCGGCGGTGCGTTTCGGCCATCCGTCCGGCACCTTGCGTGTCGGTGCGGAGGCGACGCTGGTGGACGGGCAGTGGCAGGTGACCAAGGCGCTGATGAGCCGCAGTGCGCGCGTGCTGATGGAAGGTTGGGTGCGCGTGCCTGGTGATGTTGCCAACGTCGAGTGAACGGAACACGGATGCACGTGGGTGGATGTCTCCGGTAGCGGGCGGAGTGGGCGCATCCACGCCGCTTTAAAAACCTGCCGGCGGTCCATTGCGGCTTGTCTACGCGCTCGTCAATCGGTATTGGGGGCAGTCGTCGTATGGGGCTTCCTGGGGCTCGCGCATGCGCCGCGACCTGTGCCATCGCTGGGTCCAGTGCAGCCAAGCCTGTTGCTGCGCCCGATTTGCTGAGCACTGCCTGCTGAGACACGCAACGTTCCAGCGCACAAATTGCACGCCTCTGTTGCATTAATTAGAACGCTCTTGCGAATTTAGAAAACTTTTTCGCACGCGCTCTGCCATATTTGTGTAATTCGTGTTAATTCTGTTGCAACGCGGCATGGAAATCAGGCCGCTCCGCCAACCGAATTCGGAGTCTTCCCATGTCAGCCAGCCGGTCGCTCAAGATCAGCGCGCTTGCCGTTGCCGTCGTTTCGCTTCTTCCGTTCCACGCTGCTGCGCAGCAGGCCTCTGGCGACGACGGTGTCGTGCGTCTGGATGCGGTCAAGGTTACGGTCGAGCGTCGCTCGGAAGACTCCAAGGATGTGCCGGTGTCCGCCAGCGTGTTGCGCCCGGAATTTCTGGACGCCATTTCCACCAGCGGCTCGGACATCCGCGTGCTGGCCGGCAAGGCGCCCAGCCTGAACATCGAATCGTCCAACGGCCGTGTGTTCCCGCGCGTGTACATCCGCGGCTACGGCAACACCGACTTCAATACCTACGCCTCGCAGCCGGTGTCGTTGATCTATGACGACGTGGTACAGGAAAACGCCTTCCTGAAGGGCTTCCCGATCTTCGATCTGGAAGGCCTGGAAGTATTGCGTGGCCCGCAGGGCACCTTGTTCGGCCGCAATACGCCGGCCGGCGTGGTCAAGTTCAACTCGGTCAAGCCGACCATCGGCTCCAACGACGGCTACGCCAGCCTGTCCTATGGCACCTACGGCACCATGACGCTGGAAAGCGGCCTGAGCATCGCGATGGGCGAGCATTGGGCGGCGCGTCTGTCCACCCTGGGCCAGCGCCGCGACGACTGGGTGGAGAACCGCGACGGCCGCGATCTGGAAGGCTATACCGACTCGGCGGTGCGCCTGCAGTTGCTGTACCAGGCCAGCGACGATTTCAGCGCATTGTTCAACGCGCACGCGCGCCATCTGGACGGCACCGCGCGCCTGTTCCGCGCCAATATCATCCAGCCCGGCACCAACCAGCTGGTGGATGGCTTCGACGCCGAAAAATCTTTCATCGACGGCGCCAACACCCAGGAACTGCAGACCTATGGCGGCAGCGCCAATCTGACCTGGGACCTGGGCGACATCGCGCTGCACTCGATTACCGCCTATGAAGGCATCGGCAAGTACTACAGCCGTGGCGACATCGACGGCGGCTTCGGCGCGGTGTTCGCACCGCCGTCCGGCCCGGGCGCGATTCCGTTCCCGGTGGAAACCGCCGGTGGCATCAAGAGCCTGGACCAGTACAGCCAGGAACTGCGTGCCGAATCGCAGTACGAAGGCCCGCTCAACTGGCAGGCCGGCCTGTACTACTTCCACGACGATGTGGAAGGCGAAAACTACACCTACAACACCTTCAGTGGCGGCGATCTGGCCAGCTACCAGCTGACCCGCCAGCGCAACACTTCGTGGGCAGCGTTCGGTTCGTTGAACTACGCGGCCACCGATCGCCTGAACCTGCGCGCCGGTATCCGCTACACCTACGACAAGAAGACCTTCGACGTGCTGGCGCTGGACCGCGTCACGCTGGTCGAGCCGTCCAGCGGCGAAACCGACAACTCCAAGGTCACCGGCGATCTGGCCGCGACGTTCTCCATCAACGACGACGTCAACGTGTATGCACGTGCCGCACGTGGCTTCCGCGGCGCCAGCTTCGGCGTGCCCTCGGGCACCGCGCCGCTGACCGTGGCCGAGCCGGAGACGGTGGATTCGTTCGAGATCGGCATCAAGTCGGATCTGTTCGACAACCGCGCGCGCCTGAGCTTTGACATCTACGATTTCCGGGTCAAGAACCAGCAGCTCACTGCGGTGGGCGGCGCCTCCAACGATGTGCGTCTGCTCAACGCCGACAAGACCAAGGCACGCGGCGCCGAGTTCGATTTCGAAGCGTTGATCACCCAGAACCTGCGCGTCACCGCCGGTGGCGCCTACAACTGGACCCGTATCGACGACCCGAACCTGTCGGTGGGCGTGTGCCGCACCTGCACCGTGACCGACCCGCTCAATGCGGCCGGCCGCGCGCTGATCGACGGTAACGATCTGCCGCAGGCGTCCAAGTGGATGGCCAACGCCACGCTGCGTTACGGCATCCCGATGGGCAACGATGGCGAGCTGTTCTTCTACACCGACTGGTCCTACCGCAGCGAAGTGAATTTCTTCCTGTACGACTCCAAGGAATTCACCGGCCAGCCGCTGGTCGAAGGCGGCGCCAAGATTGGTTACAACTGGGGCGCCGGTGCGTACGAGCTGTCGGTGTTCTGCCGCAACTGCACCAACCAGATCCGCGTGACCGGTGCGATCGATTTCAACAACCTCACCGGCTTCATCAACGACCCGCGCATCGTTGGCGCCCAGTTCCGCGCCAACTTCTGATCGGCACCGTTGTACGGTAGAACGCGAACCGCCGGCCAGCATGCCGGCGGTTTTTTTTTTGCGGGAGGAGAGAACAGATGCAACACAGATGGCAACGCACCTGGAGCATGCTGGCGATGTGGTGCCTCTGCGCCGCCGCGTGGGCGCAGGCGCCCGCGGCGGCGGTGCAGGGCGCAGCTGCGCCTGCCGACATGGTGGTGGTGTCCACCGATATCGGCGACGACATCGACGATGCGTTCGCGCTGGCACTGCTGTTGCGTCGCCCACAGGTGCAGGTGCTGGGCATTGCATCGGCGTGGGGGGATACCACGCTGCGTGTACAGCTGTTGCAGCGTTTGTTGCAGCAGGCCGGGCGCAGCGACATCCCGTTGGCGATGGGCAAGCGCACCACCAGCACGATCGCCTTCAGTCAGGCGCGCTGGGCTGCGAAAGGGCAGCTGCCGAGCGGCTTGCCCGATGCGGCGACGATGATCCTGCAGCAGGCGCAGCGCCACCCGGGTGAGGTGACCTTGCTGGTGCTGGGCCCCATGACCGATGCCGCACTGGCGCAGCAACGCGACCCGGCGGGCTTTGCCAAGCTCAAGCGCATCGTGGCGATGGGCGGGTCGGTGCGGGTGGGCTACGGTAAGTCCGCGTATCGCCCGGCCAGCGCGCCGGCCGCCGAGTACAACATCGTGTCCGATGTGGCGGCCGCGCAGCGCGTGTTCGCGGCCGGTGTGCCAATCGTCCTGCTGCCGCTGGATGCCACCCAGATCACCCTGGAAGAACCCGAGCGTATCGCGCTGTTTGCGCACGGCGATGGCCTGACCGACGCGCTCACCCAGCTCTACTACCAATGGCGCAACACCGACCAGCCCTGGGCGAGCGCAACGCCGACCTTGTTCGATGCCGTGCCGGTGGCCTGGTTGCTGCGCCCCGAACTGTGCCCGACCACGCCGCTGCATCTGGATATCGATGCGCAAGGCGATACGCGCGAGGTGCCGGGCACGCCGAACGTGCAGGCCTGTCTGCGTGCGGACAAGCCGGCGTTGATCGACCTATACATGCGCACGGTGTTGCAGTTGCACTGAGAGCAGCCAACAAAACCACTTTGCAGCCGCCAGGCGGGCGTGGCAGTTACTCGGTGCGGCATGTACCACGTGTGCATTCCGGTTCTGAGTGCGCCGTCCATACCTGCCTGACGACTGCTCATTACGTTTTGCTCGCTGCTCTTAAGAGCAGCGAACCAACGGAGTTAGCGCCTGCCTGACGGTGAGCGCAGTGGTTTTGTTGGCTGCACTTTTGGGATGCAGTCAAACGCCTGGTTGGTCGAAGGCGCGATGCCCTCACCGCTCGCGGGACACGCCGTACATCCGTCAATGGAGGCTCGGTGGCGGCATCCATGCCGCCACACGGTCCCGCAAGCGGCGAGGACACCGCACCAGAAAGTCACTCGGTTACTTTGTTGAAAGTCTGTCTGCTGATCTCGTTGCGCTGCGAAGCTGATCAAACGCGGCGTTATCCAAACAACACACCATGCCTTGTTTGCAACCGTGCACACCGACCATCTCCACTGGTCCTT
>NZ_MDEE01000041.1 GCF_002939865.1 Xanthomonas dyei
ATCGCGCAACCGGCGCCAGCAGGTCATGCCGCTGCCATAGCCGAGCTCGATGGGTAGGTCTTCCCAGGGAATGCCCGTACGCAAGACATAGATGATGCCGTTGAGGGCTTGCTGATCACTGATACGCGGCCGTCCACCTTTGGGCGAACGCTTCACGTGCGGAATCAGTGGCTCGATGCGCTTCCACAGCGCAATGGGGATCTCTTTGCGACGTGTCATGCCCGTCATGTTGCCATCGGCGAGGCAAGATTCAAGGGGTTTTGTTAGCCGCTCTAAGTCTGCAGGCAGAAAAAGTAGCGTGCGGCATGCGCGCAACATTCCGTCGCGGCCTGACGCCACGCCGCTGCGCGGCATCGCGGCCAAGGGTCAGAGGCCGCGCAGCGGCGGGGCGCCGGATCAGGCCTCGTCGCTCATCGCCGCGCTGGAGGACGACGACGCACACGATCTTTTCGCAGGCCGTCATGGCGGCGCTCATGCCTCAGAGGCCGATTCCCACGGCGGCGTCTGGCCGAAGTGTTCGAGCAGGAACTCGACGAATGCACGCACCCGCGGCGGCTGCAGCTGACGGGCGGGCATCACGGCGCTGATATTGGAGGTGGGAGGCGGATAATCGGTCATCACTTCGACCAGGCGGCCGGCGCGCAGGTCGTCGGCGATATGCCAGTACGAATACATCGCGATGCCTTGCCCGGCGAGCACCGCATCGCGTACCAGTTCGCCGAAGTTGCTCTCGAAGCGGCTCTGCATGCGCACCCGTACCTGGCCGCCCTCCGGTGTCTGCAGGGTCCACAGGTCCTGGCGGCCAGTGCGGCCCATCAGCAGTACGCCTGGATGCTGCATCAATTCTTCGGGAGTGCGCGGTGTGCCATGCCGCTGCAGATACGCAGGCGAGGCGGCGAGCGTGCGGCGGTTGTCGGCGATGCGCCTGGCCACCAGGCCGGAGTCGTCCAGCGCGCCGATGCGAATGGCCAGGTCGAAGCCCTGCTGGATCAGGTCCACCAAATCGTCGCTCAGATGCGCGCTGATGCGCAGGCGCGGGTGGCGGGCCTGGAAGGCGGGCAGCAGCGGGGAGATGTACTGACGCCCGAACGAGGCCGACAGCGTGACCCGCAAGGTACCGCCGACATCGTGGGCGCTCTCGCGCAGGTCGTCGGCCAGCGCTTCCAGGTCGTCCACCAGCACCCGGCCGCGTGCGGCCAGTTGCTGCCCTTCCGGGGTGGGATGCAGACGGCGGGTGGTCCGGTGCAGCAGGCGCACGCCGAGGTCGCGTTCCAGCCGCTTCAGGCGCTGGCTGGCGACCGCCACCGACAGGTCCAGGGTGTTGGCGGCGGCGGTGATCGAGCCCAGGTCCAGCACGCGCAGGAACAGCGCGATATCACCGAGACGGTCCATGCATTGTCAACGTGGCATTGAAAGTGAATCAGCATAACAAGGCTTCTTGAAGAGGATCGCGCGGCGCAGGCTGTGCGCAGTCCTCCAGGGTTTCTGTCATGTCCTCAGCTGTTGCGTCCCGTCTGCCGCCAGCCCTTCTGGCGTTGACCATCGGTGCCTTTGGCATCGGAACAACCGAATTCGTCATCATGGGCCTGTTGCAGCAGGTCGCCACCGACCTGGGCGTCTCGCTCACCGCGGCCGGCCTGTTGATCAGCGGCTATGCGCTGGGCGTGAGCATCGGCGCGCCGGTGCTGACGTTGCTCAGCGCCCGCTGGCCGCGCAAAGCCGTGCTGGTGAGCCTGATGATCGTCTTCACCCTGGGCAATCTCGCCTGTGCCCTGGCGCCGGATTACGCCAGCCTGATGGTCGCGCGAGTGCTGACCTCGCTGGCGCATGGCACGTTCTTCGGCGTCGGCGCGGTGGTGGCCACCTCCCTGGTGCCGCCCGAGCGGCGTGCCTCGGCCATCTCCTTGATGTTTGCCGGCCTTACCGTGGCGACCCTGCTGGGCGTGCCGGCCGGTGCATGGCTGGGCCTGCAACTGGGCTGGCGGGCCACCTTCTGGGCGGTGACGGTGATCGGGGTGCTGGCCACGGCTGCGCTGGCGCTGTGGGTGCCGGCCGCCGCAGGCGCGGCCGCGCCGGTGTCATGGCGGCAGGAAGTGGCGGTGTTGCGGCGCGGGCAGGTGTTGCTGGCGCTGGCGATGACCGTGCTGGGCTATGCCGGCGTGTTCGCGGTATTCACCTACATCCAGCCGCTGCTGGTGCAGGTGACCGGGTTTGCGCAGGCGGCAGTGTCGCCGGTCTTGCTGGTCTTCGGTGTCGGCATGATCGTGGGCAATCTGCTGGGCGGGCGCCTGGCCGACCGGCGCGCCACTGCCGCCTTGCTGGGCACGCTGGCCGCGCTGGTGGCGGTGCTCGCGGCGATGGGTCTGGCCCTGCACAACAAGACCGCAATGGTGGTGGTTGTCGGGCTGCTGGGCGTGGCGGCCTTCGCTACCGTGGCGCCGCTGCAATTGCGTGTGCTCGAACATGCACGCGGTGCCGGCCAGAACCTGGCCTCCAGTCTCAATATCGCCGCGTTCAACCTCGGCAATGCGCTGGGCGCCTGGCTGGGCGGTGTGGCGATCGCCACGCACGCCGGTCTGGTCGCTACCCCGTGGGTCGCGGCGCTGTTGAGCGCAGTCGGCCTGGGCATCGCGTTGTGGAGCGTGCAGCTGCAACGCCGCAGTGCTGCGGCGCCGGACGCATGCGCGCAGGCGGGTTGATTCGATTCTTCAGGCGTGGCGCGCAGACCGCGCAACCGGCAGGCGTGCGCGATCGGCGCGTGTGATCGGTGAGCAGAGCGTCGTGCCTGGCGTTGTGGGGTGTCGGATCGACCGGCATTGCGCGCGGATTTTCTTTCGGTTTCAAGGAGCATTGCGATGGAGACACGTTTTCTCGGCCGTTCCGGCTTCAAGGTGCCGGTGCTCGGTCTGGGCGCCGGCACGTTTGGCGGCAAGGGGCCGCTGTTTTCTGCCTGGGGCGATACCGATGCGGCGCAGGCGCGGCGCATGATCGATCTGTGCCTGGAAGCGGGCGTGAACCTGTTCGACACCGCCGATGTGTATTCCGACGGTGCCTCTGAGCAGATCCTTGGCCAGGCGCTGCAGGGCCGCCGCGATCAGGTGATTGTTTCGACCAAAACCGGTCTGCGCCTGGGCGATGGGCCAAACGATGCCGGTGCATCGCGCTTTCGCCTACTGCGTGCGGTGGATGCGTCGCTGCGCCGTTTGCGCACCGACTATATCGACCTGCTGCAACTGCATGCATTCGATGCGATGACGCCGGTGGAAGAAACCCTGTCCACGCTCGATGAGTTGGTGCGCGCCGGCAAGGTGCGGTATCTGGGCGCCTCCAATTACGCCGGTTGGCAGTTGATGAAGTCGTTGGCCGTGGCCGACGCACAGGGCTGGAGCCGCTTTGTTGCCAACCAGACCTATTACTCGCTGGCCGGGCGCGACTACGAATGGGAGCTGATGCCGCTCGGCATCGACCAGGGCGTGGGCGCGGTGGTGTGGAGCCCGCTCGGCTGGGGCCGGCTGACCGGCAAACTACGTCGCGGCCAACCGCTGCCGGACAACAGCCGCCTGCATGCCACCGCCGCCGCCGGCCCGGCCATCGACGATGCGCGCCTGTTCGATATCGTCGATGTGCTCGACGGCATTGCCGCAGACACCGGCCGCAGCGTGCCGCAGATCGCCATCAACTGGCTGCTGCAACGGCCCACCGTGAGCACGGTGCTGATCGGTGCGCGCGACGAAGCCCAGCTGCGGCAAAACCTGGGTGCGGTGGGTTGGCAACTCACGCCCGAGCAGCGCACGCGCCTGGATGCGGTCAGCGCGGTGGAGCCGCCGTATCCGTATTACCCGTACTGGCGCGGCCACTTTGCCGAACGCAGCCCGCTACCGGTGTAACACGGGCTGCGCCATCGCGCCACGCTGCGGCCGGTTGGCGACAGCGTGGCGTGCATCACCGTGGCCGCGTCACCGTAGCCGCGTCACAACGGCCGTGCCGCGCGTGGAATCACCTCGGGCTTGATCGCGCCTACGCCCTTGCTGCCCTGCAATTGTGCGCAGTTGTCCAAGGCCGCTGCGACCGAGTCGTAGCCGATCATCGCGCTGCCATCGATGGCCGAGGCATAGATCAA
This sequence comes from Xanthomonas dyei, assembly GCF_002939865.1. Taxonomy (GTDB): domain Bacteria; phylum Pseudomonadota; class Gammaproteobacteria; order Xanthomonadales; family Xanthomonadaceae; genus Xanthomonas; species Xanthomonas dyei. The sequence continues at coordinate 4,121 of NZ_MDEE01000041.1, forward strand.
CTTGCCGCCTGTGCGCGTTGCCAAGGCGCGCGCGATGGCAGGCGTGGTGTCGAACAACTTGATCGCAGCGCCCAGCAATGCCAGCTGGCCGCTGCGCGTTTCCAGCGCTGCTGCGATGGTTGCCGGTTGTTCTGCATCTGTGGCGCTCAGCGTCCTGCGTGCGGGGGGCATGCTGTCGAGATAGACCGCGTAGCGATCGAAGCGTGCAACGGGCGTATCCGCGCGGGTTTGCGTGCTCTGCAGCGACTGCGTGTTTGCACTGGCGCGCGCCGCGTCGGCGACCCGTACCACCGCCCCAGGAATCAAGCGGAAATGGGCACGGCCCACCACAATGGTTTGCCCGGTCGCCGCAGCGCGCAGGCGTACGCTGTCGTTGACTTGTGCCGATGCGGGAGCGCAAACGCTGGCTGCAACAAGACCGAGTAGGGCAATCAGAGATGTTTTCATATCAGTGGCCCACCACGCGCATTTCGAATTCCTTCAATTGTTCACTGCCGTTGTCGGCGAGCATGTCGGCCACCTCCAGGGTCCAGCGCCCAGCCGAGGGCTCGTCCAGGAAGGCATTGCTTGAGGTCAGGAACACCACGATCCCTTCGTCGCTCTTGTCGAGCGTGGAAAATGGCGTCATCACGGTGCTATGGGTGCCGCTGGGCGACACCAGCACCACGCGCAGGTTGCGCGGGTCCTTGTGCGTACCCAAGAAGTACAGCTGCACGCCTTCCACCTTGAAGGATTGGCTGATGTCGATCGCCAATCGTGCGGGTGAGCCGGCACCGCCGATGGTGCTGCTTTTGCCGTCGTAGGCCATCCACTCGGTGTCTTGCATCGCCGGCAGCGAGGTGAAATGCACGGCGCGTTCCACTGCTGCTGCCGCGTCCACCAGGCCGAATCCGTACCAGTTGCTGAAACGGTGGCCGGCCGCGTTGGTGATCCAGCCAGGCTCGATCACACTGCCGTTGTAGAGCACCTTGGGTTGTTGTGGATCGACCTGCACCGCGGTGGTCGCCAGGAGGTACTTGACGTCGCGCAGCGTCAGTTGCGGATTGGCGCTCAGCATCAGGGCGGCAACGCCGGCGACGGTGGGTGCCGAGGCCGAGGTGCCGTTCATGCGTGCGGTGTAATTGCACGATGCATCGATCTTGGACTTGCTGGTATCCAGCGCATTCTGCATCGCGCGCGCGCGGTCTTGATTGTTCCCGGCGGCGCAGCCGCTCAAATCGGTGGTGACGATCGCAGGCGAGAAAAATGGCTGCGGGCCCTCCGCATGGAGGATGCCGTACAGCTCCTTGAAGGTCTCCGGATGCGGGTCGAAGCGACGCTGGAAGCCAAACTCGCCAGAGAGCCCGGACACCCACAAGGAAGACCCGGGAGATGAGTAACTGGCACGCACCCCGTTGGCGTTGACTGCACCGACCACGATCATGGTCGTCAGGCTGTTGATGTTGTCGATGTTGGCACTGCTGCAGGCAACGCCAAGCTGCCGGGTCTGGTCGCTGCAACGATCGAACAGTTTGCCCTGTGCATCCGTATCGATCAGCGTATCGATCAGCGTATTGAACGAGTTGCCCGACGATTTGACGTAAATGCCGCCCTTGCCGCCGCGCTGGGCCCGCATCAGCTTCTCCAGGGAGCGTTGTTCGTCGAGGTCGCTGTATTGATAGTAGGCGGCCGAGACCCCGAAGCTGTTGTTGTAGACATCCATGACCCGGGCTTCCGGCCCATCGCCCCAGGAGTAACGGTTGTTGACGTACTGGGTACCGCCATCAGGCGTGTCGCTGGCGTTGAAGCCGGCCAGCTTCGCTTCCGGAGCAACCCCGCGCCCACCAATGCCGTTCCAACCCCGCGCAGCGATGATGCCTGCCACAGCGGTGCCATGGTCGCCATCGCTGTCGTCCGCACGCGGCGTGGGGTCGTTGGAGCCGTTCAAGAAATTGTGCGAACCGTTGGGCAGGATGTTGTCGACAAGATCCGGGTGCGCAATCTCCAGGCCGTTATCGATCACCGCCACGTTGACGCCCGCACCGCGGATGCCCTGCGCGTGCAGGATCTCCACGTCCAGGTCCACGCCGGGCAGCGGGCGTTCATCGCCGAACACCGACTGGCCTTGATTGAGCAGATGCCATTGGTAGCGGAACAGCGGGTCGTCGCCTTGCGTTTTCGGCCTGGCCGCGGTGCGTGCTGGGTTTTGCGCGACCACCTCATCCGCGGTGGCAGCACCGCTACACAGACACAGTGCCAGCAGTAGTGCAGACGACAGCGCACAGCGCTGCGAAGAAAGAATCATCATGACGTCTCATCGGTAAAGGGGAACTGCGGAGATGGCGCCGGTGACAGCACGCCGGTGGCAACGGCTGCAGGTGTTCGTCTGCGCCGAGGAAACTCACATCGGTTGCATGACCGCTTGCAGCACCACCGGCGATGCCTGCGCGTGACCGCTGCGGCCCTGCAGGTGGGTCGCAGCGTGTTGTGCCTGATCGATCCAGGCATCAGCGATCACCGCCTTGCCGTTCGCCTGGGAGGTATAGACGATGTTGCCGCCGCTCTCTCCGGCCAGCGCGGTCGCCGTGGCAGGTGTCGTGCCGGTCAGCTGCATCTGCGGCCTGGCCGGCAGCACCCGGTCGGTCCGCTCGTTCACTGCGGCGGCGAGTGCGCGCGCGGGCGATGCGGATTGATTGCGTGCCGTGCCGGCAGGCGGTTCAAGCACCGGCAGGAAGCTGCCGATGCGTGCGGCCACCTTGCCGCCCGGTGGCGGCGTGGCAGATCCCGCACGCACCACGCTGCCAGGCCGCAATCTCTGCTTGGCATCGACAGCTGAGGTCTTCTGCGCGATGGCCATGGTAGGCAACATGCGGAACGTGTCCGTTCCGGAGCGGAAGCGTGCGCCAGTGGCCGCTGCCAGCAGGGTTTGTGGATCGACCGATTGCACGGCATGCATAACGCCGCTTGCGACGCTGCAGCCCATCAACGAGGAAACTACAAGCGCGATCTTCATGTCAGTGCCCCACGATGCGAAGGCTGAAGGAATTGAGCGCGGAGGTCTTGCCGGGGTCGCTCATGTCGGTGACTTCCAGTGTCCAGATGCCGAGCGAGGACTCGTCCAGAAACGCATTGCTGGAGGTGAGGTCGATGTAGAAGCCGGTCTTGGCATAGGCCGCCGGGTCCAGGGTGGAGAACGGCGTGGCCACCACGCTGCGGGTGCCGCTGGGCGAGATGAGCACCACGCGCAGATTGCTCGGCGTCCGATGCGCAGACCGCAACGACAACTGCACCGCTTCGATCTTCATCGCCTGGGTGATGCGGATGCGCAGCGTGCCAGGCCGTGCCGGCCCGCCGATCTGGCTGGGCGGATGGGTAGACGCAACCCATTGCGTGTCGCGCATCGCTGGCAATGGAGTAAAGTAGATCGCCTTGTAGACGGCTGCCGCGCCATCGGCCAAGCCGAACCCGTACCAATTGCTGAAGCGGTGTCCTGCGGCATTGGTGATCCACCCCGGGTCGATCACGCTGCCCTGATACACCGCGCGCGGCTGTCAGGGATCGATCTGGCGTGCGGTGGTGGCCAGGATGTACTTCACGTCACGCGCGCTCAAGTTCGGGTTCACCCCCAGCATGAGTGCAGCAACTCCTGCCACGGTGGGTGCTGCGGCCGAGGTGCCGCTGGCCGTGGCGGTGTAATTGCACAAGGGGTCGATCTTCGAGGCGCTGGTATCCAGCGCGTTCTTGGCCGGGCCGTCATGATCCACGTTCGATCCCGCGGCGCATCCGCTCAGATCGGTCGTGACAATGGCGGGGTCGTAGAGGAAGGGTGCCGTAACGGTTCCCGGATCTTCAGCGGCGCCGTGATAGAACGCTCGCTGGTATCCTCCGTTCAACCCGCCAAGTCCTGAAATCCATAGCGCCGACCCAGGCGAAGAATACGCGGCGCGTTTGCCTACCGCGTTCACGCTCGCGACGGCGATCGTGCCGAACAGGTTATTGAAGGTGTCTTGATTGGCCAGGCCGCAGCCGACTCCGTTCGCGCGCGCAGCGTCGCCGCAAGCATCGACAATATTTCCGTCTTGGTCCGGGCCGAGCATGTCAAGAAAGCTGTTGCCAGCCGATTTGACATAGATCGCACCGCGCCCACCGCGGGTTGACTGCATCAGCGCATCCCACGATTGCTGGTCTTTCAGCGGGAAGTCTTGATAGAACGGGGTGACGTTGACGAAGGAGAAATTGAAAACGTCCACGACACTGGACTGTGGCCCATCTCCCCATGCATAGCGAAGGCCTGCGTCTGTGATCGAAGACGCTTCGCCGAATGCAAACCCCACAAGCGAGGCTTCGGGTGCAATGCCCCGCCCACCGCGCCCGTTCCAACCGACTGCAGCGACGATGCCTGCTATTTTCGTGCCGTGCGCGTAACCCGGGTCCGAGGGCGTGGGATCGTTCGAACCATTGATGAAATTGTACGAGCCGTTCGGAATTACATTTGCCGCCAGGTCTTCGTGCCTGATCTCCAAGCCGCTATCCACCACGCCGATGCGGACGTGCTTGCCGCGGATATGCAGCGCGTGGAGGACGTCCACGTCCATATCCACGCCTGCAACCGGATGGCTGTCTCCGATGACCGCCTGCCCCTGATTCAAGACGTGCCACTGGTAACGCACCAGTGGATCGTCTGCCGCGCCGGTAAATGCATCGCCACGCGGGGCCGCTTGTGCCGAAGCAAAACAGGCAATACCGATCAGCGTCGTGCCGATCGACAGCGCTGGATGTCGCCCGCGAAGCAGATGCATTGCGATGATCTCCAATCGGAAATGGGATGCTGTCGAAACGCCGCGTGCGTGCATTCGGCCCATCCATTGCTACCAACGGCTGTTAACGCCATGCGTACATCCGAAGGCAGGCCAAATCGAGCCGTGGAGCATGTGCAAGACGCCGTGCTGGCCGCAGGCATTCGCCGGCGGCCAGCCTGCGGTCACATCGGTTGCATGACCGATTGCGCGACCACCAGCGACAGCTGCGTGCCGCCGCTGTTGGCTTGCAGACGAGCCAGCGCTTGTTGCGCCTTTTCGATCGAGGGGTAGGCGATCACCGCGCTGTTATCCACGGTCGAGGTGTAGACGATGCTTCCCCCCGAGTTGCGTGCCAGCAAGTTCGCGTTCGCCGGTGTGGTGCCGGTGAGTTTCAGCTGCGGCTGCACCAGGACCACACGTCCGTTGCGTTCGTTCACTGCTGCGGCAATGGTCCGTTCGGTACTGGATGCAGCTGCACTCAGGGAAGCGCTGCGCGCACTGCCGGCCGGCGTGTCCAGGATCACCGCGTAGGAGCCGATCCGCGCGGCAACCTTGCCATTGGGCGGTGCCGCGACGGTGCTGCTGAGGGTGTTCGCAGAGGGCGCCGGAGGGCCATCGGCGTGCTCGGCCGGAAGCCGGTCGGCGACCACCGTTGCCGGCAGCATGCGGTAGGTGTCCGTGCCGGATTTGAAACGTTCGCCGGTGGCAGCGGCGCTCAGTGCCCGAGCATCCATGTACTGCGCGGCCTGAGTGATGCCGCATGCACCGAAGCAGGCGAGGAATGCGGAAAGAACAAGCGTGGTTTTCATGTCAGTGCCCCAGGATGCGAAGTTTGAAGTTCTGCAGTGCCGCGGTGGTCTTCGGCTCGCTCATGTCGGTGACTTCCAGCATCCACACGCCTTGCGCCCTCTCATCCAGGAACGCATTGCTGGAGGTCAGGTCGATATAGAAGCCGGTTGTTGCATACGCCTCGGCATCCAGCACCGAAAACGGTGTAAGGACATAGCTGCGCGTACCGCTGGGCGATTCCAGGACCACACGCAGATTGCTGGGGTTGCGATGCGATGTGGCAAGCGATAACTGCACGCCTTCCACCTTCATTGCCTGGGTGATCCGGATGCGTTGTTTGGCCGGGTGCGCGGGCCCGCCGATCTGGCTCGCGGCCGCATTGGCGCTGACCCACTGCGTATCGCGCAATGCAGGCAGGGGCTTGAAATATCTCGCCTCATAGACTGCAGCGGCGCCGTCGGCCAATCCAAAGCCGTACCAGTTGCTGAAATGGTGCCCGGCCGCATTGGTGATCCAACCCGGGTCGATCACGCTGCCCTGGTAGACCGCAGCAGGCTGCCAGGGATCCACCTGGCGCGCGGTCTTGGCCAGGATGTATTTGACATCGCGCGCGCTCAGGCTGGGGTTGGCGCTGAGGATGAGCGCCGCAACACCGGAGACGGTGGGCGCGGCCGCAGATGTGCCGTTCATCAGCGCGTTGTAGTTGCAGGATGCATCGATCTTGGACGCACTGCCGGCTAGCGCGTTTTCGACTTCTGCGCCGTCCACGTTATCGCCGGCGCTGCAGCCGCTGAGATCGGTGGTGACGATGGCCGGGTCGTAGGCGAAGGGCGCGGCATCAGGGGCAAAGCTCTTGCCCGAATTGTGATAGAACTTGCGCTGGTATCCGAACTCTCCACCCAGGCCGGAAATCCACACCGCGGAACCAGACGACGAATAGGAGGCCCGCTTGCCCGTGGCATCCACGCTGGCGACGACGATCGTGCCGGGGAGACCACTCCACGGATCGACATTTGCCAGCACGCAGCCGACATTCAAAGTGCGCGAAAGTTCGCTGCAGACATTGACCACTTTTCCATCTGTATCGCGTGCCAGAAAGCGCCTGAAGCCGTTGCCCGCAGACTTGACGTACACGCCACCGAGTCCGCCGCGTGTCGAGCGCATCAGCGCTTCCCAGGACTGCTGCTCCTCCACCGGAAAGTCGAGGTAGAAGGGCTGTGCCGACCCCCAACTATTATTGAATACATCGATGGTGCGTGCCTCCGGCCCATCGCCCCACGCATATCGGACGCTGGCGTCGCTGGTGGACGATGCCCGGCCCAGGAAGTCGAATCCGGCCAGCAAGGCCTCGGGTGCAACGCCGCGCCCGCCGCGCCCATTCCAGCCAACGGCCGCGATGATGCCCGCTACCGAGGTGCCGTGGCCGTTATCCGGATCGGTCGGCGTCGTGTCGTGCGATCCGTCGCCGAAGTTATGCGAGCCGTTGGGGATGATGTTGTCGGCCAGATCTTCGTGTCGCAGCTCCAGCCCGTCGTCGACCACGCCGACACGCACCCCACGGCCGCGAATCCCCAATGCATGCAGGATGTCCACATCCATATCGACGCCGGCCACCGGACGGCTGTCGCCGATCACTTGCTGGCCCTGATTGGAGATGTGCCATTGATAACGCAGCAATGGATCGCCTTTGGCGTCTCCGGCACTTGCAGGGCTTGCCGGCTGTGCGGCGGTGGCCAGCAGGGGGGACGTTGCAATCACCAGCGCTCCGATCGTCGATGCGAGGTATCGCCTGCGAAGTAATTTCATTCCGATTGACTCCAGTTGGGGGTGGCATAGTCGAAGTGGCACAGATACACGCCCGGCCGATCGGGAACCGGTCAGCTGATGCTCCATCGCGCAGGTGATGGCCGTCAGGCCCAAGGCGATGGAGCCGGTGTCGGTGTCATGCGATTGCGGGGTTTGCCGCGGGGGGAAGATCAGTCGCGCCTATGCGACGCCGGATCTGCTGGATGCACGCGGGGCATCCTGCGGCGTTTTCTGAAAGAAGGTGAATCCAAGGAGGCAGCAACAGGCGTCATGTCCACGTGTCCCGAAAGAGCCGGAAGAGCGCATCCGCGTGCCAAATGATGGATGCGACAGGTCGTTGATCGGCTCCCCTGTGCACAGTTGCGCAGCCGACGCTGGCGATGCGCAGGCACCGGCAGCGCCTTGATTAAAAGTGGGTCGACCCGGGTGCGCAAGGCGAGCAAACAACGCATTGCGCGTGACCGATTGCGCACTTTGTGTCGGTCCTGTCGGATCGCGCATTCACTACGAAGTGCGCAGGGCCGAAATTGGGTCTTTGTTCGCCGCTTCATGCGATCGCGATATACACAAACAATCGTGATGCGCGGGATTTCTTCGCATGGCGAGCAGCTTGCGCCGGGCGCGATACGCGCAGCGGTCGGGGATGGTCGCCAATACGCGACGGCTGAAAGGTGGGCAGGACGCAGGCACGTGCAGCGCCTGCGTTGCCGCATCGGTGTTCCGAAGGCGCCGCGGGGCGTCCATGCGTAGACCACGCGGCAGCCCCGGAATGCGCACGGGAGCTCCCCTGCCTTGATTACCAGCGATACGCTACCGACATCTGGTACTGCCGCCCGGCGATCGGCCGGCCCATGAACACACCGCCGGTCGCCGCACCCGGCACGCGCACGTTGCCTTCGGTGAGCCCCAGCGTATCGGTGACGTTGCTGCCGCTGGCGGTCACTTCCCAATGCTCGCCCACGTGCAGATTGGCGCCGATATCGACCATGTCGTAGGAAGGCAGGCGCTGGCTGTTGGCCAGATCGGCAAAGCGATCGCCGATGTAGGAGTACGTGGCAAATACCTTGAGATCGCCGAACGGCAGCATCCAGTAATAGCTCGGCGTGAGCCGGAACTGCCGCTTGGGTTGGCGCATCACCTGGTTGCCGGTGAACTCGCGATAGTTGCGGTATTTCGCATCCAGCCATACCCCGGTGCCAGCCAGCTCGAAGCCGCCGAACGGGCGGATCGCGCCTTCCACCTCCAGGCCGCGCGCACGCGAATCGCCAACGGCGGTGAAGTTGGCGCCATTGGCCAGGAATGCCTGGAACGGCGAATTCTTGAACGTGTTGTAGAACGCGGTGAGATACAGGTCGTAGGCGCTGGCACCGGACTTGAGGCCAAGCTCGTACTGGTCCACTTCCTGCACGCGGTTCTGACCATCGCGCAGGTTATCGAAGCCGGGAAACTTCACACCCGAGTTGACGCGTGCGAACAGGCTGTTGCTGTCATTGAGTTTGAAGTTCAAGCCGGCCGTCCACGAGAACGCCTCGTCGTCCTGATCGATGCGACGTGTGGTCGCCAAGGCCAGCGAGGTGGCGTTGTCGTACAAGGTGGCGGGGTTGCCATCCAGGTCCACCGTGCTGGTGTCGTGCACATTGCCGGTCACGCTCTGGCGCTCGTAGCGTGCGCCCAGGTCCAGGCGTAGCCGATCGTTGAGTTCCCACTCGTCGGCCACGAAGGCGGCGATGTTTTCGCCGTCGTAGTTGGCGCGCAGATTCAAGAACGCGGTGCTGGTGAAGCCCTGACGCGTGGCCTGGCGTCCATCGTCCAATGCCACGTCGATGCGCCGTGCGTTGTTCTGTGCGGTGAGCAACATGGTGTTGCCCAGGTACCAGGTATCGGCCGAGGAATACTTGGCGTAGTAAGCGCCCACGGTCAAGGTATTGCCGGCAAACAACTCACGGCTCAAGCGCAGATCGTTGGTGAAGGAATTCAGACGCTTGTCCACCGACCACCAGCCGGCTTCGAGCACCTGTTGATTCGGGTCCACTGCGCCGCCGCCATTGGTATACGTCGCGCTACCGCTGCTGCGGTAGCCGGCAATGAAATCGCTCAACCGCAGCGGCGCATCGCCGGTGAACAATGCATAGGTCGGCGCGCTGCCGCTCATCACGTTGAAGCGGTCGGCAATGGTCCAGTCGCCGATTTCCCAGTTGAGTTCGCCGCCGAACACATCGATGTTGACGCCGCGCCCATCGGCCAGGTCGCGTTGCACGGTCTCACCGTTCGGCCCGACCAGCAGGTCCACGTTGCGGAAATCGCGACCGAGCAAGGTGCCGGTCTGCGCATTCAAGCCGGGGAAGCTGGACAAGTCATTGCCGTTATTGCGCGAGAGCAGCGGAATGGCGGTGTAGAAGGCATTGTTGTCGTCGGTATGCCGCGCATAGAACGACAGCTCGCCGCTGTCCCAGCGCTTGCTCAAGGTGGCGCTGAACTGGCCGCCCTTGTCGGCAGAAAACTGCGGGTCGCGCACGCCATCGGTTTCGCGGAAGAAACCGCCCACGCTGTAGTACCAGCCATTGCCCATCGGCCCGCTGTTGAACAGATCGATCCGGCGCAAATCATTGTTGCCGCCGGTCAGGCGCACGCTGCCCTCCGGCTCGTCCTGGCCTTTTTTTTGAATGAAGTTGACCGTCAGCCCGGGCTGGCCGTTGGAAAAGATCGGGCTGGAGCCACCACGCAACACTTCCATGCGCTCGACGGTGTCGTCGACGCGGAACAGCGTGGAGTTCTCCAGAAACGACAGGGTCGGCGGTGGAAACAGCGGTGAGCCATCCAGCTGCATGGTCACAAACGGCGCGTCGCCTTCGGAAGGCATGCCGCGCACGAAGATGTTGGCACCGGTGCCGCCGCCGCTGGGTTCGGCCCACACGCCCGGTACGATCTTCAACAGGTCGGCAGTGCTCTGCGGCACCGCTTGCTGGATCTGTTCGGGGCTGGCGGTGGTGATCGAAAAGCTGGCATCGCGCTTGGCCAATCCCTTGAAGCGCGCGGTGCCGCTGACGATCACCGCATCCAGTGTGGTGGCGTCCTGCTTGGTTGTGGCTTGCGGTGCGGTCTGCGCCTGCGCCATTGGCGCAAGCAAGGTGGCGATGGTCAGCGATAACGCATAGCGGGGCATGGATGAGGGCATGGCGATTTCCTTTTGTCGCAGCAACCGGCAGATGCCGCCGCAGTGAACGGCGTGCTGCCTGAAAAAGTGACTTGCCGCACAGGAATGCATCGATGGCGCAACAAGCCTGCACAGCGCGTGTTGCTATTCTAACGGAGTCGCGCGGAGTCGCGCATAAAAGCTGTTGTGCGCCGCGTCAACGCATGCAGCGATCGACGTGTGCGTGATGCGCGAGCGTACGCATGGATCGAGCGGCTCTAGGGCAGCTCGGGAAACGGGTGTGCAGCTGCCAGGCGGACGCAGCTGATGCTCGCTGCGGCGTGTGCCACGCATACATCCCGATTCCTCCGCGTCGCCGCACCAAACTGACGACGGCTCGCTACGTTTTGGTAGCGGCTCTTGGCGCGCATGTTGACTCGAACGCATGCAGTGGCAACCACGTGCGATCGCTGCTGGGCGCAGCATGACGAAGATGATTGCGTTGTCCTACGCGCGTCTCATGTCGCGGCAACAGTGCGCAGCGGCGCCGCTTCGCGAATCGGCAGGTTGATCAGCGCAGCCGCAACCGCAAGCACCATGTCTCCGTACCACATCCAGCTGTAGTCGCCGCTGTGTTCCAGCACCACTCCGCCCAGCCAGGCGCCGAAGAAACCGCCGAGCTGGTGCGAGAGCAAGGTCAGGCCGAACAAGGTGCCCATGTAGCGCGGGCCGAACAGCTTGCCGATCAATCCCGCAGTCGGCGGCACCGTGGCCAGCCAGGTGAAGCCTAGCGCCGCAGCGAACAGATAGAACGTCAACGGTGTGGGCGGTGCGAGCAGGTACAGGCCGATCAGCACCGCGCGGCTGGCATACATCGCGCATAGCAGCCATTTCATGCGCACGCGTTCGCCCAGTTTGCCGGCGACCAGACTGCCGGCCACATTGAACAGGCCGATCAACGCGATCGAGACCGCCGACACGCTTGCCGGCAACCCGCACAGCGCCACCTCGCCGGGCAGATGCGTGACCAGGAAGGCGATATGCACCCCGCAGGTGAAAAAGCCCAGATGCAGGCACCAATAACTGCGATCGCGTGCCGCCAGACTTAGTTGCGCACGCAGACCGATGTCATCGGCCGCGCGCACAGATGCATTGCCCGCTGCGGATGGCGCGCGGCGCAACGGCCAGGCCAGCGGCAAGGTCAGCAGCGACACCAACGCCAGGCCGATCATTGCCTTGACCCAGCCGGCCGCGCCGATCATCACCTGCACCAAGGGTGCGAAGACGAACTGGCCCAGCGAGCCGCCGGCATTGATCAATCCGGCCGCAAACGAACGCCGTTCCGGTGCGATGCGACTCGCGGTGGCGCCGATCAACACCGAAAAACTGCCGGCGCCGGCACCGGCTGCCGCCAACACGCCCAGCGACACGATCAAGCCCCATTCGCTGGCCAGCCACGGCGTCAGCGCCAATCCCAACGACAGCAGCACGCCGCCGAACAGCAGCACCGGCAGCGGCCCGCGCTGATCGGCAATTGCACCGAACACCGGTTGCACCGCGCCCCAGACCAATTGCCCGATCGCCAGCGCGAAGCTGATCGACGCGATACCGATGCCGGTCTGCCGATGGATCGGCTCGACGAACAGCCCGGTGGTCTGGCGCGCGCCCATGGTCAGCATCAGCATCGCCGAGGCGGTGAGCAGCAGGCCCCATTGCGCACTGGCGCGCGCGGTCGCCGACGCGCTCATGCGGCGGTATCCAGCACGGCGTCCAGACGGTCCAGCGTGGCATGCAACTGCGCGGTGGGCGCTGCACCGAACAGCGTCTCGATGCGCTGCTGTGCGGCGAGCCAGTGCGGTTGTGCGCGACGCAGCAGCCCACGGCCGCTGCGGCTCAGGATCAACCACGTTTGCCGGGCATCGTCGCCGCGCTGGGTGGCGATCCATCCGGCGGCAAGCAAGGGTTTGAGATTGCGGGTGAGGGTGGTGCGATCCATGCCCAGCGCCTGCGCCAGCGTGCCCAGCGATTGCGCCGTCTGGAGCCGGCGCAGGATCGAATACGCGTTGAGGCTCAGCCCCACCGGTGCCAGCGCATGGTCGTACAGCTGCGACATCCGACGCGCCGCCCGGCGCAAATGAAAGCAGGTGCAGTTGGAAGTGCCTGACATGGACGCGCTCCGCAGAGATGACGGCATATTGCGTGTATATACACTTATCGACAAGTGGCAAGAATCGCTGTTGCCTGCCAAGCAACGGCCGCGTGCCGTCGATGCTGTCATCTCCAACCAACCACGTAGGAGCGCACCCGGGCGCGACCACGCATGGTCGTGACCGGTCATCGCGCAGGAGAGCGTGAACCGCCTTATCCGGTTCTGCCGGCGAACGACTCAAGGATTGCGCCAGAGCCAGTGCTGCTGCAATGACGCTGGCGCACAGCGATCAAGCCGTTACGAAGAGCTGGCGTTGTCCCGGCGCCGGGCCGTTCGCGCGATTCGGGGTGCGACAAGCACTACATCCCAGGCGCGGCGATCCGATCGTCAACCCATGCAGAACCCCAAACAAAAGAGGCTGCCCGAAGGCAGCCTCACTTCTACTCAGCGGGGGAGAGAGACCGCTGTCAGAAGAACATCCGCACGCCGAACGAGGCGCTGCGGCCAGGCAACATCACATCGTCCTTCAGGAAGGAGGTGTGCACGCGTGCGTCCTGATTGGTCAGGTTGTTGCCGTCCAGAAACACTTCCCACGCATTGCTGCCGCGGTCCACGTGATACGCCAGATGGGCGTCCACGAAGGTGTAACCGTCGGTGGGGATTTCGTTCACCGCCACCTTGTCCTGCTTCATGGTGCGGGTGGCGCCGAGCGAGGCGCGCCATGCATCGGCATTCCAGCGCATCTGCGCACCGAAGCGGCCCGGCGCGATGCGCGGCAGATTGCCGCCGTCGGTCAGGCGTGCACGCACGGTATCGCCGAACACGCGCAGGTCCCATGTGCCGGTATCGTTATTGGCCAGGTGGAAGGTCGCTTCGCCTTCGAAGCCGTGGAAGATCGCATCGGCCTGCGTCCATTGGCGGATCGGCAGGAAATCGTTGTCTTCGGCGTTGAACCACTGATTGCCGGTGTCGACGATATAGACGAAGTCGTTGTAGCGGTTGTAGTACGCCGCCACCTTGGCATCCACCCATGCGTTGTGGAAGTTGAGCCCCAGCTCGGCCTGGTTGGCCTTTTCGGTCTTCAGATTCGCATCGCCGATCTCGAAAGCGAGCGTGGCGATATGCGGGCCGTTGGCGAACAGTTCTTCTTCGGCCGGGGCACGCTCGGCGTGGTCCAGGTTGGCGGTCAGGCGCCACTGCTCGTTGAAGCGGAAACCGCCGCTGGCCGAGAAGCTGGTCGGGGTGAAATCGCGGTCCACGCCGATGTCGGTCTGGTACTTGACCTTGTCCACGCGTGCACCGATTTCGGCGGTGACGCGCTCCCAGCTGTTGCGCGCCACGGCGAATGCGCCGAGCGAACGGGTATCGGTCTTGGGCACGAAGGATTCTTCGCCCACCGCCTGGAAGGTGGTATCGCTGCCCTGCAGGCCGAACGCGGTCTGCCAGCCGCCAGCAAAGGTGAACGAGGCTTCCACGCGGCCTTCGTTGGCGCGCTTGGTGAACACGGTGCCGACTGCGGCGCCTTCGAACTCGGTGTGCGCGTAGTCGGTATGGCCGAAGCTGTAACGCAGCGCGCTGCCTTCGCCCCACGGATCGGTCAACCCGCCCTTGAGGTCGTAGCGGTCCTGCTGCAGCTTCAACGACACGCCACGCTCGCCGAGGGACGGGTCGCCCGGCTCGCCGGGGTTGCCATAGTTGTCGCGGAAGCGCGAGGCCGACAGGCCGACAAAGCCCCAGTCGCCGGAGAGCGAGGCGCCGATCGAGCCCACCTTGGAGTCGATCCAGCTATTGCGCTGGCGGCCTTGCGGGGTGTCGTAATCGTTCTGGTTGCGGTACACGCCATCGGCGTGGATCGACAGGCCGCTGCCGTTGCCGGCATCGACGCGGAACATGTCGGTGTTGCCGTCCTTGTCGCCGCCGTCGAAGCGCACTTCGGCGCGGCCGCTGAAGCCGTCCACCGGCGTTTCGGCAATGCGGCCATCGACCACGTTGACCACGCCGCCGATCGCGCCGGAGCCGTACAGCAACGTGGACGGGCCCTTCAACACTTCGATCTGGTTGGCCAGAAACGGCTCGATGGCCGGCGAATGGTCCTGGCTGACGGTGGACACGTCCTGGGTGGACAGGCCATCGCGCAGCACCGCCACGCGCGGGCCGTCCAGGCCGCGGATGATCGGCCGGCCCACGCCGGGGCCGAAGTTGGAGCTCTGCACGCCCGGCAGGCTGGCCACGGTCTCGCCCAGGCTCGAACTGCGCACCTCATCCAGACGCTCGCCGGCCAGCACCTCGACCGGGCGGCTCAACTCGCCGGCCGCATCGCGCAGCGGGCTGGCGGTGACCACCACCTTGTCCAGGTCCTTGATGTGCCGGCCGCTGGAATGGGTGGCGTCATGTCGGGTGTCCGATGTCGGCGGCGTCTGCGGGTCGGCAATGTCCGGTGCGTCTTCGGCCATGGCCAGGGCAGGAGTCAACAAACTGGTCAGTGCCAGTGATAGAGCGGAGCGGCGCAGCGAGGGGATGAGCGTGGGGGCCATGTGGATCGGACTCTCTAATTGTTACTGTATATCAATAGGATGGCGCAGCTTGCCTGCTGTGCCGACGGCAAGGCCCGCTCTGTGCGATGCAGTGGTGCGGGCCTGGAACAAGGAAGATGTTATATTATTCCACGTCGCCGCGAGTATCTGCTGGAAGTCATGCCTCTGCCCACACTTCGCCATCTGCTAGACCGTTTCGGTGCGACCGGGTCGCTGCTGTGTGCCGTGCACTGTGCGGTGCTGCCGCTGGTTCTGGCCCTGGCGCCATCGCTCGGGTTGTCGTTCTGGCTGGGCGACGGGGTCGAACTGGCGATCGTGGTGTTCGTGACCCTGCTTGGGCTTTTCAGCCTGGTGTTGGGGTATCGGCGCCACAAGGCGTTGCATGCGCTGGCGCTGCTGCTGCCTGGCCTGGCGCTGCTTTGGGTGGGCCTGTTATACGACCCGCTGCATCATTCGGTGGTGCCGCACGCGGTGGTGATGACGCTGGGCGGCGCCTTGGTCGGCATCGCGCATCTGGTCAATCTGCGCCTGAATCATGGGCATGCGCATGTCCACGACGCGAGCTGCGCGCACTGACAATGCGCTCGCTGCGCTGCCAGGCGACTGCGCGATGGTTGCAGTCGGTGAGTCGGCAACTCGTTTTACGCCGGTACCAGGCCGGCGCCGGCCGCTGACCGCCAAGCACGCGCGGCTAGTTGATCTGCTTAAACACCGGCTGGTTCACAGCCTGGCAGGCCCCGCGGCTGCGCGGCCCCGGGCCAACGTGGTAGGCTTGCCGGCCTTGCGCGAGGGCACCGCCGGTGCAAACCTCGCCAGACCCGTGCCAGCACGGGTATTTGTATTCACATTCAGGAGTCGACGAAATGGGTAAGGGTGACCGTAAGACCGCCAAGGGCAAGCGCTACAACGCCAGCTACGGCAATTCGCGTTCGCACGCGGTGAGCAAGGTTGTCGTGGGTGCAGCTGCCCCGGTTGCCAAGAAGGGCGTGGTCAAGGCGCCGGCCAAGAAGGCTGTTGCCAAGAAGACCGTCGCCAAGGCCAGCTGACCCCAGCCCGCTTTGCGATCCGAAAACGCGGCGCTTGCGCCGCGTTTTTTTATGTCCGATGTCAGCGCAAAACGCTGATCGTAATGCGTGCTCACGTGCGTAGACCGATGCGGGTCCGTGTGGACCAAGCGGCGCGTCATCACCGCCGGCATCCGTTGCGAATCGGCGCAACGCGTCCGAACAGTGGCTCGCGTCATGTCGGCAATCTGCGGCGTCCGTGATACATCGGATACAGCCTGCGCACCTCGATAACGCGGTGTCCCTAATGCGCTGCGTCTGCGGCCGGCGCCGAATTCTTTGCCGCTGGCGTCAGCAACTGCTCGGCCAATCCGCGATAGATCGGTGTCTTGCACACAAGCCCGGACACCGCGCGTGCAATCAACACGGTGGCCAGGATCGGCAGCAGCATCTGGCCGGTGTCGGTGAGTTCCAGCGAAATCACTGCCGAGGTCAGCGGTGCCTGCGTGACGCCGGTCAGGTAGGCGCACATGCCCAGCAACACGAAGGTGCGTGGGTCCACGCTCGGCATCAGCACCGACAGGTTGTGGCCGATGCCGGCACCCACCGCCAAGGCGGGCGAGAACAGGCCGCCCGGGATACCGGCCAGGTACGAGACCAGGTTGGCGATGAGCTTCATCAGGCCGAACTCATGGCCGACCACGGCATGCCCCTGCACCAGGCTGCGCGCCTGCTCGTAGCCGGTGCCGAAGGCGCCTTGCCCGAACACCATCGCCAGCCCGACCAGCGCCACGCCGCATAACGCTGCCAGCAGCACCGGGTGGCGCTGGCGCAGCGCGCCCAGCCAGCGTGGTTTGCCGCTGACGCTGGCCAGCACCAGCCGCGCGAAGATCCCGCCGAGCAGCCCGGCCACGCTGCCGCACAGCGCAATCGCCAGCCAGGCCTGGCCCAGCGGCAAGGCCACCGCCACCTTGCCGAAGTAGGTGTAGTTGCCCAGCAACCCCAGCGACACCACACCGCCGACGATCACCGCGGTGAGCAAGGTGCCGGAGAAGCGGTGCTCGAAGCGCCCGCTCAATTCTTCGATCGCAAAGACCACCCCGGCGAGCGGCGTATTGAAGGCCGCGGCAATGCCGGCCGCGCCGCCGGCAAGCAGAAAATGCGAGAGCTCGCGCGGATCGTGAAAGCCGAACCAGCGCCCGAACATATGCATCAGGCTGGCGCCGACATGCACGGTGGGACCTTCGCGACCCACCGAGGCGCCACCGAATAGCGACAAGGTGGTCAAGGCGAGCTTGCCGATCGACACGCGCAGCGACAGATTGGTGTCGCGAAACGCCGGATCGTTATGTTCCAGCGCAGCGATGACCTGCGGAATGCCGCTGCCGCGGGTGGGGCGCATCGCCCCGGAGGTCAGCCAGGCGAGCAGGGCGAAGATGCCGGGCGTCAGCAGCAGCGCCCACCAGATCGAATGCGCGGTGATGCGTTGAAACAACTGGAAGGCGGCATCGCTGGCCTTGGCGAACACGATGGAGACCAGGGCCACCGCAATGGCGCCACCCCAGAGTGCAGCGCGGCGACGCCAGCCTTCGCTGGACAACAGCGGCCGCAAGCGACGCGGCGAGGGATCAGAAGCAGACATGGCCCTATTGTCGCATTCGCGCGGTGCAGCGGGTGTGCGTAGTGCTCAGTGCGCAGGGTCCGGCGGCACGCGCAAGGCCGGCAGCAGCGTGGCCGGATTGCCGTCGTTGGGCGCTGCGCTGATGCCAAGCAAACGCGTCATCAAGGCATACACATCGACGTTGTCGAACCCCGGCAAGGTCTTGCCCTGCGCCAGATCCGGGCCTTGCGCTACAAACACCGCACGCATCGAGGGCAGTGCAGGATCGAACCCGTGCGAGCCGCGCATGCCCTGTTGCGCGCGCTTGGCCAATTTGTCGGAGAACAGTGCGTCCCAGCCTTCGTGCATCTGGCACACGATCGGCGGAATGCGCGGATGGCTGCCGTAATGCCAGCGCGCCGGTAGCTCGGCCTTGCGCCAGCAGTCGTATTGCGCATGCGTGCCAAGCAACATGGCCTCGGCGCTGGCCTGTTGCCCAGGCTGCGGAGTGAAGCCGATCACCTGGCCATCGGTGACTGCGGTGGCCATCGCGGGCGGCGCGATGGCTTCCACGCTGATCGCATGCCCCGGCGCCACTTCGGCCATGCCGTGGTCGGACACCACGATGATATTGGTGCGCGCGCGGGTGCCGTCGCGCTGCATGCCGGCCAGCAGCCGGCCGATTGCGGCATCCACGGCGCGCACGCTGTCGGCGTATTCGCGCGATTCCGGGCCGTGATCGTGGCCGGCTTCATCCACGTGTTCGAAGTACAGTGTAACCAGACGATTGCGCTGCGCACCGGAGCGCGCGAGCCAGCCCAGCGTCTCGTCCACACGGGCGTCCATGCCGACGCCTTCTTCGTAGTGACGCCATTGCGTGGGGCGTACGCCCTGGATGGCCGCCTCGCTGCCCGGCCACGACCAGGTCGCTGCATGCAGGCCGGCCTGTTCTGCGCCCACCCACAGCGGCTGGCCACCCCACCAACGCGCGTCGCCCACCGCGTCCTGCTTGCTCAGCCAGAAGCTGCCCAACGCGGGGTCGCGCATGCTGTTGTGCACGATGCCGTGGTGGTCCGGGCGCAGACCGGTGACCAAGGTGTAGTGGTTGGGAAAGGTCAGCGACGGATACGACGGCGTCATCCAGCGCGCACGCACACCATCGCGCGCAAGTTGGGACAGCGTCGGGGTGATGCCGCGATCGAGCATGTCTGCGCGCAGGCCGTCGATAGAGATCAGCAGCAAGGTATGCGGCGCGTCGTCGGGTGCCACGGCCGCCGATGTTGGCGACGATGCACGGGGTTGCGCTGGGGCGTCACGTACGCCGGGCTGGGTGGAGCAGGCCGCGAGCAACGCGGTGGCTATCGCGGCAAAGACAAAACGTTGATCGATCATGTCGCCAGTTTACGGCGCAGCGATGACCTCGCGAAGTCAGGGTGCCTGGGGTGCGCGCTGGTCGCCGAACAGATCGTCAGCACGTGCGATCCGGCGCGGCGACCAGCCTTCCAGTTGCAATAACGCCTGCTTGGTCGGCAGGCCGCCGCCGAAGCCGGTCAGGCTGCCGTTGGCGCCGATCACACGGTGGCAGGGCAGCACGATCGGCAACGGATTGCGGCCGTTGGCGGCACCCACCGCGCGGCTGGCGGCGGGGCGGCCTACCGCCTGCGCGAGCTGCGCGTAACTCCAGGTCTGGCCGAACGGAATCTGCGCCAACGTGTGCCAGACCTGCAGCTGAAAGGGCGTGCCGGCTGGTGCCAGCGGCAGATCGAAACTGCGTCGCCCGCCATGCAGATAATCCAGCAGTTGCTCGCGCGCTTCGCGCACCACTGCGGTATCGGGGGCGTGCGTCCAGCGCGCACGTCCGGGCGCGTCGTAGCGGTTCTGCGCGAACAGGATATGGTGCACGGCGGTGGAATCGGCGGCCACGGTGAGCGCGCCGATCGGCGAGGGAAAGGTGTCGTAGTACAGCGTGTTCATGGGCGGGTGTCCTTGCGATCGACGGCGAGATGCCACAGGTGCAACACGGCATACGCGCGCCATGGGCGCCATGCCTGCGAACGTGCCTCGGTGGCCCGTTCGCTTAAACGTTCCGGCGCGCCGAGAACCTGCTGCAGGATCAGATCGCCGGCCGGAAACGCATCCGGATGCGAGAGCGCACGCATCGCGATGTAATGCGCGGTCCACGGCCCGATCCCGGGCAGCGCGGTGCAGGCGGCGACGAAGTCCGGCAGGCGCTGCCCGGCGCCGAAATGCAGCCGGCCTTGTGCGCAGGCCGATGCCAGTGCGCGTAGCGTGGCCGCACGTGCGCGTGGTAGCCCGAGCTGTTCCAGTGGCGCGTCGGCCAGCTGTTCGGGCGTGGGGAAACTGCGGTCCAGCCCAGGCGGCATATCGGCATGATGGCCGCCGTGGCGGTCCACCAACCGCGCCGCCAGCGTTGCGGCACCGGCCACGCTGATCTGCTGGCCCAGCACCGCGCGCACCGCCACTTCAAAACCATCCCATCCCCCCGGTACGCGCAGGCCGGGCCGGCGCTGGATCGCCTCGGCCAAGCGCGGTTCGGATTCAAGCGTGGCATGGACGGCCTGCAGGTCCGCATCCAGATCGAATAAGCGGCGCACGCGACGCACGATCTGCGGAATCTGGCGCGGGTCGGTCGCCCCGATGTACAGCAGCAGCTCGGCCCGCTGCGGCGTGCCGGTCACCTCGATCAAGTTGGCGTTTCCAGGCGTGCCGATCACGCGCCGGTAACCGCTGGCATCGACCTGCTCGATCCCCGGAATCGCGCGGCGCTGCAAAAAGCCCAGCATCGCCGCCCAATCCAGCGGCGGGCGATACCCCAGACGCAGACACAATTGGCCGCCTGGTACTTCGGTGCGCTGCTTGCGTAGCGCGGACGGCGGCATGCCGCAGCCCTGCAGAAACGCAGCGTTGAAACGCCGCAGGCTGTTGAAGCCGGCGGCGAGTGCGACCTCGGTGACAGGTAAAGCGGTTTCGGTGAGCAACTGCTTGGCCATCAGTAACCGGTGCGTGCCGTGCACCTGGATCGGGGTGGCGCCAAGCTGCTGCACGAACTGTCGTTGCAGCTGCCGCGCACTCACCCCCACCGCATCGGCCAGCGTCTGCACCGGCTGCTCATGCAGCAGGCCTTCGGCAATCATCGCCAGCGCACGCTGCACGCTTTCTTCGCCCAGATGTTGCTGCGCCTGCGGCGACAGCTCCGGACGACAGCGCAGACACGGCCGGTAGCCGGCCGCACTGGCTGCCGCCGCGCTCGGGTAATAACTGACATTGCTTGGCTTGGGCGCCGGTGCCGGACACACCGGCCGGCAGTAAATGCCGGTGCTGCGCACCGCAGTGAAAAACAGTCCGTCGAAGCGCGCATCGCGCGCCAGCCGGGCGCGGTCGCATTGGATTCGATCGGGCGTCAACGTCTGCATGGCGCCAGTCTATGCCCTGGCTTCCGCCGCGGCTGGCCGTTTTCGGACAGGGCTGCTGCAGGGCGGCGTGTTCACCGTCGGGTCAAACCCGTGGCCCATTCAGCCATAGACTGACGGTGAATCCGTCGCGCTCACAATCCCCATCATGCTCAAATCGCTTTGCCTGTCAGTTGCGTGTCTGCTCTTGCTGGTGGCGTGCGAACGCAGCGCGACGTCTGCCGATGCCGGGGCGGCGCAGCAAAACAATGCCGGGCAGGCGGGCGATGGCGACCACATGGTGTCGGTGGATACGCCCGAGCCGGTGGCGCCACCGCCCCGCCCGCGCGCGCAGGCGGGCGAGGCCGGGTGGCCGGCAGCAGCGCTTGAGGCGGGCCAGGCGTGGATCAGTTGCGCCACCGATTACAGCAAGGAGGCCGGCGACGGCACGCTGTTGCCGGCACTGGATCGGGCCAGCGTGGAGGCGGCGCTGGCGCCGTGCCGCGAGACCGGGTTGGTGCGGGTGCGCTATGCGGGCAAGATCAATGCCGGTTTCGCCGCGTTGGTGTGGCGCCTGGCGGCGGTGGCCGAGCAACTGCGGTTGCCGCATCGCATTCTGGATCTGGATTCCAGCGGCGGGCAGGTGGAGGCAGCGATCCGCGCCGGCGACACCATCGGCGAATCCAATTGGACGATCTGGGTGCGCGAGGGCTCGATCTGCCACAGCGCCTGCGTGTTCGTGCTGGCGGCCGGCGATAACCTCCTGGTGGCCGGCAAGGTCGGCATCCACCGGATGATGCGGATCAGCTCCAAGGCGACGTCGCGTTCGGAACTCAATCGCGAATTGCGCGAGGTCTACGGCAACGTCAAGGATTATCTGGAGCGTAACGGCGTGGCGGTGGCGGTGGCCGATCTGATGATGACCGTGCCTAACCGCAGCCTGCGGCTGCTGACGATGGAAGAACTGCGCGAGTACGGGTTGGACGGCACCAACGCCGTGCAGGACGACCTGGAGCGCATCCGGCAGATGCGCAAATGCGGCGATGCGTTTGTTCGCCGCAAAGATGCGTTTCTGGTGGCGTTCGATCAAAAGTGCAAAGGCGAGGGCGCAGATCTGGATGCGGTCAACGCGTGTGGGCTGGCCCTGAAGCAGCGCTTCGGTTTTCCGGATGCGGCCTGCCCGGAAGAAAGCCCGCTGGCCGAGACCGATGCCGCCGCCCTGCCGGCAACCCCGGCGGCCGACACGCAGACCGGTTCCGCAGCGGAAGAGCGACCACAGGCAGAACCGAGCGCCGCCGCGGCGCCGGATGCTGCAGAGTCGGAGCCGTCGACGCCCGCGCACGCCGAGGGCTGAGCGCGGGGCAGGTTTCACGCGTATCGCACTGCGCGCTGCCTATCGTCGCCCCATCACAACCGGGCCGGGGGGCAGTATGCGAGGCAAGACCAAGGGCGTTGTACTGGCGTATCTGCCATCGGCGTTGCTGGTGCTGGTGGGCTTCGGCGTGGCCGAGCTGCTGCGCGTTGCCGCCACCGCACTGCATGCGCAATGGCCGGCCACGCTGGGGATGTGGCTGAGCCTGGCGGCGCTGGTTGCGGCCATCGCGCGCGCGTTCTGGGTCAGCTGGCGCCTGTGGCGCCCGCGCGGCGTGGCCGCCGTGCCGCCTGCTCCCGGCGGAGAGCTCTAGCGATTCGATCCAGGCCGAACGCCTCTGCTTGCGGGTGGGTGCAGCGTTGATGGCGCCGGCTGCGCAGGTTCGAGCCGCCTTTTGCTGGTGGCCCCACGGCGCGGTTACACGCCAACGCGACAGTGTCGTCCGGATCATGCAGTCAGCCGCTCCTCCCCCGATCGCGCGCCGCTTGTGTTGCGCAGGTCCGGCCATAGACTGCGTTACCCGCCGCAATGTGTGCGGTCCATCTCTTTCCAACCCGTTCAAGGTGCTGTCCCATGCTTGGTCCTCGTTTGCTTGTCGCGTTGGTGTTGGCTCCAGCGCTGGCGTTCGCTCAACAACCGCAGCCTTCCCGCGCGGCCACTGCCCAGCCGGCGCCCGCGGCACAAAAGCCGGCGGCGGGGCAGCCCGCGCCAGCGCTGAGCGCGGCCCAGCAGGCGCAGGTTGCCAAACAGGACGTGGAGATGACCCAGGCCGCCTTGCGCGTGGCGCAGATGGTCGATGCCAACAAGGCGGCCTCGCTGTGGGACGGTGCGTCCAGCGTGGCCAAGACTGCAGTCAAGCGCGATGCCTTCGTCGCCCAGCTCGCCGGCGAGCGTACGCGTCTGGGTGCGATGGTCGGGCGTGGCCAGGGCTCGGTGACGCGGGTGAAATACGGCCCCGGCGCACAGGTGCCCGAAGGGTTGTACGTCAACGTCAGCTTCCCGACCCGGTTTGCCAACGCGCCGCAGCCGGTGCGCGAGCTGGTGTCGTTCCGGCTGGACGAAGACAAGACCTGGCGCGTTGCGGGCTACAGCCTGCGCACGGCGGCCAAGTGATGCGGCAGCCCACCGGGAGACCGACATGCAACTGACCATCGAACTGCAGATGCTGGGCTGGGCCATGGTGCTCGGCCTGGTACAGCTGCTGGCTGCATCAACCAGCATGACCGCCCAGCGCGGCACCAAGTGGAATGCCAGTCCGCGCGATGGCGATGCCAAGCCGTTGACCGGCGTGGCCGCACGGCTGGATCGCGCGTTTCGCAACTATCTGGAAACCTTTGCGATCTTTGCCGCCGCGGTGCTGGCGGTAACCGTGGCCGGTCGCATCAATGCGGAAACCGCCTTGGGCGTGCAGTTGTATCTGTGGGCGCGGGTGGCCTACGTGCCGGTTTATGCGGCCGGCATCCCCTATCTGCGCAGCGCAATCTGGGTGGTGTCGTTCTGGGGCATCGTCAAGCTGGTACGCGCGCTGCTGGGTTGGTAAGGCATTACGGTTCTGGCGCGTGCACGCGTGGCGTGCATTTCGCTTGATTCCGATCGAGCGACGGCTCGCGCGTTGGCTCCAGGTTGGGCGCAGCGGTCGTGGCAGGTGCGCAGCATGCAATCGGTGGATGTCGTCATCCGCCGTTGTTTAGACGGGCCTGGGCGTGCAAGCGGGCAGGCAATACGAGCATTCCGCCGCACTGGATGGCATCAGCTCGGCACCCGCGCCACGATCGCATCGATCGCTGTCTGCGTATCGCCACTGCGCATGGCGTCTTCCAGCAGCGGGATCGTCCAGGCGCACCCTGCATGGGTCAGATGCACGCGCCAGCCGCCTCGCCAGCCGTCCAGCTCGTCCAACGCCAGCATGATGCAGCCGCCACGGTCGGCATGGCCGCCATGGATGGATTGCTCCAGCCAGAACGGGCGCGCCGCGCCGAGTTCGATCGAGAACACGTAGACGTCGTGTTTCGGATCTTCGGCCGAGGGAGCGATATTGCGCTGGCCGATCTCGATCACCCTCATTCGCCGGACTCGGACTCGGACTCGGACTCGGGGTCCATGGCCATGACGCGAATCTCCACGTCGTCCAGTTGCACGAGTTGACCGGGGCGGATCTTCGCGGTCTTGCGCAGCTCCTGCACGCCATCGACGCTGACCGCGCCGCTGGCGACGATGGCCTTGCCCTGGCCGCCGCTATCGGCAATACCGGCTAGCTTGAGTAACTGGTTGAGTTCGATGTACTCGCCGTCCAGGTCGAATTCCAGGAATTGCATGCTGCGCTCGGTCAAAAAGAAACCGATTATCCGCCCGGAGCCGCGGCCGGCACCACCATGCGCAAGCCCGCACCAGACACATGGCTGCGCGCAGGCAGCCGCAGCGCGCTGCCGCCTTGCGGGCGATGCGGTCGTCGGCATGGGGGGGGCGGCTACTCGCGGCGCAACCGCGCAATCTCCCCCAGCAGGCTCTGGGCGGCGGTCATGCTGCGGCCGGCCTGGGCATCGTCGATTTGCAGGTCTGTATCCAGGGGCATGGCTCCGAGGCAGGGCGGGAGTGGGGAAGCGCGTGCCAGGATGATTCGCCGGGGCGGGCGAATCCTCACAACCTGAACAAAACGTCACAACCCTTCGACACGAAGGGGGGTAAGGGCGCACACTATGCAGCTTTGCGCCTGCCGGATCCGTGCGGCGCCTCCGGAGTTACCCATGACCCAAGAATCTTCCGCGCCGCTGCTGTTTGCAGACCTCGGCCTCTCGGACGCTGTGATGAAAGCCGTTGCCAACGTTGGCTACGAGTCGCCGTCGCCGATCCAGGCTGCCACCATTCCCGCGCTGCTTGCCGGCCGCGACGTCCTCGGCCAGGCGCAGACCGGTACCGGCAAGACCGCCGCGTTCGCGCTGCCGGTGCTGTCCAACGCCGATCTGAATCAGCTCAAGCCGCAGGCGCTGGTGCTGGCTCCGACCCGCGAACTGGCCATCCAGGTCGCCGAAGCCTTCCAGAAATATGCCGAAGCCATCCCCGGTTTCCGCGTGCTGCCCGTCTACGGCGGCCAGCCGTATGCCCAGCAGCTGAGCGCGCTCAAGCGCGGCGTGCATGTGGTGGTAGGTACCCCGGGCCGGGTGATCGATCACCTGGATCGCGGCACCCTGGATCTGTCCCAGCTCAAGACGCTGGTGCTGGACGAAGCCGACGAAATGCTGCGCATGGGCTTCATCGACGACGTCGAAGCCGTGCTCAAGAAGCTGCCGGAAAAGCGCCAGGTGGCGTTGTTCTCGGCCACCATGCCGCCGGCCATCCGCCGCATCGCGCAGACCTATCTGAAAGACCCGGCCGAAGTCACCATCGCGGCCAAGACCACCACCTCGGCCAACATCCGCCAGCGCTACTGGTGGGTGAGCGGGCTGCACAAGCTGGACGCGCTGACCCGCATCCTTGAGGTCGAGCCGTTCGACGGCATGATCATCTTCGCGCGCACCAAGGCCGGTACCGAAGAGCTGGCGCAGAAGCTGCAGGCCCGTGGCCTGGCCGCGGCCGCCATCAACGGCGACATGCAGCAGGCCGCGCGTGAAAAGACCATTGCCCAGCTCAAGGACGGCAAGCTGGACATCCTGGTCGCCACCGACGTGGCCGCCCGCGGCCTGGACGTGGAGCGCGTCAGCCACGTGCTCAATTACGACATCCCGTACGACACCGAAAGCTATGTGCACCGCATCGGCCGTACCGGTCGTGCCGGCCGCAATGGCGACGCCATTCTGTTCGTCACCCCGCGCGAGAAGGGCATGCTGCGCTCGATCGAACGCGCGACCCGCCAGCCGATCGAAGAAATGCAGCTGCCGAGCGTGGATGCGGTCAACGACACCCGCGTGGCGCGCTTCATGACCCGCATCACCGAGACGCTGGCCGGCGGCCAGATCGAGATGTACCGCGATCTGCTGCAGCGCTACGAGGCCGAAAACAACGTGCCGGCGATCGAGATCGCCGCGGCAATGGCCAAGTTGCTGCAGGGCGATGCGCCGTTCCTGCTGACCCCGCCGGTGCGTGGTGCGCGCGAAGAGTTCACCCCGCAGCGCACCGAGCGTGCCGACCGTGGAGATCGCGGCGACCGTGGTGAGCGTCCGCGTTTCGAACCCAAGTTCGAGCGTGGCCCGCGTGCCAACGATGGCGAGCGCGCACCGCGTCCGCCGCGTGCCGACGATGCCGGTAGCGAGCGTCCGCGCCGTGACCCGGCCCCGCGTGGCGAGCCGGAGTTCGGCATGGAGAGCTATCGCATCGAAGTGGGCCACACCCACGGCGTGAAGCCGGCCAACATCGTCGGCGCCATCGCCAACGAGGCCGGTCTGGAAAGCCGCTATATCGGCCGGATCGATATCCAGGACGATTATTCGATCCTGGATCTGCCGGCCGACATGCCGCGCGAGCTGCTGACGCACCTGAAGAAGGTCTGGGTCTCCGGCCAGCAGCTCAACATGCGCAAGCTGGAAGAAGGCGAGGCGGCGGCGTCGCCGTCCAAGCCGCGCTTCCCGCGTGGTGGCAAGCCGTCCGGTCGTCCGAACGGCCCGGGGCGTCCGATGGATCGCGCCGGCGCGCCGCACCGCAAGGGCCCGCCCAAGCCGCGCGGCGAGTAAGCCACGCTGACAATCGGCTGCGCGGCGAAGCGCGGACGTAGCCGGTGTCAGTTCCGCTATTCCTTTCAAGGCATAGCCTGGCAATGCAAGCAAGCGTGTCCCGACAGGGGCCGCAGATGGCGGATGGTCAGCCAGACTGACCGTTTCCGCCGGCCGTCCGGCAAACGGACGCCGCCATACAGACTCGGCCATGACGGCCGCTACTGCCTTCAGGCGCCCACTGGGCGCCTGACTCGCATTGGGTGGCGGTACACGAGGACGGCAATGGCGCAGGCAGCACGCAGTACACGCAGTGGCCGGACCATGCACATGGTGCGCGGCTGGCTGACGCTCCCTCTGGCGCTGCTGATGGCCGTGGCTGTCGGCATGGCCGTGCTCTCTGCACTGGCGATCGAAATCCAATCCGGAGCCACCGCCTGGATCGTTGGTCAGGGCCATTGGTCCAATGCCCAGCAGGAGTCGGTGTACTGGCTGGAGCGCTACCTGACGAGCGGCGATCCGTCCGATCTACAGGCCGCCTGCCGCGCGCTGGAGGTGCCGCTCGGCGATCGTGCGGCACGCGAGGCGGTCGAACAGCCGGTGATTGCCTGGACAGCGGTTTACGCCGGGCTCGCAGCCGGGCGCAATGCCCGCGAGGACATGCCGCAAATGGTCCGGCTGTATCGCTACGGCCAGGTTTTTCCGTATCTGGGCGATGCCATCGCGATGTGGAAGCATACCGATGCCGATCTGTTGAAGCTGAGTGCGCTGGCCGACCGTGCTGCCTCCGTGCAGGCCGCCAGTACACCGGATGCGCGCGCGCTGCAGGCGCTGCGCGACGACCTGCATCTGCTCGATGGCCGCATGCGCAGCGATGCGGGGCAGTTCCAGGCGCAGCTGATCCGCTGCGCACGCCTGCTGCACGACGTGATGGTGGCCTGCAGCCTGGCCACCTTATTGTTGGTGCTGATCACCTGCGTGCTGGCGATGCGTCGCATCCGCGATTATCTGCTGTCGCACGAGGGCCGCTTTCGCACCGCGTTTCAGCAGGCCGCGCTGGGCATGGTCAAGTTCGATCTGCGCGGCCACGTGCTCGATGCCAACGCCTCGATGGCCACCATCCTGCGCTACCGCCCGGAAGAGCTGCAGGCGTCCACGCTAGCAGAGCTGATACATCCGGACGACATCGTGCTGGACAGCCGCGGCATGATCGACTGGCCGCGGCTGATGCAGTCCGGCGAGCTGCGCTTCCTGCGTGCCGATGGCGAAGTGATGTGGGGCCGCTGGAGCGCCTCGCTGGTGGAGCCGGGCCCGGAGGAACCCACGCTGGTGCTGGCGGTGATCGAAGATGTCTCGCACGCGCACGAACTGGCCGACGAGGTCGCCTTCCACGCGCGCCACGACGCCTTGACCGGCCTGATCAACCGGCGCGAGATCGAGCGCCGCCTGCTGCATCTGATCGAGCCGCCGCAATCGCCGCAGCTGTGCCATGCGCTGTGCTTCGTGGATCTGGACCACTTCAAACTGGTCAACGACACCTTCGGGCATGCGGTCGGCGACAAGTTCCTGTGCCACTTCGCCGATGTCATCACCATGCAGCTGCGTCCGGGCGACTGGCTGGGGCGGCTGGGAGGCGACGAGTTCGCGATCCTGCTGGCCAATACCGATCTGCTGCAGGCGCAGGCAGTGCTGGAGCGCATGCATGGCGTGTTGGGGCAGCCGTGGAGCCATCAGGGCGGCCGGCCGCTGACGCCGAGTTGCAGCTTTGGCGTGGTGGAAATCCGCCAGGGCGCCAGCGATGTCAACGCCTTGATGACCGCGGCCGATCTGGCCTGTTACGCGGCCAAGGAAGAAGGGCGCAACCGGATTCGGTGTTTTGGCGAGAACGATCTGGCCTTGGCGCGGCGTCGGCATGACGGTGGCTGGATCAGCGCCGTGCAGCAGGCCATCGCCGAACAGCGGCTGCTGCTGTACGCGCAGAAGATCCAGGTGCTGAGCGACCCCGATCGTCTGCAGTACGAAGTGCTGGTGCGCATGCGCGCGCGCGATGGACGCGTGCTGAGTCCGGGCGAATTCCTGCCTGCAGTGGAGCGTTACGGGCTCGGGCGCATGGTCGATGTCTATGTGCTGGAAACCTTGTGCGCGCAATTGGCCGACAACCCGCTGCATGTGGCGACCCTGGACCTGTGTCACGTCAATCTGTCCGCGCAATCGATCGCGCAGCCGGATTTTCTCGATTTCGTCTGCGCCTTGTTCGAGCGCTACCCCACGCTTGTGTCCAAGCTATGCATGGAGATCACCGAAACCGCCGTCATTGGCGATCTGGAACATGCGCAGCGCTTCGTGCAGAGCGTGCGTGCGCGTGGCTGCCATGTGGCGTTGGACGATTTCGGTAGCGGGCTGGCCTCGTTCGGCTACCTCAAGCAGTTCACCGTCGATGTGTTGAAGATCGATTGCGGCTTCGTGCGCAACTACGCGCATGACGCGGTGGACCGCGCCGCGGTGCATTCCATCGCCCAGGTCGGCCTGGCATTGGGCATCGAAGTGGTGGCCGAAGGGGTGGAGTCGGAGGCGGATATCCCCGGCCTGCGCGATGCCGGCGTGGGCCAGGTGCAGGGCTTCAGCCTGCACCGCCCGTGCCCGCTGCAAGACCTGATCGCGCCACAGCCATTGCTGGCGGTGACCGGGTAGGGCCTGCCGGCAGCGCTCCGCGCCAGGGCCGTGACTGCGCCAGAGTGCGTTGCCGGCTGTAAATCGCCGATAATCGGAAGATGACAATCCGACTCAACAAACATATCGCCGATACCGGCTTCTGCTCGCGCCGCGAGGCCGACCGCCTGATCGGCGAACGCCGCGTCACCGTCAACGGCGTGGTCGCCGGCACCGGCGCGGTGGTGGGCGAGGAAGACACCGTGCTGGTGGATGGTCAGCCGCTGCGCGCACGCGAGGCCAAGAAGCCCGGTGGACGCAAGCATGTCTATATCGCGCTCAACAAGCCGGTAGGCATCACTTGCACCACCGAGAGTTCGGTCAAGGGCAACATCGTCGAATTCGTCGGCCACGAGCAGCGCATCTTCCCGATCGGCCGCCTGGACAAGGAGTCCGAAGGGCTGATCCTGATGACCAGCAACGGCAACATCGTCAACGAGATCCTGCGCGCGGAAAACCGCCACCAAAAAGAGTATCTGGTGGCGGTCAACAAGGCGGTCACCGACGAATTCTTGCGTGGCATGGCGCGTGGTGTGCGCATCCACAACGAAACCACCTTGCCGTGCCGCACCGCGCGCATCGCCAAGTTCGGCTTCCGCATCGTGCTGGAGCAAGGCTTGAACCGGCAGATTCGCCTGATGGCCGCCGAATTCGGCTACCGGGTCACGCAACTGCGGCGGGTGCGCATCGACAACATCAAGCTTGCCGCGCTCAAGCCTGGGCAGTGGCGCAACTTGAGCGATGCGGAACTGCGCGGCCTGCTGCCGCAGCGCACCGAGTGGTAAACCGGCCGGCCGGCTGCGCTGCCGGATGTCAGGCGCAGTGGTCGCCATCCGGTGCTTCCGCTGCAGTCGGTATGGGCGTTCGCGTGCGGCCCGCCGGGTGCGAATAGCTGACCAAACGCTGCGCTTGGCACCTTGTGGGCTCGGTCATCGTCATCGTCGATAAGCGTCGGCCGCTCACGCGTTCGCTGCGAAGCGTCGGTCTCGGGTGTTACGCGACACTGCGGTCGCTGTCGGCCAACGCCGTGGCGCTGGATGTCGTATCACTCACTCAGTCGACGATGTTCTTGGCTTCGGCGGTGCCCAGCAGCTCCGGGTGCACCACCTTGCGCCGGCGTTCCAGCACCGGATGCAGAAACACCGCGCCGAGAATGATCGCCACGCCAAGATAGAACTGCAGGGTGAGCTCGCGTTGTTCGCCCAGCAGGGCGATGGCCAGCACGATGGCGTAGACCGGCTCCAGATTGGTCACCAGCTGCACCGAGTACGCGCTGAGATGACGCAGCGCGACCAGTGCCAGCGCAAACGGCAGCAGGGTGCAGGCCAGCGACAGGACGAGCAGCAACACGCCATCGTGCAGGCTGGGAAGCATCAACAGATCGCCATGCAACGATGGCAGCAGCAGCGGCATGGCCGGTGCCAGCACGGTCAAGGTCAGCGTGCCGGCACCCAGTTCCAGTGCAGTGACGGTGAGCGGGTCGGCATGCGCCACCATGCGTTTGTTGAGAGAGCCGAACAGCCCGACGAACACGGCCGAAATCGCGCCGACCACCACCCCTGCACGCATGCCATCGGGCACGCCGCCGACCACCAGCGCCACTCCCGGCAACACGGCAAGGCCGAACAGCAACTCGCGCGGGCGGAATGGCCGCTGCGTCACCCAGGGCTCGATCACGGCAGTGAACACCGGCGCCAAGGCGATGCAGGTGGCTGCCACCGACGCGTTGGCCAGCTTGATCGCGCCATAGAAGGTCAGCCAATGCAGCGCCACCAACGCGCCGATGCCGCAATAGCCCAGCACCACGCGCGCGGACAGGCCGCGCAGGCCGCGCCACACCCGCGGCCACAAGGCCAAGGCCACCACTACGATCAACATGCGCCACCACACCAGCGGCAACGCCTGCAGCGTGATCAACTTGCCCAGAATCGCGGTGATGCCCCAAAGCAGCACGCAGAAATGAATTTGCAGTTGCGCCTTGCGCAGGTCGGTCGTGGGCATGCGCCATTGTCGCCGAAAAGCCGCAGATCGGCGCCGTGCAATGAGTCGTATTGGAGCGGCTGACACCACCTGGCGAGCAGTCGTCAGGTGGGTAGGGACGGCGCGGTCAGAACCGCAGTGTATGCGTGGTACATACCGCATCAAGCATCAACCACGCCCGCCTGGCGGCTGCAAAGTCATCTTGTCTGCTGCTCTAAGGAAGGTCTGAATAACGATGCCTGAGAGGGCAGAATGTCCGCATCGTTCCGGAGAATCGCGTTTGGATCTTCGGAGTTTCGCCATTT
>NZ_MDEE01000042.1 GCF_002939865.1 Xanthomonas dyei
AACACGCCCGAAGGAAACTGATCAAAGGTCGCGGATTGAGGTCCTGACCAACACAGTTGCTACATGGACGTACTTGCGGCGTGTCCCGCGAGCGGCGAGGGCACCGCACACTCGACTCACTCAGCATGTGACGGTATCTAAACGCCTCTACAACTCGAATCCTTGGCTGCCTTTGCAGCGTGTCTCGATGGAATGAGATATTTCGGATAGATCAGATGCAAAGCGAGTGATCTGCAGCTTGGTTGCAGTGCACTTGCCTGCTCACCGTCGCGGGACACGCTGCGAGTACGCCCATGTAAGCTCTTCTGCGGCATCCATGCCGCATAAAGTCCCGCGATGGTGAGCGGGCAACGACCAGTCGAAATGGTCGGTGCGCGTGGTGCAGGCAATGCAGGACGTTCTTCTGATTGGTTAGCTATCGTGTCGCTCTGCGACCCGCACCACCAAGCCCATGCAACTTGCGAGACGCTCAGCTTTTTACCCGGCAACCGACCAACTTTCTGGTGCGGCATTCTCGCCGCTTGCGGGACGCTTATTGCGTGCGCGTGAGCCCATGACGGTGCAGCAACTGTTGCAGGCGGTCCTGTACCCGCTGCAGGTCGGCGTCGGCGGCTTCGTCCAGAATGTCCTGCGCCAGTGCATCGAACTGCGGCCAGAACTGGCTGGGGTCGCGCACCCGCTGCGGCCAGACCGACAGCATCTTGCCCAGCTCGGAGAGCTGATGATTGGTGTGGGTACGTGTGCGCAAGCTCATGTCGCATCTCCCGGCCAGTCCAGCGCCACAGCGTGGACCGCCCCGTCGTCGATGAGAGTGAAAGCAAGCTCGGCCTGCACCACACCGTCGAGCTCCAGCCGCGCCGCGCCACCTGGGCGTTGGGTGACATCGATGACGTAGGTGCTGGCGCCGAAGCGATACCGCAGCTGGTAGCCCGGCCAGCCGGCCGGAATGCACGGCACGATGTGCATGCGCGCGCCATGCCGTTGCAGGCCGAGCAGCGATTCGGTGAGCAGCCGGTACATCCAGCCGGCCGCCCCGGTATACCAGCTCCAGCCGCCGCGGCCGGTGTGCGGCGCCACCGCGTAGACATCGGCGGCCAGCACATACGGTTCGGCCTTGTAACGCTGGGCGCCGGCTGCATCGCGGGCGTGATGGATCGGGTTGATCATGCCGGCCAGTTGCCAGGCCCGCGCGCTGTCGCCGAGCTGGGCGAAGGCCATCGTCGCCCACACCGCTGCATGGGTGTACTGGCCGCCGTTTTCGCGCACGCCGGGGACGTAGCCACGGATATAGCCGGGGTCGTGTTCGGTGCGATCGAACGGCGGCATCAGCAGCTTGACGATGCCGGCGTCGGTGTCGACCAGATGCTGGTGCATCGCGTCCATCGCCTGTGCGATGCGCGCCGGGTCCATCGCGCCGGACAGCACCGCCCAGCTCTGCGACAACGAATCGATACGGCATTCGTCCGAGTCGCTTGCGCCCAGCGGAGTGCCATCGTCGAACCACGCACGCCGATACCAGCCACCATCCCAGGCGTGCTGTTCCAGCGACGCGCGCAAGGATTGTGCATGCGTGCGACAGGTGGCGGCGAATGCCGCATCGTCGCGCTGCGCGGCCACGTCTGCGAACCGCAGCAGCGTGTCGTAGAGGAAAAAGCCCAGCCACACGCTCTCGCCCTTGCCATCCTTGCCGACCCGGTTCATGCCGTCGTTCCAGTCGCCGCTGCCGATCAGCGGCAGGCCGCGCTCGCCCAGCCGCGCCATGCCACGTTGCAGCGCGAGCACGCTATGCGCATACAGCGACTGCCTATTGCCGGTGAGCTGCGGCAGGTCGTAATAGGATTCTTCGTCGGGCTTGAGTTCGCGCCCGTCGATGAAGCCCACGCGCTCGTCCAGCACGCTGGTATCGGCGGTGGTGTCCAGATAGCGGCACAGCGCCTGCGGCAACCACAGAAAATCATCCGAACACTGCGTGCGCACGCCGCGATCCTGCGGCGGGTGCCACCAATGCTGCACATCGCCCTGCACGAACTGATGCGCGGCGCAGCGCAGCAGATGCGCCCGGGTGAGCGCCGGCTGCGCGTGCACCATCGCCATGCTGTCCTGCAACTGGTCGCGGAAGCCGAACGCGCCACCGGACTGGTAGTAGCCGCTGCGTGCCAGGAACCGGCAGGCGATGGTCTGGTAGAGCAGCCAGCCATTGGCCAGCAGATCCACCGCCGCATCGGGCGTGCTCACCTGCACGGTGCCCAGAATCTGCTGCCAATGCGCACGCACCGCCAGCAAGGCGGTGTGCGCGGTGGCCACGCCACGGCTTTGACGTGCCAGCGTCAGTGCGCTGGCGCGATCGGCGGCCGCACCCAGGCGGAACACCGTTTCGAAGGTCTGTTCGGCCGCCAGCGTCACCGGAATCTGGATCGCCGCGCAGGGGTCCAGGCCGGCACCCACGCGCCCGGACAAACGCTGCCGAGTGAGCGCGGCGGGGGCGGCCAGGCTGCCGTTGCGCCCGAGGAATTCGCTGCGGTCGCCAGTGATGCTGCGGCTGGGCGCATCGGCATCGAAAAACGCCACGCGCCCGTCGAACTCGGTGTTGTACGGGTTACGCGCGGTCAGCACGCTGCTGCCCAGATCCACCTCGCTGACCACATGCAGTTGCGAGCGTGCGCGGATGTCGCCGAGCACCCATTCCACATACCCGGTGACGCTGAGCCGGCGCGGGCGCCCGGACAGATTCTTCAGCCGTAGATGGCTGAACTTGATCGGCCGCTCCACATCGACGAACACCCACAGCTCGCTGCCGATACCGTGTTCGATATGGCTGTAGACGCTGTAGCCGAAGCCGTGGCGCACGGTATAGCGCCCGCTGCCACGGCATGGCAGCGCCATCGGCGACCACACTTGCCCGGTGTCGTCGTCGCGCAGATAGAACGCTTCGCTGGAGGCATCGCCGACCGGGTCGTTATGCCACGGCGTGAGCCGGAATTCGTGCGCGTTCTCGGCCCAGCTGTAACCGGGGCTGCTGTCGCTGACCACGCTGCCGAACTGCGCATTGGCCATCACGTTGCACCACGGCGCCGGCGTGGCGGTGCCTTCGTCCAGGGTGATGCGGTATTCGCGGCCGTCGGCGGCGAATGCACCCAGGCCGTTGTCGAACAGCACCGCTTCTTCGGCTGCGGCCTGCAGGGTGTGGTCCAGGTAAGCGGCATGCGTGCTGGCCAGCGCCTCGGCGCTGTCCAGCTGCTGGATCGGCTCCAGTAGCGGCGGGTGCGCACGTGCGCTGGGGTGGCGCTGCAGTTGCGCGTCCAGGGTGCCGTTGGCATCGCTCAGGATCGCGCGTGCCACGGTCTGCAACAGCACGCGGTCTTCCTGCGAAATGTGTTCGATGGCGCGCACGAAAATACCGCCGGGGCGGTCGAGCACATTGGCTTCGGGGTCGGCGGCGATCAGACCCAGGATGGCGTCCTGCAACTGCTGGCGATAGCCGGCCTGGCTTTCGTTCCAGATCACCAGATCCGCACGCAGGCCTTTCAGGCGCCAATACGCGTGCGCCTGCACCAGCTGGCGCGCCAGTTCGAGATTGTCCGGGTCGGTGATGCGCAACAGCACGATCGGCAGATCGCCGGAGATGGCGTGACTCCACAGCGCCGACTGGCCGCGGTGGTTGTGCAGCAGCACCTCGTTGTCGGCGCGCAGTTGCGGGTCGACGAACAGCACGCGCGCGGCCAGCCGCTCGTAGAGCATCGCATCGGCGAGCGAAGCATTGATCTGCCGGCGCGTGACCTGGCTCTGGGTCAGCGCCAGATCGAACACCCGGTCGGCCAGACGGCGGTCGCGGTACTTGTCGATCAACGCGGTGCAGGCGGCGCGTTGGGTGCCCACGCCATAGACCATGTCGACCTGCGCCTGCTGATCGGGCGCCAGCGAAAGACGGCAACGGATCGCCACGATCGGGTCCAGCACCGAGCCGGCCGCGCCCGACAGCGCGGTCTGTTCGCTCAGCGCTGCCGG
Source organism: Xanthomonas dyei (assembly GCF_002939865.1). Taxonomy (GTDB): domain Bacteria; phylum Pseudomonadota; class Gammaproteobacteria; order Xanthomonadales; family Xanthomonadaceae; genus Xanthomonas; species Xanthomonas dyei. The sequence goes on from NZ_MDEE01000042.1 coordinate 4,006, forward strand.
GTTGCGGGTGCTGCGCCCCCGCCCGATGAACGCGGCGCGGTCGGTCTCGTAGGAGATCGTCGCCACATCGGCATCGTGTACCGCCACCAGATGCAGCATCCACGGCTGCGCCTCGTCGTGCCCGCGCGGGCGGCGTGTGCACAGCAGGGCCTGTCGGTCGGCCAGGATCTCGGTCTGCACGAACAGGTTGCTGAAAGCCGGATGCGCCTCGTCGGAGGCGGCCGGCGCCAGCACCACTTCGGCGTAGGTGGTGATCTCGATGACCCGGGTCTGCCGCGAGCGGTTGCGGATGCGCAAGCGGCGCAGTTCCACATCGTCTTCGGCGGAAATGGCGATTTCCAGATGGCTGTCGTAGCGCTGGTGGCTGCCCTTGAATTCGGCTTTTGCATCGGAAAAGATCGCTTCGTAGCGCTCTACCGGCACGCAGGTCGGTTGATGCGCGGCCGACCACACCGCGCCGCTGTCCACATCGCGCAGATAGCAGAACGTGCCCCAGTGATCGCGGGTGCCGTCCTCGCGCCAGCGGGTGACCGCCATGTCGCGCGCGCGGCTGTAGCCACCGCCGGCCGAGGTCAACATGCCGTGGTAACGCCCGTTGGAGAGCAGTTGCAACGCCGGCTGCGCCATGTTGGGGTCGCGATGGATACGCAACGCCATGCCCGCCTCGGTGGCGACCGGGCGTTCGGCTGCTTCGACCAGGCCTTTGACGTAGACGCCGGCACGCGGTGCGCGCTCCTGCAACAGCAACAGCGTGGCCTGAAATTGCGGATCGGCGACAAAGCGTTGTTGCATCGGCGCATCGCGCAATACGTGATCCAGCGCCAGCAGCGCCATGCCCTGGTGATGCGACATGAACGAGCGCACCACGGCGTGTTGTTCGCCACGCGGCACCCGCGAGGGCGTGTAATCGATCGCCTCGTACAGACCGAAGCGGCCGCCGAAGCCCAGCGCCTGCAGTTGCTGCAGATTGCGGCAGGCCGCATCCGGTTCGACCATCAACGCCATCGCGCTGGCATAGGGCGCGATCACCAGATCCTGGCCCAGGCCGCGCTTGAGTCCGAGCCCGGGCACACCGAACGCGCGGTATTGATAATTGCGCCGCGTATCGACCGTGTTGTAGCCCGATTCGGACACGCCCCACGGCACATCGCGCGCCGCGCCGTAGCGGATCTGCGCCTGCACCGCGCCACGCATCGAGCGGCTCAGCAGCGTCTGCGGGTAGCTGGGCATCACCAGGTCGGGCATCAGGTACTCGAACATCGAGCCGCTCCACGACAGCAGCGTCGGCTCGGTGCCGGTGTCGGTCAGCGTGCGCCCGAGCGCGAACCAGCTGTCCTGCGGCAGCTTGCCCTGGGCGATGGCCACGAAGAGCCCCAAGCGCGCTTCCGAGGCCAGCAGGTCGTAATGGCCGCTATCCAGGCGCCGGTCGTCGACGTTGTAGCCGATCGACATCAACTGCTGGGCACGGTTGTAGAGAAAATCGTAGTCCATCTGCGCCAACTTCCCGGCCACATGCGCAAGCCGCTGCAGCTCCTGCACACGGGCTGCGGCCCAGGTCTGCACCTGCGGCGACTGGCTGCCGTCGGCGAGTTGCCGCAGCGTGGCGATCGCCTGGGAGGGCGCTTCCGCTGTGTGCGGAGGCGGGCTGGCAAGTGCCGGCGTGCACTGGCTCAACTCGTCCAACGTCGCCTTGCAACAGTCCACCAAGCGCTGCGGCCACGGTTCTTCGTCATCGCCGATGCTCGGCATCGACGCCAGCAGCGATTGGCTCTGTGCCAACAGCAGCCGCAGGGCGGCATCGGCCTGGTGCAGGGTCGGCGTGGGCTGGTTGCGGATCGCCTGCACGCGCTGCGTCATCCCACCCAGTGCGGCAGTGGCGGCATCGCTGCGCGGCGTCGCTTGCATGCTCAGCACGCCAAGCGTGTCGGCCAACCCATCGAACACCGCCATCGATACCGCTGGCGCATCCACCAGCGCCAGCAAGCCTTGCCGCAGCGTCAACAGATGGCCGGCCAGGTTGCCGCTGTCGACGGTGGAGACATAGCGCGGCAACAGCGGCGCCAGCGTTTCGGTGTCGTACCAGTTGTAGAAATGCCCGCGGTGGCGCGGCAGCGATTCCAGTGTGGCCAGCGTATCGGCCACGCGGGTCATGACGCCGGCCACGGGCAGGTAGCCCAGATCGTAGGCGGCCAGGTTGGCCAGCAGGCCCAGGCCGATATTGGTCGGCGAGGTGCGGTTTGCCAACACCGTGACCGGATATTCCTGCACGTTGTCCGGCGGCAGCCAATGGTGCTGCGCGCTGCAGTGGGTTTCGAAAAACGCCCAGGTGCGCCGCGACAACCCGCCCAGGAAATCGCGCTGCTCCTGCGACAGCTGCGCTACCGGCGCGGTGGGCTGCTCGCCCAGCCAGGCCATCAGCCAGGGCGCGCCCATCCATACCACGCCAAGCGGCAGTGCCGCCCACAACGCCGCCGGCGACCACCACGCCACCGCCGCGATCACCAGCGCCGCGGCGCAGGCGGCGCCGGCCATCAGGCGATGCTCGGCATTGCCGCTGCGCGCGCTGCGTTCCACTTCGCTGGACGGCGCCCACTGCAACAGATGGCGATGGGTGATGGCCATCCGCAGCAGCGTGCGGGCGATGGCCGCCAGTTGCAGTCCCGCCTCGAACGGCAGGCACGCCAGCACCACGCCGGTGCGCAGCAGGGTCTGACGCAGCCCCGCGCCCACCTGGCGCGCGTGATGACGCAACCCCAGACCTTCGGGTGGGTGCGCCAGCGCATACAGCGCCGAACACAGCCCCGGCAGCAGCCACAGCACCAGCAGCCACGCGGTCCAGCGCAGCGGCGTGGGCGAGCACAGCCAGCCGATCAGCAGCAAGCCGAAGGCGGCCGGTGACACCAGGCTGCGGCGCAGGTTGTCCAGCAGCTTGCCGCGCGACAACCACGACAGCGGATTGCGCGCGTGCCGGCCACCCCGGTCGGGCACCCACGGAAGCAGCCACGGCAACAACTGCCAGTCGCCGCGCACCCAGCGCGCGCGACGCTTGGCATCGGTGGCATAGCGCTGCGGATGACGCTCGTACAGGCGCACGTCGCTGAGCAACCCGGCGCGCACATAGCAACCTTCCAGCAGGTCGTGGCTGAGCACGCGGTTGTCGGGGAAGCGGCCGGCCAGCACCTGCTCGAAGGTGGCCACCGCATAGATGCCCTTGCCGATGAACGAACCTTCGCCGAACAGGTCCTGATACACGTCCGACACCACGCGCGTGTACGGGTCGATGCCCGGCTCGATGCCGAACATGCGCGCAAAGCGCGATTCGCCGCCCTCGCTCATGCCGGTGCCCAGGCCAGGCTGCAGGATGCCGTAACCGGCTTGCACGATCTGCCCGGACGCATCCATGCGCGGCATGTTCAACGGATGCGACATCGCGCCGACCAATGCGCGCGCCGCATCGCGGGGCAGATGGGTGTCGCTGTCGAGCGTGATCACATAGCGCACCTGCACCAGTGCGGCGACATCGCCCTGCACCTGCAGGAAGTCGCTGGCTGCCTGTAGCGGCGCATCGTCGGCGCAGAGCAGGCGGTTGAGCGCTTCGAGCTTGCCGCGCTTGCGCTCTGCGCCCATCCAGCACCCTTCGCCCGCGTTCCATTGGCGGGCGCGGTGCAGCAGGAAGAACCGATCGCCATGCGCGTCGGCATACGCCGCGTTGAGCCGGTCGATGTGCTGCGCCGCATGCGCCACCAGCGCCATGTCCGTCGGCAACAGCGCCTGCGCGGCATCGAGAAAATCGGTGAGCAGCGCGAAATAGAGCTGCGCGTCGCGGTTGGCCAGGTAATGCACCTCCAATGCGCCGACCAGCTCATCGATGGCATCGGCACCGGCCAGCATGCTCGGCATCACCACCAGCGTGCGGCAATCCGGTGGAATGCCAAGGCTGAGGTCCATGCGCGGCAACGGATGCGGGCGCACCCACAGCGTCGCCACCCAGTTGACCAGGGCGATGCCCAGCTCGCTGGCGGCCAGCAGCGCGAGACCGGCGGTGATCCACCACAGCGCCGCTGGCAGTGCGCTCACGCCCTGCAGCAAGAGGCGGGTCCATAGCAGGGCGATCAATGCGATCGGCAAAAGATACACCGGCAGCGCAACGCGGCGTGCGCGCCGCCCGCGCGGCAATGGCGTGGGGCGCGCGGACGTGGATGGATCGCCCAGCGCGGCACGCAACAGCGGCAATCCCGCATCCACCAGGTAGTAACCCACGTGTGCGGCCACCGGCTCTGCCGCATGCGCTTGCGCGGCCAGTCGCAGCACGGTGTCGGCCACCGCCGGTTCGTCGCACTGCATGCGCTGAGCCAGGCGCTCCACTACATGCCGGTAGGCATCGCGGGTCTGGAAATCCATGCGCGCATACACATCAGCCGGATCGCTGCGCAGGCGCTGCTCGACCACGCTCATGCTTTCAACGAATTCGCGCCAATCCATTTCGTCGAGAAAGCGCAGGCTGCCGATGCTGTTGCTGATCGACACCTGGTCGGCCGCCTGGCGCTGGCTTTCGGCATGCACCCTCCCTTCGACGCTGTCGCCCTCGCTGGCCAGCCACTGTTCCACCCAGGCGCTGGCCATCGACAACACCGGGCCGCGGCCCTGGATGCCGCGGGTCAGTTCGGCAACGAATGCGCCGCTGGCCGGCGGCTGCGAGCGCGCCATGTCGGCCACCACCACCACCACATCCTTGGGCTGCGTGGCGGCGGTGGCATTGAGCATGACCGCCCACTGCGCAGCCAGGGCAGTGTCGCGCCCGTCGCGCATGATGCCGTCGGCAATGCGGCGCAGGTGGTCGATCAAGGCCAGCCGCAACATGATCGGAATGGCCCACAGTTCGCCCAGCTTGAGCGGCGCCACCTGTTGATAGGCCGCAATGAAACGGCTCAGCGTGATTGCATCCACGCGCCCGTCGCCATGCGCCACCACTTGCAAACCCAACTCGTAGACCCGCGGCAGACCGATCGAGCTTGGCGTGCGCAGGCGCGGCAACTGGCGGCTGTAACCCGGCGGAAGATGCTGGCGCGCCAGGCGCATCTGCTCTTCGACCAGATAATAATTGTCCAGCAACCAGTCGCCGGCAGGGTGCAGCCGCACGCCAGCGGCGACCATCTCGGTCAGGCGCGACGCCGCACCGTCGAGCGCGCGTTGGTTGAACTTGAGCCCCGACAACAACAGCTCGCGTGCCGGGCCGGTATAGAGCGCGTGCGAGGTGGCCAGCGTGCGCGCCAGCGTTTCCATTTGCTCGTCGCCGAGCAAGGCCACGCCAGGTGCGACCGCATCACGGACCGGATGGGCTTGCAGTGATACTGCTGGTTGGGTAATCGATTGCCACCAGAGAGAGAACGCAGACGCTTTCCGCTTTGGCGGCATGGAGACATTGCCTGTGCAGCATCGGTGCCGCTAGAGCGACGATCATGCGCGCTCGCGTCAGGCGGCATGTGAAGGGGGATGCATGTGCAACGCGCGCTGCCGGGTGATGTTGGCGGTGGATGGCGGTGGATGGCATCGTCGAACGCAGGCGTGCAGCGTGCGATCAAGCCGACGCGACAGTCATGTGCGCGTGTGCACATTTAGCGCGATGCTTTGAACTGCACCCGCGCTGCAGGTCGTTGCCGGCATGATTCGCTTGGCGCGCCCGGCATTCTGCATTCGGTGTGACCACACGCCGCCAATGCGGCACGCTATAGCGCCGCCTGTTTCCGCGCACGCAGGCGTGCGGCATCTTCCCTTCATGCATTCACAAGGCGTCATCCATGCTCCACACGACACACCGGTGGGTAGTGTGCCTGCTGCTGAGCAGCCTGAGCCTGCACGGCAACGCCGCGCCGTCGCAATCGTCCATGACCGTGGCCGGACTGGAGCAGCCGGCGCAGATTCGCGTCGATCGCTGGGGCGTAGCGCACATTTACGCCCGCACCGATAACGACGCATTCTTCGTGCAGGGATTCAACGTCGCGCGCGACCGCCTGTTTCAGCTCGACCTGCTGCGCCGCAAAGGGCTGGGCCATCTGGCCGATGCGTTCGGGCCGGCTTATGTCGAACAGGACCGCGCGTCGCGGCTGTTTCTGTATCGCGGCGACATGCACGCCGAATGGGCCAGTTACGGCCCCGATGCACAGCGCGACGTCAGCCGATTCGTTGCCGGCATCAATGCCTATATCGCCTGGCTGGAGGCGCACCCACAGGCGTTGCCGTACGAATTCCGCACCTTCGGCTACCGGCCGCAGACATGGTCGCCCGAGGACGTATTGCGCATCCGCACCACCGGTTTGAGCCGCAACGTCAAAAGCGAGGTCGCCCGCGCCAAGGTCGCCTGCAAGGCCGCGCTGCGCGTCGACGCGATCCGGCTGAAACTGCAGCCGGCCTGGACCACGAAGGTGCCCGAAGGACTGGATCCCTGCGTTCCGGACGGGGTGTTGAAAGTCTACGAACTGGCCACGCAAAGCCCCAGGCTGAGCCCCGATACCCACCCGCGCAGCGCCATTGCAGACATCGCAGCACTCCGTCCGGAAGAAGAAGCCGCTGCAGAAGGCAGCAACAACTGGGTGATTGCCCCGCACAAATCGGCCACCGGTCATGCAGTGTTGGCGGACGACCCGCACCGCGCGTACACCGTGCCCAGCCTGCGTTACTTCGTGCATCTCAACAGCCCGGGGCTGGACATCATCGGCGCCGGCGAGCCCACCGCGCCGGGCATCGCGATCGGCCACAACCGCACCAGCGCTTTCGGCCTGACCATCTTCAACATCGATCAGGAAGATCTCTACGTCTATCGTCTGAACCCGGCCGATCACACGTCGTATTGGTACCAGGGCCATTGGGAACCGATGCGCACACAGCACGAGTCCATTGCGGTGCGCGACGCTGCATCGGTACCGGTGGAGCTGCAATTCACCCGGCATGGGCCGGTGATCTATGTCGATGCGGACAAGCACATGGCCTACGCCATTCGCTCGGTCTGGAGCCAACCCGGTAGTGCGCCGTACCTGGGGTCGCTGCGTTATCTGCGCAGCGCATCGTTCGAGCAGTTCAAGGACGCGCTCGCGCACTGGGGCGCGCCGTCGGTGAATCAGGTCTATGCCGATGTGCACGGCACCATCGGTTGGGCGACGGCCGGCATGACCCCGCGCCGCGAACGTTCGGATGGGTTGCTGCCGGTTCCCGGCGATGGCCGCTACGAGTGGAACGGCTTCTGGAACAGCGATGTGCTGCCCTCATCGAAGAACCCCGCCTCCGGCTTCATCACCACGTCCAACGAGATGAATCTGCCGGCCGGCGATCCATCCCTGGCGCGCAAGATCGGCTTCGAATGGGCCAACGACGCGCGGCACGCACGCATCACCCAGGTACTCGCGCGGTTGCCCAAGGTGACCCTGCAGGACTCGCAGCAGTTGCAGAACGACCAGGTGTCGTTGCTGGCACAGCGGCTGGTGGCCTTGCTGCAACCGCTGCACGCGCAGGACCCGGCGACCAACGCGGCATTGGCACTGCTGCGACCGTGGAACGGTGAGGTCGGTGCGACTTCTGCCGCTGCCGCGCTGGAAGAAGTGTGGTTCAGCAGCTATCTCGGCGCGGCTTACAAAGCGCTGGTCCTGCGGCCGGCAGAGGCGGCCACCTTCGGCATGCCCGATGCCGCGGTGCTGATGGATGCGCTGGAGCATCCGGGCGCCGCATTCGGTCCAACCCCCACCGCACGCCGCGACCAGTTGCTGCTGGAGTCGCTGCGCAGCGCCTATCAATCGCTGGTCGACCGGCAAGGGCCGGATCCGGCGCAATGGCAGTGGGGCAAGCTGCACACCAACACCGTTACCCATGCGATGAGCGCAGCGCTCGGCAGCGAACGCGCGCGGCTGGATGTCGGCCCATTCGCCAAGGGCGGCAGCCCGTACACGCCCAATCAATCCAGCTACGACCCCAAAGATTTCCGCCAGACCATCGGCCCGTCCGCACGTCTGATCATCGACCTGGGCGACTGGGACAATTCGCGTGCGGTGAACTACCCCGGTCAATCCGGCGACCCGGCCAGCCCGCATTACCGCGATCTGGCGCCACTGTGGCTGCACGGCAAATATTTCCCGTTGCTGTACACGCGTGCGGCGGTCGACGCGGCGACCGAGCAAGTGTTCGACCTGGTGCCGGCCACGCCACGCTGATCGGTGGATGGCTGCAGCAGACCGTCGGCTAAGAAGAGCGCAGATGACCTTCAACGCGCATCTGGCATGCAGGGACCAAGGCCTGAAGCGGCATCGAGGTCCAAGCAGTGGACTGCGCAGCCATTGCCCGAAGAAAGCCTGCGTCGTTAACTCCACCCGAGCGCCTGTCTCGTTCCGCAGGCGCTCGCACTCACTATGTTGCAAGCGGAAATCAGAACCCGAACCAGCACACGCGCAGCAAGCGTGGACTAACCCCGCTTGCTGCGTGCCCTGCGCTTAAACCCGCGCGGTTGACTCGCGCACGAAGTCTTCATAGGTGCGCAGCGGGCGGCCCAGGATCGCCTGCAATTTTTCCACCGTGCCGTCTGCTGCCTGCATGCCGAATGTCTGGATGCCGGCCATCATCAGGCGCATGTCGTATGCCAGCCAGGAGGGGCCATACGCAGCCATCTGTGCTTCGAATGCCGCCACGTCGTCGCCGCCGTAGGCGATCTCGCGACCGAGTGCTGAACTCCAGGTCTTCGCGACGGAAGCGCCGGTCACGGCATGCGGGCCCACCAGCTCAAGCGTGACGCGCTCAAGTGCTGCAGGTGCGCGGTCGCGTCGCAGCAATTCGATCACCGCGATGTCTGCAATGTCGCGCGCATCGATCATGGCAACACCGGTCGCGCCGATCGGCATCGGATAGACGCCGTAGCCTTCGATGGTCTTCTGGATCATCGCCTCGTTCTGCATGAAGTACGCCGGGCGCAGAATCGTCGCAGGAATATTCAGGCTTTCAATCATGCGCTCGACCGTGTGCTTACCAGTGAAGTGCGGCACGTTGGTGAATGTGTCGGCATGGATCACCGACAAGTAAACGATGCGTTCGATGCCTGCTTCCTGGGCAAGATTCAATGCGATCAGCGCCTGCGTCACCTCGTCCGGGGTCACTGCATTCAACAGGAACAAGGTGCGTGCCGACGACAGTGCCGCGCGCATCGATGCAACGTCGGTGAGGTCTGCCACAACCTCGGTGACGCCGGCTGGAAAGGCGCGCTTGCCGGTCTGGCGCACCAGTGCGTGGACCTGCGCGCCGGCGTCGGCCAGGCCCTGGACGACGAGGGAACCGATGGTGCCGGTGGCACCGGTAACGAGAATGCTCATGTGACGCTCCTGCTGTGGATGGGTAGATGGGTGAGTTAGTGCGACATGTCCGCCACGACCTTGCCGGCTCGCGAAGCGGTGCGATTGCGTTCGATTGCTGACGGGATTTCGGCGAAACCGACGATCTCGCCGACCTTGGATGTCAGCGCGCCGCTGGCCACTTGTGCGGCCAGGGTTTCCAGCAGCGCGACGTCCGGGGTGTTCATGAACCACAGGCCACGACGGCCAGGCGGTGTGCGGGCCAGGATGTCCGGCGAGGTGGTGCCGACGATCGCGCCGTGCGGCGCGAGCACTTGCCACGAGCGTTCCAGGACATCGCCGCCCACGTAGTCCAGCACCAGGTCGATATCGCCAACGAGGTCTTCAAAGCGTTGCGATCGATAGTCGATGACCTGGTCTGCGCCGAGGCTGCGCACGTAGTCGACATGCTCGGTGGATGCGCTTGCGACCACCTGCGCCCCAGCGCGCTTGGCGTACTGCACTGCATAGCCGCCCAGCCCGCCTGCTGCGCCATGGATCAGGATCCGCTGGCCTGCCACGAGCGGGCCTGCGTGGTGCAGGCTCTTCCAGGCGGCCACCGCAGCGACCGGCATGGCAGCGGCATGCACGTCGTCCAGGCCATCGGGAGTGCGTGCGAGTTTGGTCTGGTCTACCGCAATGAACTCGGCAAACGCGCCGAGCGCGCCCATGGCGCCCATGACCCGATCGCCGACCTGAAAGCGCGTGGCACCGGGCCCGACGGCCTCGACCACACCGGCCAGTTCGGCGCCCAGCACGGCCGGCAAGGGCAGCGTAAAGACCTCCCGCACCAGGCCTGCGCGGACTTTCCAGTCGATGCCGTTGATGCCGGCGGCGCGGATGCGCACCAGCACCTGGCCGGCTCCGGCGTGGGGCATTGCAATGGTTGCCACTTCGGCGGCATCGGCGCCGCCGTAAGCCCGGATCACGACTGCGCGTTGGGTGGTGCTCATGACAGTTGCTCGTCTGGCGTTGCGATGAACAAACTGTATGGCGTTGCGCAGGTAATACGAAGACGCCAATCTATAGACGCCTGGTTTCAAATCTGGAACACCATGGATCTGAATGCATTGATCGATTTCGCCCTGGTCGCAGCGAACCAGGGCCTGGGAAAGGCCAGCCGTGCCAGTGGCCGGTCGAAGGCGACCCTGTCCCGTCGCATCGCCGAGCTCGAGGAGCAACTGGGGGTGCGCTTGGTCGAGCGCAGCGCCCGTGGCCTCCGGCTCACAGAGGCCGGACAGTTGCTGATGGAGCGCACCGAGGTCCCGCTGAGCGAGGTGGCCGAGGCCATGGCGGCTGCGCGCGAAGGGCTTTCAACGCCGCGCGGCCGTCTGCGTGTGGCGTCTCCGGTGCTGTTCTCGCAATTGGCGATGGGGCGCATCGGCGCAGAGTTTTGTGCGGCTTACCCGGAGATCACGCTGGAGGTGGTGGCAGAGGACCGCACGGTCGATCTGGTGGAAGAACAGTTCGATGTGGCCATCCGCATCAACCCCAGCCCGGACAGCAGCCTGGTCGGTCGCTGTTTTGCCAAGGATCGGCTGGTTGTGGTCGCCGCGCCCAGCATCGCCATGCCAACCAGCAGCGCGGTCGCGCCAATTGCCGCTGTCGTAACGTCGAGCTTCCAACCGACCACATGGGCTCTGGATGACGGGCGCCTGGTCCTGGAGCCCATTCCACGGTTGAGGTTTTCCTCGTTCCTGATGGTCCGCGATGCGGCGCTTGCAGGCGGCGGCGTGGCGTTGATTCCGCAGTCGATCGCATGGAATCAACTCGCCCGCGGTGAGCTGGTGCAGTGGGGCACGATCTCCGGCGTGGAGCCGGCATTGTGGGTATTGCACACGTCCAGACGGTTGGCGGCGCCGAAGGTGCGCGCCTTCGTGGACTTCATCTGCGACCGATATCCCGATGTATCGCTGGTGCTGAAGGGCTAGGGCGGCTGCATCTGGCTGCGCGGGCCAGTGCGTGCCGGCCGGCCGACGTCGCGGCCAGGCGAGAGGGGCGGCATCACCCCAAAATGGCGCCGCCGTGCTTCAAACACCACCACCGAAGCGTTCGATCAACAGATCGGTCAGAACACGGATCTTGCGCGCAGGATGCGCGGCAGGCGCCCGCACGACGTAAAGCCCGGCCTCGGGAGACGGGTACCTGGTCATGACCCGGACCAGCGCGCCGGAGGCAAGATGCTCGGCCACGAGGAAATCCGGCAGTGCCGCGATCCCGAGCCCGGTAAGCGCCGCGGCCGCGATCGCAGTGCCGTTGTCGGCCTTGAAGCGCCCGCGTGGATGGATCGTCACCAGCTTGTCGCCGTCCATGAACCGCCAGCTTTCCGTGCCTTGCAGCAGCGCCTCGTGCGCAAGCAGCGCCTGTGGCGTATCAGGTTCGCCATGTTTGCGCAGGTACGCGGGAGTGGCCATCAGACTGCCGCGCATCGGCGCCACGCGGCGCGCGACCAGATTCGAATCGGCGAGATATCCCAACCGGATCGCACAGTCGAAACCGTCGGCGACGATGTCGATAAAGCGGTCGCTGTAGCAGGCATGGACCTGCAAGGCTGGATGCCCGCTGGCCAGCTCGGCAAGCACCGGCGCCAAATGAGTAGGGCCGAACGTCAGCGGCGCGGCGATACGCAGGCGGCCACGCAGATCGCCCGCGGGCAAGATGGTCTCGCGCGCCACGTCCATTTCGGCACACATCCGCGCGGCATGCTCGCGAAACGTCGCGCCTGCCTCGGTGACGGCAGCGCCCCGCGTGGTACGCGCGAGCAGTTGGATCCCCAAAGCGTCCTCGAGCCGGATCAGACGTCGGCTGACGATGGACTTGGCAACCCCCAGGCGCCTGGCTGCTGGCGAAACCCCGCCCGCGTCTGCCACCTCGACGAACGTCCGCAGGTCTTCGAACTCCATGGCGTCCCTGTTTCTGCGACACGGCATGTCGCTTTGCGCGGCTAGCTTAGCTGCATTCGGAACGCCACAGTGGGCTCACGGGCGCCAGGCAAGACGCTCTGACCGAGAACACCATTCGCGCCCACCCCGGCCCCCTCGCCCACATCCTTTCTGGAGAGACACCTCATGCACACCTCGTCCATTCCCAACCAGCCCAGCGCCGGGCGATTCATTCGCGGCCTTTCCTGGACCCTGCGCGTGTTCGCCGCCGTGGCGTTCTTCGCTGCGGGTGCGGCCAAGCTGGCCGGCGTTCCGATGATGGTCGAGGTGTTCGATCACATCGGCCTCGGTCAGTGGTTGCGCATCGTGACCGGTGCGATCGAAATCATCGGGGCCATCGCATTGCTGCTACCGGCAACGTTTGCGCTCAGCGGTGCACTGCTTGCGGCCATGATGTTGGTGGCGACCGGTGTGCATCTGTTCGTTATCGGCGGCAGCCCGGTGCCGGCGATCTTGCTGATGGCGGTGACCGCGACAATCGCCTGGTTGCATCGCGCCCGCATTGCCGCGGTGCTGCGCGCAACGCGTTCGGTTTGATCGAGGCCTGCCATGCGCACACTCTCACTGCAGCCTTCGTTCCCCGCCACGGAAGCGCCCGCTGCCGCGCCGCGCGCCATCGTCCACCGCAGACGCGGCAACAGCTCCGGCGGCCCCCTCACCCGGCTCATGAGCCCGTCCGATCTTGGGCAGGTGCTGAAGCCGTTTGTGTTCCTCGACATCTTCGATGCGCAGGGTTCGGTCATCCACACGATGTCGGGCATGCCGCTGCATCCGCATTCGGGCATCGCCACCGTCACGGTCTTTACCGAAGGCAGCATGCATTACCACGACCAGACAACCGGTCGCGGCACGATTGCCTATGGCGGAGTGGAATGGATGCGTGCCGGAATCGGCGTGTGGCATGGCAAGGAAATGGTGCCGCCAGCCGACGCCTCCTGCATCCAGGGATTTCAACTATGGCTGGCACTGCCTGACGCCGTGGAGCTGGCGGAGCCGCAAAGCCACTACATCGAAGCGCAGCACATGGCCAAGATCGGCCCCGCGCATGTGGTGATCGGTCGCTACGAGGGCGCGCAGAGTCCGGTCGATGCGCCTGACGGCATCAATTACCTACTGGTCACCTTGAAACCCGGCGAACGCTGGACCTACCACCCGCCTGCCGGTCATTTGGTCGGGTGGTTGGCCGTGGCCAGCGGCACCCTTGATGCCGGTGAACGGCTGCAACGCGGCGAACTGGTGGTCTTTGCCGATAACGGCGCGCCCATCGTGCTCGAAGCGAGTGGCAACAGCGATGCGGTCTTCGTGCTCGGCTCGGCCATTCCACATCCGCACCCGCTGCACCTCGGCTATTACTCGGTGCACACCACTGCACAAGCGCTCGCCATCGGTGAAGAGCGCATCCGCACGCTGGGGAAACAGATGCAGGCAGCAGGCGACCGCACGACTGCTTCCGGCACGACGCCGGTATTCAAGTAAACGCGATGCTTAAGGGCATGCGGCACGATGCGCCTTTACTCCTGGCAATGAGTAAAGGCGTCGCTGTTTGAAGCGACATCGGCACGTTTCGGACGCGGCGCTTCAATCGATGCTGTGTGATGTTTGTCCCTGCGTCGGGTAACTCTGTCGCCATCAGACACCGTTGCACAGTGACGTTGCGGGCCGCAAAGCTGATGCCTGGTTCTGCAAGGACTCTGCGGACGTCTAATCCCGGCTTTGATACATGCCAGGCGTGATGCCGGTACCCGCTCAAGCGGCGCTGTCATCGGTTCAACGACAACGCCTGGATCAACGTTCCTTGGTCCGTTGATTGCGTCGCAGCTCGCCACAGTCAGGCCATCGCCCCTGGGGTGACAAGGGTCACCAGCGGCGCTGCGATCTGACAACCGCTTTGGAAGGCACGTACGACAATGGGGTGTTGAAGGCACTGCGATAGCCCAAGTGCTTCGACTGCGATGCCCGGTACGCATCGACTGATCGGAGCGTTTGGCCTATGGCAGTGTTTCCACATCCGCCTTACTGGCAGCATCAAAGCGATCAGCGGCCTGTGCTTTTGAAGTAACCACTCTTCCGACCCCCTGCCATCCGACCTATTGACGACAGCTGTAGTCATGTCTACGGTAGCGACATCTGTAGTCATGGGGCACGAGATGAGCGCTAAGACCATCGGGGACCAGGAGCTGGCCCTGCTGCAATACATCGAAGAACAGCGCCACGCCAGCGTGGGCGAAGTGGCGGCCGCGTTCGGCGAGCCGCGCGGGCTGGCGCGCTCGACTGTGCTGACCATGATGGAGCGTTTGCGTACCAAGGGCTTCCTGCGGCGCAGGCAAGTCGATGGCATGTACCGCTACAGCGCCACCGCCGGGCAGGACGACGTGGTGCGCGGTGCGGTGGGGCAGTTCGTGGAAAAGACGCTGCAGGGCTCGGTATCGCCGTTTGTGGCGTGGATGTCGCAGCGCGCCGACGAGGTCAGCGATACCGAGCTGGCCGAACTCGAAGCATTGGTCGCCAAGCTGCAATCGCAGCGCAAGGAGAGCTGAGTCATGCAGAGCCTGTTCGAAGTGGTGGTGCAGCGGCTGGCGATGACCAGCCTGCAATCGGCCGCGCTGGTGGCGGTGGTGTGGCTGCTGTGCAAAGCCATGCCGCGCCTGCCGGCATCCACGCAGTGTTGGCTGTGGTGGATGGTGGGGCTGCAGGCGGTGTTGGGCCTGTTCGTGGCGCCGGTCGAGCTGGCGGTGTTGCCGGCCGCCGCACCGGTGGCGCAGGCGGTTGGGGACACGGTCACGGCGCTGCCGAGTGCATCGCCGTCGCTGTGGGTCCGCTGGGTGGTGGCGGCCTGGTTGGCCGGTGTGGTGGTGATGCTGGCGCGCAGCGCCGTGGCGTGGCGGATCAGCCGCCGCCAGGTGCAGGCCACCGAGCCGTGCACCGATCAAGCGCTGCTGGCGGCCCTGCAACTGGCCGCCGATGCGCACGGCTTGCGCCACGCACCGCCGTTGCGCCTGAGCGCGCAGATCGATTCGCCGCAACTCATCGGCCTGTGGCGGCCGGTGCTGTTGTTGCCCTCCCGCCGCCTGGCCAGCATCAGCGACGACGAGCTGGACATGGCGCTGACCCACGAGCTGGTGCATCTGCGTCGGAATGACTTGTTGTTGGGGCTGCTGCCGGCATTGGCGCAGCACGTGTTCTTTTTCCATCCGCTGCTGCATCTGGCCGCGCGCGAATACGCCATCGCCCGCGAAGCCGCCTGCGATGCGGCGGTGGTCGCCGGTCACGTGCGCTGCCGTCACGACTATGGCCGCCTGCTGGTCAGCCTTGGGGTGTCTGCAGCGCCGGTGGCTGGGGTGTCCAGTGCGTCGCCGAGTTTTCTGAGCCTCAAGCGCCGCTTGATCATGTTGCAAAACACCAACGCTACACCGGGGTGGGGCGCGCGTGCGCTGGTCGCCGTGGCGGTCCTGGGCGTGGCACCGCTGCGCTTGGTCGCCATGCCCGCGCCGCTGGCGTCGCCTGCGCTGCAGCCGGTCGTGGTCACCGCCAGCGCATCGCCGGCGATGTCGCACGGCATGCGCAGTGCCGATGGCGCTGCGCCACTACAGCTGCAGGCAGCGCCTGCGGCACCGGCCGCTCCTGCAGTTCCCGCGTCACCGGCAAACGGCGTGCTGGCGGGCGTGCTGGATGCGCCGGGCGCGCAAGACAGCTGGCACATGGAGACCACCGGCTGGGATGCCGATGCACAGCAAGACGTCCGCGACGCCATCGACGAGGCCACGCGCAGTGCGCAGGCCGCTGATGTGGAGGCACGGGCCGCCGCACAGCAGGCCGTCGAGGCGAGCGATCTGCATGCACAGATGCGCCAGGACGAGCTGCAGGCGGCGCAGGACGCATTGGTAGAAGCACGCGAGCAACTGGAGTCGCTCGGCCCCGAGCTGGAGCAGGCCAAGCAGGACGCGCAGCAGCAGGTGCGTGAAGCGGCGCAGCAGATCCGCGAGGTGGCGTTGCAACAACGCAACGCGCAATACGCCTATGTTGCCGCCGCCCGCCAGGCAGCCGAGTTGAGCCGCCATCAGGCCGAAGCGGACAAGGAAGCCGCACGCCAGGACCGCCGCAACGCCGCGCGTGCCCAACATTCCGCGGCCGGCACGGACCAAGACAACTAGCGACCTGCGCCGCAGCACAGCGCGCATTGCCACGGCAGTGCGCGTCAGGAGATCCAACGCGTAGCGCACCAGCCAGGCGTGAGGTATGGCCTGCAGTCGCCAGGTAGGCAGCGCCGTGCCCGGTAGACACGGCGCTGGTGATGGCTGATCGCTGATTGTTCTGCGCCGGCGGCGGCCGGCATGCCGGCACCTCACGGCTTGCCGCTGGGCATGACAGAAGCGGCAGTAGCTGGCTCGTCCACTGGCAGTGCAGGTGTTCGGTAACCGCTCCACCTGATCGACCGTTTTATCCAGCGCGACCACTGCAGTGATCGCGCACAGCACCAGACACCGCACTCCACTCACGCGGGTTAAGCCACGTACCCGCTCATCGACTCAGCACGTCTCGACGCAACCAGCGTCGGCAACGCCGTGGCCGTGTGTTCGCTATTGCCCCATCCGCCTGACCGCTACCGGCGGGCGGCACCCACATCCCCAAGGAGATCGCACATGCATCAGATTACGTTCCCACAGCAGCGTCTGCGCCGCGCCTTGCTGCTTGCTCTCGGCGCGCTCGCTGCGCCCATGCTGATGGCAGCACCGGCAGCACCGGCAGCACCGGCAGCAACAACAGCAACAACAACAAACCCAGCCAGAGCAACATTACCGGTAGTAGCAGCCAACGCAGCCAACGCAGCCAATGCAGCCAATGCAGCCAATGCAGCCAACGCAGCCAACGCAGCCGCGATGCCGTTAGCGCCCGCTGCGCCTGCGCCGGCCCATCACGCTGCGCCGCGCGCTGCTTCGACCTTCGCATCCGCTGCTGCGCCGGTCGCCCCTTCGGCGCCATCGGCCTTCGCCACGTCCGTGGCAACGCCAGCACCGGTCGCGCCTGCACAGCCCGCGCATCCAAACGCGCCTCTCGCTCCACCCACTGCGCCGATCTCTCCCGCAGTGATGCCCACACCAACGCCTGCGCTTTCGATGCCACGCCTCAGGCACGTCGCATCCGGCGCGCGATCGACCAAAGCCGCTTGCGGCAGCAACGCGCAGGACCTCCAGGACGATGGCGATGCCTATGTGCTGCTGCAGGGCGAGCGCCATCTCATGCACGGCACCACCGACGATCTGCAGACCGCACGTCGGTATATCAACGCCAATGGCTGGGTGCTGTGGTTCCGGGCCAACGGTGTGCAATACGTCGTGCGCGATCCGGGCCTGCTGCATCGGCTGCGCACTGGCTATGCGCGCAGCCTGCAACTGCGCGCGGCCCAGGACAGTGTGCAAGCGCGTCAGCAAGCGCTTGCCGCGCAACTCGCCGCCGCTGGTACGCCTGCGTCTGTGGCAACAGCGGCGCAACCGGTGCAGGCCGCTGCCAACGACACACAGGCCCTGGAAGAGCAGCAGCGCCTGTTGACGCAACAGCAGGCCGTGCTCGCCAGAAAACAGGCCGGCGCCACGCGACTGGCCACCCGCCAGGCGCTGAGCGTCCTGCGCGAAGCACTTGCCAGTGGCCGGGCGACGCGGGTGACTGGCTAGCTAGCAGCAGCTGCGAACCGGCGTAGACGCAGGCTTACCGTGACGGCTGCCTCTTCAACGGCGCACAACGTGCTGCTGCGGCCAGTGCACCACGCTTGCAACGCGAGGCATTCGTCAGACAGCACCAACAACCGCAAGCCGTGCTTGTCGAGCACCTAGCAACGACATGTGCACGCAACGCCAAACCTGCGTTCGCTTCGCCGCTGCCGCACTGCAATCGGTAGCACTGCAAGACGAGATCGTGCGTAGCACTTGCGCATCGATACGACAGATTTTCCCAAGCTTATCCACACAAGGAAATTCCCATGCGGCACATCACCCCTGTATCGGCACGCGCTGGCGTGGCGGCCATCCTGGCGCTTGCGCTCACCAGCGTGCTGACGCCATGTCTGGCCGCGCGATCAGCCGGTCAGCCAGAAACTGCGCCGGCATTCGGTACGCAAACACCTGCCATTGCATTGGCCCCGTTCGCTGCAGTTGCCGCGACCGCGATGCCCACTGCACCGCACGCACCGGCACCACCAGCGACACCCACGCGCACGCCGGCCGGCGACGTGACCACGTATGGCCATCTCACCCTGTCGGATCGCCCCGATCAGGATGCGTACGTGCTGATTGAAGACGGCGAGGCCCTGATGCATGGCTCCACCGAGGATCTGGCCCGCGCACGTCGCCTGGCCGGCAACACGGGCGCACTGCTGTGGTTTCGTAACGGTGGCAAGAGCTACGTGGTGCGCGATCCGGCCACCCTGCAGCGCATCCGCGCGCTGTACGCACCGGTCAGCCAACTGGGCGAAGCCCAAGGTGCGCTGGGCGAGCGGCAGGGCCGGCTGGGCGAGCAGCAAGCGGCGTTGGGAACGCAGATGGCCACCGTGGCGGCACGTGATGCGGCCGCTGCCGTTGCGCAGGCACGTGCCTCGCTCACGCGCGACACCGCTGCGGCGCGGCCGGCCACGTCCACGACGCAGCAGGCCAACGCGGCCAGGCAACGCAGCACGCAGCAGCAGATCGAGGCATTGGCCACGCAACAGCAAGCGCTCGCTGCGCAGCAGGCCGATCTGGCCACGCAACAGGCCGCGGCCAGCGCGCGTGCAGACGACCAGGCGCGGCACGTCATGCGTGAGGCCATCCGCAACGGCATGGCAAGCCCTGTGACGCGTTGATCGCGTTGATCGCGATGGCCACGGTTCGCCGATACTGCAGGGCATTGGCGGAAGGGCGAGCAGGCGATGACGTACCGGGTGGTGGTGTTGGGCGGCTATGGGCACTTCGGTGCGCGCATCGTGCGGGCGCTGGCCGCCTTGCCACACCTGCATGTCATTGCTGCCGGGCGCCATCCCGGCGCGATCGCAGCGACCTGGCCCGACGCTGCGCCCGGCCGTATTTCCGCATGCCGGCTGGATAGTGCCGCCGACGATTTCGCCACGCGCCTGGCCGCCACTGCCGCCGATGTGGTGGTGCACACCGCCGGGCCATTCCAGGGCCAGGACTATGCGGTGGCGCGCAGCTGTCTGCAGGCCGGCATGCACTACATCGACCTGGCCGACGGCCGCGCGTTCGTGCGCGATTTTCCGGCCGCATTGCACGACCTGGCACAGCACGCTGGTCGCGTGGCGATCAGCGGTGCCAGCACCTTACCCGCACTGTCCAGTGCAGTGATCGACGCACTGCTGCCGCGCTTGTCGACCCTGCACGCCATTGGCATGGTGATCGCGCCCGCGCAGGGCACGCCGCTGGGGCTGGCCACCGTGCGTGCGGCGCTGTCGTACTGCGGCACGCCGTTTACGTCGTGGAGCGAGGGCCGTTGGCAGACCGTGGTGGGCTGGGCATCGCCGCAGCGTGTGCAGTTTGCACAGCTGGCACCGCGGCTGGCATCGCCCTGCGATGTGCCCGACCACGACCTGCTGCCGCAGCGCTACCCCGGCGTGCGTAGCGTGCAGTTTCGCGCCGCGCTGGAGGTGTCGTTCCTGCAGCGCTGCCTGGCCGCGCTGGCCTGGTTACGCCAGCGCGGTGTGCCGGTGCCGATACCGCGTCTGGCGCAGGCGTTCGCACGCGCGGGACGCTGGTTCGACCGCTTCGGTACCGACCTGGGCGGCATGCGCGTGGAGCTGACCGGCGAGCGCGATGGACAGCCGCTCACCGTGCGTTGGGACCTCACCGCGGCGATGTTGCACGGCCCGGAAATCCCCTGCTTCGCTGCGATCCTGCTGGTGCGTAAACTCGCCGCAGGGCAGGTGCTGCCAAGCGGCGCGCACGCCTGCATGGGGCTGCTGACCCTGGCCGACTTCGAGCAGGAATTTGCCGCCTGGCAGATGCACACCGACGTGGTGGAGACGCGTCCGTCAGGACGGGGGCGGTTGCACCCCACACCGTGAATCGTAGCGACAGCGTGTTGCCGTGCGAAGTCGGCACAGATCCGCGCGCATGCGTGTAGATGCCGACGCGCCACCAACACCGCCCGCGCCCGCGCTCGCCGCAGACCGCTACACCGACTCCATCAACGGAATCACTTCTCTGTCCTGCGCCTCCACCGCCACCAGCCGCTGCATCAATAGCGACAACGTCACCACATCCTGGTGGTTGTGCTCGGCCACGCGGCGCAGGTTGCGCGCGCTGCCGCCGCGTAGGTAGCTCAGCCACGCTGCCGGCGCTTCGGAGCCGGGCAGGTCGTCTTCGCGCACCACGCGCAGCAGCTGCCGCTCGATGGTGGACAGCTTGCAGTTCTCCCAGGTACCGCGATACCGGCGGCGAGTGGGGAACAGCAGGTCCACATGATCCAGTGCAGAAATCGGGTCGCCGCGGCGCGCCAGCCGGTACCGCGTCTTCAACAGCGGCGCGTCGTAGCAGCGGCCGTTGTAGCTGCACAGCACCGTCTGTGGCATGAGCCAGGTGCAGAACAACTCCAGCATGGCGCTCTCGGCGGCTATGGTGGACATCATCAGCTGGCGCACGCGCAGGCCGCTGCCTTGCGCGGCATCGGTGCACCACTGCGCAACCCCGATCATGAAGGCGCGTGTGCCGGTGCCGCCGGCCAGGCCGGTGGTTTCGGTATCGAAGAACAGCACGTGCTCCGGCTGCAGCACATCCTCGCGTTTGGCGAAGGCCAGCGAGAGCGGTTCGCATGGAATCGGCTGCGGCAGGAACGCCTCGATCAGATGCAGGCCCGGTGCGATCTCGTTACCGGGCAGATACCGATCGGTGGACGGCGCGTGCACCGGCGTATGCGTCAACACCGCACGTTCGCGCAGGCCGATCATCTTGCGTAGGCCGGCGATGTCGGTGCGTCGCTGCGGTGCCGGGTTGGATGTGGGCACCGCAGGTGCCGCGCGCACAGCCGGCACGCGCGCTGCCGCATCGGCCGCCGCGCCTGCCGGCTTGTGACGCACATCGTGGTCCACCCAGGCAAACGCCGAGCTATCGCGCGCAGGTGCTGCGGCATCCGGCGCCTGCAAGGCGCGGCGCGTCATGGCCGGTGCGGTGTGCGGGGGACGCGGTGCACCGACAACATCTGCGCTGCCGGGCTGCGTGCTTCGCGCAACGGCCTCGCGCGAAGCGCGTGAGGCCGACGCAGCAGGACCCGACGCAGGCTGGCGTTGCGCACGTGTCGGCATCACCGCATCGTCCTTGCGTGCCGTGGGCGTTAGCCCGCCGACCTGGCGGCGCAGTAAGCGCAAACGTTCTGCGCTCACCCCAGGATCGCTACCAGACACCGGGCCTGCCGGCTCACGTGCCGGCTGCGCCGCCGCAGGCAGGTCGCCTGTGGCACGCGTGCGCGCATCGCCTGCCGCATCAACTGCACCACCCGCACCCACTGCATCACCAGCGGTTCGCCCGACCACTGCCGAGTGCAGCGGGTGTGCATCGGCCGCTGCATCGACCGCAGCCGACCCGACCGCATCGTCCACTGCACCGGCATGTGCAACCGCCACCGGTTCGCGCACATCCGCGTGCCCCGCCTGCCGACGTAGCACGCGCAGCCGGTCTGCATTCACCCTCATGCAAGCACGTCCAGCGCCAGGTCGTCGTCCACCTGGGTGGCATGGCGCAACGGCGCATCGGCATCGAACAACAGCGCCAACACCGTCAATGCCAACGACTTGGGCGACTCGCCTTTGCCTTCTTCATGCGCGGCCAGCACCGGGCCCACGCAGGCCGGGCAGCCGGCCGTGCAATCGCAACCGCGCACCAGCTCGTCCGCACGCTGCAGCAGCTCGGCCTGACGCAGCCACAGCGGCTCGCTCAAGCCCACGCCGCCGGGGAAGTTGTCATACAGATACACCGTGGGCACGAACGCCTGCTGCAGTTCTACCGCGCCTTGCTCGCCTTCTTCGACACCGCGCAGTTGCCCGCGCCCGGTCTGGTCGGCCACCGCAAACCACGCACCGTCGCCATTGCCCACCGCCTTTTGCAGGTCGCGCGCATCGGCCATCACCGCCACCGTGGCCACCACATGCAGCGCATACGCAGCACCCAGAAATCCATCCAGCGCATCCTGCTTGGACGCGAACGCCTTGCCCAAGGTGGCCTGCGGCAACTGCCACCACACCGCGGTGGTGTGCAGCTCCTGATCGGGCAGATTCACCGGGCCGTAGCCGATGTTTTCATGCGTGTAGTAGCGGATCTTTTTATAGCCGGACACGCGCCGCACCACATGCACTTCGCCATGATGCGAGTCGCCGCGCCCGGCCACGCCGCCGTCAAAACGGTCCAGCACCTTCAACTTGGTGTAGTCGATGCTGTCGGTGTAGTAGTCCACATGCGTGCGCGTCACGTACGCCTTGCGGCCGTCCCAATCCAGCCGTTCCACCTGATAC
Organism: Xanthomonas dyei; assembly: GCF_002939865.1. Classification (GTDB taxonomy): domain Bacteria; phylum Pseudomonadota; class Gammaproteobacteria; order Xanthomonadales; family Xanthomonadaceae; genus Xanthomonas; species Xanthomonas dyei. The sequence goes on from NZ_MDEE01000042.1 coordinate 26,793, forward strand.
GGGGTGCTCTGCACCATGTGGATGGCGCCTTCGTACAAGGTGAGCGCAGCGGCGGAATAATCCACCTCGGCGATGATCTGCTGCTTGCCGTCGGTCTTGTCCACCACCACGAAGTTGCCGTCGGCCACCGAACGCAGGCTCACCGCATTGGCCGGGTAGCTGTCGGCGATCCACTCCCAGCGGTCGCCTTCCTGATGGATCACTTCGCTCTCGGCCAGGGCTTCCAGAAACACCAGCGGGTCGATCGGCCCGAACGGCTCGCTGGCAATGAACGGCAATTCGAACGCCGCGCAGCGGATGTGATCGAACAGGATCAGCGGTTGATCCGGCGCGATACGCGCATGTTCGGGCGAGGCATCGGCAAAGAAATCCGGGTGGCGCACCACGTACTGGTCCAACGGTTGCGAACTGGCCACCAGCACGCCCAACGCCGGTTGCTGGCGCCGCCCGGCGCGGCCAAAACGCTGCCAGGTCGCCGCCACGCTGCCGGGATAGCCATTGAGGATCACCACGTCCAGCGCGCCGATATCCACGCCCAGTTCCAGCGCAGAGGTGGACACGATGCCGTCGATGTTGCCCGCGCGCATTGCACGCTCCACCTCGCGCCGCTCGGTGGGCAGATATCCACCGCGATACGCACGGATACGCGCCGGTTTGCGCGGGTCATGGTCGAAGATGTCCTTCAGGTATTTGGTCAGCACTTCCACCATCAAGCGCGTCTGCGCGAACACCAGCGTCTTCAGCCCGCTCTTGATCGCAATGCGCGCAATGCGGTTGCTCTGCGAGCGTGCCGACGCGCGCAGGCCAAGATCGGCATTGACCACCGGCGGGTTCCACAACAGCACGTGTTTGTCGCCGGTGGGTGCGCCGGATTCGGTGATCGCATGCACCTGTTCTTCGATCAGGGCCTGCGCGTGCGCATGCGGGTTGCCGATGGTGGCCGAGCACAAAATGAACTGCGGATTGGCGCCATAGAACGCGCAGATGCGCTTGAGCCGGCGCAGCACATTGGTGACATGGCTGCCGAACACGCCGCGATAGGTGTGGATCTCATCGATCACCACATAGCGCAGGTTTTCGAAGAACTGCGCCCACTTGGTGTGATGCGGCAGGATCGCCTGGTGCAGCATGTCCGGGTTGCTCACCACGATGTCGCCGTGCAGGCGGATCGCCTGCCGCGCATCGCCGGGCGTATCGCCGTCGAAGGTAAAGGCTTTGACGCCCAGTTCGCCGGCGCGGTTCAACTCCAGCAGCTCGGCCACCTGGTCCTGCGCCAGCGCTTTGGTGGGGAACAGATACAGCGCCTTGGCGCCGGCGGTCATTGCCGCACTCACCACCGGCAGCGTGTAGCACAGCGATTTGCCCGACGCGGTGGGCGTCACGATCGCCACATGCTCGCCGCGCTGCGTCGCCGCCCAGGCGTCGGCCTGGTGGCTGTAGAGCTGGCTGATGCCGCGCGCGTGCAAGGCGTCCGCCAGCGCGCTCGGCACATCGTCGGGGATCGGCGCGTAACGGCCTTCGCGCCCGGGCAGGGTGAAGCTGCCGGTGATGCGGTCGTGGTAACGCCGTTCCAGGCGCTGCGTGAGCAGCGCGCCATCGCGGCTGGGCCGGCCATCGGTGGTGGCCAGCGCGCGTTCGGCGGTTTCGGTGCGGGGAGCGAGGGCAAACGGAGGCATACGGCGGCTCCCAAAGAGGGGCATGAGACAGGGGAGGTGTCTCAGGGTATGAGACCAGCGCGCAACCGCCCAGCCTGCCTCACTGAGCGGATTCAGCAACGGGTGCCGTGAGTGCCAGTGCGCTGTCGCTCTAAGCCCGCAACAAGTTCACATAGGCTTGGTAGCTGAAGCTCTGCCCGCGCGCGCGACCGGTCGTTTCCACCAGCACACCGATGTCCTGCAAGGTCGTGACGGCTGCGCGCGCGGTGGGATAGGAAACCTCCAGCGCTTGCTGGGCGCGGTCGACGGTGAGCTTGGGCATGGTGGGCAGCAACTCGTAGAGGCGTAGCGCTTGCAAGGTACTGCTGCCGGTACTCAGCACGCGCTTGCGATCGGCGGCGATCAAGGCGGCGATCGCCACAATGTTGCGCTGGGCCTGTTCGGCCGAGGCCTCCACAGCCTCCAGAAAGAACGCGACCCATGCTTCCCAATCGCCATGCGTGCGGATGGCTGACAGGTGCCGGTAGTAGTCGTTTTGCTTTGCTTTGAGGTAGCCGGACACATACAGCAACGGCTCTGGCAGCAACTGCCAGTCTTCCAATAGGGCCGCGATCAACAACCGCCCGATCCGGCCGTTGCCGTCCAGAAAAGGATGGATGGTTTCGAACTGCGCGTGCACCAACGCAATCCGTACCAGCGGTGGCAGCGTGGGCTGCGTGTCATGGATGAAACGCTCCAAATCACCGAACACCTCGGCCAGGCGATCGGCCGGCGGTGGCACGAATGCGGCATTCCCAGGCCGGGTCCCGCCGATCCAATTCTGACTGGTGCGCATGTTGCCCGGCAGTTTGTGGGCGCCACGCACGCCGGCCAATAGAATCCTGTGGGCCTCGGTCAGCAAGCGCAGCGAGATTGGCAGTCCTGTTGGCGCATGCAACTGCTCGCGGACGAACTTGAACGCCTGCAGATAGTTGGTGACCTCTTCCACATCGTCTGCATTGGTCACCGCCAACCCCGCCTCATCGTCGAAGACATCGGTCAGGGTGGCCTGCGTGCCTTCAAGTTGCGAAGTCAACAGCGCTTCTTGCCGAACAGCGCTGTAGATCAGCCACTCGCTCGACGCCACCAGGCCCGCCATCCCCGTCAGCCGTGCCAGTGCGACCTCTGCAAGGCGATTGCGCTCCAGATACGCAGCCGAATCCAGCACAGGGGCAGCTGGTGGGAGCGGAGCCGGAACGAACGCCCGTACGGTCTCGTCATGCGTCTTGATGACGGCGTATGTGCCGGTGACACGTGTCATGCAAGGATCCTTTACTACCAGTGCGGGCTATTAAAGGATGCCTTAATAAGCGGGCGCGTTGTGGAAAGGTTCTTTAGATAGCCCAGCAGTCAACGCGACATGGCTATGGGGAGATTCCACGTCCTGATCAAGTCCAGCGTCGTGGTCGTCCGGCCAAAGAGTGTGTGTCGGTCAAACCAGCGCGCAACCGCCCAGCCTGCCTCACTGAGCGGATTCAGCAAGCGGGTATCCTGTTGCCCCCACCGCGTCACGCCGACGCTGCACGCTGCTGGGCGCCCTCCCCCTCGAAGACCCGCCGTGCCCGTGCCCCCCCGCGCCATTGCTCCGCACTACAAGACCCCTGCTGCCCGCCGTGCCGATGTGATCGTGCATGCCGCCGGTCTGTTCCTGTCCATCGTCGGCGGCATCTGGATGGTGTGGCGCGCCCACGCCAACCAGACCATGTTGCTGGCCACCTGCGTGTATGCGCTGGGCCTGCTGACCATGTTCGCCTGCTCGGCGGCGTACAACTTCGCCCCGCCGCTGCGCCAACCAATGCTGCGCAAGTTTGACCACGCCGGCATCTTCGTGATGATTGCCGGCTCGTACACGCCGTTCTTTCTGGTCGCGCTCGATGGCAGCTGGCGCTGGGCCATGATCCTGACGGTCTGGAGCGTGGCCTTGTTCGGCGTGTTCGCCAAGCTCTGCCTGCCCGGCATCGCCAAGGGCTTCTGGGTGGCGATCTACCTGCTGCTGGGCTGGGCCGGGATCGTGGTGGTCGACCAGATGATCGCCGGCCTGGACAGCGCCGTGCTCTGGCTCATCGTTGCCGGCGGCGCGTTCTACACCGTGGGTGTGACGTTCTACGTGCGCAAATCCTTGGTCTACAACCGCGCCATCTGGCACGCCCATGTGCTGGGCGGCGCGTTGTCGCACTGGTATGCGATCTGGCTGTGCCTGCGCCCGTTGGGTGGGGTGTAGCGTGCTGTCGATGTCGTCGACCAGTCGCGTCTGCCTGCCTGCTCGATAGCATCGACATGTCATGGATCTGTTGATCGCCTTACGACGCCGGCTTCCAATCAGAGCGCGCAGGTACCGGTGCAAGGATCAGCACCTCGTCGCCGTCGCGTGTGTAGATCAATAGATAGTTGCCGTCTTTGCAGGTGTACAAACGCGTTCCCGGCAGTGGCCCAGCGTGATAGGTGGCGGCACCATCCAGTGTGTCGCCTTCGGTCTCGATCCGGTCGTCCTGATCACATGCGGCAAAATAGATCTGCGGATCGGAAATTTCGATCGCGCGCGCCAGTGCCGCGGCGAGCAACGCGGTGCGCGCATCCAGCGCGCTCTGCGTCCAGGCCACGCTCACGCACGCGTGCCCTTTGCAACCAGTGCTGCCTCAAGCGCCGCACGTTGTTGCGTCTTGAGCGTCTCCATCTGCTGCTTCGCCTGCGCGCTGGAGAGCGCAGAGCGGGGGTCAGCCAATGCATGCTCGGTCTGAGTGCGTAGCGAGACCGCATAGCGTGCGTCCAACTCCTTGACCTTCATCGCCTCGGAGCGGTCAGGCCGGCGCTTCGCATTGCCGTCCTCGGTGTCCCACTGCGCAGCGTCCACGTGAAGCACGTCCAATGGCATGCCCATCTCGCGCAATACCTTCAACGCACTTTCAAAACTGCCAAACCGGCGCGGCGCATTGGCCTTGGTGGCCAGCACACGGGTCTGGTTATGGGTCTGCAGCTGCACGGTCCAGGCACCGGCTTCCCCGATGACCGACGCCTGCCTGACCGCACTGGCGTCGACCAGGGCGCGCGCGGTCGCCAGCTTGACCAGATTCGTCATGGCGCTATCCGGCTAACGTTTAGGTGGTAGCCACCTTACCATTGATTGGGTCGCCAGCTAACGGTTGTCAGTCAGGCTCGCACTCTCACAGCCTGGTCTTCAACACCGCTTCGAACGCCGCATCCGGCGCGATGCTGTCGGAGAGCACGATCACCGAATGCAGCGTGCCCCGCGCTTGCACGCTGTACTCGAAGCCCACCTGTTTGCCGTTGCGGCTGAATACCTCGATCTCGCTGTATTCGCCGATCTCGCCCTCGAAGCGCTCCTGCGTGTAGCCGTGGTCCTTGGCGAAGTTGTTGGCGGCCGAGCGCGCGCCTTCCCAGACGCCATCTTCATAGGTGATGGGCTGCAGCAGGCTGACCAATTGCGTGGCGCATGGCGTGGTGCTGGTCATGCCATAGCCATCGACCGTGCCCATCAACGGGATGCTGCTCTGGCTGCGCTTGGGCGTTGCGTTGACGGTGCAGCCAAGCTGCTGCAGCTCGGCCAGGGTGAAATGCTCGGATTCCGGGCGCGGCGGGTCGGGCGGATGGCTGCCGCTGCAGGACGCCATCAGGCCAGCCAGGGCCACGGGCCAGAGGATGCGGAACGAAACGGTCAACAACGGCGAGGTCCTTGTAAGCGTTGAGGAAACACACACCAGGTCTGGATCTGTGCATCGTCATCGCATCGGTGCTGCGCCTGCGGTCATGCCTCACCGCACCGGCACCCGCATGCCCATGCCATATGCCGGCAATCGCGCTTCTACCGGTGCGCGCCGTTGCACCCACATATCGCCCATCATCCGGTCCAGCCCGCGGTCCAGGCCGGTGACCATGCCGGCGCCGGGAGTGAAGGTGAGTTCGCCGAAATACACCTGCCCCTGCTGGATATACCAATCCACGCGCACGTAATCGAAATCGCTCGCCAGCACCTTGCTCAATTCCAGCGCCTGCTCCAGCAGCGCCGGTGCGCACGGCGGCGAGCGACCGTCGTCGCGGATGCGGTGGAACGGCGTATGCAGGTTGTCCACAAAGAACGTCATCGACAGCTTGGGCGTATCGAAGCGGCCGTAGATCACCTGCAGCACGTAGTGAAACCGGCCATCCGGCTGCCGGAACATATGGAACTTGTAATCCACCGGCACCTGTTGCGCGTCGCCGATGTATTGCTCCACCAGAATGCGCGGCGGGATGTTGTGGTAATGGATCTCGCGCTCCATGTCGGAAAAGTCGGTGCGCAGCCAGTCCTTGCAGCGCGCCACAATGCGCTGCCGCTGCGCCGCGTCCGGCTCATCGCGCACCACTTCCACCATGCTCGCGCCGTGATTGGCCTTGATCACTGTCTGCTCCCAGCGCGGCAGGCGCAGCAGATCGTCGGGGTTGGCGCTGTCCAGCAGCATCGGGATCAGATGCGCCTGGCCGATCCGCGCCGCCACATACGGCCGCACCGTCACCTTGTCCGCCAGCCGCTGATACAGCGGGTAATCGCCGTGCACGCATTTGCGGTACAGCACTTTTTCGTTGAAGCAGGTGGGGTGGTACAGATTGGGCAGCCGCCCGAACGTGTTCAAGAAGTACAGCCGGTCCTGATGCCGCCAGGGCAGCGTCCGCACCAGGCGGCGTGCGCTTTTACGCAACAGGCGTTTGAGGGTGAGCCCGTCTGGGCGGGGCGCGGGTGCGGGCGGCAGACGCACCGGCGGGGTGTTGGCAAGTGGCGTTGCCGAGCTGGGGAAACACCCGGCCCACGCCTGTCCTGCAGCGCTTCGCGTCCCCATAGGCTGCGTCTGCAACCCCAGTCCCTGATCGATCATGACGGCTCTCCTTCTCGGCTATAAATGTGCGTTCCGTCACACAAATGTGTGATGTAAAGCACGGTATAACGGTGACGTGAGATGAAGATGGCAAAACGTCTCAATCGGCCTGATTACGCAAAGGCACAGGCGCTTTACGCCTAAAAACCGGGTGCCAACCGGGCAACCGGCCGCTACCGTTGTGCAGTGCAAAAGGGTTTTGGACGGACCGTGACGGGCCTGGGATCGGCGCTGTGAGCGGGCGTTGGCTGGTCGGGCACTTGCCGCCGCCGCCAGGGCCGAGGGCAGTTGCCACGGCCATACCAATGCGTAGGGATGCGGCGCTTGCCGCGACCTTTGCGGCGGCAGCGCAGGCGAGGCGGGCAACCGATCGACGCGTTATCGAGGCGAGTCACTGCCCGCAACGGCCGCACCTATCTCCGGCGTACGCTATGCCCTCAACCGCCGGCCACAGGGAGTCTTTCGACCATGACGATCACCATCACCGCGTTCGAGCGCTCGCCCGACGGCGGCAAGGGGCTGGTCCGCGACACCCGTGTGCGTTGGGCGTTGGAAGAAGTGGGCCAACCCTACGCGGTGCGCCTGCTGCCGTTCCGTGCGATCAAGGAACCGGCGCACCTGGCCATCCACCCGTTCGGCCAGATCCCCACCTTCGAGCAGGATGGCTTGGCCTTGTTCGAAACCGGCGCCATCGTGCTGCACATCGCCCAGCACCATGCTGGCTTGCTGTCGCACGACGACAACACCCGTGCCCGTGCCATCGCCTGGATGTTTGCCGCCCTCAACACCGTCGAGCCGCCGATGCTTGAACTGGGCAACGCCCTATTGCTGGAAGCCGACAAGCCCTGGATGGCAGAGCGCTTGCCGCTGCTGCAAAAACGCATCAATCGCCGCCTGCAGCATCTGAGCGCCCATCTGGGCGACAGCACCTGGCTGGAAGGCGACTTCAGCGCCGGCGACCTGCTGATGATCTCCGTGCTCATCCGCATCAAACTCACCGGCCTGCTGGACGCCTTCCCCAACCTGCAGGCCTACGTCGCCCGTGGCGAAAGCCGGCCGGCGTATCAACGCGCGTTTGCCGCGCAATGGGCGATCAATGGCGACGGTGGCGCACCGGTCTGATCGCAGGCAATGTGGCTGCATCGGTCTTGACCATGCAATCGCTGCACGCCAAGGTGCGCACTCGTCAGTAACGCGCAATGGCGGCGATGACGGATAACCGCCGTCGTCACCGCATCCACAAGGAGAGTGAGATGAAACCGACCAGCATGTTGTTCGCGGCAATCGTTGCAGTGGCCTTGGCCGGCTGCGCACGCGCACAGCAACATACGCAAGCCGATGCCGCATCAACCGCCAGTGCGCCCGGCCGCAACGCACCCGCGGCCAACCGCACTGCCGCATCAAACAACCCAACACCAGCAGCGGTTGCCCATCCAGCTGCAACCGGCGCCGACACAGCACAGTACCTGTGCAAGCCCGGCACACACGCCTGCCCAATCAGCAGCCCGTTGGTGGCCAACTCCCAGGCAGAAGCGCAGTGGCTGCTGGCCCACGGCTACCCCTCGCACGCCGAACGCGCGCGACTGGACCGCCTGGACATAGGCCAGCTAAAGGCCGAATCGCAAGCAGGCAACAAAGCCGCAACGGTGCTCTATGGCACCAAGACCGCAGTGAGCGGCCGCTTCTACCCAGGCCTGGCGATCTTGAGCAAGGCCGCAGCCACCGGAAACCTGTACGCCTACTACGGCCTGGCCGAGGTCTACGCCAGCGACACTGAGCACAAGAACCTGGTGGATAGCGCGGCGTATCTGCGCCTGGCCTACCTGTTGGGCGATGGCAAGGCGTCGTCGGCCATCGCCGCGAAGGGGCTGAGCAGCATCGAAAACGTCGTCGCAGACGAGCGCGCCGCGGGGCTGTATCAGACTTATGCCAAGAACCGGCAACCTTCTCCGCGGCCGTTTGAATAACCCGCTGCGGTGGCAGACACATCGGCTATTGACCACTTGGCTGCAGGATCGCAGCACGCCGCTCTGCAACGTTCGCTACACGCTCTCAGCAAACACCCGCTCACCCACCGCCCGCGCGGTGGCAAGGTGCGATTGCGGGAATGCGGGGTCCGGCACTGTCAGCAACTCCGTGGTGCGCACCGGCGCGCCGCAAAAATCGAAGATGCCGTGATTGATCTGAGTCTTCATCGCGCCGAAGTAGCCATGCCGCGCATAGGTGCGCTCGTCCGCACCGCCGATCGCCACCACATGCACGCCAAGACGCCCCAGCTTCTTGACGATCCTGCCGTTGGCGTCTTCATCGAACGCCCAGCCCAGCGTAAACACGCGGTCGATCCAGCCCTTGAGCAGCGCCGGAAACGACCACCAGTAAATCGGGAACACCAGCACCAATGCATCGGCCCGGTCCAGCCGCGCCTGCTCGGCCGCCACATCGGGCGGCGCTCCGGCCTGCCCCGAAAACAGCGCTACATCGGCCGGCGTAAAGCGCGGGTCGAAGCCTTCCTGCGCCAGGTCCGCCACTTCAAATGTATGCGCCCCGCCTGAGGCCAGCAGCGCTTCGCCAATCTGCGCGGCCACCGCGTGTGTGTGCGAGCGCTGCTCGGGATGGGCAACAACGATAAGGGCATGCATCAGCTGGCTGGCTCCAAAAGAGAGAGAGGTTGTAGAAGATGATCGCCGCTGCCGGTGATCACGCACGCGACGGCGTATCCATCGCGCTGCCGTAGCGCTCGTCATGGCGAAACGTCGTACCGACTGCTGTGGCAGCAGGGCACACGGCACGTGCTAACGGCGCAACACGCCGGCATGCCTAGGGAACCTCTGAACAAAGCACGGCAGATGCGCGACACTACCCGCCTCGTGTTGAGGAATCATCCATGCAACTGACGTTCGGCGACGCT
>NZ_MDEE01000043.1 GCF_002939865.1 Xanthomonas dyei
TGAAGCGTGCACCATGCGCGCACCTTCTTCCACACCCTGGCCCAGCAAGCACTTGATCTCGCAGAAAAAAATGTGGGGAAACCTCAGGGTCGAGAACCTTTACTGGAGCATGGATATTCATCCGCGCTGGCGCGAGGAGGGCGAGCAGTTCGATCAATTGATCCTGCGCCCTGCGGTGTTTTACCGGCTCAACCCCAAAGCCAGCGTCTGGATGGGCTATGACACCATCATCAGCCATCCGGCCGGTCAGCCGTCCAACCGCGAAAATCGCTGGTGGGGACAGTTTCAGTATCAGTTCGATCCGATCGCCGAGATCAGCATCACCAGCCGCACCCGTCTGGAGCAGCGCCACCGCGAAGACTTCAGCGACGAGGGCTACCGCGTGCGGCAAATGATCCGCGCCACCCGCCCGAGCGGATTCAGTCCGCAACTGTCCTGGGTGCTGTTCAACGAGCTGTTCGTCAATCTCGATCAGACGCAATGGGGCGCACGCCGCGGCATCGACCAGAACCGCGTCTTTGTCGGCATCAACTGGAAATTCAACGCCATCTCCAATATGGACATCGGTTATCTCAACCAGTTCGTCAATACGCGCGCAGTGGACCGCGAAAACCACGTATTGATGACCACGTTCCGCTTTAACTTCTAAACGCCGCGGTGGCGCACCGGCACCGAGTGCGGGATCGCGCCGGAGTTTCTTCGCGTGGACCGAAGCGGCAGCGCGTTTGCATTCGCACCGTGCGCCAACCCGCCACGATGCTGCGCGTATTGCCGACACCTCGGCACTACGCCGGATTACACCGGCAACAGCCGCTGTCGCAGCATTTCGGCAAACAGGTCCACGGTCTTGTCGGCTGCCTGGATGATGCTGGCCATATGGATGAAGCCGTGCACCATGCCGGGAAAGGTGTGCACGCTGACCTCGACACCGGCTGCGCGCAGGCGCTCGGCATAGCGCAGGCCTTCGTCGTGCAGAACGTCACGCTCGGCCAGCACGACCAGCGCCGGCGCAACGCCGCTCAGATCCGGAGCAAGCAGCGGCGAGACGCGCCAATCCAGGGCGATGGCTGGATCCTTGATGAAATGCTGGTTAAAAAACTGCGTGGCCTGCCGGGTCAGCGGTGGAATGTCGGCATTGGTCGTGCGGGACGGATACTCGCCGCTGTCTTCGCGTGCGTCTGTCAGCGGGTACAGCAACAGCTGACAGCGCAGCGCAATGCCGGCATCGCATGCGGCGATTGCAGCGGCGGCAGCCATCGCACCGCCGATGCTGTCGCCGGCCACCGCCAGGCGCTGCGGGTCGGCGCCCACTTGCTCGGGATGCGCGGCCAGCCACCGCACCGTGGCGATGACATCCTCCACGCCGGCCGGCGCGGGGTGCTCGGGAGCCAGCCGGTAATCGACGGCCAGCACCTGGCAACCGGCGCGTGCGGCGAGCTGTCGGCACACATCGTCATGCGACTCCAGATCGCCCACCACGCCGCCGCCGCCGTGCATAAACACGCAGGTTGGCGCGGGCGCATCGCTCAAGCCCGGCGGCCGATACAACCGGAGCAGCACGGTGCCAACAGCGGTGTCGGCCTGCACGGCGCGCACCTGCGCCATCTCCAGCACCGGAAAGCCGAGCTGCGCCCCCAGCCCACGCATCATTGCGCGTGCGTCTGCCAGGGGCAGCGTTTCCATCGGCGGCTGGGCGGCCTGCTGGAGAACAGTGAACAGGCGAACGACATCGGGATCGAACATGACGGTCTCATTGGCAGTGGAGGACTACCGAGTTTGCCTGATACTTATTTTAAATAACCATTAAATGAAATAACTACCTGGCCGGATGACGCGCGATCGCTTGGGCAGGCCGGTGCTGGCTTGATACAGAAGGGTTCCGACCTGCAACGCGTTACATCTTGCGGACATGCACGCGACCACCTGCAACGCCGATTGCTGCGTTGCATCGCGTGGATGCGCAACCGCATGCCGCGTGCGCAGACCTGCAAGCGCAGACCGTGCGGGGCATGAAGCGGCAACGCGCCTCATCGTAGTGCCGTCTTCTAGACGCACCCTGGCTCGCGTCGCTTCAATCCCATCAATGCGCGCGCGTCCGGACAGGTGACGCCCGTGCCACGGCAAGCCCCGTGCCGGCGGCGGCGGCCGGGCAAGGCAATGCGCCGTGTGGCGCACGCAGCGATCAGTCGTCGTCTTCGGCAGCGGCTTCGCGGCCTTGCTGGCGGATCAGGTTTTCCTGCCGCGCGTCTTCGATGGAAGCGCGAATGGCGCGCACGTCGGCGCGCTTGGTGTCGAACTTGAAGCGGCCGGTGAGCGCGCTGTCCGGGCGCAACTCACCCTTTTCGTAAAGCGCCCACATTTCTTCGCCGTAGTGGGTGTCGAGCAGATCCGGAGCGAAGCGGCCCAGGCAGTCGCGCAGGTTGTGCACATCGCGCAGCAGCATGTCGCGCGCGGCATTGTTGCCGGCGGCGCTGACCACCTGCGGGAAATCGATCACCACCGGGCCGTCGGGCGAGACCAGCACGTTGTATTCGGACAGATCGCCGTGCACCAGACCCAGCGACAGCATCTTGACCACATCGCCGATCAGGCTGATGTGGAATGCGCGCGCCTGCTCCGGCTCCAGCTCCACTTCGCCCAGGCGTGGTGCGCTGTGACCGGCGGCATCGGTGACCAGATCCATCAGCAGCACGCCATGGAAATAGCCGCGCGGTTTGGGGACGTGCACGCCGGCATCCACCAGCTGGTAGAGCGCATCGGCTTCGGTGTTCTTCCATGCGGTCTCGGCTTCGCGGCGACCGAACTTGGTGGCCTTGCCCATCGCGCGCGCCTGGCGGCTGCCGCGTACCTTGCGGCCCTCCTGATATTGCACGCGCGCCTGGAAGCTGCGCTGCGCCATGTCCTTGTAGACCTTGGCGCACAGGATGTCTTCGCCGGCGCTGACCACGTAGACGGAGGCTTCCTTGCCGCTCTTCAGTGGTCGCAACACTTCGTCGATGACACCGTCGTCGATCAGCGGCTGCAGGCCCTTGGGGGTTTTCATGGACGAGGGGGACCGATCCGAAACAAGTCAGTAGCGATTATGCGGCAAGCAGGATGAAGTGCTTACATGCGACGCACACACTGCGACCGGAGGCAGGCATTGCCGCGAGCGCTTACCATGCGTGGACCTGCCTGACCCGCGATCCGATGCCCGAGCCCACCGCCAGCCGCCGCAAACGTCCCGCCGCCATTGCCGCGACCGGGAGCGAGCGCGGCCTGCCGCACGAGTTGATGCAGCAGATTGCCGCCGCCCAGGGCGACCCGGACTTCATGACCTCGCTGGGGCGCGGGCTGGTGGTGTTGAGCGTGTTCGCCCAGCATCCGCGCGAGGTGACGATGTCGCAGATCAGCCTGGAAACCGGCATTTCGCGCGCGGCAGTGCGCCGCGTGCTGCACACGCTGGCCAAGCTGGGCTATGTCGGCGAGCAGGGCCGTGGCTATGTGCTGTTGCCGCGCGTGCTGGGCATTGGCGGCGCGTATGCGGCGTCTTCGGCGATGACCGCAGCCGCGCAGCCGGTGCTGGACGGGCTGCGCGACCACCTGCACGAATCCTGCTCGCTGGGCGTGCTGGATGGCGACGACCTGCTGTACGTGGCGCGCGCGGAGACGGTGCGGATCATGTCGATCGGGCTACGCCCGGGCACGCGGCTGCCGGCGTATTGCACCTCGATGGGCCGGGTGCTGCTGGCCGCCCTGCCCGCCGACACCTTGCAGGCCTACCTGGAGCGCACCACGCTGCGCCCGCGCACCGACCGCACGGTGACCCAGGCCTCGGCGCTGCTGGAGATCCTGGCGCGTGCGCGCCGCGAAGGCATGTGCCTGACCGATCAGGAGCTGGAAATCGGCCTGCGTTCGATCGCGGTGCCGGTGCGCAACCTGCGTGGCGAGGTGATTGCCGCGCTCAACATCGGTGCGCAGGCCGGGCGCGTCAGCCTGCAGACCATGCAGACGCAGTTGCTGGAGCCGTTGAAGCTGGCGGCGCAGCGCCTGGGTGCGTTGTTGAGTTAGCGCGTGCGGCGCGTCTTGGGTGATGAAGCAACTCCAATCCTGAGTGAAGCGGCCGAGATCCTTGGGCGGCGCCTGGCTGGGTCCCGCGCACGTGTGGCCTGCGTCCCGCGTATAGCCGCATGTCGTTGCGTTGCATGCAGCCAGCAGCGCGTTCGTCGCGTGCTCCCGCGGCTTTCTGCTTCACTTGCGTCACCCGCTAAGGGCTCAACGCGGCCGACGCAGGAAACCCACCACCGTCTCCACCCAGGCCGCGTGGGTGTCTTCTACATGCGCCACATGATCGGCGTGCGGCAATGTGACCCAGCTGCGATCTTCGCTATGCAAACGTGCAAATAGATGCGCGTTGTCGGCCTGCGTGGCGATGGGATCGTCGACGCCCCGCAGCAGCAGCACCGGCAACGTCGTGACCTGCTCGGGATGGAACGCGAACTGCGCCATCGCGCGCCAGTCCGTGCGCACCGGATCGGCGGCCACTGCCTGCGCTTCATAAGCCGCGCGCACACCCGGCGGCGCGGCGTTGGCAGTGATGAAATCCTCGCCGGCCGCGGCGATGGTGGTGCGTGCGCGCAAGGGCTGGGTCGGCGTGGGCGTGTCGGTGGGCGGCGCACCGACATCGTCGGGGAAGCCGTACAGCACCAGCGCGGACACCGCCTGCGGGTGTTGCTGGCCGACCAGCAGCGCCACCCGCGCGCCGTTGGAATAGCCGATCAAGGCCGGCGGCGGCAGGTCCGGATGTTGCCGGGCGACCCAGGCCAGCACCTGGGCGACATCGCGCACCGCGCGGTCGGGCGTGTTCCATCCGCTGCGATCGCGCGTACTGCCGCCGTAGCCGCGCAGGTCCACCGCGTAGGCGGCAAGTCCGGCGCGCGCCAAGGCGGCCAGCACCGAGCGCGAATCGGCCGCTTCGCCCGGCACTTGCAGGTCGAAGTTGGGCAGCGAACTCCAGGTGCGGCCATGCACCAGCAGCACCGTGCCGCGCGGCTGCGCCGGCACGCGCGACCACACCGCCAGTGTCTGGCCATCGTCGGCGCGCACCTGCGCCAGCTGGGTGCCCGGCCCGGGCTGCGGTTGTGCGCCGGCAGCCAGCGAGAGCAACAGCAGCAGAAGCAGGTAGGCGGGGCGGACCGTCATGCGGCATCTCGTGATGGGCGCGGTGGACTGGCTACGCTGCGCGGCACGGCAGGCGGACGCGAAAGCGCAAGCGATGAGGCGAGCCGGATCAGGTCTCGGCAGCCTGTTCTTCCAGGATTGGTTTGGCCAGCGCAAAGGCGTGGTTGGCCGCCGGGACGCCGCAATAGATGGCCGCCTGCAGCAGCACTTCCTTGATCTGCTCCGGGGTGACGCCGTTGTTGCGCGCGGCGCGCACATGCAGCTTGAATTCTTCGTCGTGGCCCAACGCGACCATCATCGACAAGGTGATCAACGAGCGGGTATGCGCAGGCAGGCCGTCGCGGGTCCAGATGGTGCCCCAGGCATACCGGGTGATCAGGTCCTGAAACTCGGTGGTGAGCTCGGTGCGCGCGGCCAGCGAGCGCTCCACATGCGCATCGCCCAGCACGCGGCGGCGTTCGCGCAGGCCGGTTTGATAGCGTTCGTCTTCGTGCATGGGGCGTCCTCGTCATACGGAAAAGATCAGTCGGCTTGCAGGAACCCCAGCACCGCGTCGTTGAACGCGGCCGGCGATTCCAGATTGCAGATATGGCGGCCCGGTACCTGGGCGTAATGCCCATCGGGCGCGGCGTAGGCGATCTCGCGCAGGTCCGGCGGCGGGCACACCGGGTCGTCGTCGCCGGCCAGGGCCAGCAGCGGCAGGCTCAGCCCATCCAGCGCGCCGCGGAAATCCGCCTCGGCCACCGCCTGGCAGCAGGCGATGTACCCGTCCGGGGAGGTAGAGACGAAGGCGGCGGCGATCATGTCCAGGCGCTGCGCGTGGCTGATGGCAAATTCCGGGGTAAACCAGCGCTGTAGCGTGGCATCGATCAGCAACGGCAGGCCTTCGCTGCGCACCTGCTCGATGCGGGTTTCCCAGGTGGCGGTACTGCCGATCTTTTGCGCGGTGGCGCAGACCACCAGCCGGCGCAACCGCTGCGCGGCATGCAGCCCCAGCCACTGCCCGGTCAGACCGCCGATCGACAGCCCGCAGAAATCGCTGCGCTCGATCTGCAAGGCATCCCACAGCGCCAGCACGTCCTGCCCCAGGTCGGCCACGCTGTACGGGCCGGGCGGCGAGTCCGAATAGCCATGGCCGCGGCGGTCGTAGCGCAGGATGCGGTAGTGCGGGGCGAAGGCTTCGATCTGCACGTCCCACATGTGCAGGTCGGTGCCGAGCGAATTGCAGAAGGTCAGCCAGGGCCGCCCGTCGGTGCCATCCAGACGGTAATGCAGACGATGCGTGGGCAATTGCAGATAAGCCATCGAAGCACCGTCAACGGGAAGAAGAGGCGGCCAGCACGCGATCGATCCAGACCGAGGACATGCCGCGCCAGCTGTCGCTATCGAACACCGCCTGCAGTTGAGCGTGCGTGAGTACCGCGCTCACTTGCGCGTCCTCTGCCAAGACCTCGCGCAGATGCCGCTGCTGCGCCTGCGCGCGCGCCACCGCCTGTTCGACCAGCGCGTGCGCCTGCGGCTTGCCGAGCTGCGGGGCCAGCGCGAACACCGCTGCCTCGGCGTAGAGCACGCCGCCATGGCTATCCAGATGCTGGCGCATGCGGCTGCGGTCCAGTTCCAGCTCGGCCAGGCAGGCCTGCATCTGCGCCAGGCTGCCGGCGGTCAGGCACACGATCTGCGGCAAGGTGTCCCATTCGGCATGCCATTGCCCGGCGGCGCGCTCATGCGGCTGCGCCATCGCACTGAACAAGGTGGCGATCAGCCCGGGTACGCGGGTGGCCGCGGCCACCGCCGCCACGCTGGAAACCGGATTGCGCTTGTGCGGCATCGCCGATGAGCCGCCCTTGCCGGCCGCCGCGGGCTCGAACGCTTCGCCGACCTCCGATTGCATCAGCAGCACCACATCGCCGCCGATCTTGCCCAGCGTGCCGGCGAGCAGGCCGAACGCGCAGCCGACCTCGACGATGCGGTCGCGCGCGGTGTGCCAGGGCAACGCAGGCAGCGGCAGCGCCAAGCTGGTGGCCAACGCTTGCGCCACGTCCAGGCCGCGCTCCTGCAAGGAAGCCAAGGTGCCCGCCGCGCCACCGAACTGCAGCACCAGCGCCTCGTGCCGCAACGCGTGCAGGCGCCGATGCGCGCGCTGCAAGGCGTCCAGCCAGCCGGCCACCTTGAGCCCGAAGGTCACCGGCACGGCCTGCTGCAACAAGGTGCGCCCGGGCAAGCCGGTATCGCGCTCGCGTGCGGCCAACGCGGCAAGGGTGTCGCACAGCTGCTGCAGACGCGGCAGCAGCAGATCGAGCGCGGTGCGCAGTTGCAACACGCTGCCGGTATCGATGACGTCCTGGCTGGTGGCTCCCCAGTGCACCCAGCGCGCGGCCGCAGCATCGTGCGCGGCGACGCGCGCGGTCAGCGCCTTGACCAGCGGAATGGCGGGGTTGCCGGCGAGCGCGGTGGCCTGCGCCAAGGCAGCCATATCGTAGTGCTGCACCTGGCAGGCCGCTGCAATCGATGCGGCTGCCTCGGCAGGAATGACACCGCACTGCGCCTGCGCGCGGGCAAGCGCGGATTCGAAGTGCAACATGGCCTGCACACGCGCCGCATCGTTGAACAATGCGTCGCACGCAGGCTCGCCAAACAAGGATCCCAACAGCAAAGACGTCGCACTCATGCATCGCATCTCTTGGCGTGCCGGCAGCATGGCACCGAAGCACGGGGGTGCCAACTAGACGTTAGGGCAATACGCGCAGCGAGGCCGCGGCGGGCGAAGGTGACGGCATGCTCGCCTGGTGTGTATCCGCGCCTTGGAGACGGCGGTGTGCGCTTGCGGGCTGTCATCGTGATCGACGGCGGTGCGTGGCGTGCTGGACGTGCATGCCGCAGGGTCAGGCTCACGGGGCACATGGCAACACCGGCTGCGTGCAGCGTTGCCGACGATTTGCGCATCAATACCGAAAAAACACAGTCTCCATCTCGCCTTGCATATGGATATCCCATGCATACGCGCCATTGCCCGCTGGCTGGGCCAGCAAGGTGGCGCGGCGCGCGGCCGGCACCAGCGCCAGGATCGGGTCGTTGCCTAGCTGCGGGTCATCGGCGAAGTACAGGCGCGTCGATGCGCCGCGCAACAGCCCGCGCATGAACACCAGCACGCTCAAATGCGCGGCCTGCGTCCTGCCCTGCGGCCCGGCGACGGCACCCGGCTTGACCGTGCTGAAGCTAAAACGCCCCTGCGCATCGGTCGGCACCCGGCCCCAGCCATCGAAGCTGGCGTCGTGCGCCTGGTAGCGGCTGTCGGCAGCATGTGCGTAGATACCGGCGGCATCGGCTTGCCACAGTTCCAGCACCGCGTCGGCCACCGGGACGCCGGCACCATCGAAGACGCAGCCGCTGATCTGCACGTGCATGCCGGCGGCCTGCGCCGGTGCGAGCTGGTCGCGATACAGCGGCTCCAGCCCAAGCCGGTAATACGGGCCGACGGTTTGCGAAGGGGTTGCGTGCAGGCTCATCGATTCACTCCCAGACCGTTTGCTTGCGGCCGCGCAGCACGATGTCGAAGCGGTAGGCCAGGGCATATTCGCTGATGGCGTTTTCCCAGTCGAAACTGGACACCATGCGCTCGCGCGCCAGCGCATCGTCGACGCAGTTGTAGATGGGGTCTTGCGCCAGCAGCGGGTCGCCCGGGAAATACATCTGGGTGATCAGCCGTTGCCCGATGCCATCGCCGTGCAGCGAAAAATGGATGTGCGCCGGCCGCCAGGCGTTGTAGTGATTGCGCCACGGATACGCGCCCGGCTTGATGGTCTTGAAGACGTAGCGGCCATGCTCATCGGTGAGCACCTGGCCGGTGCCGCGGAAGTTGGGGTCCAGCGGTGCGTCGTGGCGATCGCCGGCATGCTGGTAACGGCCGGCGGCGTTGCATTGCCACACTTCCACCACGCTGTTGCGCACCGGCTTGCCGTTTTCGTCGAGCACGCGGCCGGAGACGATGATGCGCTCGCCCAGCGGCTCGCCACTGAACCCTGCGGTGAGATCGGCCGCATGCTCGCCCAGGGTAAGCCGATCCAGGCGCGGGCCGGTGACTTCCGACAGCGTGGCCGGGATATCGATGGGCGCGTGCGTCGGCCCGCGCAGGGCGGTGGAGGCATAAGCCGGATGCAGTTAGGCCGGCTGCGTGCCGGGTCGGGTGCGGCGGTAGCCGAGCAGCGGGTCTGCAAGTGTCGAATCATCGGGGGCATCGCGCATCGTGAGATCTCCCTGCGCCGCACTGCGGCATGGTCAAGCGGTGTAGGTATGCGGTGGCGGCGCAGTGGTTGCAGTGGGCTGGCTCACAGGCGCTCGATCGCCAGGGCCACGCCCTGCCCCACCCCGACGCACATGCTGGCCAGCCCGAGCCGGCCGTTGCTGGCTTCCAGCTGACGCAGCAAGGTGAGTACCAGCCGCGCGCCGCTCATGCCCAACGGATGACCGAGTGCGATGGCGCCGCCGTTGGCGTTGACATGTGCGGCATCGTCGGGCAACCCGAATGCGCGCGTGCACGCCAACGCCTGCGCGGCGAAGGCTTCGTTGAGCTCGATCGCATCGAACTGCTCGATACGCAGGTTCAGCCGCGCCAACAGACGCTGCGTGGCCGGCACCGGGCCCATGCCCATGTAGGCCGGCTCGACACCTGCCGACGCAAAACCCAGCACGCGTGCGCGCGGGGTCAACCGATGCGTCTGCACCGCCTGCGCGGAGGCCAGCAACAACGCGGCCGCACCATCGTTGATACCGGAGGCATTGCCGGCCGTCACGCTGCCGGGCTGGCGGAACACCGGCTTGAGTTTGGCCAGCATCTCGGCGGTGGTATTCGGGCGCGGGGCTTCGTCGTATTCGACGGTGACGGCATCGCCGCCCTTGCGTGCGGCCACCGGCACCGAGGTGATCTCTGCATCGAAGAAACCGGCGGCCTGGGCGGCAGCCACGCGCTGCTGGCTGCGCAGTGCGAAAGCGTCCTGATCCTCGCGCGTGATGGCATGGCGCTGCGCGATGTTTTCGGCGGTTTCGCCCATCAACTCGGTGCCGTAGGCGGCTTGCAGGCGCGGGTTGATGAAGCGCCAGCCCATTGTGGTGTCTTCCAGTTGCTGGGTGCGGGCGAAGGCGCTTTCGGCCTTGCCCATCACCCAGGGCGCGCGCGACATCGATTCGACACCGCCGGCGATCGCCAGCCCCAGTTCCTCGGCGCGGATGCCGCGCGCCACCGTGCCGATCGCATCCAACCCGGAGCCGCACAGGCGATTGAGCGTGCTGCCCGGCACAGAACTCGGCAGGCCTGCCAGCAACAGGCTCATCCGCGCAACATTGCGATTGTCTTCGCCGGCCTGGTTGGCGCAGTCCAGATACACATCGTCGATGGCGGCCGGGTCCAGCTGCGGATGACGGGCCAGCAACGCGGCAATCGGTAGCGCGCCCAGGTCGTCGGCACGCACGCTGGACAGCGCACCGCCATAGCGACCGATCGGTGTGCGGATGCCGTCGATCAGATAGACCTCGCTCATGCCTCCGCTCCTGCCGATTGGGTGCCATGTGCGGCGTCGGTCCGTGCCTGCAACGCGCGCAATGCCTGCAGTTCCGTGATGCTGGGCGGTGCGGTGTGCGCAAGATCGTCGGCAAAGCGGATCGGCCAGCCGGTCGCCGCGCTGACCTGCTCGCGGCTGATCCCCGGGTGCAGCGACGTGACGGCGAGTTCGCGAGTTACCGCATCGGGTTCCATCACGCACAGGTCGGTGACCACCACGGTGGGGCCGGCGCCGGGCAGGCCGGCGCGCGCGCGCGCATCGCCACCGTCCAGATGCCCGACTGTGGTGATGAAGTCCAGCACCGACACGAAGCTGCGCTTGGACTGCCGCATGATGATGAACACCTGCTTGGCGCTGGCCGCGATTTCCGGCGCGCCACCGGCGCCGGGCAACCGCGTCTTCGGCGCGGCGTAATCGCCGATCACGGTGGTGTTGAGGTTGGCGTGGCGATCGATCTGCGCCGCGCCCAGGAAACCGACATCCACCCGGCCGCCCTGCAACCAGTAGCGAAAAATCTCCGGCGTGGAGACCACGGTGTCGGCAGTCTCGGCCAGCTCGCCGTCGCCGATCGAGAGCGGCAGCACGTCCGGGCGTGCGCCGATCGGGCCGGATTCGTAGATCAGGGTGACATCCGGCGCATGCGTGAGCCGGGCCAGATTGGCCGCAGTGGACGGCAGACCGATGCCGACGAAACACACCGCTTCATCAGGCAGGCGACGCGCCGCGGCGACGGTCATCATTTCATTGGTGCTGTAAGCGCTCATGCGGCCACCTGCTGCTGCGAGTGCGCATACACGCGCATGAATGCGGCGAAGTCGTCGGTGTCCAGAATATGTGCCTGGATCCACGCCTGGAAGCGCGCGCGGTCGCGCGCAATCGCGTCCCAGGCCAGATAAAACCGGTTGTCGCGGGCGTAGTAGCCATGCGCGTACGACGGCGCGGCGCCGCCAGGCACATGGCACACCGCATCGACCACCCAGCGCGGCAGGATGCAGGCGTTGGGTGGCGCATCGAGCGTGTCGACGATTTCCTCAACCGTCACGATCACCTTGCGCGCCGCCAGTGCCGCCTCTTTCTGCACGCCAAGAATGCCCCACAGCAACACGTTGCCGCGGCGGTCGGCCTGCTGTGCGTGGATCACGGTGACATCGGGGTTCACCGCCGGCGTGGTGGCCAGCGTTTCGCCGGTATAGGGACATTGCAGGAACTTGATGCTGTCGTTGACGCGCGGCAGGTCAGAGCCGACATAGCCGCGCAGCACCGCGAATGGCAGACCCGACGCACCGGCCACGTAGGCGTTGGCCATGTCGGCATGGCTATGTTCGCGGATCTGCAGGGGCTGCGGCCAGGCGTGTTCGACCGCATCGCGCAGCCGGTGCAGCGAGCCGACCCCCGGATTGCCGCCCCACGAAAACCGCAACGCCGATGCGCAGCCGGCGCCGATCAGCTGGTCGTAGATCAGGTCCGGGGTCATGCGCACCAGGCGCAGCTCGCGTTTGCGCTGGCGGATCACCTCATGGCCGGCCGCATGCGGGATCAGATGGGTGAAGCCTTCCATCGCCACGCAATCGCCGTCGGCGATCAGGTTAGACACCGCATCTGATAAAGCGACGATTTCAGCCATGAGCAAGGCACCGCTGCGAATGTGCAGCCACGGTAGAGCCGGCTGAACACCCTGGTCAATACGATTATCGGTGATTGAATTCGATAATCGCACAACTTCCGCTACACAGTCATGTTCCCACATTGTCTCCGGTGTATACATAACTTCGCCTGCAAGCAGACGCCAGCGCTGACATGCGCGTCAACTGCTTGCACGCTGGCGCAGTGCGTCGATTCGTACCCCAGGTTGTATACAAAACCCCAGGAGTCACGGTCATGTCCGAGTCCCAGTCCAAGCCGCTGTTTCCCCTCAACGCGTGGTATGCCGTCGCCTGGGACCACGAAATCAAGCACGCCCTGACGCCGCGCAAGGTCTGCAACCTCGAAGTGGTGGTCTACCGCACCACGGCCGGCGCGGTGGTCGCGCTGGAAGATGCCTGCTGGCACCGGCTGGTGCCGCTGTCGATGGGCAAGCTGCGCGGCGACGATGTGGTGTGCGGCTATCACGGCCTGGTCTACAACACCCAGGGCCGCTGCGTGCACATGCCCTCGCAGGAGACCATCAACCCGTCGGCGTGCGTGCGCAGTTTTCCGGTGGCCGAGAAGCACCGCTATGTGTGGATCTGGCCGGGCGACCCGGCCAAGGCCGACACCGCGTTGATTCCCGACCTGCATTGGGCGCACGACCCGGCCTGGGCCGGCGATGGCCGCACCATCTACGCCAAGTGCGACTACCGGCTGGTGCTGGACAACCTGATGGACCTGACCCACGAGACCTTCGTGCATGGTTCGAGCATCGGCCAGGACGAGATCGCCGAAGCGCCGTTCGATGTCGTGCATGGCGATCGCTCGGTGGTGGTGTCGCGCTGGATGCGCAACATCGACCCGCCGCCGTTCTGGGCCGGCCAGATCGCGCGGCATCTGGATTACCACGGCAAGGTCGACCGCTGGCAGATCATCCGTTTCGAAGCGCCCGGCACCATCGCCATCGATGTCGGTGTGGCCATCGCCGGCACCGGCGCGCCGGAGGGCGACCGCAGCCAGGGCGTCAACGGCTACGTGCTCAACACCATTACGCCGGAGACCGATACCACCTGCCACTATTTCTGGGCGTTCATGCGCAACTACGCGCTGCACGATCAGTCGTTGACCACGCTCACCCGCGCCGGCGTCACCGGTGTGTTCGGCGAGGACGAGGCGATTCTGGAAGCGCAGCAACGCGCCATCGACGCGCATCCGGATCACACCTTCTACAACCTCAACGTCGATGCCGGCGGCATGTGGGCGCGGCGGGTGATCGACCGCCTGATCGCGCACGAACAGCGCGCGCAGGATCTGTCGCTGCGCATGGTGGGCTGAGCGCAGCGCGCAGGAGACCCCCATGCCACCGACCACACCGTTCCACAGCAGCGCGGCGCAGACCACGCGCGCGCTGCTCTCGCTGCGTGAGCTGATCCTCGACGGTACCTTGCCCGCCGGCGCGCGATTGTCCGAAGTGGCAGTCGTGCAGCGGCTGGGTATGTCGCGCACGCCCGTGCGCGCGGCCTTGCAGCGCCTGTGCGAAGAAGGCCTGGCGAGCGCCTTGCCGGGCGGCGGCTACGCGGTGCAGGCCTTCAGCGAGCACGACGTGCACGACGCCATCGAGCTGCGCGGCACGCTCGAAGGGCTGGCCGCACGCATGGCCGCCGAGCGCGGGGCGACTGCCGCGCAGCTGGGTCAGGCGCATCAGCTGCTGGAGACGCTCGATGGCATCGTCGGCGTGCCGCAGGGTGCCATCGACTTCGCCGCCTATGTCCAGGCCAACGCGCTGTTCCATGCGTTGCTGGTGGCGATGGCCGGCAGCGATGTGCTCGGCCGCGAGCTCACCCGCGTGCTGCAGCTGCCATTCGCCTCGCCCAACAGCCTGGTCATGGCCCAGACCAGTGCTGCCGATGCGCAGGTGCTCCTGACCGTGGCGCAGGACCAGCATCGCGAAGTGATTGCCGCCATCGCGCAGCGCCAGGGCAGCCGCGCCGAAGCGCTGATGCGCGAGCACGCCCGTCTGGCGCACCGCAATCTGCGCCACATCCTGCAAACCCCCGCGGCCATCGCCCAGGTGCGCGGTGGCGCCCTGCTCGGCCGCGCCCATGCATCCACCGCCGGCGTTGCCCGGCACGCTCTTCTGCCTGGAGTTCCCCATGCGTAAAGACACCCAATGGCATCGCGCCCATGTCGTCAGCATTGCCGACGCCTGCGAGGGGGTGCGCGAAATCGTGCTCGACCCAGGCACGGCAGCGCGTGCGTTCGAGGTGGGCAGCCACCTGGATTTTCGTCTGCAATTGAACGGCCGCAGCGATGTGCGCTCTTACTCGCTGGTGGGCGAGCCACGCGCGGACGGGTATTACCAGATCGCGGTACGGCAGATGCCCGACAGCCGCGGCGGCTCGCTGCATATGTGGACGCTGCAGCCGGGCGATGTGGTGGAAATGTCGCCCCCCAGCAACAACTTCGCGCTGGACGAGAGCGGCGAAGAAATCCTGTTGATTGCCGGCGGTATCGGCATCACGCCGATCCTGGGCATGGCGCAGCGGCTGGCGCAGCGGCATCAGGCCTTTCGCCTGCTGTATGTCGGGCGCTCGCGCAGCGCGATGGCCTACGTGGACCCGTTGGAAGCGCTGCTCGGCGCGCGCCTGCAGCTGCATTGCGACGACACCGACGGCCCGCCCGATCTTGCCGCCGAACTGGCACGCCTGTCGCCCAATGCCGAGGTCTATGTGTGCGGCCCGCTGGGCATGCTGGAAGCGGTGCGCCAGCACTGGCATGCCGCCGGCCGCCCGCGCGCACGGCTGCATTTTGAAACCTTCGGCAATAGCGGCCGGGTGCCGGCGCAGGCGTTCGTGGTCAAGCTGCCCGGGCTCGGTCTGGAAGTGCCGGTGGCCGAAAACGAATCGATGCTCGATGCGCTGGCCGATGCCGGGGTCGAATTAATCGCCGAATGCCGTCGCGGCGAATGCGGCTTGTGCGCGGTGGAGGTGCTCGACAGCGCCGCCGATATCGATCACCGCGATGTGTTCTTCGGCGACGAGCAACGCCGCGAAAATCGCAAGCTGTGCGCCTGCGTGTCGCGTGCGGTGGGCGGCAGCATCAGCATCGACACCGGCTACCGCGGCGAGCTGGGCTGAACGTCGTCGTCATGCGCACCGCGCTCGCTGTCGGGCGGGCGCGGCGCTGCTGAAGTCGCCATACGCTATGCGGCGGCGTGAACTGATACGTCCACACGACTGACAACCGCACGCAACCGCTGTGTTTGCATCCTCACGCGCATGCGCGATCATCAGCGCATGGAGTCAACTCACTACAGGACTGTCCCGGCGCCGGCATTGAACCCGCGCCAGGAGCAATTGGTGGCGCTGGTGCGGCAGCAGGGCTTTGCCGATGTCGAAGGCCTGGCCACGCGCTTTGAGGTCACCCCGCAAACCATTCGGCGCGATCTGACCCTGCTGTGCGATGCCGGCGTACTGCGCCGCTACCATGGCGGCGTCAGCATGCCCTCCAGTGTGGAAAACCTGGCCTACACCGCGCGCAAGGCGCTGCAGGCACGCGAAAAGCAGCACATCGCCACGCACGTCGCGCGCTTCATTCCCGACGATGCCTCGCTGTTCATCAACCTCGGCACCACCAACGAAGAGGTCGCGCGCGCATTGCTGCAGCATCGCGGCCTGCGCGTGATCACCAACAACCTCAACGTGGCGGTGATGCTCAGCGCCAACCCCAGTTTCGAGGTGATCGTGGCCGGCGGCGTGGTGCGCGGACGCGACCAGGGCGTGACCGGCGAGGCCACGGTGGAGCTGATCCGTCAGTTCAAGGTGGACTTCGGGGTGATCGGCATTTCCGGGATCGATCTGGACGGCACCTTGCTGGATTTCGACTACCAGGAAGTACGGGTGGCCCAGGCCATCATCGAGCACTCGCGCCAGGTGGTGCTGGCGGCCGATCACAGCAAGTTCGGGCGCAATGCGATGGTGCGGCTGGGCGCGATCGCGCAGGTGCACGACTGGTTCACCGACCGACCGCCGCCGCAGGAACTGGCCAGCGTGCTGGCCGAGGCCGGCACCCGGGTGCACCTGGCGGACGCTAGCGACAGCGACTGAATTTGTTCGTTTAAGTACTTTTTTGATGCGCAGACCCGTCATGGCTGCCAGCCTCGATTTACGTAACGAATCGAATTTCGGATTTTGATTGCTTTTACAATCGAAATAACCACTTATTGAGAGGCAAGCCGCGTCTTCACGCCCCGAAAAGGTTTGATGTTCGAATATGTTCGAACATGACAACTTAGGTTCGCTCGCAGCGCACCTGGACGGAGGCACCGATGGGCGAGACATACGATCTTCTGGTGGTAGGCGGCGGCATCAACGGGGTCGGCATCGCCCGCGATGCGGCCGGGCGTGGCCTGTCGGTGTGCCTATGCGAGCAGGACGATCTGGCCGCGCATACCAGCAGCGCCAGCACCAAGCTGATCCACGGCGGGCTGCGCTATCTGGAGCAGTACGAGTTCGCGCTGGTCGGCAAGGCATTGGCCGAGCGTGAAGTGCTGTTGCGCCTGGCCCCGCACATCATCTGGCCGCTACGCTTTCTGTTGCCGCATCAGCCGCATTTGCGTCCGGCCTGGATGATCCGCGCAGGCCTGTTCCTGTACGACCATCTTGGCGGCAGCAAGCGCAGCCTGCCGCGCTCGCGTCGGCTGTCGCTGCGCACCCACCCGGTCGGGCAGCCGTTGCAGGAATCGCTGCGCACCGGCTTCGTGTATTCCGATGCCTGGGTGCAGGACGCGCGGTTGGTGGTGCTCAACGCGATGGATGCCGCCAAGCGCGGCGCCAAGATCCACACCCGCACACGCTGCGTCGGTGCCTGGCGCGATGCCGGATTCTGGTACGCCGAGCTCGAAGACCGCGACGGCCGCCGCAGCACCGTGCAGGCGCGCGCACTGGCCAATGCGGCAGGGCCGTGGGCGGTGTCGTTCCTGGACAAGGTCGCTGCGGTGCCGCATCAGCACGCGCTGCGCCTGGTCAAGGGCAGCCATATCGTGGTGCCCAAGCTGTTCGATCACGACCACGCCTACATCTTCCAGCAACCGGACCGGCGCATCGTGTTCGCCATTCCGTACGAGCACGATTTCACCTTGATCGGCACCACCGACGTCGATTACGAGGCCGACCCCGCCGCACCCAAGATCGATGCAGCCGAGGTGCAATACCTGTGCGATGCGGTGAACCTGTATTTCCAGCAGCAGATCAGCCCCGAAGACGTGGTGTGGAATTACAGCGGCGTGCGGCCGTTGCTGGACGATGCCGAAGACAACGCCGCCGAAGTGACCCGCGACTATCAACTGGAAGTCATCAACGACGGCGCGCCGTTGCTCAACGTGTTCGGCGGCAAGTTGACCACCTACCGCAAGCTCGCCGAAGAGGCGGTCGACCGGCTCACCCATGCGCTGGGCGCACGCAAGCCGGCATGGACGGCGCGCGGCGACGCGCTGCCGGGCGGCGAACAACGCGATATCGCCAGCCTGCTCGAACGGGTGCGCACCGCGCGCCCCTGGCTGCCCGCAGCCACCGCGCAGCGGCTGGTACGCAATTACGGCACCTGTGCAGAACAGCTGTTGGGAGATGCGCAGGATGTGGCCGGCCTGGGCACGCACTTCGGTGCAGACCTGTATCAGGCCGAGGTGGACTACCTGCGACAACACGAATGGGCGCAGACCGCCGACGATATCCTGTGGCGTCGCAGCAAACTCGGGCTGCGGCTCGATGCGGCCGGACGTGCGCGGCTGGAAGACTATCTGCAGACGCCGGCGCTCCAACCAGCCGAAATCGCGACCGTTTGAACACACCGCGTTGCCGACGAGGACGGGTCGTCGGCAACGTATCCTGGCGCACTGCCTGCATCACCCTGTGGAGGGCACCCCCGATGAGCACGACCCACTCCCCCTGCGCGCCAACGCGCGCGTCGCAATCCCCTGTTCGTTGCAATGACCTGCTCGCGGGCCTGCGCGCATGAACCGTCAACTCGTGGGTGAGTTGATTTCCGAGGCGATCGCGATGTTCATCATCATTGCGCTCGGCGATTCGGTCGCGGCGATGTACATCCTCTACGACCCCAGTCCTTATCAGAACGCCTATTGGGGCGTGTGTATCGCCTGGGGCCTGGCGGTGACGCTGGCGATCTATGTGACCGGCTCGGTGTCGGGCACGCATGCCAACCCGGCAGTGACCCTGGCGCTGGCGCTATTTCGCGATTTTTCGTGGAAAAAGGTGGTGCCGTACTGGATTGCCCAGGTCATCGGCGCCTTCCTGGGCGCGGCCATCGTCTACCAGCTGTACGGGCCGGTGATCGACCATTTCAATCAGGTGCAGCAGCTCACCCGCGAAGCCGGCGGCGCGGCCGGTGTGTTCTTCACCGCGCCCGGTCTTGCGGTCACCCCAATGCATGCGCTGGGCGACCAGATCATCATCACCGCGTTCCTGATCTTCGGCATCTTCGCCATCACCGAGCGCTTCAACGAAGCCGCGCCGGGCGCCAATTCCGGCGCGTTGATGATCGGCCTGCTGGTGGCAACGCTGGGTGCGTCGATGGGCTATCTGGAAGCGTGGGCGATGAACCCGGCGCGCGATTTCGGCCCGCGTCTGTTCGCGTATTTCGCCGGCTGGGGCGAGGCGGCGTTGCCGGCCAAGGACAATTACTGGTGGATCCCGATCGTCGGCCCGTTGATTGGCGGTCCGATCGGCGCACTGGCCTACCAGTGGCTGATCCTGCCGTTCCTGCCGGCGCGCGTGCGCCATCTACAGGGCGACACTGCGCCGCTGGATCCGCGCTAGTCGCCGCGCAGTGAATCGACCACCACGACGATGCGCGGGCCGCCGCTAAACGGCAGCCCGCGCATCGCTCCCAGGCTGCACCGACCACTCTCGCCGCGCGCCAATGCCGGCATTGTTCGAGGAATCTTCGATGGAAAAGCAATACGTCCTTGCGATCGATCAGGGCACCACCAGCTCGCGCGCGATGTTGTTCGATCGCCAGGGCAAGGTGGCCGGCGTGGCGCAGCGCGAATTCGGGCAGATCTTCCCGCAGCCGGGCTGGGTGGAACACAACCCGCGCGAGATCATGACCAGCGTGTACACCACCATTACCGAGCTACTCAACAATGCGCAGATCGATGCGCGCTCGATCGCCGGCATCGGCATCACCAACCAACGCGAAACCGCGGTGGTCTGGGACAAGGCCACTGGCCAGCCGATCTACAACGCCATCGTGTGGCAATCGCGGCAGACCAAGGACATCTGCACCCAGCTCAAGGAAGCCGGCCATGAGCAGATGGTGCGCGACAAGACCGGGCTGCTGATCGATGCGTATTTTTCCGGCACCAAGGTCAAGTGGATTCTCGATCACGTGGAAGGCGCACGCGAGCGTGCACGCAACGGCGAACTGGCCTTCGGCACCATCGACAGCTGGCTGATCTGGAACCTCACCGGCGGCAAGGTGCACGTGACCGATTACACCAACGCCTCGCGCACCATGATGTTCAACATCCACACCCTGGAATGGGATGCGCAGTTGCTGGAGATGCTGGACGTACCGGCGCAGATGCTGCCGGAGGTGCGCTCCTCCAGCGAGGTCTATGGCATGACCCAGACCCAGTATTTCTACGGCGAGCAGGTGCCCATCGCGGGCATCGCCGGCGACCAGCAGGCGGCGTTGTTCGGCCAGGCGTGTTTCGAGCCGGGCATGGCGAAAAACACCTATGGCACCGGCTGTTTCATGCTGATGAATACCGGCGACAAGGCGGTGATCTCCAAGGCCGGCCTGTTGACCACGATTGCCTGGGGCATCGATGGCAAGGTCGAGTACGCGCTGGAAGGCGCGATCTTCGTCGCCGGCTCGGTGGTGCAGTGGCTACGCGACGGCTTGCGCATGCTGGGCAAGGCCAGCGACTCGCAGGCCTATGCCGAACGCGCTGGCGATAACGATGGCGTCTACCTGGTGCCGGCCTTCGTCGGCCTGGGCGCGCCGTATTGGCGCAGCGATATCCGTGGTGCGGTGTTCGGCCTGACCCGTGGCACCAGCAAGGAACACTTCGTGCGCGCGGCGGTCGAATCCATGGCATATCAGACCCGCGACGTGCTCACCGCGATGCAGAGCGATTCGGGCATCGAGTTGAAGGAGCTGCGTGCCGACGGTGGCGCGATCGCCAACGACTTCATGGCGCAATTCCAGAGCGACATTCTCAACGTGCCGGTGCTGCGCCCGGAAGTGGCCGAAACCACCGCGCTCGGTGCGGCGTATCTGGCAGGTCTTGCCACCGGCTTCTGGAGCAGCCGCGAAGAAATCGCCAAGCAATGGGCGGTGGATCGACGCTTCGAACCGGCCATGGCCGAAGACAAACGCGAGCAACTGTATGCCGGTTGGCAGCAGGCGGTGGAAGCGACGATGGGCTTCCGGATCAGCTAAGCGTCAGAATCTGACGGCGGCTGCCGGCGTACTTCCTGCTGCAGTGTTTGCCGATTATCCAACCCATCTATCGCCGGCCTGCATGGTGCAGGCCGGCGATACGTCAGATGATTACTGGCCGCTAGTGTTTGCGCGGCCGGCAATGGTGTCCGGGTCCCAATGTTCCTTGATCAGACCTTTTTCGATACGGAACATGTCGAACCAGGTGGTGGTGTAGGTCTTGCCCGGGTGACGCGGGTCCGGCAGCGTGCGGACCGATACCAGCGTGACCAGATCGCCATCGGCGGTGATGGCCACCAACGGCAACTGCACGCGCGGTTGCACCGGGGTCGGCTTGACGAAGGCGGTCAAAAACGCAATGAACGCATCGCGCCCGTTGGCCACATTCGGGTTGTGCTGGATGTAGTTCTTGTCCATGTACATCGGCGCGTACTGCACCTGCCCCGCTTCGAACACGATGCGCCAGAAGTCGTAGACCAGGCGCTTGTTGGCGGTTTCGTACCAATTGGAACCGAGCAACAATTTCTGGTGATTGGTTTTTTCAGTGACGGCGGTCTGCGCGAACGCCGCCATCGGTGCGACCAGCATGAGCAACAACAAGGCGCGGGAAACAATCTTTTTCATGGGGATCTCCTGGAAGGAAACGGGCCGTGCGCTCACGGGGGAGTTGGCACACGGCGCGATTGGGGCAATGACGCGTCCTTGCACAGACAGCAACCGCCACGCGTCCACGCCACCCTACCGAGCGCATCCGCTGCCGCGCTAGCCACCGCCAAGTGCACCAGGGAACCTTGAAACTTCCTGGTGATAAAAAAATCACCTTTGAACAGTCTGCCTCAGACTTCCGCCAGCTCCACCAGCGGCAGCCCCGCATAGTTTTCTGCGATGGTCGCGCGGCCGGCCTGGCTGCCGAGCAGATACTCCAGCTCGGCCCGGCGGATGCGTGCAGTAAAGGCATCTTCGTCGTCGAAGGTATGCAGCAGCGTGGTCATCCACCACGAAAACCGCTCGGCCTTCCACACCCGCTGCAGCGCCAGCGCCGAGTACTGCTGCAATACATCGGCATCGCCGGATGCTTTCCAGCGTATGAACAACTGCGCAAGCAGGCCGACATCTGCCAACGCAAGGTTCAGTCCCTTTGCACCGGTCGGCGGCACGATATGCGCCGTATCGCCGGCCAGAAACAGGCGGCCGTACTGCATCGGTTCGGCGACGAAGCTGCGCAGCGGCGCGATGCTCTTTTCGATCGATGGGCCGGTGACCAGTTGCTCGGCCAACGCTTCCGGCAGGCGTGCGCGCAACGCATCCCAAAACGCCGCATCGCTCCAGGCGTCCACACGGGCGTCGGCGGGCACCTGCACGTAGTAGCGCGTGCGGGTGGGCGAGCGCATCGAGCACAATGCAAAGCCAAGCCGATGACGCGCATAGATCAGTTCATCGTGCACGGGCGGCGTGTCTGCCAGTACACCCAACCAGCCGAACGGATAGACACGCTCGAACACGCGCATGCGCTCGGCCGGGATGCTGGCGCGGCTGACCCCATGAAAGCCGTCGCAGCCGACGACGTAGTTGCAGGCAACGCGCAGGCGGCTGCCCTCATGCGTGAATTCCACGCTGGGCGTCGCGCTATCCAGCGCGTGCAGGGTGACGTCGTGTGCGTCGTAGTAGGTCGGCGCACCGCTGCGCTGACGCGCCTGCATCAGATCGGCAGTGACTTCGGTCTGGCCATACACCGTGACCCCGCGGCCGCAACTGCGCAGCAGATCGATACGCTCACGCTGGCCATCGAGCGACAGTTCGAAGCCGTGATGCGGCAGGCCTTCACGCTGCAAGCGCTCACCCACACCGGCGCGTTGCAGCAGCTCCACACTGCCCTGCTCCAGCACCCCGGCGCGGATGCGCCCCACCACGTGTTCAGGCGTCTGCCGTTCGACGATGAGGGGTGTCGATACCGGCCCGCAGTAACAACTCGCCCAGCAGCAGCCCGGATGGCCCGGCACCGATGATTGCAACCTGCGTCCGCATGGGGCGCTCCTGCTTTCAGTGATCAGGCCTGCAGTGTCGGTAGCCAAGCGCGACCATTGAAGGGATGATTGCGCGCAGTGCTTGGACTTTTCGACGATGCCCACTCGCGCGCACCCCACTGCTGCCATCGCTGCTGTTCCCGCCTTCGGCCTGTACGGCGAGCGGCACGCCGATGCACCGGAGTTATTGCATTGGGAGTCGATCGCCGCGCGCAGCCGGCTGCACGACTGGCGCATCACCCCGCACCGGCATGAGGATCTGGCGCAGCTGCTGTATGTGCAGCGCGGGCCGGCAACCCTGCAACTGGATGGACGCACCCAGCGTCTGCGGGGTGCCACCGTGGTATGGCTGCCGCCGCTGTGCGTGCACGGGTTTGCGTTCGACCCGCAGGTGCGCGGGCACATCATCACCTTGTGCATGCCGCTGGTGCGCAGCGCACTGAGCGCTGCACCGCTGCTGCAATCCGGCCTGGCGATGCCGGCGGTGTTGCCGGTCAAGGCATCGCAACGCCTGCTCGATGTGCTGTTCGACAGCATCGCCGACGACCATGCGCATCAGCGCGTGGGGCACGAGGCCGCACTGCAGGCCGCAGCAACGCAACTGGTGATCTGGACTGCACGTGCTGCGCTACAAGGCCTGCAGGACGCGGCCGTGGCCAACGCGCAAGCCGATCCGGCGCTGCGGCATCTGCGCGCGTATCAAACCTTGATCGACCAGCACTACCGCGCACACTGGCCGATCTCCCGCTACGCCGATCAGCTTGGTCTGACGCCGGGCCATCTCAATGCGGTGTGCCGACGGCTTGCCGATGCCTCGGCCCTGGAACTGCTACAGCGCCGGATCATGCTCGAAGCACGTCGCACCCTGCGCTACACCAGCCTGAGCGTGCAGCAGATTGCCGCGGCCCTTGGATTTTTCGACGCTGCGTACTTCAGCCGCTACTTTGCGCGGCAGGCAGGCTGCTCGCCGACGCGTTTCCGCACCGGCGAGTGACTCGATAAAGCGCCGCCGAGCCGGGGCACGACGACGTCGCAACAAGCTCGGCACTGACACAGCAACGCAGCCCGCCATGCCTTGGACTTGCGTCGGGACCAGCTAGCCGATCCCGGCGCCTGCCGTTAGAACGGGTACTGCGGCACCTCGTTCTTGATCGTCAGCCACTGCCAGTGCGTGTATTGCTCCCAATCGGCCGGGCCACCGACGCTGGTGCCATTGCCGGATGCGCCGGTGCCGCCGAACGGGTTGATCACCTCATCCAATACAGTCTGGTCGTTGATGTGCAACAGACCCGGATGCAGGCGTTCGCCCAGCGCCAGCGCCCGCGAGACCGAGGCCGACATAATGCCGGCGGCCAGGCCGTATTCGCCATGGTTGGCCATCTGCGCGGCTTCTTCGTCGGTGTCGAACACGCTGACATTGATTACCGGCCCGAACACTTCCTCATCGAACACGCGCATGCCCGGACGCACGTTGGACAGCACGGTGGCCGCGTAGAACAGCCCCTCGTTGGTTGCGCCGGCTTCCACCACCGCGCCGGCGGCGACACTGTCGGTGACGATATCGATCACCCGCTGCAGCTGGCGCTGGTCGATGATCGGCCCCAGTGCCACGGTGCCGCTGACCGGGTCGCCCACTGGCAGATGGCGCGCCTTTTCCGCCAGACGCTGGGTCAGCGCATCGGCCACGCTCCGCTGTACCAGCACCCGTCCGGTGGCCATGCAGATCTGGCCCTGGTGCATGTACGCACCGAAGGCAATCGCCGAGGCGGCGCGATCCAGATCCGCATCGTCGAGCACGATCACCGCGTTGTTGCCGCCCAGTTCCAGCGCCACCTTTTTCAGATGTCGTCCGGCAATTTCGCCGATGCGGCGGCCGGCCGCAGTGGAACCGGTGAAGGCGATCATCGGGATATCCGGCGCTTCCACCAGCGCCTGGCCAATTTGCGCATCGCCGTGCAGCACGTGCAGCCAGCCCTTGGGCAGGCCGGCTTCTTCCAGCACCTGCGCAATGATCACCCCGCCGGTGTACGGCGTGCGCGGGTCGGGTTTGAGGATGACCGCATTGCCCATCGCCAATGCCGGCCCCACCGAACGCAGCGACAGGATCAACGGAAAGTTGAACGGGGAGATCACCGCCACCATGCCCAATGGCATGTGACGGGCCAGGCTGAGCTGGCCGGCACCGGTCGGCAGCACCTGTCCCATCGCCTGCAACGGCAGGCCGGCAGCGTGCTGGTAGAACGCCACCGCTTCATCGACCTCGCGCTGCGCCTTGGGCAGGATGCCGCCGGTTTCGCGTGCGATCAGCAACGCGGCTTCGGCACTGCGTGCCTGCATCACCTGCGCGGCGCGGTGAAAGACCGCAGCGCGTTCGCGCGGCGCGGTGGCGGCCCAGGCGCGCTGCGCGTGTTTGGCTTGTGCCACGGCAGCGGCAACATCGGCCAGATCGGCCTTGCTCACCTCGTGCAACAAACCGCCGGTGGCCGGCTTATAGATCGGCAAGGCGCCGCCGTGACCTGGCACCCACTCGCCATTGAAGATGCAGCCGTGCCACGCGGGTGTGGCAGTCGCAGCGATCGCTGCGCTGGGAAGAGCATTCATGGTCTAGCCTCCTGCTAAAACAGTGGGGGAATTACAGCGTGGTGGATGCCAGGCCGCCATCGACCGGCAAGGTAATGCCGTTGATCCAGCGCGCGGCATCGGATGCGAGGAACACGATGGCCTCGGCCACTTCGTCGGCATACGCGGGCCGCGTCATGCGCTTGGCATCTTCCTTGACGCGCTCCTCGCCCAGCATGGCGGCGAAATCGCCAAGGATCGGCGTAAACACCGGCCCGGGTGAGACGTTGTTGACGCGCACGCCGCGCTCGGCAAACCACGGCCGCGATTGCAGCAAGGTCCACACGATCAGGGCTTCCTTGAAGTATTGATAGCAGGTGTCGTGCGCCACCGGATGCGCGGCCAGCCAGGCGGTACCGGCGTCGAAACTGTCGGTAGCGGCCAGTTGCTTGTGCAGGTCCAGCCGCTGCGGCCATTCGGCGCCCAGGATCGAGGCGACATTGATGATGCTGCCGCCGGCCGCGATGCGCGGCAACAGCGCCTGGCTCAGATGCCGCAGGCCCAGGTAATTGACGCGCGCTACCACATCCAGCGGTGCGGTGCCCGGCACGCCGGCCACGTTGGCCAGCGCATCGATCTGCTGCGGCAGCGCGCGCACCAGCGCGTCGATGGAGGCCGCATCGCCCAGGTCGGCCTGATGGAAGCCATGCAGGGTCATCTGCACCGGTGTGCGGTCGACACCGATTACCGTGGCGCCATGGAACCGCGCAAGCCGTGCGACCTCTGCGCCGATGCCCGACGCCACACCGGTCACCACGATCGTCTTGTTTTGCAAATTCATTGCCACCCTCCGTAGGAGCCAGCTGCGCCGGCGCTAGAACACATGGACGTACTGCAGGTTGACGTTGTTGCCGGAAGCCGCGTTTCTGACTTCCACCGGCAGGTAAAGATTGGCGAACAGGATGTTGTTGGCATCGAACCGCCACACACCGCCCGGGCCGGCGTAGAACACGCGCTGGCGGCTGTCGGGTACGCGCTGGCCATTGGTGCGGTTATCGCGAAATTGGGTGAGGTAATACGCGTTGATGCCGAATCGCACATCCGGCACCACTTCCCAGGAGGTGGCGAAATTGATCCAGCCCGCGTCGCCGGCCTGGCCGTTGCGGAAGGCAAACCCGTCGGGCAGGTTGGGCCGGCGCTCGCTGCGAAAGTTGTAGACGTAGTTGAGGCGTGCGCTGATTTCCCACTTGGGCGTGGGCAGCACCGTCACTGCGTAATTGGGGATCAGCGACCAATAGCCCGAGCCCTGGTTGAGATCGCGGTCGCGGTCGAACTTGCCGATCGGTGCCACCGCGTTGAATTCGAACCGCTGCGAGAACACCGGCCGCCCGTCGCGCATCACCGGCAGCATCTGCAGATACGGGCCGAAGGTCAGATCGCCCACCCCGGCGCCGTTGTCGCGCAAGGTAGCGATGCTGTTGCGACCGAACGAGGCATCCAGATTCACCAGCGGCAGTAGCGTGTTGAAGCCCACTACGCCACCGAACAATTTGTAAGGCGTGACGTACGCGATCTGCGTCAGCAGCAGCGTCGAGTCGATGCGCGGGTTGTCGAACACCGGCACATCGTCGCCGCGTGCGTCCTTCACCGAATCCAGCGAGGTCTGGCGCAGGTAGGTGACCACGGCCCAGCCAGGCGTGGTGCGGGTAAAGCCATCCAGAAAACTCGTCCCGCCGGTATTGAGGCCGTTGGTCAACGCCATGCTCTGGGGCACGCCCTGCGCCAGCGCCGCCCCACTCGCAAGCAGCCCCACGAGGCCGAGCGCTGCACGCACCCGCCACGCCGCCTTTACCGCCACGCCACGCACCACCGAGGATCGAATCACGACGCACATCTCCAGCGTTGGAAGGAAACAGCGGGCGTGCCACCTGGCACGCGATCAGGCAGGGGCGATCCCCGCGCTGCGTACGGCACGTGTCATCAAGACATTGGTGAGATCACGCTGGCCGGCAGAGGGCCGGCGCAGTGGGCTTACAGCGTGTCGAGCCGATCCAGGCGATCGAGCGCGCGCAGCAGAGGCGCCTCGCTGGTGCCGAGCACCGCACTGAGCTGCTGTTCCATGCGCAGCACTTCGGCTTCGGCATCGGTCAGCAGGGTCATGCCGGCCGGCGTCAACGACAGATGCTGCATGCGCCGGTCCTGACGCCCGCGTACCTGCCGTAGTAGACGACGCTTGACCAGCCGCGCCACCACGATGGCCAGGTTCGGCGGCGAAACATGCAGCACGTCGCCGATCTGGCGCTGGTTGATGCCCGGATTGCCGTCCACCAGCATCAGCAGGGAGAAATCGACCGGCTTCAGATCGAAGGCGGCAACGCAGTCCTGAAACATGCGCCGCACCAGCAGCTCGGTGCGGGTGATGCGGTAGCCCAGCAGTCGCAGCAGACGCGCCTGGTCCACCGCAGTGATGGCATCGGGCAACGGTGCAGCGGTGGCAGTAGCGGGCATGACGGTTCTCGCGACAAAGGCAGCGGGCGGAGCGGTACGCACCATGCGCCCGGTCCGCAACGCCGATCCCCGGCGTGCGGCGCATTGTAGACGCGGCCAGGCCTGCCGATGTGGACACGCCGGCTGTCGATACGTGCCGTGTCCCTGCGCGTGCCGCTGCCGCACCGCCCTTCCACGCACGCGCATGGTCGCGATGCAGCGCTGCGGTGTGCGGGGGACGGTGGTGATCCAGGCACGGCTTGGACATGAGATCCGGTCGGCAAGTGTTTGCGTTTCGGAATAGTTATTTATCATAACTACATTTGCCAAGCTGCAGCGCAGCATGGTCGCGCTCGCTAGTTCATGGACGGGTGCCGGGCAGACGGGAAGGCGGGCGCCCATTGTTCAGGTACTTGAGCCATCGCTCTTTGCGCGTGTCCAAGCCGTCCGGCAGCATCGA
Source organism: Xanthomonas dyei (assembly GCF_002939865.1). GTDB lineage: Bacteria > Pseudomonadota > Gammaproteobacteria > Xanthomonadales > Xanthomonadaceae > Xanthomonas > Xanthomonas dyei. Next base: position 28,335 of record NZ_MDEE01000043.1, read on the forward strand.
GGCCGCCATCCCTGATGCGCAGAAACGCGCTGCGGTGTGTGGGCGAGCGACGGACGCACGCGCACGCGTCGCGCAAGCAGCATCCCGCAACGCCTGCATGCGCAGCGCGCTTACGGCAGCCAGAGTTTCTCGAGATCGCGGAAGCCCCAGTCGATCGGGCTTTCCATCTGCGCGATACGGTCCTGACAATCGGGCCGCGACAGGTCGATGTCCTGCACCAGCACGTGGCTGCGCAACTTGGCCGAATAGAACACGCGCACCTTGGGCTTGAGTAGCGCGTCCTGGGTCTGTTCGATCACCACGGCCAATTTTTGCGATTCCAGACGCACCAGCGAGCCGACTGGATAGATGCCCAGCCGGCGCACGAACGCCTGAAAGATCGTCGGGTCGAAGTGACCCTTCCACGACGCCATCTGCTTGAGCGATTCGGCCGGGTCCCAGGCGCGTTTGTACGGGCGATCGGAACTGATGGCGTCGTACACATCGCACACCGCGCCCATCCGCGACATCAGCGAGATGTCTTCGCCGACCAGGCGGTTGGGGTATCCGCTGCCGTCCATCTTTTCGTGATGATGCAGCGCAATTTCCAGCACCACCGCGTTCTGCACGCCGCCGGCCACCAGCAGGCGATGTCCATCCAGCGGATGCTGGCGCATCACATCCATTTCTTCATCGGTGAGCCGGCCGGGCTTGTTGAGAATCTCCAGCGGCGTCACCGCCTTGCCCATGTCGTGCAGCAGGCCGCCCATCGCCGCTTCCACCACCTGCGCCTCGGGCAGACCGAGCTGCCGCGCCAGCCCGCTCATCAGCCCGGCCACAGCCATCGAATGCAGATAGGTATAGTCGTCGGCGGTCTTGAGCCGCGCTACGCTGATCAAGGCCTGCGGATGACGCAGCACCGAATCGTTGATGGCTTCCACCAACGGCATGGCTGCCTCGGTGTCGACAGTGCGCCCCAGCCGCACATCGCGAAACATCGCTTCCACCGTGTCGCGGCCGTCTTCAAAAATGCGCCGCGCCCGCACCACTTCGGCTTCGATCCCGACCTGCGCGGTGACGCTGTTGGTCCGTGCACTGCGCGCGGTGGACGCCGGCTCCGGCGGTTCGGGCTCCGGTTCCGGCGTGGGCGGCGACGCTGGCGCATCGCCCGCAGCCTGCTCGCCGACCGCCGCGCCGGTCTCCACATCCAGGCCGCGGGCGGTATCGATCACCAGTTGCTCGATTCGGCTGCCGTGAATCTTGTCCACGTCGTCAGAGTCGACCAGAAACGACGTTTTCCAGAACGGATGGTGCACCCACGCGCCCAGCAGCTTGTAGACATACATGCCGGGACGGAGTTGGTCGGAGTCGATGGTTCTGAGCATGCCGGCGCTGGTCTGCACAATGTCCACGGAAGAGTCCGCCACGGGCTTGGCGGTCTTCGGAGTTATCGGCACCGGTCTGGATTTCTTTGGTCTGCGAACGCAACCGCAGCAGCGCGGTCAGCGGTTTCGGGCACCCCCGGCGGAGCGGTTCAGCGCTCCGGCAAGCGCATCGCCACCACCGCAGCAGCGGCGAACAGCAACGGCACGCCACAGGCCAGATACAACATGGCCGGCGACCAACCGGCATCCAGCAGCACCCCCGCGCACAGCGGCGAGGCAATGGCGCCCAGCCGCCCAATCCCGATCGACCAGCCCATGCCGGTGGAGCGCACCGCCGCGGTAAAGACCACCGGCGCCACCGCGTACAGCCCGCCCATCGCCGCCGTCAGGGCCGCACCGGTCAGCAACGCGGTGACGAATGCCCAACTCAGCACCGTGCTGCTCAAGCCGAACGCGACCATCCCAATCGCCACCAGCACCAGTGCGCCGGCGGTGAGCCGCGACAAGCGCCCGCGCAGGGCCAGCCAACTGAATAGCGTTCCGCCAACGATGCCGCCCAGGTTCAGCAGCACCCCGCCGGTAAGGCCCTCGGCCGCCGACAGGCCGGCGGTCACCAGCAGCTTGGGCGTCCAGCTGAGCACGAAGTAGAACGCGAACATCAGCAGGAAGAACGCCAGCGCGATCAGCAGCGATTGCCGCCGCAGCTTACCCACGAACAAGGCCGCATACCCCTGCGCCTGCCCTGCCGCCTGCGCAGGTGGCTGCGGCAACTGCGGATGCGGCGCCATCCCCATGCGTGCCAGCACCGCATTGAAGCGCGCATGCGCGTGAGGCGGCCGGCGGGCGATCAAAAAGTCCAGCGATTCGGGCAAGAAGGCCAGCACCAGCGGCACGCAGAGCAGCGAGCCGAGCGCACCGAGCCAGAACACCGATGGCCAGGACCAGTGCTGCACCAGCAGCGCCGCGATCGCGCCCCCGATCGTTGCCCCGACCGGGTAGCCGGTGGCCTGCAGCACCGTCGCCGTAGTGCGCCAGCGTGCGGTGGAATATTCGGCAGCGGTCACCGCCACGCAGGCCAGCATGCCGCCGATCCCGACCCCGGTGAGCGCCCGCAGCGCGCCCAACTGCCACACATCGCCTGCTAGTGCGGATGCGCCCATGCCGACGGTCAGGATGGTCAGACACACCAGGATCAGCGCACGGCGACCGATGCGGTCTGCCAACGGCGCCAGCAATAGCGAGCCGACCGCCATGCCGACCAGCCCGGCACTGAACAGCGCCCCCAGCAGCTTGCCCGACAGCTGCCAGTCCGCCGACACGTGCGGAGCGGTGAATGCCATCGCCATCACGTCGAAGCCGTCGAGCATCGTCAGCAGCACGCACACCGCCACGGCCCTCCACTGGAACGACGTCATGCGCTCCAGGACAAACTGCGTGGACGTTGGCGTGCTTTGGAGCATTGGCGTGTCCTGTGAGGGAGCTGATGTGGCGCAGCGTTAGCGCTGGTGCATTCACGCTGCGGCATGGGACCCCGCACGGACGCACACCTGAAGACCTGGCACGTGCGGCAGAGGCGACCGACACGTGGCAACGGCATGCACGCTAGGCCGATTGCCGGTGCCATTCAAGGCCGATTACCGCAGTGTTGTGCGCTTATCGGATGCAGACCCGATGGGCTTCGCTTGCGCAGCGCTGGGTTCGGATGTGGTGTCTGCGTTGGCGGTTGCGCCCCAGGCACAGAGCACGACTGGCGATCAGATCCTGCGCGGTTGCCTCGTTCGTAGGCGCATCGTTCACTCGTCAGCTGTTCGAGATCACTTAACGCGAGTGTGCGGTGCTTGTCCGGAGTGTCGCGCCACCTTTCGCAAGGCACTTCGTCGGCGAATATCACGGCGACAACGATCTTGCGGCTTGGGGTGGCTGACAAAACGTGGCGAGCAGCTGCCAGGTGGCTATGAACTGCGCGCTCAGAATCGGAGAGTTACGAATGGCTCATACCGATTCCGAACAACCGCCGCGCCTGCCTGGTGGTCGCGCAGCAGTGTGGTCAGGCACTCATGGTCGCGCCTGCATCGTGATTAACGCACGCGCTGGATCTGTGTCAGATCGCCGGATATACCGCATGTGCACGCAACAGCACCGCAGGCGACCTCGAATCGCGTCACTCACATGCAGCGATAAACCACGGCCTCACCCAACACGCATCGATACGCGCTTCCACCAAAGCATCCACAACGCGCATCCATCATGCCATCTGCCATCGCGCAGCACTGACGCTACCGCAGCAACACACACTGCACAGGTATCATCCACCTGTGTCCGCAGTTGGCGGCACGCTGACTTGCAGGAGAGTGCCGTGACCCCGATTCGCCCGTTTCTGGACCACACCCCACAGCTGGGCGCACGCGTCTATGTCGACCCGGCCTGCACCATCATCGGCAAGGTGAGCCTGGGCGACGATGTGTCGGTGTGGCCGGGCACGGTGATCCGCGGCGACGTCAATCACGTGCAGATCGGCGCACGCACCAATGTGCAGGACGGCACCATCATTCACGTCAGCCACCACAGCCCGTTCAACAAGGCCGGCTATCCAACCATCATCGGCGAGGACGTGACCGTGGGCCACGGCACCATCCTGCACGCCTGCACCATCGAAGACCTGTGCCTGATCGGCATGGGCGCCTGCGTGCTGGATGGGGCCACCATCAAACGCTACGGGTTTGTCGGCGCCGGTGCGGTGGTAGGGCCCGGCAAGGTGGTTGGCGAAGCGGAATTGTGGCTGGGCAATCCGGCGCGGCTGGCGCGCGCGCTCAGCGACAAGGAAATCGAAAGCCTGCATTACTCCGCGCAACATTATGTGCGGCTCAAGGATCAGTATCTGAGTGGGCCGGCGGGCGACTGAGCAGGCGCGTGGCCGACTGCTGAATCGCGTCGACGCACCGGCGCGTGGCTGGTTTTTCAGGGCTGCGTGGCGCGCTCCAACGCCGTCAGCATCGTCAACGCCTGTTCGCGCGATGTGCCGCACATCTGCAGCGACGGCCGCAAGTTGCCGCACACTGCCGGGCGCTGCGGCGACCCGAACAACCGGCAGCCCAGCTGTGCGTCCAGTTGCACGCACGCCACCCCCGCCGGCTTGCCGTTGGGCATGCCGGGAATCGGCGAACTGATCGAGGGCGCGATGCAGCACGCGGCACAGCCGGCGCGGCACGACATGGCAGGGGTCATGCGCGCAGTTTAGTGCGACCAGCAGAACGTAGCGAGCGAAGGTCACATGACCGTGGGCGAGGCACCCGGCCCCGCGATTCGCATGGTTGGCGACGACGCTGCGACCCGAATGCCCCCCCCTGACGTTGAGCGCTGTGGTTGTCGTGGCCGCCCCCGAACCCGCGCGCATGCGCGCAGCCTGGAAAACGCGTGTGTCGCGCCGCATCGATGAACCGTTCGGGGTGGCCGCAACGCCTGTCTGCCCGCGCGTTCGCCGCATCCGTGCTCGCCTGCCGCCGCGCTCGTGCCTGGCGGCTGCGTGCTACCGTGACCGACCGCCAGAGCGCGCCGCGACGGTTGCAGCAGCAACAGTCGCGGCGCGCTCTAATTGCCAGCCACCGCTCGCTGATCAGTTGTCGATATCGCCATGCCCGAATACCGCTCCAAGACCTCCACCCACGGCCGCAACATGGCTGGCGCGCGCGCACTCTGGCGCGCTACCGGCATGCAGGATGGGGACTTCCACAAGCCCATCATCGCCATCGCCAATTCCTTCACGCAGTTCGTGCCCGGGCACGTGCACCTGAAGGATCTTGGTCAGCTGGTCGCGCGCGAAATCGAGCGCGTCGGCGGCGTGGCCAAGGAGTTCGACACCATCGCCGTGGACGACGGCATCGCGATGGGCCACGACGGCATGCTGTATTCGCTGCCCAGCCGCGAAATCATCGCCGACTCGGTCGAGTACATGGTCAATGCGCATTGCGCCGACGCGCTGGTGTGCATTTCCAACTGCGACAAGATCACGCCGGGCATGTTGATGGCCGCGCTGCGGCTCAATATTCCGACCGTGTTCGTCTCCGGCGGCCCGATGGAAGCCGGCAAGACCAAGTTGTCCGAACATAAACTCGATCTGATCGACGCCATGGTGATCGCTGCCGACGACAGCGCATCGGACGAAAAAGTCGCCGAATTCGAACGCAGCGCCTGCCCCACCTGCGGCTCGTGCTCGGGCATGTTCACCGCCAACTCGATGAACTGCCTGACCGAAGCGCTGGGACTGTCGTTGCCGGGCAACGGCACCGTGGTGGCTACGCATGCCGACCGCGAGCAATTGTTTCTGCGTGCCGGGCGCGTGGCGGTGGAACTGTGCCACCGCTGGTATGGCGGCGAAGATCCCAGCGCACTGCCGCGCGGCATTGCCACCTTCGAAGCGTTCGAAAATGCGATGACCTTGGACATCGCCATGGGCGGCTCGACCAATACCATCCTGCATCTGCTCGCCGCCGCGCAGGAAGGCGAAGTACCATTCGGCATGCGCGACATCGACCGCCTGTCCAAGCGTGTGCCGCAGCTATGCAAGGTGGCGCCGAATACGCCCAGGTACCACATCGAAGACGTGCATCGCGCTGGCGGCATCATGGCCATTCTCGGCGAGCTGGCACGTGGCGGCCTGCTGCATACCAACGCAGCCACGGTGCATGCACGCACCCTGGCCGACGCCATCGCGCAATGGGATGTCACCCAGACCGACGCGGAGACCGTGCACACGTTCTACAAGGCCGGCCCGGCCGGCATCCCCACGCAGATCGCCTTCAGCCAGGCCACGCGCTGGGACACGCTGGATACCGACCGCAGCGAGGGCTGCATTCGCGATGTCGCGCACGCGTTTTCGCAGGAAGGCGGCCTCGCCGTGCTGTACGGCAATATCGCCCGCGACGGCTGCGTGGTCAAAACCGCTGGCGTGGACGAATCCATTCACGTGTTCGAAGGCAACGCCCGCGTCTACGAAAGCCAGGATTCGGCGGTCAAGGGCATTCTTGCCGACGAAGTCAAAGCCGGCGATATCGTGGTGATTCGCTACGAAGGCCCCAAGGGCGGCCCAGGCATGCAGGAAATGCTGTACCCCACCAGTTATCTCAAATCCAAGGGTCTGGGCAAGCAATGCGCCCTGCTCACCGACGGCCGCTTCTCCGGCGGCACCTCGGGCCTGTCGATCGGCCACGCCTCCCCGGAAGCCGCCGCAGGCGGCGCCATCGGTTTGGTGCGCGATGGCGACAAGATCCTGATCGACATTCCCAATCGCTCGATCAATCTGCTGGTGTCCGATGAAGAACTTACTCGGCGTCGCGCCGAGCAGGATGCCAAGGGCTGGAAGCCAGTAGAGGTACGCCCACGTAAGGTCACCACGGCGTTGAAGGCATATGCGTTGCTGGCGACCAGCGCGGACAAGGGCGCGGTGCGGGACAAGGCGTTGCTGGACGGCTGAGATATCTCCGAGCCAGGCCCCTGCCGTCCGTCTCCGCAGCCGCGGCCGTGACCAACCGCACTCCCTAGATTTACGAAGACTTACGAAGACTCACGGAAAAACCGTCCTCCGCCCTTCCCCCGCCTGCGGGGGAAGGTGCCCGAAGGGCGGATGGGGGCAGCCACGCGATCACGCGACAGAGCCGACGAACCTAAACCGTGCCCGCTGCAAAGCACCCTGCAGAACTTCCCTGTAAGCGTGACGCCGGCCAATCCAGCGGATGCCTGGATCCACCCACTGACGCTGCGACCGAACGGATATTGCCAACCATGGCGCGGCATCGGCATGGGGACACTTCCGCGCTACCGCATGCGACAACACCACCCACCGGGCACAGGTCATCACTTCCCCGCGCGGAGCAGCAGCATCCGCTCGCATTGCTGCATCATCGCCGCGCGCAGACTGAGCGCCGGTGGCACCAGTCCATCGCTATCACTCTCGCCATCGCACACCACGATCTCGTAGCACGCCAGATCCACATCCTTGATGCGTAGGCGCACGCATTCCATCAACCGCATGCCGGTACCGTAGAGCAGTGCCGCCATCAGTGCGTGACGCCCTTCCATCTGCGCCAGCACGGCCATGACCTCCGCCTCACTCAAGACCGTCGGCAACCGCCGCGGCCGCTTGGCCCGCTGAATCTCGTCCATCCATAGTAAATCGCGTTCCAAACCCTCGCGATACAGAAACAGCAAAGCGGCCAGCACCTGATTCTGCGTCGAAAGCGCCACGTGATCGCGCGCCCGACGTCCCCCCAATTTTGAGTAGCACCTCAGTTTGGAGTCCAATTCCCTATCCCGAGGAGATTGGATGTGAAGAAGCGTTTTTCCGA
>NZ_MDEE01000044.1 GCF_002939865.1 Xanthomonas dyei
AAGGACCAGTGGAGATGGTCGGTGTGCACGGTTGCAAACAAGGCATGGTGTGTTGTTTGGATAACGCCGCGTTTGATCAGCTTCGCAGCGCATTGCGATCGACGGGCAGGCTTCAGCAAAGCAACCGGCAACTTTCCAACGCAATCAGCAAACCGTCCGGTGCGGTGTCCTCGCCGCTTGCGGGACCGTGTGGCGGCATGGATGCCGCCACCGAGCCTACAGGGACGTACTTGCGGCGTGTCCCGTGAGCGGCGAGGGCACCGTACCCTCGACCAACCAGGCTTTTGCGCTTGATGCACTGCCGCGCTAGGACGACGGGCTGAGCATCGCCGGTCACTGACTGGGCTACGCGCGCGCCTTACAATAGGGCGATGAACGACAGCGCCCATATCGATTACGCCCGCTACGACCACATCCGCCCCCTGCTGTGGACCGGCGATGCCCTGGAACTGCTCGACCAACGCAAGCTGCCTTTCGTGGTGGAGCATGTGCGCTGCGAGAGCAGCGATGCGGTAGCCGAGGCCATCCATTCGCTAGCCGTGCGTGGTGCGCCGGCGATCGGTATCGCGGCCGGCTGGGGCGTGGTGTTGGCTGCGCGCGACATCGCTGCCGACGATGGCAGTGCGGCCCTGCAGAAACTCGAACCGGCGCTGTTGCGGCTCAATGCGGCGCGTCCGACCGCGGTCAATCTTGCCTGGGCGTTGATGCGCATGCGCCGTGTGCTGGCCGCGGCCGGCGCCGACTGGCGCGAGGTGATCGCACGCGAGGCACAGGCCATCGCCGATGAGGATCTGGCTGCCAATCGCCACATGGGCGCGCTGGGTGCCGGGCTGATCGCCCCGGGCAGCGGCGTGCTCACTCACTGCAACACCGGCTCGCTGGCCACCGCCGGCTTCGGTACCGCGCTGGGCGTGATCCGCGCCGGCATGGCGCAGCAACGCATCGCCAAGGTGTTCGCCGGCGAAACCCGGCCGTGGCTGCAGGGCGCGCGCCTGACCGTGTGGGAGCTGCAGCAGGACGGCATCGATGCCACCCTCATCGCCGATTCGGCCGCGGCGCATCTGATGAAATCCGGCCTGGTGCAATGGGTGATCGTAGGCGCCGACCGCATCTGCGCCAACGGCGACACCGCCAACAAGATCGGCACCTACCAGCTGGCCATTGCCGCACGCCACCACGGGGTCAAGTTCATGGTGGTGGCGCCGTCGTCGACGGTGGACATGGCCACCAGCGATGGCGATCAGATCGAGATCGAGCAGCGCGATCCAGGCGAGCTGTTCGGCGTGGGCGGGGTGCGGACGGTGGCCGAGGGCATCCATGCCTGGAACCCGGTGTTCGACGTTACTCCGGGCGCGCTGATCGATGCCATCGTCACCGAACGGGGGGTGATCGAGCAGCCCGATCCGGCCCGAATGCAGGCCGCCTTCGGGGCCTGAGCCGGACCGGCAGCAAGATTGCCGCCAACGTCCCGTCAAAATCCCTGCAAGTGCTTGTTTCTGGCCGTAAAGCGACGGTATCGGGAAGCACCTTCGTGGTACAATCTGGGGCTTGAATCGATCGGCGGGAGCGTGGGGTCGGCAGCCTGTGACTAAGGCGCTCCCAACGCGGCTTTCCGGCTCGCCCGCCACCTCACTTACGGAACCCGAATGGCAGAAACCGCCAAGGAAATCATCCAGGTCAACCTGGAAGACGAGATGCGCAAGAGCTATCTCGATTACGCCATGAGCGTGATCGTTGGCCGCGCACTCCCCGATGCCCGTGATGGCCTCAAGCCTGTGCACCGCCGCGTGTTGTTCGCGATGCACGAGCTGGGCGCCCACAGCAACAAGGCCTATTTCAAGTCGGCACGTATCGTCGGCGACGTCATCGGTAAATACCATCCGCATGGCGACCAGTCGGTGTACGACACGTTGGTGCGCATGGCGCAACCGTTCTCGCTGCGCTACATGATGGTGGACGGCCAGGGTAACTTCGGTTCGGTCGACGGCGACTCCGCCGCGGCGATGCGTTACACCGAGTCGCGCATGTCGCGGCTGGCGCATGAGCTGATGGCCGATATCGACAAGGAAACCGTCGATTTCCAGCCCAATTACGATGAAAAGGAACTGGAACCGACGGTCATGCCGACCCGGTTCCCGAGCCTGTTGGTCAACGGTTCGGCCGGTATCGCGGTGGGCATGGCCACCAACATCCCGCCGCACAATCTGACCGAGGCGATCAACGCCTGCATTGCGTTGATCGATACGCCCGAGCTGGATGTCGAAGGCTTGATGGAGTACATCCCGGGCCCGGATTTCCCCACTGCCGGCATCATCAACGGCACCGCCGGCATTGCCGCGGGCTACCGCACCGGCCGTGGCCGCGTGCGCATCCGCGCCAAGGCCGATGTGGAAGTGGCCGACAACGGCCGTGAGGCGATCGTCGTCACCGAGATTCCGTACCAGGTCAACAAGGCGCGGTTGATCGAAAAGATCGCCGAGCTGGTCAAGGAAAAGAAGCTCGAAGGCATCAGCGAGCTGCGCGATGAGTCCGACAAGGACGGCATGCGCATCTACATCGAAATCAAGCGCGGCGAGTCGGCCGAGGTTGTGCTCAACAACCTGTACCAGCAGACCCAGATGGAGTCGGTGTTCGGCATCAACATGGTGGCGCTGATCGACGGCCGCCCGCAGTTGATGAATCTCAAGCAGATGCTGCAGGCGTTCATCCGCCACCGCCGCGAAGTGGTCACCCGCCGCACCATCTACGAACTGCGCAAGGCGCGTGCGCGTGCGCATGTGTTGGAAGGCCTGACCGTTGCGTTGGCCAACATCGATGAAATGATCGAGTTGATCAAGACCTCGGCCAACCCGCAGGAAGCGCGCGAGCGCATGCTGGCCAAGACCTGGGAACCTGGTCTGGTCGGTGCGCTGCTGGGTGCCGCCGGTGCCGAAGCGTCCAAGCCGGAAGATCTGGCGCCGGGCGTGGGCCTGGCCAACGGCTTCTATCAACTCAGCGAAGTGCAGGCCTCGCAGATTTTGGAAATGCGTCTGCATCGCCTGACCGGGTTGGAACAGGAAAAGCTGACCGACGAGTACAAGCAGTTGCTCGAGGTCATCCAGGGCCTGATCCGCATCCTGGAAAACCCCGATGTGCTGCTGCAGGTGATCCGCGACGAGCTGATCAACATCCGCGAAGAGTACGGCGACGAGCGCCGCACCGAGATCCGTCACAGCGAAGAAGATCTGGATATTCTCGATCTGATCGCGCCGGAAGACGTGGTGGTGACCTTGTCGCACGCCGGTTATGCCAAGCGTCAGCCGGTGAGTGCGTATCGCGCGCAGCGGCGTGGCGGGCGTGGCCGTTCTGCCGCAGCGACCAAGGAAGAAGATTTCATCGATCAGCTGTGGCTGGTCAACACGCACGACACGTTGCTGACCTTCACCAGCAGCGGCAAGGTGTTCTGGCTGCCGGTGCATCAGTTGCCGGAAGCCGGCTCCAATGCGCGTGGCCGCCCGATCATCAACTGGATTCCGCTGGAATCCGGCGAGCGGGTGCAAGCGGTGTTGCCGGTGCGCGAATACGCCGATAACCGCTATGTGTTCTTCGCCACCCGCAACGGTACCGTCAAGAAGACCCCGCTCAGCGAATTCGCCTTCCGTCTGGCGCGCGGCAAGATCGCGATCAATCTGGACGATGGCGACGCGCTGGTCGGCGTTGCGCTGACCGATGGCGATCGCGACGTATTGTTGTTCGCCTCCAACGGCAAGACCGTGCGCTTTGGCGAGTCCACCGTGCGTTCGATGGGCCGTACCGCCACCGGCGTGCGTGGTATCCGCATGCCCAAGGGCGAGGAAGTGGTCAGCCTGATCGTGTCCGACCCGGCGGGTGGGATCGAGACAGAGTCCGATGAAGAAGGTGCCGACGACGTCGTCGATAGCGCAGACGGCGCCGATGCGGCGGTGATCGACGTCGCCGAGAGCGACGATATGGCCTACATCCTCACCGCCACCGAGAAGGGCTACGGCAAGCGCACTCCGCTGTCCGAATACCCACGCAAGGGACGCGGCACGCAGGGCGTGATCGGTATCCAGACCAGCGAGCGCAACGGCAAGCTGGTGCGTGCGGTACTGCTGGGCGCCACCGACGAAGTGCTGCTGATCTCCGATGGCGGCACCCTTGTGCGCACACGCGGTTCGGAAATTTCGCGCGTGGGCCGCAACACGCAGGGTGTGACATTGATCCGTCTGTCCAAGGGCGAGAAGTTGCAGGCGGTCGAACGCCTGGACGCATCGCTGGATGAAGTGGACGACGTAGTGGAAGAGGCGAGCGCAACCGCCGAGTCCATCGCGCTGCCGCCGGCAACTGAAGAATGATCGGCTAGCGTCATCGCTGCAGTTGAACGAAAACGCCGGCAATGCCGGCGTTTTTTATTGCATTTTGTTTATTGCGCGCTCGTTTTATTGCAGGCGATGACATGTGCAACGCAGTGTTTAAGCGCCCCCACTGCGAAAAACGCGGTGCTTTCACCGGCGCAGGTCGAAGGTGATTGGCGGTGCGGCGGCGTTGCGTCGTCGCTGAGTCGAAGAGGAACAACTGATGACGAATGTGGATCGTCCTTCCGGTCGCGGCCATTGGGCGCTTGCGATATTGGGAGGCGTGATTGCCGTGCTGGGTGCGGTGTTGCTGGCCGGTGGCGTGTGGTTGGCCGCGCTGGATGGCTCCTGGTATTACGCACCAGCCGGTGCGGCGATGCTGATCGCTGGCGTGTTGCTGTTCCGTGGCCGCAACGCGGGTGCGTGGTGGTTTGCAGCCGTGGTGGCCGGCTCGCTGCTGTGGACGTGGTGGGAGTCGGGCAGCGATTACTGGCGTTGGGTGCCGCGCCTGGGCCTGATCGTGGGCCTGGCGTTCGTGCTCGCGCTGCTGTTGCCCAAGTTGCAACGACCGGTATCGCGCGCGGTGTCGCGCAGCGTGGCAGGCATATTGGCCGCAGTGTTTGTGGTCGCGTTCGTGCTGGCGTTCATTTCGCACGGCGTCACCGAGGCCGATGGCGCGCTGGCGCATGCCGCCGGGACGGCCGGTGGTCTGGTCAATCGCAGTGCACCGGCAGCATCTGCAACGACCGATGCGCAACCGGCCAACGCGCCCGCAGATGGCGATTGGGCGGCGTACGGGCGTAGCCAGGCAGGTCAGCGCTATTCGCCGCTGCAACAGATCAACCGCGACAACGTCGCACAGCTGCAGCAGGCCTGGGTTTTTCATACCGGCGATCTGCCGAGCAAGCGCTGGGGCGCGGAAACCACACCGTTGAAGGTGGGCGACAGCCTGTACCTGTGCACTGCGCGCAACCAGGTGATTGCGCTGGATGCGTCCAGCGGCAAGCAGCGTTGGCGCTACGACCCCAAGGTCAAGGACGAGGCGATTCCGTATACCGCCGCGTGTCGTGGCGTGTCGTATTACGAGGTGCCGGCGGCAGCCAACGCCGGCGCTGCCGAAGTGGCATCCAATGGCTAGGCGCTGTGCCGCACGCGGGTGATCGAAGGCACGCTGGATGGGCGCCTGATTGCGCTGGACGCACGCAGCGGTGAGCTGTGCCCGGACTTCGGCAGCAATGGGCAGGTCGATATCACGGCCGGCATGGGCGACACGCCGCCTGGCTATGTGTCGATCAATTCGCCGCCGGCGATCGTGCGCGGGGTGGTCGTCACCGGGCATCAGGTGCTGGATGGGCAGAAGCGTTACGAGCCGTCCGGTGTGATCGAAGGCTTCGATGCGGTGACCGGTAAATTGCGCTGGGCCTGGGACATGACGCATCCGGACTGGGATGGCGCACCGCCGCCGGGCCAGAATTGGACGCCTGGCACGCCCAATATGTGGACCACCGCCGCTGCGGACGAGCAATTAGGGTATGTGTACCTGCCGATGGGCAATTCCACTGCCGATTACTGGAGCAGCTCGCGCACGCCACAGGAGAATCGCTACGCCACCTCGCTGGTGGCGCTGGACGGCACCACCGGCAAGCCGGTGTGGAATTTCCAGACCACGCATATCGACGCGTGGGATTACGACCTGGGTTCGCAGCCGAGCCTGATCGACTTCCCCAAGGACGGCGTCAATGTGCCGGCAGTGTTGCTGCCGAGCAAGCAGGGCGAGTTGTATGTGCTGGATCGGCGCACCGGCAAGCCGCTGGTTGGCGTGGAAGAACGTGCGGTGCCCGGCGGTGGCGTGGAGCCGCAGATGCGCGCCAAGACCCAGCCGTTTTCGCTGTATCACACGTTGCGCAAGCCGGATCTGACCGAGCGCGATATGTGGGGCATGACCCCGATCGACCAATTGGTGTGTCGTCTCCAGTTCCGCAAGGCCAGCTACAAGGGCATCTACACGCCACCGGAAGCCGATCGGCATTCGATCGAGTATCCCGGTTACAACGGCGGCTCGGATTGGGGCAGCGTGGCGGTGGATCCGCAGCACGGGGTGATCGTGGCCAATTACAACGACATGCCGAACTACAACCTGCTGGTACCGCGTGCCAAGGCCGACAAGCTGGGCTGGGCGCCGCGCGACCAGGTCCGCGGCGATGCAGGCGGCGCAGAAGGCGCGGGCGACCCGCAGGCCGGCACGCCGTATGCGATCAACGTCAATGCCGGCTGGCGGCTGCCGTTTACCAAGCTGTTGTGCAAGGAACCGCCGTATGGCGGCATCCGCGCCATCGACCTGGCCAGCGGCAAGACGCTGTGGGACCGGCCGTTCGGCAGTGCACGCGGCAATGGCCCGTTCGGCATCCGCTCCGGCCTGCCGATCGAGATCGGCACACCGAACAACGGTGGTTCTGTGGTGACGGCCGGTGGTTTGATCTTCATTGCGGCAGCCACCGACGACCTGATCCGCGCCATCGACCTGGCCACCGGCAAGGAACTCTGGCACGCCAAGTTGCCAGCCGGCGGGCAAGCCAACCCGATGGTGTATTCCTACGGCGGCCGCGAGTACCTGGTGATCATGGCCGGCGGCCACCACTTCATGGAAACCCCGGCCGGCGATGCGTTGATCGCCTACGCATTACCGCAGCATTAGTGCTGGAAGTGGAAACAAAAACGCGCCGAGAACGGCGCGTTTTTTTATGCGCTAGCCAAGCTCGGCGTCAAGGCCATTAATCCACACAGACGCGTTGACCCAACAGTTCCCCGATCGCACGCTTTTGCGATTCCCGATTCCCGATTCCCGATTCCCGATTCCCGATTCCCGAATCACTGCTCCGCTGTCACCGCCACCGCCACCACATCGTCCTGCACTGCGTCCTGCACATCCTGCGCCAGCGTCGCCTTGACGATGATCGAGCGAATCGCGTCGGTGGCCTCCGACAGCGGCACATCGCTGCTCAAGCGCTGGAAGGTGTCGCGGCTGTTGTAGCCGGAGCCATCCTTCAGATAGTGCTCGTACATCGACAGCAGATCCTGGCAGGCGGTGATCAATGCCGCGATATTGCCGCGCACCAGCGCGTGGCCAACCTGATCGAAGCTGTGCAGGCAGTCGGCCAGCCAATGCAGATCGTAGCGCGCCGTGCTGGGCTCGGGCGCATTGTGACCGCGGCTATAGGCGCTGTAGCGACGCAGGCTGCGTGCGACGCGCGCGACATGGGCAAACAGCGTGCCGATCTCGTTGGCGATATCCAGACGCTGCACCATGACCATCGGAATCACTTGCTCGGGGACCTCTGGGCGCTGCTGTTCTACGGCGTTTTGTTCATGCTGCTCCAGCGACTGCTTGAGCACGGTGTAACTGCGCTGCAACGATTCCAGCTCCAGCGTGGTGGCCGCAGCGCGTGCCTTGAGCTGCGACAGCGCCGCCTGATAGCGCGCAAGACTGTCCTGGGTACTGGCGTGCTGCCCGTACTCGGCAGCGAGCTGGCGCCCACGCACGAACGCCAGCCCCGTGGCGATAAGCGCCCAGAGTGCGAAAGCAGGCACCAGGTAGATCAGGATGCCCATGAGGATTCCTCGAAACGTTGCATACCTTGTCGGCTTGGCAACGATGTTCTTGAGGGCAATCGTGGACAGACAACCGGCTCAGTGACCCAATAGCCACCATCTGGCCGCGTTGGTTGTCAGCGCTACCACCTGGCGGGCGGCTGTCAGGCAGATGTGGAGGGCGCAGCGCAACCGCAGTAGACGGGCGAGCTATGCCACTTCCGCGCACTGGCTGTGCCCGCCATCTGGGCACCCCGTCGTTTGCCAGCCGCTCTAAACGTAAACGCCTCCGGTCAGGAGGCGTACGTCGTAGGGCGGCAAACAGTGGGCAAGTGTCAGGGCTGCGTAGGCGTACCAGGCGACGCCTGTGTTGCCAGTGTCGTGGGAGGATTGGGCGGTAGCACCGGCGCCGACGCGGGGCGTAGCAGCAGGCGATTGCCCAGCCGGCGCAGCAGGGTGTTCCCGGGCATTTCGACCAGTCGATACATGGCCCACGCCGCAGCGATCGTGATCGCAATGATGGGTACCGCCAGGACCGGCCTCGGTGGCATGCCATCCATCACCGCCAGCGCGGCATAGATCATCGGAATGTTCAGCAGATACATCGAAAAGCTGCATTCGCCGCTGAGCATCATGAAGCGGTTGCCGAGCAGACGCTTGCTGAGGCCGGTATCGAAGGAGAACAGGAAGACAAAGATGCCGGAGAAGCCCGCCGTCTCAAGCGTGAGATAGAGCTCGCGTTTGGAGCCAAGATCCACATCGATCACACCGAGGATCACCAGCGATATCAGTCCGATGACCGCTGCCTGCAGGATCGCCAGCGTGGTCATGTTGCCACTGGCACTCACGCGGCTGCGTATCAGTCCAAACACCACGCCCGCCAGAAAATAATGAATTTTCGATCCGACAAACGTACCGGGCAGTTCCTCTCGGTAGGCGATAAGCACCATGATGGTGCCGAGCACCGCCACCATTAATGCAACATTGTTCTTGTTGTGGAAAGCACGCAACGAGAACCAGATGCCGACGAAGATCACGTAGAACTGAACTTCCGGCGGAATGCTCCATAGCGCGGAGACATTGCCTGAAAACAACAGGTGACGGAGCAGGTTGCTGTGGCTGATGGCATACACAAACTGCGGGTCGATCAGGTTGTAGATCAGGTACGAAGCCAGCACAACTGTGAGATAGGCTGGCGCAATGCGCGAGAACCTTGAAATCGCATAACGGGCCACCGAGCCGTAGTTGGCTTCTTTTTCGCCGTAAAGAAACGCCATCAAAAATCCGCTCAAGGTGAAGAACACCATGACGCCCATCTCACCGGGATAAAGGTGGGTGTCGGTGAAGAATTTTTCTTCAGCCAGATGTGCGTAGACCACCAGCAAGGCGGCAAGGCCGCGAATACCGGTCAACGAATCGATGCGCTGTTCCTGCTGCATGAGTGGGGGCTCTCAGTGTGATCCATGCGAAAAAACCGCGCGCCTGAACTGGCGCGATGTTGCTATGTGGTGCGAAGTTGCCACGGTCAGAGCACCCCCCAGCATCTGACCAGCTGCAAGCCTAGTCGATCGGCGCATTGCGCGTCATCGTTTCATTTCACCGCTGTAGCAATCGTGACAGAGGTCACCATGTGTATCGAGCGGAACAACGGCGACGCAGGCCGAGATGGGCGGTTGATCAGCAAATGCATAATCGCCTCGTGTGAGCCAGTGCGCTGCATCCACGACATGCAAGCTTTATCGCCCAGAGGCGCGAAGATTGCCGAACGTTGCCAGCTTGGCAGGCTATGGCGCATTGGAGACAGCAGCGGCGGTGCGCATGCAGCATGCAGGCTCAAGCGCTGCTGCCACCGTGTGGTGGCAGGCGCATTCGGTCGCTTACACGTGCATTCGTCCAATCAGCACGCGGCATTCGTTTTATCGCGCAACTTCAGATCAGAATCGCCGGCAAATCCAATCCTTTCTCGCGCGCACACTCGGTTGCGATCGCATACCCGGCATCGGCGTGGCGCATCACGCCGGTGGCTGGGTCGTTCCAGAGTACGCGTTCGATGCGCTTGTCGGCCGCTTCGCTGCCATCGCAGACGATGACCATGCCGGCGTGTTGCGAGAAGCCCATGCCGACGCCGCCGCCGTGGTGCAGCGAGACCCAGGTCGCGCCGCTGGCGGTATTGAGCAGGGCATTGAGCAACGGCCAGTCGGACACCGCATCGGAGCCGTCGACCATCGCTTCGGTCTCGCGGTTCGGCGAGGCGACGCTGCCCGAATCCAGATGGTCGCGGCCGATCACCACCGGCGCTTTCAACTCGCCGCTGCGCACCATCGCGTTGAAGGCCAGGCCAAGCCGGTGACGGTCGCCCAGGCCGACCCAGCAGATGCGCGCGGGCAGGCCCTGGAAGGCGATCTTTTCGGCGGCCATGTCCAGCCAGCGATGCAGATGCGCATCGTCGGGAATCAATTCCTTGACCTTGGCATCGGTCTTGGCGATGTCGTCCGGGTCGCCGCTGAGCGCCACCCAGCGGAACGGGCCGATGCCGCGACAGAACAGCGGGCGGATGTAGGCGGGCACGAAGCCGGGGAAGTCGAACGCGTCGGACACGCCTTGCTCCAGCGCCATCTGGCGCAGGTTATTGCCGTAGTCCACGGTGGGCACGCCGAGCGCGTGGAAGGTGAGCATGGCGCGGATATGGTTGGCCATCGCCTCGCGTGCGGCGGCGTCTACTTCCTTGGGCGCGCTGACGCGTTTTGCGTCCCACTCTTCCACGCTCCAGCCTTGCGGCAAATAGCCGTTGACCGGGTCGTGCGCAGAGGTCTGGTCGGTCAGCAGGTCCGGCTTGATCCCGCGTAGCAGCAGTTCGTCGAGGACGTCGGCGACATTGCCGAGCAGGCCGACCGACATCGGCTTCTTCGCCGTGCAGGATTCCTCGATCAGGCGTAGCGCTTCGTCCAGCGAGTCGGTCCAGGTGTCCAGATAGCCGGTGCGCAGGCGCATGTCGATGCTGGAACGGCGGCACTCCACCGCCAGGCACGAGGCGCCGGCCATCACCGCGGCCAGCGGCTGCGCGCCACCCATGCCGCCAAGGCCACCGGTGAACAGCCACTTGCCGGCCAGGCTGCCGCCGTAATGCTGGCGGCCCATCTCCACGAAGGTTTCGTAGGTGCCTTGCACGATGCCTTGCGCGCCGATGTAGATCCAGCTGCCGGCGGTCATCTGGCCATACATCGCCAGACCCTTTTTATCGAGTTCGTTGAAGTGGTCCCAGGTGGCCCAGCGCGGCACCAGGTTGGAGTTGGCGATCAGCACGCGCGGTGCGTCGACATGGGTGCGGAACACGCCGACCGGCTTGCCCGATTGCACCAGCAAGGTTTGGTCGTCGTCCAGGCGGGTGAGTGCGGCCACGATCGCATCGAAGGATTCCCAGTCGCGCGCGGCGCGGCCGATGCCGCCATACACCACCAGTTCCTGCGGGCGCTCGGCTACATCCGGGTCCAGGTTGTTCATCAACATGCGCAGCGGCGCTTCGGTGAGCCAGCTCTTGGCGGTGAGCGTGGTGCCGGTGGCGGCGCGGATGACGCGGGTTGCATCGTGACGGGTCATGCCGGGTTCCTTGCAATCAACGGTTGGCCGCGTGCGGCGCGGTGTCGGATAAGGGCGCAGTGGCGAACTGCAGGCAGGCCAGCAGCACATGCCGCAGCACTGCGCGTAACGCGGCGGCGTGCACCGGCTGCCACGGCGTAGGCCAGTTGTCGGGGGTGATGGTGTCCGGCTCGCGCATGTAGCCGCGGCAGGCCAGTTCCATCTGCAGGGTGTGCACGCCCTGCTCGGGTTGCGCGTAGTGGCGGGTGATCCAGCCGCCTTTGAAACGCCCGTTGCGCACGGTGCTAGAGCCGCTGCTGCGGCACAGCTGTTCCACCGCGTCGGCCAGGGCCGGATCGCAGCTGCGATCGTCGTTGCTGCCGATGTTGAACTGCGGCAACTCGCCGTCGAACAGGTGCGGGATGAAAGAGCGGATCGAATGCGCGTCGTACACCACGATGGTTGCGTGTTGCTGACGCAGGCGCGCGATCTCCTCGGCGAGTGCGGCGTGATACGGGTCGAACCAGCGTGTGCGACGCAGATCGATCTGCGCCTGATCCGGCGCCTGCCCATCGGCATACAGCGGCTGATTGTCGAAGGTGGTCAGGGGGCACAGGCCGGTGGTGTTCTGGCCGGGGTACAGCGAAACGCCGCTCGGGTCGCGATTGACGTCGATGACCGAACGCGAGATGGCGGTGCGCACCGTGGTGGCACCCATCGCCTGTGCGAAGTCGTACACCTGGTGCACCCACCAATCGGCATCGCGGCGCGCCAGCCACGGCGACACGAATTGGTCGGCCACCGTGTCGGGTAGCTCGGTGCCAGTGTGCGGAAAGCTGACAAGCAACGGCGCGTCGCCGCGATGTACTTCCAACCAATCGGGCAGGGTGTTCATCGCTGTGCTCCTTTCGCGCGCGTAGCAGCGAGCAAGCTATGCCAGCGATACGCATAAAGATCATTGTGCTGCTGGGTGCACGACGCAGCCGTCTCGCGTGCATATGCCGCGCTACCAGCCCATGCACCGCGCGGCGCCATGGCACTGCGCAAGTCATGTGCAACCCGCCGCATCATGCGTCCTGCTCCACACCCGGCAGCGCGATCGCCACTGCGTTGGCCAAGGCGCCCGAGCGTACCAGCGCACTGGCTGCCAGCATGTCTGGGTGGAAATAGCGATCGTCCTGCAGCATGGGTACCTGCGCACGCAACAGCGCGCGTGCCGCTTCCAGCGCAGTGCTGGAGCGCAGCGGTGCATGGAAATCGCAGCCTTGCACCGCTGCCAACAACTCGATGCCGATGACGTGCGCGGCATTTTCTGCCATGGCCAGCAGACGTCGCGCGCCATGCGCCGCCATCGACACATGATCTTCCTGATTGGCCGAGGTCGGGATCGAATCGACGCTGGCCGGATACGCGCGCTGCTTGTTTTCCGACACCAACGCCGCAGCGGTGACCTGCGGAATCATGAAACCGGAATTCAGGCCCGGGCGCGGGGTGAGAAACGCCGGCAGACCAGACAACGCCGGGTCGACCAGCATCGCGGTACGACGTTCGCTGATCGAGCCGATTTCGCATACCGCCATCGCCAGCATGTCGGCAGCGAACGCCACCGGCTGGGCGTGGAAATTGCCGCCAGACAAGGCCTCGCCGGTATCGCTGAAGACCAACGGATTATCGGTGACGCCATTGGCTTCGATGTCCAGCGTGCGCGCGGCCTGCCGCATGATGTCCAGCGCCGCGCCCATCACCTGCGGTTGGCAACGCAGGCAATACGGATCCTGTATGCGCACATCGCCGAGGCGATGCGATTCGCGAATCGCCGAGTTGGCCATCAAGGCGCGTAAGGCAGTTGCAGTGGCGATCTGCCCCGGTTGCCCGCGTAAGGCATGGATGCGCGGGTCGAACGGCGTATCCGAGCCTTTTGCCGCTTCCACCGACAGCGCGCCGGTCACCAGGGCGGCCTGCAATACGGTTTCGATCTCGAACAAGCCGGCCAGCGCGCAGGCAGTGGAAAATTGCGTGCCATTGAGCAGCGCCAACCCTTCTTTTGCGCCGAGCACGCGCGGCTGCAACTGCGCATTCGCTAGCGCGTCCGTGGCTGGCAGGCGCTGGTCGCCGACGAAGGCTTCGCCAACGCCAATCATTACCGCCGCCAGATGCGACAGCGGTGCCAGATCGCCGGAGGCGCCGACCGATCCCTGGCACGGCACCACCGGCGTGATGCCCGCACGCAGCATCGCTTCCAGCAACGCCAGCGTGCCCGGTTGCACGCCGGAAGCGCCCTGGGCAAGGCTGGTGAGCTTGAGCGCCATCATCAGTCGCACCACCGGCACCGGCGTGGGCTCGCCGACGCCGGCCGCATGCGACAACACGATATTGCGCTGTAAGGTCTGCAGGTCTTCGCGCTCGATGCGCACGCTGGCCAGCTTGCCGAAGCCGGTGTTGACCCCATAGACCGGCTCGCCGCGCGCGACGATCGCCTCCACCGTCTGCGCGCTGCGCAGCACTGCGGCCGCACACGCAGCGTCCAGCGCCACATCGGCGCCGCGATACAGCGCACGCCACTGCGCCAGCGTTACCTGGCCGGGTTGCAACACAACAGAAGCACTCATGACAACTCCACGAACAATCAGGTCGAATGCCCGCGCCAGATGCGGGCATGAAGAGGGTTGAAGCCCATGCGATAGACCAGGTCGGCCGGCGCGTCGATGTCCCAGATCGCCAGGTCGCAGTCCATGCCGGCGCGCAGCTGTCCCAGCCGTGCATTGCGGCCGAGCGCACGCGCCGCTTCGCGGGTGAAACCGGCGATGCATTCGTCCACCGTCATGCGGAACAACGTGGCCGCCATGTTCATCGCCAGCAGCGGGCTGGTCAGCGGTGAAGTGCCCGGATTGCAATCGGTAGCCAGCGCCAGCGGTACACCGGCCGCGCGCAGCGCATCGATCGGCGGCAGCTGGGTATCGCGGGTGAAATAGAACGCGCCGGGCAGCAACACCGCCACGGTGCCGGCAGCAGCCATCGCATCGACGCCGGCCTGGTCCAGATACTCGATATGGTCGGCCGACAACGCACCATGGCGTGCCGCCAGTGCCGCGCCGTGCTGGTTGCTCAATTGCTCGGCATGGATCTTGACGCGCAAGCCCTGTGCCTGCGCGGCGACGAACACCTGTTCGGCCTGTGCGGGCGAAAACGCCAGGTGCTCACAGAACACGTCGACCGCTTCGGCAAGCCCTTGCGATGCAATTGCCGGAATCATCTGCGTGCAGACCGCATCGATGTACTGCTGCGCATCGCTCCCCGGCGGGACCGCGTGCGCGCCTAAAAATGTCGGCACGACTTCCACCTGACGCAGGGTTGCGAGCTGGCGCGCCACGCGCAGTTGCTTGGTTTCGTCCTCCAGTGTGAGCCCGTAGCCGGATTTGATTTCCAGCGTGGTCACGCCCTCGGCGAGCATGGCATCCAGGCGCGGCAGGCTGGCGGCGAGCAACGCGGCATCGTCTGCGGCGCGGGTGGCGCGCACGGTGGCCATGATGCCGCCACCGGCCGCGGCGATCTGCGCATAGCTGGCGCCGCGCAGGCGTTGCTCGAATTCGTTGGCGCGATTACCCGCATACACCAGATGGGTGTGGCAATCGATCAGGCCCGGGCTGATCCAGCGCCGCTGGCAATCGTGCGTGCTATCGGCTTCAAGCGCGGGCGCCTGCGCCGCCGCGCCGGCATACACGATGCGGCCGTCCCGACAGGCGATCACGCCATCGTCCACGATGCCCAGCCCACTATCGGCGGCGTCCAGGGTCATCAGCTGCGCGTTGTGCCAGAGAACGTCGCAATGCATGGCGCAGGCTCGTGGTGTCTGATATGTATATACAATAGAGTCGTCAATCGAGGGTGTCCAGTGGCAGATCAACCGGTACAAGCGTTGTGGGCAGCGCGGGCGCTGTTGCCGAGTGGCTGGGCGGGCGGTGTGCGGATCACGCTCGAGCAGGGGCGCATTGCCACCGTGCAGACCGATGCGGCCGCCGCCGCCACCGATACGCGCGCCGAGGTGCTGGTGCCTGGCCTGGGCAACCTGCACAGCCATGCGTTTCAGCGCGGCATGGCCGGCCTGACCGAAGTGGGTGGACGCAGCGGCGACAGCTTCTGGAGCTGGCGCGAGCTGATGTACCGCTTCGTCGACCGGCTGGACCCGGACAGCCTGCAGGCAATCGCCGAGCAGGCGTATGTGGAAATGCTGGAGAGCGGCTTTACCCGCGTTGGCGAATTCCATTATCTGCACCACACCGTCAGCGGTGCCCCTTACGCGCATGCTGGTGAGATGTCCGAGCGCATCGCCGCTGCCGCCGCCAGTACCGGGATCGGGCTGAGCTTGCTGCCGGTGTTCTACGCGCACTCGGATTTCGGCGGGGCTGCACCGAGCGCTGCGCAAAAGCGCCTGATCCACGACATCGATGGGTTTGCGCGCCTGCTCGAGGACTGCAGGCACAGTCTCAAGACATTGCCGGATGCCGTACTCGGGCTGGCGCCGCACAGTTTGCGCGCGGTCACGCCGCAGCAACTGGCGGCGTTGGTGCCGCTCACCGATGGCCCCATCCACATCCATATCGCCGAACAGCAGCGCGAAGTCGACGCCTGCCTGGCCTGGTCGGGCCAGCGTCCGGTGCAATGGTTGCTGGCCAACGCACCGGTAGCGGCGCGTTGGTGCCTGGTGCACGCCACGCATGTGGACGCTGCGGAGCTGCAGGCGATCGCCGACAGTGGCGCGGTGGTCGGGCTGTGCCCGATCACCGAGGCCAATCTGGGCGACGGGCTGTTTCCGATGCAGGCATTCGCTGCGGCCGGGGGGCGCTTTGGCGTGGGCTCGGATTCGAACGTGCTGATCGATGCGGCCGAAGAACTGCGCCTGCTCGAATACGGCCAACGGCTGCGCCTGCAGGCGCGCAACGTGCTGGCGCCTGCCAACGTTTCGAGCGGGCGCTGGTTGTACGAGCGGGCGGGCGAGGGTGCAGCGCAGGCGCTGGGTGTCGCGCAGCACGGGATCCGGGTCGGTGCTGCAGCCGATCTGGTGGAACTGGACGCCAGCCATCCGTCCTTGCTCGCACGCAGCGACGACGCGTTGCTGGACAGCTGGCTGTTCGCCGCACGCGCCACTACGGTGCGTCACGTCTGGCGCGGCGGGCGGCAGGTGGTGCACGATGGGCGGCATGTCGATCGTGCGCGCATCGCCACGCGTTTTGCCCACGTGTTGCGAACAATGCTGGGCAACTGAGCCGATGCGCGCACAATGCAGGTCTGACCGGAGACTGCAGCTTTGACCGCCCCCCCCATCGCCGCACCCGGCACCTTGCATCACCGTATCCGGCAGGATCTGGAGCAACGCATTCATAGCGGCGACTGGCCGCCCGGCCATCGCATCCCGCCCGAACACGAGTTGATGACGCAGTACGGTTGCTCGCGCATGACCGTCAACAAAGTGCTCGGCCTGCTCGCCGATGCCGGCATGATCGAGCGCCGCCGCCGCACCGGCTCGTTCGTGGCCCGGCCGCATCCGCATCTGGAGCAGGTGGCGCTTTCGATCCCGGATATCGAGGTGGAAATGACCACGCGCGGCCACCTCTACACGTTTTCGCTGTTATCGCGCCGGTTGCGCAACGTGCGCCAGCGCGTGCCGCAGGAGCGCACGTTGGGCAGCACCGGCAAGCTGTTGGCGCTCGATAGCGTGCACCTTGCCGACGGTAGCCCGTTTGCGCTGGAACAGCGCGTGATCGATGTAACCACCGTACCCGACGCGTTGGCGCAGACGTTCACCGACGTGGCGCCCGGGAGCTGGCTGTTGCGCAACGTGCCGTGGACGCGCGCCGAGCACCGCATCAGTGCGGTCAGCGTCGACGCAGCGCAAGCCAAGTGCCTGCAGGTCAACGAAGGTGCGGCGTGCCTGGTGATCGACCGCCACACCTGGCGCGGCGATCAACCGGTGACCTATGTGCGCCAACTGTTTCTGGGCGGCTCCTACGATCTGGTCGCGCGGTTTGCGCCCGGGATGCGTTAAGGGCCGGTGCTGGAACGTTTGGGTTGGACGTCGGTAACGGTGCTGTTGTTGATAGCGGCGTGATCGATAGCGACGTGTAGCAGGCATGGTCGCTCGCATCTGGTCAGCGGCTGCATTCACGCCGCAAATCGAATGCGAAATACCGCGCGTCGTCGGCCGGCAACGCGGTGTATCGCAACATCGTGCTTAGAGAAGACCGCGACTTCGATGGCTGCAGGCAGTCGGCTGGCCCATCTGCATCAGGCCATCGCCGCCTTGCCGCTTCGCGCGTACGAATGCTGTCTCGGCGGGATCGGGCGAATAAAGCATCGCGCCTTCAAAGGCTGCAGGTCATCAGCCGGCCCATCTGCGTCACGACATCTTGTGCTTGTCGCTGATCGTGTTTACGACTGCACGAGTTTCCAGCTGATCGTGAACACGATTGCCGTCTCGACCAGTCGAGCCCACAGCAAACCGCCGTGTTCAATGGCGCGAGGCAATCCGCGCGTCGTCGCCCACCATCAGTCACACCCCATCAGTCACACCCCATCAGATCGTGGTGCATTGCCGCCAGCGCACCGGCTCGTCCACACCCGGGCGGGGATTGAGCTGCACGCGCACCGTGCGCAGATAGGGGTAGCGCTCCAGCTCCTGGCAGATCAAGGGCCAGGCCACGCTGTCTTCCACAGTGCGATCCACCGCCAGCGTTGCCTGGGTGATCCAGATGCCGCGCACCAGGCCCGGCGTCTGCGCCAGGGTTTTGGACACTGCGTGACGATAGCCTTGCAGCGTCGCCTCATCCGGCTCTGCCGCAGTTGCCGGCGGTGGTGTGGCTGCCGTGGTCGACGCCGCCGCGGGCGCAGCCTGCGACGCGTTCCCTGGCGAGGTGGCCAACGATGGTGTGCGCGGTGCCGCAACAGCCGGTGTACGCGCAGCGGTCACGGTCTGCGCCGGGGCGGGCGGGCGCAGCGCCAGCACCGCGACCAGCGCCAGCGTGGCCAATGCGGCACCGGCGATGATGCTGTGGCGGATCGCCCGTCGCCGCGCCATGTTGACCACGTCGGTTTCCACATCGCCTGGCAGATACGGCTTGAGCAGCGGCCATAGCCGCGTGCCATCCAGGACTTCGATGGACTGCTTTTCTGCAGCGGCCAGGCCTTCGCGCTCCATGCGGCCCTCGGTCACCATCACGCCGCCGCCGGCACCGGCCAGCCGCGCCATTGCGCCCAGCTCATTGACTGCCGCCACGCCGATGCGATAGCCGCGGCCATGCTTGCAGGCCACCAGGCGGGTGCCGTGATCGGTCTGCATCATGAAGTCCGCGGTGGGCAGGCCGTCCTGCGGCAGCTGAAGCGGTTGCCAGCCGCGTTGGTCCTGCAGCACCCGAAGTACCACGGCGGAAAAATCGCGCCAGTGCATGGCCGCCAGGGCGCGGATGCCCGCATCGGTTTCGTTGGCGCGGCGTCGCACCAACCAGAAATAGACAGACACCGCCAGCCAGAGCAGCAGTGCAGCCAGGAGCGCCAAGATCCAGGAAGGCATAAGCATCAAGCGAAGGTATGGCGCGTATAACGAATCGGTACGCCTAGAAGAATCCTTCGCGCAGGTTTCGTCAATGGATCGCAGGCGGTGATGTCGCGAGCCGTGACCCAGACAACGAAAGACCCGCCAGTCCGAAGCCGTGAGGGGAGGGGAGCAAACGGACTTCGTGTTACAGGACTGGCGGGCCCGTCCCGATTGTCTGAAAAATAATGTTGCTTTGCAACATTGGGCTGGATGGGGTGATTGATCAATCAAGAGCGTGCAAGCGTGTCTAGCGTCGCCGAACTGACACTGCTCGCGCACCATCGTGTGCAATGGAGGTAGCCTGCTTTTAGGGCCCGTCAACGTCCGCCTGAAGGACGTCTCCATGGTACTCATGGCCCACAGATGATCCGCTTCTGAAGGTCTGCACGGGCAACCCACGTGCAGACCCGATTGCTAACGGAAGATATCCGCCGCTGCGACGCATCGGATTTCGCTACCACCTGCGGCAGTGGGGCTTATTCCCCGTCGAACGCAGCGGGACTGCCGGTCCCAGACGTATTGCCTGTCGACGAGCCCGCACCGCTCGCGTCGCTGCTGGCGGCTTGCGCGGCCTGGTTGGCGGTGCGGTTGGCCCGCTTGGTGGCGGCGGTGTTGGCCCGCACCTGTGCCTTCAGCGATTCGACCTCGCGACGCAGGTTTTCCAGTTCGTCCTGCTCGGGGATATTGAGCGTGCGCAGCACGCCTTTAACCCGGTCGTCGAACGCCTTGCCCAGCTTGTCCCAGCCGCGCACGGCAGTATCGCGCGCCTGCTCGAACTGGGTTTCCACTTCCTCGCGCAGCTCGTCCACGCTATCGGCCGCCTTGCGCTGCCCGGTGCGCTCGTAGGCGGCGCCTTCGCGCACCAACGAGTCGAACAACTTGCCGCCTTCGCTCTGCACGCGGCCCAGTGCGCCAAGTCCTGCCAGCCACACGGTCTGCGCCGACTCGCCAAGCCGTCGCGAAATCTGCTCTGCCTGGGCCTGGAAGCCCGACGCGGTGGTGTCTCGGTTACCGTTCTGATCGTATCCGGTCGTCATGCGATGCTCCTGTCGATTGCCAAAGTGACGTTGCGTTCACCCTAGTGCCGGCCCTGCATCGGGCAGGTGAAGCGGCGCCCGACCCGGCCTGGCCCAAGCATCCGCCCATCGCGTGCGGGGCGGGTGACTTGGCGCTGAAGCAGCTGCAGCAACCGCAACCGCAACCGCGTCTGCTCAGGCGAGCTTTTCGGAGAGCAGGCGACGGATTTCCGATTCCACCATCGGCTGCACGGCCGACAGCAGGAAGCCAAGCTCGGCTGTGACATGTACCTGCTGCGGCAACAGCGCGATCGCGCCATCCACGCCGGCGCGGGAGATGCGCAAGGTATCGCCTTCCCAGTGCGAGGCGACACCGTAGCGATCGGTCAACTTGCGCGCCGCCTCGTCGATCGCCGCGCGGGCCTGTGCCGGTGGCAGGGAATGGTCGTGGCGGATATCGATGCTGGACATGAGCTGCCTGGGTAAGACGATAAGGAGTCGCGCATTGTGCGCATGCGCGCGTCCGGCTCCAAGTGCAGCCGTGGGCAGCGAGGCCGCATTGCAGCGAGCAGAGCGACCACGCGGCGATGCGCGGCAAGAGACGCGGCCTGTATTTCGATCGCGCGCACAGGCTGTGAACACGCACGGCATCGACTGCGCGCGCTGCCGGCATTCACTCAAGAGCGCGAGGTTGTTGGCCGCGGGCGTGAGCAAACCTGCTAGTCTGCGGCGGGTGCGCGACCTGCAAGTTCATTTCACTCACCGGCAGCAGCCGGATCACTCCCTCAAGCCCGGCGTCCACCGGATCGTCCGTCATGCCTCCGGCAGCGTGCGTGTGGTGGCTGACGCCCAGGGGGCGCTGCTGTTGGCGCAGTTCTGCCTGGACCAGCGCGGGTTGTGGTTGCAGGTGGCCAACGGCATCCGCGGCATCCACGTCAACGGGCGCCCGGTACGGCGCATGGCGTTGCTGCGCCCCGGCGATGCGATCTACGCCGATGGCGTGGAGATGCTGTTGCGCAGTGCGCCTTCAACCGCACCGGCCAACGATGCGCCACAAGACGATGCCGGCCTGAGCGAAGTCTGTCTGCTGTTACGCGGGCTGGGCGGCCGTCACCACGGGCGCAGCTTTACCCTCGACCGCTCGCGCCTGGTCGGCAGCGACCCGGCGTCGGACATCGTCATCGACGACCCTGCCTTTGCCGCGCAACACGCGCGCCTGGAGCGTCACGGCGACCGCGTGCTGATCCGCGATCTGGGGTCGGAAGAGGGCAGCTGGATCAACGGCGTGCAGGTGCGCGATGGCTGGCTGCAAGCCGGCGACCAAGTCGTGTTCGATGCCCGCCACCGCTTCGTGGTGGAAGTGCCGCGCATCCATCACGGCACCACCTGGGACATCCCCGATTCCGAACCGCCGCTGCCACCGCGTGCCATCAGCGAGCCGGCGCGCGCGCCGATGAAGGTGGCGCGTTGGCCGTGGCTGCTGCTCAGCGCGGTGTTGCTGGCGGCGGCGCTGAGCGCCTTGCTGTGGTTCGGCGCGCGCTGAGTTTTTTCCAGACCCGCCAGCCCAGCAGGGCTGCGAGGATGCCGGCATACAGCGCCGGCTCGCGGATATCGGACTTCACCAGCCACCAGAAGTGCAGCACGGCCAGCACACCGATCGGATAGATCAACTGATGCAGGCGGCCCCAGTTGCGTTTGAGTCGACGCATCCAGCCCTGGGTCGAGGTGATCGCCAGCGGCAGCAACAGCAGCCACGCCGCAAAGCCCACGGTGATGTAGGGGCGCTTGAGAATCTCTTCGAAGATCTGCGTCCAGAAGCCGCGCAGGTCCAGGCTCAGGTACACCGTCAGGTGCACGCTGGCGTAGAAAAAGGCGTATAGCCCCAGCATGCGGCGGAAGCGGATCAGCACGGCCTGGCCGGTGAGCTGGCGTAGCGGCGTGATCGCCAGCGTAATCAACAGAAAGCGCAGCGCCCACAACCCGGTGCGATGCTCGATCTCGGCCACCGGGTCGGCGCCCAGCGCATCGCTGCCGGTCTGCCACACCTGCCAGAACTGCCAGGCCAGCAAGGCGATCGGCGTCAGTGCGGCGGCATGCACCGCCACCTTGGCGGCAATCAGGGAAGCAGAGGTCTTGGCCATGCGATCTCGAAGAGGGAAGCGATGCCGCGCGGGCATGAAGCGCGCGCTGGCATGAAACGTAGGAGCGCACCGGGGCGCGATGGGCTTTCCTGATAATGCCCATCGCGCCCGGGTGCGCTCCTACGCGATGGATGTCACGCTGACGGTTGCCGCACTAGAACCACTTCTTCAGGTCCATACCCGCATACAGCGATGCCACCTGATCGGCATAGCCGTTGAACGGCTTGGTCGCGATACGTTCGGCAAACAGCTTGCTGGCGGTACCGGCGATGCGGCGCTCGGTCTTCTGGCTCCAGCGCGGGTGGTCCACCGCCGGGTTGACGTTGGAAAAGAAGCCGTATTCCGAAGGCTGCAGATCGTGCCAGGCGGTCTCGGGCATCTTTTCGACGAAGCGAATTTCCACAATCGACTTGATGCTCTTGAAGCCGTACTTCCACGGCACCACCAGACGCAATGGCGCGCCGTTCTGCTGTGGCAGCGGTTTCCCGTACAGGCCGGTGGCCAGCAAGGCCAGCGGATGCATCGCTTCATCGATGCGCAAGCCTTCGCGGTAAGGCCAGTCGATCGAGCGGTAGCGCACGCCCGGCATCTGCTGCGGGTCGGCCAGGGTGGTGAAGGAGACGTACTTGGCTTTGGAGGTCGGCGCGAAACGCTTGAGCACCTCGCCCAACGGCACGCCGGTCCACGGGATCACCATCGACCAACCTTCCACGCAGCGCAGCCGGTAGATGCGCTCTTCCGGCGTGATGCCCTTGAGCAATTCGTCCAGCGACAGGCTGCCGGGCTTTTCGCATTCGCCGCTCACCTTCATCGACCACGGCGACAGCTTGAGCGTTTTGGCGGCCTTCGACGGATCGGTCTTGTCGGTGCCGAACTCATAGAAATTGTTGTAGCTGGTGACGTCTCCCAGCTTGGTCAATTCTTCGGTGGTGCGGAAGCCGCTCCGCGCCTGCGCCGGCGTCACTACCGTCTTGGGCGGTGGCGGCGGGTCGGCCTCGGCGCACCCGGCAATGCCCAGTGCCGGGGTCAGCGCAAACAGCTGCAGCAGCCGGCGCCGGTCGCGGTAGACGGACTCATCGGTGATCTCGCTGGACGGCAGTTTGAAAGCATCGCGAAACGACATGGCAGGCTCCGGCAGTGGCTGCAGCGTGAGAGTAGCCCACCGGGGCGGAAGTTCGTCCCGTGGCTGTCACCACGTTACGTGAGGCTCAGTCAAAAGGATGCAGCTGCAACTTTTTTGCCCGCTGCCAAGCCCGATGCGCTGCGGCATACTAGAAGGCTAGCTCGACAAGGTGTGCCATGACACGCGCGTTCAATTTCAGTGCCGGCCCTGCAACATTGCCGGAATCGGTCCTGCGGCAGGCGCAGGCGGAGATGGTCGAGTGGAATGGCGTTGGCGCCTCGATCGTGGAAATCAGCCACCGCAGCGCCGATTTCATGGCCGTCGCGGCCGCGGCCGAAGCCGATCTGCGCAGTTTGTTGTCGATTCCCGACGACTACGCGGTGCTGTTTACCGCCGGTGGCGCCACCACCATCCAGGCGCTGTTGCCGCTGAATTTCGCCGCGCCCGGGCAGGCTGCCGATTATGTGATCACCGGGCACTGGGGCAAGACCGCAATCAAGCAGGCGGCGCCGTACGTGGATGCGCGCATTGCCGCAGACGCACAGGCAGATGGGTTTATCGACATCCCGCCGGTGGCCAGCTGGACCTTGTCGCCGCACTCGGCCTACGTGCACATCACCGCCAACGAGACCATTCACGGCGTCGAATTTCGCGACACGCCGGATGTCGGCACCTTGCCGCTGTTCGCCGATTTCAGCTCGTCGATTGCGTCCGAGCCGCTGGACATTTCGCGCTATGGGTTGATCTACGCCGGTGCGCAAAAGAATCTGGGCCCGGTCGGCATTTCGGTGCTGATCGTGCGTCGCGATCTGCTGGAGCGCGCCGGTCAACCGCGTGCGGACATCTTCAACTATGCCTCGCATGCCGCGCGCGATTCGATGCTCAACACCCCGCCGACCTGGAACTGGTACCTGCTCGGGCTCACCGTGAAGTGGATGCTCGAACAGGGCGGGGTGGAAGAGTTCGCGCGTCGCAACGCCGAGAAAGCCGCGTTGGTGTACGGCGTCATCGATGGTTCGGGCGGCTTCTACCGCAACCTGATCAAGCCGGCGGTGCGCTCGCGTATGAATATTCCGTTCTTTCTGCCGAACGAGCAGCTGGACGCATTGTTCGTCAGCGAATCCAAGGCCGCCGGCCTGTTGGCACTGAAGGGCCATAAAGCCGTCGGCGGCATCCGCGCCTCGCTTTACAACGCCATGCCGGTGGCTGGCGCGCAAGCGCTGGTCGCCTTCATGCACGACTTTCAGCAGCGTCACGGCTGAGTCCCATCTTCGACCGCGGCGCAGGCCGCGCAGGCGCTTGCGCCGTTTCTCAAGGAATGCCCAGCGATGGCTCCCAAGCCCACTAAACCCACTGCTGCCAAGAGCAGCAAGACCAAAACAGCGAGCACGTCTGCGGACACATCGTCGGCCAAACAGGTGGCCAAGCCCGCAACCACGCCGGGCAAGGCCATCGGCAAGCCTGCCGCCGCCGCACCGGTGCTGGCCGATGTGCGCGCCAAGATCGACGAGATCGACCGCAACATCCAGGCCTTGATCGCCGAGCGCGCCAACTTTGCCCATCAGGTCGGCAAGGCCAAGGGCAAGCTCGCCGCAGCGGTGGATTACTACCGCCCCGAGCGCGAAGCGCAGGTGCTGCGCATGGTGGTGGACCGCAACGAAGGCCCGCTCAGCGACGAAGTGCTGGTGCACGTGTATCGCGAAATCATGTCGGCCTGCCTGGCCCAGCAGGAGCCGTTGAAGATCGGTTACCTCGGCCCCGAGGGCACTTTCAGCCAGCAGGCCGTGCTCAAACATTTCGGTCGCTCGGCGGTTGGCCTGCCGATGGCGACCATCGAAGAAGTGTTCCAGGAAGTGGAAGCCGGCAACGCCGATTTCGGTGTGGTGCCGGTAGAGAATTCGGGGCAGGGCACCATCCAGGTCACGCTGGATATGTTCCTGACCTCCAACCTGAAAATCTGCGGCGAAGTCGAGCTGCGCGTGCATCAGTATCTGCTCTCGCGCAACGGCCGGCTGGAAGATATCGAGCGCATCTATGCGCATTCGCAATCCTTCGCACAGACTGCCGGCTGGCTGCGCTCGCACCTGCCCAAGGTGGAAAAGATTGCGGTGTCCAGCAATGCCGAAGGCGCGCGGCGCGCACGCAATGCCGAAGATGCTGCAGCCATCGGCGGCGAGAGTGCGGCGCATGTGTATGGCTTGAAGAAAGTCATCATGAAGTCGATCGAAGACGACGACGACAACACCACGCGTTTTTTGGTGATTGGCCGGCAGATCTTCCCGTCGTCCGGCCACGACCGCACCTCGGTGCTGGTGTTTATCCACGACAAGCCGGGCGCGCTGTTCGATGTGCTCAGCCCGTTCGCACGGCACGGCATCAGCATGAACCGTATCGAGTCGCGGCCCTCGCACCAGGCCAAGTGGGAGTACGGGTTTTTCATCGACCTGGTCGGCCATGTGGAAGACGAGGCGATGAAGCAGGCATTGGCCGAACTGGAAGCGCATTCGGCACAGATCAAGGTGCTGGGCTCGTATCCTGTCGCGATTCCCTAAGCGCTCGATCACCCGCCCAACTGGCGCGCCGCCGCTCTGGCGATGACGGCGCTGCCATCTCTTACCAAGCGCATCGCCTGCATGGCGGCGGCGCAGCAATCGGATCATTCGCATGAGCAGCAGCACGCAACACTGGATCGCGCAGCAGGGCAGCGCATTGCGCGGTACGTTGACCATTCCCGGCGACAAGTCAGTGTCGCATCGTGCGGTGATGTTTGCCGCGCTGGCCGATGGCATTTCGCAGATCGACGGGTTTCTTGAAGGCGAAGACACGCGCTCCACCGCGGCCATCTTCGCCAGGCTGGGCGTGCGGATCGACACGCCTTCTGCATCGCAGCGCATTGTGCATGGCGTCGGCGTGGATGGCTTGCAGCCGCCCACCGAGGCGTTGGATTGCGGCAACGCCGGCACCGGCATGCGTCTGCTCGCCGGCCTGTTGGCCGCGCAGCGTTTCGATAGCGTGCTGGTCGGCGATGCGTCCTTGTCCAAGCGGCCGATGCGGCGCGTGACCGGCCCGTTGGCGCAGATGGGCGCAAAGATCCAGACCCAGGACGACGGCACGCCGCCCTTGCATGTGCACGGCGGTCAGGCACTGCACGGCATCGAGTTTGTGTCGCCGGTCGCTAGTGCGCAGGTCAAGTCGGCGGTGCTGCTGGCGGGTCTGTACGCGCAAGGCGAGACCTCGGTGACCGAGCCGCACCCCACGCGCGATTACACCGAACGCATGTTGTCTGCGTTCGGTGTGGAGATCGCGTTCTCGCCGGGCACCGCGCGCCTGCGTGGCGGCCAGCGCTTGCGTGCGACCGACATTGCAGTGCCTGGGGACTTTTCGTCGGCAGCGTTTTTCATCGTGGCTGCCAGCATCATTCCCGATTCGGAAGTCGTGCTGCGCGCAGTGGGCTTGAACCCGCGTCGCACCGGGCTGCTGGCTGCGCTGCGCTTGATGGGCGCGGACATCAGCGAAGAAAACCATGCCGAACACGGCGGCGAACCGGTGGCCGATCTGCGCGTGCGCTATGCGCCGTTACACGGTGCGCAGATCCCCGAAGCGCTGGTGCCGGACATGATCGACGAGTTCCCGGCCTTGTTCGTCGCCGCTGCGGCTGCAAACGGCAAGACCGTCGTTACCGGCGCGGCCGAATTGCGGGTCAAGGAATCGGATCGCCTGGCCGCCATGGCCACCGGCCTGCGCGCGCTCGGCGTGCAGGTCGATGAAACCCCGGATGGCGCCACGATTCACGGCGGTACGATTGGCAGTGGCGTGATCGAAAGCCATGGCGATCACCGCATTGCGATGGCCTTTGCCATTGCCGGCCAGCGTTCGACCGGCACCGTGCAGGTGAACGACATCGCCAACGTCGCCACGTCGTTCCCGGGCTTCGACACTCTGGCGCAGGGCGCCGGTTTTGGGCTCAGCGCTCTGGGCTGAACTCGACCGGCACCTGCACGCTGCTGACCACCGCATGGCCGTCGCGCGTGGCCGGTTCGAAGCGCCACTGGCGCAGGCTCTCGGTCACCGCTGCGTCCAGACGCGGGTCGTTGCTACCGCTGCGGTCGACGATGGTCACCGCACGAACCTGACCTTGCATGTCCAGCTGCAGACGTGCGGTGCGGCTGCCCTGAATCCCGGCACGTTCCACCTCGGCCGGGTAGCTGGGCATCGTATTGCCCGGTAATGGCTTGGCATCCACGCTGCTGATCGCCGCGCGTACCGGCTGATGCGCAATCATGGTCATCGCGCGCGGGCCATCCGCGCTGGGCAGAATCTGCCGGCTCGCGGCAGGCGCGGGGCGGGTGTCGGTGGCGAGCGACTCGTCGCTGTGCCTGGCCCACCACCAGGCCGGGATCACCACCAACAAGGCCAGCAGCGTTGCCCAAAGCCATGGCGAGGCGCTGTCATCCTGCGTGTTCTGTCCACGCCCGGACGCCGCAGGGGCGGAGCGCGACAGCGACGGCGTGTGGTGTGAAGAGGGATTCGAGATGAAGGACATGGCCGGCCTCCGGGCGCATCTTTGGGATGACACAACCAGTCTGGTCGGCGCTGCCTGAGGCGCAGCTAAGGCGAACGCCCGAGCTGCTGTTACTGGGCCGCAGTCGTTCAGTTTGGTGATGTTTTGACGGCGCTACGGCACTGCCGCTCGTCGTCCAGACAGCGCCACCCAATCCCTTGCAAAACAACCCATTGCATGTGTTCGCCACGGTGTGTGGCGTCTGCTGGTCCGGCGCCCGGCTTGGCTGCGCTTACTGCGCGGGCTTGAACTCGAAGGGAATATCCAGGCTGCCGGCCACCGGCTGGCCGTTTTGTTGGGCCGGGTGAAAACGCCAATGGCGTACCGCTTCCATCGCGGCGCGGTCCAGATCGCGCGAGCCGCTGCGCTGGACCAGGGTCACGCCGCCCGGATTGCCGCTGGCATCGACATCCACGCGCACGACCACGTCGCCGGCATCGCCACGTCGCAGCGCTGCCGATGGATAACGCGGCGGTGGCATCTGGCCTTGCATGGGCACCGGGCGGTTGCCGCCTGCCACCGGCGCGTTGGAGGGCGCTGCAGTACCGGGTGCAGCGGGCGCGGCGTTTTCCGGCAACGGCGCCGGCGCGGGTGGGGCCGCTGGTGCGGTCTCCACCAGGGTTGGCGTTTCTTCGGGCGGCTTGGCCTGCGGCATGTCGCTGGCGCCGTCCTGGGCAGGCAGCGGCGCCGGCAGCGGTTGAATGGTGTCGTCGGCGGCCGGCGCGCCAGCCGTCGGCTGTGTCGGAGAGGCCTTGTAAAAATCGTCCTTGCGGCCGGTGGCCCACACCAGCAGGAACAGCAGCAGGCCGGCACCGAAGGCGATACCGGCAATTTTCAGAGTGTGGCGGGGCAGACGCAGGACGATCTGACGATCGGATGCAGGGCGGGGCGCGGGCATAGGGCTCACCTGAAGGATCGCGGTAATTCTGGCATAGCCCCAGTGAATCGATCGCAGCAGGTGGCGGAACAGGCGATAATCTGGTGCTCCCTACCGACACACAGACTTCCGATGCTAGATCCGGCCCTGCTTCGCCAACATCCCGCCGACCTTGCCGAGCGCCTGCGCAGCACGCGCAGTTTCTCCCTGGACACTGCGGAACTGGAGTCGCTGGAGAGCGAGCGCAAGCGGATCCAGGTGCGCACGCAGGAATTGCAGAGCATGCGCAATTCCAAGTCCAAGGCGATCGGGCAGGCCAAGGCCAAGGGCGAAGATGTGGCCGCGCTGATGGCCGAGGTGGCCGGCTTCGGCGATGAGCTCAAGGCCTCGGAAGAAGCGCTGGATGCGATCCGCGCCAAGCTGGAAATCATTGCGCTGGGCCTGCCCAATCTGCCGGCCGACGATGTGCCGCTGGGCAAGGACGAGAGCGAGAATGTCGAGCAGTCGCGCTGGGGCACGCCGCGCAGTTTCGATTTCGCGGTCAAGGACCATGTGGAACTCGGCGCGCCACACGGCTGGCTGGATGGCGAAACCGCCGCCAAGTTGTCGGGCGCACGTTTCACCGTGCTACGCGGGCCGATCGCGCGCCTGCATCGTGCGCTGGCGCAGTTCATGCTCGATCTGCATGTGGGCGCGCACGGCTACGAAGAAACCAATGTGCCGCTGCTGGTCAATGCCGAGTCGATGCGCGGCACCGGGCAGTTGCCGAAGTTCGAAGACGATCTGTTCCAGACCGAAGTGGGCGAATCGCGCCGCTATCTGATCCCCACCTCCGAAGTGCCGCTCACCAATATCGTGCGCGACGACATCGTCGATGCCGAGCGGCTGCCGCTGCGCATGACCGCCCATTCGATGTGCTTCCGTGCCGAAGCCGGCAGCGGCGGGCGCGATACACGCGGCATGATCCGCCAGCACCAGTTCGAAAAAGTGGAACTGGTCACTGCCTGCGCGCCGGAGGACAGCGAGGCCGAGCATCATCGCATGACGCGCTGCGCCGAGGTGGTGCTGGAACAACTCGGTCTGCCGTACCGCAAGGTGCTGCTGTGCACCGGCGACATGGGTTTTGCTGCGATCAAGACCTACGACCTGGAAGTGTGGCTGCCGTCGCAGGACACCTACCGCGAGATTTCGTCCTGCTCCAATTGCGGCGATTTCCAGGCCCGGCGCATGCAGGCGCGCTGGCGCAACCCGGCCAGCGGCAAGCCGGAGCTGATGCACACGCTCAACGGCTCCGGCACTGCGGTGGGCCGCGCGATGATCGCGGTGATGGAGAACTACCAGAACGCCGATGGCTCGATCGACGTGCCGCAGGTGCTACGCCCGTACATGGGCGGGCTGGAACGCATCGGCTGAAAGCGGCTGCATCGGGCTTGTCGCGGTCGGCGTCGGCTGAAGAACATACGTCCGTGTCGCATGGTTCTGGACGCCAGTGCTGTGCTCGCAGGCGGAGTCTGGTCTTTGATCACGCCGTGCGGGTAGCGCGTGACGTTGCCGCCACAGACACTAAAAAACGCACAAAAGAACGGGATCATCGCTGGTCCCGTTCTTTTGTGCAGGCCTCACTGTCCCCACCAGCAGTCCACACCGGCTATTGCGCACAAGGCGCGCCGCGTGCGGGGGCATGACGCGGCCGTGGTGTGCAACAACGCCTGCCATCACCGCGCAGTAGCAGGACGACACCCTGCGCGGCGTGCCGTGCTGGAAGCGATGTCACGTAGAACTCCCCGGTTTATCGGAAATCGGCTGTTACCAATCCCCAATCCCGACTCCCTAATCTCAGCCGCACAAAGCCTGCGCGCTCAGGCTACGGCTTCTGCCGGCTGCTGCAGTTCGGCCAGCGCCTGCGCCAGCGCATTGCTGCGATGCTCTGGCGAATACGCCACGCCTTCGGCGCGCACGAAGGTGATGTCGTCGATGCCCAGAAAGCCGAACAACTGGCGCAGATACGGCTCCTGGAAATCGTTGGTCGGGTCGGCATAGATGCCGCCGCGCGCGCTGGCGATGATGATGCGCTTGCCGCCAGCCAGTCCTTCCGGCCCCGTTGCGGTGTAGCGGAAGGTGCGCCCGGCAACCGCAATGCGGTCGATCCACGCCTTGAGCGTGGAGGGGATCGCGAAGTTGTACATCGGCGCGCCGATCACGATGACGTCTGCCTCCAAAAACTGCTGCATCGCCTGTTCGGCCGCCGCCGCTTCGGTTGCGTCGGCCTGCGCCAACGAGCGCCCGGTCAGGTGCGGAAGCGGCTCCTGGTCCAGGTCGCGATAGGTCACCTGCAGCTGCGGGTGCAGCAGGCGCTGCTGGGCGACGGCGGCGGCACTGAGTTCGCGGCTGATGGAGTTGGCGCCCAGGGCGCTGGAATCGAGATGGAGCAGCTTCATGGCGAAGACCTATGGCAAGCGGCAACGCCGCGGAGGGGCGCAGATTAGGTCGTTGCTCTGTTGGGATAAAGGTGGTTAAATATCACTTATCGTTCTATCCATGGATACCTGAGCCATGCACGACCTGAATGACCTGTACTACTTTGCGATGGTGGTGGACCACGGCGGCTTCGCTGCTGCCGAGCGTGCGCTGGGGATCCCCAAGTCGCGCCTGAGCCGCCGTATCAGCCAACTCGAAACCGACCTGGGCGTGCGCTTGCTGCAACGCTCTACGCGGCGCTTCGCCGTCACTGACGTCGGTACCAGCGTGCACCGACACGCCCAGACCATGCTCGCCGAAGCCCAGGCCGCGCGCGAGGTGGTGGATCGTCTCAGTGCGGAGCCACGCGGTCTTGTACGTGTGAGCGTTCCTGTCTCGCTCGCGCAAATTCAATTGCCCAAGCTGCTACCCGAATTTCTGGCCAAGTACCCCAAGGTGCGGCTGCAGCTCAACATCAGCAACCGCCGCGTCGACGTCATCAACGAGGGCTACGACATCGCACTACGCGTGCGTTCGCGCCTGGATGACGACGGCAGCCTGGTGATGCGCAGCTTCGGCCAGGTGCAGGAATTGTTGGTCGCCAGCCCCAAGTATCTGGACCGCGCCGGCCGGCCGAAAGACCCGAGCGAGCTGGCCAACCACACCACCATGAGCACCAGCGAAGACGAAGCGCATCAGCGCTGGGAACTGCACGGCCCCAACGGCGAAATGCGCCGCGTGGACCTGCAGCCGCGGCTGGCCGGTTTCGATTTTCCGCTACTGCAATCGATGGCGCGCGACGGCTTCGGCATCACCATGCTGCCGGAAACTGTCTGCGCCGAAGCGGTGCGCAGCGGCGAACTGGAAGTGGTGCTGCCGCACTGGTCGCTGCCGCAGGGCATCTGCCACGCCGTGTTCGCCTCGCGCCGCGGCCTGCTGCCGGCGGTGCGGGTGTTCATCGACTTCCTGGCCGAACACCTGCCGCAGGAAATCGAACGCTCGCGCCTGGACTGCGGCGGCAATTGCGCCGAACTGGCCGAAAAGCTCAAGCGTGCAGCAGGCACTGCCGGCGCACCGCGCCTGGTGGCTGAAGCAGGCTGAGCGACGCACTGCTGATTGCGTCGGTGCCCCTCGCTGGCGAGTCGGTATCTTTCGCCGCGTAGGGTTAGCCCACTGGTTGACGCGCCGCCCGGCAAGCCGGGCGCGTAAGGCTAGCGATGCCGCTTAGCAAAGCACGCCCGGGCATGCGAGAATGCGCGCCCGGAGCGATCCCGGGATTGGCAGAATCGCACTCGATGACCGTGCGGCCCTGTCGGGCGCCACCCGCGCAATGCGGATCGCCCACGTGACAACCGATACTTTCGGCGATCACGCGCAGCAGCATCGGAGAGATGGCCGAGCGGTTTAAGGCACCGGTCTTGAAAACCGGCGAAGGGTCAAACCTTCCGTGGGTTCGAATCCCACTCTCTCCGCCAGTCACCCTTAAATCATTGATTTAAATCATTAATTTTTTAGGTGGTTTGATTGGAGGCAGGAAGCATGCAGAGGAAACACTCGCATGCGCATCCCTCATCATTTGAGCCGGTCGTCCACCGGCCGCTGGTCGTTCGTCCAACGTGTGCCCGTCGATTTGCAAACCGTGATGGGCTGCCGGCTTATCAAACGCACCCTGCAAACGAAGGACTTGGCGCAGGCGCATGTGCGTGCGGTGGTGCTTGGGGCGGGCTATGCTCGACTCTTCGCACAGTTGAAGGATCAACGCGTGGCCAAGATCAGCAAGTCTGATGCCGACCTGCTCATTGCTCGACTGACGAGCGCCGAGAACCTCCAGGAACTAACGCTCAACCGCACGCGCCAACCGGATGGGGCAGTGACTGAGCAGTGGCAAATTGACAGTCCAAAGGATCTGAAGCTCTATCGCCTAATGATGGAGTTGGAAGCGATGGATGCCGAGAATGCACGGTCGCGTCCTTCGCCAGTCTTGGCTCAATCCATTCCGATGCCGGCACCTCGCGGATCAATCGCAGCGACGGCAGCGCCCGCCATTGAGACGATGACGCTCGGCAAGGCCCGAGACGCATTCCTGGCAACGCTCAAGCCTTCCTCGCTGCCCAAGACCTACACGATTAAGAAGACGGCTATCGAGGCGTTGGTAGCGTTCCTGGGGCCGACGATGAAGGTTCATGCCATCACCAGGTCAGACCTGGCGCGTTGGTATCAAGACATGCGGGAAAAGGGAGCTTCCACTCCGACGCTCACCAACAAGCAGAGCTACATCGGAGGCAAGGGCGGGTTCTTCGAGTGGGCCATGGCGTCGGGGCACTACCCCCGAGGCGACAACCCGGCGAGCGGTCACGTGAGCTACTCCCAGCGCGAGAAGCGCTCCCGAAAGAAGTTGGGGTTCAAAGCCTACGACAGGGCCCAGATTCAAGCCCTGTTTGCACCAGAAGCGCTCGCCAAGCTGTCAGAGTCGGCCCGCTGGGCCTCGCTCCTTGGACTTTATACGGGGGCCAGAGCGTCGGAGGTCGGCCAACTGCTTATCAAGGACGTGTTCGAGGAGGACGGCATCCCATGCATCCGTATTTCGGACGAGGGCGAGCACCAGAAGGTAAAGACCGAAGTGAGCCTGAGGACGGTGCCGCTCCATCCCGAGCTCCTCAAGATGGGCTTCCTGGATTGGGTCGATGGCAAGCGCAAAGCGGGTGATACAAGGCTATTCCCGGCTGCGAAGGCTACTGCTGTAAACGGGCAGGGCAACTGGATCACTAAAGCTTTCAGTCGACATCTGGCCGAGGTGGGTAAGGGCTGG
Source organism: Xanthomonas dyei (assembly GCF_002939865.1). GTDB lineage: Bacteria > Pseudomonadota > Gammaproteobacteria > Xanthomonadales > Xanthomonadaceae > Xanthomonas > Xanthomonas dyei. Next base: position 34,092 of record NZ_MDEE01000044.1, read on the forward strand.
GAGCCAGCGAAGCGCGGTTTTCATTCTCTCCGCAAGACTTTTATCCAAGAACTACAGGGCGCTGGCGTGGTGTCTGAGCTGAGGGCGCAAATCGTTGGGCATGAGCTCGATGACGAGCATCACGCGACCTACGGACGGCTCTTCACTGTTACTGAAAAATTGAACGGTCCAAGTAATTATTCTCCAGGACTCAAGGCATTGGTTTTGCAACTAACTAAGTGAACAACTTACTCCCATCGAGCCCTATGATAACTAACGAATTTAAGGCGGTCCACTTCAACGTCGGCAGCAGCCGTGTTCACCGAAATGGGGTTGATTTGGCCAATATTCTTGGCTTCAATCTAGACGATAACGCACTCATTCAGCTTGCAGGGGCACCCACTGGCTCCACTGTAACGCTTGTGGAGAAGAGGGAGTGGCCGGAAGTTGATGACGGGGAGAATGTGCCCTCAGGCGTATTGCTGCAAGTGAAAAACGACCACTATTTCAGTCAGGACTTGGAAGTGGTGATATTTCTGGATGGCCTGGTTGATGTGGCTAGTCTCTACATCAAGCTGGTCATGTTTCTTGACATTCCTGAACGAAAGGGTATTGCTGGGCATATGATTGGCGTGATGGTGGATGGGGCCGCTTCACTGCCTCGGGCTAAGCGTATCCGTCTCTGGGCGGCCGGAGGGTTTCTTTGGAAGGACTACGCTGCGGGGTCGCGTTGGTGGGGGTATGTCGCTTGGCCCAAGTACGGATTCGACTGCTTTATTCCGAATGCCACTTTGGATCTGATCTCTCGTTTCCCCAACTACCCTCGTGGACTCGGGGGTTGCAAGAAAGTATCTGACGTGATAAGGTTGCCGGGAGGGAAAGATTTTTGGAAGCTGGCTGGCGAAGGGGATTACATGGATTTCACCTTGGCTAAAAATTCGGTCTCCATGGTCTTTCTTAACGATTTCTTGTCTTGCGGAGGTGACATGTGATGCATTTTAAAACCTCTCTTCCCACCCAGCGACAGAACGAGAGCGCCAAGCTTCTGGTTAAAAGCCAGGTTCCCACTGCCAAGGTCTACACCGAAAAGGTATTGGACGAAAGCTCCCGCAAGAAAATCCGCGATGCCAATCGGCCGCACGCAAGCGTGCCTTTTGATCTAATTTAGATCAAATATTGAACTGACCTTCATTAGCAAGCCCGGCAAAAGCCGGGCTTGTTCGTAAAGGGGTTCATCCTGTCGCGGCCCCCTCGACGCAAATGGAGGCGTAGGTGTGGTGACCTAGGGCTTTCGAGAATACATATTGCGCCGCTGCCGGAATTAACGGGCCAACTGCTCCCAAATCACAGATAGAGCCATCGGCACCCACTTCAGCACGGCCGTGGCGGCCATGCCCATGGTCACCCCCAACGGGATCATCACCTACACTGGGCCCAGCTGATGCCTTGGTCGCGCTGCTGAGCCGCGTAGGCGGCCTGCGGGTAACGCCGCTCCGCTTTGCGCAGACCCCGCCGAGCCATGAGCGGTCCGACGATGAAGCCAAACGGGCCCCGGAAGAAATGCTTGTAATGACCCATCGGTTTCTGCACAGGTCAGGTGGTTAATGTAGCGGCATAGGCTTGGTCAGGCGTCATCATCTTCAGTGCCTGATGCGG
>NZ_MDEE01000045.1 GCF_002939865.1 Xanthomonas dyei
CGCCCGAAATTGCGGGTCCCAAGCAAATTCCCAGGCGCCGTAGAAGGTCGAATTCTCTACTTTCGAATGGCAAGGTAATCGGGGGTGGGTCATCACCTCTGCGCCGGGAAAACTAGAGATGAGAGAGTTCGGGTCAGCGACAGCTCGACCGCTCAACTCAACAACTTGTGAAGGTGTAAGTCTGGCGTAGTTTGCAACGATGCTCACGAACTCTCCTCGCGGTCTAACGTCCTGATCAGGCAGCGCTGGCTTGAATGAAGTGTTGGATCTGCTGAAGGCGGCGCTGACGACCTCAAATTGAAACTCCAATCACCACCTGATGTGCGCAATGGTTTTTTTGCACGGATGGATAGCGCCATTGAGCCACGACGGAAGAAGCGGCCTCATGCAAGAACCCTAACTTGCCGGTTGCTCTCATGTCTGGTCCAACATCTGTGGGCAAGGCACATCGGCACCCCTGCACGCTACGCAACCTACAACGTATCGCGATGCTTACCGCGCCACGGCCGGTACCAGGTGCGGATGGCGGCGATGTCGGCGGCCATGTCGGTGCCGGTCCAGAACGGTTCGCCGATACCCACGGTCTTGCTGGGGTAGTCGAAATACACCGGCAGGATCGGCACCTTGGCATCGGAAGCGATCTTCCAGAAACCGGCCTTCCACTGCTCCACACGCTTGCGCGTGCCTTCGGGGGTGATCACGTACCACATCTGTTCGGAGTTGCGGATCAACCGCACTGCCTGGCCGATGGTGCCCTGCGGCGAGCTGCGGTCCAGCGGAATGGCGCCCAGCTTGCGCAGCAGCGGCCCCAGCGGCCACCAGAACAGCTGCGCCTTGCCCAGCACACGCACATCGAAGCCGAGCGCGAACTTGGCGGCAAAGCCCACAAAGCCATCCCAGTTAGACGAGTGCGGCGCCACGATCATTACCAACTTGGGCTCGTCGGGCAGCCGCCCAAGCAGCCGCCAGCCGGTCAGGCGCAGAGCGGTACGGCCCAGCCAGCGGCCGAAGCGACCGTGCGCACGCGGCATTCTGGGCGGCGTTGACTGCAGCAGGATGTTGGCCTGTGTGACCGGCGGCAACGACGGGTCGGCTTGACTCACACTTACTCCCAGTGGGACGCAGAGCGTCCACGCTTGATATGGCTGCGCTCACGCTTGGCATCCAGCCGCCGCAGCTTGGCACCGTGACTCGGTTTGGTGGCGACCCGCCGCTTGGGCACCGACAGGCATGCACTGATGATCTCGGCCAGCCGCTCGCGCGCATCGTCGCGGTTGCGGTCCTGGGTGCGAAAGCGCTGCGCGTCGATCACCAGCACGCCCTCGGCGGTGATGCGGCGGTCGCGGCGCGACAGCAGCCGCGCGCGCAACGGCTCGGGCAGCGAGGGCGAGCCGGCCACGTCGAAACGCAGTTCCACCGCGGTGGACACCTTGTTGACGTTCTGCCCGCCCGCGCCGCTGGCGCGCACGAAGCGTTCGACGAGTTCGCTGGGCGGAATCGTCAGGCTGGGGGTGATCTGGATCGGGTCGCTGGCCATTAGCCCGCGATTGTATCGGCAGCGGCGTGGACGCGCGCGCGAACGCCAGCTTCCCGTATCCTGCGGCCGGTTCCCCGATCGCAGGATGCTCCGATGACACCTCATTCGTTCGCCGCCGCAGGCGCGCTTGCCCGCCGCCTGCTGCTGCTCGCCCTGCTGGCGGTGGCCGCCCCGGCCGCGCTGGCGCAGGCACCCACCGATGCCGACGTCAACCGTCTGCTGGCCGCCTCTCGCGCGCAGACCATGCTCGACACCATGCTGCCGCAGATCGAAGCGATGCAGCAGCAGCAATTCGCCCAGCTCACCGCGCAGCGCCAGCTCGATGCCGACCAGCAGGCGCAGCTGCAACGCATCCAGGAACGTACCCGCCAGACCGTGCGCAAGGCGCTGTCGTGGTCGGAGCTGCGCCCGATGTACGTGGACATCTACAAGCGCTCGTTCTCGCGCGAGGACGTGCTGGCGATGGCCGAGTTCTACGAGAGCTCGGCCGGCCAGAGCCTGCTGGACAAGACCCCGGCCCTGACCCAGAACCTGATGGGCGCCATCCAGCAAAAGATGCTGCCGCTGTTTGCCGATCTGCAAAAGGATCTGGAGAAGATCGTCAACGAGCCTGCTGCGGCCAAGAAGCCCTGAAGGGACGGCAGCCGGGAATAGCGAGTGGGAATTGGTCGGTGCGCGATTCCTGCAACGGTTGCCGATGCGGGTGGCGTGCGTTGCCGGTTACGGGAGTGCTTCACCTTTTCAGCTGGTGGAAGAGGACTGTCTTAGCGCTTCTGCCGCCGGAGGAACTGCTGTCTTGAACCAGCAGCGGCGAGCGTACCCCCATCCGCCCTTCGGGCACCTTCCCCCGCAGGCGGGAGAAGGAAGCAACACAGAAAAGGAAGCAACGTGGGGAAGCAAGCAGCGCCGGGAAGGCGAACATTGCGCGTCGCGCTTGAGCGCCTCTCCCGCCTGCGGGAGAGGGGTTGGGGTGAGGGGACGCTTGCGCAGATGTCTTGCAGGCTGAGTGGACGTTTCGACCTCTCTTGGCGCTTCTGCCGCCGGCAGAGCTGCTGTCTTGAGCGCGCAGTGACGAGCGTACCCCCATCCGCCCTTCGGGCACCTTCCGCCGCAGGCGGGGGAAGGAAGCAACTCGGAAGGCGGCCAGGGAGGGCGGCAACACGGGAAGGCGAACATTGCGCGTCGCGCTTGAGCCCCTCTCCCGCCTGCGGGAGAGGGGTTGGGGTGAGGGGACGCTTGCGCGGATGTCTTGCAGGCTGAGTGGACGTCTGGATCTCTGAACCAGGCACACCACATCACGCCGTCTGCATTGCTCCCAACCCCGCCATTTCCCACCCAAACAACGCACACGCCTTGGCAAATTCCACATCCAGCGGCGCGGTGACGCTGATGCGCCTGCCATCGGCCGGATGCGGAAATTCCAGGCGTTCGGCGTGCAACAACATGCGGTGGATGCCGAGCATGCGGAAACTGCGATTGTGGCGTCCATCGCCATGACTGGTGTCGCCGATCATGTGATGCGACAGATGCTTCATGTGGCGGCGAATCTGCCGGAAGCGCCCGGTCTGCGGTTGGCAGCGCAGCAACGCATAGCGTGACGTGGCAAAGCCGGTGGACGGGATCTCCAGCTCGCCGGTCGCCAGCCGCTGGAAGTGCGTCACCGCCGGCTTCTTGACCGGTTTGCCGGGGCCGCCGTCCAGGTCGTGATCGACGATGAACCGATCCTCGGCCGGCCAGCCGCGGCACACGGTCAGATAATTTTTATCTACCTCGCCGGCCATCAAGGCCTTGCCCAGCGCGCTGGCGCTGTCGCGGTCGAACGCCAGCAGCAGGCAGCCGCTGGTGGCGCGGTCGAGCCGGTGGACCAGGAAGATCGGCTTGCCCAACTGCTCGCGCAGGCGGTCGGCCAGAAAGTCGTCCTCCCCGCGCGCCAGCTTGCTGTCATGGACCATCAGGCCCGCGGGTTTGTCGACAACGGCCAGAACATCGTCCTGGTAGAGAATCTGCAGATGCTTTGGGGATGTGCTCACCGGCGGATTATCCGCATCGCTGACACCGCATGCCACTGCGCGCTCTGCCCACCGCGCGTTGACCCCATCACGCGGCTGGCACAGCATGCGGGTTCCCCCTGATGGAGCGTCCCCCATGCGCACCTTGCTGCTGCTTTGCCTGCTGGCGGTCGCTCCGCTGGCGCAGTCTTCGACCCTGCCGTACGACGACCATGCCGACGCCGGCACCCAGCTGCGCGATGCGTTGGCCGCCGGCAAGAAAACCCACAAACCCACGCTGGTGATTTTCGGCGCCAACTGGTGCCACGACTGCCGCGCGCTGGATACCTCGCTGCACAGCGCAAAGAACGCGCCGCTGATCGCTCGCTCGTTCGTCGTGGTCAAGGTGGACGTGGGTAACTTCGACCACAACCTGGACATCAGCCAGCGCTACGGTGACCCGATCCAGAACGGCATCCCGGCTGCGGTGGTGGTATCGCCGGCCGGCACGCTGCTCTACACCACGCGTGCCGGCGAGCTGGCCAACGCACGCAAGATGAGCGACGACGGCATCTATCAGTTCTTCGACCAAGTGGCGCACGCCCACCGCGCGCCCTGAGGTGCGGGTGTGCACGGTTGGCGGTGCGGGCTCACACCAGGGCGCGAACCGCCAGCCGTTCGCGCAAGCCGGGCAACATCGCGCTGCATGTCACGGCCGCGGTGTGCAGCGATGCGCTGCACGCGGGCAGTGCAGCAGCGTGCACGCGCGGATTGTCGCGCAGCCAGTTGCCTAACGACGCAGCCACGCGACCAGCAACGCGACCGACCCGGCGCCGCCGCTGATCCAGCTCCACACCGGCACCGTGCCCAGGTACCAGCCATCCGGATGTAGGCCGTACAACACGGCCGCCACCACCAGCAACCCGCTACCGGTGATGGCCGTGACCACGCGGGTCTGCAGCTTGCGCAGGCTGATGTCCAGCGCGCGCAATTCGCTCGAACGGATGTCCAGCTGATGCCGGCCTTCCACCTGCTGTTTCAACCAGCTGTGCACCAGGCGCGGCATGTCCGGCGCATGGGTCATGATTTCCGGTAGCCGCTTGCTCAACTCGCCCAGCATGCGACGCGGGCTGTAGCGCTCGCGCAGGATGCGCTCCAGCACCGGTCGCGCCACCGCCCAGATATCCAGCTTGGGATCGAGCTGACGGCCGACGCCTTCGATGTTGAGCAGCGTCTTCTGCAGCAGGATCAACTGCGGCTGCAAGGTCAACTCGTAGCGCTGCGCAACGCGGAACAACTTGATCAGCACCTGCGCCAACGAAATTTCCGACAGCGGCCGGGTGAAGTACGGCTCGCACACCGAGCGCGCGGCCGCTTCCAGCTCGTCGATGCGCACGTTGGACGGCATCCAGCCCGCCTCCACGTGCAGCTCGGCCATGCGGCGATAATCCTTGTGGAAGATCGCCATGAAGTTCTCGGCCAGGTAGTACTGATCTTCCTGCGAGAGCTGGCCCATGATGCCGAAATCCAGCGCGATGAAACGCGGATTGAGGCGGCGCTCCGGGTCCGAGTCGACCCAGATGTTGCCGGCGTGCGCGTCGGCATGGAAAAAGTTGTCGCGGAACACCTGCGTGTAGAACACGCGCACGCCCTTGGCCGCCAACGCCTTGCGGTCGATGCCGGCAGCATCGAGCTTGGCGATATCGTCGGACGGAATGCCGTACACGCGCTCCAGCGTGAGCGCGCGCTCGGCGGTGTGCGACCAGATCACTTCCGGCACGTACAGATCGTCCGAGCCTTCCCAGAACCGGCGCAGCACGCTGGCATTGGCGCCTTCGCGCTGCAGGTCGAGTTCGGCCGACAAGGTGCCTTCGATCTCGGCCACCACTTCGCGCGGACGGATCTTGTCGGCGCGCGGATGGGTGCGTTCGACCAGCGTGGCCAGCGAATGCAGCAGCGCGATATCGGCGTCGATCTGACGCTCGATGTCCGGGCGCAACACCTTGACCACCACTTCGCGGCGCACGCCGTTGGCGTCCGGCGGCAAGGTGGCCGCATGCACCTGCGCGATCGAGGCCGATGCCAGCGGCACGGTGTCGAAGGAAGCGAATGCCACGCTGACCGGCAGGCCCAGCGCGCCTTCCACGATCAGGCGCGCAGCCTCGCCGTCGAACGGCTTGACCCGGTCCTGCAGCAAGGTGAGTTCTTCGGCCACATCGGCGGGAATCAGGTCGCGACGGGTCGACAGGATCTGCCCGAACTTGACGAAGATCGGGCCGAGTTCCTGCAACGCCAACCGCAACCGTGCACCGCGCGATTGCGCGGCGATTTCGGCACTGGCACGCGGCACGAACGGCTTGGCCACACGCAGCCAGCGTTCGGCAGCGGTGCCTTGCAGCAGGTCGTCCAGGCGGTAGCGCAGGATCACCCGGCCGATGCGGCTGGCCCGCAAAATCGCCTTCATGCCGCGCCTCCGGCGGCACGCAGGCGGCTCACGCGCGCGGCCATCCGCTCCACGTCGTCGCGCAGCTCGTCCACGTCATCGTGGAAGGCCTCGAGCTCGGCACGCGGCACCACATCGCGCGATTCTTCGGTGACGAATTCGGCCGCGCTCTGCGCCAGATCCGAGGCGCTGCGACGCGCCTGCTGCAACGCTGCACGCACCGCGCCGGCGATCTGCACGCCCAGGATCTCGCCGAACACCGCCACGAACGGCAACTGCCAATCCGGGTCGAAGCGGCCGGCCAGTTGCTGCAGCTGACGCGCCAGTTCCGCATCGCCGGAGACCTTGAGCCGCCCCGCCGGTGCGCCGCTGCGGCGCGCGTTGGCCAGAAACGGCAGCTGCCCCAGCAAACCGGCCAGGCTGCTGCGCACCGCCAGATCCGGCTCGTGTGTCTGATCGACCGGGCCGACCAGCAGCCGGCGCTCGTGCACGCGGATCTGCAGCGCCACCGCGGGCGCGTCCAGGGTCAGCGCGATGCGCTGGCCTTCCAACGGCAACAGGGCGTCGCGGGTATCCGGGTCCAGCGCCAGTGCGCGATTGAGCGCGGCCTGCAGGGCCTGGCCGGCGAGCGGCTTGAGAGAGTTGAAAAGTGATCCGGGCATGGGCGCATTCTACCGCCCCTGCATGTCGCAGCTGACTGACGATGGTGGGCGCTGCGCGCCGGAGGCTGCCGCAGTGGCCATGGCAGGCGCTTGCCTGGCGGTGGAGCGATCGATGCAGGGGTCGCTACCTGGATTGCCTGGCCGGCAGGCGCAGCACTGGGGCTCGCCGGGATGCGGCGCTGTGCAGGCGGCACGTCATGGGCCATCGCGCCCTGCGACGATGAGCGCGGCGTCCGTGCACAGCTGCCGACTTCCTTCGGCCGGCCGGTCACGGGCATGCTGGCGCCCTTCTCGAACAGTTGGCAGGAGCAGGCGATGGGCAAGATCCGGGTCGGTCTCATCTTTGGCGGCAAATCCGCCGAGCACGAGGTTTCGCTGCAATCGGCGCGCAACCTCCTGGACGCGCTCGACCCGCAGCGCTTCGAGCCGGTGCTGATCGGCATCGACAAGCAGGGCCAGTGGCATCTGAGCGCGCCGGACGGCTTTCTGCACGATGCCGACGACCCGGGCCGGATCGCCCTGCACCGCAGCGGCCGCTCGGTGGCGGTGCTGCCCGGCGCCGAGCAGGCGCAGCTGCGGCCGGTGGATACCGAGCAGGCACTGGCGCAGATCGATGTGGTGTTTCCGATCGTGCACGGCACCCTGGGCGAGGACGGCTCGCTGCAGGGCTTGTTGCGCATGGCCAACCTGCCCTTTGTTGGCTCCGGCGTGCTCGGCTCGGCGGTGGCGATGGACAAGGACATGGCCAAGCGCGTACTGCGCGATGCCGGCCTGGCGGTGGCGCCGTTTGTCTGCTTCAACCGCCACACCGCCGCGCAGGCCGATGTGGATGCGCTGATCGCCCAGTTGGGGTTGCCGCTGTTCGTCAAACCGGCCAACCAGGGCTCGTCGGTCGGCGTCAGCCAGGTGCGCAGCGCGGACGCGTTCGCCGCCGCGCTCGCCTTGGCGTTGTCCTACGACCACAAGGTGCTGGTGGAAGCGGCCATTGTCGGTCGCGAGATCGAATGCGCGGTGCTGGGCAATGCCACGCCACAGGCCAGCGTGTGCGGCGAAGTGGTGGTGCACGATGCGTTTTATTCGTACGACACAAAATACATCAGCGCAGATGGCGCCGACATCGTGATCCCCGCCGATCTCGATGCGCAGACGCAGCAGCGCATCCAGCACCTTGCGGTGCAGGCCTATCAAGCGCTGGACTGCGCCGGCATGGCGCGCGTGGATGTGTTCCTGTGTGCGGACGGGCGCATCGTGATCAACGAGGTCAATACGCTGCCTGGCTTCACCAGCATAAGCATGTATCCAAAGTTATGGCAGGCAAGCGGGCTGGACTATCGTAGTTTGATCACGCAGTTGATCGAGCTGGCCTTGCAACGGCATGCAGACGATCAACTGCTGCGCAGCGCAGTGGACGCGCGTGCATGAGCGCGGCGCAGCTGCGCGCCGTACAAGCGCACGACCATACGGCACTGCTCGCACTCAACAATACGCACGCCACCGCACTGTCGTTGCTCGATACCGATGGGCTCACCGCGTTATTGCAGATGGCCTGGTATGCACGGCTCGTCCCGCCGGCCGACGGCCTGTTGATCGCACTGGATCAGAGCGCTGCCTACGCCAATGCGAACTTCGCATGGCTGGCGGAGCGCTTCGCGCGCTTCGTGTACGTGGACCGCATCGTGATCGCCGCCCATGCACAGCGACGCAGCCTTGCGCTGCAGCTGTACGACGACCTCATCCGCAGCGCGCGTGCAGCAGCGCAACCGCGCGTGGTGTGCGAAGTGAATCTGAGCCCGCCCAACCCGGCCTCCCTCGCATTGCATCGACACCTGGGATTCGTACCGATCGGCGATGCGGTGCTGGCCAATGGCAAGCAGGTGCAATATCTGGAAAAGCTGCTGTGAGATGCAAAAAACCCCGCTGAAAACCGCCATAACGCACATGGCCCGCCTCCTTGCGGAAGCGGGCCATGTGAGCGCCGACCGGCAGCGCCGCTGCCGGGACGTACCGCGGTGAGGCGTTAGACCTTGCCGCGACGGAACATCGAGATCACTGCCAGGATCAGGAACACCACAAACAGGATCCAGGCGATGTTGGTCGCCGCACCGGCGATACCGCTGAAGCCCAGCACAGCGGCGATGATGGCGATGACGAAAAAGATGATGGCGTAATGCAGCATGGCAAGGGTTCCAGAAATTGTCGTGCCGAATCGGCGCAGACGTATCCTGATCAGATGGCGGTCTTTATCGAGTGATGGCAATGTCGTTGGAAGATGAGGATCGCAGCCGATTCAGGCCTTCTTCGATGCTGATACGCGGCACATAGCCGAAGTCGCGGCGCGCTGGTTCCATGCTGTACCAATGCGGCGTACACAACTGTTCGACCAAGAACCGCGTCAACGGTACTTCGCCTGGCAGACGCAACAGTGGCCATAAGGTTTCGCACACCGCACCGATGCGATACGCGGTCTTGAACGACAACGAGCGCGTCACTGCCGGCGCGTCCACGGCCGCAAGCAAGCGATTGAGCAGCTCGCGCATCGGCAATGGTTGGCCGTTGGAAATGAAGTACGCCTTGCCCGCGCAGGCAGCACCCTGCGCAAGATGGTCGAACGCATCGAAATGCGCTTGCGCGGCGTTGTCGATGTACGTGCTGTCCACCAGGTTGCTGCCATCGCCCACCATGCGCAGGCGACCGGCGCGCGCGCGCGCGGCCAGACGCGGCAACAGATGGTTGTCGCCCGGCCCCCAGATCAACCGCGGACGCAACGCCACCGTGGCCAGCTGCGCATCGTTGGCCGCCAAGACCGCACGCTCGGCGATCGCCTTGGTCGCTGCGTACGCGGCGCGCAGGTCTTCGCCATACGGCACCTCGTCGGCGCCCAGGCCCTCCACCGGATGGGTGGCGCGATGGGTGACGCTGGGTGTGGAGGTGTAGATCAGCCGCGGCACGCCATTGGCGCGGCATGCGTCGAGCACGTTCTGCGTGCCCACCACATTGGCCTGGTGATAGCTGTCGTAGCTGCCCCAGGCGCCGGCCTTGGCGGCGTTGTGAAACACCGCATCGATGCCGCTGAAGGCATGCCGCACGGCCTGCGGGTCGGCCAGGTCGCCACGGATCTGGCCCACGCCCAGCGTCTGCAGCACCGGGTAATCGCCGCGCTGGAAACTCACCACCTCGTGCCCACGCGCACGCAAGCCGCGGCACAACGCCTGGCCAAGAAATCCACCACCGCCGGTCACCAGCACTTTCATCACGCCACACCCATCGCTCCTGCAGGGCGCACACAATAGCCGGACAGGACCGTCAGGGCGACGCGGCGTGCGTTTCTTCTCGCGAGCGGCGTGGCTAACCCATTGATCGCAAAGACCTTCATAAATCTTCATTGAGGCATCAGGCAGTTCATTCGCGGCGCAGGCGTCATGGCCGGACCCTCGATCGCTGGAGTTGCCATGACCCGCCTGTCACTGCTGTTGCTGCCCCTGCTTTACGTCTCCGCGCTGCACGCCGCGGCGCCAGTTGCCGCCTCGACAGCAGCAGCGCCCGCGCCGCCAGCCGCTACACCGCTGGCCCTCGACGACGGCTGGCCGGTCGCCAACGCTGCCGCCAAGGGCTGGAACCTTCCAGTGCTGGCGCAGATGGAGCAGGCGCTCGCCGCCGATCTGGCCCCCTCCACCATCAGCCTGGTGATCGCCCGCGACGGCGCATTGGTCTACGAGCGCTACCTGGGCGACGCCGATCGACAGACCTTGCACGACACCCGCTCGTTGACCAAGAGCGTGACCGGGCTGCTGGTCGGGGCGGCCATCGCGCGCAAGCTGATCCCCGACGTGCAGACCAAGGTCTATGACGCTTTTGGCGAGCGGCACTGGCAAAACGCCGATCCGCGCAAGCGTGCGATCACCGTCGAAGACCTGCTGACAATGAGCTCGCAGCTGGAATGCAACGACGAAAATGAATTTTCGGCCGGCAACGAAGAAAGCATGTACGTGAGTGCGGACTGGACGCAGTTCGCGCTGGATCTGCCGATCCGCGGCTATGCGCCGTGGACGCCGCGGCCCGCACAGAGCCCGCACGGCCGCGCGTTTTCGTATTGCACCGCCGGCTCCTTCCTGCTGGGTGCGATGCTGGAAAAAGTCGCCGGCAAGCCGCTGCAGGCCTTTTCGGCGCAGGTGCTGGAAACACCGCTGGGCATCGAGCGGGCGCAGTGGAACCTGTCGTCCGAAGGCGTGGGCATGGGCGGTGGCGGCACCCGCTATCGCAGCCGCGACCTGGCAAAGCTCGGCCAACTGCTGCTGGCGCACGGCCGCTGGCAAGGCCGCCAGGTGATTCCCGCCGACTGGGTGCAGGCGATGACCAGCGTGCATGCGCAGGCACGCGAGGATGCCGATTACGGCTATCTGATCTGGCACTTCCGGTTTCCGGTGCGCGGTGTGCAACGCGATACCTGGGCGATGTCCGGCAATGGCGGCAACTACGTGTTCGTCGTGCCTGACGAACGCCTGGTGGTGGTGCTCACGCGCAGCGCGTACAACACGCGGCAGATGCACCAACAGTCGCAGCGCTTGCTGACCGACTATGTCCTCAAGGCGCTGCCTGAGCACTGAGAGCGGTTAAACCAATATCGCAAGCAGTCGTCAGGTAGGTAGGGACGGCATCCTCTGACTCGGCATGTCCGCGTGGCACATGCCAGACCGAGCACCGGTCGCATCTGTCTGGCGGTGACTGCAGCTGTCAGTTAGTCGCTCCAAGCATTGGCTGGCATGCATCGCGTGTTCGCCACCCGGACCTGGCAACCGATGCGCGACCACACCGACGCGCCGCAGGGCGCGGCCGGTGCCTGGTGCGGCGCAGATCTCGATGGCTCATTCTGGATCTGGCCTCACCGTCTGAGCATGCAGTCGGCCCGTCCTGACCACGCTCACCCAAGTGTCAGTCGTCGTTGGATGTTGCCTGCGCGCGCAGCACATCGGCACGCCGCACCTGCCCACGCTGGGCAGCAAGATCTGCATCGATACGTGCCAGCAACGCGGCAAACTCCGGCGAGCCGCGCAATGGCTGCAGTAGCGGCGATTGACGCAGATAGCCGGCGTTGCGGTAGCCGGCGGCGTCGGCGCGTTGCAAGGCGCGCATCGCCGCGTCGGGCGCATCCGCACCCAGCAACAACACGGCGGCATCGACTGCATCGAACGGGTCGCCGCCACGCGCGACGCTGCCGAGCAACTCCTGCGCATGCGCGTGCAGCGTGGCGGCTGACGGCGGCGGCTCGGCGTGCAGCGCCCACACCACCGTCTGCGCAAAGCTGCCCTGTGGACGCAGCTGCAAGGCCCGCCGCGCCGCGCTGCGTGCGAGCGCGGTGTCGCCACGCGACCACGCCAGCTGCGCCTGCAACAAGGACAGCCCGGCATAGTCGGTGCCGCGGCCCAATGCCTCGTTCAATGCCGTCTGCGCCTCTGCCGCACGGCCATGCTCGAACAGAAACGTGGGCCAAGCCAGATTGGAAAACGCATCGTCCGGATACAGCTGAAAGTTTTGCCGATAGCGTGCTTCGGCGGCACTCGCATAGCCGAGCAGGCTCAGGTTGCTGGCAATCTGGATCGGCAGAAAGCGCACGCGTTTTGGCTCGCGCACGGCCAGGTTGGCCGACAGCGCCTGCACCAGTTTGCCCTGTCGCTCGTACAGGTAGGCGGCCGAGCCGCGCACGGCATCGGCCGCCGGATCCAGCTGCAACGCCTGCTCGTAGGCGGCCAGTGCAGCGCCATTGCGGCCCTGGCAATCCAGCGCGTAACCACGCGCGGCGTAGGCCGCCGCAAGACGCGGTTGCGCCTTGATCACCGCATCGGCCAGTTGCTGGGCCTGCTGTGCAAATCCGCCGTCGCCATCGTATTGGCACACGCGTGCGGCATAGGCACGACTGAGCCCGAGCTGGGCCTGCCGATCGTCCGGCGCTTGCTGCAGACGTTGGCGATACAGACCGATTGCGCGGTCGTTGTCGTCGCGCTGGCCGATGCCGGCGTAGTAGTCGGCACGCTGCAGCAACGCCGCCTTCGCGGGTGGTGCATCGCCGCGCTGCACCCACCAGGCCACAGCGCCGCCCACCACGACCAGCATCGCCACGGCAGCGGCGATCCAGACGCCATGCCGCCGTGGCGCGGGCACAGGCGGCGCCTGTTCCTGCTGCACCGGCACGCACAGTTGATACCCCTGCCCCCGTACCGAGCGCAGATAGCGCGGCTGCCGCGAGTCGTCGCCCAAGGCCTGCCGTAGCAGCCGCACACGTTGGGTGACGGTTTCTTCGTTGACCAGCGCCGGTGCCCACACGTTCTGGATCAACGCGTCGAAATCCACCACGCGTTGGCCCTGCTGCAGCATGTAGTGCAACAGGCGAAAACTCAGCCCGCCCACCTCAAGCGCCACGCCGTCGCGCTCCACGCGCTGCCGCGCCACATCGATGCGCAGATCATCCAGACGATAATGCGCGGACATGGTGGACGTCAGGAGCGCTGCTGCGCCGCCCAGACCGCCAGTTTTTCGCGGCCGATCTTGGCGTTGTGGCGAATATCGACCGGAAAGCCGGAATGCCGCAGAAAACGCGTGATACCGGCGGTATGCGAATGCGCCGCGCCCAGCGCACGCAATGCGGTTTGCACGTCCGCAAAGGCCGATGCCGACACGCCCGGCTGCAACTCCACACACAGCACCGGTTGCTGTTGCCCGGGCGCGCCCACACCGACCAAGGCGGTGCGCCGCACCTGTGGATGCACGTTGAACACCGGCTCCACCTGTTCTGTATACAGCGGGCCGCTGGCCGTTTCCACGCGATGGGTCTTGCGCCCGCAAAACCACAAGCGTCCTTCGGCATCGAAATAGCCGACATCGCCCATGCGGTGCACGATGCGCTCGCTGCCATCGTCGCTGCGCTCGCGGATCTTGGCGATGCGCGTGGCCGCATCGCGATTGAAGTAGGTATCGGTGGTGGTGGGGCCGGCGACGGTGATCTCGCCGACGTCGCCCACGGCCAGCACGCGCGCGCCGCTCCAATCGGCAATGGCCGCATCGTCGATGGCGATAATGCGCACCTCATTGGGCGCGACGACCTGCCCCACGCAGGTGCCGGCCCCGGCTTCGGTGGCGGCGCGGGTCGCGTCCAGGGTGCGGCCTTCGATCGCCGCTACCGGCAGACATTCGGTGGCGCCGTATGGCGTCCAGAATTGCGCATCGGCCGGCAGCAGCGCGCGGATGGTGGCCACCACATCCGGCGGCACCGGTGCGCCTGCCGACGTTGCCAGGCGCACGTTGGGCAGCGGCTGCCCATAGTCGGCCAGCACGCGCATCAACGCCGGCGAGCCGAACAACTGCGTCACTCCGAAGCGGTTGAGCGCATCGTGCAGCTTGCGCGGGTCGGCGGTGGCCGGACGGGTCGGGTCCATATCCGGGATCACCGAGGTCAACCCCAGTGCGGGATCGAACAAGGCAAACGGTGGAAACGTCGGCAGATCCACACCACCGGGCTGCATGCCGAACGCGTTGCGCAGCAGCTCGATCTGCCCGACAAAATGCCGGTGCCGGTACACCACGCCCTTGGGCACGCCGGTGGAGCCGCTGGTGAACAGGATCGCCGCCACATCGTCCGGTGCGGTATCGGCCAGTTGGCTGCCAGCGCCGGCGCCATCGCGCTCCACCCGTGCCAGCGTCACCCCACCCCAGCCGTAGCGTCCACCGACGCTGACGATCTGCTTGGCAGAGCGCGCCCAGCGCAGCAACCGGCGCGCCAGCTGCGCGAGCGGAATGCCGATAAACGCCTGCGGCTGCGCTTCGTCCAGGCACTGTTTGAGCGCGCGTTTGTCGATGCCCGGGTCGACCAGCACCGGCACCGCACCGGCCTTGAACAACGCAAACATCAGCAGGAAGAACTCCGGCGACGGCCGCACCATCACCACCGCGCGCGCGCCACGGCCGATGCCGTGCAGCGCCAGGCCGGCGGCGATCGCATCGCTGCGTGCATCCAGTTCGGCATAGCTCAAGGTCACGTCGTAGGCCGCAAACCCGTTGGCGGCGCGGTGGCCGGGGCAGCGGATGGCGATCTGATCGGGGCGCTCGCGCGCCAGCTGCGGCAAGGTGGCAGCGATATTGCAGAGAGTAGTCATCGCCGTATTATCACCCATGCGCTTACGGTGCCGGCTGCTTGCATCTATCTCCAGGATCAGGCGTGCGCTTAAGAGCCGCTAACAAAACTACTGTGTAGCCGCCAGGCGGGCGCGGCCGGTGCTCGGTGCGGCATGTATCACCCGTACACTCCGGTTCCTCCGCGCCGTCCACACCCACCTGACGACTGCTCGCTACGTTTTGTTAGCCGCTCTAAGTTCCTGCGGAGATCGCGCACGCCGTACGCCGCGCCCGAACTGATCGAACCGAAGCAGACGTACGGATGCGGCGCATGTTTGGCGCTGTATTGCCCGCTACCCACCGCGCAATGCATGCTCTTCGCCGGTCTGATCGGTCCAGGCAGACGAATCGCGGACCTGCACGCCACCACGCCTCTTGTATCGCAGCACGGTTCGGTCAGAATGCCGCGCTCCCCACGCGATTTCGCCGCGCCAGGCCCGGCATTCCATGGCACATCCCTGCCTTACCTGCGGCGCTTGCTGCGCCTATTTCCGCGTCAGTTTCCACTGGAGCGAAACCGACCCCGCATTGGGCGGCAGGGTGCCGATCGAACTGACCGACTCCTTGCGCACGCACGAGCGCGTGATGCGCGGCACCTCGCAATCGCAGCCGCGCTGCATCGCGCTGGATGCGGACATCGGCCGCTACAGCCGCTGCAGCATCCACGACCGTCGCCCGTCCTCCTGCGCCGCCGTCCCGGCCTCGCTGGAATTTGGCGAGCGTAGTGCGCAATGCGACAAGTCGCGCCTGGCGCATGGGCTGCATGCGCTGACCGAGGCTGACTGGTCAGACGTACGTGAGAGCGAAAAGAATCCATTGCCGGATATGTAAAGCACTAGAGTTCAAACTGTAGTTTCAGGCTTTTGCCGCAAATGCGAGCAGTCGAGAGACATTCGTCATAAAAACTTTTTTTGGATCAATGGGGGGGGTGACCCGCCTCCATGAACTCCATGTATTGATGATAGACCTGGACATCGATCTCACGCCCATCCTCTCCCAGCCTGTAGAGGAACCATGCTTGGTTGAACGATCGCCTCCTCCACAAGGAAAGATGAGGCCGAAAAGCCTCTACGGCCTGCTCCAGCTTCGGATAAACGGACCGAAGCCTTGCGTCAACGTTAGAAGGCCAGTTCGACGGTGTCGGATACATGCCTGAGAACGCCTCGAGCAGGGCTAGCCTAAATATATCCGACGCACGCTTGGCGCTAGCGCGATGCTGAAGAAAGGCACCGCTGAGCGCTCCTGTTAAGAAGCTTGAAAGGGCAATCCCTATCGTCAGGGGAGGCAGATCTGACAGACCCGCTAGCAAGTCGCCCATGCAAATCAGCCCTCAAGCGGATGCGTGTCCAGAAACGTGCGGATCGCCGGCACCAACACGTCGTGCTTGTCTTCGAGCACGTAGTGGTTGGCATCCTCGAAGGCCGTCACATCTGCATTCGGCAATGCGCGGCGAAAACCGGCGAGAAAGTGCTTGTCGAAGCAGATATCGCGTAGGCCCCACGCGATAAACGCAGGGCGGTCGGCAAACGACGGCAAGGCCTGTGCGGAACGTTCCAGCAACGCCCAGCCCTTGTCTGCCGGCGACAGCGGAATGTCCTGCATGAAGCGGATGGTGGAGATGCGGTTGCGCCAGTTGTTGTACGGCGCCACATAGGCGCGGCGCACGGCCGAGGTCATGCGCTTTGATACGCCGAACCATGACGCACCGGACGAAAACGCGTTGAAGGTGCGGATGAACCATTCGCCCGGCCGCCAATGGCGTCCCATCGCGATCTGCCATGGCATCGGCTTTTCCGGCGGCAGCGGGAATGCGGCAGTGTTGGTGATCACCAGCCGTTTGACCTGCGCGTGATGCGACAACGCCCAGCCGAACCCGATCATGCCGCCCCAGTCGTGCACCGCCAGCGTGACCGGCCCGCTGATGCCTAGATGCCGCAACAAGGTATCCAGATCGTCCACGCGCGACTGCAAGGTGTAGTCGTAGCGCGGCTGCGCATCGGGTGCATCGTCCGGCTTGTCGGACAAGCCCATGCCGACATGGTCGGGCACGATGCAGCGGTAGCGATCGGACAGCCCGCTGACCAGATGCCGCCACAGATAGCTCCACGACGGATTGCCGTGCAGCATCACGACCACCTCGCCATCGCGTGGACCCTCGTCCAGATACGACATCGCAACGCCTGGCCGCACATCGAGGCGCTTGGGGGTGAAGGGGTAGCCTGGGTAGTTCATTGATTTCTCGACTGTGTTGAATCCGGGCAATGCGCCTTATCGCAGCATCTGCACATGCAGCCGGATCTCTCTCATGACTATTTTGACGTGTAGCCGGCATGCCCGGCTACGACGGCGGCACGCGCACCACACCACACCACACCGGCGGCAGCGCAACAGAGCGCGCACGTTACATCAGTCATAGCGGCTGCGCGCCCTCGCTGAGGATGCCGAGGTAGGCCTGGTACGCAAAGATGCGATGCCGCTGCTGTCCGGTGAGTTCGTTGACGATGTCCAGTTGCTCAAGGGTGCGTATTGCCGCGCGGATGGTCGGCGCGCTCAGCGACAGCTGCGGCGCAACCTGCGGCACGGACAAAACGACCCGGCGTGCAAAGTGCTCGAACACCAACCCGACATTGCCGGCACGCTGACCCAGCGCCGTAATCCTTGCGCGATCGCGTGCCAACAGCGCGAGCAGCCGCTGCGCGGTGTCGACCGCCTGTTGCGCTGTTTCCGCGACGCCATCCAGAAAGAAGCCCAGCCACCCTTCCCAATCGCCGGTTGTCCTGACTGCATTGAGGCGATCGTAGTACTCGGCACGGCGACGTTTGAAGTACAGGCTCAGATACAGGCTGGGTGCGCGCAATACGCCTTCGCTGCACAAGATCAAGGTGATCAGCAAGCGCCCGAGGCGCCCGTTGCCATCGCTGAAAGGATGGATGGTCTCAAATTGCACATGCGCAAGCGCCGCCTTTACCAACGGCGGCGTCTGCCCGGGCAAGGCGTGCAAAAACTGTTCGAGCGCAGCCAGCGCTGCAGGCAGTGCATCCGGTGGTGGCGGGACGAACTGCGCCAGTGCGGGCGACGCGCCACCGATCCAGACCTGAGTCCGGCGAAATTCGCCCGGCTGTTTGCCAGCGCCGCGCCCGCCTTGCAGGAGCAAAGCATGTACTTCGCGCAACAGCCGCAGCGATAGCGGGAAGTCGTCCTCGCGTAATCGCCGAAGCCCATGATTGAGCGCGTCAACGTAGTTGGAGACTTCTTCGACATCGTCGATCGGCACACCGGGCGCGGCATCCATTTCAAACAGCAGCAGGTCCGATAGCGACGACTGCGTCCCTTCGATCTGCGACGACAGCAACGCTTCCTTGCGCACGTACTGATACAAGAACAGTTCCGGGTCGGGCAGCATCAGTGTGATGCCGTCCAGCCGCCCCAGCGCCTGGTCGGCGCGCTCTTTGCGCGCGACCAGCTCGGCCACAGTGAAGTCCAGTGCCGGTTGTGGTGGTAACGGATCCGGGATGAAAGCCTGATAGCGGCTTGCGGCCAAGGCCCCGGCGACGTAATGGCCTGTCGTGCGGTGTGGCATGCTTTTCCTTACAACCGACGACTGGGCCAGTAAGGAAACTTTTTTACCACTTTCTTTCCTAAGTGGCGACTCAGCGCGGCATAAATGAAGTCTTATGCCGCGCCCGAGCTGGCAACACTCACCAAACCACTTCCGCCATCGAGCAGTTCAGCCCCGAGCCGATTCCCAGCAGCGCGATCCGGTCGCCCTTCTTCAGACGGCCCAGTTCCTTGAGCTTGCTCAGCACGATCGGCACCGAGGCCGGGCCGATGTTGCCGTGTTCGCCGAAGATGGTCATGACCTTGGCCGGGTCGATGCCGAACGATTTGACGAATGCGGCCGTGTGCGGGCGGCTGACCTGGTGGATCACGAACTGGTCCAGCTCATCGACCGCCCAGCCCAGCACCTGACGGGCCGCCAGGAAGGTCTTTTGTGCCAGCTTGATGCCTTCGATCAGCAGCAAGCGGGTGTCGGTGACCATGCGGTCCAGGTTGCCGCGGCACAGCTTGTTCCACTCGGTAGCCGAGCGGGTCACGCCACCCTTGTAGCGCGGCGCGTCGGGCACCAGCTCGGTGCGTGCCATCACCATCGCGGCAGCGCCGCAGCCCAAGGTCAGCGCGGCGAGTTCGTTGCGGAACTCCTCCTCGGTGACGTCCGGGGAGGTCATGCGCTCCAGGGTCTTTTCATAGACCAGGTTGGCGGTCTCGCCATCGACGACCAAGGCGTAGTCGATCTCGCCGCGCTCCAGCATGCGCGCGGCGATGTCCATGCCGTTGATGAAGGCAAGGCAGGCGTTGGTCACATCGAAGGTCACGCAATGGTCGCTGACCCCGAGGTTGCCGGACACGATGGACGCCGTGGACGGCTCCAGGTAGTCGCGGCTCACCGAGGTGTTGACCAGCAGGCCGATCTTCTCGATGCCGATGCCGGCATCGATCAGCGCCTTGCGCGCGGCCTGGGTAGCGGCGTCGGATGCCTGAACATCCTGATCCCACAAGCGCCGTGCATGGATACCGGCAACGTCGCCCAACACGTCGGTCTTGATCCCGAGGCGGTCGTAGGTCGGTTGCAGGCGCTCGTTGATTTCCTTGGAAGTCAGCGTGTGCGGCGCATCAATATGCGCCAGTCCCGCGATGGAGACATTCTGGAAGAGCATCGAAGTAGCGCCATGGCGTCAGGCGAGGGGGCGCTAGTCTAGCCGCTGGCTGGTTTTACCGCATCTTTACATTTGAACCGCCCGCGCCCCAGCCCAACGGTTCAGCGCGGCGGGCAGCGGAAGGCGTTGAAGCGCTGGCTTCCGTCGGCCGGCTGGCCTTGTGCCTGCACGGTGTTGGCGTTGGCGCCCGGCGCCTCGTTGCGCGCCAGGGTTTCCAGTTCTTCCTGCACGCGTAGCGGGTTGCGGTTGTAGAAGCCGACCTTGCTCTTGACCGTCACCACTACCTCGCCCTGCTGCTGACAGCCAGCCGGCACAGGGCCTGCGGGCAAGACCTGCACGCTCTTGCCGCTTTGTTCGATCGGCACCCAGGTGCACGCCGCAGTGGTGGTGGCAACCATAACAGACAGCATCAGCACGCGCATAAGTCATCCACACCGAAGGGCAAAGCCGGATTGTGCCGCAGTTGTCCGGTGGTCAAACGCGTGCCCGGCATGTGCCATACGCCTCATTCAGCACACCGGAACCTGCCGCCAGCTGCCCATTGCCAGCGGCGGCGGCGCTGTCCACTGCCCGCAAACGCGTCCGGGTGTCCGGACGCGGACACCCGCGGATTCAAACAACTCCTTTCAAAACAATGCATTCGAGATGGCATGCGGTTTGCTCTATCCACCAGGCAACCGAAGTCGATAACGCAAAGCTGACTTTTTGCTGAACAAATAAATCAGCCCTCCGAAAGTTCTTGCACGTACCGAAACGGTGTACTACATTACTACCACACCACTAATCACCCACACCAAGAGACCTCGCCATGAAGACCCAGACCCTGCGCATCGCCCTCTCCGCCGCCCTGCTGGCCGGCACCACCTTCGCCGGTTTTGCCCAGGCCGCCAGCCTGACCACACTCGACACCGTCCAGGTTCGCCCGGCCGCCGACCAGATCGCCCAACAGACGCTGGAACGCAGCAGCGACATCCGCACCCTGACTGCGGTGCAAGTGCGCCCGTCCGCCGAGCAGCTTGCTGCCTTCGCTGCCGAACAGGCCGGCCCGCGCGTGGTCACCCTTGCCGCAGTGCAGGTCCGTCCGTCGGCCGAACAGCGCGCCGAGCTGGTGGTCCGCAGCAGCGCCGCCACTGCCCAGAGCGCCTCCGGCCAGACCGCCGCCGCCATCGGTGCATTGATGGGTCAGGTCATGGTCAATCTGCCGGTGCCGCAGCTGCAGCCGTCGCCGGCCGAACTGGAAGCGCTGGTCAGCGCCGCCATCAGCCTTTAAGCACGCGCGCAGCTACACTTGCGCGCATGTCAGCACCCGTCCTCGATGTCATCCTGTTTCAACCGGAAATTCCGCCCAACACGGGCAATGTGATTCGCTTGTGCGCCAACACCGGCGCGCGCCTGCATCTGATCGAGCCGCTCGGCTTCGACCTCAGCGACAAGCAGCTCAAGCGCGCGGGCCTGGACTATCACGAATACGCGACCCTGCACGTGCACGCCGACCTGGCAACTGCATTGGCTGCCATCGCGCCCACGCGTGTGTTTGCCCTGAGTACGCGCAGCACGGTGCGTTACGACACACCGCAGTTCGCCGACGGCGATGCGTTTTTGTTCGGCCCGGAAACCCGCGGCCTGCCGGCCGAGGTGCTGGAGTCGATCCCGCCGCAGCATCGTCTGCGTCTGCCGATGCGCCCGGACAATCGCAGCCTCAATCTGTCCAACACCGTGGCGGTGATGGTGTTCGAAGCCTGGCGGCAGTGGAACTTCGCTGGCGGTCAGTAAGCGCGACGCAGCGCAATCGCCAAACACTGCGGCTCTGCTCCCGGCAATCGGCATGGACCACTGCAAACTCAGTGCTCAAGCGAAATGCGCCCGCGTCTACCGATCAGGTGCTGCACTTGTTGGCCAGGCGTGATCGAACGCCACACACCCAGCACTGCCCACAACTCACAGCACGCTCGTGATTGCCGTGTTGCCTGCCTGCGCACTACGCGTCTTCCGTCCTTGCATCAAAGCGTGCGATCTTCGACGACACAGCGCAATTGCACACCACGCACCGCTGGCGATGGACGTCACTACACACGCGCTTTCTTGCACGCACCTGCGCCGCCACTACGACGCGGTCTGCACGTCGGCCGCTGCCTGCAACAGGCCGCGGCAGCCGGCCCATAACGCCACTGCCAGCAAGGCGATGGCACCCAGGCTCAAAAACGCGATGCGGTAGCCGAAGGCGTGCGCGAGCCAGCCGCCAAACGCCGGGCTAAGCGCCGCGCCAACCCCCTGCACCGTCATCACCGCGCCCTGGCCGACGTTGACCCGGCCGGTGCCGTGCAGCAAGCGCGCCACCAATGCCGGCACCACCACGCTTTGCAGACCGGCGCCGAGCCCATCGAGGATCTGCACCGGAAATACGCCCCAGCCGTGAATCACCGAGGCCGCCACCAACGCGCACAGCGGCAAGGCCATGAAGGCCAGCAGCAATACCCACCAATGCCCGTGCACGCGGATCCAGCGCATCGCCAGCAATGCAACCACCACCATCGTGGCTTGGGCAACCACAATCGTGGTGGCGGTCAGCGCGCTCGGGTCGCCGGCATGCGCGGCCACGATCGCCATGCCGTACAACGGCAGCATCGCCGCGTTGCCCAGATGAAACAGCCCCAGCGTGACCGCCAGCAATGCAAGCGGCCGGCAGGTCAGCAACACCCGCCAGGCGCTCAATGCGTCTGCACCATCGGCATGCCCCAGGCCGCGTGCAGCACGATGGTCGATGGCAGTTGCCGGAATCGACAGCACGGCTGCCAGCGCCAACACGCCGAACACCGCCGTGAGCGCGAAGATCGCGCCAAACCCGTAGCGCCATCCCAACCAGCCGGCCAGCACCGCCGCCAGCATGTTGCCGGCGTGATTGGCGACCTGGTTGCGCGCCAGTTGATGATCGAACCCGCGCGCACGCACCAGGCCCAACGTAATGCCGGTCAGCGCCGGGCCGATGCCGGCCGCCGCCAGCGCCGATGCGATCTGTGCAGCGACCACGCCGGAAGGCGTCGGGCTTAGCCAGATCAACGCGGTGGCGAGCAGGATCGCCAGACAGCCGACCACCACCACGGCGCGCTTGCGCCGGGTGGCATCGACCAATGCGCCGGCCGGCGTGGTGGCGAGCATGCCGGCAATGCCGCCCACGCTCATCACCGTGCCGATCGCGCCCACCGACCAGCCCTTGGACTGCAAAAACACGCTCAAAAACGGCCCCAGCCCGTCCTGGACATCGGCCACGCTGAAATGCAGCGCTTCCAGCGCGCGCGTGCCACGCGGTCGGGTCGACGTGCTCATGCGCATCGCCCTGCTGCGTGTTGCCCTGCACGGCCTGCCTGCAGGGCAACGCCGATGACGCCTGTCTCATTGCAGCGCAGCGGGCACATTGCGGCGCCTAGTGCTTGGGCTTGTGCGCGCCCGGGCCATGCGGCGGATGGTCGATCTGCTTCAACGCAGCAGCCTTGCTGCCCAGCGCATGGGCGTGGATCAACACGCCATGCGGTGTGGCCTTGGTGTCGCCTTCGACCACCAACGGCTTGCCGACCACCAGCTGCTTGGCGAAGTCGGCACCGACATGCGGCGGAAACCGCACCGTCACTTCGTCGTCGAACAGCACGCCATGCACCTGCCCGTGCGGGCCATGCAGCAGCCGCGCGATGGTGCCGGCGTGCTGGGTGAGCTGCGGCTTGGGCGGCTTGCCGGCCGGCGGTTTGGGCTTGGGCTTGGGCTTGGGCTTGGCATGCGGCCCATGCGGGCCCTCGTCGAGGATGCGCTTGCCGCCGTCTGGGTCGATCGCCAGGGCCACCAGCATGTCCACATCGCGTGGCTTGAGGCCGCGCACGGTCAATGCGCTGCCGGGCTTGAGCGCCTTGAGCAAGGCCGCCGACAGATGCGGCGGCGTGTGTACTTCGGTGCCATCGGTGAGCAGCAGGCCGTCGATATCGGCCTTGGGATTGAGCAGAAAACGCGCCAGGGTGCCGCGGGTTTCAGGGAGGAAATCAGGATCGACCCAATGCATTGTGGACTCCAACTAGGTAGGACCGGCCAAGGCCGGCAAGCCGCGCCCGCCGCCACGCGGGTGGCATGGCGGAGGCGCGTAAACGAAGGTCTGGGTGGGCGCCGCCGTCGCGTTCGCGGCGGCGGCTTGCGTCAGCGCGGTGTCGGTAGGGCCGCTGGCGGCACGGGCGGCCCGGGTGGTGCCTGCGGCGGTGGCGGCGGCAGCGGACCATCCGGGCGCGGAGGAACGAACAACGCACGCTGCGACGCGCGGTCGCGACCCACTGCGGTGGCTTCGATCGCGCGCCCGGCCGCGGTGGCGACACCGAACCCGCGCACGCTCAGCGGTGCTCCAGTACGCAGCAGGCCGCTCAACTGCAATGCCAGATGCGGCGGCATCCGCACCACGGTGCCGTCGCTCAGCAATGCACCGTTGGTTTCGCCGCCCGGGCCGTAGACCAGGCGCTCGATGCGTCCGTCCGCTGTTAACGGCGTGAGTGCGGCAGGCGCGGGCGGCGGCATGTCGCCGGCCAACGGCGGGCGGTCCACCACCTCGCGCTTGCTGCGCGTGGAGCGGATGCTGCTGGCACGCAGTACCGGCAAGTCGCCCAGGCGATAGCCTTGCACGCTCACCGCATCGCCGCGGCGCACGGCTGCCTGTAGGTCAGCGGACAGATGCGGTGCAAACGCCACCTGGGTGCCGTCGCGCAACCACAGCCCGTCCACGTCGCCGTTGGGATTGAGCATGAAACGCTCGACGGTGCCGCTGACCTGCACCGGCGTGGCGGCCACCGGTGCCGGCGGCGCAGGCGGCATGGGCGGCGGTGGGGGCGGCGTGCCCACCGGCGGACGCGGTGCGACCGGCGCGGCAGGCGGCGGCGGAACCTGCGCCGCCGCGGTAGCCACGCTGTAGGCCAATGCAACAGCAAGTACGGTCTGACGAAGCATGTGATGTCTCCAGCGCGGCAGGAGTGCCGCTCGCAATGCGTACAACGCAGACATCGTGCCAACTCGGGAAGCCTTGTTTTTCAAGGCTGATGGCCTTGAACAGGGCACCTAAGATGTCTGCATTTCATCCAGCGTTGTCCGTTTTTCAGACACCTGCGCTGCGGTGTCCCCTGTCCGGGCAGCCTCGAAGGCCGGCGTTCGCGATTGCAGGCTGCGTCCGCGTCTAATGTTTGCAACGTCCTGCCGGCAATCGGGCTAGGCGGGCGAACCACTCGATCGGCACCGGTTCGTCACCCATCCGCACAGCCTTGCAGGCGCCAGCCCGCGCGCCTACTGCAAGCCGTAGTCGTCGAGCTTGCGGTACAGCAGCTGCCGATGAATGCCGAGCCGGCGTGCGGCCTCGGCACGATTGCCGCCGCTGTGTGACAGCGCATCCTGGATCATCTGTTTCTCCAGCCGCGCCACCGCTTCGGGGAGCTGCATTTCCGGAGCCGCCGGCGGCGCCTGCGGCGGCGCGAGGTCGCCGAGCGCCTCGTCCAGATCGTCCGCCTCGATGCTGCGCCCGCGCACCAGCACCTGGCTACGCTGCATGACATTGCGCAGCTCGCGCACATTGCCCGGCCACGGGTAGGCCAGCACGCGCGCCTGCGCGGCCGGCGACAGCGCGCGTGCACTGCCCTGCCCTGTGCGCAGAAAGTAGTCGGCCAGCAGCACGATGTCCTGCCCACGCTCGCGCAGCGGCGGCAGCTCGATCGGCACCACGTTCAAGCGGTAACGCAGGTCGCTGCGGAACTGCCCGGCGGCCACCCACGCGGCCAGATCGCGATGAGTGGCCGCCAGCACGCGCACGTCCACCTTCTGCGCACCGCGGCCGCCCAGCGGCGTCACTTCGCCTTCCTGCAGGAAGCGCAGCAGCTTGGCCTGCATCGGTAACGGCATGTCGCCGATTTCATCCAGAAACAAGGTGCCGCCATCGGCCTCGCGGATCAGGCCGATTCGGTCGCTGGTCGCACCGGAAAAGGCGCCCTTGCGATGACCGAACAACTCGCTCTCCATCAACTCCAACGGAATGGCCGCGCAATTGACCGCCACAAACGCCGCATTCGCGCGCGCACTGGCGCGATGCAATGCACGCGCGGCCAACTCCTTGCCGGTGCCGGTCTCGCCGGTGATCAGCACAGGCAAGTCCGATGCGGCCGCTAGGCCGATGCGCTTGTGCACGGTGCGCATCGCCGGGCTGTGGCCGACCAGCGCATCGTCTTCTTCAGGCAGCGGGATCGGCGGCTCGTCGGCTGCAGCATCGGCGCGGCTCAGCAACGCACGTTCCACCACATCGACGATATCGGCACGCCCCACCGGCTTGACCAGATGATCGAACGCACCCAGCGTCATCGCCTCGATGGTGTTGCCGCTGGACACATGGGCGGTAAGCATCACCAGCGGCACCTGGGCCGCCTGTGCATCGCCCGCCCGCGCGCGCAACACCTCGATCCCGTCCATGCCAGGCATGCGGAAATCCACAAACGCCAGATCGACACCGCCTTCGCGCAACTGCGCCAGCCCCTGCGCGCCGTCGCTTGCGGCAATCACGCTGTGCCCGAGCGAGCGCAGCGTCGCCTGCAAGGTGGCGAGAAATGCTGCGTCGTCGTCGATGATCAGGATGCGCGCCATGGCAGCTCCACATTGAAATGCGTCATGCCATCGGCATGAATGTAGTGCGCCTGGCCGCCGTGCGCGCGCGCGATCTCGCGCACCAGTGCCAGCCCCAGCCCATTGCCGTCGCTGCGGCCGCTGACGAACGGTTCGAACAGCTGCGCCGCAATCGGCTCGGGTACGGGCGCACCGTGATTGCTCACTTGCAAATGCAACATGCCTTGGCGCTGCTCCGCACACATAACAATCTGCGTGCCTGGGTCGGCGTGCTGCAACGCATTGCGCAGCAGATTGTGCAATGCGCGCCCCAGTTGCTGCGGATCCAGTGACCACTGCAGCGGCGCATCCGGCACCTGCAGCTGCAATTGATGCGCGGTGTGCGGCAACAGTGTGGGATCCAGCAGCTCCTTCAGCCAGTCCTGCACCACCACTGTCTCCAGTTGCAGGCGGATCGGCTGCACCATGCCGAGCAGGCTTTCGACCACGCCATCCAGACGTCGGATCTGCGCCAGCATCAGCGCGCCATGCGCGGCATCGTCGGGAGTGACATCGCGGCGTGCGATCTCGTTTTCCACCGCAAGCCGCATGGTGGCGATGGGGTTGCGGATTTCATGCGCCACCGTTGCAGTCATGCGCCCGAGCGCGGCAAGCCGCTCGTGCCGCGACAGCTCGTCGGCCAGCTTGCGGGTCTGCGCCAGCGCCTGCGCAGTGCGCTGCGCGTAACCCGTCACCGCAGCGCCAAGCCGATCGAGTTCGGGCGCGCCCGTGTGCGGAATCCGCGGCATCTCTGTATCGGCCGCCAATGCGTGTTGAATCTTCTGCAGACGCTGACTCCAGCGCCGCACCACCACGCCCAGCGCAATGGCCGAGACCGCGACCATCGCAAAGATCAACACCATGCCGACCACCAGCGACCGCCACGCATCCGAACTGCTCGCCGGTACCCGCGACATGGTCCACGCCGCGGTGCCGGCCGCCAACGGGCAGGCGCTGATCAGCAGCACCTCGCGACTGCCATCGCGGCGGAACTGCACGGTCTTGCGTCCCTGCGCGCTTTGCCGCGCGGTGCCCACGATGGTTGTCCACTCGGCTGCCGGGATATCGGTCTTGTGATCGCTGCCGTCATAGGTGGGGTAGGCATAGGCGATGAAACCCTTGTCCACATTCCACACGCCGCCTTCCACGCCGGGCGCATCGGCCAGCACCAATTGCACCACCACCGCGGCCAAGCCTGCGCCGTTGTCGCCGCTGCGCGCGGCCTCGCTTGCGCCGGCATAGCGCTGCACGATGCGCATGCACTGCCCGCTCAACTGTTGCCGCGCGTCTTCCAACCGCACACCTTCGGTCTGGCGATACAGGCCATACAACATCGTGGCCACGCCCAGGCAGGCGGCCACGATCACCACCCAGATCAGCAACAATTGCCGCAGTAGCGAACGTGGCATGCAAGCGATCCGGGCAAGGGCGGCCGATGATAGAACTGGTCGCGTTAGCGCAGGTTGGTCTTGACCAGCTCGATCACCTCATCGCCCCGCCCGCTCATCACCGCTTTGAGCAGGTACAGGCCCATGCCCTTGGCCTGTTCGAGCTTGATCGCCGGCGGTACCGCCAACTCCTGCGTGGCGATGCGCACATCCACCAGCGCCGGACCGGAATGCGCAAAGGCCTGCCGCAACGCACGCTCCAGCTGCGACGATTCGTCCACGCGGATGCCCAGGATGCCCATCGCATTGCTCATCGCGGCAAAATCCGGGTTGCGCAACTCGGTGCCGGTATCCAGATAACCGGCAGCCTTCATTTCCATCGCCACAAAGCCCAGCGAGGCATTGTTGAACACCACGATCTTCACTGGCAGGTTCAACTGCGCCAATGAAATGAAATCACCCATCAACATCGCAAAGCCGCCATCGCCCGATAGCGCAATCACCTGCCGCCCGGGGAACGCCGCCTGCGCGCCCAGCGCCTGCGGCATCGCATTGGCCATCGAGCCATGGTTGAACGACCCCAGCAAACGGCGCTTGCCATTCATGCGCAAATAGCGCGCCGCCCACACCGTGGGCGTGCCGACATCGCAAGTGAACACCGCATCCTGATCGGCAATCTGGCTGATCAGTCGGGTCACGAACTGCGGATGCAACGGCTCACCAGGATCGGCCGGCACTGCCAGGTCATCCAGCCCTTCGCGCGCCTTGCGGTAGTGCTCCAGCGATTTCTCCAGGAAGCGGCGGTCTTCGCGCCGCTGCAACTGCGGCAGCAAGGCCGCGATGGTTTCGCCCACATCCGCCGCAATGCCCAGCTGCAGCGGCGTGCGCCGTCCCAAGGCACCGGGGTCGCGGTCCACCTGCACGATGGTGGCGTCCTTGGGATAGAACTGCCGATACGGGAAATCCGTGCCCAACATGATCAAGGTGTCGCAGTTGAGCATTGCGTGGTAGCCGGAACTGAAGCCGATCAAGCCGGTCATACCGACATCGAACGGGTTCTCCCATTCCACATATTCCTTGCCACGTAGCGCGTGCACGATCGGCGCGCCCAGCCTATCTGCCAGCGCCACCACCGCATCGTGTGCGCCTGCGCACCCGCTGCCGCACAACAAGGTGACCGCCTTGCTCTGCTGCAACAGCTCGGCCAACTGCTGCACATCCTCGGCCGCAGGCAGCACGCGCGGCGCGCGCAGGGCAGGCCATGCGCTCGACAGATGCTTGTCCACCTCCAGCAACGCGATATCGCCGGGAATCACTACCACCGCTACGCCTTGCTGCAGGATGGCCGTGCGCATCGCACGATGCAGCACTTCCGGCAGCTGCGCCGGATTGGTCACCAGCTCCACAAAGTGGCTGCACTCGCGGAACAGCTCTTGTGGGTGGGTTTCCTGAAAATAGTTCAGACCGATCTCGGACGACGGAATATGCGCGGCGATCGCCAGCACCGGCTGCCGGCTGCGATGGCAGTCGAACAAGCCGTTGATCAAGTGCAGATTGCCCGGCCCACAACTCCCGGCGCACACCGCCAGGGTGCCGGTCACCGCAGCCTCGGCGCCTGCGGCGAATGCGGCGACTTCTTCGTGGCGCACATGCATCCACTCGATGGTCTGCATCTCGCGCAGTGCATCGGTCAAGCCATTGAGGCTGTCGCCGGTCACGCCCCAGATCCGCCCCACACCCGCGCTCTGCAGCGTCTCGGCCAGAAACCGCGCCACCGTCTTCTTCTTCGCCACGATGCAGCTCCGCTAGTGTATTGAGCAACCAGCTTGGCAGGAGAGATGTGTGCCTGATGTCGAGTTCGGGGCGAAGAAAACGCCAAACCGAGAACCTGACCTCGAAGATAACCATGAATGCCAACCAATGCATACGACAGACAACGCGATCTTTACAAGCAGTGTATGTGACCGGATCACCGAGACGGTCCCGTGTCGCCAGGACAGGGCTAGCAGACGCTACAAAAAATCGCCTAACTGAAACGAATTCTGCCGGAGATTTGAGCGCAGGATCTCAAGTCCCTGGGAGTGAAGCTGGGACACCCTGCCCTTGGTCACGCCAAGCTCGTTTGCGATCTGTACAAAGGGCTTATGCAAGTAGTAATAAGACATGAAGATGTCACGCGTGCGTGGAGCTAAATGCAACATCGCATGAGCCAAAACGCTTCGAGACTGCTCCTCTGCGATGGCCTGACCGGGCCAAGCATCGGTTGCCTGCTCCACCAAATGCTGGGTCGCGATCTGCACAATCGCACCGATGAAGCCATCGAGGCTGCCGATGTCATCGGCCAAGGTATCGATAGGGTCTTCAATCCGGCGAGAGAATTTATGCTGGCGTACGCCGTTGAATACTGCTCCCCGCACGCGTCGTTTTGCATACAGCGTAAAAGGAATCGACCGAGCCGGGTCGTACCTGCTCATCGCTTCCAGCATTCCGATGTGTGCATTTTGCACATGATCCGCCCAGTCCAGATCGCGACGGCCGACACGGCGATACACGTCGGCGGCAACTATCCGCGCCCACGGCGAATACTCCGTCACCAGGAAGTCTCTCGCCTGCAGATCGTGTTCTGTCTTGAATCGCCTCCAAAGCTCGGCAACAAGGGCCTCCTTGTCCATGGCGTGTCAGGACCAAATACTGCCCAACAACGTCCGGGAAACGAGCACCCATCCATCGATCAAAATAAATAGCAGAAGCTTGAGGGGAAGGCTAACGGTTGCAGGGGGTAGCATGATAATGCCGAGCGCCATCAATATTGCGGAAACCACCAGATCGATCATCAGGAACGGCAGAAAAATGACAAATCCCATCTGAAATGCGGTTTTCAGCTCACTCAGAATGAAGGCTGCGGCAAGATGCGTAAAACGGATCTCTTCAACGGTCTTTGGCGGCGCGACACGGGCCATTTCGCTAACTGCGAGTAGATCCGACTCGCGTGTCTGACGCACCATGAAGTCGCGCAACGATGGCGTGGCAAGGGACACCGCTTCGGTTGCAGTAATCTGATCTGCAAGATAAGGCGTCAGCGCATCCCGCTGAACCTTGTCCAGCACCGGCCCCATCGAGAACAACGTTAATAACATCGCCAACGTAATCAGTACGCTGTTAGGTGGTGTTTGTGGAATGCCTAGCGCATGTCGCAACAAGGCCAGTACAACGATGATGCGTGTAAAGCATGTCATGCCGATCAGGATGACCGGAATGAACGAGAGCATCGTCATCAGCACAAAAACGCGCAGCGTAGAAGAGAATTCCTGTTTGCCTGCGGCGCTCAGTGCATCGCTCAACGGATCTGCGCAAACCGCTGAGGCGACAAGCATCAGGCTTAAACCGACAACTCCAGTCAGCAGCTGGCGATACACGTTCCGCCGGGTCACTTTGATACCTCTGTGGCCGCAGCAAGACGTTGGATCCCAACCTGATGCCTGGACTCAGTGACCAGCACGCTCTCGCCTTCGATCTCAAGCAGGTACACAACCGTAGAGCGACTGACCCGATACTCTGCACG
Source organism: Xanthomonas dyei (assembly GCF_002939865.1). GTDB lineage: Bacteria > Pseudomonadota > Gammaproteobacteria > Xanthomonadales > Xanthomonadaceae > Xanthomonas > Xanthomonas dyei. The sequence goes on from NZ_MDEE01000045.1 coordinate 31,119, forward strand.
TTTTACGATGCTGCCAACTGCAGTGGAGATCCTAGCGCCGCCCTGCCAACGCGCGAGCATTCCTTTCTTCTTCAGTAATAACAGAGCAGCGACGAACACCGTCAGTAAAACGGTGGTCCAGATAAGCGCTGGGCTAAACGTCGCGGCGCTGAGAACCGTATCGCCGCGGTAGGGAATGGCAGTCGGCATGTCTTAGCTCAGAGTAATTCTTGAATCCGGACGCCGAGCTTGTCGCCGACAGCCATTAGCTCGCCTCTGGCAATTGCCTTGCCATTGAGCATGAGGGTGACCAGTGCGTCGCATGCCTCCTCCAGCGTCACCACGTCGCTCTGCTTAAGCGCCATGATCTCATCGACGCTCATTTCTACGTGCCCGACATGCGCTACCAGCTTTGCCTTGACGTGACCGAAGATCGAGAGATCGCGCGCTACGGTATTAGTTTCCATCTTCATTCGTCGTGTCCTTGATCAGATCTGTTATTCAATGCAATTCAAGTGCGCGCTGGCCTTGCACAACGACCAAGCGCGCAGCGGCAAGGACCTGGTTTCCATTCATTAGATGAAGCGGTGCGTGCGCGTCGCTGTCGACAATCAGAACTTCGCCGATACGCAGCGTCGACACCTCGCCCAGCTCTACCTCACCCACGATCAGCTGGGCATCCAGACCAACAGATTGATTGAGCAGCGCGGCATGACGTGACGTCAGCTCAGAACGAACAGTTCGATCGATACTGTCACTCTCCGACGCACACCAGACCGCATCAGCGATCACTTCGACCTCAAACGCGTCCCAGTGCGCGGTAGCACGAAAAGCGCCATGGCGAGGTGCGAAGCGATCGTTATCGATCTGCTGGCTGCGTCCCACGCTGTCGGAAATGTGGTTGCCTACAAGTGCGTCTAGCAGCGCTTGCAGCGCATCCTCACCCACACTCCCACATAACTGCGTGTCAGCGGCGCTGGATAAGCCCATCAACTCCGCACCAAGTGCCGAGCACGACGCGCTACGTAGCCGAATACCAAACAGTCCTCCGACATTGGTGGTAGCGATCCGCCAGTGCACTGTATCCAGAGAATCTTCAACGGTTTGCATGACGGCAACACGCGGGCGCTGGTCAACCTGATCTTGTGAGGCCGACCATTCTTTGAGCCAGGCGACCAAGCGTAACTCCAGGGTCTCGCATAAGCTCTGGGCAGTGGCAGGACGTATCCAACCAAGACGTTTCATTGATCAACCACCCCGTGTGCTGTTATAGAGCTGTTCGATCATTTCATTGCTGACTGTCATCACTCGCGAACTGGCTTGATAGCCGCGCTGAATGATCAACATGTCGGCGAATTCCTGCGTCAGATCGATATTCGACATCTCCAGGCTGCCACCCTGGATGCTCCCGAAGACGCTGGAGCCGGCACGACCAAGCTCACTGCGCTGACTTTCCACGTCCGACAGCATGCGTCCACTGGAGAGCTCCAACGTGCTCTCGCTTTGAAATGCCGCCAGTGCAAGCTGAGCGCCCCGGCGTTTTTCGGTCGAGCTGTAAGTGACCTGGAGGATGCCCTTGTTGTCGAATGCCAGTGCATTGATGCCCAGCACGGGACTGCCGTCCTCCACGGTGGCGGTCAGACTGTCGGTCAGACCGGACAGACTGGTCGTTCCGGTGAATGTGCCTGGCGTGCCGAAGCCAAGCGAGACCTTCTGACTGCCTGAGCCTGCCGAAAGCGTGACCTCGAGCGTTCCGGAGCCCGTCTCGAGCATACCGCTGGTGCTGAAACGCAGATCACCGCTGCCGACTTGTGCGCCGGATTCGTCGGTCACGGTGACGCGATAAGTACGACCCGCTCCGACCGATGCAACCGGCGCAGCAGTATTGATCTTGAGCGTATGGACGGTACCGGCAGCGTCATAGACTTTGATGTCGCTGACCGAACTGCCTGTGGATGTTGGGGATAGATTGCCGCTTAGCCGCACGCTGGTCGTGGCCTTGGCATCCAAGGTACGTAAGCCATCCAGGTTCTTAGGTATCCCCACGTTTTTAAGGTACCAGGCTCATCTGCTCGCGCACTGCGTCGGGCAGGGTGCGCAAGCGTTCTAGCCAGCGT
>NZ_MDEE01000046.1 GCF_002939865.1 Xanthomonas dyei
CCGAGCAATTGCTGCCACGGAACGACCTGCTCCATCTCGGCCAGAAAGATCTCGCGCCGGGTCTGCTTGCGCTTGCCCAGGCCCTCAGCGTCACCGAACGTCAGTTGCATGGATGATTCCTCAACACGAGGCGGGTAGTGTCGCGCATCTGCCGTGCTTTGTTCAGAGGTTCCTTAGCCGCTCTAAACCGGATCGACGCGTTTGGCAGTGGATGCGCTGCAGCGGCCGTGTGACAGCGCAAGCGCGTTGCCCGGCTCAGGCGATCAGGCGATCAACCGACGCAGCGCAGGGTTGTCGTTGTCCTGCTTCCATACCAGATGCAGCTCCACCGGCGTGGCAGGCGTTTCATCGCGCAGCGGCAGGTACACGATGCCGGCGTAACGCAGGCCGCTGGCGCCTTCGGGCACCAGTGCCATGCCCATGCCGCCGCGCACCAGCGCCAACACCGAGTGGATCTGGCTGACGTACTGCACCGAGCGCGGCGCGATGCCGCGCGCACCGAACAACTGCGCCAGCAGATCGTAGAAATAGCGCGCTTCATCGGGTGCGTAATTGACCAGCGGCTGCCCGTCGAAATCCTGCAGGCGCAGGCTGTCGTGTTGCGCCAGTGGCGAGTCTTCCGGCAACGCGGCGATCAGCGGTTCGCGTGCCACGCAGCGGCTGTGCAGACCCTGGCGCTGGATCGGTGGGCGCAGCAGGCCGATATCCAGCCGGCCGGCGTCCAGCGCGTCCAGTTGCGCCAGGCTGACCATCTCCTTGAGTTGCAGGTCTACATCCGGGGCTTGCCTGCGCCACCGCGCGATGGCCTCGGGCAGGAAGCGGTAACTGGCACCGGCGGTGAAGCCCACCGACACACTGCCGGCATCGCCGGTGCCGATCCGGCGCGCACGTAGCCCGGCATTCTCGGCCATGCGCAAGATCGCGCGCGCTTCGGCCAGCAGACTGCGGCCAGCCTGGGTCAGTCGCACATGCCGGCTGTTGCGCTCCAGCAGCGCGGTGCCGACGCTGTGTTCCAGCAGCTGAATCTGCCGGCTGAGCGGCGGCTGGGTCATGTTCAGGCGCTCGGCCGCGCGCCGGAAGTGCAGTTCGTCGGCGACGGCGACAAAGCAACGCAGTTGCTGCAGATCGAACATGCCGGGAGGGCCTCGCGTTGCAAAACAGGGGAATTGAATGCTGCACCCGCAACATCCCGGCGCGGCCAGCACGAATGAATAGGCCACGCCCGGCCAGAAAGGACGATGGCTTACGCAACCATCCATCATTACGTCGCGTCGAAAAAGCGTTGCAAAGCAGCCATTTGCGGCGCATTACTTCGGTCTGTGATGCGATTGATTCAACTTGTGTATCAAACAATACGTCCTTTGGTTTGGACCGGCAACGATCTGCGTTTCTAGGATCAACCGCATCCCCCGCCCAGGAGCGTTTGTCCGATGAGCAGCAGATACACCCCGTCCGAAATGGCCCAAGCGCTTGGCGCCGGGCTGTTGTCGTTTCCGGTGACCCATTTCGATGCCGACCTGGCCTTCGACGAGGCCGCCTACCGCAGCAATCTGGACTGGCTGTCCTCGCATCCGGCCGCCGGCCTGTTTGCGGCGGGCGGCACCGGCGAGCTGTTTTCGCTGACGCTGGACGAAGTGAACCGCGCCGTGCGCGCGGCCGTCGCCGAGACTGCCGGCCGCATGCCGGTGATCGCCCCGGCCGGCTATGGCACTGCGATTGCGATCGAGATGGCGCAGGCCGCCGAGCGCAACGATGCCGACGGCATCCTGCTGTTTCCGCCGTACCTCACCGAGTGCGATGCCGACGGCGTGGCCGACCATGTCGAGCGCGTCTGCAAGGCGACCAGCCTGGGCGTGATCGTCTACGGCCGCGCCAACGCCAAGCTCGACGATGTGACACTGGCGCGCGTGGCCGAGCGGTGCCCCAACCTGGTGGGCTACAAGGACGGCATCGGCGATGTGGATCGCATGACCCGCATCTATGCGCGGCTGGGCGACCGGCTGTTGTACGTGGGCGGCCTGCCCACCGCCGAAACCTTCGCGCTGCCGTATCTGGAAATGGGCGTGACCACGTATTCGTCGGCCATCTTCAATTTCCTGCCCGAGTGGGCGCTGGCGTTTTATGCGGCGGTGCGCGCGCGCGACCACGCCACCATCTATCGCGAGCTCAATGACTTCGTGTTGCCGTACACGGTGCTGCGCAATCGTCGCGCCGGGTATGCGGTGTCCATCGTCAAGGCCGGCATGCGCGCGGTCGGCCGCCCGGCCGGTCCGGTACGCACGCCATTGGCTGACCTCAACGAAGACGAATTCGCCCAGCTCAAACAACTGATCGGAGGCCGCCGCTGATGCAGACCATCAAGGGCGAATCGCTGATCGGGCAGCGCGGCGTGCGCGGCGCCGGCGCGGAATTTCATGCGGTGGATGCGGCCAGCGGCGCGGCATTGCGGCCGGCGTTCGGCTCGGTGAGCGCACAGGATCTGCAGCAGGCCTGCGCGCTGGCGCAGGCGGCGTTCGACACCTACCGCGAAACGTCGCTGGAAGCGCGCGCGGTTTTTCTGGAAACCATCGCCGAGCAGATTCTGGCGTTGGGCGATGCCTTGATCGAACGTGCCATGCACGAAAGCGGCCTGCCGCGCCCGCGTCTGGAAGGCGAGCGCGGACGCACCGTTGGCCAGCTGCGTCTGTTCGCCAACGTGGTGCGCGAAGGCAGCTGGCTGCAGGCCCGCATCGACCCCGCGCTGCCGCAACGCACGCCATTGCCGCGCGCGGATCTGCGCCAGCGGCATATCGCACTGGGGCCGGTGGCGGTGTTCGGCGCCAGTAATTTCCCGCTCGCATTTTCGGTGGCCGGCGGCGATACCGCGTCGGCATTGGCGGCCGGTTGCCCGGTGGTGGTCAAGGCGCACAGCGCGCATCCGGGCACGTCCGAATTGGTGGGCCGTGCGATCCAGGCGGCGGTGGCGCAGTGCGGGCTGCCCGAAGGCGTGTTCTCGCTGCTGTTCGACGCCGGCATCGAGATCGGCGCGCACCTGGTGGCCGACGCGCGCATCAAGGCGGTGGGTTTCACCGGCTCGCGTGCTGGCGGCAGGGCGTTGGTCAAGATCGCTTCCGCACGCCGCGAGCCGATTCCGGTGTATGCGGAGATGAGTGCGATCAACCCGGTGTATCTGTTGCCGCAGGCGCTGCAGGCGCGCGCATCCGATCTGGGCAAAGCCTTCGTCGGCTCGCTGACCTTGGGCGCGGGGCAGTTCTGTACCAACCCTGGCTTGCTGCTGGCGATCGATTCGTCGGCGCTGGATGCGTTTATCGCGTCGGCCACGCAAACTCTGCACGCGGTGTCGCCGGCAGCAATGCTCACCGCAGGCATTGGCCAGGCCTATGCGCAGGGTGTGCAGCGTCTGGCCGCGCATCCGCAGGTCAGCACGCTGGCACGTGGCGCCGCACCGGAAGCGGGTCGCTGCCCGGCCGCACTGTTCGGCACCGACGCCGATGCCTTTCTGGCCGACGAAGCGCTGCAGGCCGAAGTCTTCGGTGCCTCCTCGCTGCTGGTGCGTTGCAAGGACATCGCTCAGCTGCGCGCGCTGAGCGAGCACCTGGAAGGCCAGCTCACCGCCACCTTGCACATGGATGCAGCCGATACCGACCTGGCCGCCGCGTTGCTGCCGGTGCTGGAACGCAAGGCCGGGCGCATCCTGGTCAACGACTGGCCCACCGGTGTGGAGGTCTGCCACGCGATGGTGCATGGCGGCCCGTTCCCGGCCACCTCCGACAGCCGCAGCACCTCGGTGGGCACGCTGGCGATCGATCGCTTCCTGCGCCCGGTCTGCTACCAGGATCTGCCGGCCGCGCTGCTGCCCGCTGCAGTGGCGCACGGCAACCCGCTCGGGCTGTGGCGACGCGTCGATGGCGCGCTGGGACACGACTGACAGCGGCGGCGGCAACGATGCCTGAGGCGTGCCGGAGGAGGGTCCGGTGCGCCATCTGCAGGCGCCACTTGGAGTACCGGAGCGCAGTGCGCTTCCATCGTCATAGGTGAGGAACGATGATGGCTATCGATTCAAAGACAGTCGGTTCAACGACGGTTCCGCGCAGGCGTTACCTGATCTTGCTGATGTTGTTTGTGGTGACCACGATCAACTATGCCGATCGCGCCACCTTGTCCATCGCCGGTTCCGCGGTCCAGGATGCGCTGGGCATCGACGCGCTGCAGATGGGCTTCATTTTTTCTGCGTTCGGCTGGGCGTATGTGGCCGGGCAGATTCCAGGCGGCTGGTTGCTCGATCGCTTCGGCTCGCGGCGCGTGTACGGCCTGTCGCTGCTGATCTGGTCGCTGTTCACCGCCTTGCAGGGCTTTATCGACTGGGTGCCGGTGACCTGGGCGGTCACCACGTTGTTCGTGCTGCGTTTTCTGGTCGGCATTGCCGAAGCGCCGTCCTTTCCGGGCAATAGCCGCATCGTGGCGGCGTGGTTCCCTACCGCCGAGCGTGGCCTGGCCGCGTCGATCTTCAATTCCGCGCAGTACTTCGCCACCGTGGCCTTCGCGCCGCTGATGGGCTGGCTGGTGCACGCCTGGGGCTGGGAACACGTGTTTCTGGTGATGGGCGCGGCGGGCGTGTTGCTGGCGCTGGTGTGGCGCAAGACCATCTATGCCCCGCGCGAACATCCGCGCTTGAGCGCGCAGGAGCTGGACTATATCCAGCGCAACGGCGCGCTGGTGGACATGGAGCAGGGCAACAAGCCCGGTCGCCAGCCCAAGGGCACGCAGTGGCATTACGCCAAACAGCTGTTGTGCAACCGCATGTTGCTGGGTGTGTACATCGGACAATACTGCATCACCACGCTGACGTACTTCTTCCTGACCTGGTTTCCGGTGTATCTGGTCAAGGAGCGCGGCATGTCGATCCTGGAAGCCGGCTTTGTGGCCTCGTTGCCGGCGGTGTGCGGCTTTATCGGCGGCGTGCTGGGCGGCTATGTGTCCGACCGCATGGTACGGCGTGGCTATTCGCTCACCGTCTCGCGCAAGACGCCGATTGTGGTCGGCATGTTGATGTCGGTGACGATGATCGGCTGCAACTACGTGCAGGCCGAATGGATGGTGGTGGGGCTGATGGCGCTGGCGTTCTTCGGCAAGGGCATCGGCGCACTCGGCTGGGCGGTGGTGGCCGACACCTCGCCCAAGGAAATCGCCGGCCTGTCCGGTGGCCTGTTCAATACCTTCGGCAACATCGCCGGCATCACCACGCCGATCGTGATCGGCTACATCGTGTCCACCACCGGCACCTTCGAATGGGCGCTGGTGTTCGTCGGGCTCAATGCCTTGCTGGCGGTGGTGTCGTATCTGGTGGTGGTGGGCGAAATCAAGCGCGTGGAACTCAAGGCCCCGCCTGGCGGCCCGTCCATGCCAGTACCCGCACCGCTGTGACCGTCTTCGGAGATTTTCGATGAATATCCACACCGCACCTGCAAGCATCGGCGCCACGCCGCGCATCACCGACATCCGCGTGGTGCCGGTCGCCGGCCAGGACAGCATGCTACTGAACCTCAGTGGCGCGCACGCCCCGTATTTCACCCGCAACGTGCTGGTGCTGCGCGATTCGTCCGGCCGCACCGGCGTGGGCGAAGTGCCTGGCGGCGCGGCCATCGCCGGCTTGCTGCACGAGGCAGCGCCGCTCATTCGCGACCGCTCCATCGCCGAGTATCAACGCATCCTCAATCAGGTGCGCACCGCGTTTGCCGATCGCGACAGCGCCGGACGTGGTCTGCAGACCTTCGATCTGCGCATCACCATCCACGCAGTGACCGCCATCGAATCGGCGTTGCTGGATCTGCTGGGGCAATTCCTCGATCAACCGGTCGCCGCCCTGCTCGGCGAAGGCCAGCAACGCGACGCGGTGGACGTGCTGGGCTACCTCTTTTTCATTGGCGACCGACGCAAGACCGGGTTCGACTATCGCGACGGCAGCGGTGCCCGCGATGACTGGGAGGCGGTGCGCGACCAGGAAGCCTTGACGCCGGCATCGGTTGTGCGCCTGGCCGAAGCGGCCTACGAAAAATACGGCTTTCGCGACTTCAAGCTCAAAGGCGGCGTATTGCGTGGCGAAGACGAAATCGAGGCCATTGTCGCGTTGCACGAACGTTTTCCGCAGGCGCGCATCACGCTGGACCCCAATGGCGCGTGGTCGCTGGATCAGGCCATCGCCCTGTGCCGCGACATGCACGGCGTGATGGCCTATGCCGAAGACCCGTGCGGTGCGCAGGAGGGGTATTCCGGCCGCGAGATCATGGCCGAGTTCCGTCGCGCCACCGGCTTGCCGACCGCCACCAACATGATCGCCACCGACTGGCGGCAGATGGGCCACGCCATCCAGTTGCAGTCGGTGGATATCCCGCTGGCCGACCCGCATTTCTGGACGTTGCAAGGCTCGGTGCGGGTGGCGCAACTGTGCCGCGACTGGGGCCTGACCTGGGGCTCGCATTCCAACAACCACTTCGATATTTCGCTGGCGATGTTCACCCACGTGGCCGCCGCAGCGCCGGGGCAGGTGACCGCGATCGACACGCACTGGATCTGGCAGGACGGCCAACGCCTGACCCATTACCCGTTGCAGATCGTCGGCGGCCAGATCCAGGTGCCGGCAAAGCCCGGTTTGGGTGTCGAACTCGATATGGATGCGCTGGAAGCGGCGCATCGCACATACCAACGTCTGAGCCTGGGCGCGCGTGATGATGCTGCCGCGATGCAGGCCTTGATTCCCAACTGGACCTTCGACAACAAGCGCCCGTGCCTGGTGCGCTAACCGTGCGGTGGCTGCAGCCGAATGCACGGCATGCAGCGGCTGCGTCGAAGAGGTCTGGCAGGTGGAGAGCTGGTCGATGAAAAATGTAATGGCACTCGGCAGCGCGGCGCTGCTGGCGATCAGTGCGGGCGGACGTGCGCGTGCGCAGGAACCGGACGCAGGATTCTGGAATGGCGCAACGGCCGAGGTCACCGCGCTCAACTTCTATTATAACCGCGATTTCCGCAGCGGCGAAGGGCAGGGCAAGCGTGCCGAATGGGCGCAGGGCGTCGTGGTGGATGCCAAGAGCGGTTACACGCACGGCCCGATCGGGGTCGGGCTGGATCTGCTCGGCATCGGCGATTTCAAGCTCGATGGCGTCCGCGCCGAAGGCGGCACCGGCCTGCTGCCCAATAACGACGACGGCACCGCGCAACATGCACTGACGCGCGTGGCACCCACGCTCAAGCTGCGCGCCTCGCAAACCGAAGTGAAGTGGGGCAGCTTCATCCCCAACGAGCCGCTGGTACGCGCCAGCATCACCCGCATCATGCCGGAGACGTTTCAAGGCGTAACGCTGGAATCCAAGGACGTGCCCAAGCTCGATCTGCTGCTGGCCCGCTTCACCAGCGCCTGGTATCGCGATGGCGACTCGCGTGTGCCGATCACCTTGACCAACAAGAACCGTCGCTTTCTGGGTACGCCGGATTCGGATGCGTTGAATCTGGTTTCGGCCACCTACAGCGTTGCACCCGGCACGCAGCTGCGCTATCAGGGCGCGGTGATGGAAGACATCTACCGGCAGCAGCTCTACAACCTGATCCAGACCCATAAATTCGGCAAGGATCAGTTGCGTGTGGACCTGCGCTATTTCCGCACCGATGACATCGGCCAATCGCGTGCCGGGCCGATCGACAACCGCATGTTCAGCAGCATGCTGTCCTGGCGCACGGGTGGGCAGGAATTCGGCGCCGGCTATCAACGCCTGTCCGGCCCCAGCGCGATGCCCTGGCCGGGCGGCACCGACGGCAACGTCTTCAACTGGACCTTCATCAACGACTTTCTCGAACGCGGCGAGCGCAGCTGGCAGCTGCGTTACAGCATCGATGGCAAGAGCATTGGCATCCCCGGGCTCAGCGTCATGGCGCGCTACATCAGCGGCGACCATGCACAGCCGGCAACCTATGCCGGCGAAGGCCGCGAATGGGCCCGCGATGTCTTGACCACCTATCAATTCCAGAGCGAGCGCTTCAAGCATGTGAGCGTCATCTGGTTCAACGGCACCTTCCGATCCAATTACCAGCGCAATGTCGATGAAAACCGTTTGATCCTGCAGTACCGCCGTCAGTTCGACAGCCCCGACCGGTAATGCACTCCATCCCCGTTTTGCAAGGTAGCCCCACGATGTCCGCAACCCCGCAACCCACCCGTTGGCTCAGCATTCGCGCGCATGCGCGCGACAACGTCGCCATCGTCGTCAACGATGACGGCGCGCCGGCCGGTGCCACTTTTCCGGACGGGCTCACCGCCATCGAACATATTCCGCAGGGCCACAAGATGGCGCTGTTCGACCTGCCCGCCGGTGCGCCGGTGATCCGCCTGGGCGCAGTGATCGGCACCGCCAATGCCGACATCGCGCGCGGCGCCTGGGTGAGCGAGCACCTGCTGGACATGCCCGAAGCGCCCGATCTGGCTGCGCTGGATCTGTCGCTGCAAGCGTCGCCCGTACCCGAGCCCCTGGAGGGCTACACCTTCCAGGGGTATCGCAACCGCGATGGCAGCGTCGGCACGCGCAACATCCTGGGCATCATGACCAGCGTGCAGTGCGTGGTGGGTGTGCTCGGTCACGCGGTGGAGCGCATTCGCACCGAGTTGCTGCCCAAGTATCCCAATGTCGACGATGTGGTGGCGGTCAATCACGTTTACGGTTGTGGCGTGGCGATCACCGCGCCCGAAGCCATCATCCCCATCCGCACGTTGCGCAACATCGCGCGCAGCCCCAACTTCGGCGGGCAGGCGCTGATCGTGGGCCTGGGCTGCGAAAAACTCGCACCCGAGCGCCTGCTGCCGGACGATGCCAGCGCCGACGACAGCGCCGTCTACCGCCTGCAGGAAGCCAGTCTGGGGTTTGCCGACATGGTGGGCTCGATCATGGCCATGGCCGAAGAGCGTCTGCGTCATCTGGACCTGCGTCGCCGCGAAACCGTGCCGGCCAGCGAACTGGTGGTGGGCATGCAATGCGGCGGCAGCGATGCGTTTTCCGGCGTCACCGCCAACCCGGGTCTGGGCGTGGCTGCCGACCTGTTGGTGCGCGCCGGTGCCACGGTGATGTTCTCGGAAAATACCGAAGTGCGCGACGGCATCCACCTGCTGGTGCCGCGCGCCGCCACTGCCGAGGTGGCCAAGGCGCTGGTGCGCGAAATGGCCTGGTACGACGCCTACCTGGCGCGCGGCCAGGCCGACCGCAGCGCCAACACCACGCCCGGCAACAAGAAGGGCGGGCTGGCCAATATCGTCGAAAAGGCAATGGGCTCGATCGCCAAATCCGGCGTCTCGCCGATCAATGGCGTGGTGCCGCCCGGCGAGCGCGTCAAAGGACGCGGGCTGCAGTACTGCGCCACCCCGGCCAGCGATTTCGTTTGCGGCACGTTGCAGGTGGCGGCCGGCATGAACCTGCATGTCTTCACCACCGGGCGCGGCACGCCGTACGGCCTGGGCATGGTGCCGGTGATCAAGGTCGCCACCCGCAGCGAACTGGCGCAGCGCTGGTCCGATCTGATGGACATCGACGCCGGCGGCGTGGCGACCGGCGCCAAGACGCTGGAGCAATTGGGCTGGGAGTTGTTTCAGCGCTATCTGGACGTGGCCAGCGGCCAGCGCACCTGGACCGAGCATCACCGCCTGCATAACGATCTGGCCTTGTTCAATCCGGCGCCGATTACCTAATCCTGCTGGGTTGCGCGTCTCTGCGTTCCCGGGCGGCGGCACGACGCAACACTTGGCGCGACTGTTCCGCTGCCGCAGGCGTGGTCGGTTTTTCTGAGTCGGTGTGGACTGTGCAGAGTCGGTGTGGACGGTGTGGGGCTGCGCGTCCTCGGTGTCGTGAGCGAATCCGCGCGTCGTGACGACTGCGCGGCATCTCTCGCATCCCTGGAGCATCGCGGCGACGCAGCGCTTGCCGCGCCATGGCGCCACTCACTTGGCGTGGTTTCGCCCGGACCCTCACCCCAACCCTCTCCCGCAGAAGAGGGCCTAGCCGTTCCCAGCAACAAAGGGGCTCGCCACTTCCCTTCTCCAATCGGCAGAAGATGCCCTCGGGGCGGGTGAGGGCTCGCCGTTCCCTTCTCCCGCCGGGAGAAGGTGCCCCGCAGGGGCGGATGAGGGTACGTGCGCAGCCTCATGCGCCACGTCACGCAGCCGCCAACAACGCACACGTACAGCCGCACCGAAACCATCGCGCGTAGGCGAAAACAAGCAGCCACGGCCACCATCACCATCACCATCACCGCAAGATACCCAACCCACCACGCAACCCGTCGCTACGCCACCAGCCAACGCCCGCGCGCCGTCACCGCACATCCTCCCATTCGCCCGTCAACGGCATGCGCCGATACAATGCGCGTTCGTTTTCAGTGTTGACGGAGTCGCCATGTCCCAGATCATCCATACCGACCAGGCGCCTGCCGCCATCGGCCCTTACTCGCAGGCAGTGCGCGCCGGCAACACCGTGTATTTCTCAGGGCAGATCCCGCTGGATCCGGCCACCGGCGAGATCGTGCCGGGCGACATCGGTGCGCAGGCACGCCGCGCGTTCGACAACCTCAAGGCCGTGGCCGAAGCCGCCGGTGGTTCGCTCGACAAGATCGTGCGTCTGGGCCTGTATCTCACCGACCTGGGCCAGTTCGCTGCCGTCAATGCGGTGATGCAGGACTACTTCCAGGCCCCGTTCCCGGCGCGTTCCACCATCGAAGTCTCCGGCCTGCCGAAGGGCGCCGGTTTCGAAGTCGATGCGGTGATGGTGCTCGAGTGATGGTGCTCGGGTAATCCGGCGCGACTGATCCGACCCGCCGTGCCGCGCGCGCGCGTCGCCACGCCGAGCCTGGCCGTCGCCGGCCAGGCTCCGCTGTCCAGCCTGCCCGGCGTCGGCCCGAAAGTGGCCGACAAGTTCGCCGCGCGCGGCATCCTGAGCGTGCAGGACCTGTGGCTGCATCTGCCGCTGCGGTATGAAGACCGCACCCGGCTGACCACGATCGCGCAGCTGCAAAGCGGCGTGCCGGCGCAGATCGAAGGGCGGGTGGAGGCGGTGGAGCGCGGCTTTCGCTTCCGTCCGGTGCTGCGCGTGGCGATCTCGGACGCCTCGCACGGTAGCGTGGTGCTGCGTTTCTTCCATTTTCGCGCCGCGCAGGTCGCGCAGTTTGCGGTCGGCACGCGCGTGCGCGTGTTCGGCACGCCCAAGCCCGGCCAGAACGGTTGGGAAATTGTCCATCCCAGTTACCGCGTGCTCGCGGCGGATGAAGACGCACAACTGGGCGACAGCCTGGACCCGGTCTATCCGGTGCTCGAAGGCGTCGGCCCGGCCACGCTGCGCAAACTCATCGGCCAGGCGCTCGAGCGGTTGCCGCCGGAGGCCGCACTCGAATTGCTGCCGCCGCATTGGCTGCAGGACGAACACCTGCCTTCGCTGCGCACTGCATTACTGACCATGCACCGCCCACCGGTGAACACCGACCCGCAGCAGCTGCTCGCCGGCGGGCATCCGGCACAGCAGCGGTTGGCGCTCGAAGAACTGCTTGCGCACCAACTCAGCCTGCGTCGCCAACGCATCGCCCTGCAGCGGTTTCATGCGCCCGTGTTGCCCGGCAACGGCACGCTGGTGCAGCGCTTGCGCGCCGCATTGCCGTTTCAGCTCACCGGCGCGCAGCAACGCGTGTTCGAACAGATCGCGCACGACCTGGCGCAGCCCTCGCCGATGCTGCGGCTGGTGCAGGGCGATGTCGGTAGCGGCAAGACCGTGGTCGCGGCCCTGGCGGCGATGCTGGCGGTGGAGCAGGGCAAGCAGGTCGCACTGGCCGCGCCCACCGAACTGCTGGCCGAGCAACACCTCACCAACCTGCGCGGCTGGCTCGAGCCGCTTGGCGTGCGCATCGTCTGGCTGGCCGGCAAGGTCACCGGCAAGGCGCGCGCCGCGGCGATGGCCGAGGTCGCCTCCGGCCAGGCCCAGGTGGTGGTCGGCACGCATGCCTTGATGCAGGAAGCGGTGGTCTTCCACGACCTGGCGCTGGCCATCATCGACGAGCAGCACCGCTTCGGTGTGCATCAGCGTCTGGCGCTGCGCGACAAGGGGGCGGGCGCCGGCAGCGTGCCGCATCAGCTGGTGATGACCGCCACGCCGATCCCGCGCACCCTGGCGATGTCGACCTACGCCGATCTGGACGTCTCGGCCATCGACGAGTTGCCGCCCGGCCGCACGCCGGTGCAGACCATTGTCCTGAGCGCCGAACGGCGCCCCGATCTGGTCGAACGCATCCGCGCCGCCTGCGCCGAAGGGCGCCAGGCGTATTGGGTGTGCACGCTCATCGAAGAAAGCGAGGAGCCGGGCAAGGCCGCACCGGCTGGCCCGCCGCGCATCGAAGCGCAGGCCGCCGAAGTCACCTTCCAGGCCCTGTCGGCGCAGTTGCCCGGCGTGCGCGTCGCGCTCGTGCATGGCCGCATGAAGCCGGCCGAAAAACAGAAGGCCATGCTCGATTTCAAGCAGGGCCGCAGCGATCTGCTGGTCGCCACCACGGTGATCGAAGTCGGCGTGGACGTGCCCAACGCCTCGCTGATGATCATCGAAAACGCCGAGCGTCTTGGCCTGGCGCAGCTGCATCAATTGCGTGGCCGGGTCGGCCGCGGCGCCGCAGCGTCCAGTTGCGTGCTGCTGTATCAGGCGCCGCTGTCGATGATGGCGCGCCAACGCCTGGAAACCATGCGCCAGACCAACGATGGGTTTGTGATTGCAGAAAAGGATCTGGAATTGCGCGGTCCCGGCGAATTGCTCGGTACCCGCCAGACCGGCCTGGCCAGCTTCCGCATTGCCGATCTGGCGCGCGATGCCAGCCTGCTGCCGCGCGTGCAGGTGCTGGCCGAGCGGTTGCTGGCCGAAGCGCCGGAGATCGCCGACCGTGTCGTCGCACGCTGGATCGGCAGCGCGGTGCGGTATGCCGCCGCTTGAGTGGCGGGGAGTGGGGAATCGGGAATCGGGAATCGTAAAAACAAAGGCTGCTGCCTGCTGTCCATCCTGGGCGTTCGCGTGACCGGCCGATCCTTGCGAAGATGCTGCAACGAATCCCGACTGCCCAATCCCGACTCCCATGACAAAAAAGATACCGCTGCTGATCGACACCGACCCGGGCGTGGATGACGCGCTGGCGCTGCTGATGGCCTTCAACGACACCTGTCACGAGGTGGTTGGCCTGACCATCGCGGCCGGCAACGTGGGGCTGGAGCACACCGTGCGCAACGCCTTGAAGGTCTGCGAGGTCGCCGGCCGCGCCGATGTGCCGGTGTACGCCGGCTGCCCGCAGCCGCTGTTGCACCCCTCGGTCGATGCGGCGCACGTGCACGGCATCGATGGCTTCGGCGATGTCGGCCTGCCGGCGGCCAAGCGCAGCGCCGAGGCCGAGCATGCCGCGCTCGCCATCCTGCGCCTGTCGCACGACTACGCGGGCGAGCTATTGCTGGTCGCCCTGGGGCCACTGACCAATCTGGCCCTGGCGCTGACCCTGGACCCGACCCTGCCGCAGCGCGTCGGCCGGCTGGTGGTGATGGGTGGGGCGTTGACCGGGCACGGCAACATCACCGCGGCGGCCGAATTCAACATCGGCTTCGACCCGGAGGCCGCGCACATCGTGTTCCGTGGCTTCCCGCAGTTCGACGTGGCCGACTGGGAAGCCACCATCGCGCACGGCCTGCTGCATCGCGATGTCGAGCAATGGCTGGCGGCCGATAGCGCCTGCGCCCGCTTCTACGAAGAAATCTCGCGCAAGACCCGTTTATGGTCCGAAGACAGCCGTGGCGAGTTCTGGTACGCCGCCGACGCACTGGCGATGGCGTTCGCCCTGCACCCGGAAGGCGCCCAGCGCCTGGAGCAGCGCCCGGTCCATATCGAACTGTCCGGCACGCATACCCGCGGCATGACGGTGGTGGACTGGAACCGTCGCGACCAGGCTCCTGATAACGCCAATCTGCTGATGGAGTACGACCGCCAGCAGTTCTATGGCTTGGTCAGGGCAGCATTGGCGGCCGGCTAGGGCCACCTTGCGCCGGGCGAGCGGAGGCCGCTATAATAACCGGCTTATCCAGGCAGCCCGGCGCCAAGTCCATGAAAGATAACGTGCATCCCAACTACGAAGACGTCGTCTTTCACGACGTGACGTCCGATTTCAAGATTCTGACCCGCTCCACCATGGGCTCGAAAGAGACCGTGAAGTGGGAAGACGGCAAGGAATATCCGCTGATCAAGGTGGAAATTTCCTCGGCGTCGCACCCGTTCTATACCGGCAAGCACAAGGTGATCGACACCGGCGGCCGTATCGACAAGTTCCAGAAGCGCTACGCGCGCTGAACTTGCAGGACGGGCTGTACCGACAACGGCCGCGCATTGCGCGGCCGTTGTTTTTTGGGGCGTAGGCGCTTCGTTTGCGTGGTCCCGACAGGTGCGTCTACGACTTCTGTCCAAGCGACGGCCAAAATGCTGCTGTGCGATAATGACGTGATCCGAGGCGATGCCTTGGACTTCCATCACGTGCCTGCCCATGTGGGATCAGGCGCCTTCCACTGAAGGAGCGTACACAGTGTCCGATCTTGATCAGGTCACGCTCAACGCCGGCGACAAGTCGGTCGTTCTGCCGGTTCTCAAGCCCACGTTGGGCAATGATTGCGTCGATATTTCCAAGCTGACCAAAGAAACCGGTCTGTTCACCTACGACTCGGGCTTCACCGCCACCGCCAGCTGCAAGTCGGCCATCACCTACATCGATGGCGACAACGGCGTGTTGTTGTACCGCGGCTATCCGATCGAACAGCTCGCCGAGAAATCCAGCTTCCTGGAAGTTTCGTACCTGCTGATGAACGGCGAACTCCCCACGGCGGACGAATTCAAGAAGTTCGACCACGAGGTGACGCATCACACGATGATGCACGAGTCGCTGAAGAACTTCCTCGGCGGTTTCCGCCACGACGCGCACCCGATGGCCATGCTGGCCGGTTCGGTCGCCTCGCTGTCGGCGTTCTACCACGACACCCTGGACCTCAACGATCCGGAGCAGCGCCGTCAGGCCGCCATCCGTCTGATCGCCAAGGTGCCGACCCTGGCAGCTGCGGCGTATCGTTACTCGATCGGCTGGCCGATCCGCTATCCGCGCAACAACCTGAACTACGTCGACCGCTTCCTGCACATGATGTTCGAAGTGCCGAGCGAGCCGCTGGAGATCAACCCGGTTGTTGCCAAGGCACTGGACCTGCTGTTCATTCTGCACGCCGATCACGAGCAGAACGCCTCGACCTCGACCGTGCGTCTGGTCGGTTCGACCGGTGCCAATCCGTACGCGTCGGTCGCTGCCGGCATCACCGCACTGTGGGGCCCGGCACACGGCGGCGCCAACGAAGCGGTGCTGAAGATGCTGGAAGAGATCGGCACTGCCGATAACGTCGAGTCGGCCGTGGCCAAGGCCAAGGACAAGAACTCCTCGTTCCGTCTGATGGGCTTCGGTCACCGCGTCTACAAGAACTTCGACCCGCGCGCCAAGATCATCCGCGAGATGACCCACAAGGTGCTGGGCGAGCTGGGCGTCAACGACCCACTGCTGGAAGTGGCGTTGAAGCTGGAAGAAGCGGCATTGAAGGACGACTACTTCGTGCAGCGCAAGCTCTACCCGAACGTGGACTTCTACTCCGGCCTGATCTACAAGGCGCTCAATATCCCGGTGGAAATGTTCACCGTGATGTTTGCCATCGCACGCACCGCCGGCTGGGTGTCGCATTGGCTGGAGCAGCAGGTCGACCCGGAAATGAAGATCGGCCGTCCGCGCCAGATCTACACCGGCTACGACAAGCGCGACTACACCGACAGCGCCAAGCGTTAATCGGCTCAAAGTTGTCTGCGTAAACGAACGCCCCGCACTTGCGGGGCGTTTTCGTTGTTGCGTGGAGCCGTTACAGGAGCCAGGACGGGCCGGGCATTATTGGAACCAGTCATCGCGCCGCTGTTATCGCCCTCGGTGCGGTTGCACGAGATGGCGGGCAGTGGGGAGACGCACGCATGCGGACAGTGCGCCGGGCATGGTGCGTGCCGCTCAACTGCTTTGCTGATAAGCGGCGTTGTCCTGCTCGGCAAGCAACTGCCGCAGCTGTGCAGCCGAGGCGCGTGGCATCGGCTTTTCGTCCAATTGCGACAATGGCGCCTGGCGCAAGGCGTCGTAGGGCAACACCGTCAGATCGAAGGTCAGTTCCTCAGCACTGAACAGCCAGACCGGAAAATCGCCGTTGCGCTCGCGGTCCAGCCGCAGGCGGCGCGTGCGCGCCTCGGCAGGGATGCGGTGTTCTTCCAGAAACCGCTGCACCGCGTCCGGGTCGTCGCTATGCAACTGCAATTGCACTGGCGCGTTGGCATCGGCGGTGCCGTCCAGGACCGGGCCGGTCAACCGCGGCTGGAACGGGCTCAGGAATTCCAGTGCATGCAGGGCCGCTTCGCGGCGTTGGCGCAACCGCGCTGCGTGGTCGGGCCCGGCGAACAGACGCTGGTATTCGCGTAGCGCGTCTTCGATCTCGCGATTGCGCGGCAGCGATGCGTCGTCGTGGATGCCGAGCCGGCTGGCGGCCTTGAGCTTGGCCTGGTGGAAATCGCGGATACCGCCTTCGGCCATCAATCTGGCTGCCTCGTGGGCGAGCCGATGACGGCGTTCCCGGGTGCGCGTATCGGCGTGTTGGCGTGCGTGATGCATGACCGGGCTCCCCAGATGAACCTGCGTTCGACTCTACAACAGCCACATGAAGACGTGGCGAATGCTGACGTCTTATTCCGCTAAGGCAACGGCGCAGCAGCGCGATGCCGATGCGCTCCGTCTCGCAGTCCACGGCCGATGCTTCGGCAGCAATACATCAGCCGTGGGCTGCCACGCTGGCACATCGGCAGGCAAGTCTGTAGCGCGTCGCGATGGCGCATGGTCGAGCAGCTGTTGGGTTTGGCGCATCGCACGAGATCGGTCAAGGCCGTGCGTGGGTGGCCAAGCTGATGCGTAGCGTGGAGCAGCCAATAGCCTCGTCGCTGTGTCCGGCTTGCCAAGGATGGCAGCCCGGAATCGACCTGCCTGACGCGTCGCGCCTGGCTACCCCAAGCCTGCTCGCACATCGCGCGGCTGCGTTACTCGCAAAGAAATTAGGGAATCGGACAGCCAAGCCGTCACGATTCCCCATTTCCCATTTCCGATTCCCCGCCGTCAGAAGATATCGAACGCCTTCTCGTCCTGCTGTTCCTGCAGGCCGTAGTCGTAATCCTGCAGGCGATCCAGATCTTCGTTCTTGACCCATTCGACCGCGCCATTGATGGTGGCCTGGGTCATGCCCTCGGGCGGGTCGTTGGCGGCGATCGGCTTGTCCTTCAGTGCTACGCGCATGTAGTCGATCCAGATCGGCAGTGCGGCCTTGCCGCCGTACTCGCGATAGCCGAGCGAGCGGAAGTCGTCGCGGCCCACCCACACGGTGGTGGCGTATGGGCCGCCGAAGCCGGAGAACCAGGCGTCGCGGTGGTCGTTGGTCGAGCCGGTCTTGCCGCCCACGTCCTCGCGTCCCAGCACCTTGGCCGCCGTGCCGGTACCGCGCTGAACCACATCGCGCATCATCGACACCAACTGGTAAGCGGTGCGCGCATCGATGGCACGCGGCGCGATCTTGGTTTCGGCGCTTGCCGCTGGCGCGGTTTCTGCTGGCGTGGGCGCCGTATCGGTGGCCGGAGCCGCGGGCGGCGTGGCCGGCGCCTGGGCGCCGAAGTTGAACCCGTCCACTACCTGGCTCACCGGCGCGGCGGTGCCGCCCTGCAAGGCGCAGGTGCGGCAGGCCACCGCTGGCACTTCCTTGAACACCACATTGCCGTCGCGGTCTTTCACTTCGTCCACGATCCAGGTGTCCACGCGCGAGCCGCCATTGGCGAACACCGCGTAGCCGCGCGCCACCGACAGCGGCGTCAGCGACGCGGTGCCCAGCGACATCGACAGGTTGGGCGGCAACTCGGCTTCCTGGAAACCGAACTGGCTGATGTATTTACGTGCAAAATCGACGCCGATCGCATCCAGCAGGCGCACCGACACCAGGTTGCGCGATTGCACCAGCGCCTCGCGCAGCCGCATCGGGCCGCGGAAGCCGCCGCCATCGTTCTGCGGCGACCAGGTCTTGCCACGGCGATCGCGGAACACCACCGGCGCATCCAGCACGATCGAGGCCGGGTTGAAGCCCTTCTCGAACGCCGAGGCATACACGAACGGCTTGAAGCTGGAACCTGGCTGGCGGCGTGCCTGGGTGGCGCGATTGAACTTGTTGCCGGCAAAGCTGAAGCCGCCGACCAGCGCGCGCAGTGCGCCGCTGTTGGCATCCAGCGAAACCAGCGCCGCCTGGCCGCGCGGCAGCTGGTCGATGATCCATTCGCCGTCCTTCTCGCCAGCGCGGATGCGGGTCAGGTCGCCGCGCGTCAGCAACTTGGCCGGGGTCTTGTTGGTCCAGCGGCTGGCGCTGGCCGGCAGGGTCAGCTCGGTCTTGTCGCTCTGCACGACGGTGACGCCGCCGTCGGCATTGGTGCGCGCCACGATCACTGCGCGCAGGCCGCCCTGGGTAAACGCGCCCGACAGATGCTTGGCCAGTGCCGGCGCATCCGCATCGGCGGCAACATCGAAATGCTGCTCCACACCGTGCCAGCCGTGGCGGTGGTCGTACAGGCGCAGGCCTTCGGCAATCGCCGCATCGGCACCGGTCTGCAAGGTGGAATCGATGGTGGTGGTGACGTGGTAGCCCTTGTTGAGTACATCGCCGCCGTATTTGGCGATCATCTCCTGGCGCACCAGTTCGGCCACGTAGGGGGCGTACACCTCGACCGGCGGCTCGTGCGGCTTGGCGTGCATCGGCACCGCCTTGGCGGCGTCGGACTCGGCCTGGGTCACGAAGCCCAGGTCGGCCATGCGCTGCAGCACGTAGTAGTCCCGGCGTTCGCGCGCGCGCTCGGGATTGCTGATCGGATTGCCGCTGGACGGGAACTTGGGGATACCAGCCAGCGAGGCCATCTCGTCCAGGCTCAACTCGCTCATCTTCTTGCCGTAGTAGTACTCGGCCGCAGCACCGACGCCGTAGGCGCGGTTGCCGAAGAAGCTCTTGTTGAGATACAGCTCGAAGATCTCGTCCTTGCTCAGCTCGCTTTCGATCTTGCGCGCCAGCAGGATCTCGGCCAGCTTGCGGGTGTAGCTGTATTCGGAACTGAGGAAGAACTGCCGCGCCACCTGCTGGGTGATGGTCGAGCCGCCCGGCACGCGCTTGGCGTCGGTACTGGCCAGCAGCCACACCGCGCGGGCGATGCCCTTGTAGTCCACGCCCCCGTGCTCGTAGAAGCGCGCGTCCTCGGTCGCCAGGAAGGCCTGCTTCAAGCGCAGCGGCACGTCCTTCATCTGGATCGGATAGCGCCGGGTCTCGCCATAGACGGCCATCAGGCGGCCGTCGCTGGAATAGACGTACATCGGCTCCTGCAGCTCGACCTGCTTGAGCGACTGCACGTCCGGCAACTTCGAGGAAATGGCGTAATACAGGCCGCCGGCAGCAATAGCGCCGAGCAGTGCGAGCACAACGAGCGTGGCCAGGATCCAGCCCAGCCAACGGCGAATACGGGGCATGTAAGAGAGATTCCGATTGCAGATTTCTTGGTCACAGAGTATAGATGACGCCGAGTTTGGCTGGGGCCGAACTCTGGGGATCGCAGACGACAGCACTGGGGTCACGTTCGCGAGGTCATTGCCTTGCGCGTGAAGGGCTTGTCAACTGTTAAAATTTGATTATTAATACGAGGGCGCAGACATGCGTCCAAGTGCCCGTCGGCAGGGGAGTTACCGTGGGGCTTTTACCCAAGAGTCAGTCGCCACTCATTGGTGTCGACATCAGTTCTACTGCCGTGAAGCTCTTGCAGCTGTCGCGCAGCGGGAACCGTTTTCGCGTGGAACATTACGCGGTGGAACCATTGCCGCCGAATGCGGTGGTGGAAAAGAACATCGTCGAAGTGGAGGCGGTGGGCGAAGCCATTCGCCGCGCCATCAATCGCTCCGGCAGCAAGGCCAAGAACGCGGCTGCGGCCGTGGCCGGTTCGGCGGTGATCACCAAGTTGATCCCGATGCCGGCCGATCTGGACGACAGCGATCTGGAAGCTCAGGTCGAACTGGAAGCCACCAATTACATTCCGTACCCGATCGAGGAAGTGAATCTCGATTTCGAGGTGCTCGGCCCGATGCCCAATAGCCCGGACATGGTCCAGGTGCTGCTGGCCGCCTCGCGCTCGGAGAATGTGGAGCTGCGCCAATCGGCGCTGGAACTCGGTGGTCTGACCGCCAAGGTGATGGACGTGGAGGCCTTCGCGGTCGAAAACGCCTTTGCCCTGGTCGCCAGCGAACTGCCGGTGGCTGCCGATGCGGTGGTCGCCCTGGTCGACATCGGCGCCACCATGACCACGCTGAGCGTGCTGCGCTCTGGCCGTAGCCTGTATAGCCGCGAACAGGTGTTCGGCGGCAAGCAGCTCACCGACGAAGTGATGCGCCGCTATGGCCTGACCTACGAAGAGGCCGGCCTGGCCAAGCGTCAGGGCGGCCTGCCGGAGAGCTACGAGGTCGAAGTGCTGGAGCCGTTCAAGGAAGCGACGGTGCAGCAGATCAGCCGTTTGCTGCAGTTCTTCTATGCGGGCAGCGAGTTCAATCGCGTCGACTGCATCGTGCTGGCCGGCGGTTGCGCCGCGCTGTCGCGCCTGCCGGAGATGGTGGAAGAGCAGCTGGGCGTGACCACCGTGGTCGCCAACCCGCTTGCGCAGATGACGCTGGGTCCGAAGGTTCAGGCCCATGCGCTGGCGCTGGATGCGCCTGCATTGATGATTGCCACCGGCCTGGCCCTGAGGAGCTTTGACTGATGGCAAGAATCAATCTATTGCCCTGGCGCGCCGAGCGCCGGAAGGCGCGCGAGCGTGAGTTCTATTCCATGCTCGGCTTCGCCGCGCTCGGCGGCGTGTTGTTGTCGGCGCTGATCTGGTTCTACTACGACGCGCAGATCAGCGGCCAGACCGAGCGCAATGCGTTCCTGACCGCCGAGATCGACAAGGTCAAGGCGCAGAACGAAGAGATCAAGGAACTCGACAAGAAGAAGGACCGCCTGCTTGCGCGCAAGAAGGTGATCGAGGAACTGCAGGCCAACCGGTCGCAGATGGTGCACCTGTTCGATTCGCTGGTCCGCACCATTCCCGATGGCGTGGCGCTGACCAACATCAAGCAGGACGGCGACATCCTGACCCTGGAAGGTCGCTCGCAGTCCAATGCCCGCGTCAGTGCGTACATGCGCAACCTGGAAGGTTCGGGTTGGATGACCAATCCGGACCTGTCGATCATCGAAGCCAAGAGCCAGGACAAGGCGGCCGGCCAGCCTGCGGCTTCGTCGATGGACACCAAGGCGTTGCCGTACGTGTTCACGCTGAAGGTCAAGCTGGCCAACCCGAACGAGACTGACAAGAACGGCGCCGCGCCCGCGGTGGTGGATCCGGCTGCGCCGGGTACTGCCGCACCAAGTGCAACGCCGGCCGGTACGACGCCTGCTGCTCCGGCAGCGGCGCCTGCGCCAGCAACGCCGCCGAGCGCACCTGCAGCTGCACCGCAGGCAGCGCCGGCGCCTGCCAATCGGCCGCAGGAGGGGGCGGCGTCATGAGTAAGAAATCATTCAAGCTCAGCGATCTGGACTTCAACAACATCGGTGGTTGGCCGCAGCAGGCGCGCATCGTGTTCTGTGTGGTAGTCGGCCTGTTCATTATGGTGTTGGCCTGGTTCCTGTTGATCAGCAGCAAGCGCGACGAACTGGAAGGACTGGAAGGCACCGAATCCCAGCTGCGCACCGAGTTCGAGACCCAGCAGGGGCGGGCGGTGAATCTGGAGCCGCTCAAGCAGCAGCTTGCGCAGATGGAACAGGTGCTGCAGCAGATGCTGCGTCAGCTGCCCAGCAAGACCGAAATGCCGGATCTGATCATCGATATTTCGCAGACCGCGCTGTCCAGCGGCTTGTCGAACGAGTTATTCCAGCCTGGTCCGGAATCGCCGAAGGAGTTCTACGCCGAGAAGCCGATCGCTCTGCGCATGGTGGGCAGTTACCACCAGTTCGGTGCCTTCGTCAGCGGCGTGGCCTCGCTGCCGCGCGTGGTGATCCTGACCATGCACGACATCAACCTCAAGCCCAGGGATGCCAAGGCCGGCATCACGCCGCGCGGTGCGCTGGAGCTGTCCGGTACGGTCAAGACCTATCGTTATCTGGACGATGAGGAAATGGCCGAGCAGGAGAAGGCTGCGGCCGACGCTGCGAAGAAGGGCGGCCAATGACCATGAAATTGCTCAAGATCCTGTCCTGCATGGCGCTAATTGCAGTATTGCCGGCGTGCACGCGTGGGGTGACCAGTACGCCCGGCGATGCGCCGAATCTGCAAGCCTGGGTGGCCGAAGTGCGTGCGCGTCCTGCGCCACCGCTGGAGCCGCTGCCGGTGATGCAGCAGTTCGAGACCTTCGAATACTCGGCGCAAGTGATGCGCGACCCGTTCAGCGATGCCTGGGTCAGCGCGGAAGGCAGCAACGGGACGCGTCCGGACCCGAACCGGCGCAAGGAACCGTTGGAAGCCTTCCCGCTCGACGCCCTCGACATGGTGGGGACCATTGGAGGCGGCTCGGGTCTGATCGCGCTGGTGATGGCACCGGACAAGGTGACGTACCGGGTGCGGCCGGGTGTGTATCTGGGACAGAGCGATGGCCGGGTAACCGGGGTCTACGAAGACCGCATCGAGCTGATTGAACTTGTGCCGGACGGTGCGGGTGGATGGCTTGAACGGCCGGCCGCACTCGCATTGGATGATCAATAAAGTGATAGGGGATAGCACGATGACGTTTTCCAATGCACAGCGGCTGCGTCCGGTTCGACGCCACGCGATGCTCCAGGCTTGCGCGTTGGGGTTCGCGCTGGCGCTGGCCAGTGGCAGCTCCTTCGCCGCCGCCGCGCTGACCCAGCCTACGCAGGACCCGGCCAAGGCCGCTCCGGCGAGCCTGACGGTGTCCAAGATCGATTTCAAACGCGGCGAAGATGGCGCTGGCCGTCTGATCCTGAAGTTCGACGGCCAGGGCGCCAGCCCGGACCTGCGCACCCAGGGCGACAGCGTGCTGGTAGATATCAGCAACGCCAAGTTGCCGCCGGAACTGCAGCGCCCCCTCAACGTCACCGACTTCGCAACGCCGGTGCAGCGGGTGGAGGTCAAGCCGTCTGGCTCGGGCTCGCAACTGGTGCTGTCGACCAAGGGCGCGTTCGACTCGCTGGCCTATCAGACCGGTAACGAGTACGTGGTCGAGATCACCCCGCGCAAGGGCCAGCCGGCCGTCGGCGGCGTGAGCTCGGCAGCGGTGACCCAGGCTGCTGCGCAGATTGCAGCGCGCGGCTACAGCGGTCGCCCGGTGACGTTCAACTTCCAGGACGTGCCGGTGCGCACCGTGCTGCAGCTGATCGCCGAGGAATCCAACCTCAACATCGTCGCCTCCGACACCGTGCAGGGCAATGTCACGCTGCGCTTGATGAACGTGCCGTGGGATCAGGCGCTGGACATCGTGCTGCGCGCAAAGGGTCTGGACAAGCGCCGCGACGGTGGTGTGGTGTGGGTCGCCCCACAGCCGGAGCTGGCCAAGTTCGAGCAGGACAAGGAAGACGCTCGCATCGCGATCGAAAACCGCGAGGATTTGATCACCGACTACGTGCAGATCAATTACCACAATGCTGCGGTGATCTTTAAAGCGCTGACCGAGGCTAAGGGGATTGGTGGCGGTGGCGGTGGTGGCGGCGGTCAGGGCGGACAAGGCGGTGCAGGTCAGCAGGACAACGGTTTCCTCTCGCCACGCGGCCGTTTGGTGGCCGATGAACGCACTAATACTCTGATGATTAGCGATATTCCGAAGAAGGTCGCGCAGATGCGCGAGTTGATCTCCCATATCGATCGGCCTGTTGATCAGGTGCTGATTGAAAGCCGGATCGTGATCGCGACAGATACGTTTGCGCGGGATCTAGGTGCGAGATTCGGAATTTCAGGTGCAACTGGGCGTGGAATTCTAAGTGGCTCGCTTGAAAGTACGAATAATTACCGGAATACGCTGGCTCAGCGAAATAATGAGATTAATAACACTCGGACGCCCACAACCCCCGGTACCAGTAGTACGTTGCCAGCATTTTTGTTCCCTTCGGGCTTAAATATTGATCTGGGTGCTGGTGGGTTCACCAATAGCAATGCGGCTGGATTGGCCTACACGTTGTTGGGTTCGAACTTTAATCTGGATATCGAGCTGTCAGCAATGCAGGAGGAAGGGCGTGGCGAAGTCGTCTCCAATCCCCGTATCGTAACTGCAAACCAGCGCGAAGGCGTGATCAAGCAGGGTCGAGAAATTGGTTATGTAACCATTAGCGGGGCCGGTGCAGGTGCTGGATCCCAGGCCAATGTGCAGTTCAAGGAAGTCCTGCTCGAACTGAAGGTCACGCCGACGATTACGAACGACAATCGCGTTTTCCTCAATATGAATGTCAAAAAGGATGAGGTTGCGCGATTTATCGACCTGCCGCAGTACGGTACAGTGCCGGAAATTAACCGTCGGGAAGTCAATACGGCAGTATTGGTGGGTGATGGCGAGACGGTAGTGATCGGTGGTGTCTACGAATTCACGGATCGTGAAAGCGTGTCGAAGGTGCCGTTTCTGGGCGATATCCCATTCCTGGGCAATCTGTTCAAGAAGCGTGGGCGCAGCAAGGAAAAGGCCGAGTTGTTGGTCTTTGTCACCCCAAAGGTATTGCGAGTGGCAAGCGCAGCGCGCTGAATGCAACGCATGAAGAAGGCCGCGAAAGCGGCCTTCTTCTTTTTCAGGGTCTACTTTTTTAGAGACTGCTTGAACGCTGCCAAGCGCGCATCCGA
The DNA here is from genome assembly GCF_002939865.1 of Xanthomonas dyei. Taxonomy (GTDB): domain Bacteria; phylum Pseudomonadota; class Gammaproteobacteria; order Xanthomonadales; family Xanthomonadaceae; genus Xanthomonas; species Xanthomonas dyei. The sequence continues at coordinate 25,017 of NZ_MDEE01000046.1, forward strand.
GCGCGATGTATGCGTGGTCTCATGCTCGTCTGATCATCTGTCCAGATCTCTGCTTCTCACGTTTGCCCTGCGCTGTTCACCGGTAAATGGTCACGCTCGCTATGGCTTGGGTAGGAGCATGACCCTCATCACTCACTGAACCTATCGCCATCGGCAAGTGAACCAATCGCGTTCGAATCGGTCACACTGGGTCTATGAACGCACCGCCGCTACTCCCCCCCGAAGCCGCTGCCGCGCCCGCTGAGGACCGGCTGCATCGTCAATTCACCTCCCTGCGCGAGTCGTTGGCGCAGCGCATCGTCGGTCAGTCGGCGCTGGTCGAGCGGCTGCTGATCGCTTTGCTGGCCGATGGCCATTTACTGGTCGAGGGCGCGCCCGGGCTGGCCAAAACCACCGCGATCCGTGCGCTGGCCGCGCGACTGGAAGCCGACTTCGCGCGGGTGCAGTTCACTCCGGACCTGCTGCCCTCCGATCTGACCGGTACCGAAATCTGGCGTCCGCAGGACAGCCGTTTCGAGTTCATGCCAGGGCCGATCTTCCATCCCATCCTGCTGGCCGACGAGATCAACCGTGCGCCCGCCAAGGTGCAGTCGGCGTTGCTGGAAGCGATGGGCGAGCGGCAGGTCACTGTCGGTCGTCATACCTATGCGCTGCCGCAGCTGTTTTTGGTGATGGCGACGCAGAACCCGATCGAGCAGGAAGGCACGTTCCCGTTGCCCGAGGCGCAGCTGGATCGGTTCCTGATGCATGTGCGCATCGGTTATCCGCAGGCCGATGCGGAGGCGGAAATCCTGCGTCTGGCACGCGAAGCGGCGCGCGACACGTTGGAAAAGCACGAGACCGTGCCGGACAAGATTCCGCTCGAAGACGTCTTCGCTGCACGACGTGTGGTGCTGGATGTGCATCTGGCGCCGCAGCTCGAGCGCTATCTCATTGAAATCGTGCTGGCCTCGCGCGATCCGCAACGCTACGACCCTGCATTGGCACGACGGATTGCCTGGGGCGCGAGCCCGCGCGGCTCGATTGCGCTGGAGCGCTGCGCGCGTGCGCGTGCGTGGCTGGCCGGGCGCGACTACGTGACCCCGGACGACATTCGCGCCATCGCGCCGGATGTGCTGCGCCACCGCGTATTGCCCAGTTACGAGGCCACGGCGGAAGGCTGGGATGGCGAACGCCTGGTTGCTGCGTTGCTGGACAAGATTCCGCTGCCCTGATCGGGCAGCGGGTTGCCGAGGGATGCCGCCCTCTCGCCCGACTCCGATGTCTTCGATGCCGTCTTCCTCCCCCGCCAATCCTGCCTCGTCCGTTACCGGCGATGGCCTGCGCCCGAGCCTTGCCGAGTTGATCGCATTGCGCGGCACCGCGTTGCATCGCGGGCAGCCGGGGAGTGGCCGACACGGGCTGCTGGGGCCAGTGCCGGCCGCCACCCGCGGGCGTGGCATGGAGTACGCCGAGTCGCGCGAATATGTCGCCGGCGACGATGCGCGGCATATCGATTGGCGCGTCACCGCACGGACCGGGCGTGCGCATACCAAATTGTTTCAGGCCGAGCGCGAACGCTTGAGTCTGATCGTTGCCGATACCTCGCCTGCGCTCTTTTTCGGGACGCGGGTGCGCTACAAGTCGGTGCAGGCGGCGCGCGCCGGCGCGGTGGCAGCATGGCTGGCGCAGCGGCAGGGCGACCGGATTGCCGCGTTGCGCGGTACTGCCAGCGAAGCGCCGATTGCACCGCGTTCGGGCCAACGCGGTGTGCTGCCGGTGCTGGATGCATTGGCGCGCTGGTACGCGCAACCGCCCTCTGGCGATGCCGGGCTGGAGGTTGCGTTGGACCATGCCGCGCGGCTGCTGCGTCCCGGTGCGCGCCTGACGGTGCTGGCCGATGCGCGAAGTGCCAGCAAGATTTCTGCGACGCGCTGGTCCGGTCTGGCGTTGCATCACGAGGTGGTGGTGATCGTGCTGGTCGATCCCCTGGAACTGTCGCCGCCCGCGCGGGCGCTGAGCTTCGATGTGCGAGGCGAGCGCATTGCGGTGGACCTCGGAAGCCAGGCCGCGCGTGCGCGTTGGCAGGCCGAGTTCGTCGCGCCCCTGCAACAGCTGGCTACGCTGTTGCAATCGCGCGGTGTGCGCTTGCATCGCCTATCCACCGACGATGCCAGCGATGCGTGGTTGAGCGGCGGCACGCTGATGCGGGGCGCATGAAGATGGCACCGCAATCGCTTCCGCTGCGCGATGTCCATCTGCCGCCGTCGCCGTCGTGGTGGCCGCTGGCGCCGGGGTGGTGGCTGGTGATCGCTGTGGTCGTGCTGATGCTGGCGGGTGCGTGGTTCTGGTGGTGGCGCCGTCGTCGGCAGCAGCGCGGCTGGTTGGCTGCCTTCGATGCCGAGTTGCAGCGTGCGACAACGCCCGCGCAGCGCCTGGCGACCTTGTCGATGCTGTTGCGCCGCGCGGCGCGCACGGTGGATGCGCAGGCCGACCGCTTGCAGGGCGAGGCCTGGCTGCAGTTTCTGGATGGGCGCAAAAGTAAGACGCAAGCGTTTTCGCAGGGGCCGGGACGGGCCTTGCTCGAAGGTGGGTTTCAACGCGCACCGGCGGTGACCGATCTGGATGCCGTGCAGGCCTTGGCGCGGCAACGTTTCGTGTGGTTGATGCGGGGCCAGCGATGAACTGGCTGCAGTGGTCGCACTGGCAGGACGCGTTGGCGCATTGCGCCTGGCCATGGGCGTGGTGGTTGATGCCGCTGCCGCTGCTGATGTGGTTCTGGCCGCAGCGCCGTGCCGACACGGCCGCGCTGCGTGTGCCGTATGCCGATCAATTGCATGCAGTTGCTCAGGCACGCCGCGTGCCGGCCTTGCGCATGCCGCGCTGGCTGGCGTGGCTGGGCTGGTTTCTGTTGTGCGCCGCGCTGGCGCGTCCGCAGCAATTGGGTGAGGTGATCCAGCCGCCGCGGGAGGCGCGGCAGATGATGCTGGCGGTGGATCTGTCCGGCAGCATGAGCGAGCCGGACATGGTGCTCGGCGGCAATGTGGTCGACCGCCTCACCGCCGCCAAGGCCGTGTTGTCGGACTTTCTGGATCGGCGCGACGGCGACCGCGTCGGCCTGCTGGTGTTCGGCCAGCGTGCCTATGCGCTGACCCCGCTCACCGCCGACCTGACCTCGGTGCGCGACCAGCTGGCCGACAGCGTGGTGGGGCTGGCCGGGCGCGAGACCGCCATCGGCGATGCGATCGCGTTGTCGGTCAAACGGCTGCGCGAGCAAAAGCAGGGCCAGCGCGTGGTGGTGTTGCTCACCGATGGCGTCAATACCGCCGGTGTGCTCAATCCGCTGAAAGCGGCCGAATTGGCCAAGGCAGAGGGCGTGCGTGTACACACCATCGCTTTCGGCGGCAGCGGCGGTTATTCGTTGTTCGGTGTGCCGATTCCGGCCGGCGGCAACGACGATATCGATGAAGCGGGCTTGCGCAAGATTGCCGAGCAGACCGGCGGGCGCTTCTTCCGCGCCCGCGATACCGAAGAGCTGGCCGGCATCTATGCCGAGCTGGATCGGCTGGAGCCGGTCAAGGCGCTCGGCCCATCGCTGCAGCCGCGCGTGGAGCGCTATTACTGGCCAATGGGCGCTGCCATGCTGGTTGCCTTGCTCGCCTATGTGCTGCCGCGGAGATGGCGATGAACGCGCTGTCTGAAGCACTGGCCGCACTGCATCTGCTGCGCCCGGATTGGCTGTGGGCGCTGTTGCTGATCGTGCCGGCCGCGTTGCTGTGGCACCTGCGTCGACGCAGCGCCAATGCGTGGCGTCACAGCGTGGACGCGCATCTGTTGCCGGCCTTGCTGGTTGCCGGTGGCCGCCGGGGCTGGTGGGGCTTCGTGCTGGCCGCGCTGACCTATGCGCTTGCGGTGGCGGCGATGAGCGGGCCGAGCTGGCGGCAGGTCGAGCGCCCGGTGTTTCAATCGAGCATGCCATTAGTGGTGGTGCTGGATCTGTCGTCCAGTAGCAATGCGACCGATCTGCCGCCATCGCGCCTGCTGCAGGCCCGCGCCAAACTGGCCACGCTGCTGCGCAAGCGCGCCGGCGGCGAGGTTGCCTTGCTGGCGTACGCCGGCGAGAGCTTTACCGTTGCGCCATTGACCGAAGACGCGGCCAACGTAGCGCTGTTTCTGGATGCGCTGTCGCCGTCGGTGATGCCGGTGGACGGCAAACGTGCCGACAGGGCCATCGATGCGGCCGCCCGGCTGTTGCAGCAGGCCGGCTTCAAACAGGGCGATATCCTGCTGCTCAGCGACAGTGCCGACGGCTCGGCGGAAAGCGCTGCACGCACCGCACGCGCAGGTGGGTTCCATGTTTCCGCACTCGGCGTAGGCAGCCCGCGTGGCGCCGCCTACCGCACCGCCAGCGGCGAGATCGCGCAGGCAAAACTGGACGAAGCAAGCCTGCGCGATCTGGCCGGGCAGGGCGGTGGGCGCTACGCGCGCATCGCGCCGGACGACGCCGATCTGCAAGCGTTGAGGGTGCTCGATCCCGCGCAACAGCCGCTGGCCGATGAAACCTCAGAAGCCAACGGCGGCAAGACCTGGCTCGACGAAGGCTACTGGCTGGTGCTGCCGGTCATGCTGTTTGCGCTGTTGGCGTTCCGACGCCGCGCGGTGGTGGCAATGGTCGCGCTGATATGCGTGTTGCCACTGGCGCAGCCTGCACAGGCGGCCGACGGCACCTTGTGGCAGCGCGCCGATCAAGTGCAGCAGCAGCGCCTGGATGCCGGCGTGCAGGCGTACCGCAAGGGCGACTTTGCCGCTGCGCAAAAGGCATTCGAAGGCGTGCCGACCGACGAGGGACTGTACAACCTGGGCAATGCGCTGGCGCGACAAGGCCAGTACGACGAGGCGATTGCGGCCTACGATCGTGCGCTCAAGCAGCATCCCAAGCAGGCCGATGCGATCGCCAATCGCGCGGCGGTCGATGCGGCGCGCAAGCGGCAGCAGAACGACAAGGATGGCAAAGGCCAGTCCAAGCAGCAGAACCCCTCGGGCAAGAACACGCCCGGTCAGGATGCGTCCGGGCAAGATCAGCAAAACGCTAAAAACGCCGGCAAGGACGGGCAGAACACCCCAGGCGAGCAAGCCAAGCAGGACGGCAAGGATCCACCGTCCGACGCGCAGACACCGCAGGACGGCAAGTCGCAGCAGCAACCGTCCAAGGGCGGCAAGGGCGAGCAAAGCAAGCAAGACACGCCACCGCAATCGGCCGATGCAAAGGCGCAGCAGCAGGCCGACGAGGCGCAGCGTCGCAAGATGCAGCAAGCCATGGCGCAGGCCGGCGACAAGGGCGCCGAGGCGAAGGGCAAGCCGGAGGACGCGATGGCAAATGAGACGCCGGAGCAGCGCGAGCAACGCCAGGCGGTGGATGCGTGGTTACGGCGGGTGCCGGACGATCCGGGCAGCCTGTTGCGCACCAAATTCAGGCTGGAATACGAACGCAGACAACGGGACGGACAATGATCGGCACACACCACTTGCGCCGCGGCGCGATCGGCATGCTGGCGAGCATGATGCTGCTCGTTTGCACGCCAGTGGGTGCGGTCACACGCGCCTGGCTGGACCGCGACAGCGCCAATGCCGGCGATGTTGTCATGTTGAATATCGAAACCGACCAACGCGGCGTCGATCCGGATTACACGCCGTTGCGCAACGATTTTGCGCTGGGCGCCAAGAGCGCCAATCAGCAGATGCAGGTCACCAATGGGTCGGTCACAGTGCGGGCGTTATTCGGCGTGGTGTTGACGCCGCGCAGGAGCGGCGAGCTGATCGTGCCCGCGATCCGGGTCGGCAACGAACGTACCGAGCCGCTGCGGCTGCAGGTGGTGGCCTCGGCGAACGATCCGGCAAGCAATAGCACTGGAAATCGCAGTGGTGGTGGCAACGGTAACGGCAGCGCCGCTGCCAGCGTGCCAAGCGAGGCGCAGGGCAATGAAGAGGTCTTCGTCCAGACGCAGGTGGACGACCCGCAGCCCTACGTGCAGCAAAGTGTGGGCGTGGTGGTGCGGTTGTACTTCGCCAATCAGCTGGCCTCCGGCGAGCTGGATCTGGAAGCGCCCGATGGCGCATCGCTGCAACGCATCGGCGATGACGTCAGTTCGGTCAAGCTGGTCAACGGACGCCAGTACAACGTGGTGGAGCGGCGCTATCTGCTGGTGCCCGAGCGCAGCGGCCGCTTGCTGTTGCCGTCGGCGCACTTCAATGGACGCTCGGTGGGCGGTTTCTTCGACGATTATTTCGGTCGCGGCAATGGCGAACTGAGTGCGCGCAGCGCCAGCATTCCGCTGCAGGTGCGTGCGCAGCCGGCCACTGCGCCGCAGCCGTGGCTGCCGCTGCGTAGCCTGCAGTTGCGTTATACGGCCACCCCGCAACGCGCAACCGCCGGAGAAGCGACGCAGTTCGTGGTGGAAGCCAGCGCGCGTGGCGCCACCCAGGCACAGTTCCCCGAGTTGCCCACGCCGAGCGTGCCCGATGCGCAGGTGTTCGCTGAGCCGCCGCAATACGAAGAACGTTTTGTGGATGGCTCGCCGCAGCTGCGGCTGACCCGTCGCTATTCGATCGTGCCCAACCGCGCCGGCCCGTTGGTCGTGCCCGGTCTGCAGGTGGCGTGGTGGGACGTCGGTGCGGGCGCGGCAAAGACGGCCTCGGTGCCGGATCTGACCTTGGATGTGGCCGCGGGGAGTGGCGCTTTCGCGGCGCCTGCGCCTGCACCCGCCGCAAGCCCGTCGAGCACTGCTGCAGCCCCTGCGCCCACGGCTGGCACGCTGAGTTTGCAGCCACCACCGCCCGCGCAACGGCCATGGGGCTGGATCGCTGCGTCGGTGGGTTTTGCGTTGCTATGGGTCGTTACGCTGGTGTGGGCGTTGTTGCGTAAGCGCGGTGGCCTGCACAGTGCTCCCGGTGCCAACGGCGGCGATGCGCCCGTGCCTGGCCGGCGCGTGACGCACGGCGTGGCCGAGTTGCGCCGCGCGCTGGATAGCGGTGGCATGGACGATGTGGCTACCGTGCTGTGCGGCATGGCTGGCGTGGCCGATATCGACAGCGTGCTGGCGGCGCTGGCAGATCCTGCCCAACGCGCTGCGGTGGCACGCATGCAGCGCGCGCGCTGGGGCGGCGATGGCGATGTGGCGGGCGCGCGGGCGGCATTGCGCGAGGCCTTTGCCAAGGGACCACGCTGGCGGCACGCAAGCGCTGCAGAACCTGAGGTGCTGGCGCCGTTGTATCCGCCAGCGACTTGATCGCCTTCGCTGTATCGGCAACGACTGATGATTCACGAAGCGGTGCCTTTTTGTGCATCGCTTTGGCTCTTAGATCAACTGATAACAATTGTGCAGTTGCCAGGCGGGCGTGCTGGCCGGCGCTCGGAACTCATCTCCCACTCCTGCACTCCGGTTCTGAGCGCGTCGGCCATATTTGCTTTGCAACTGCTCGCCACGTTTTGTTAGCTGCTTTTAGTTCCGGCGAACAGTTGCGTTGCCGAGAGCAAGGCATTGCGGCTGCGATTTGGCTGCAGGGCCCTTGCCCGCTCACCATCGCAGGACACGCCGCAAGTACGTCCGTGTAGCAACTGTGTTGGTCAGGACCTCAATCCGCGACCTTTGATCAGTTTCCTTCGGGCGTGTTCATCGGTAGGTGCCGGCCGCTGGCTAGC
>NZ_MDEE01000047.1 GCF_002939865.1 Xanthomonas dyei
AGCGTCGCCGAACGTCAGTTGCATGGATGATTCCTCAACACGAGGCGAGTAGTGTCGCGCATCTGCCGTGCTTTGTTCAGAGGTTCCTTAGTGTTTGTTTAACTTGTCGGGATACAAGTTGCTCCAATCAGACAGCGGCACATCGGGGTTTCGATTGTGCCTGTCGCCTCGTAGTGCGTGCCCATTGTGCGATTCCACTGTGTATTGCCGGCAGCTGCCGGCAGTCGATGGTGTTTTTTATCTTGCGTTTCATTACCGAGTGCTGATCCGGCGTCACTTTGACCGCAACGCGGCCAGGTCGCTCCGGGCGACTGCGCGCCACACACAAAAGGATGCTTGCCATGCACGCCGATGCCGCCCCGCTGTTTCCCTTGACTAGAGCGCAACGCGGCCTGTGGGTGGCCAGCAAGTTGCATACCGACAACACCTTGATGTTGTCCGAAGCACTGGAGATGTTTGGTCCGTTGGACCCTGCGCTATTGGTCCGCGCCACGTTGCAGCTGGCGCGTGAGTTCGACACGCTGCGGCTGTGCATCGTGGAACACGACGGCGTGCCGCGGCAGGTGATCCTGCCCGAGTACACCGCGCCGGTGCCCTACTTCAACGTCAGCGAAGATCCCGCGCCGCGCAATGCTGCCGAGCACTGGGTGGACGAACAAATCCGTCAACCGGAAGACCTGGAGCATGGGCCGTTATGGCATTGCGCGGTGTTCCGTCTCGGCGAAGATCACCATATGTGGGTGCAGTGCGTGAGCCATCTGGTGATGGACGGCTATTGCGCATCGATCATGATGCAGCGCATGTCGGTGTTGTATAACGCGTACGCCGCAGATCTGGAGCCGGAACCTGCGCAGTACGGCAGCGCGTTGTCGCTGGTGGAGATGGAGCAGCAGTACCGCGCCTCCGACCGCTTCCAGCGCGATCGCGATTACTGGATGCAGCAGCTGGCCGACCTGCCGCCACCGGCAACCCTGGCGCGCCCGGGCAATCATCTGTCCTCCGGGCTGTTGCGCGGCACCGGGCAGTTTTCGCCGCAGCAGGTGGTGCGCCTGCGCGCGATGGGCAAGGACTACGGCGCCAGCTTGCCGCAGATGCTGATTTCGCTGATCGCGGCCTATTACTACCGCTGCACCGGTGCCGAAGATCTGGTGCTGGCGATGCCGGTGACCGGCCGCATCAATGCGCGCTACCGGCAGACCGCCGGGCTGGTGGCCAATGTAATTTCGCTACGCCTGAAGATGGACCCGCAGCAGCCGATCCACGCGTTGTTCGCGCAGGTCGCCTCGGTGGTCAGGCATGCCTTGCGGCATCAGCAATATCGCTTCGAGGACGTACGTCGCGACATCGGCATGTTCGGCATCGACCAGAAGTTCGCCCGCCTGGCCGTCAATATCGAAGCCTTCGATTACGCCCTGCGCTTTGGCGAGGCGTATGCGATACCGCACAACCTGTGCAACGGCCCGGCCGACGATCTGACCATCTTCTGCTACGAGCGTGGCGACGGCGCGGCCCTGCGCTTCGATCTGGACGCCAATCCGGCGTTGTACGACAGCGACGAGCTGGCCGAACACTGTCGCCGTCTGACCCACCTGGCCGATGCCGTGCTGGCAAACCCGGAATGCGCGCTGGGCGAGGTGGACGTGCTGGGCGATGAAGAGCGCCGCCGGCTGCTGTACACCTGGAATCACACCGCCGCAGCGCTGCCGGAACCGGCCACGTTGTTGCACGGCATGTTGCAGCGTGCCGAGATGATGCCTGCGGCCGTTGTCGTGCAATACGACAACCGCACCCTGGATTACGCCACGCTGTGCGAGCTGGCCTCGCGGATCGCTGCGCAGTGGGTGGCCGATGGGGTACGCCCCGGCGATGTGGTCGCTGTCGCATTGCCGCGCAGCGAGCATCTGTTGGTGGCCTTGCTGGCCATCATGTGGAGCGGCGCGGCCTATCTGCCGCTGGACCCGGAAAGCCCGGCGGCGCGCAATCGGCAGATGCTCAACGATTCCGGCGCCATTGCGCTGGTCTGCGAGCCGGCATTGTGCGAGCGCTATTTGCTCGGCGGCATGGTGTGGCTGGACCCGCGCCCAGCGCATCTGCCAGCGGCGATCGCCCCGTTGGCGACCCCGGATGGGACCGCGTATGTGCTCTACACCTCCGGCTCCACCGGCACGCCCAAGGGCGTTGAGGTCAGCCATCGCAACCTGTTCAATTTCCTGCATGCGATGGAACACGAGCTGGCGTTGCGTCCGCGCGACCGCGTGCTGGCGGTCACCACCATCACCTTCGATATCTCCGGGCTGGAGCTGTATCTGCCGTTGCTGGTGGGTGCCCGCGTGGTCATCGCACCGGCCGGCATCAGTCACGACCCGCGCAGTCTGTCGCGCCTGATCGTCAACGAGCAGATCAGCCTGGTGCAGGCCACGCCGTCGCTGTGGCGCATCCTGCTGGCCAATCAGGATCTGGCGCTGGATCGCCTCCATGCGCTGGTCGGCGGCGAGGCCTTGGTGCCCGAGTTGGCGACGCAATTGTTGAGCCGGGTCGGGCGCCTGACCCAGTTGTACGGGCCGACCGAAACCACCATCTGGTCGACCATCATGCCGCTGCAGCTGAGCGATGCGGCCGCACCGCCGATCGGCAGGCCGTTGCTCAACACACGTGTCTATGTGCTGGATGCGCAGCGGCAGCCATTGCCGACCGGTGCGATCGGCGAGCTGTACATCGGCGGTGCCGGCGTGGCCAAGGGCTATCGCGGCAAGCGCCAGCTCACCAGCGAACGGTTCCTGCGCGACCCGTTCGCCAACGACGGCAGCAGCATGTACCGCACCGGCGACCGCGTGCGTCAGCGCCGCGACGGCCTGCTGGAATTCATCGGCCGCGCCGATGCGCAATTGAAGATCCGCGGTCACCGCGTGGAACCGGCGGAAATCGAAAATGCGCTGCTGCTGCATGCGCAGGTGGCACAGGTGGCGGTGGTTGCGCACAGCGATGGCGACAACACCATGCAACTGCTCGCTTACGTGGTGGGCAAGCATGGCAACACGCCGTCGAGCGAGTTGCTGCGCGCCCATCTGCAACAGCGCTTGCCGGCGGCGATGATTCCAAGCCTGTGGATGCCATTGCCGGCGTTGCCGCTGACGGCCAATGGCAAGCTGGATCGCCGCGCCTTGCCTACGCCGGGCGCATTGCCCAAACGCGCGCATGTGCCGCCGCGCGACGCACTCGAACATCAGCTGGCGGCCCTGCTGCAGGAGGTGCTGGGCATCGAGGTGGTGGGGGTAGACGACAACTTCTTCGAACTCGGTGGCGACTCGCTGCGTGCGGCAGAAATGGCGGCACGCTTCCCGCAACTGTTCGGGGTCGAGCTGCCACTGGGTGCGCTGTTCCATGCGCCGACGATTGCCGGCCTGTCCGAGGTGATCAAACGCAGCGCGCAGACGCCCAACGACCCGCTGAGCGTGCTGTTGCCGATGCGTGCAGGCAGCGCGGGCGTCACGCCGTTGTTCTGCATCCATCCGGTCATCGGCCTTGGCTGGTCGTATCTCACCTTGCTTGGCCAGCTCGATCCGCAGTGGCCGGTGTATGCGTTGCAATCGCCGGCATTGAGCGACCCGCAGCACCGCCCGGAAAGCATCGAGGCGATCGCCCACGATTATCTGGCGCGTCTGCGCAGCGTGCAGCCGCATGGCCCGTATCGCTTGATGGGCTGGTCGTTGGGCGGCTTGATCGCGCACGCCATGGCCGCCGAATTGCATGACCTGGGCGAACAGGTCGAATTGCTGGCGATGCTCGACAGCTACCCGCATCTTGAACAGGCCGCCGCACTGCCCGAAGCGGAAAACGTGCGTGCATCGGTGCATGCGCTGGGGCTGACGCTGGCGCACGACCAGCCGATGCCGACCACGGTGGCCCAGCTGGCCAGCCTGCTGTGCGATCACTACGGGCTGACCACCTTGCCGGCGCTGCAGCAGTTGCTGGAGCAACGCCCCACGCTGCTGGACGACCTGGGTGCAGTGACCCAGCATCACCTGCACCTGGCGCGACGTCACCGGCCGCGCGCATTGAATCAGGATGTGCTGTTCATCGAAGCAGCCGTGCGCATGAGCTCCGGTGGTGACGAGGCGCAATGGGTGGATTACCGGCCGCAGGCATGGCGCCCCTATGTGCGCACGCTGCATCTGCACGCCCTGGAAAGCGATCACCACTCGATGTTGTCGGCCGCGCACTCGGCAACGCTGTGTGCGCTGTTGCACCAGGCAAGCGCACAGGTGTTACAGCGCGACGCCAGCATCGCCAGCGCCAACGACGGGGTGGCCGAATATGCCTGAGTCTCTTGCATCGGTTGCGGCCAACCGCCCGATCGTCATCGCCACCCTGGGCACGCACGGCGATGTGCGCCCGATCATCGCGCTGGGCCGCGGTCTGCAGCAGCGCGGTTACACGGTGCGGGTACTGACCAGCCACAACTTCGAGTCGCTGATTCGCGCCAACGGGCTGGAGTTTTTCCCGCTTAGCGGCGACCACCAGAAGTTACTGCAGGGCAACCCGGATGTCGCAGAAATGCGCGGCGGCTGGCGTGGCATCTGGGGCACCTTGCGCGCGCAGCTGCTGACCTGGGCGCGCGATTGGGCAGAGCAGGGCCGGGCGGCGTGCGCCGACGCCAGCCTGATCCTGGGCGTGGGCAGCGCAAGTTTCCTGGCGCACAGCCTGAGCCAGGCCTATGGAGTGCCGGTGTGCTTTGCACAACTGCAACCGCTCACTGCCTCGCGCCATCTGCCGTTGATGGTGATGCCCAACCTGCGCCTGCCCGGGCGGGTGAGCGTGGCCCTGCACCACGCGGTGCGTTTTGCAGGCTGGCAGCTGATGCGTCCTGCGCTCAACGGCATCGTGCGGCCGGCATTGGGGTTGCCGGCGTATCCATGGCGCGGCCCGGATCGCTCCGGGTTGCGTGTGATCTATGGCTACAGCGCGCAGCTGTGCCCGCGTCCGCCGGACTGGTCGCAAAGCGCGCAGATCTGTGGATTCTGGCAACTGCCGCAGCCGCAGTGGCAACCGCCGGCCGCGTTGCAGGCGTTTTTGCAGGCCGGGCCGCCGCCGTTGTACATCGGCTTCGGCAGCATGACCAGCCGCGATGCGGTGCAGCTCACCGCCACGGTCAAGGCCGCCGTGCGCCTGACCGGGCAACGGGCATTGCTGGCCAGTGGCTGGGGCGGGCTGGCGACCGCCGACACCGCCGCCGCGGATGACGCCGAGCGCTTCTTCCATCTGGAACAGGCGCCGCACGATTGGTTGTTTCCACGGGTGACCGCGGCCGTGCATCACGGCGGCGCGGGCACCACCGGCGCAGCGCTGACGGCGGGGATTCCGTCGGTGGTGTTGCCGTTTGGCTACGACCAACCGTTCTGGGCGCATTGCCTTGCGCAACGTGGCGTGGCGCCACCCGCACTGGCCCGAGTCGGCTTGCAGCCGGAGACGTTGGCCGAGGCGCTGCGCCAGGCCGGTACACCGACCATGCGCGCGGCGGCACGCGCACTGGGCCAGCGCATTCGCGACGAAGACGGCGTGCGCAACGCGGTCGATCAGCTGGAAGCTTGGGGGCTATTGACTCCCGTCGCGCGGGTGGCACGGGTCGAGCAGGCGGCGGTGGCTTGAGGCTGGCAGTGCTGTGTCAGCCTCAGGCCGCGCGTCGTGCTCGTCGACGGGGAGTGTCATGCCTGCGCTAGCAGGATAAGCGCGGCCAACAAAACGCCTGCGCTCGCCGTCAGGCGGGCACGCTCGGTGCTCGGTGCGGCATGGCTGTTCGTCATGCTGGTTCTGAGCGTGCGGTGCACCGCCACCTGGCGATTGCCCGCTGTGTGTGGTTAGCCGCTCCAAGTCGCCGGTGTGATGCAACGGGGTTGCAAGGCAGCGCGTTGAACGCAAGGCTGCCATCGCTCCGTGTCGGTCGCAGCGGCCAACCACATCGCCGTCGCATGGCGATGCGCCTCTGGCCATACGACGCGATGCAGCGGTACGACGTGATGTCAGGGCAACATTGCAATCGCACAGATCGCGCGCTGACATGCGGTTGTGTCTGTGCACGTTCGTCGCCGCGATCGTCTGCCGCTCAGTGCGGTGTCTCTCCATCTTCTCCACTTGTCTGCCTCCGTGCTCTGCATGCCAATGCGTGCGCCGGGCCGGCAGGCAGCATGCACTGCGTAGCCCTCGGCTGTGCCCGCATCACAGCGTCGCTGGCCACACAGCGCGCAACCTACGCATGGGCGGATGTCATGCGGCACAATCGGTGTTCCTCATTGCCGATCGCCCACATGCGCTATCCCGCCTTGGACCTGCTGCGTGGTATCGCCATCGTCTGGGTGATGCTGTTCCACGCGTTTGTGGTCGGTGGCCTGGGGCCGGACTGGGCGTGGCTGTCGCGCTATGGCTGGATGGGGGTGGACCTGTTCTTCGTGCTCAGCGGATTCCTGATCGGCAGTCAGGTGCTGACGCCGTTGGCGCACGGGCAGCCTCTGGACTTCAAGGACTTTTATCTGCGGCGCGCGTTGCGCATCCTGCCGGCGTTTGCGGTGGTGTTGCTGGTCTACATCGCTTGGCCCGGCGTGCGCGAAGCGCCCGGGCTGGCGCCGTGGTGGATGTTCGCCACCTTCACCTTGAATCTATTGGTCGATTACGGCCAGCAGGCGGCGTTCTCGCATGCCTGGTCGCTGTGCGTGGAAGAGCATTTCTATCTGGTGTTTCCGCTGCTGGCCACGCTGTTGTTGCGGCGTCCGTCGGCTGGGCGGTTCATCGCGTTATGCGTGGCAGTAGTGATGGCCGGCATCGCGTTGCGTACCAGCGTGTGGCTGCACAACACGGCGCTGGATCAGCTGGGCGGCGGGCAGCAGCGCAACTGGTTTGTCGAAGATATTTATTACCCCACCTGGAACCGTCTCGATGGCCTGCTGGCCGGCGTGGTGCTCGCGGTGATCAAGGTATTTCGTCCGCAGGTCTGGCAACGTCTGCAGCAGCGCGGCAACACGTGGTTGCTTGCCGGCGTTGCGGTCATGGCGCTGGCACTGTGGTTGTTTCGCGAGCGCACCGGCCTGATCGGCAATGCGCTGGGCTGGCCGGTGCTCTCGTTCGGGCTGGCCTCGCTGGTGCTGGCAGGCACTGCCAATAGCGCGTTTGGCCGGTTGCGGGTGCCCGGTGCGGCATGGCTGGCGGCGATTTCCTACAGCCTGTATCTGACCCACAAGGCGATGTTCCATGTGACCCAGACCTGGTTCGGCGCGGCATTGGAGGGCCGTGGCCTGCTGGCATTTGCGGTGTATGGCGCTGTGGCGCTGCTGGCGGGCGCGTTGCTGCACTACAGCGTGGAGCGCCCCTTCCTGCGGCTGCGTGGCGTGCTGCTGCGCAGCCGTGCCCGATCGCGCGGCATGCCCGAGTCGGCGTAGCGCAGCTTGCGGAATCGTTGAACAGAATGGTTGAACAGAAAAGCCGCGCAGTGCGCGGCTGTCGAGGATCGCTGTGCGTGTCTGCAGTAGATCGGCAGCGCGATGGGTGATCGCTCACCACGTGCGACGCGGGCTTGCCCCTTCGCTGCCACACCGCGGATGTGGCAGCGTATCTTCACTGCGCGTCCTCTCAGGCGCAGCGTCGCTTGCTCACTGCGCGTCGCGCGCCACCTGAAATCCTGCGAACGACTGCGTCACCGGCATGATTTCCAGCCGGTTGATGTTCAAGTGCGCCGGCAGGCTGGCGACGTAGAAGATCTGCTCGGCGATGTCCTCTGCCGTCATCGGGGTGGCGCCACGGTACAGCGTGTCCGAGGCGGCCTGGTTGCCGCCGGTGCGCACCAGGGTGAACTCGGTTTCGGCCATACCCGGTTCGATCGAGGTCACGCGTACGCCGGTGCCGTGCAGATCCGCACGCAAGCCCAACGAAAACTGCTGCACAAACGCCTTGGTGCCGCCGTAGACGTTGCCGCCGGTGTACGGGTAGGTCGCCGCGACCGAGGCGATGTTGATGATGGCGCCACGACGCGCGATCAGCGCCGGCAGCAGGCGGTGAGTGAGGGTGACCAGCGCGGTGACATTGGTGTCGATCATCTGCTGCCACTGCGCAAGGTCGGCCTGCTGCGCGGGCGCGGTGCCCAGTGCCAGGCCGGCGTTGTTGACCAGCACATCGATATCGGCGAATGCGGCCGGCAGCGCGTCGATGGCGGCCGACAAGGCCTGCGCATCGCGCATGTCGAACGCGGCGGTATGCACCTGGCCGGCAGGCAGTTCGGCCGCCAGTGCGTCCAGGCGGTCGGCACGCCGGCCGGTGGCGATGACCTTCCAGCCGGCGGCGGCAAAGCGACGCACCGCGGCGCTGCCGAATCCGGAAGTGGCACCAGTGATCAGGACGGTCTTGGACATGGGAACTCCAGGGGATGGGGTATGCTTACAGCGGCTAAAAAACGTGGCGAGCAGAGGTCAGATGGATGGGCAGCGCGCTCGGCGCCAAAGTGTACGAGTGGTCCATGCCACACCGGGAACCGGCCGCGCCCGCCTGGCGGCGAGCGCAGTGGTGGTGTCAGCCGCGCTTAGGGAACAGGAACCGGGCGTGCAGCTGCGTCCTGACGTGCGCGCAGCATGTCCGCGGTGAGCGGTTCGCGGGCGATCACATGCCCCCGGCGCAGCCGCAGCAGCACATAGCCAGCCGGCGCGTCGGAAGGTGCGTTCTCTGCGGCCGGCAGCGCGGCGATCAGCTCGCCATCCACCCACACAGCTGCGACCGGTGCGCGCTGGCCGGGAAACAGCACCGACAGCGGCAGCTCCGGTGGCGCCTCGGCGCAAGCACCGAGCACCACGATCGAGCACCAGTTGCTGGGCGTCCACGCGCCAGAAGGCCTGATAGCCACGCCAGTTGGCGCTGCAGCCGCCCAGGGAACTGCCAGCCTGCGCCACGAAGCGCTTCCAGGTGGCGGGGGCGTCCAGCGGCTCGGCCAGCAGCAGTGCCGGCTGACCATCGATCTGGATCTGGTCGGGAATCTGCTCGGTGGCTTGCGCCGTGCCGATCAGCGCAAGCAGTCCGAGCAACGCGCTGGCAAAGCGCCGCATCACCGTGCTTACTGCGCCTTGATCGCGATGGCAGGCAACCCGCTGCCGGTGAGCTTTTGCTTGGCTTCGGCCAGCTCGCTTGCGGTGCCGTAGGGCCCCATGCGCACGCGGTAGACCGTCTTGCCGCTGATGTCGGCCGATTCCACGCGCGCGGCCAGGCCCATCATCGCCAGCTTGGCCTTGGTCGACTCGGCGTCGCCGGAGGCGCCGAACGAGCCGGCCTGCAGGATGTAACGGGTGTTGTCGGTGACGGCCGGCGCTGCCGCCGCCGTTGTAGGCTTCGGAGCCGCAGCGGCCGGTGTGGTCAGTGCCGCGGTGCTGGCCGGTGCCGGGGTGGTTGCTGGCCGTGTCTGGGCGGCTTCCGGCAACGGCTTGGGCGCGCTGGCAGCGGTTTCTTTCAAGGGCATCGGCACGCTGGCTGCTGGCACGGCCGACGCGACGCTGGCTGCTGCACCTGGCGCCGGCGCGATGGGCTTGCCTTCCAGTGCGGCGCGCGCACGCGCGGCTTCTTCGGCACGCGCGCTGGCGGCCAGTTCGGCGTCGGACATCTGCACTTCCTTGCCGGGCAGCAAGGTGTAGAAGTCGTACTGGGTCTGCGCATCGCCTGGCTTGGGCTGCGGTTTGGGCAGTGGTGCGCTGGGCTTGGGTAATTCGGCCGGCGTGTCGGTGTCGGCGTCAGCCACCGGTTCGGGCTGCGCGTCCGGATTGGCGCGGGGACCCACACGCAGGAAGCCGTCGCCATCCTTCTTGAACAGGTTGGGGGCGGCCAGGAAGATCACTGCCGCAATCGCGGCGCCCGCCACCAACCACACCCAACCGGGCGTGCCATTGCTGGTGTTGCGTCGTGCCTGGCTCTTACCGCGTCGTGCTGCCATCTACCACTTCTCCGAATCGTGTCGTTGCGGGCGGTGCGCCCGGCTTGGTGCGGCGATCGCTGCGGCTGCGCCTGCCTTGGGCGGCGCGACGGACGCGCGCGGCGACGCAGACTGCTGCTGACTGCGCAGGCAGGCGTGCGCCTCACGCCTGCCTGGTTGCTGCCCGTCCTTACATCTTTTCCGGGGCGCTGACGCCGAGCAATTCCAGGCCGTTGGCAAGCACCTGTTGGGTCGCGACGGCGAGGGTGAGTTTGGCGTCGCGCTCTGCCGCATCGTCCACCAGCAGCTTGGTGTTGTGATACCACGTGTGGAAGGCATGCGCCAATTCACGCAGGTACTGCGCAATCTGGTACGGCTCCAGTGTCTGGCCGGCGATTTCCACTACTTCCGGGTAGCGCGACAGCTCCAGCATCACGTTGAGCGAATGCTCGTCGTCCAGCCTGGCGAGCTGTGCAAGACCATTGGCCTGCTCGTACTTGAAACCCTTTTCCTGCGCCTGGCGCAGCACGCTGCATACCCGTGCGTGCGCGTATTGCACGTAGAACACCGGGTTGTCGTTGCTCTGCGCGCGCGCCAGATCGATGTCGAAGGTGAGCTGCGAATCGGGCTTGCGCGCGATCAGGAACCAGCGCACCGCATCGGCGCTGGTTTCTTCGATCAGGTCGCGCAGGGTGACGTAGCTGCCGGCACGCTTGGACAGCTTCACTTCCTCGCCACCACGCATCACCGTGACCATCTGGTGCAGCACGTATTCCGGCCAGCCCTGCGGGATGCCCAGTTCCAGCGCCTGCAGGCCGGCGCGCACGCGGGTCAGCGAGCCGTGGTGGTCGGCGCCCAGCTCGGTGATTGCGCGCTCGTAACCGCGCTGCCACTTGGTCAGGTGATAAGCAACGTCCGGTACGAAGTAGGTGTAGGTGCCATCGGATTTGCGCATCACGCGGTCCTTGTCGTCGCCGAAGTCGGTGGACTTCAGCCACAACGCGCCGCCTTCCTCGTAGGTATGGCCGGAGGCGATCAGCTTCTGCACCGCTTCTTCGACCTTGCCGTCCTTGTACAGCGAGCTTTCCAGGAAATAGATATCGAAATCGACGCGGAACGCGGCCAGGTCGTGGTTCTGCTCGTTGCGCAGATACGCCACCGCAAAGCGGCGGATCGATTCGAGATCGGCCGGATCCTTGCTGCCGCTGACCAGATGACCTTCCAGGTCGACGGTGTCGCCGGCCAGATAGGCGGTAGCGACATCGGCGATGTAGTCGCCGCGGTAGCCGTTTTCCGGCCAGCCGTCGCTGTCGGGGGTGAGCCCCTGCGCGCGCGCCTGCACCGACAGCGCCAGGTTCTCGATCTGCACGCCGGCATCGTTGTAATAAAACTCGCGCTTGACGTTCCAGCCATTGGCATCGAGCACGCGTGCCAGGCTGTCGCCGATCGCCGCGGCGCGGCCGTGGCCAACGTGCAGCGGGCCGGTGGGGTTGGCCGAGACGTATTCCACGCCGACCGAGCGCCCGTTGCCGGCCAGGCCGCGACCGTAGTCGTTGCCCTGCTTGATTACATGGGCAACCTCGCGCTGATACGCGGTGGGCGCCAGATGGAAATTGATGAAGCCGGGGCCGGCGATCTCCACCTTGGCCACGTCCTCGCTGGCCGGCAAGGCAGCTACCAGCGCCTGCGCCAGCGCACGCGGATTGCTGCGCGCGGGCTTGGCCAGCAGCATCGCGGCATTGGTGGCGAAGTCGCCGTGTTCGCGTGTCTTGGGTCGCTCGACCACAAAATCCGGCGGCAGGGTGTCGGCGGGCAGTGTGCCGTTGGCGCGCAAGGCTTCGATGCCTTGGCCGATCAGTGCGCGGAGGAGGGCTTTCACGTGGGATCTGCTTGGAACCAAACCAGCGATTTTACCCGACCGCGCGGCACAGGGTCCGGCCGATGGTTCAGGTCGGCGCGGCGGTCTCATTCCAGCCAGCCGCGCTCGGCCAGCGAGACGGGGCGACCATCGCCGATCACGAAGTGGTCGAGCAGGCGGATGTCCACCAGCTCCAGGCCCTGCAGCAGGCGCTGGGTGACCGCGCGGTCGGCCTCGGAGGGCTCCGGATTGCCGGACGGATGGTTATGCCCGACGATCACCGCCGCAGCGTTGTGCAGCAGCGCCCGTCGCACCACTTCGCGTGGATGGATGTCGGCGCCGTCGATGGTGCCGGTGAACAGCTCCTCGAAGGCGATCGCGCGGTGGCGGTTGTCCAGAAACAGTACCGCGAACACTTCGTAGGCCCGCGCGCGCAGCCGTTGCGAGAAATAGCGCCCCACGCTGGGCGGGTCGCTCAGGGCCTGGCCACGCTCCAGTTCGCTCATCAGGTGGCGATGCGCCAGTTCCATGGCGGCGCTGAGCTTGCACGCCGACGCCGGGCCCAGCCCGGGCAGGCGCGCCAGGGCCTTGGCCGGGCGATCCAGCAACAGGCGCAGGGGGCCGTGGCGATGCAGCAGATCGCGCGCGGTCTGGACCGCATCCTGGCCGCGCAGCCCGGAGCCGACAAAGATCGCCAGCAGCTCCGCATCGGAGAGGGCGGGCGCCCCGCGCGCCAGAAGTTTCTCGCGCGGGCGCTCATTGGTAGGCCAGTCGTGTATGTGCATATGGCGAGATTGCCGGTGCTCATCGCCGACGCCCATCAGTCCAAGCGGGGGCATCGGCTAATCTAGTTGTCCTTGTAACCGTAGGACGACTCCGACGTGATCGGCTCCACTCAGGCCCGCCCCCTGGACGGACAGCGTTTGCTGCTGTGTGTCGGCGGAGGCATTGCCGCTTACAAATCGCTCGAACTGGTCCGTCGCCTGCGCGACGCCGGCGCACAGGTGCAGGTCGCCATGACCAGCGGCGCGCAACAATTCGTGACCCCGCTGAGCTTCCAGGCGCTGTCCGGGCAACCGACCCGCACCACGCTGTGGGACAGCGCCGCCGAGCAGGCGATGGGGCATATCGAACTGGCTCGCTGGGCCGACGGGGTGATCGTGGCGCCTGCCACTGCCGATCTGCTCGCGCGCCTGGCGCACGGGCTGGCCGACGACCTGGTCACCACGCTGTGCCTGGCCACCACCGCGCCGCTGACCGTGGCCCCGGCGATGAACCACCGTATGTGGCTGCACCCGGCGACCCAGTCCAATATCGCGACGCTGCGCGCGCGTGGCGTGGCGGTGGTCGGCCCCGACGACGGCCCGCTGGCCGAAGGCGAGTCCGGTCCCGGTCGCCTGGCCGAGCCGGCGGCGATCATTGCCGCGCTGGCCGGCACCGCCACCGCTGCCGAGGCGTCCCCAGCCACTGCCGCGCCGGCCTTCGTGCCCAGCAGCGCTGAGCTGGACGGCCTGCGCATCGTCATCAGCGCCGGCCCGACCTTCGAAGACCTGGACCCGGTGCGCTACGTCGGCAACCGTAGCAGCGGCAAGATGGGCTACGCGCTGGCCGCCGCCGCCGCGCGCCAGGGCGCCGAGGTGGTGCTGGTCAGCGGACCGGTGCACCAGACCACGCCGGTCGGCGTGCAGCGCATCGACGTGCGCTCGGCTGCGCAGATGCGCGATGCGGTGCTGGGTGCGTTCCCGGCGGACATCTACATCGGCGCGGCGGCGGTCGCCGACTACACGCCCAAGCACGTGGTCTCGCAGAAGATCAAGAAGACCGGCGAAACGCTGACCCTTGAACTCGTGCGTACCCCGGACATCCTGTCCGAGGTCGCTGCGCAGACCGGCGCGCTCAAGCTGGTGGTCGGTTTTGCAGCCGAAACGCACGACGTGGAGCATTACGCGCGTGGCAAGCTGGCAGCCAAGCGGCTGGATCTGATCATCGCCAACCAGGTGGGGATCGTCGGCGGCGGCTTTGAAAGCGACAACAATGCCGCCACCGCCTATTGGCAGGGCGGCGAGCGTGCGTTTCCCACCAGCAGCAAGACCGAACTGGCCGACCAACTGCTGGCCCTGATCGCGGAGAGATTGCAGGCATGAGCCACCCGACCCACTCCTTGCAGGTGAAGTTGCTCGACCCGCGCTTCGGCGATCTGTGGCCGCTGCCGGCCTACGCCACCGAGGCCAGCGCCGGCATGGACCTGCGCGCCGCGCTGGAAGCGCCGATGACGCTGGAGCCGGGCGATGCGGCGTTGATCCCCAGCGGTATCGCGATCCATTTGGCCGACCCGCAGGTGTGCGCGGTGATCCTGCCGCGCTCCGGGCTGGGCCACCGCCACGGCATCGTGCTCGGGAACGGAACCGGACTGATCGATGCCGACTACCAGGGTCCGCTGCTGATCAGCACCTGGAATCGTGGTCGAGAGGCCTTCACCATCGAGCCGGGCGACCGGATTGCGCAATTGGTGATCATTCCGATCGTGCGCGTAGGCTTGCAAGTGGTGGATACTTTCGTGGACAGCGCGCGGGGAGCGGGTGGATTCGGCCACACCGGCGTGCGCTGACGGGGGAGTCTCATGAGCAAGGCGAACGAGCGCAGGCAGGGGATGTCGGGCGTGCGTACGAGTGGTCCGGTGTTGGGGGGCGTGTTGTTGCTGATGGCCGCCTGGTTCGGCTGGAACAGCTACGCGCAATGGCGTGAGGATGCGATCGCCCAGGACCTGGAACAGGCGCGCGACCGCGCCGTACAGGACGTCGGCAAGGCAATGGCGGCGCAGGCCACCCAGCTCGACGCCGTGCTCAAACAGCCGCCGGTCGCCAGTGCCTTGGCCAACGGCGACGCGCTGGCAGCCGCCTCGGCGATCCGCGAGCGTTTCAAGGGCGCCGAGGACGTGCAGGTGTTGCCCGGCGATCTGGCCGCCGCCTATGCCAGTCCCAAGGATTTCGGCTACGCGCGGCTGAGTCTGCTCGAATCGGCGCTGGTGGCCGACCGTGCGCAGGTGCACGTGGTCCGCGACGCCAAACAGGTGCGTCTGGGGGTCGCTGCCGCGGTGCGCCTTGGCGCGCAGCCCGCGGTGGCCTATGCACGGCTGCCGCTGCTGCGCCTGACCGGCCCGCTGGATGCGATCGCGGTGCCTGGCAGCGCCTATCTCGCGTTGCGCCAGGGCAGCTACAACGTGGCCCAGCAGGGCGATGCAGGCTTGGCCGATGCTGCCGAAACGCTGGCAAAGCCGCTTGGCACCAGCGGCCTGCGCGTGGCCGCTGCGGTCCCGCAGAACGACAGCGGGCCGCTGGGTCTGGGCGCGCTTGGTTGCGCCATCGTGGCCGGGTTGCTCGCCATCATCGCGGTCTTGCTGATGCTGGCCAGCCGTGGCCGGGTGGCGCTGCCGCGTCGCCGCGTTGCCGGCGAGGCGGCCACCGATGAACCGACCTTCAGTCAAAGCCTGCAGCACGACGCCAGCCTTGCCAGCGATGCGCGCGAACTGGATGAGGCGGCAGCGCCTGCGCCGCCGCCGCTGGTACCTGCGGTGCAGATCGCCACCGAGATGTTCCGCGCCTACGACATCCGCGGCGTGGTCGGCAAAGACCTCAATCCAGGCGTTGCCGCGTTCATCGGCCAATCCATCGGCAGCGTGATGCAGGCGCAGGGGCTGCGCGATGTGGTGGTGGGGCGCGACGGGCGTCTGTCCGGACCGGAGCTGACCAATGGCCTGATCGAAGGTCTGCGGCGTGCCGGCTGCAACGTGACCGACATCGGCCTGGCGCCCACGCCAGTGGTGTATTTCGGCGCCTATGAACTGCGCGCCGGCAGCTGCGTGGCGGTGACCGGCAGCCACAATCCGCCGGACTACAACGGCTTCAAGATCGTGATCGGCGGCGAGACGCTGTCCGGCACTGCCATTGCCGAGTTGCATCAGCGCATCAACGAAGGCCGCCTGCATACCGCAGCCACGCCGGGTGAGCTGGAACAGCGCGACATCAGCGATGCCTACATCCAGCGCATCGCCGACGACGTACAGCTGGACCGTCCGATCAAGGTGGTGGTGGATGCCGGCAACGGCGCGGCCGGCGAGATTGCGCCGCGTCTGCTGGAAGCCATCGGTGCCGAGGTCGTGCCGCTGTATTGCGATATCGACGGCACTTTCCCCAATCATCATCCCGACCCGAGCGAGCCGCACAACCTCGATGATCTGGTGAAGATGGTGCAGCGCTTCGATGCGGACATTGGCGTGGCCTTCGATGGCGATGCCGACCGTCTGGGTGTGGTCACCAAGGAAGGCAAGGTGGTCTTTCCCGACCGCCTGCTGATGCTGTTCGCCGCCGACGTGCTGCAGCGCAACCCCGGCGCCCTGGTCATCTACGACGTGAAGTGCACCGGCAAGCTGTCGGACTACGTGCTGCGCAACGGCGGCAGCCCGCTGATGTGGAAGACCGGGCATTCGCTGATCAAGTCCAAGATGCGCGAAACCGATGCCGAACTGGCCGGTGAGATGAGCGGGCATTTCTTCTTCAAGGAACGCTGGTACGGCTTCGACGACGGCATCTATGCCGCTGCGCGCTTGCTGGAAATCCTGGCCCAGCGCGAGCAAACCCCCTCTGAAGTGCTGGATGCCTTGCCGGAAAGCGTGTCCACACCGGAGATCAAGGTGCCGGTGGAGGGCGATGCGCATGCGTTGGTGGCGCGCTTTGTCGAGCGTGCGCAAGCCGGGGACGAGTCGCCGTTCGAATCGGCGCGCTTGTCGACGATCGATGGCTTGCGCGCGGATTTTGCCGACGGCTGGGGCCTGGTGCGTGCATCCAACACCACGCCGATTCTGGTGCTGCGTTTCGAAGCCGACAGCGAGGCCGCGTTGGAGCGCATCCGCGCGCTGTTCCGCAGCCAATTGCAGGCATTGCTGCCCGAGCACCCGCTGGGGTTCTGAGTCGCGCACGCTGAGGTAAGCGCGCCCACCACGTGGGCCGCGCTCACGGTCAGCTGGGTTGCCTGATGCGCGGCAGAACAGCCGCGCATCGACTCGGCGCTTGCCGCCGGATATCGAGCGAGCGTGTGCGATCACGTTCTTGTGCCGCCCGCGCTTGCCAGGCACGCGGGGCCGGCGTCCGGTGCAGGTTGCCGTGCCGCAGCGCGCGCATCGGGCAACAACCACACCGCATCCCAGTACGGGTACGCGCCGATCCGCTCCGCCAGGCCGGCACGTAACGGCAGTGCGATCAGGCTGCGGGCGAATTGCCGACAATCGACGTGCAACGCCAGCGCGCTCGCGTCTATCTCCGGTTGCCAGACGGTGCCGCCGCGGCCGCGCGCACGATTGATCGCTTCGCCGGCGGCCTGCCGCGCAGCAGTCGCTGCGTGCAGTACGGTGGCTTTGTCCGGCGCCTGCAGCAGGGCGCACCACATCTCTGGCAGCAACACCCAACACAGCACCTGCGCACCGAGCCAGCTGCTTGGCATCGCCAGGATCGCGGCCGCTGCACGCGCGCAGCGCCAGTCCGCAAACAACGGCACATGCTGGTGCGTGTGCAGACGCACGTGCCAATGCGGTGTGGCAAGCGCGGACATGGCAAATGGGCGGTGGAGCAGGGCGCTGGGCATGACCACAGCGTGCCGACGGCCTCAGCGCAGCGGCATCGGCCGCCGGCGTGGTCTCAGGTCAGTCAATCGCGCACCGCCATGTCCGGATAAACGCGTCGAGTTTGGGCGCCGCTGCGGGCAACGCCAGCCGCACAGTGACCAAACAGCACCCCCCAAGCGAATCGGCAGCATTACCTCAAACGCCCGACGCTTCCCGAACCCCAAATCCCGAATTCCCGTCCCTCAATGCCCGGCCCGGTCCCGCTTCCAACCGCGATGCTTCACATCCAGATACAGGCTGTAGAACGCGGTAAACGCCGGGAACAGGTTCTGTAGCACGCCCACCGAATCCTGCTTGGCCGAAAACACGAAGTAGCTCAGCGTCATCAAGCTGCCGACCACGCTCATGTACCAGAACATCCGCGGAATCACCGGCTTGCCGGCACGCTTGGAGGCGACGAACTGCACCAGCCAGCGCCCGCCGAACATCAGCGCGCCCACATACCCGATCAGCTTCCAGCCGGTGACGTGGATACCGGTCCAGTACAGCCAGGTCAGTTGCTGGTCCAGCAGGCTCGTTTCCATCAACGTTCCTCCACCGCAGTGCGCTTGCTACGGGTGATCAGCCATGCCACGCCGCGCAGGTCGCGGATGCCCACCAGCGCGCGATTGAGATTGTTGTACTTGGACACGCCGGCGGTGCGATGGCGGTGGTTGACCGGCACGCTCACCGTGCGCCAACCGGCGCGCTGCATCAGTGCCGGTAGGTAACGGTGCATGTGGTCGAAGTAGGGCAGGTCCAGAAACGCGTCGCGCTCGAACAATTTGATGCCGCAACCGGTGTCGGGCGTGTTGTCCTGCAGCATGCGCGAGCGGATCGCGTTGGCCCATTTGCTGGCCCAGCGCTTGGATCCGGAATCCTGCCGGTTGACCCGCCAGCCGGCGAACAATTTGACCTGCGGCTCGGCCTGGCTGCGCGCGATCAACAGTTTGGGGATGTCGGCCGGGTCGTTCTGGCCATCGCCATCGAGCGTGGCGATCCAGCTGGCGCGCGCGGCCTTGACCCCGCTGCGCACTGCGGTGCTCTGCCCGCTTTGGGTGACGTGGTGCAGTACCCGCAGTTCCGGCGTGGTGGTCTTCAGGCCTTGCAGCACCGCCAGGGTGTCGTCGCGCGAATGGTCGTCGACGTAGACGATCTCGAAGGCCACCAGGCCGCGCAAGGCGACCACGATTTCGCCGATCAGGGCTGCGACGTTATCGCGCTCATTGAACACCGGGACGACGACGGAAAGCTGAGGTTGGCTCATGGATTCGTGGTGGCCCGATGATGGCTGAGCAAAAAAGATCGCGCATTGTGCCCTGACCGTCTGAGCCAGGCATGAAGCTAAGGCGCGTTATGTGCAGTGGAACGCGCGCAAAACGGCCTGTAGCGTTCGGCGCAGGCAATCAACGCGGCTATCGAACGGCGCAAGACTGCGCCAGTCGGCGGGCCCGAGGACTCGCGACATCGTAGTGTACGAACACACGCAGGGCGCGTGCTGCCTGAGTGCTACGCGGCTGCGATGGGCTCAGGCGCGCTCGCCGAAGTAGCTGCGGCACCAATCCACGACCTGCGGCAAGCCGCGCTCCACCGGGGTGGCCGGATCGAAGCCGAACGCGGCCCGCGCGCGCTGCGTGTCGGCCATGGTGCGGATCATGTCGCCTGGTTGCATCGGCTTGTAGACTTTTTCGGCCGGGCGGCCCGCGGCCTGGGCGATCACATCGATGAAATATTCCAGTTCCACCGGGGTGTGGTTGCCCAGGTTGAACACCCGGTGCGGGATCGCCTCGCCGCTGGGCGTGTCCAGCGCGCCCAGCACGCCGGCCACGATATCGGCCACGAAGGTGAAGTCGCGCTGCATCTTGCCGTGGTTGAACACCTCGATCGGGCGTCCGGCCAGCACCGCGCGGCTGAAGATCAGCGGCGCCATGTCCGGCCGGCCCCACGGGCCATACACGGTGAAAAAGCGCAGCCCGGTGGCGCGCAAGCCGTATAGCTGCGCATAGGTGTAGCCCATCAATTCGTTGGCCGCCTTGGTGGCCGCGTACAACGAGCGTGGTTGGTCCACGCGCTGGTCTTCGGAAAACGGCGGGGTGGCCGAATCGCCGTACACCGAGCTGCTGGACGCATACACCAGATGCTGCACGCCGCGGTGCCGGCACAGCTCGAGCATGTTGACGAAGCCGACCAGGTTGCTGTCGACATAGGCAGACGGGTTTTCCAGCGAATAACGCACCCCGGCCTGTGCGGCCAGATGCACCACCCCGGTGGGCTGGATCTCGTCGAATAGCGCCGCCAGGCCCTCGCGGTCGGTCAGATCCAGCGTGCGGATGTCGATCTGCGGGCACAACGCCGCCACCCGGTCGCGCTTGAGCTGCGGGTCGTAGTAGCTGTTGTAGTTGTCCAGGCCCACCACCTGTTCGCCACGCGCAGCCAGTGCGCGGCAGGTGTAGGCGCCGATGAAACCGGCGGCGCCGGTGACGAGGATAGTCATGGCAGTGGTCCTGAAAACATCAAAGGGAGGCGGGGAAGCGGCGCTCAGAACAGCCCGAAAAAGCGCTTCTTCGCCACATTGCGGCGGCGCAGGTCGATGGTGTCCTGAATCTTGCTGGCATCGAAGCGGTCCAGCAGCGCATCGCTGCCCTGGCTCAGCTTCAACGCCATTTCTTCCGGATACAACGGCACCGCCGTCATGAAGGCGATGGTTTTTTCGGCATCGATGCGCAGATGCGCGAACTCTGGCGGCGCGCTCAGCGGCGGCAGCACGATCGCGCCGTCGAAGGCGACGCCCGGCGCATACGGCTCGGCCGGGTTGCCATTGGGAACGGTATGGCCAAACCCCAGCCAGGTGTCGAACTTGTGCGGCAGCCGCGCCAGGTTCTTGAGCAGGCGGATCGGCCAGTAATGGCGCTCGTCGTCGAAGTCGCGCCGGTCCATCGGCCAGTCGGCCGGCAGGCTCAGCATCAGCTCCATGTAGTGCGGCGCCTCCACTCCGTCGGGCAGCGTCATCGGCAGATCGCTCATGCCCGAGGTCACCAGGCGCAGGCACGACGAGTGCGCATTGGGCGGCACGATGTGCACGTCCAGATGCACGGTGTCGGAGAGAATTTCATGAAAGACGTTCGCAATCGGCCCGAGGTGCTGCTCGATATGCGCGCTGATCTGCTCGATGCATGCGTCGCCGCGTGCCGGCTCGAAGTCCTTGGCCTGCGCGTGATGCAGGATCGGGCTGCCGGACAGGCTGATCGTCGCGTCGGCGTGGCTCATGGGCGGTGCTTGCCGTCGCTGCTGCTGCCAGTGCCGGTATTGGCGACACGGCGCGCCGGCAGCGGTGCAGTGGCTGGCGCCTCTGCGCGCTCGGCTGCCAACGTTGCCTTGCGCTCGGCGCTGAAGTCCCACCAATTGCGCGCCGGTTCGCCCTGCATGAAGCGCACCAGCGACAGGAACACATCGATCACGCACGGGTCATGGGTGACGCCGGTGCGCAGGCAGAGCTGGGCGTACATGTCGTAGGCATCGCGGCCGTGCAGCTGCGCCGGCATGCGGATGCCGATCCGCTGCAGATCCTTTTCGCAGGCCGGCCCGACGTTGGGCAAGTCGGTCAGGCGCAGCAGATGCGCGCGGTCCACTTTGGCGGGATGCATCGCTAATCCTCCTGCGTTGGCCGCATCACCCCTTGCGGGTGCGCAAGCGTTCCAGCACACCTTCCAGGGTGTCCAGGTCGGTGTAATGGATCACCAGCTTGCCCTTGCCGCCGCGGCCGTGATTGAACACCACCTTGGTGCCCAGCGATTCGGACAGCTCGGTCTGCAGCGAGGCGATATCGGCCTGCGGCGCAGCGGTGATCGGCTTGCCCTTGCGCAGCGAGCCCGGCACCTTGCCGGCGGCGAACTGCTGCGCGCGGTGTTCGACCTCGCGCACCGACCAACCCTGATCGGCCGCTTCCTGCGCCAGCTTGCTGGCCAGTTCCGGCGCCAGGGTGAGCAGCGCACGCGCATGGCCCATTTCCAGGCGACGGGTTTCCAGCAGCACCCGGATCGCCACCGGCAATTCCAGCAGCCGCAGCAGGTTGGACACCGACGCCCGCGAGCGGCCCACCGCTTCGGCCGCCTCGGCGTGGGTCAGCGAAAATTCGTCGATCAACCGCTGCAGCGCCTGCGCTTCTTCCAGCGGGTTGAGGTCTTCGCGCTGGATGTTCTCGATCAGCGCCATCGCGATGACGGTGCGGTCGTCCAGCTCGCGCACCACCACCGGCACGTCGCTCAGCCCGGCCAGCTGCGAGGCGCGCCAGCGGCGTTCGCCGGCCACGATCTCGAACTGCGCCGGCCCCAATGCGCGCGCCACAATCGGCTGGATCACGCCCTGCGCCTTGATCGACTCCGCCAGCTCGGCCAGCTTGACCTCGTCCATCTCGCGGCGCGGCTGGTACTTGCCCGGCTGCAGTTGGTCCACCGGCAACTGGCGCAGGGTGTCGCCCGGCTGCAGCGCGTCTTCGCCGGTTGCGCCAGGTGCCGCTGCCGCTGCTGCGCCCTTCGGTCCCAATAGCGCTTCCAGGCCACGGCCCAGACCGCGCTTCTTTGCCAGGGGCGGCTTGCTCATCAGACGGTCTCCACGGGCCGGAAGGCCTTGTTGCGGTCGTTCTGGCGGCGCACGATTTCGCCGGCCAGCCCCAGGTACGCCACGCCACCGCGCGAGGTGCGGTCGTAACCGACGATGCTTTGGCCATGGCTGGGCGCCTCGGCCAGGCGCACGTTGCGCGGCACGATGGTGCGGAACACCTTGTCGCCAAAATGCTGGGTCAGCTCCGCCGATACCGCATTGGCCAGGTTGTTGCGGATATCGAACATCGTGCGCAGCACGCCTTCGATTTCCAGCGCCGGGTTGAGGTTGGCGCGCAGCGCTTCGATGGTTTCCAACAGGGCGGTCAGCCCTTCCAGTGCGTAGTACTCGCATTGCATCGGCACGATGATCGAGTCGGCCGCGGTCAGCGCATTGAGCGTCAGCAGCGATAACGCCGGCGGGCAGTCGATCAGGATGAAGTCGTACTCGTCGCGGATCGGCGCCAGTGCGCGCTTGAGCCGCTGCTCGCGCTCGCCCTGGTCCATCAGCTGGATCTCGGCAGCGGTCAGGTCGATGTTGCCCGGCAGCAGGTCGAAGCCTTCCGGCGCGGTCACCCGGATCTCGGCAGCGGTGTTCTCGCCCAGCAGCAGATCGCAGGTGGAGGCGGCCACATCGCGCTTGTCGATGCCGCTGCCCATGGTGGCGTTGCCCTGCGAGTCCAGATCCACCAGCAACACACGCTTGGGCGCGCGCGCCAGGCCGGCCGCCAGATTGACTGCCGTCGTGGTCTTGCCGACGCCGCCTTTCTGGTTGGCAATGGCGATGATCCGGGCCATGCGGGAGAGCCTCGTGGGCAAGGAGTAAGACCGGCCATTATGCGGGCAGGGCGTCGGATCGGGAAATGCCGCCCGCAGCGGCGCAGCGGGCGAGCGGGAATGCCGCCTGTGCGGTTCAGCCGGTGGGCGAGGTGGCGCCGGGCGGTTCCTTCATGGCGCGGTAGCGCTGCAGGATGTCGGCGATTTCGCCGTCCAGCGCGGTGCGCTGCTGCTCGAAGCTGGTCTGCAGCCGCAACTGCGCCATCAATTCGCGATGGCGTTGCTGGATGTCGCCGGCCAGCTTGTCGGCCACTGCCTGGCCTGCCAGCTCGCGGTCGCCGGCGGCGCGCAACATGCTGGCCAGGCCCTCGCGCAGGCTGGTGACATTGAAGCGCGCGGTGTGGATGTTGTTGTCCACGATGGCGATGCGCTCGTTGAACACCCGGCGCAGGTCGTCCTCGCTTTGATACGACATCAGCATGGCCTGATCGGTGCGCTGGCGCATCTGCTCGGCGGCCAGGTCGGCCAGGCGTTGTTGCTCATTGGCCGCGGCCGCAGTGCGCTCGTCGCTACTCAACGCGCGCTGTACCTCGGCGCTGCGCATGCCACTTTTGACGTTGAACTCGTCGCGCGCCTGATTCACCGCCTCCGGTGGCAGCGTATCGCTGCACACCCGCGCGCCGTTCTGGTTCCAGCAGTACAACTTCTTGGCGGCCGGCTTGTCCTGCGCAGCAACCGGCACGGCCATGACAGCCACGGTCACGGCAGCGAGTAACGCCAAACGTCTGTGTTTCGGCATCATCGCAGCCCCCTGTCACCTGCCGTCAGCCTGTGGTGTCGGTTCCGTAGCGGCCACGATAGGCCAGCAGCGGTTCCCGGTAGCCCACAAGGTCGGCGTTTCCTGCCGCAAAAGCAAGCAGATCGGCCAGGTTGGCCACCGCGATCACCGGGATGCCGGCCTCGGCCGCTACCGCTTGCGCCGCCGAACGGCGGTCCTGCTCGGAGGCGATCTCCTGCCGGTCCAGCGCCACCACGATGCCGGACGGCGTACCGCCAGCGGCGCGAATGATGCCCAGCGCCTCGCGGATCGCGGTGCCGGCGGTAATCACGTCATCGACGATCAGCACCTTGCGCCCGGCCAGCGGTGCGCCGATCAGGCTGCCGCCCTCACCATGATCCTTGGCTTCCTTGCGGTTGAACGCCAGCGGCAGATCGCGCCCGCGCCCGGCATAGGCACAGGCCAGCGCGGTGGCCAGCGGGATGCCCTTGTAGGCGGGGCCGAACAGAAGGTCGAACTCCACCCCGGCCGCATCGATCGCATCGGCATAGCACTGCGCCAGCTGCGCGGTCTTGACCCCGGAATCGAAGCGCCCGGCGTTGAAGAAGTACGGGCTGAGCCGCCCGGACTTGAGCGTGAACTCGCCAAAGCGCAGGGCATCGGCGCCCAGGGCCAGCTGCAGGAAACGGGTGCGGTGGTCGGTCATTGGACGGGAATGGGGAATAGGGAATGGAGAATCGTAAAGCCTACCCCAGCCGCACAAGGAAGGCTGCCGGTGCGCGATGCGTTTACCATTCCCTATTTCCCGACTCCCCATTCCCGGCCCCCAATGCGCATCATCAGTTTCAACGCCAACGGCCTGCGCTCGGCCGCCAGCAAAGGTTTCTTCGAGTGGTTCGCCACCCAGGACGCGGACGTGCTGTGCATCCAGGAAACCAAGGCGCAGGAGCATCAGCTGACCGGGCCGGAATTCCTGCCCGCTGGCTACAAGGCCTGGTTTCGCGATGCCAGCACCAAGAAGGGCTACAGCGGCGTGGCGATCTACGCCAAGCGCGCGCCCGACGAAGTGCGCACCGCGCTGGGCTGGCCGGAGTTCGAC
Source organism: Xanthomonas dyei (assembly GCF_002939865.1). Lineage (GTDB taxonomy): Bacteria > Pseudomonadota > Gammaproteobacteria > Xanthomonadales > Xanthomonadaceae > Xanthomonas > Xanthomonas dyei. Next base: position 24,698 of record NZ_MDEE01000047.1, read on the forward strand.
GAAGAAGGCCGCTATATCGAAGCGCGCTTCGGCAATCTGAGTGTCGTGTCCTTCTATATCCCGTCCGGGTCTTCCGGCGAGCTGCGCCAGGGCTACAAGTTCCAGGTGATGGAATGGCTGCGGCCGATCCTGGACGAGTGGCTGGCCAGTGGTCGCCAGTACGTGCTGTGCGGCGACTGGAACATCGTGCGCTCGGTGCTGGACATCAAGAACTGGAAGTCCAACCAGAAAAATTCCGGCTGCCTGCCGCCCGAGCGCGATTGGCTCAACGGCCTGTGCGCCGACACTGCAAGCGAAGCCAGCGCCGCCGACGGCCGTGGCTGGATCGACAGCTACCGCGTCCTGCATCCGCAGGGCGAGGACTACACCTGGTGGAGCAATCGCGGCGCGGCGCGCGCCAACAATGTCGGTTGGCGCATCGACTACCAGCTGGTCACCCCCGGCCTGCGCGACGCACTGCAGGCCTGCGCGATCTATCGTGAGCAGCGCTTCTCCGATCACGCGCCGTATATCGTGGATTACGCGCAGTGAGTGAGCGCCTGCAGCCGGCCGGCGCTGCGACCGGCAAGGATGGACGGACGATTGGTTCGGTGCCTGCAACCAACAGCAACATGGCTGCGATGAGGATCGGCATGTGGACAGCACGTCGCTGCTGGGGTCCGGTCAGTGCAGGTATTGCGCATCCCGTCTGGACCGGCCTGCTCGCCTCCGGGAGCTCTGCCTGCGCGCCGGCCGCTGACAATCCACCGGCCGTCTCGCTCGCCAATCGCTTCCACCGGCTGCACGCATGACCAAGCCCGCGCCAAAATACAAAGGGCTGCGCGGCATCCGGCAGGCATTCGCCACCCCATCGGCGGCGACCATGGCGCTGCTGGGTTTCGGCAGCGGGCTGCCATTCCTGCTGATCGCCTCGCAGACGCTGTCGACCCGGCTGCGCGATGTCGGCCTGGACCTGGGCAGCATCGGCCTGATCAGCCTGACCAGCTTCTTCTATCTGCTCAAATTCCTGTGGGCGCCGCTGATCGACCGCTACGCGTTTCCGCTGACCGCTTTTCTGGGCCGTCGCCGGTCCTGGCTGCTGGTCGCGCAGATCGGCGTGACCATCGGCCTGGTCGCACTGGCGTTTTCGCGGCCGGACCTGAGCGTCACCGGCCTGGTGAGCTGGGTGCTGTTCGCCTCGTTCTGGGGCGCCACCCAAGATTCGGTTGTGGATGCCTATCGCATCGAGATCGCCCCGGAGACCGCACAGGCCGCGTTGGCCGCGACCTACACGCTTGGGTATCGCGTCGGCTTGATCCTGGGCGGCGCGGGTGCGCTGTATATGGCCGAATACCTCGACTGGACCTGGGCCTACCTGGGCATGTCGGCGTTGATGGGGCTGCCGATCATCACCACCCTGGTCTGCCGTGAGCCGGACCGCCCCGAAGCCACCGTGGTACGCCGCGTCGACGTTGCGGGTGCGTTCTGGCAGCCCATTTCCAGTTTCTTTTCCAGCAATGGCCTGGCGCTGGGGATTGTGCTGCTGCTATTCGTCGGCCTGTACAAGTTCCCCGACCAGGTGATCGGTGTGATGGCCGGCCCGTTCTATCTGGACTCGGGCTATACCAAGGCCGACATTGCCACCGTCTCCAAGCTGTTCGGTGTCTGGATCGGCATTGCCGGTGCCTTCGCCGGTGGTGCCGCAGTGGCGGCGTTCGGCTTTCGCCGCATGTTGCTGGTGGCCGCGCTGGGCGTGGCGCTGTCCAATCTGGCCTTCCTGCTGATGGCGCATAACCCCGGCAAGCTGTGGGCGTTCTACGCCGCGCTCAGTGCCGATAACCTGTTCCAGGGCTTTGCTGCCACCGTGCTGGTGGCCTTCATGTCGTCGCTGACCGATCGCAACTTCACTGCCACCCAGTACGCACTGCTGGTGTCGCTGGCCAATCTGCCGGGCAAGTTCGCCGGCGGCGTGTCCGGGTTCCTGGTCCAGGCCACCTCATACAGCACCTTCTTCATCCTCAGCGCGCTCACCGTGATTCCCACCCTGGCATTGCTGGCCTGGCTATGGCCGCGCTTGCTGGCACACGACCGGCGGCCGGATTGAAACGTCCGCCAAGGTTGCCGATGATGCCGGCGGGGCAATCCATCGCACGAGGAAGGGCATGACCGATCTGGTGTTGCGTGATATCGATCCGGTGCTGGTAGACCGCATCCGCCGCATTTCCGTCGCACGCGGCTGGACCCAGCACCAGACCGTCATGCATCTGCTCGAACAAGGCCTGTTCGCCAGCGAGTTCGAAGTCACCGGTGGCCTGCAGCACCCGGAAGTCGATGCCCTGGCCGAAGCCATCGCCGCGCTCAAGGCACTGCCGGCCGGCAACACGCCTTAGAGCGGCTGACAGAAACGGCGCGGACAGTCGTCGGATGGGTGCCGTACGCGTGCTCAGAATCGCAGTTGCGAGTGGTAAGTGAGGCTTGCCAGCACTGCACGCGCCCGCCTGGTGGTGCGCGCAGTCGTCTTGCTTATCCGCTCTCCGCGGTCATTCTCTACCTGCGCGCCTTGCAAGGTGTTCGTCGTAACGCCTCAGCTCAATCGATGCATCCAGTTGCGCAGGCCAGGCCAGACCATGGCAGTCGTCATGTACGCAGTGGCCATGGATTACCGACCATGCATCACTCGCTGAGCGCTACGGCTCGATGGCGGCCGGCAAGCTTGCATGGTTTCAAAACCACCGCGCTGCGTTGGCCTTGCCAACCTGGCGCGTGGCGCCAGCGCGGCCCCCTGGCTAGGGGCGTCAGCGTTGGTCGTGTGGTGGTTCACGCCGGATAGATCGCCCCCAGCAGTCGCGGCCCTGCAGCCCCGGTGACCGAAGGCAGATTTGCCGGGCGCCCGGCCAGCAATTCGGCCGCCAGCCATGCAAACCCCATCGCCTCCAGATAATCCGGGTCCAGCCCGTGTCGTGCGCTGGATTCCACCACCACACCTGGCAGCCGCGCCGCCAGCCGCGCCATCAGCACCGGATTGCGCACGCCGCCGCCGCACACCAGCACGCGGCGGGTCTGCGGCTGCAGCCGTAGCAAGGCATCGGCCACGGTGGCCGCGGTGAGTTCTAGCAAGGTCGCCTGCACATCGGCGGGCTGCAGCGTCGCGTTGCCCATCGCCTGCTGCACCCAGGCCAAGTGGAAATGTTCGCGCCCAGTGCTCTTGGGCGGCGCCAGCGCAAACCACGGGTCGGCCAGCAACGCCTGCAGCAACGACGCATCCACATTGCCACTGGCAGCAAACGCACCCTCGGCGTCGAACGCCGTGCCGCGATGGTGCAGGCACCAGCTATCCAGCAACGCATTGGCCGGGCCGGTATCGAAGCCCAGCACCGTGCCATCGCGCGGAATCAAGGTCAGGTTGCCGATCCCGCCCAGATTGAGCACGGCGCGGTCTTCATCGCCAGCCCCCAGCATCGCCAGATGAAACGCCGGCATCAGCGGCGCGCCCTGACCCCCAGCGGCCACATCGCGGCGGCGGAAGTCGGCCGCCGTAGTGATCCCGGTGTGCTCGGCAATCCGGCTCGCATCGCCGATCTGCCAGGTAAAGGCCGGGTCGCCGGTCGGCCGATGGCGAATGGTCTGCCCATGCGAGCCGATTGCGCGGATGTGCTGTCGCGCGATGCCACAGGTGTCGATCAGTTGATTGGCCGCGTCCGCGAAGGCCAGGCCTACCTGCGCATCCAGCTGGCCCAGCGCATCGATGGCGATGGTCTCGGCGCCCTGGCCCAGCGCTACCAACGTCTCGCGCAGCTGCGGTGCCCACGGCACCGTCATGCCTGCCACCAGTTCGCAACGGCAGTGGCGGTCATCGGCAAAACGCACCAGCGCAGCATCGATGCCATCGGCGCTGGTGCCCGACATCAGGCCCAGATACAGCGGGAAGTTTTCGTGTTCCAGAACAGTCATGCCAGAACCAATTGCGCAGCGGTCATGCAGCTTGTGCAGCTCAGGGGGGGCCAGTCAACTGGCCTGTCGATGGGCTGGCCTGGAAGGGCGGTGACCCTTACAAGCGAAGGCCACCAGTCGCCGAGAATTCACGCGTCCATCTCAGAGCGGCGAACAAAGCGTCGCAAGCAATCGTCAGGTGGGAATGGACGACGCGGAAAAACCGGAGTGTACGAGGGTGAGCTGCTGCACCGAGCAGCGTCCGCGCCCGTCTGTTGGCTCCAGCGTAACTTTGTCAGCTGCTGTCAATGCGCCGCTGACCTCTTCACCGCTTCCGCTGATTGCAACAATTTGTTGACGCTATGGTCGGCGCGGACACGCGTACCGACCACGGTCACTGCCAAGAGCGCCCCGCAGGCCTCAAGCACACTTAGACAACGGCACTCGCTCGGCGCTGCGGCACGCGGACCAGTGCGACCCGCACCGGTTAACGCCAGCCGCAATCCTCAGCCGCGCGACTTGCTCTTGGCGGGCTTGTCGGCATCGGCATAGATCATCTTTTCCATGCCTTCGATGCGCGCCATGGCCGGCGCGGTCTGCGCACGGAAGGCCGCCAGTTCGGCACCTTGCAGCGGCTCCGGCGGCGGCATCGTCACCGACATCGGGTTGCGCTGCTGCCCGCCGACGCGGAATTCGTAATGCAGATGCGGGCCGGTCGCCAGGCCGGTCATGCCGACATAGCCGATCACCGTACCCTGGTTGATGCGCTGGCCGGCCTTGATCTTGCCGAAGCGCGACATGTGCCCGTACAGCGTGCTGTAGTTCTTGCCGTGGTCCAGGATCACCACATTGCCGTAGCCGCGCTGGGTGCCGACGAACACCACCCGCGCATCGCCGGCCGCCATGATCGGCGTGCCCGACGCGGCCGCGTAATCCACACCTTTATGCATGCGCATCGTGCCCAGCACCGGATGCTTGCGCGCACCGAAGGTGGAGCTGATGCGGCTATACGCCACCGGCATGCGGATAAAGCTCTTCTTCAACGGCCGGCCGGTGATGTCGTAATACTCGGCCGGCTTGCCGGCGCGCTCGAAGCGGAACCCGGTGTAGGTCTTGCCGCCGGTGGTGAAGGTCGCTGCCAGGATGTCGCCGGTGCTGATCCGCTCGCCCTCGCGCCAGGTTTCATCCATCACCACGCTGAAGCGGTCGCCCGGCTGCAGATCCTTGTCGAAGTCGATGTCGTACTTGAAGATCTCGTCGGTCATGATCGCCACCGCCGCCGGCGACAGCCCCGACTTGCCGGCCGATGCGTACAGCGAGCTGCTGATTTCACCGCTGGCCACCACGGTGCGCGTGGTCGTCGCGCGCTCGGTCACCTTCTCGCGCACGCTGTCGCCAAGTAGCCGCAATTCCACCCGATGGCTGGCGTCGCGATCAAAGCGCAGTGCCCGCAACTCACCCGGCGTCGGCATGTCGAACGCAATCTCGGTCCCCGGACGCAGTTTGGTCAGCGCCTCCTTGGTGCCCGGATGCGCCAGTACCTGATACATCACCGCGGTCGGGATTCCCAACTCCCCGAACAAGGTGCTCAGCGTCTGTCCCGACTTGACCTGCAGGATTTCCCACTCGGTGCTCGGCGCCAGCTGCTTGCGGCTGGGCACCAGCGGAGGCAATGGCAATGCCAGCGTGGAGTGACTGGAGAGCGGGGTGTCGATGGCGTTGGAAAAGCCCGGCACGATCGTGGCCACCATCGCGCCGATGGTCGCGAACAAGCTGGCGTGGATCCAGTGACGACGTGTCCAACGATCGTTGAACGCGGCCGGCAGGTGCTGCTTGAGCTTGCGATGCAGTGCAGTGTCGTGGAGGACGTGGAGGCGTTCTTGAAAGCGCCGCTTGCGTGCACGGCCCTGCTCTGAGTTCTGCATCGTTGGATTTCCTCGCTGGCTCGAAGTGCGAGCTCAATCGCCGGTACCATAGACAGCCTGTAACAGCGCGTCAAACCATTGAGCCTGTTCATTATTTTCACTTGGCGCGGAATTAACCCGCGTTTAACATAATTCACGTTGTTGACGGCAAACGCCGCTGGAGTCTGTGGTTGGCCACTATCGAAGAATCCCTCGCACTCATCGGCCGTGGCGCCGACGAGATTCTCAAGCTCGATCAGCTTCAAGCCCGCTTGACGTCGGGCGTTCCGCTGCGGGTGAAGGCCGGCTTCGACCCCACAGCGCCGGATCTGCACCTGGGCCACACCGTGTTGCTCAACAAGATGCGGCAATTTCAGGAGCTGGGTCACCAGGTCATCTTCCTGATTGGCGACTTCACCGGCATGATCGGCGACCCGAGCGGCAAGAACGCCACCCGCAAACCGCTCAGTCGCGACGATGTGCTGGCCAATGCCCGCACCTATGAAGAGCAGGTCTTCAAGATCCTGGACCGGGAGCGCACCGAAGTGCGCTTCAACTCCGAGTGGTTCGGCCAGATGAGCGCCGCCGACATGATCAAGCTGTCCGCCCAGCACACCGTGGCGCGGATGCTCGAGCGCGACGATTTCGCCAAGCGCTTCGCCGGCCAGCAGCCGATCGCCATCCACGAGTTCCTCTATCCGTTGGTGCAGGGCTACGACTCGGTGGCCTTGAAGGCCGACGTCGAGCTGGGCGGCACCGATCAGAAGTTCAACCTGTTGATGGGCCGTGGTCTGCAGGAGCATTACGGCCAGGCGCCGCAGGTCGTGCTGACCATGCCGTTGCTCGAAGGGCTGGACGGCGTTGCCAAGATGTCCAAGTCGCTGGGCAACTACATCGGTATCAATGAGCCGGCGATCGATATCGTCACCAAGACCATGAAGATCGGCGACGAGCTGACCTGGCGCTGGATCGATCTGTTGTCCTTCGACATCGGGGTGGCTGAAGCAGCACGCCTGAAAGAGCAGGTCGCCTCCGGTGAACTGCATCCGCGCGATGTCAAATTGCGCCTGGCCCGCGAACTGACGACGCGTTTCCACGATGCAGCGACAGCCGAACAGGCCATCGCCGGCTGGCACGCCGTGGTCACAGGGCAGGGCGACACCAGTCTGTTGTCGTTACAAGAGGTTGTGGTCCCGGCGGAAGGACTGCGGATCGCCAGCCTACTGACGGCTATCGGGCTTACGCCGAGCAATTCGGAGGCCAATCGCAAGCTCAAGGAGCGCGCGGTCAGGATCGACGGCGAGGTGATCGAGGATGCTGGCCGCGTGTTCGCCCCGGGATTCGAGGCGGTCATCCAGGTGGGCAAGCGCAATTTCGCCCGCGTGTCGCTGATTACTGGTTGACCCGCGACAGGGTTGCTGCAAAGCCGCAACGCCGGGCCGCTGCTGCGGCGCTCCATATAGAAGGCCGCAACCACCAGATCGATCTTCAAACATGTTCTAAGAGCCCGGCTGAGTGCCAGCGCACGTATTTGGCAATTCTGTGAAAAATTTTTCACAAAAGGCTTCCCAAACTCCGTTTGCGGGCATATAGTTCGCCTCCCCCGACGCAACGGACTCCGCAAACGCGGAACCAGAGCGAAAGGGTTCGAAAATTCCCTGAAGCTAGGGTGTTGACGAAACGCAAAAGCCGGCTATGATGGGCGGCTCGCTACACGGAAAGACGCTACGGCGGATTGAGGTGCAGCGGCGGCAACGTCC
>NZ_MDEE01000048.1 GCF_002939865.1 Xanthomonas dyei
AGGGCAATATGGGCACATTCCTGTCCTACACCGCGTTTAACAATACGGCATCCCCAGGCCCTCAGGGCCAGCCGGCTGGGTCGTATATGCCTGCACAGGTTGGACGAGATAATAACAGACCCTCTAACGAAATCAGCGGCGGAAACGTTGGCAATGGCAATCTAACGCGAAATCCAGATCAAGGTATAACCTCACAGCCATCTGGGTCACGTGGTTTAGCTGGCCCTAAAGATAGTAGCTTCAGTTAAGAAATACAGGCTTATTCGCGATGAGAATTACTTTCTATGTATGCGTTCTATTTTTAGTTTTCTCGGTGACTGCGAGAGCAGAGCAAGGCTGCCCGCCTGGCCAGTATCCCATAGGAGGTCAGGGAGTAGCAGCATGCGCGCCGATTCCGCAAGGAGGTGCAGGCCAAGCAGAACCGCGCCCTCTAGGAAAATGGATCAAAACGTGGGGAGCTGTTGCAATGGGATCACTGGATTTGGAGCGAAATTTCGGGGTAACGACCGGAAAGCTATCAAAAGCGGAAGCGGAGAGTGATGCACTCGCTCGCTGCTCAAAGCACGGCGAAAAAGATTGTAAAATTGGTTTGTCTTATAGAAATCAATGCATTGCCATTGGGGAACCACAGATCAATGGCAAACCCAACTTGACGGGAAATGTACAATTCTTTGCAGATCAAACAATTGAAAAGGCATCTGAATCCGCACAAACAGCTTATGAACGCAGGAATCCGGAGGATCAGTGCAAAGTAATTTATAGCGCCTGCTCGGAACCAATATTTGAACATTATTGAAACGCACCAACCATAGCGTGCAGTAGTTGGCTTCCACTCCATGCACTGCGTGCGGCTTTCTAGGCAGCAGTGGTTCGCCTGGGGCGTTAATCGATAAGTTGGTTCTTGAACTTCTGCGGACCCTATCCCTTCTTGTTGTCGCGCTGGCACAATGTCAGTGGCAGCGTGGATCACCCGTCCAATTCCCGCCAAAGCCGCGTAGTCATCTATCGCGCAATACGCCAAGGCAGCAGAAGCTTCTCCAATGACCCTCAAGATTGTCGGCCTTTTCGCTTTCCTCCTCACGTCCTTCTTCTTTGCAGGATGCCAGCCCATGGATGCCCCTTCCCCACAAGCTGACGCAAAGAGCAATAGCACCGATCCGGTCTACCAGAAGAACCCGCATCCGACGCAGGCGTATCGCATCACCATGACCATTGAGGATGCACCGGGGCCGTTCGAGTGGATTTCGGGGACAGCATTCTATGAAATGACCAACCACAAGCAATGCACGCCAATCGAACCTACTGCAGGTGTCTGGAATAAATCCAGTGAAGATGGGATACCTATCCACTTTAGCAAAGTCAATGACACCACCTATGTGGCGATCATCTATGCAGATGGAATGGTCGATGCTGACTATTACGGCAAGGGAACGTGTTCTTTTGAGTTAGACGGAGTTGGGATTTCCCTGAAAGCCACCGAAAAGCATGAAGACACACGCTTTCAGCCGGCCCTATTTAAGAATGAGATTTACAGCCCAGCCCCAAAGGTTACTTACTTTTGGAAAGGACGATATCCGAAAGAAGATGTCGATAACTTCCCTGATAGCGGCAGATCAAGAGTCGACCAATTCAATGAGAATGCCCGCAATGACATTTTTAAAGTCACTCTGGCTACTGAAAAGGTGATTCCATGACCCTTACGAGCCAACAATATGCAGCTCTCGCTGACGATGTGTATGAAAAACCTAGAGAAACAGGCATAGATAGTCGTCCAGTCGATATTGCCGGGGTTATTTACAAGCGTCTCGAGTATGTAGACAGCTCATCTGGCTATCAGGGCATTATTTATCAGCGTATCGACACCAACGAGATCATCGTCGCCCATCGGGGCACTGAGACTGAGCGTGAGCTCAAGCAAGATGGTGTCTACACCGATGGCGGCATGGTCGCCGCTCGCCACAACAACCAAGCCGTAGAAGCAATTGAGTTGACCAAGCATGCGTTGGTCTATGCACAAAAACTCGGTAAGGACGGCGAAGCGCTTGACGTCACCGTCACCGGCCACTCGCTCGGCGGCGACCTGGCGCAGGTCACGGCACATCACTTTGGCCTCAAAGGCGAGACCTTCAACGCCTATGGCGCGGTCAGCCTGGATCGGCGCATTCCCGAAGGTGGCACCGATGTGATCAACCACGTGATGGCCGGCGATGCGGTCAGCGCTGCCAGCAAGCATTATGGTCAGGTCAAGCTCTACGCCACGCCACACGAAATCGCCGCCTTGCAGAAGGCCGGTTACGCCAATGACCGCAGCCTGTTCGATGACCGCAATCCGGCAGTCGCCAAACCGCTCAGCGACTCGCATAAGATGCATAACTTCCTGCCCTTCGATGGCGACGGCAAGCCGGATCGCTCGGACACGCGGCCGCATGCAATTGCTTCACCGTGGCAGCGGTCACTCCAAATGCGCGGGGCAACACTCATTCACCCGCGCAACTGACGCTTCTTAAAGCATGCGCGATGCTTGAATCACCGTATCGATGCGAATGCGCGAACAAAGCCATCGGTATCGGCAGCGACACCGGCATCACTCTTCATCAATCCGTCAACTGCATGGCATGCAGCTACCAGCGGCATGCCATGCGGACGTCTGCACCATGCAAACAGCCGTAGCATTCCCGCGTCGATGCCGCACCCGTCACTGGCAAGCCTTGCCTTCCATCGTCTGCTGCGCAGCAAACATCGGCACCTGCGGGACTTTGCCGGCAGCGGCCTGTTGCTTGGCATCTTCAAGGTAGATGCGTGACTGGCCTTGCCCATCGAGCTGTGGTTTGGCATCGACCGGTTTGCGCCACACGCGTACGACCGCCTGCTGACTTGGGCAGGCTGCGCTTGGGACGCGAATCACGTCGTTGAAGATCCAGCCCGCCGCAACACTGGGTGCCGCTTTGGCGTAGTCCACAAAGCGCGCACGTGGCTGACAGGTGGGGCTGCTGCGCACGACCGAGAACGTATAGGGCTGTGCCGCATTGCCGGTAAACACGCCTTCGAGGCGTGCACAGGCTTCTGGAATCTGTCGCAAAGTGTGTACTGCACCGACGGCTTGCGCAGTGCCAGGCGGGCGGGCCTTCAACTCCGGCGCTGGCTCTGCAGCGAGTGCGCTACCGGTAAACAGCATGGCTGCCAGCACAGCGGCGTACCTGGACGCGGCATCGTTCGACATAGTTACTCCTGGATGGGCTCGGTCACGTTGGCCGCAGGCTGTCATGTCGCGACTGAACCACGCGCCAAAGCCGCGGTGGTGGCACCCCTGCAAGCTGCGGCGCATACTCGATCGCGATCCGGCCACCTGAACATCGCGACGCGCATTACGGCCCTTTTGGCCGTCGAGTCCGTATTGGTTGTCACTCGTTGCGTGCGTCGCCCTTGGTTCATCCCGACCGGATGACATCCATTCTCTTGGGAGGGGTCATGCTGGAACACTACGGGTTAGGGCTTGCGCTGGGCTGTGCGGTATTGGCAATTTTGTACGGGATCGTGTCGGCGCGCTGGGTGGTCGCGCAGCCAAGCGGTAACGCGCGCATGCAGGAGATCGCGGCGGCGATCCAGGAAGGCGCACGCGCCTATCTCAATCGGCAGTACCTCACGATTTCGATCGCCGGCGGCGTGCTGTTCGTATTGGTCGGGCTGTTTCTGAGCTGGTACACGGCAATCGGGTTTGCGCTCGGCGCGGTGCTGTCGGGGTTGGCCGGCTATATCGGCATGAACGTCTCGGTACGCGCCAATGTGCGCACTGCCGAAGCCGCACGGCATGGCATCGGCCGTGCGATGGATGTGGCATTCCGGGGCGGCGCCATCACCGGCATGTTGGTGGTGGGACTGGGCTTGCTGGGCGTGGCCGGTTACTACGCCGTGCTGCAGGCCATGGGGTTGCCGCTGGAGCAGAACCTGCATGCCTTGGTCGGCCTGGCGTTTGGCTCATCGTTGATTTCAATCTTCGCGCGTCTGGGTGGCGGTATTTTCACCAAGGGGGCGGACGTGGGGGCGGATCTGGTTGGCAAGGTCGAGGCCGGCATCCCCGAAGACGACCCGCGTAATCCTGCGGTGATTGCCGACAACGTCGGCGATAACGTGGGCGACTGCGCGGGCATGGCAGCGGATCTGTTCGAGACCTACGCCGTCACCGTGATCGCCACCATGCTGCTCGGCAGCCTGACCCTGGCCGAAACCGGGCCGCATGCCGTGCTGTATCCGCTGGTGTTGGGCGGTGTCTCGATCATCGCCTCGATCGTGGGCGCGGCCTTCGTCAAGGTCAAAGCAGGCGGCTCGATCATGGGGGCGCTCTACAAAGGCGTGATCGTCTCCGGCGTGCTGGCTGCGCTGGCCTATTGGCCGATCACCCAGAGCCTGATGCGCGACAACAGCCATGGCGCGACGTCGCTCTATGCCTGCGCATTGATCGGCCTGGTGCTCACCGGCCTGATCGTGTGGATTACCGAGTACTACACCGGCACCCAATACGCACCGGTGCAGCATGTCGCCTCTGCCAGCACCACCGGACACGGCACCAACATCATCGCCGGCCTCGGCATCTCGATGAAATCCACCGCGCTGCCGGTGATCGCGGTCTGCGCAGCGATCTGGGGCGCGTTTCACTTTGGCGGTCTGTATGGCATTGCGATCGCTGCCACGGCGATGCTGTCGATGGCCGGCATGATCGTGGCGCTGGATGCGTATGGCCCCATCACCGACAACGCCGGCGGCATCGCCGAAATGGCCGAACTGCCACCGGAAGTGCGCGCGATCACCGATCCATTGGATGCGGTAGGCAACACCACCAAGGCGGTCACCAAAGGCTATGCGATCGGCTCGGCTGCGCTAGCGGCACTGGTGCTGTTTGCCGACTACACCCACAACCTGCAGGCGGCCAATCCCGCTGAAGTCTTCGCCTTCGATCTGTCGGACCACACCGTGATCATCGGTCTATTAATCGGCGGATTGATCCCCTATCTGTTCGGCGCAATGGCGATGGAAGCGGTGGGCCGCGCGGCGGGCGCAGTGGTCGAAGAAGTGCGCCGTCAGTTCCGCGAGATCCCCGGCATCATGGCCGGCACCGCCAAGCCGCAGTACGACCGCGCCGTGGACATGCTGACCCGCTCGGCGATCCGCGAAATGATCGTGCCCTCGTTGTTGCCGGTGGTGGTCCCGATCGTGGTCGGGCTGCTGCTGGGGCCGCGCGCATTGGGCGGATTGTTGATCGGCACCATTGTCACCGGGCTGTTTCTGGCCATTTCGATGACCACCGGCGGCGGGGCCTGGGACAACGCCAAGAAGTACATCGAGGACGGCCATTTCGGCGGCAAGGGCAGCGAAGCGCATAAGGCGGCAATCACCGGCGACACCGTCGGCGACCCGTACAAGGACACCGCCGGGCCGGCAATCAATCCGTTGATCAAGATCATCAACATCGTGGCGCTGCTGCTGGTGCCGCTGTTATAGCAAGGCATGCCCGCAGGGATCTCGGACCTGCGGCCATAGGGCCGCAGGTCATTGCGCGGGAAAGCTGGCTACCGCGACGGACAATACTGACGTCACTGTCTCCCCAGCGAACGTATTGGCGGTCGTTTGGCGTCCCTGCGACGCTGCCAGCACGCGCCGCCACAGGCGACAACGTGGCCAGCAACGACACCCTCCGCTGCCATCTCTCAAAGACAGCCAATCAGGCCATCATAGATCGGCGGCGCGCCGCCCGGCAGCGGCTCGAACAAGGGGTTGGTCACCGCAAGCACACGGTACATCTCGTCCAGGCGCGTGCCGGCTTTCAGCGGTGCGGTGCAGCGCCAGACGCGGCTGTCCGAGCGAAGGTAGCCGCTGCGGGGATCCACACTCACTTCGCTGGCACCGAAGGTCCAGATGCAGCTGCGCACCACGCCGGTGACGCGGTGGACCGAGCAGCGAAAGCGCAACGGCTGGTAGTCGCTGAATTCGCCTCCGCAGAAGGTATCGCCGCAGATATTGTCGAAATCACGGTCCAGCCGCTGCTCCAAGTCGATGAAGGCCTCCCAGCCTTCGGCATTGGCCGGCCAGTCCACCGCGTCCACGTAAGTGGGGAGTGGCGCTGCGGCAGCGGCCGCCTGGGCGGTGAAGGAGAGCAGCAGTACGACGAGCAAGCGTGCGAGCCTGGACATGGTATTTCCCGAGCAGTGGATGAGTCTGCAGCGTGCACCGCGTCCCCGGGCGCCACGATCAGCCGGCTGCCCGCGATGAATGCAGGCTATGCCGCGCCGGGCCCTCAGAAGATTGCCCATTCAGTGTCGCTGCAGCGCAACAGCCGAACGCGTAGAATCGCGTTCTACACACTGCTGACGCCTCGGAGCTAACCGCATGGGCCTTGAACTGGTCACCTCTGGCAAGAATCTGCCGGAAGAAATCAACGTCGTCATCGAAATCCCCAAGGATTCGGAGCCGGTCAAGTACGAAGTGGACAAGGCCAGCGGCGCGATCTTCGTCGACCGCATCCTGTCGACGCCGATGCGTTACCCCTGCAACTACGGCTACGTGCCCAACACCTTGTGCGGCGACGGCGATCCGGCCGACGTGCTGGTGGTCCTGCCGCTGCCGCTGGTTCCGGGGTCGGTGGTGCGCTGCCGTCCGGTCGGCGTGCTGCGCATGAGCGACGAGGCAGGCAGCGACGAAAAGATCCTGGCGGTGCCGATCGAGAAGATCTTCTCCGGCTACGCGCACATCGAAGATATCAACCAGGTGTCCAGCCACTGGATGGAGCGCATCGGTCACTTCTTCGAGCATTACAAGGACCTGGAGAAGGGTAAGTGGGTCAAGCTCGACGGCTGGGGCGGCGCGGCCGAGGCCAAGCGCATCCTGGTCGAATCGGTGGAACGCTATAATTCCGACGCGCCCTAAGCCGTTGGCTGTAACACTGCTCTGCACGTGCGGAGCGACCGAGATCACGCTTTTGCCGTGATCCCGGTGACCGCTGCCGGTAGATTGGGTACATTACCGAGTTGCGTTTGGCCGGCGTCCGCCGTCGGTGACTTCTGGGGAAGTGTCTTGCGTATTCTGTTTGTTGGGGACGAAGCCAGTCTTCCGTCCGACCTGGTCGACTACGTCGCCGATCTCGGCGACCAGTGGCAGGCGCAGCAGGTGGCCGATGGAAATTCGGCGATCGAAGCTGCGGCCCTGTCGCCCTTCGATGCGGTCATCGTTGCCCCGGTGTTGCCGGACCTGACTGCCGCCACGTTGCTGGGGCAGATCCGCACGCTGCGCCCGGACACCATCCGCATCGCGCTGATCGATGCCCAGGACGGCCAGCGGACGCCGCCGGCCCGCATCATCGGTGTAGCCCATCGTTTCCTGCCGATGCCGCTGGCGCCGGAAGTCCTGCTCGAAGCCGTCACCAGCCTGGAAGAACTGCGCGACCTGCTGGGCAATCCGCGCTTGCGCGCGGCGATCGGGCGCATCGAAAAGCTGCCCTCGCCGCCGCATCTGTATCTGAGCCTGATGCATGCGCTGGAAGAAGACGATGGCGCCGACGCGGCCGACATCGCCAAGCTCATCGCCGGCGACCCGGCGATCGCCGCCAAGGTGCTGCAGCTGTGCAATTCGGCATTCTTTTCCGGCGGCCGCAGCATCACCGATCTGCGCACCGCTGTGACTCGCCTGGGCGTGGCGACGCTGCGCGACCTGGTGCTGGCCAGCGAAGTGTTCTCGGTGCAGACGTTGACCCCGGCCGAGCGTAGCGCGATGCAGCGCCGCGCCCTGCTCTCTTCGCGACTGGCGGCGAAAGTATTGCCCCCCACCAGCGCCGAACTCGGCTCCACCGCCGCCTTGCTGGCCGACATCGGCCTGCTGTTGCCGGGCGTGCGCGACGAGCGCGAACCGCCTCTGGAAGGCGGCGATGAGCGCCTGGGCCATACCGAAGCCGGCGCGTATCTGCTTGGCCTGTGGGGCCTGCCGATGCCGATCATCGAAGCGGTGGCCTTCCATCGCCATCCGCAGCGCTCCAGCCTGCGCAGCTTCTGGGTGACCGGTGCGGTGCATGTCGCCACGGCACTGGCCAGCGGCGAGACGGTGGACGAAGAATATCTGTCCAAGGTCGGCGTCATTTCCCGACTGCCGACCTGGCGCGAGCAGGCCGAGACGTTGCTGGGGCTTGCCGAGGCGTGAGTTACGGCACCACTTGGTGCGAATAGTGAAACGAGAAAAGGCGCGAGATATTCGCGCCTTTTTCTTTGGCGCTGCAGATAACGCGAAGGGGTGCAGCAGCTGTTACAGCATGCAGTTTCGCATGGTTGTCCTGGACAACGGGATGTGCCCTTCCAGGTGGCTATGCAGGTTTCTACGCAGCGCTCGCGCACGACACAACGCAGGAGCGTTGTGTTCGTCGCATCCCGGCACCAGGAATGACGGACATAAAAAAAGCGGGCCTTTCGGCCCGCTTTTCGTTACGACGCTTCGATGATCAGAAGCGCTGGTTGTACTGCACGAACAGGAAGCGGTCGTAATCCAGCATCGGATCGATCGCCGCAGTGCTGCTGTTGGTGATCGAGTAGGTCACCGGCGGCTGCTTGTTCCAGATGTTGCGGGCACCAACGGTCACGCTGCCATCCCACGGAGCCTGCCAGGTGACAGAGACGTCCTGATAGGAGATCGAGCCCTTCTTGTTGGAACCGGTACCGCCGCCCCAGCCCGGATTCGGGGTCTGGTAGTTCGGGTTGTTGCACTCGATGCCTGCCGCTGCATCCCAGCAGTAATCGCGGAAGCCGCCGTAGTAACGCAGGTTCCAGTTCGCCGACAACGCGCCCAGCGACCAGTCCAGGCCCAAGGTGGCACGCACGCGCGGGAAGTTCCAGTAGCCTGCGGAGTTCGCCCACTCGGCACCGGCTTCTGCCTGCGACTTGTAGGTCGCCAGGTAGTTGGTGTCCAGGTTGACGGCAAACTTGCCGTACGCGGTTTCCGGCATGCGGTAACGCACACCGAAGTTGTAGCCTTCGGTTTCCAGACGGCCCAGGTTGACGTTGCCGCGGCTCAGCGTGGTGACCTGGCCGGTAACCGCGTCGCGACCGTAGTCGGCGCAGTAGCTGGCCAGATTGTTGAGGTAGCAGTTGTTCAACACATCATTGGCCGACAGGGCGGTGATGATGTTGGAGATGGAAATGCGGTACCAGTCGAGCGAGAAGTCCAGGCCCTGCACCCAATGCGGGCTGTACACCATGCCCACGGTGCGGGTGATGCTGTATTCCGGCTCAAGCTCTGCATTGCCCACGCCCGAGTTGAACGGTGCGTTGCCCTGCACGTCGCGGCGCGTGACCGGGTTGCCTGCGGTATCGGTCTGACGGAAACCCGCCGGCAGGCCTTCAGCGGTGCAACGTGCTGCCACGCCTGCGGTGCCCAGCGAGCCGAAGGTGGCGTCGCACGGATCGGTGAAGGTATCGAACGTCTGCGAGCCGCCACCGAATGTGTCCGACAGGGTCGGCGCACGGAAACCGGTGCCGTAGGTACCGCACACCAGCAGGTCTTCGATCGGCTTCCAGGTGAAGCTGAACTTGCTGTTGGTGGTATCGCCGAAGCGGCTGTAGTTGCTGTAACGGGCGGCCACGTCGAACGACAGTTCCTTGGCGCCCGGCAGATCCTTCAGCACCGGAATCAACAGCTCCAGGTAGGCTTCGTTGGTCTGGTAGCGACCTTCGGTGGCCTGTGCCGCCAGGTCGGTGGTGTAACCGGCGCTGGACAGCTGATCCGGATAGTCGTAACCGCTGATTTCGCGGTGCTCGACGCCTGCGGCGAAGCCCAGCTCACCGGCCGGCAGATCGAACAGACCACCGGTGACATTGGCGGTCCACTGCTTGCTCAGGCTCTGCTGGGTGGCCTGACCCAGCGCATTGATGTACTGCAGCGCGTTCGGCGTGGAGGCCGACGGGCCACCCAGGATGTTGAACGGGGTGCACTGGCCCAGCGCATTGCTGGTACCCAGCGCGATCGGAGCCGCTGCGGTACCGCACTGCACCTGACCCTGTGCATTGAGGAACGACGGGCCCAGCGCCTTCTGCAGCGCCAGCAAGTTGATGTTGCCGCGCGAAACCTGCGTCACATCGTACTTGTTGTAGTTGAAGCCAACGTCCCAGTTCCAGCCGTGGCTGCCGACGTCGAACACGCCTTCCAGCGCTGCATCGAAATGCAGGGTCTTGACGTTGCTTTCGGTGGTGCGCGGCAATTCAACCGTACGACGGAACCAGCTGTTGATGTCCTGACCAACCGGGTTGTAGTAGCTGCTGCCACTGATCGCCACCGGGAACTGCGGCTGCGACGAGGCCTGCAGCGGGTAGCCGGCGATCTGACGGTTCGAGTCCCGCTCGGAGTACATCGCGGTCGACTTGAAGGTCACGCTGTCGGTCAGGTTGTAGCTGCCGGTCGTGAAGATCGACTTGTTGCGGCTGGACTGCTGCAGCATCATCTGGTCGACGGAATTGAAGTAGTCGTCGGTGGTGATGTCGTTGTGGTAGTTGGCCAGATTGCGTGAATCCGCACCTACGCCCTTACCGTCGAACGAACCGGTGTGATTGAGAATGTAGGTCTGGTCGTTGGAGGTGAAGCGACCCCACGGGCCGGTTGCACTCAGACCATCTTCGATGTGGTTCGGGCCGGCCGAGTAACGGGTCAGCGCACGATCCTTGGCCCACACCGGGTCTTCGTTGGTGTAGTTGACACCGAACACCAGCGAGGCGCGGTCGGTGGTGGTGCCGGCGGTGAAGGAGTACTGCTCCTTGGAACCGTCGCCACGACCGTTCTGGCCGAAGTACGCCGAGGCTTCTGCACCGTCGTAGTTCTGACGCAGGATGATGTTGACCACACCGGCCACAGCGTCGGAGCCGTAGATCGCCGAGGCGCCGTCCTTCAGGACTTCGATGCGCTCGATCAGCGAGCTCGGGATGGTGGACATGTCGGTCAGGCCGTTCAGGCTGCTGGTCCAACGCTTGCCGTTCACCAACACCAGGGTACGGTTTTCACCCAGGTTGTAGAGGTTGACGTACTGGCCGCCCTGTTCCGGGTCCGAGGTCAGCACGGCAGCCTTGCTATAGGTCTGCGTGCCGGCAATCGACAGGTTCTGGAGGATGTCACCAACGCTCACCAGGCCGGACTTCTGAATGTCCTGCTGGGAGACGGTGAAGACCGGCTGTGCGGTTTCGACGTCGACCGAGCGGATGCGCGAGCCGGTGATTTCGATGCGGTCCAGCGTCGTGGTCGACGGGGCGGACTGCTCTTGTGCGTTGGCGGCAAAAGCCGGCGTCAACGCGATCGCAATACCGGCGGGCAACAGGCCCAGCCGCACTGCGGAGGTGCGAAGGTTCATCAATCTCTCCAGGGTTCGTTAGTGGCGCGTTAAACGCCCCCGTGCAAATTACGTTTGCGTGAACGCCGTCGCTTTGCGCGTCACGTTCCGTGGCTTTGCCGAATCTGGCGGATTGGTTGTCTGCTCGCGATAATGCGATGCGGAGACGCCAAAACGCGCACGAAATGCGCGTGCGAAGCTGCAGCAATTGTCGAAGCCGCTGGCGGCCGCAACCTCACCGATCATCATCGAGGTATCGCGCAGCAAGTCGGAGGCCCGCTCCAGCCGCAAGCGTGCCGACAGCGCCTGCGGGCTTTCTTCGTACAGGCTCTGGAATGTCTTGGACACATACCAACTGGAGAAGTTGGTCAGCTGCGCCAGTTCGCTGATGCGCACCACGCGGTCGCTGTTGCCTTCCAGATACAGCCGGGCCCGTTGCATGCGGCCGAACACCTGACGGCGACGGCTACGCGAACGCCCCGGGCAACGCTGCTCCTGCTCGACGAAGTCGTGCTGCATCGCGGCCAGATGCAGCAACAACGGGCGCGCCGATGCGCTGCCGCTCTGCAGCGCCGCATTACGCCACAGCCGCAGCGCAATGCGCAGGTCGCTGCGCGACAGCTGGCTGCGACCTGGATACAGCGTGGCGTCGGTCAACTCGGCCAACGACTGCAAGCTGGTGCCATCCAGGCTGACGCCGACGCACAACGCGCTGCGATCCGCCTGCACGGTGGGGTGCGAGTCCTTGTCGAAGGCGATCCAGTCGCCGGCGCGCAGCCGGAAACGGCCTTCCTTGGATTCCACCCAGGCGCGACCCCGCAACTGCACCCACAAGGTAAATGTCGCAGCGGCGGTACGGATGCTACCCAGACGCGAGACAGCCAGACAGGTGGTCGATGTCGAGTCGCTGGCACCGTCCAGGCAGAGTGCGAGCCCGCGATCGGCAGTGATGACCTGTTGCATGTTGGCAGCCCCTTGTACAAAAGAGGGCGTAGTGTTTTGCCGAATCTGGCGTGAGTCAGGACGTTTCCACGAAGCTCTGCCGAAATTGCCACGAAGCCTTTCCGAAGGAGTTACGAGGCCACTTTTCTCAACATCATCAACAAGTTGGAGATGAAGCCGACGGACACCGATGGCTGCTCCGGCAACGGCATGTAGGCGATCGCGCTGCCGTCTTCTTCGGCCAGCGCCACATACATCGCACCGCTGCGCTGATCCAGGCTGAAACCGTTGATGGTGGTGAACTTCGCCGCGTCCAGGCACTGCGCGCGACCGCCGCCGAGCGCACTGTCGTGCGTCGCGCAACTGTCATTGGACGACAGGTAATGCACCTGACCCTGGGTGCCCGGCGCCCAGCTGCGATAGCGCCAGCGCGATGGTTGCTGCGCGTCCACCGGCTGCACGGTATCGGCAGCCAGGGTTGGCGCAACCTGCCAAAGCCCTGCCCCGCTCAGATGCGTCAACAGCACCTGCCCGCTGATGCGATCCAGGCGTACCTGCGAGACATCCTGCAGCGTGGCCAGCGCGCGCCAGGGGCTGCTGCTGCGGTCGTATAGCGTGGCAAAGGTATGCCCATCGTCGGCCGCAGCCACGACCAGCAACCGGTTGGGATCGGGAAGATGGATCGCCTGCAATGGCCGCGCTTGCGGTACCGGCAGGCGTACCGTCTTGCCGGTGTTCGGGGTCACTTCAAAGAGCGCAGCCCGTCCATCGGCGTCGCTGCCGCTGACCAGCACTTGCTGCGAATCGGCCGACCAGTCGGCAGCCTGTCGCGCATCCGGGCGGATCCCTTCGATCAACCGCACCGAGCCTGGATTGGTGACATCGCCCCACCACAACCCATACGCACCGGAGCGATTGGACGCGAAGATGAGTTGATGCCCGTCGGGCGCAATCATCGGTTGATCGTCGCGCCCATTGGAAGGAAACAGGCGACGCCGAATGTAGCCACCGTTCATGGGGTCGTGGATGACCTGATACACCCCGAACTGCGGCTTGCGCTGCACGAAGACCAGATGCCCGTGCGCCACGTCCGGCGCCTGCGCATCGTCCACGCCCAGATCGTGCAGGCTGCGAGCGATCAGATCGAGCCGATACAAACGCGCCTCGCTATCCACGCGACGCCCGAAGATCAGCCCACTGCCGTCCGGCAACCAGCTCCAGCCACGGATATCGGCATTGTCGTGCGTCAATCGCTCCGCGCTGCCGCCTTGCGCGGGTATCCGCCACAGATCGCCCAGCTGCGGATTACGCAGAAACACGATCCATTGCCCGTCCGGGGAATAGCGCGGTGCGTAGTCGAAATCAGTCGGTTGCGCGCTGTAGGTCAATCCCTGCCATTGCCCGGTTTCAAGATCCAGACGCCGGATTCGGGGCGCACCTTGCGCGCCGGTCATGCTGCCGAACAACAACGCGCGGCCGTCGGGCGACCAGCTGAAACTGAGCATGTCCGCGCCATCGCAGCGCACCACTTCGCGTGCTGCGGACTGTCCTACCGCAGCGGCGACCATGATCCTGCAACTGCCATCCGGCGATTGCCGGGAAACCGCGATTTCGCGCCCATCCGGCGACCAGGCAGGCAGTCGGTCGGAGACGCCGGGCGCAGGCGCTTCCAGCACCCGCGGATACGCGTTGTCGGTCGTCTTGACCAGGATCGAGGTCCCCGGCCGATCGCTGGTCAGCGAGGCGTAGGCCACCATTTTGCCGTCGGGCGAGAGGCTGGGCGTGAGATCGAATCCGCCGCCCGCGGTGATGACCTGGTACGGCCGCTTGGGGCTGCCGGGGACAGCGGTGGACGTCGCAATCTCCATTGCCGGCGCGCGCAGCCACAGCGTGCGTGCCGCAAGGCCTAGCACCACCACCAGCGCCAGACTCGCGAAGGCCAATGCCATCCAACGATGTCGGCGCGGCGTCATTGCTGCAGCAGGCAACGGCGCTGAAACTTGTTCCGACGTGCGATGACTGGCCTCCGCTGTAGCGCTCACCGCATCTGTCGCGAGCGGCGCTTCCTGCGTGGCCTGCTGCACGCCTGGCGACTCTAGCGAGGACGCCGTCTGCGTCAGCGTCGCCGCTGCGTCCGCATACGCCTCCCACGCCACCGGCGCCATCAGCCGATAACCGGTCTTGGCAATCGTCTCGATGTACTCGGACCGCTGGCTGCCGCTGCTGGCAAACGCCTTACGCAGCTGCGTCACTGCCTGGGTCACCACATCGTTGGTGGGCAAGGTGTCAGGCCATACCTCGGCGAGCAGCTGCTCACGCGTCACTACCTGCCCTGGCTGTCGCGCCAGTGTCAGCAGCACCGCTAACGATTTGGGTGGCAACCGCAACGCCCGCCGTGCGCCCGGTGCGTGTACTTCGCGCGAGGCAACATCGACCACACACGGCCCGACACGCAGCCGGCCAGATGGCATTGCAGTAGCAGGAGGAACACTCATCGGCAAAACACGCGTCGGCATGCAAGGACTACAAAAACGCATCGCACTCAGTGCGAAACGCCAAATTCAGCAAAGGACCACGACCAACTGTGTCATGCATCCAGTTGGCGCAAATTTTACTCTATGCCCCGTTGCTTCCTATAAAGGGCGGCGACGTCAGGCTCTCTCTCTCTCGCCGACGAATTCAAATAATTACGATGTTCCCTTCGCGCCTTCTGGCGCGATTTTTTTATCTGCGATTCAGCTAAAACGCTGCAAGCCCTTATGCGCTGTAACCGCTTGCAACGCGATCGCATCGCGGCACTTGCGCACAGCGATGCGATCTGGTGCAACGAAGCTGAATTTTTGATAAGCGAGCCACGCACTGCGGGCAATCTAATGCAGGCTCGCGGGCCAAGAGTGGCTGACAAAACGTCGCGAGCAGTCGCCAGGTGGGTGTGGAGCGCGCGCTCAGAACCGGAGTATGCGAGTGGTACATGCCGCACCGAGCACCGGCCGCGCCGCCTGGCGGCTGCACAGTCGTTTTGTCAGCTGTTCTAAGAGGGGCGATAGACCTGCGCACCCTGCGCCAGAAACTGCGAGGCCTTCTCTTCCATACCAGCCGACAAGGCGTGCTCTTCGCCCATGCCGTGCTCGGCCGCGTAGTCGCGCACGTCCTGGGTGATCTTCATCGAACAGAAGTGCGGCCCGCACATCGAGCAAAAGTGCGCCAGCTTGTGCGCGTCGTTGGGCAGGGTTTCGTCGTGAAACTCCTTGGCCTTTTCCGGATCCAGCCCGAGATGGAACTGGTCGTCCCACCGGAACTCGAAGCGCGCCTTGCTCAGGGCGTTGTCGCGCACCTGCGCGCCGGGATGTCCCTTGGCCAGATCGGCCGCATGCGCGGCAATCTTGTAGGCCATGATGCCGTCGCGCACGTCCTGCCGGTTGGGCAGGCCCAGATGTTCCTTGGGCGTGACATAGCAGAGCATCGCGGTACCGAACCAGCCGATCATCGCCGCGCCGATGGCGCTGGTGATGTGGTCGTAGCCAGGCGCGATATCGGTGGTGAGCGGCCCCAGCGTGTAGAACGGCGCTTCGCCGCATTCGCGCAGCTGCTTGTCCATGTTTTCCTTGATCAACTGCATCGGCACATGGCCCGGCCCTTCGATCATGGTCTGCACGTCGTGCTTCCAGGCGAGTTTGGTCAGCTCGCCGAGCGTTTCCAGTTCGCCGAACTGCGCGGCATCGTTGGCGTCGGCGATGCAGCCCGGGCGCAACCCATCGCCCAGTGAAAACGCCACGTCGTAGGCCTTCATGATCTGGCAGATGTCTTCGAAGTGCGTGTAGAGAAAGTTCTCCTTGTGGTGCGCCAGACACCACTTGGCCATGATCGAGCCGCCGCGCGAGACGATGCCCGTCACCCGCTTCGCAGTGAGCGGCACATAGCGCAGCAGCACACCGGCGTGGATGGTGAAGTAATCCACGCCCTGCTCGGCCTGCTCGATCAAGGTGTCGCGAAAGATCTCCCAGGTCAGCTCTTCTGCACGGCCATCGACTTTTTCCAGCGCCTGATAGATCGGCACCGTGCCGATCGGCACCGGTGAGTTGCGGATGATCCACTCGCGCGTTTCATGGATGTGCTTGCCGGTGGACAGATCCATCACCGTGTCGCCGCCCCAGCGGATCGACCACACCAGTTTCTCCACTTCCTCGGCAATGCCAGACGACACCGCGCTGTTGCCGATGTTGGCGTTGATCTTGGTCAGGAAATTGCGACCGATGATCATCGGTTCGCTCTCGGGATGATTGATGTTGTTGGGAAGGATCGCGCGGCCGCGTGCGATCTCATCACGCACGAATTCCGGCGTGATGCGTTGCTGGATCGACGCACCGAACGATTCACCGGGATGTTGCTTGCGCAGCATTGCGTCGGTGACGGCCTCCAGACGCTGGTTCTCGCGGATCGCCACGAACTCCATCTCCGGAGTGACGATGCCACGCCGTGCGTAATGCATCTGGGTGACATTGGCGCCGGCGCGCGCCATCCGTGGCAGGCGCCGTGCGGGGAAGCGCACCGCATCCAGCCGCGCATCGTGTTCGCGGCCGCGCCCGAAGTGCGAACTCAAGGTGTCCAGCGCCACCGTATCGCCACGTTCGGCAATCCAGTCGGCGCGCAACGGCGCAAGGCCGGCAGCAAGATCGATCGTCGCCTGCGGATCGGTGTACGGCCCGGAGGTGTCGTAGACGCTGAGCGGCGCATTGTCTTCGCCGCCGAACAGCGTCGGCGTGCGCGTCAGTGCGATCTCGCGCATCGGCACCTGCAGATCGGCACGCGAACCGGGCACGAAGATCTTGCGGGAACCGGGAATCGGCTGGGTCACAGCCTCGGATAACGATTGGGCTTGTTGCTGCAAAACGGTAGGCGCGGCATTCATGGCGTTCGTCCTGTGTGCTGGTGACCAGCACCAATGGCGCTGGCTCTGCGAAGAAGTCGCAGTGCGGACGAAGCGGCGGCGCTCAATATGACGAACCGTGCAGGCACGGACCATCGCATCTTACGAAGCTTCCCTACGCCGGTATGAGCCGGATCAGGTTCGAAGGGACTATCTCAACCGCAGCGCACTGCGGTACCCCCACTTCGGCGGCGATTAAACCACATCGCCGCTGGCGGGCGCATGCACGGTTGCGTGACAGAGCCGCCCGATGAACGCAGCAATGCAGCTGACATGCCCAGACATGTTCGCGGCACATGGGCTCGCTAGCGTGGTCACACAACAGCCAGAAACCTGCCCTCTCTCCTTGCCGCCGCATCCCGGCGGCATTTTTTATCGCCCCCCTTGCGGCCGACGGCTCCGCTTCGTTATCGTCGCGTGAAAACAGGGATGGACGACGCGAATGCAATGGATGCAACGGTGTGCGTGGATCGCGGTAATGCTGATCGGTACGGCGGGACCTGGTGCAGCGGCCGAGCCGCTAGCAGCGGAAGCATTCGTCGAATCCGGCCCGATGTCCTCGCCCGCGATGTCGCCGGACGGCAAGCATCTGGCGGTCAGCGCCGATCTCGGGGATGGCAGCTACGCGCTAGTGGTGTACCGCATCGCCGACATGCAATCCACCACCATGTTGCGCCTGCCGCGCTACGAGTTGCCGGTGCGCATTGCCTGGGTCAGCGATCGGCGTCTGGTGATCGGCAAGGGCCGCAAGCTCGGCTCGCTGGAAGAACCGGTGCCGATGGGCGAGATCATCGCCACCGATCTGGATGGCGGCAATCAGCGCTACGTTTACGGCTACCAGCAAAGCACGCGCAATGCCGGGCTGGAGCGCGGCTTCGGCTATATCGAAGGGCTGCCGAGCCGGCGTAACGGGCACTTCTACATGCGGCGGCTGTCGCTGGATTCACGCCATTCGATGCTGTACGACGTGGACGCGAGCACCACCACCCACCGGCTGATGGCCGACATCGACGTGCCGCGCCTGAGGTTCGTGCTCGACAACGATGATGTGGCGCAGTACGCCTACGGCACCGATGACGACGACAATTCGCTGCTGTTCCGCCGCAACGGCAACGGCTGGACGCCGCTGACGCAGGTCCAGGCCAACTGGCGCCCGATTGCGTTTGCCGAACAGCCCGGTCGTGTCTATGGCTGGTACAGCGTCTCCGGTGGCCCGGCGGCATTGGTGTCCAGCGATCCGGACGGCCAGCAGCGCAGCATGCTGGCGTCCGATCCGTTCTACGACGTGGATGATCTGCAATGGAGCCCGGCACCCTATGCACCGTTCGCGGCCCGACTGGGACCGGGCCGGCCCGCGCTGCGCTAGATCGCGCCCGACAGCGCACCGGCGCAGCTGCATCGCAGCCTCAGCGAGACCTTGGCCGGTCAGTACGTGGATTTCGTCAACTTCACCGAAGATGGCAGCGCCGTGCTGCTGAAGGCCTATAGCGACCGCGATGCCGGCGCCTGGTACATCTTCAATCGCCCGACCAATACGCTCAAGCTGGTCATCAAGGCCCGCAGCGCCCTGCCCGCAGCACTGATGGGCGAGCGGCGGATGGTGAAGTTCAAGGCCCGCGACGGGCTCATGCTGGACGGCGTACTGACCGTTCCGGCGACGGCCGGCCAGGGCGCGCCACTGCCGATGATCCTGCTGCCGCACGGCGGCCCGCATGCCGACGGCGACGGTTGGGCGTTCGATACCGATGCGCAATTTCTCGCCAACCGCGGCTACCTGGTGTTGCAGGTCAACTATCGCGGCGGCACCGGCCGCGGCAATGCCTTCGAACGCGCGGGCTACCGCCAGTGGGGCGAACGGATCCAGGACGATCTGGTGGATGGCGTGCGTTGGGCGATCGACCAGGGCCTGGCCGATCGCTCGCGCATCTGCAGCTACGGCGCCAGTTTTGGGGCTTACGCAGCGATGATGGTGCAGGTGAAGGCACCGGACCTGTTCCGCTGCGCCGTGGGGGTGGCCGGCATCTACGACCTGCAGATGATGTACACCAAAGGCGACATCAATCAGAGCGCGTCCGGCACCAATTACCTGCAACGCGTGATCGGCCGCGACGCAGCCGACCTCTCCGCGCACTCGCCGGTTTCGCTGGCCGAGCGCATCAAGGCGCCCGTGCTATTGGTCCACGGCGAAGAGGATGAGCGTGCGCCCTTTGCCCAGGCCAAGAGCCTGCGTGCTGCGCTCACGCGTAGCGGCAACGCGCCCGAATGGATGGCGGTGCCCAAGGAAGGCCACGGGTTTTACAAGGACGCCAACCAGATCGCCTTTTACCGCACCCTAGAAGGCTTCCTGGCCAAACAGTTGGGTAATCCGACAACCGCAGCGGCGGGCGGCACCACGCCGACCACGCCGCAGTAACGCCGGCGCACGTCACTCCAGCGTATAGCCCACCCGCAGGCCGCCCCAATGCTTGCGGCCGACGAAGATCGGGGCAGACAGATCGAACATGATCTGGCCGGTATCGCGGCGGTAGACCTGCAGGCGGTATGGGTCGGTATGTGCACCGACGCTGCGGCCAACGCGGTCGGAGAACTTGCGCTTGGTGCGGTTGCCGACCAGATCGCGCTTGGGGTCGCCGGTGAGCGGCTGGGTGAAACGCAGATTGTGGGTAGGCACATAGCCGTCGGGATTGGCGCAGATCGCGAACACGATCCACGGATGCGCATCCAGCAAGGGCTCCTGCAACGGAGGCAGCACGTGATCGCACACCGCGTCGAAGTCGGTGCTGAACTTGGGCGGCTCCACACCGGCAATCGGGGTGTAGGTGCGCGCGAACAACGCCGCTTCGTCGATCTGCCCACGCGCGATGGCCTGCGCCAATGCGGTGCCGATCTTGCCCGCCGTGGCAACGGCGAGTTCCTTGACGCGCGCGTGCCTGGGCACCTGCAGTGGATCGGGCGGCAGGCGGAACAGGCCTACGCAGTCGCGCAGGGTTTCGGTGCCGCGTTCCAGCGCTTCGCTGCGTTCGGCCACGTGCGCGGCGTGCTGCAGGTTGCTGCGGCCCAACGCCACCACGCCATCCACCGCACGCTCGATGCCGCGAATCTCGCCGTCCTGCGCCTGGATGCGTCCGGCCACCGTGGTCATCGCGCTACTGGCCTGCCCAAGCACACGGGTGATGCCATCGAGCACCGCCTCGGTCCCGCGCGCGGAGGCCGCACCCTCGCCCACTGCGGCGCTGGTTTCGGCCAGGATCGCGCGCACATCGCGCGCTGCCGCGGCGGCACGTTCGGCCAGGCGGCGGATTTCGGTGGCGACCACCGCAAAGCCGCGCCCGGCATCGCCGGCGTGCGCCGCTTCGATGCTGGCGTTGATCGACAGAATATTGGTCTGAAACGCCACCGAGTCGATGACTTCGATGACCTCACCGGCACGTGCCGCGCGGCGCTCCACTTCATGCATGGCCTGACCCAGCGCATGTGCCGCGGCCACGCCTTGACGCGCGCTTTCATCGGCGCTGGCGGCCAGCGCAATGACCTGCGCCAGTTCGGCATTGACGTCCTGCAGGCTCGACGACAGCCGCTCCACCGCAGTGCGTGCGCCGTCCAGCGCCTCGGTTTGCGCCTGCGACTGGCGCACCATCTCGTCGTTTTCGGCCACCAACGGCGGCACTTCGGCGGCGATCTGCACCGACAGCGCCACAGCCTGGCGGATCGCTTCGGCCAGATTGCCGAAGCCGGCCTGCAGCCGGCGGCCCATGTCGGTGTCTGCCAGGCCCGTTGGCAACAGCAGATCCAGCTCGCAGCCGGCCAGGGCCTGCGCGGTGCGCTCCAGCACCGTGCGGTCTTCGTGCTCGGCCTGCAGGCGTGCCACCAGGGGCTGCAGGAGCGGCGAGATCGGCACCGGGCGGCTACCGTCGGCCAACCGCGTGGCTTCGCGCAATAAGGTTGCGGTTTCCACATGCGGTAACGACAGCATCCAGCCTCCATGCTCGCGGTCGCGGATGTAACGCACGCGCCGGGCCGGGTCCTCGCCCGGCGCGGCCCATACTCCTTCGTCGCCGACCAGGTCGGTGGCGCTCAATCCCCACAATACGGTTGCCGGCAAGCCATCCAATTCATTGGCGGTCTTGCCAAGCACGTCCAGGCCAGCGCGATTGCAGGCGACCACACACGCCTCGGCCGACAGCCGCAGCAAGGCGACCGGCGCGTCGGGGAGCAGGGCCGCACGCGTGTGCGACGGCAGGTCAGGCGATTGCATCGAGCTCATGGGGATTCCTAAACCATCAGTGTCGTTAGCGGCGCGCGGCGGGCAGAATTGAGCGGCGCACTCATCCGTGGCGGCTGGCTCAGTAGCCGGCGGCCTGCCCATCCTTGCGACTTTCCGAGGCGCCGTAATACACGCCATTGGCCGGATCACGGGCAATCGCCTGATAGCCGCCGTACGGGCCGTCGGCAAAGATCACCCTGTGGCCTTTGCGCATCAGTGCGCGAATGGTGTCGTAGGAGAACCCGGTCTCCAGATTGAGCTCGCCGCCGTCGCTCATCGCGGTGGCCTGGCCGGTGGGCTCGGTAGAGCCCTCGTGCTGGATGCGCGGGGCATCGCCGGCTTCCTGCAGATTCATATGGAAATCCACCAGGTTCATCACGATCTGCACGTGCCCTTGCGGCTGCATCGCCCCGCCCATCACGCCAAAGCTCAGCCACGGCTTGCCGTCCTTGGTGACGAACGCCGGGATGATGGTCTGGAACGGCCGCTTGCCCGGCGCGTAGCCGTTGGGGTGGTCCTTCTTCAGCACGAACATCTCGCCACGGTCCTGCAGGATGAAGCCCAGCCCCGGCGGCGCCATGCCACTGCCCATGCCGCGATAGTTGGACTGGATCAGCGACACCATCATGCCGTCGGCATCGGCGACGGTCATGTAGATGGTGTCGCCCTCTTCCAGTTGTTTGGGCGTGCCGGGCTGCACTTCCTTCAAGGCCTTGTCCATGGAAATGAGCGACCGGCGCTGGGCGGCGTACTCCTTGGACACCAGCTTGGCCAGCGGTGCCGGCTGGAAGGCAGGGTCGGCATAGAAGCGTGCACGGTCGGCAAAGGCCAGCTTCTTGGCCTCGGTGAACAGATGCACGTGCTCGGCCGAGCCGAACGGGATCTTGGAAAAATCGTAGCCTTCCAGGATGTTGAGCATCTGCAACGCCGCGATGCCCTGGCTGTTGGGTGGCAGCTCCCACACGTCATAACCGCGGTAATTGGTGCTCACCGGCTCGACCCATTCGCCCTGATGGCTGGCCATGTCCTCGTAACTCAGGTAGCCGCCATTGGCCTTGAAGTAGGCGCCGATGGTGCGTGCGATCGGCCCCTTGTAGAACGCGTCGCGGCCGCCGTCGGCGATCTGCTGCAAGGTGTTGGCCAGGTTCGGGTTCTTCCACAGCTCGCCCTTGCGCGGGGCGTGCCCGTCGATGGTGAACTGCTCCTTGAAGCCGGGGTATTGCGACAGCCGCGGTACCGAGCGGTCCCAGTAATAGGCAATGGTTTCGGCCACCGGATGGCCTTCGCGCGCGTAGCGGATCGCCGGAGCCAGGTTCTGCGCCATCGGCTTGCGACCGAAGCGCTCATGCAGCGCAAACCAGCCATCCACCGCGCCCGGTACCGACACCGGCAGCGGCCCGGTCGGCGGAATGTCTTTCAGCCCGCGCCGCCGAAACTCGGCCAGGGTCAGCGACTTGGGCGAACGACCGGAGCCGTTGTAACCGTAAAGCTTGCTGGTCTTGGGATCCCAGACGATGGCGAACAGATCCCCACCCACCCCATTGCCGGTCGGCTCCATCAAGCCCAACGCCGCATTGGCGGCGATCGCCGCGTCCACCGCCGAACCGCCGTTTTTCATCACATCCAACGCGATCTGGGTGGCCAGCGGTTGCGAGGTCGCCGCCATCGCATGCGGGGCGATCACTTCGGAGCGGGTGGCGAAGGCTTGTCCGGTGACACGGTCAGCGGCGCCAAGAGGCGGCGCGAGCAGCGCCAGAGCAGACACCAATAAGACGGGTACGCGACGCATGATCAAGAGCTCCCCCATGACACAACGAATGAAACACCAACCATAACAGCGGCCTCCGTCACAGCGTTCGATCACGGTCGCACTGAAGCAACAAAACCGCGCAGTTAGCGATGCAAATCTGCGATGTCGGCCGGCCGGCGATCCGGTTTCAATGGAAACCATGCTGCTGCCATGAGGCTTCGCGCTCGGTAAACAGCGCTGATCCAGATGTTTCACCCGCAAGGGTTGACACCCTACCGGCGGCAATGGTTATCTCAGTCCATGCAGCAACGCACCGCCACCACGAACGCTCTGATGTCCGCGCCCTCCGGCGCGTTGGCAGCGTCGCTTCTCGTGCTCGTACTTATTACCTCGCCAACCGGTGCGGGACGAGACTTCGTGTAGGCGACAGACACACAAGGCTTCGATCAGACCCCGCACCGGCAACGGCGCGGGGTTTCGCGTTTCAGGGACCCCCAAAAGTTTCGAATGACATGAACGACAGCACCAATATCGCGCCAACTACTTCCATCAGCGCCAGCAACAGCGCTGCGGCAAGCGTCTACGTGCACGGTGCCCTCGCTCATCCCCGCTTTGCTCGGCCAACCAGCCTCTGCGCTGCCGGCTGATCCCTTTCTCACTGCCAACCCCGCAAGGATTACTTCATGAGCAACGACACCCAACCGAAAATCGCGATCATCGGCTACGGCAGCCAGGGCCGCGCGCATGCGCTGAACCTGCGCGATTCCGGCTTCGACGTCACCGTCGGCCTGCGTCCCGGTGGCCCGACCGAATCCAAGGCGCAGGCCGACGGCTTCACCGTGGTGGCGCCGGCCGACGCGGTGAAGACCGCCGACCTGGTCGCGATCCTGACCCCGGACATGGTGCAGAAGAAGCTCTACGAAGAGGTCATCGCGCCGAACATGAAACAAGGCGCCTGCCTGCTGTTCGCGCATGGTTTGAACGTGCATTTCGACATGATCACCCCGCGCGCCGATCTGGACGTGGTGCTGGTCGCGCCAAAGGGCCCGGGCGCGCTGGTGCGTCGGGAGTATGAAATCGGCCGCGGCGTGCCGTGCATCTATGCGGTGTACCAGGACACCAGCGGCAAGGCCGAGCAGTTTGCGCTGACCTATGCCGGCGGCCTGGGCGGCGCGCGCGCCAACATCATCAAGACCACCTTCAAGGAAGAAACCGAAACCGATCTGTTCGGCGAGCAGGCGGTCCTGTGCGGCGGTGCGTCCTCGCTGGTGCAGGCCGGTTTCGAAGTGCTGGTGGAGGCCGGTTACCAGCCGGAAATCGCGTATTACGAAGTACTGCACGAATTGAAGTTGATCGTGGACCTGTTCTACGAAGGCGGCATCACCCGCATGCTGGAATTCGTGTCCGAAACCGCACAATACGGCGACTATGTCAGCGGCCCGCGCGTGATCGACGCCAGCACCAAGGCGCGCATGAAGGACGTGCTGACCGACATCCAGAACGGCACCTTCACCAAGAACTGGGTGGCCGAATACGAGGCCGGTCTGCCGAACTACACCAAGTTCAAGCAGGCCGACCTGGAACACCCGATCGAGGAAGTGGGCAAGAAACTGCGCGCCAAGATGGTCTGGCTCAACGGCGAACAGCAAGCCGCTGCCGCACCAGCGAATCAACAAGCGGCATAACGCCGCCGCATCCCCCACCGCTTAACACCGAAGGTCCGCAACGCATGAACACCTCCGCACACAGCACGCCCCGCAACGGCGCGCGCTGGCTGACGCAGGCCCTGGAAGCCGAGGGCGTGGAAACGCTGTTCGGTTATCCGGGCGGCACCATCATGCCGTTCTACGACGCCCTGGTGGATTCCAGGCTCAAACACATCCTGGTCCGTCACGAACAGGGCGCCGCCCTCGCCGCCAACGGCTACGCCCGTGCCAGCGGCAAGGTCGGCGTGTGCGTGGCGACGTCCGGCCCGGGCGCGTCCAATCTGGTCACCGGCATTGCAGACGCGATGCTCGATTCGGTGCCGATGGTGTGCCTGACCGGTCAGGTCGCCACACCGCTGCTGGGCACCGATGCGTTCCAGGAACTGGACGTGTTCGGCATGACCATGCCGATCGTCAAGCACAGCTTTCTGGTGCGTAGCGTGGACCAGTTGCCGGAGATGGTGCGCGAGGCGTTTCGCATCGCGCGCGAAGGCCGCCCGGGCCCGGTGTTGATCGACCTGCCGAAGGACGTGCAGATCGCCGACGCCTCGCATCTGCCAGTGCATGTGCCGGCGGCGGTGCTGCCGCCACCGGCACCGGCGGACGCGAAACTGGCCGACGCGCTGGCCGCCATTGCCAGTGCCGAGCGCCCGGTGGTGTACGGCGGCGGCGGGATTGCGCTGGCCAATGCGGTGGACGCATTCCGGCGGTTTGTCGAAGCCACCGGCATCCCGACCGCGCTGACGTTGCGCGGGCTGGGTGCATTGCCGCATGCGCATCCGGATTACCTGGGCATGCTGGGCATGCACGGCACGCGGGCCGCCAATATGGCCATCCAGGAATGCGATCTGTTGGTGGTGGTCGGTGCCCGTTTCGACGACCGCGCCACCGGCAAATTGAGCGAATTCGCACCGTTCGCACGCGTCATCCATCTGGATGCCGATGCGTATGAAATTTCCAAGCTGCGCACCGCCGACGTTGCCGTGCCCGGCGATGTGGCAACCAGCCTCAAGGCCTTGAGCGCAGCACGCGCCAACTGCCAGGCATGGCGTGCGCGCTGTTTTGCCAATCGCGAAAAATTCGCTACCCGCTACGACGCGCCCGGTACCGATATCTACGCACCGGCGCTGCTGAAGCGCCTGAGCGAGGTGGCACCGCCCGATACCATCATCGCCTGCGATGTGGGCCAACATCAGATGTGGGTGGCCCAGCATTGCCGCTTCAACGATCCGCGCAATCACCTCACCAGCGGCGCACTCGGCACCATGGGCTTCGGCCTGCCAGCGGCAATGGGCGCGCAGTTCGCCTGCCCCGATCGCACCGTGGTGCTGGTCTCTGGCGACGGCAGTTTCATGATGAACGTGCAGGAGCTGGTGACCATCGCGCGCTGCAAGCTGCCGGTGAAGATCGTGCTGCTGGATAACAGCTCCCTGGGCATGGTGCGCCAGTGGCAGGAACTGTTCTTTGCCGAGCGCTACAGCGAGATCGATCTGTCCGACAACCCGGATTTCGCCGCGCTGGCGCAGGTGTTCGGTATTCCGGCCAAGCGCATCATCGCGCGTGGCGATGTGGATGCGGCACTGGCGGAGTTGCTGGCCCAGCCGGGCCCCGGCCTGCTGCATGTGACCATCGACGCACGCGCCAACGTGTGGCCGCTGGTGCCGCCCAACAACGCCAATAGCACCATGCTGGACAGCAATCCCGCACATGCGGTCAAGGAGACGACACATGCGTTACCGGCTTGACCTGGTGCTGAAGCCGGCCGAAGGCGCACTGGTGCGCGTGATCGGCATGACCGAGCGCCGCGGGTTTCGCCCGTGCGCCATCCAGGGCGCGGCCGCGCCCGACGATGCCGGTCGCTGGCATCTGCAGCTGGATGTGGACAGCAGCCGGCCGCCGGAAACGCTGCGCCTGCAGCTGGAAAAGGTCTACGACTGCGAGTCGGTGATGATTACGGCGCTGGAATCGGTCGAGGCGGCCGCATGAGCATGCAGACCTCGCGCGACCATCAGACTGCCATCCGGAGGTGTCTTCTTCCGGATCGGCCGTGCGCGTGCCGCAATGCCTGACTCCGGCCGCTCCTCTTCGCAGGAACCAGACGTAGGCGACGTGGCCGTCAGCGTGGCCGACGTGCTGGCCGCGCAAGCGCGTCTGCGCAAGTACCTGTCGCCCACGCCGCTGCACTACGCCGAGCGTTTCGGCGTGTGGCTGAAGCTGGAAAACCTGCAGCGCACCGGCTCTTACAAGGTGCGCGGCGCACTGAATGCACTGCTGGCGGGGCTGGAACGCGACGACGAGCGTCCGGTGATTTGCGCGTCGGCCGGCAACCATGCGCAAGGTGTGGCGTGGTCGGCGTATCGGCTGGGCGTGCAGGCCATCACGGTGATGCCGTACGGCGCACCGCAAACCAAGATCGCCGGCGTCGCGCACTGGGGCGCCACCGTGCGGCAACACGGCAACAGCTACGACGAAGCGTTTGCATTCGCCCGTGAGCTGGCCGACCAGAACGGCTATCGCTTCCTGTCGGCCTTCGACGACCCGGACGTGATTGCCGGGCAAGGCACGGTCGGCATCGAACTGGCCGCGCACGCACCGGATGTGGTGATCGTGCCGATTGGCGGCGGCGGCCTGGCCTCCGGCGTGGCGCTGGCGTTGAAATCGCAAGGCGTGCGCATTGTCGGCGCGCAGGTCGAGGGCGTCGATTCGATGGCGCGTGCGGTGCGCGGCGACTTCCGTGAAATCACCCCCGTCGCCACGCTGGCCGACGGCGTCAAGGTCAAGATTCCCGGCTTCCTGACCCGCCGCCTGTGCGCGAGCCTGCTCGACGACGTAGTGATCGTGCGCGAGGCCGAGCTCCGCGAAACCCTGGTGCGTCTGGCACTGGAAGAACACGTCATCGCCGAAGGCGCCGGCGCTCTGGCATTGGCCGCCGGTCGCCGTGTTGCGGGTAAACGCAAATGTGCGGTGGTCTCTGGCGGTAATATCGACGCAACCGTTCTGGCCGCACTCTTGTCCGAGGTGCGGCCGCGTCCGCCACGCAAACCGCGGCGTCGCAATACCGAGCGACTTCGTAACGAACGTAGTGTCAAGCCTCCACCCCAAACACCCGCTCTTTCCCGCCCATCCGCAGTCGCTTCAACGCCTGTCACCGCCATCGCCGTAGAGGAGTCTTCCTGGTGAACACGACCGTATCCAACCAGACCCCGCGCATCCGAATTTTCGACACCACCCTGCGCGACGGCGAGCAATCCCCTGGCTGCAGCATGACGCCCCAGCAGAAGCTGGTCATGGCGCGCGCGCTGGACGAACTCGGCGTGGACATCATCGAAACCGGCTTCCCGGCCAGTTCCCACTCCGACCGCGAAGCTGTCGCGATGATCGGCCGCGAGCTGCGCCGCCCCACCCTGGCGGTGTTGTCGCGCTGCCTGCAGGCCGATATCGAAACCTCGGCAAAGACGCTGGAAGCTGCGGCCAACCCGCGCCTGCATGTGTTCCTGTCCACCAGCCCGCTGCACCGCGAGCACAAGCTGCGCATGAGCCGCGAGCAGGTGCTGGAGTCGGTGCACAAGCACGTGACGCTGGCGCGCGGTTACATTGATGACGTCGAGTTCTCTGCCGAAGATGCAACCCGTACCGAAGAAGATTTCCTGGCCGAAGTCACCCGTGTGGCGATCGCCGCCGGTGCCACCACGATCAATCTGCCGGACACGGTCGGCTTCACCACGCCGGAAGAAATCCGCGGCATGTTCGCACGGCTGATCGCCAGCGTGGAGGGTGCCGACAAGGTGATCTTCAGCGCGCACTGCCACAACGATCTGGGTCTGGCGGTGGCCAATTCGCTGGCGGCCATCGAAGGCGGCGCGCGTCAGGTGGAATGCACCATCAACGGCATCGGCGAGCGCGCCGGCAACTGCGCACTGGAAGAAATCACCATGGCGCTGAAGGTGCGTGGTGCGTTCTACAACATCGATTCGGCGATCAACACCCCGCGCATCGTGTCGACCTCGCAGTTATTGCAGCGCCTGGTTGGCATGCCGGTGCAGCGCAACAAGGCGGTGGTTGGCGGCAACGCCTTTGCGCACGAATCGGGCATCCACCAGCACGGCATGCTGCGTCACCGCGGCACCTACGAAATCATGCGCCCGGAAGATGTGGGCTGGGAATCGTCGCAGATGGTGCTGGGCCGCCACAGCGGCCGTGCAGCGGTCGAGCAGCGCCTGCGTGCATTGGGCTATTTGCTAGAAGAGGACGAGGTTAAGCTGGTCTTCGAACAATTCAAGGCGCTGTGCGAGAAGCAGCGCGTGGTCACCGACCCCGACCTGCAGGCATTGATGCAGGACGCGACCGTGCAGGAAGGCTACCGTCTGGCTTCGATGACCATCAGCGACGTCGGCAGCCGCGCGAACGCGTTGGTGGAGCTATCGGATCCGGACGGCAATCGGGTGGCGGAAACCGCGCAGGGCAATGGCCCGGTCGATGCCTTGTTCGGTGCATTGGCGTCGGCCACCGGCGTGAAGCTGGAGCTGGACAGCTACCAGGTGCACAGCGTGGGCATCGGCGCGGATGCACGCGGCGAAGCTAGTCTGAGCGTGCGCCACGATGGTGTGGAGTACGAAGGCACCGGCACCAGCAAGGACATCATCGAGGCCAGCGCGCTGGCATGGCTGGACGTGGCCAACCGACTACTGCGTCAACGCGAGCGCGGCGTGGTCGCCGGCAAGACCGCTGCGGTGGCGTAACGCCGCAGCGACTGACAGCTTGCGATAGACCTGACGGCCAGCGGAGCGATCTGCTGGCCGTTTTGGTGTTTGGTGTTTGGTGTTTGGTGTTTGGTGTTTGGTGTTGCAACTTTCTTGCAAGTGCGTCGGGTTGCTGCGAGCGCTTGCACTCGTACCGACACAGAACAACCTCGCACACTAGATCTGCCGGCTTTGTACGAATGCTCCGGTTTGCTGCGGACGCTTGCATGCGTACCAGCGTAGGACACGCCGCAGGTACGTCCATGTAGCAACTGTGTTGGTCAGGACCTCAATCCGCGACCTTTGATCAGTTTCCTTCGGGCGTGTTCATCGGTAGGTGCCGGCCG
>NZ_MDEE01000049.1 GCF_002939865.1 Xanthomonas dyei
TGTTGCCGAGCGCCACCCGGACCGCGTCCACGGACGGATGCGTGCCCGTTGCGCGCAGGCTATCGCGTGCCCGTTGCACGTCGCTTTTGTACAACCCGGACCTTGCCATCCGTCACTCCGCGTATTTCGTAACGTATTACATACCACGTAATTACGCCCTACTCAACGCGTCAGACGAACCAGCTGCGAGCCGTGAGTTCACGCGGGATAATCTGAGATTATCCCGCCTAATCCCGATTTTTCGACTATGCTCGCACGCGGGCCCGTACACCCCGGCCCATCGGGCGACTGGGAGGAGCCGATGATCAGCGTTGCGCAGTACCTGAAAGCCGCCACCCGATCCAACACCGAACGCGCTTACGCTGCGGCAACCCGCCATTTCGAGGTCGAGTGGGGCGGCCACCTGCCGGCCACCGCCGACAACGTGGCGCGCTACCTTGCCGCCTACGCCGACCAGTTGGCGATCAACACGCTCAAACATCGGTTGGCGGCGCTGGCGCAGTGGCACCGGGTGCACGGCTTTGTCGACCCCACGCGGGCGCCGGTGGTGCGCCAAGTGCTCAAGGGCATCCAGACCCTGCACCCGAGCGTCGAAAAACGCGCCACACCCCTGCAGCTCACCCAACTGGGCCAGGTCACGACATGGCTGGAAGATGCGGCGGCCGCAGCCCAGTCTCGCGGCGATCGCGCCGCAGAGCTGCGGCATTTGCGTGATCGTGCCTTGCTGCTGCTCGGCTTCTGGCGCGGCTTCCGCGGCGATGAACTCACCCGCCTCCAGGTTGACCACCTACGCCTGGTGCCTGGCGAAGGCATGACGTGCTTCTTGCCGCATAGCAAGGGCGATCGCCAGCACGCCGGCACCACCTACAAAGTCCCGGCGTTGTCGCGCTGGTGCCCGGTGGCCGCGACGTCGCGCTGGATCGCGGCGGCCGCGTTGACCGACGGCCCGGTGTTCCGTGCGATCGACCAGTGGGCCGCTGTCGCCGACACTGCCTTGCACCCCAACAGTTTGGTGCCGCTGCTACGGCGGATCTTCCGCGAGGCTGGGCTGACCTCTCCCAACGACTACAGCGGCCACTCGCTGCGACGCGGCTTCGCCGGCTGGGCCAACGCCAACGGCTGGGACATCAAGAGTCTGATGGAATAGGTCGGCTGGCGCGACGTGCACTCGGCGATGCGTTACCTCGACGGGGGCGATCCATTCGCGCGCCA
Source organism: Xanthomonas dyei (assembly GCF_002939865.1). GTDB lineage: Bacteria > Pseudomonadota > Gammaproteobacteria > Xanthomonadales > Xanthomonadaceae > Xanthomonas > Xanthomonas dyei. The sequence goes on from NZ_MDEE01000049.1 coordinate 1,213, forward strand.
GCGCATTGAGGCGAGCCTGCCGCCAGTCACGCCACCGCTGCTTGCGCTGGCGGCGCCGGTCCCCGAGCCTGGGCCGACCACGACGATCGAAGCGACCGTCACCCTGACTCGCTTCAACCCGCGTGTGCGCGGACTGGCCAAAGCGCATCGGCTGATCGAGCAAATCTGCCTGCAACCGCATCAGGCGCAGCGGCTCAACGCCGCCGGCACGCGCTACCGGTTGGCGATCGCAGCCGTTGACGAGGCGGCCTTTGAAGAAACCATCGTAATGCTGCTCGACGAGATGCACCGCATCGCCGACAACCACCAGTGCTTCCTCGCCGTCGCCTTACGCGATGAAGCAAGCGGGCGCCATTGGGACTGAGTCTGAGCATGACCACGCTGCACGAAACCGCCTACCCGCGCCTCAAGCCCGATCCCACCGCCAAAGAAGTGCAAGATATCTACACGCCTACTGCGGCGGAGCTGCAGTGCGTCCGGAACATCGCTACCGGCCCGGCAACACGGCTGGCCCTGCTGCTGCACCTGAAGCTATTCCAGCGCCTGGGTTATTTCACGACCCTGATCGAGGTGCCCGAACGCATCGTGCAGCACGTCGCTCAGGCGGTGGGGATGCGCCGCGTGCCGGCCGACCGATTGGCGAGCTACGACGCCTCCGGCGCCAAGCGCGGGCATCTGTCCCAGCTGCGCGTGTTCCTCAATGTCCGTCCGCTCGATGCAGCTGGGCGAGACTGGCTCGGCACCGTGGCTGAAACGGCTGCGCAGACCAAGCACATCGTGCCCGATATCGTGAACGTAATGCTTGAAGAACTGGTGCATCACCGCTTTGAGTTGCCGGCATTCAGCACGCTCGAACGCCTCGCGATCGCCGCCCGCGAACATGTCCACGACGCGCACTATCGCCAGATAGCTGACGTGCTGACGCCGACGATGCGAGAGTTAATTGATGATCTGCTGCTGACGCCGCCAGGCAGTCACCAAAGCGGTTGGCACGCGCTCAAGCGCGAGCCCAAACGCCCGACCAATAAGGAAGTGCGCCATTACCTTCAGCATGTCCAGCGCCTGCGCACTCTGGCCGAGCAGCTACCGCCGATCGATGTCTCGGTGCCCAAGCTCAAGCAATTCCGGGCGATGGCCCGCGCGCTCGATGCCAGCGAGCTGACCGAACTGGTCCCAGTCAAGCGCTACGCGCTGGCCGCGATTTTCATTCGTTCGCAATACCGCAAGACGCTCGACGATGCTGCCGACCTGTTTATTCGCTTGATCCAGAACCTGGAGAACACCGCGCAACAGAAGTTGATCGCTTACCAGCTCGAACACAGCAAGCGCGCCGACGCGCTGATCGGCCAGCTGCGGGAGATCCTGCAGGCCTACCAGGTCGAGGGTACCGATACCCAGCGTGTGGATGCGATCGAGGGGGTACTGGCCGCAGACATCGGGCTGCTGATGGCCGAATGCGATGAACACATGGCCTATGCCGGTCGCAACTATCTGCCGTTCCTGCTGGCACCCTACGGGACGTTGCGCCCTTTGTTGTTCAATTGCCTGGAGATCATGGGCCTGCGTGCCTCCAGCCATGACCCAAGCATGGAACGCATGATCGGTGCCGTACTCGCGCTGCGCAGCCAGCGTCGCGAGGCGGTCGACGCGGCTAGCCTGGGCGTGAAGGTGACCACCGACCTGACGTGGCTGTCAGCCGCCTGGCGCAAGCACGTGATCCCCAAGACCCTGGCTAGCGCCAGCCCCGGCTGGATCCACCGCAAGTACTTCGAACTGGCGGTGCTCGCGCAGATCAAGGACGAACTCAAATCCGGCGACCTGTACATCCCGCACGGTGAACGCTACGACGACTATCGCGAGCAGCTAGTCGACGAAACGACGTTCGCGCAGGAACTGGACGCCTACGGCGAGGTCTCGGGCATCACCACCGATGCGTCGAACTTCGTGCGGGGCCTACGCACCGAGCTGACCGTGATGGCCGATGCGGTGGACGCGCGTTTTCCGGACAATCTGCATGCCAGTATGGTCGACGGGCGGCTGGTGCTTAAGCGTTTGCAGCGCACCGAAGTGACCCAGGCGATCGCGGTAGTGGACAGCGCGATTACCGACCGTCTGCCGCCGACCAGTATCGTCGATGTTCTGGTCGACACCACCCGCTGGTTGGACCTGCACGTGCACTTCCGCCCGATCGCCGGCACCGACGCGCGAGTTGACGATCTGCTGCGGCGCGTGATCACCACGCTGTTCTGCTACGGCTGCAATCTGGGGCCGACCCAGACCGCGCGTTCGGTCAAGGGCTTCAGCCGGCGCCAGATATCGTGGTTGAACCTGAAGTATGTCACCGACGAGACGCTCGACAAGGCGATTGTCGACGTGATCAATCTATACAATAAGTTCGAGCTGCCCGGCTACTGGGGCAGTGGCAACAGCGCCTCGGCCGACGGCACGAAGTGGAGCGTGTACGAGTAGAACCTGCTGTCGGAGTACCACATCCGCTACGGCGGCTACGGTGGCATCGGTTACTACCACGTGTCCGACAAGTACATCGCGTTATTCAGCCACTTCATCCCGTGCGGCGTGCATGAGGCGGTCTACATCCTCGACGGGATGCTGGCCAACCGGTCCGACGTCCAGCCCGACACCGTACACGGCGACACCCAGGCGCAGAGCTTCCCGGTGTTCGGACTGGCGCATTTGCTCGGCATCAACCTCATGCCGCGCATCCGCAACATCAATGACCTGGTGTTTTCCCGGCCGGAGCCGAATCGGACGTACGAGAATATCCAGGCGCTGTTTGGCGATAGCATCGATTGGAAGCTGATCCAGACGCACCTGCATGACATGTTGCGGGTCGCCATCTCGATCAAACTTGGCAAGATCACGGCTTCCACCATCCTGCGCCGGCTCGGCACCTACAGCCGCAAGAACAAGCTGTACTGGGCGTTTCGCGAGCTGGGCAAGGTGGTGCGCACCTTGTTCCTGCTGCGCTATATCGACGATGTCGAAGTGCGCAAGACCATCCACGCCGCCACCAACAAGAGCGAGGAGTTCAACGGCTTCGTCAAATGGGCATTCTTCGGTGGGGAAGGCATCATCGCCGAGAACATCCAGCACGAGCAGCGCAAGATCGTGCGCTACAACCAACTGGTGGCCAATCTGGTCATCCTGCATAACGTGGAACAGATGACCCGCGTGTTGGCGGAGCTGCGGGGAGACGGCGCTAACATCAGCCCGGAAGTGCTGGCCGGGCTGTCGCCGTACCGGACCTCGCACATAAATAGGTTTGGCGACTACACGCTCGATCTCAAGCGGGAAGTGTCGCCGATCGACTTTTCCCGGAGAATTCTTGCGGCGACAACGCGTTAGGACGCAATCAGCTGTTTTTTTTTACCGGGCGAATTCCTGCCGACCCGCCAGCAGGTGCGCTGGATCGACGATGTCCATGCACTGGAAGGCGTGCGCGCCGAACTCGCTTCTGCCGTGATAAGAAATGGCTGCTGGTGACACGACTGTTGGGTCTATCCCAACGGGCAAGACAGATTCAGCGCATACAGATAGGTCGGGGCGCTCAGCCCCTGAGTGTGCTCCACGTGGAGCCAAGCCGCAGATGACGATTATTCAAGATCGATCCGGAGTGCCCTGGGCAGGATCCAGCTGCTTTACAGCAGATACAAATCCAAACGCAGCAAGTTGATGACCAAGTCCGTGAAAAAGTTTTGCGCTGACAGCAAGTTAGCTCACTTTTGGCTGTTTTTTACATGAATCCCTGCCGACCCTCTATTGGTATCGCGCTCCGGACATAAAAAAGCCGCTCGTTCGAGCGGCTTTTTCCAGTACACGTCAACCAGCTGCATCGATCAGTCGACGGTTGCCGGCAACAGGCGCTCCGGCTCCGGATGCGCTTCCACCACCAGCTCACCGTCCTTGACGTCGATATTGACCCGCCCGCCTTCCACCAGCTTGCCGAACAGCAGCTCGTCGGCGAGCGGACGCTTGATCTTCTCCTGGATCACGCGCGACATCGGGCGTGCGCCCATCAATGGGTCGAAGCCATGCTGGGCCAGCCAGTCGCGCGCGGTCGGGGTGGCCGACAGCGAGACGTGCTTTTCCTGCAGCAACATTTCCAGCTCGATAATGAACTTGTCCACCACGCGCAGGATGTGGTCGAAGCCCAGCGCCTGGAACTGCACGATCGCGTCCAGACGGTTGCGGAACTCCGGCGTGAACCCGCGGCGGATCGACTCCATCGCATCGGTGGAATGATCCTGCTTGGTAAAGCCGATCGACCGACGTGAGGCCTGCGTGGCACCGGCGTTGGTGGTCATCACCAGGATCACGTTCTTGAAGTTCGCTTCGCGCCCGTTGGTGTCGGTGAGGATGCCGCGGTCCATGACCTGCAACAGGATGTTGAAGATGTCCGGGTGCGCCTTTTCCACCTCGTCCAGCAGCAACACGCAGTGCGGCGTTTTGACGATCTTCTCGGTCAGCAGGCCACCCTGATCGAAGCCGACATAGCCCGGAGGCGCACCGATCAGGCGGCTGATCGAATGCGCTTCCATGTACTCGGACATATCGAAACGCACAAGCTCGATGCCCAGCTGCAGCGCGAGCTGCTTGGTCACCTCGGTCTTGCCGACACCGGTGGGGCCGGCGAACAGGAAGTTGCCGATCGGCTTTTCCGGGTTGGCCAGGCCAGAGCGCGCCAGCTTGATCGAGCCGGCCAGCGTTTCGATCGCCGGGTTCTGCCCGAAGATCACCATCTTGAGGTTGCGCTCCAGGTGCTGCAGCACGTCCTTGTCGGTCGCGCTCACCTGCTTGGCCGGGATGCGCGCCATCTTGGCGACGATGGTTTCGATCTCCTCGATGTCGATCAGCTCCTTACGCACGCCATCGGGCAGCAGGCGCTGACGCGCACCGGCCTCGTCCATCACGTCGATGGCCTTGTCCGGCAACAAACGATCGCCAATGTGCTTGACCGACAGGTCCACCGCCGCCTGCAACGCATCGTCGGCATAGGTCACGCCGTGGTGCGCTTCGTACTTGGGCTTGAGGCCCTGCAGGATTTCGAAGGTTTCGCCGACGGTCGGCTCGACGATATCGATCTTCTGGAAGCGCCGCGCCAGCGCCCGATCCTTCTCGAAGATGCCGCGATATTCCTGGAACGTGGTCGAGCCGATGCAGCGCAGCTCGCCCGACGCCAACGCCGGCTTGATCAGGTTGGAGGCATCCATGGTGCCGCCCGAGGCAGAGCCGGCGCCGATGATGGTGTGAATCTCGTCGATGAACAGCACCGCATTGGGCACCTTCTTCAACGCGGTCAGCACCCCTTTGAGGCGCTTTTCGAAGTCGCCGCGGTACTTGGTGCCGGCAACCAGCGCGCCCAGGTCCAGCGAGAAGATCACCGCGTCGGCAAGTACTTCCGGCACGTCGTTATCGACGATGCGCTTGGCCAGGCCTTCGGCGATCGCAGTCTTGCCCACGCCGGCCTCGCCCACGTACAGCGGGTTGTTCTTGCGGCGGCGGCACAGCACCTGGATGGTGCGCTCGATCTCGTCGGCGCGGCCGACCAGCGGGTCGATCTTGCCGTTGCGCGCCTGCTCGTTGAGGTTGGTGGCGTACTCGGCCAGCGCGTCTCCCTTGGCCTCGCCCTCCCCGCCCTCGCTCTTGGGCTCGCCGTCGGACGCAGACGGCTGCTCGCCGTCTTCGCCGAGCTTGGCAATGCCGTGGGACAGGTAATTGACGATATCCAGGCGGGTGATGTCCTGCTGATTCAGGAAGTACACCGCATGCGAGTCTTTTTCGCCGAAGATCGCGACCAGCACGTTGGCGCCGGTGACCTCCTTCTTGCCCGAGGACTGCACGTGGTAAACCGCACGCTGCAGCACACGCTGGAAGCCCAGGGTGGGCTGGGTGTCGCGGCCATCATCTTCGGCCAGACGCGAGACCGAGGCCTCGATCGCCTGTTCCAGGTCGTTGTGCAGCCGCAGCTGGTCCGCCCCGCAGGCCTTGAGGACGGCTTGCGCGGAAGGGTTGTCCAGCAGCGAGAGCAGCAGGTGCTCGACGGTCATGAACTCATGACGCGCCTCGCGTGCTCGCTTGTAGCACTGGCCGATTGTTTGCTCTAGGTCTTTGCTGAACATTGGTAACTCCGAACGGCTGTTGCCAACAATATGCGGCTTTTGTTGGGATTTTCCACAACCCTATCGGATAGGCATGTTCAGACGGCGTTAGCACGTGATTGCAGCCACACTGTTGCACTGCTGGAACGGCCGTCAAGCTCGCTCAGGTCTGCTCCATCGTGCACAGCAGCGGGTGCTGGTTCATGCGCGAAAATTCGTTGACCTGCGCCACCTTGGACTCGGCCACTTCGCGGCTGTAGACCCCGCAAACGCCGCGCCCACGCGTGTGGACGTGCAGCATGACCTGGGTGGCCCGCTCCAGATCGAGGTTGAAAAACTGCTGCAGCACGGTCACCACGAAGTCCATCGGGGTGTAGTCGTCGTTGAGCAGCAACACCTGATAACGCGGCGGTGGCGCCACTTCAGGCTTGCTGGCTTCGACCGTGAGGCCATGATCGTGTTCGTGAGATGTCTTCCGAGGCATCGGGCCATTATACGGTTCATCGCCGCACGCATTGGACGATTTGCGCCGCGGCCCGCACAATTTGTCTCCGATTCCCCGGCTGGCCCTTGATGACCGATACCCCGACCGCGCTGCGACTGGCGCCGTCCTCCTCAGCATCCCGGCATGCCTGCGCGCCCCTGCACCCGTTGCGCGGTCGTGCGGGTCGCCTTGGCGCCGATGCGATGACGGGCGCAATGGCCGGCCCCTCCCCCGCCCAGGAGCACGACCGATGAGCACGTCCGAACAGCGCTGGCACCCGGATGTCACCGTGGCCACGGTGGTGGTGCGCGACGGCAAGTTCCTGCAGGTGGAAGAAACCATCGCCGGCAGGCTGTTGTTGAACCAGCCCGCAGGCCATCTGGAGCCGAACGAAAGCCTGCTGGATGCGGCGGTGCGCGAAACCCTGGAAGAAACCGGCTGGGACGTACACCTGACCCATTTCATCGGCACCTACCAATGGGTGGCGCCGAGCGGCCAATGCTTCCTGCGCTTTGCTTTCGTCGGCGAGGCGGTGACCCATCACCCCGAGCGCAGCCTGGATACCGGCGTGGTGCGTGCGCTGTGGATGACACCGGATGAATTACGCGAGGCGACCGATCGGCTGCGGAGCCCGTTGGTGTGGGAAGTGGTGGCCGACTTTCTTGCCGGACAGCGTCACCCGCTGGCATTGGTGCGGCACGTCGCATGAGCACGCCGCGCATCGTGGTGGGGGTGTCCGGTGGCGTGGATTCGTCGGTGGCGGCGTGGAAACTGGCGCAGCAAGGCGAGTCGATCGCCGGGTTGTTCATGCAGAATTGGGCCGACGACGGCAGTGGCGATTGCCGCGCCGAAGACGACCGTCGCGATGCGGTCGCGGTGTGCGGCGTGCTGGGTATCCCGTTCCACTTTCGCGATTTTTCGGGCGCATACTGGAGCGGCGTGTTCGAGCACTTTCTGGCCGAATATGCCGCCGGACGCACGCCCAACCCGGATGTGTTGTGCAACCGCGAGGTCAAGTTCAAGCATTTCCTGGACGCTGCCCAGGCGCTGGGCGCCGAGCGCATCGCCACCGGCCATTACGCGCAGGTGGCCTACAGCGGAGGACGCTGGCGGCTGCTGCGTGGGGCAGACCGTGGCAAGGACCAGAGCTATTTCCTGCACCAACTGGGGCAGACCCAACTGGCCGCAACCCTGTTCCCGATCGGCGATCTGGAAAAGAGCACGCTGCGCCGCATTGCCCAGGACGCCGGTCTGCCGACCCACGCCAAGAAGGATTCCACCGGGATCTGCTTTATCGGCGAGCGCGACTTCCGCGAATTTCTGGGGCGCTACCTGCCCGCCCGCACCGGCGAGATCCGCGACCCGCAGGGGCAACGCATTGCCGACCATCCGGGGGTGTTCTACTTCACCCTGGGTCAGCGCGAGGGCCTGAATATCGGCGGCGTGCGTGGCCGGGCGGCAGCGCCCTGGTACGTGGTCGGCAAGGATGTGGCCAGCAACGTGCTGTACGTGGATCAGGACCGCGACAGCCCATTGCTGCAGTCGCGCTGGCTGCAATCCGAGCAGGCCCATTGGGTGACCGGCGCGCCGCCTGCGCGTCGCTTCAGCTGCACGGCGCAGACCCGCTATCGGCAGCCGGACGAGCCGTGCACGGTGGACGTGCAGGACGACGGCAGCGTGCAGGTGCGTTTTGAGCGGCCGCAGCGGGCGGTAACGCCCGGGCAGTCGCTGGTGTTGTACGACGGCGAGGAATGCCTGGGCGGTGGGGTCATTGCCGCCACCGATGCGCCGCTGGAACGCCAGCTGGCGGGATCTTCTTTTCCTCTTGAGGGTGTGGCTTGATGAGTGTTTCCATGGATCACCGTGTGCTGGCCCTTGCCGGCGTCGCCCAGGCCTTGCAGCAGGTGCGGCGGATTGCCGAGACCGGCCATTCGGAAGCGGCGACGGTGCGCACCGCCATGGACAGTGTGTTCCGGGTGGATGCAGCCTCGCCGGAGGCAGTTTACGGCTCGGCCGCGGCGGTGGCGCCCGGTCTGCGCCTGTTGCACAACTACTTCCGCAACCAGGCTCAGGACGATGTGCTGCCGCGCCTGGCGCTGGCGGTGCTGCAACTGGAGCGCCGCTTCGTGCGCGACACCACGACAGTGTCCACGGTGTCCGGCGGCATCGAGGCCGCTGCCCGCCAGGCGCAGAACCTGAACGACAGCGCTCACCCGGATGTGCTCAGTGCACTGGGCGGGTTGTACGCGCAGACCATCAGCCACTTGCGCCCCAAAGTCATGGTGCAGGGCAACCCGCATTACCTGGGCCAGGCAGGCGTGGTGGCGGAAATCCGCGCATTGTTGCTGGCAGCGGTACGCTCGGCGGTGCTGTGGCGGCAGATGGGGGGCAGCTTGTGGGATTTTTTGTTCGCCAAACGCGCGATGAGCGAAGCGGTGGACCGCGCGCTGCGCTAAGCGACGCAAATGCGGTTTCAGGCGCCCGCAAAGGGCGTTAGCGCCCACCGACCGCAAGCGCATGGGCAAGACGAGATGGCGATCGTCGCTAAAGACCACGGGGGTAGTGCCGATACAGCAACCGTGACTCTGCCGAGAACGCCCATGTATTCACGTCCACTCATCCGTCTAGCCGCTCCTTTGGCCCTGACCTTGCTGTTTCCCTTCGCTGTCGGATTCGACTGGCCCGCCTCGGTGCGCTGGGCGATCCTGGCGACCATGACCCTTAGTTGGTTGGTTTTCGCTGCCTGGGTGACGTATTCCCAGTTCCGGCGCAACCCGGACCAGACCCGCATCCTGCGCGAGCAGGACCAACTGCTCAACGAACTGCGTACGTTCGTCAGCAACGAAGTCGATGGTTCGCGCTCGGAAGTCGAGCGTGCCCGCGAACTGATCCGCCAGGCCGTGTCCGGTCTTGGTGGCAGCTTCGAATCGATGAACCGCAAGTCGCGCCAGCAAAGCCAGGCACTGGCCCGCATCGTCGACCGCGCAGGCGACGATGGCAGTGCCGGCGTCGATGTCGCCCGCTTCGCCCAGCACGCCAGCTCCCGCATGGAGCAATTGGTGGAAGCGCTGGAACAGGTGAGCGGCCAGAGCACCAACACCGTCCATCACATCGATGAGATGGCGCAGCATCTGGATGGCATCTTCGCGTTGCTGGAAGACGTCAAGTCGATCGCCGACCAGACCAACCTGCTGGCATTGAACGCCGCCATCGAAGCAGCACGTGCCGGTGAAGCCGGTCGCGGCTTCGCGGTGGTCGCCGACGAGGTGCGCAACCTGTCCGAACGTTCCACCACCTTCAACGAACAGATCCGCAAGCTGGCACACAGCTCCAAGGAATCGATCGCCAAGGTGCGTGAAACGGTCTCGCAGCTGGCATCGCGTCACATGGACCGCTCCCGCGAGGCGCGCCATGAATCGGCCGCCATGCTGGAGAACGTCGCTCAGATCAACGCCTCGTTGGGCGATGGCATGCGCGAAATCTCCGAGTGCGCTCGCTCAATCGACGGCAGCGTGGCCGAAGCCGTCCGCGCCCTGCAGTTCGAGGACATCGCCACGCAGACGTTGAGCGGCATCCACACCCACCTCGATCGCCTCACCGCGATCAACCGTGAGGCGGTGGCGCTGCAGGAACTGCTGCATCGCAATGGCGGCGTGTACGACAGCGACCTGGTTGCGTCGCTGGCCAAGGTGTCCAGCCGTCTGCGCGACATGCGTGTGGAGTGGGAACGCCCGCCGCACAAGCCGGTCGCACAGCAGGGCATGGGTGCCGGCACGGTCGAGTTGTTCTAAGACCGATGGCTGCCCGCAGCTTCTGATCCCGACATTCCCCGGCCTTCCGGGGATTTGTCGTTCCGTAACGACCCGGTGTTCCGCTCATGACGCTTCTTGCCCCCACTATCGATACCGACCCCACTGCCGCATTGCAGGCAGCAGCCTTGGCCACCGCCCATGCCGAGCGCATCGCGCAAAGCGAAGCGGCCAAGCCGGTGCTGCGGCGAGTACGGTTGCCGGCCGCACTGGAACGGCTGGAGCTGGCCGCCCGCACGGAAATCAAGGCCTTGATCAACCCGCGCCGCGATTGCAGCGAAAACGACCTGCTGTTTGCGACCGTGGCGTGGGATCTCGGGCTGGACGGCGCCGCCGTCGGCGTGTCGGCACGCTGATCCCGTCAACGGCGGGGCGTGCCTCGGCAGGCGCCCCGCCGGTTGTTTTCACTGCCCGATCTCAGCCTCGCCGGCTGTCAGTTGTCTCCGAGCCACGCGGCATTGCGCGGACCGCACGCGCCGAACTGCCTCGCCTGCTGGTCAATACGCGAACACGACCCAGGGTTCGTCAGCCACATGGACGAGGTCGCTCATCACTCTCGGGGCGCCGCCCCATTGCCGATCAGCATGGGAAGATCGCGTTCGTCCTCAGGTTGAGCGTGCTGGATCTCCATGAACGCAAGTCGTTTGGTTTTATTGGCTGCAGCAGCGCTCCAGCCCGCGGTCGCAGTAGCTGCCGCCGCTGCGGCAAGCGAGAGTGTCTATCTTGAATTCCTCTGGGAGGCCCGGCCGCCTCACTCGATTGCACGCCAGCAAACCAACCAATTCCTGACCAATGGTCAGCACCATCACCAGGTCTGTGTCGCAACCGATCTTGCCGATACCGATGTCGGCGGGTTGGTGTTGAAGGCCTTCGACGCATCCGGGCAGGAAGTCTCGAGCCATCAGTACCCTGACTATCGTGGCGCAAAGCAGTGCTACGGCGCCGATCTGGGCCACGGGAGAGCGCCAGGCCTATTGGACCTTCCAAGCAAAGACCGGCGACGGACGCATTGGGGAAAGTACGGTACAGGTCCATGCCAGGCTTGAAGATTCGCCACTGTCCACCGACCCTGGAATGCCTTATGTCGTGGGCCGACCGAACTATGATGCATCGATTCCCCAGAGCCAGTGGAGTGGCCGCCTTGTGTGGGACATGACGGTCGATGCGCAAGGCAAGGTGACCGCCGTATCCGTGTCGACCGCAGAAGGCGTCGGTCTGAAACTCCGCGACCGCGCCATCGCAGCAGGCTATTTATCCCTGTTCTTCCCAGACAAACAAAGAGAAACAACGCCGCTGATCTGGAGGCGCGAACTTTTATTTGCGCCGGAATGAAAACTGCGCCGGAGCGGTTGAGCGGGCTGGCTTGCGGATTTCACGTGCACCACTGACAACACGCCAGGGCGGCATGCGGATGCGATCACTGAACGTGCCGGACATCGGCCATGACGGTTGGCGCCGCGGCGCAGCCGGATCCGGACTGATGGTCTAGCAGGACGCTATCGCAGATAGCCATGACGGTCCGGATAGCAGTGACATCCACTGCGAGGCGCGCATCCAATCGTATGCGGTGTTGTGCGAAAACGCGCATCTATCGGCGCGTGGGGGCAAATGTGATGGGACACTCTTGCGCATCCACGCAGTCGCTTGCGCTAGGCAAGCTTGAAACCTGTCGTAATGAGCGTATGCCGCATCGGCGTATCAAGCAGCGACACACCTCTGCCGCCATGTCGCACCATCAAGGCTGCCGGTGACAGCTAGGCCTATGCCTCAGCTGGCGATCACCAAGCGCGCACCCAGACGCATGCCGGCTTCGGCTTCGCGCAGCCACTGCGCCATGTCGCGCGGCGACAACGGGCGCGAGTAGAAATAGCCCTGGATCTCGTCGCAGCCCTGCTGGCGTAGCAAGGCGTCTTCCTGCACGGTCTCCACACCTTCGGCGACCACCTGCATGCCTAGCGCGTGGCCAAGATGCACGATGGCCTGGGTGACCTCGGCGGTGTTGGCATCGTCGAGCATGCCCTGTACGAAGCTGCGATCGATCTTCAGGCGCTGCACCGGGAAGCGGTTGAGGTAATGCAGGTTCGAAAAGCCGGTACCGAAGTCGTCCACCGCCAGCAGCACGCCGTTCTGCTCGAACAATTCGAAACAACGGCGCAGCGAGTCCGAATCGCGAATCAGCGCAGATTCGGTCAATTCCAGTTCCAGCCGCGACGGCGGCCAGCTGTTATCGCGGCAGATTTCAAGCACGCGCTCGGCAAAGCCGCGTTCGCGCAACTGCACGGCCGAGACATTGACCGCGATGCGGCTGAAATGGAGCCCGGCGCGGTCCCAGACCACCGCCTGGCGGCAGGCCTCGCCGATCACCCATTCGCCAAGACGCACGATCTCGCCGCACTCTTCGGCGATCGGAATGAATTCGACCGGGCTGCACGGGCCATGGCCTGGGCGATTCCAGCGCATCAGCGCTTCGATCGCCGGCGATGCGTCGCCCACGGTGTTGACCAGCGGCTGATAGACCAGCGTGAACTCTTCGCGCTCGAGTGCACCTTGCAGCGCATGCTCGAGCTCCAGACGGCGCTGCGCACGCAGCAGCACATCCTGGCTGTAATAGTGGAAGGTGTTGCGGCCGGATTCCTTGGCCGCATACATCGCCGCATCGGCGGCGCGCAGCAGGCTGTCGAAGTCCGACAGACCCTCGCCCTGCAGCGCAATGCCGATGCTGGCGCCGAGTTTGAGGGTGACATGGTCCTTGCGCAGCGGCTCGCCGAGCGCGCTGATCAACTTGCGCGCAACGTGGCCGGCATCTTCCGGCTCGGAGAGATCGCTCAGCAGCACGATGAATTCGTCGTCGCTGAAACGTCCGAACAGATCGCTGTTGCGCAGATGCTGATGCAGGCGCGCCGAAGCGAGCTTGAGCAGGTTGTCGCCGGTGGCATGGCCGAACGAGTCGTTGATGCTCTTGAAACCATCCAGATCGATCAGCAGCATGGCCAGTACCTGGCCGCGCTCGTTGGCCTCGCGGATGGCGTTTTCGGCCTGCTCGCGCAGCAGAAAGCGGTTCGGCAGCCCGGTCAGGCGGTCGTAGTGCGCCAGCAGCTCGATACGCTCGTTGGCTTCGCGCTCGCGGGTGACATCGCGGAACAGGGCGACAAATCGCGGCGGCAAGCCTTCACGGCGGTCAAGTTCGATCAGCACCTGCACCCAGATGCGTTGACCGGAGTTGCGATAGAAGCACAGCTCCAGCTGCTCGGGCAGGCCGCCATCGGAAATGCGTAGCAGCGCCGCTTCGAAGGCGTCGCGCGAATCCTGGGTGTACAGCGCAAGCGCCTGCTCCAGGGTGATGTTTTCCTTGCGCAGGCCGTGGATGCGGTAGCACTCCTCGGTCCACTGCATGCGACGGGTATCGACCTCGATTTCGCAGCCGCCGATCCTGCCCAATGCGGAAACGCGATTGAGCAGTTCGGTGCGCCAGCGAATCAGCGCATCGGTCTGCCGCTGTTCGGTGACGTTCTGCAGCTGGCCGAGCACACGCACCATGCTGCCGTCGCCATCGAACACCGGTTGCGCCCAGACCCGCAGATGATGCGGATTGACGCCGAGCAGGCCGTTCACCTCCAGCTCGAAATCCACCGGCAGGCCTTCGTGTTTGATCTTGCGCCAGGCACCGCGCAGTTGCGCAATCGAGGGCCTGGCGAGCAGACGCAACAGGTCGCGAATCCCATGCAGGGGCAGCTGGGTCATGCCCAGCTGCTGCAGGAAATCCTGCGAGATCCACAGCTGGTCCTTCAGCGAATCCCAGCTCCAGCTGCCCATGCTGGCGATGCGCTGGGCCTCTTCGAGCTGGGCCTGCTGCTCGCGCAGTTGCTGCTCGAGCAATTTTTGGTGATGCACGTCGGTATGGGTGCCGACCATGCGCAGCGGGCGGCCATCGGCGGTGCGCGAGACCACGCGGCCGCGATCGAGGATCCAGCGCCATTGGCCGTCGTGCTGGCGCAGCCGAAATTCGGCCACGTAGGTATCGGTACGCCCATCCAGATGCGCCTGGACGGCAGCGCTGACCTGCGCGTGGTCGTCGGGATGAATCAGCCCGGACAACGCGGTGAGATTGTTCGGCAGCGGTTGCTCCGAATAGCCGAGCATCCGGGTCCAGCGCTCCGAGCGGTACACCACGTCGGCGGGGATGTCCCAATCCCACAAACCGTGGTCGGCGCTGTCCAGGCCTATTTCCCAGCGGCTGGTGCCATCGGCGCCCATCGGCTCGGGAATGCTCAGGGTGAAGGCCATGATCTGGCCATGCTCGTCGCAGACCGCGCGCAGCCAGCCTTCCAGCCGTCCGCCGCCAGTTCTCGGCAACACACAGGCCGCCATGCCACCGGTGTCGACCACCTGGGCACGGCTGCTCTCCAGCACTTCGGCATACGCACCAAGGGTTGCCGGCAGCCCGAGGGACTGCGCAACGCGATTGGCCGCCAGGGGCTGGCCATGCGCATCCAACAACACCACCGCTGAGGTCAGCGGGTGCTGCAGCATGCTTGCAATGACGCCTGAGTCCACTCTGGAACACTCCGAAGAATCGACCCCTGCCTCGGGGTCGCAATGGATAACGGCCGTCCAGCGGATTAGTTGAGGCAGGTGTGTCCAGCGCGACCGAACCGTGACGAGTTACGGCTAATATGTCGACATCGCCAGCTCCAAAGGTCGTCCGCGGACCCATGCACCAACCTGTCGCAGCGCCCGCGTTCTCGTCCCCTCCCGTGTCCCGACTTCGCCTGGCCGAACGCTTGCAGCAAGGCCTGTGGACGCTGACCGGGCTGTACCTGCTGATCGGGGTGGTGTGGCTGTTGCTGGGCAACCGATTGCTCAACCTGGCTGGCGCGGCGGTACCGGAGCGCTGGTCCGATGCCAGCTTCCTGCTGGTATCGAGCATCGTGATCCATCTGGTGCTGCGGCGCTTCATGACCTTGATCGTGGAAGAGCATGCGCAACTGGCGCAGTCCGAAGCCCTGCTGCAGGCCAAGTTCCTGGCCCTGCCCAGCCCGGCCTTCATCTACGACCTGGCCACCATGCGCATCCTCGACGCCAACCCGGCGGCGCTGGAGTTCTTCGGCTGGGAGCGCGACGAATTCCTGCAGCAGACGCTGCAGGCGGTCTGGCCCAACGCCGATGGCGCGCGGCTGGAAGACATCATCACGCAGATCCGCGGCAAGGGCGATGCCACCTGCGTATTGAACGAAGACCTGCTGACCCGCAGCGGGCTGCGGCATGTCGAGGTGCGCAGCAATCAGTTGCATCTGGCCAGCGGCCCTGCCCGTCTGGTGGTGACGGTGGACCGCAGCGAAGAACGCCAGGCGCAGCATCTGCGCGACGAAGCGCTGGAGCGCCTGGAAGAAGCCCAAGGTATCGCGCGCCTGGGTTCGTGGCAGCTGGATCGCGCCACCGGCCTGGGCCGCTATTCGTCGGCGGTGTATCGCATCCTGGGGCGCAGCGTGCCGATGCATCGGCGCGAACATCGGCTGGAAGAGCTGCTGACCGCATCCGACACCGCCACCCAGACGCGCATCGAACGCATGATCGAAGACATGTGTACCGGCGGCGAGGTGCAGATCGATGTGCTGCTACCGCTCACCGGTGGCGACTCGCAGCCGCGCACCGTACATCTGCGGGCTGAAAGCGTGACCCTGCCCAGCGGCGCAAGCCATGTGCACGGCACCTTGCAGGATGTCAGCGAGCGCGAACAGTCGCGGCGTCTGCTGCGCGAGCGCGAAGAACAGTTCCGCGAGTTGGTGCGGGTGCTGCCGGACGGCGTGCTGATCCTCGCCGACGAGCACGTGATGTACGCCAATGCCGCCGGCTCCACGCAGTTCGGCTTTCAGGGCGAAACCATTCTGGGCGAGCCGCTGCAGACGCTGGTCGGCGATTCCGACCTGTCGGTGGTTCGCGAGTATCTGCGTGCCGGCAGCGATCGCAATGAGCCGGTGTCCAGTGCGCGGGCAATGCGCCGTCGCGATGGCAGCACGTTCTACGCGGGCCTGTCGGCCGGCGATATCCGTTACGGCGGGCGCAGCTGCAAGCTGCTGGTGGTGCGCGATCTGAGCGAGCCCGAGCGCATGCGCGACGCGCTGGCCGAGAGCAATGCCGAATTGCAGGCGATGGCCAAGCGCCTGTTCTCGCTGCAGGAGGACGAACGCCGCGCGATCTCGCGCGATCTGCACGACGACATCGGCCAGGCGATCACCGCGATGAAGTTGTCTGCGCATGCGGCGCTGGACGAGCTCGACCCGGTCGCACGTCGCGAAGATCTGCTGGAAGTGGTGTCGCTGGCCGATTCCACCGTGACCAAGCTGCGCAATCTGTCGATGCTGTTGCGTCCGCCGCAACTCGACGCGCTGGGGCTGGAAGCGGCGCTGCGCTGGCAGGCGTCGATGCTGTTCCGCGCCTCGCAAGTGCGCCTGGAACTGGACATCCAGGCGCTCGACGTGCGCCCGGGCAACGAGATCGAGCAGGCCTGCTTCCGGATTGCGCAGGAAAGCCTCACCAATGCCTTGCGGCACGCATGCGCCGGCGAAGTGCGCATGAGTCTGCAATCGATCGACAGCGAGAGTTTCCGTCTGGAAGTCAGCGATGACGGCGATGGCTTCGAGCCGGAAGGCCCGCGCGGACTTGGACTGATCGTGATGCGTGAGCGTGCGCAAACCGTCGGTGGCGTGCTCGCGATAGACTCAGCTCCCGGAGCAGGCACGCGCGTGACGTTGCGCCTGCCCTATCACCCGGCCGGCGAGTCCGTCCACGAAGATGGTGGACGTTGAGTCATGTGGAGCCCTGTCATCCCGCCCGGATTGGAAATCGTCAAACCGACACGCCTGGGCGCAGGCAATCCCGAATTGCTGCATCTGGTCGACGCGGCGGCATCCGGTGGCCAACCGCTGATGATCTTCCATGTCGATATCGACCACTTTGCCTCGATCAACGAGAACATGAGTGGTGAGGTCGGCGACCAGGCACTGACGCTGGTGGCACGCCGCCTGCAAGAATTTCTGGGGACGCGCGGCAAGTTGTGGCGGCATGGCAGCGACGAGATGATCATCGTGGCGGTGCGCCGCGACGACACGCCGCTTCCGGAGGATTTTGCCGAAGAGATTCGTCAGCAGCTGGAATTACCGCTGTCGGTACTGCCATATACGTTGTTCATGACCGGCAAGGTCGGTATCAGCCTGTGTCCGGAACACTCGACCTCGCTCTCGATCCTGCTCGACTACGCCGAAGAAGCCAGCTACCAGGCCGCGCGCGAAGGCGGCAACACGGTGCGCCTGTACACGCGCAATTCGACCACCAACGCGCATAGCGAAAGCATCATTGCGCGGCAGATCGTCGATGCGATCCCGCATGGCGAGCTGCGCCTGCGTTATCAACCGCTGGTCAGCGCACGCGACGGCCGCATCGTCGGCATGGAGGCGCTGCTGCGTTGGCAATCGCCCACGCTGGGCATGCTGGTGCCGGAGCGCTTCATGCGCACAGCCGAGCGGCTGGGCGTGATCGTGCAGATCGGCGAATGGGTGCTGCAGAACGCAGTACGCCAGGCGCGGCTGTGGCGCGACCAGGGCTTCGACGATTTCAGCATTGCGGTCAATGTCTCCACACTGCAATTGCTGCGGCCGGGCTTCTTCAACGAAGTGATGGCGATGCTGCAGACCGCTGGCGTGCCGGCGCAGTTCGTGACGCTGGAGATCAACGAAAGCGCGTTGACCAACAACGTCAACTTCGTCCACGAGACGATGGCCAACCTGCGCAACGAAGGCATCAGCCTGAGCCTGGACAACTTCGGCACCGGCGATTCCAGCCTGAGCGCGTTGGTGCGTTATCCGGTCGACCGCTTGAAGATCGACCGCAGCTTTATCAAGAGCGCGCCGGCCGGCAGCCGCGAGGCGGCAATTGCGCGCGCCATCATCGCGATGGGTCACCAGCTGGGCATGACGGTGATCGCCAATGGCGTGGAATCGCAGGCGCAACTGGGCTTTTTGCGACGCAACGATTGCGACATATTCCAGGGCTATCTGTTTGGCGAACCGATGTCGGCCGAATCGGCCGGCATGGCCTTGCGTCGGCGTTATCTGCGTCCGGAATCGTTCGCCGAAAGCCGCCCCGACCGCACCCTGCTGCTGCTGGACGACGAAGAGAACGTGCTGCGCTCGCTGGTGCGCCTGTTCCGGCGCGACGGCTACCGCATCCTGGCGGCCGGCAACGTGCGCGATGCCTTCGACCTGTTGGCCACCAACGATGTGCAGGTGATCCTGTCGGACCAGCGCATGAGCGATATGAGCGGCACCGAGTTCCTGGGCCGGGTCAAGATGCTCTACCCCGACACCGTGCGCCTGGTGCTGTCCGGCTACACCGACCTTGCCACGGTGACCGAGGCGATCAACCGCGGCGCGATCTACCGCTTCCTGACCAAACCCTGGAACGACGACGAACTGCGCGAGCATATTCGCCAGGCCTTCCGCACCCATGACGAGCTACGCAACGGCCGGGAATAGGGAATCGGGAATGGAGAATTGGTAGAGCAGATATCTACCGCTTGACTCTCCGCGTGCCAAATCGTGCCTCAAAATCAAAGCACCAGCGCATGCCGCTCTCCCGATTCCCTACTCCCGATTCCCAACGCGTCAGCGCTACTTCGGCTGCCGGATCGGCAACACGATTCGGAAGCTGGCGCCCTGCCCCGGCACGCTTTCCACGTCGATGCGGCCGTGGTGCTTGTTGATGATGCCGTAGGAGATCGACAGGCCCAGGCCGGTGCCGCTGCCGACCGGTTTGGTGGTGAAAAACGGGTCGAAAATGCGCTGCAGCAGGTCCGGGGCGATGCCGGCGCCGCTGTCCTGGAACTGGATCCAGACGTTTTCCGCTTCGTCGCGCCCGGTGGTGACGGTGATCGTACCCCGCTCGACAATCGCCTGGCCGGCATTGAGCAGCATGTTCATGTAGACCTGGTTGAGCTCGGACGGCAGGCACTCCACCAGCGGCAGCTCGGCGTAATTGCGCTCCAGGGTCACCTTGTACTTGAGCTCGTTCCAGATGATGTTGATCGTGGATTCGAGGCCTGCATGCAGGTCCACCATCTTCCACGACTCGGAACGGTCCGAGTACGAGAAGTCCTTGAGGTCGCGCACGATGCGGGTCACCCGCTCGATGCCTTCGCGCGATTCGGCCATCAACTGCGGCAGATCGCGGCTGATGAAGTCGATGTCGGCACGGTTGCGGATTTCGTCGATCTCCGGAATCAAGGCCTTCGGGTCCGGCGCCTGCAGCGCGCGCTCGTAGGCTTCGATCAGCGTAAACAGGCTGCGCAGGTATTCCTGCAGGCTGCCGAGATTGGAGTGCACATAGCCGATCGGATTATTGATCTCGTGCGCCACGCCGGCGGCCAGCTGGCCGATGGAGGCCATCTTTTCCGACTGCAGCAGTTTGTCCTGTGCGCCGTTCAAGCGCATGTAGGCCTGGCGCAGTTCGGCGTGGCGCTGTTGCAGCTCGCGCTCGTAATCCTGCTGGCCTTCGATGTTGTGGAACAACGCCAGAAAGTGGCCAACGCCCTGCTCTTCGTTGTAATACAGGTGCGCGATGACCACGCGGTCGGCTACCGGCAAGCTGCCGGTCCAGCTGCCCTTGCTGCGCGCCTGATTCAGTGCATCCGATGGCAATACCTGCGAGATCCGCTCGCCAAGATTGCGATCGTCGGCGGGGTCTTCCTTGCACAGGCTCTGACGCGCAACGGCGTTGGCCAGAATCAGCTGTCCATCGGCGCGGAACAGCAACACGCCCTCGAGCATCTGGTCGCCGAATGCGCGCAGGGTGGTCGGGGACGGCAACAACGATTGATTGAGAAAAAACTTGGCGGTCACGGGACACGGCGGCAGCAAGGACGCCTCAATATACGCCGAACCCTCGGGCGGCCGCATCGCCGCTTGGTCTTGGGGCCGCTAACAAAACGACCGTGCGCACCGCCAGGCGGGCGCGGCCGGTGATCTGCATCGGCGCGCGTGCGTGATCTGACGACGGTAATTGCACGGCGCTGTTGTCTGTCGGCATTGCAACACACCTGCCAGCCGGCTTTTTCGACGGCAGCAAACCCGCATCGCTTTGCCAAAGCATCCATCTGCGCGCACCACACAAGCTGCGTGCGCGCTATGCCGGAGGGCTAGCTCAGGCAACTGCCAGCGAACGTCCGCCGCGCAGCACGTTGGATTGGCCCTTGGCGTCGTACGAGGGCGCGCTTTCGGTTCGCCCCAGGTGACGCAATGCCCAGTTCACTTCGCGGCGGCGGCGTGCCAGCAACGCACCATTGGCGCGGTTGGCTTCGGCCAGCTCACGCAGGCGGTCTTCTTCGCCTTCGGGCATTCGCGCTTCAAGCGCGCGCAGCGCCGACAGCTTGTCCTGCGTGTGCCGCATCAACCCGTCGATGTCGTTCTCGAGTAATGCCTGGCGTTCGCCGGCCAGCGCATCGCTGAGACGTTGCAGGAACTCGTTCACGTTCATCCTTTAAGTCGGGAATCAACCCGCCAGTTGCTGATTCAGATCCATCATGCGGCTGGCGATGGCATCCGGGTTGATGGAGTAGCTGCCGTTCTGCAAGGCTTCTTTCACCGCCTGGACGCGACCGGTGTCGATCGCCGAGGACTGCGAAAGCTCGCGCTGCAGGTTCTGCAGATTGGTGGCCTCGCCGGTCAGCTTGACGCTGTCGGTGGGCGGTAAGGCTGCAATCGGGGACGCGCGATCTTCGCCGGCCGGAACGATCTTGCTGCTCGTGGCCGCGGTGCGAAGAGTGGCAGCGGTCGGTAGATTGCCTTCGATTTTCTGGGTCATGTCAGGAACTCCTCTACAGGTCGTAGGGGATAACGGCACCCGGAAAAAAAACTTTATAGAAAATTTCTACCTGGAGACCAAAACGGTTCCGCTCGCTTCAACAATCCCCTGCACCACACGGTGGGACGAGGAATTTTCAACCGAAACCCGCTCGTTTTCGCCGGCATCGGAGAGTGCGCGACCGCTCATGCGCACCTCCAGACCGCCGTTGCGCGACACCAGCGGGACGGTGTCGCCGCGCCGGACCAGCCGCTGCGTCACCAGATCATTGGCCGAGAGCAGCGAGCCGGCCGGCAGGACGCGGCGGGCGGACTTGCCCACTGCGGCCACTGGGTCGGCCAGTACCGCACCGACGATGCGGGCGACGTCACGCTTCTCGATACTGATATCGGCCAGCGAGATGGTTTCTCCAGCGCTGATGCCCCGACGCAGCACCAGTACATCCTGGTTGCGGCGCACCTTCAACGGCACGAACAGGCGCCAGCCGGCCGGCTGCGGGCAGGCCACTTCGACCGTATTGGTGCCGGTGGGCTGGGCTTGCAACGCGATGGGACAGGCCGGCATGCGCAGCCCCGGATCGAGCGTGGCCTCGGCTTCGGCATCCGGACCGACCGTGGCCAGTGCCGCGGCACGAATGGAATCGACCGACTGGTACCCATCGGCCCAGGCTGGGGCGGCCACCAACAAAACAACAAGCAGGAGCAGGCGCATGGGACCAGATCCGGAAGAAGACGCGGAAGCTCATGCAAGCGGTGTGCCTGTTTTTGCCGGGATTGGAGATTGGGGATTGGCTAGAGCGGGCTGTTGCATGTCTGCAAGGTTGCGGTGATTGCAGCCGGGCCTGCGTGGGCGCCTAACTCAAGTGAGTGGTGGTACCCAGACCAGGACATCGTCCGGCAGCCCGTCGCGGCTCAATCGCCAGATCCCTGCTCCAGCGCAGGCTTTAGCTTTAGAGCTTGATCCTGCTCCAAAACCAATCCCCACTCCCGAATCACCAATGCCCGCCTCCAAGCGAATCGCAAATCCCGACTCCCGAATCCAGACAGCGCCCCTCCGCCAACCACAAAGCCCTCAAGTTTCCGGGCGGCGCTGTCGATATCTGCCACATGACCCACGATCTGCTCAACCGCATCGACCAGCGCACCCGACTGGCTGGCCACAACCGACTGGCGCTGCTGCTGTTTAGGCTGGGCGGACGCCAGCTTTTTGGCGTCAACGTCTTCAAAGTCCAGGAAGTGCTGCGCCGGCCGGAACTGTTCCAGGTGCCAGGCTTGCCCACCGAGTTCGCCGGCGTTGCCGACGTGCGCGGGCGCTCGGTACCGGTGCTGGACTTAGGCCTGGCGATCGGCCACCCGGAACGCGATTCGCACTCCGAAAACGGCCCCGGCTATCTGGTGGTGGCCGAGTTCAACCGCTCGGTCCAGGGATTTTTGGTCAGCGGCGTGGAGCGCATCGTCAATATTGCGGTGGAAGATATCCACCCGCCGCCGGAACTTGGCGCCGAAGCCACTTATTTGACGGCGGTGACGCGGTTCCAGGGCGAGCTGATCCAGGTGATCGACGTGGAAAGCGTGCTGGCCGACATCGCCAAGGTCAGCAAGGACGTGCAGCTGGACCCGTCGCTGCAGCTGGTGGCCTACGACCGTCAGTTCCAGGTGTTGGTGGTGGACGACTCGCGGGTGGCGCGTCAGCAGATCCGCAGCGTGCTCGACCAGCTGGGGGTGTCGGCAACCTTGTTGTCCGACGGCCGCCAGGCGCTGGATCACCTGCTGCAGGTGGCCGCGTCGGGCGAAAACCCGGCCGACCGCTATGCGATGGTGATCTCCGATATCGAAATGCCGGCAATGGACGGTTACACGCTGACGACGGAAATTCGGCGCACACCGGGCCTGCAAGGCCTGTACGTGCTGCTGCACACCTCCTTGTCGGGCGTGTTCAACAACGCCATGGTCGAACAGGTCGGCGCCAATGCCTTCGTGGCCAAGTACAGCGCCCACGAGCTGGCCGACTACGTGCTGGCACGCCTGAAAGTGGTTGCCGAAGCGGCCTGAGCAAGAGATCGACTGACCGGTTCGCCGGCGGCGGGTCGTTCGCAGCGCGCGGCCGCAGGTGCCGATGGCAATGAGAAAGAAGGAATGCCTCGCAGGCGCTCCTGGCGTAGGAGTTCAGGCGACACCCAAGCCGCCTTGGCGGCGCGCTCTGGATGGATTGCCAGCCTGCTGTTGGCGTGAATTACCGCCAACAGCGACTCATCACAACTCCCGACCTATCTCGTCACGTAAGACGATCGTCCGCAGCAGCGCGCCATCTTCGGCAACGCGCTCGATTTCCAAGGCGGTTGCATCCGTTGTAAGCAGCGCCTTTCTAGGGCTGCGAGCGGTCGCCGCTGCCACCTGACTCTTCCCGCTAGCCCCGACCGTTGCCGGCCGCGGCCGCTAGCCACGCGGCGCCTCGCACAGGACTTGCATAAGGTTTTTCGATAGCGCGCGAGGGGCCGAACCGGTCTTTGCAGGTTTGCCTTTCTCGCTGAAAGCGCGGCCCTGACCCATCAAGGCCCCACCAGGGCGCTTTCACCGCCCTCCCCGCGCAGCGGGTTCCGCCATACCCCTGATTTGGCACAAACATTGCTTCTTCCCTGGCAACACTTCGCGGGAGAGCACCGTGTCCAATCCCTTCTCGTCCTTCCTCGGCGTCCACGGCGACGCATTGTCGTTGCGCGAGCAGCGCATGAAGCTCATTGCCAGCAATCTGAGCAATGTGGACACCCCCGGGTACAAGGCCAAGGATCTCAACTTCGAAGCGGCGCTGAAGTCGGCCCAGGGCGTGCAGGACGGCGGCCTGATGCAGGCCACCGACGCCAAGCATTACGAAGTGGGTGGCGCCGCCGGGCTCAATCCGTTCCAGATCACCCGCGAGGCCGACCAGCCCAGCCTGGACGGCAATACTGTCGATCCCGATGCAGAACGCGCCGCCTACGGCCGCGCCGCGCTGGAATACCGCGCGTCGCTGAGCTTCCTCGAATCCAAGGTGCGCTCGATGCTCACCGCGATCACGGGCCAATAAGTCATGAGCAACCTTCCCATTTTCGATGTAGCCGGCTCGGCGCTGCATGCGCAGTCGGTCCGCCTGAGCACCATCGCCTCCAACCTGGCCAATGCCGACTCGGTCGCCGGTTCGGTCGAGGCGACCTACAAACCGATCGAGCCGATCTTCCAGGCCCAGCAGAGCCGTCAGGACCCCAGCCTGACCTCGGTGAACGTCAAGGAGATCACCACCACCAACGCGCCGCCGATCCGTCGCTACGAGCCCGGCCACCCGCTGGCCGATGCCGACGGCTACGTGTTCTCGCCCGACGTGGACCCGGTCTCGCAGATGGTCAATATGATTTCCGCCTCGCGCAATTACCAGGCAGGCGTGGAAATGCTCAATACCGCCAAGGAACTGGCGCTCGCGACTCTCACGATGGGTCGCTGACCCTCCTTGCTGACCTTTTTCCTACGGACCCTTCCCAATGAGCACGATCGGTAGCGACCTCTACACCAGCCTCGGGCTGACCTCCAGCAGCGCCACATCGACGAAGAAGAAAGAGGAATCGCTCGGCCAGGCCGACTTCCTCAAACTGATGACCGAGCAGCTGCAGCATCAAGACCCGCTCAAACCAATGGAAAACAGCGCGTTTCTGGGTCAGTTGGCGCAGTTCTCCACCGTGCAGGGTATCGGCGACCTCAACACCAAGGTCAGCAGTTTCTCCGCAGCGCAAAGCAGCGACCAGGTGCTCAAGGGCGCAGCGTTGGTCGGGCACAACGTGCTGGTGCCGTCGGCGCAGGTCGCCATCGATGCCACCGGCTCGGCCAAGGGCGTGGTCGCGGCGACCTCGGCCGGCTTCGTCAATTTCGAAATCACCGATGCCAACGGCGCCTTCGTCAAACAACTCAGCGTGCCGGCCAGCGCCGCCGGTGAGGTGTCGTTTGCCTGGGACGGCACCGACGCCAACGGCAACCGCATGGCCGCCGGCAAATACGGCATTACCGCAACCCAAACCGACACCGCCGGTGCCAAGAGCAAGTTATCCACCTACGTCGATGCACCGGTGGACAGCGTCACGATCGGCTCGGACGGCCTGTATCTCAACTTGACGGGGCTCGGCACCTCCCCGCTCGCCAACGTGCTCCGCGTCAGCTGAGCCGGCAACCGACACTTAAAGGAACTCATCCATGGCTTTCAACACCTCGTTGTCCGGCATCAACGCAGCCAATGCCGATCTGAACGTCACTTCCAACAACATCGCCAACGTCAACACGACCGGGTTCAAGGAATCGCGTGCCGAGTTTGCCGACATGTTCCAGAGCACCAGCTACGGCCTGTCGCGCAATGCGGTCGGTTCGGGCGTGCGGGTCAGCAACGTGGCGCAGCAGTTCTCGCAGGGCAATATCGACCCGACCGGGCGCAGCCTGGATCTGGCCGTCTCCGGCGAGGGCTTCTTCACCGTGTCGTCCAACGGCGCCAAGATGTACACCCGTGCCGGCAACTTCCAGACCGACTCCAACGGCTATGTGATCAACCCGCAGGGCGCGCGTTTGCAGGTGTTTGCGCCCAATCCGAGCGGCAATGGCTTCGACGTGGGCCGCCTGTCGGACCTGCAGCTGCTGACCACCGACAGCCCGCCCAAGTCGACCTCCACGGTCAACCTGGCCTTCACCCTGCCCGGCAACGCCACCGCGCCGACGGTGACCCCGTTCAACCCGGCCGACGACAAGACCTATAGCCACTCCACCGGCGGCATCAATGTCTACGACTCGCTGGGCGTCAGCCACGTGCAGACCTCCTACTTCGTCAAGACCGCCAACCCGAACGAGTGGCAGGTGCACAACTATGTGGACGGCACGGCAGTCGGTGCGCCGACCACGTTGCAGTTCTCCGACACCGGGTCGCTGACCACCCCGTCTAACGGCATCATCGCGATGGACCCGTTCACCCCCAGCACCGGTGCCGGCGTGCTGAACATGCAGCTCAATGTCAGCGGCTCCACCCAGTACGGCGAAGCCTTCGCACTACGCGACACCCGCCAGGACGGCTACGCCAGCGGCAAGCTCAACGAAATCAGCATAGACACCAGCGGCGTGGTGTTTGCACGCTATTCCAACGGCGCCGACAAGCCGCTGGGCCAGGTCGCACTGAGCAGCTTCATCAACCCGCAGGGCCTGCAGTCGCAGGGCAACAACATGTGGGCCGAAAGCTACACCTCCGGCGCCCCCCGCACCGGCGCGCCAGACACTTCGGACCTGGGCCAGATCGAATCCGGCTCGCTGGAATCCTCCACGGTGGACCTGACCGAGCAGCTGGTGAACATGATCGTGGCCCAGCGCAACTTCCAGGCCAACTCGCAGATGATCTCGACCCAGGACCAGGTCACCCAGACGATCATCAATATTCGTTAAGGGCTGGGAATAGGGAATCGGGAATAGGGAATCGTAAGAGCCGGCGTCACGTCTAGCGGACAACGGCCTTACCTCCCTCTCCCAGTCTCCAGCAATCCCGCTTTTACGATTCCCGATTTCCCACTCTCGATTCTCGGTGTCAAATGGACAAAGCCCTCTACGTCGCAATGACCGGTGCCCGCGCCTCCCTGCAGGCGCAGAGCACCGTGTCGCACAACCTTGCCAACGTCGATACGGTGGGGTTCAAGGCCGCATTGGCTAATACCGAGGCCTTCAAGATCCAGGGCAAGGGGTATCCGTCGCGGATCGATGCGCTGCACGTGGATCAGGGCTTCGATCGCAGCCAGGGCCATCAGAAAGTCACCGGCAACCCGCTGGACGTGTCGTTGCAACAGGACCGCTGGCTGGCCGTGCAGTCGCCCGACGGCAGCGAGGCCTACACCCGCAACGGCGAATTGGCGCTCACCGCCAATGGCCAGTTGGTCACCGCCAACGGGCACGCGGTGCTGGATGAAGGCGGCAACCCGATGACCATCCCGCCGCACCAGGCAATGGAAATCGGTAGCGACGGCAGCATTTCCATCATCCCGCAGGGCGAAGGCCCGCAGGCGATGGATATCGTCGGCAAGATGAAGGTGGTCGATGCGCCCGCCGACCGTTTGACGCGACGCCCGGACGGCTTGATGCGCAATACCAGCACCGACCCGGCGCAGGCGTTTGCGGTGGCCACCGGCAAGACTGTCAACGGCGGCATGCTGGAAGGCAGCAATGTGGATGCCGCCGGTGCGTTGGTGGAGATGATCCAGCTGCAGCGCCAGTTCGAAATGCAGGTCAAGATCATCAAGAACGGCGACGACAACGCGCAGTCGGCCAATTCCTTGCTGCGGGTCAGTGGCTAATAACACCTGGCGAGTGGTCGCCAAGCGAGTGCGGCCGGCACGCCGGACCCGAGTACGCAGCGATACCTGCCGATTCCAGGCACCGGATGCGCTTGTCTGGTGGCCATCCAGCAGCCGTCAGATGCCCTAAACGTGATCGCCGAAGCGACTACGCCGCCAGGCGGATGACTATTGCGGTCATTTGGCCGATTGAAGCACGACGAGCGCGTTATTGCGGCGCGTTTATCCTAGCTGCCGTCCTCGGCTTCAGGCCTGAAAGCTGCCCGGCTGCACGCGGTCCAAACGCGCAGTGCGCATGGCGTCGCTCCAAGCCGTTGCACCCATTGCCCAGCGAAGACATCAGTCGACGCACGGCACCTGATTCAACCGCCACGTCTATCAACGCCGCGTTTATCTCAGTCACCGACCAACACCGGCGGTGCTTGCGCGCGTGTAGGCGTGGGACCTTATGCGGCATGGATGCCGCATAAGAGCCTTATCTGTTCGGAATCTGGCAGTTTAGGTGTCGAGAGCCGGCGTGGGCTGCCGTCAG
>NZ_MDEE01000050.1 GCF_002939865.1 Xanthomonas dyei
ACTTCTTCATCGCTTGAATCCTCGTTGCTACGGGGGCCCATGCTGCCGAAGTCTCTACTTTACTGTGGCTCAGTTTTCAGGGGGTGGGTCATTGGCTGCGCTAAAAACACGCAGCGATCGAGGCGGCCGCGCCGGACACTGGCGCACGTCATCATCTGCATGTTTTTCGCAAAGCAAAAAGCCCGGGATCGCTCCCGGGCTTTTGCATGCAGGTCACACCACAGCTCGCCGATCAACGTACCCAGTTGGGGATCGGCATCGCATCCACCGGTACCGTGCTGTCCTTGTCTTCGCGCAGATAATCCGGCAGCTGGTTGTTCTTGTCGCGGTGGCTGCGCAGATCGCGCACGATCTGGTAATTGCGGCGCTGCATCCAGGCATCGCGGGTCAGCGCGTATTCGTCCGGTGCCTGGTCGCGCAGCGAATCCAGCGACATCAGCTGCGAACGCGTGTCCACCAGCTGCAGGCCCTGCAGGGCGAAACGCGCGCCGCTGTCGTCGAGCTGGCGCAACGGCGACAGCGGAATATCGCCGCCCAGGCCGAAGGTGTCGCGCACGGTGCGTGGGCCGAACAGCGGCAGCTCGAAGTAACGCGAATTGCGCCAGCCCCACACGCCCAGGGTCTGGCCGAAGTCTTCGCTCCGCCGCGGAATCCCCGCCGCGCTGGCCGGGTCGAACAGGCCGGCCACGCCCAGGGTGGTGTTCATCACAAAGCGCCCCAGCGACTGCACCGCATACACCGGATGGCCCTGCAGCAGCTGGTTGACCATGGTCAACGGCGTGCCGAGGTTGTCGAAGAAGTTGGTCACGCCCAGGCGTGCCGGTTGCGGCACCACCTTGGTGTAGCCAGTGGCCAGCGGACGTGCCACGCCCCGGTCCACCGCCATGTTGAAGCGGTGCATGCCGCGGTTATAGCGCTCCCACGGGTCGTAGGCCGGTGCAGCGCCCGGCTGCGTCGGCGCACCGTCGGCGCCGGCCTGCGGCGTGGCCGTGCCATACAGCGCAGCGAAGTCGTCTTCGGCCGAGGTGGGCGCACCCGTGGTTTCGGTGCCGGCATCGCTGCCGGCAGCGGACTGTGGGGCAGGCGCAGCGGCCATGCTGGCAGGCACCGCGTCGGGCGCGGCGAAACCGGCGGCGGCCGGTTGCGCGGTGACTCCGGAATCGTCACGCACCGGTGTTTCGGTGCTGGGTGCGGTATCGGCACTGGCCGACGGCGGTGCCGACTTCGGCGCGTGGCTGGCGCAGGCGCCCAACAACAGGCAGGCCAGCAAGGGGAGGGTGCGTAACTGGGTCATGGCGTGGCGCTCAGGCCTGAAAATCGAGAGTGGGAGACAAGCGATAGGCGGCGCGCAATTCGTCCAGACCGGACGCCTCGCCCACCACCGCCGCAGTGCCGTTGCCGCGCAACCGCGCGGCCAGTTCGGCCAGCATCGCAACGCCGGCACTGTCCAGGCGTTGTACACCTGTCAGGTCGAGCGTGCGCACGCCATCGAGCTGGGCGATCGCCTGCGGCCAGGCCGCAGTGACCGCCGCACGGTCGAGCACGCCGGTCAGCGCCAGCGTGTCGCCGTTGCGTTGCACGGTGCTGTTACTTGCCATTGGCCGGTGCCGCACCGACCTGCAGGTTGCCGCTGCGCAGATCGGCGGCGACCTTGGCGATGCCCTTCTCGCGCAACGGGCCATCGAACTGGGTCTTGAAGGTCTGCACGTAGGAAATGCCTTCGATCATCACGTCGAAGATCTTCCACTGGCCGCCGCTGTTGCGCATCAGGTAGTCGACCGGGGTCGGGTCGTTGCCGGCGCGCAGCAGGTCGGTGGAGACCTTGACGCCGCGGTTGCCCGGCAGCGCGCTCTCGGACTTGGCGCGGAAGGTCGGTTTGCCTTCGAAGTTGAGCAACGCGGTGCCGTAACGCTGCATCAGGTTCTCGGCCAGTGCGTCGGCAAACAGCTTGATGTCCGCGTCCGAGGCGCCACGGCCGTGCACGCCCAGCACCAGACGGGCCGAGTAATCGCGGTCGAAGGCCTTGTTCAATTCGCCATTGATGTACTGACGCAGCGCGGCCGGGTTGCTACGGAACTCGGCGCGGCGCTGGTCCAGCGTGGTCAGGATGCGGGTGCTGCTGTCGATGACGGTCTTGGTGGCCGCGCCTTGCGCAGGCGCGCTGGCGGCGGCGGGCTGGGCCAGCACGGTGGCCGGTGCGCACACCAGCAGGGTCGAGGCCAGGATGGCGGAGAGCAGGTTGGTTTTCATTGGTGGTGAGGTTCCGTAGAGGGAGAAGCGGGCTGGGCAGGCGCCGGCGCCTGACCATCGGTGGCGGCCGGGGCATTGCTGCCACCACTCCCGCCACCACTGAACATGTACTTGCCGACCAGCTGCAGCAGATCCACTGCCGGCTGGGTGAAGCCGATCTCTTCGCCCGGCTTGAGCGTTTCCGGGTCGCCGCCCGGCTGCAGACCGATATAGCTCTCGCCCAGCAAGCCGCTGGTGAAGATGCCGGCCGAGGTGTCGGCGGGCAGATCCTTGTATTTGGTGTCCAGCGACAGCGTCACCACCGAATCGAACTTGGTCGGATCCAGGTTGATCTCGGACACCTTGCCGATGGTCACGCCGCCGATCTTCACCGGCGCCTGCGCGCGCAGCTGGCCGATCTGGCTGAAGCGCGCGGTCAGCGTGTACTGGCTGGCGCCGAAGCCCCAGCGCTGATTGGTCGAGGCCACCGCCAGCACCAGCAGCGAGGCCAGGGTCAGCAGCAAAAAGGCGCCAACGGCGAATTCGAGTCGTGGTCCACGCATGGCCATGGGCTATCTCACCTAAACAACATTGCAGAAAGGACGAAGTTGAACATCAGCACCAGCAGCGAGGCGTTGACCACCGCGCGGGTGGTGGCGATCGAGGTGCCTTCGATGGTCGGCTCGGCATGGAAGCCCACGTAGGCGGCGACCAGCGCGGCCGTGCCGCCGAAGATCGCCGACTTGAGCATCGCCACGCCGAAGTCGTCCCAGAAATCGACGCTGTTGCTCAGCCCCGACCAGAATGTGCCGTTGTCGATGCCCAGCACGTGGACGGCTTCGAAGTAGCCGCCGGTAATGGACAGCGAGCAGAACACGCCGGTCAGCAGCGGCACCGTCAGCACCGCCGCCCAGAACCGCGGCGCCACTGCCTTGGCCACCGGGTCGATGGCCATCAGTTCGAGCGCCTTGATCTGGTCGGTGGCGCGCATCAGGCCGAGTTCGGCGGCGATCGAGCTGCCGGCGCGGCCGATGAACAACAGCGCAGTCAGCACCGGTGCCAGCTCGCGGTACAGCGACAGCCCCAGCAGCGTGGACAGCGCATCGGAGGCGCCGTAGGTAGTGAGCGTGCGGTAGCCCTGCAGCGTCAGCACCAGGCCGACGAAGGCGCCGCCCACGGCGATGATCGGTAGCGAGCGCGCGCCGACCTTGTAGATCTCGCGCACCAGCTCGGCGATGAAATCGCGCGTCGGCAGCGAGCCGCGCAGCACGGTCAGCGAAAACAAGCCGGCGCGGCCGAAGGCGCGGATCGATTCAACCATGGCCATCAGGCAGCACTCCGGTCGCGACGCGGTGCGGCATCGAAGGCGATCGGTCCATCTGGCTGACCGTGCAGGAACTGCTGCACCAACGGGTCGGTGCTGTCCTGCAATTGCGCCGGGGTGCCGGCGAACACGATGCCGCCATTGGCGATGACCACCGCCTGGTCGCAGATCGGCAGCGTCTCGTGCACGTGGTGGCTGACGATGATGCTGGTCAGACCCAGGCTGTGGTTGAGGCGTTGGATCAGGCTCATGATCACGCCCGAGGCGATCGGATCCAGCCCGGTCAGCGGCTCGTCGTAGATCATCAACGGCGGGTCCAGCGCCAGCGCGCGCGCCAGCGCCACACGTCGCGCCATGCCGCCGGACAACTCGCGCGGCCACGCATCGGCGGCGGCGAGCAGGCCCACGGCGTGGAGCTTCATCTGTACCAGCCGCCGCAGCACCGGCGCCGGCAGGCGCGTATGCGTGCGCAGCGGCAGCGCGACGTTATCGGCCACGCTCAGGTCGGTGAGCAAGCCGTTGCCTTGCAGCAATACGCCGACATTGCGGCGCACTTCCAGCAACGCCCGGCTGCCGTGCGGGATCGGGCTACCGAACAAGGTCACCGTACCGGCGACCGGGCGCAGTTCGCCGGTCAACGCCGCCAGCATCGTGGACTTGCCGCTACCGGAAGGACCGAGCACCGCAGTGATGCTGCCGCGCGGCACATCGAGCGAAACGTCGCGCAAAATGGTCCGCCCGCCGCGATCGATGCGGACACCGGACAACTGCACGACAGGAGAGGCGGACGCCGTCATCGAAGCCTTTAACAGAATTCCAACGCATTAGAGTAGCCGTCACACGGCTGAACATAACCGAACCGCTGCGTGCAGTATTGTCGCATTCATGCGGTAAGCGATGTGGCCGACCATGTCGCCATCTGCGTAACAGCGTGTCCCGCAACGCAGCGACTGCCGCCCTGCATGGCATCGCTGTGCAACGTACGTCGCAGTAGGGAGCCCGAGCGTGCGCGATCGCCCGGAAGCGTTTGCGGTGTTTGCGCCGTCGCGGCGTTTCCGGCGGCCAGGGCTTGGTTCGATGGTCCTTGGCCTTTCTCTTTGCGATCTGTGTGATCTGTCGAGTGCGTCGCGTTGTTGGTATCGCCGTCTTGTGGTGTCTGCGCAAAAGACGCGACGATCCAGCTCCATCGTCGCCAAGGAATCATCCATGGAGTTGCTGACGCTTGAACACTTCGCCGGGAGTGTCAATGAAACCTTTGCTGCGTCCTTGAACGAGGGCGAGGTGCCGTTTGTCTTGGTAGAAGCGCGGCCGCTGCAGGACGCACGCAACTCGCAACGCGCGCCGTTTTCGCTGTTGTTCCGCAATGGCTCGGCGTTTCTGTTTCCGCAGCAGACCTATCAGATGCGCCATGCGCGGCTGGGCGAGATCGGCATCTTTCTGGTGCCGGTGGCACGCGAGCGCGATGGGTTTCTGTATCAGGCCGTCTTTAATTGAGCGCGTTCAACTGACCAGGTGATCGTGCGGATGCCAGTGCATCTGCAGATGTGTCTGGTTGCTGCGGCCTGCAACGAATCCATGGCGGACATACAGGCGCTGCGCGGCGGGATTGGCGTGCAGCACATGCAATGACAGCGCGCATCCCGCCTCGCGGGCGCAGGTCTGTGCGTGCGCAAGCAGGTGCGAACCGATCCCGCGGCCACGCCAGTCCGGCAGCAGGCTGATGTCGATCAAGGTGTGCTGAGGCGCTGTGCGATGTAGATAGAGCCGGCCGATGCGCGCATCGTTTGCCTCCACGATCAGAAAGTCGGCATCGGCAAAATACTGCCGGTAATGCGCGCGTTGCAGGCTGAATTGCTGGTGCAAGAACGCGCGCTTGGTCGCTTGCGGCCACGGCACGCAAGCAAGCTCGTCGCTGCGCGTGCTGGCGTACAGCGCCTGCAACCATGGCAGGTCGGCATCGCGTTCCGGACGCAAGACGACGGCCTGCGGACCAGACCCGACCGCAGGTTCGTGGCCTAACGCTGCTGTTGCTGCCGTGCTGGCAAGCCGCTTGGCCATGGCCTCAATCGAATACCGGGTAATCGCCCTGCAGTGCGATGCAGAAGTTCACTGCCAGATAGGGTTGCCGGTTCTCGTGCGCCAAGCCGTTGCCGGTGGGCAACAGCATGCTTGGGGAGAACTGCTTGTCCGGCGCGACTGCAAAGAACGGGCGCTCGGTGTTGACGTTCAGCGACGATAGGGCCGCTCCGCTGGCCGGCGTGCCCGTCTTTTTGGCCGGATCCGGCTGCGAGAACGCGTTGACGCCATGTTGGTGCACCGGGATCTGCGTGCTCAGCAGGCTTTCCGAGGCGGAGCCGAAGTTGCTGCCCAACGTGTGCGGGGTCAGGCCCGGTCCCGGACCTTGCTGGCAGCCGGCGCGCGCGGAGAAGTTCGGCAACTGGAAGGTGCTGGTGCCGTTGCCGCCATAAGCCGCCCCGAGCAGCGAGTACAGCGTGGTGTTCTGCGTGATCGGCAGGGTGGCGCCATTGCAGAACGCCCAGCCGACAGGATTGAAATCGAAGCCGAACAGCTGGATTTCGCCGATATAGGGTTCGGTCATGAACGGGTTCCTCCGGTGGAGCGGAAGCGGGCGCCGCGGCCTGATCGGCGCGGCGCGTGGGATCAGGCCTGCTGCGGAAAGATGCCGGTGGTGGCGATGCAGTACTGCACCGTCAGCGTCGGCATGAGGTTGTCGTGCGGTTGGTTGCCGCCAGCAAACGAGGTGCTCTGGGCGGACATCGCTAGCGTGGTCGCTCCGTTGACGTCGCTGGCATAGAACATGCTGCCGTTGACCGCCGCCGGCAACAGTCCGGCGGATGCGGTGGCGGTCGCCGCGCTGGTGGTGGCCTGGGCGGTATGCGTGTGCGCCGGGATCTGCAGATCAATCAACGTCACCGTCTCGGTGCCGGAGCGCTGGGCGAGCACATAGTTGTTCAGCCCGGGACCTTGGCCCTGGTGGATCGGCACGCGGCCGCGCAGGTCCGGCACCCCGAATGTGTCGGTGCCATTGCCGCCGTAGACGGTACCAAGCAGCACGTACAACGTTTCGTATTCCGAGATCTGCAGCAGCGAGCCGTCGCAGGCCTGCCAGCCCTGGGGAGTGCGGCCGAAGCCGAACATGCGGATTTCGCCGATGAATGGAGTACTCATGAGATCCTTCCTGGTCGATGAGACGCCACGCGCAAGCTGCGCGCTAAGCGTCCGGATATGCGTGCGCCTAGCTGCGCGAGGGGAAGATCCCGTTCAGCGCGATGCAAAAATTGATCGTGGTGTACGGCTGCATATTCGGATGCGGCTGGTTACCGCCGCTATTGGCGACCGTGGCTTGGGACAGCGGCACCATCGCGCCAGCCGCGGCGTATAACGCGTGCGCGGTTCCCGTGGTGACGTTGTTGTTCGCGAACAGGCGGCCGGTCGGCACGCGGTTGTCGCCGTTGGCGCTGCTGCAATCCATCAGGTGGGTATGCGCGGGGAGATTGTCCGCCAGCAGCGTCACCGTCTCCGAACCGGCGGCCTGCCCCATCGGCATTGCCGGAGGCTGCCAACTCGGATCGGCCGACGGCCCGTAACCCATCGGCGTGCGTCCGCGCATGTCCGGCAACGCGAACGTGCTGCTGCCATTGCCGCCAAAGCGGTTGCCAAGCAGGCTGAACAGCGCCTGGTTCTGATTGACCGGTAATAGCTGGCCGTTGCATTGCGCAAAATATTTGGGCGCAAAAACGAAACCGGTCAACATGATTTGACCGATGAAGAACTCGCTCATGCAGATCTCCCCGCGTAGTCCGCCGCCGAGCGAATGTCGGGGCTGCGGTACAGATACCTGCCGAGGGTGCGTACCACAAGCCACCAGTGTTCGAAACTGGAATGAAGTATTAATTTCTCATTCTTTAACTGGTAGTCAGTTCCTGTTCAAATAGCGCCGCAGTCCAACTGTATGTCCTAAAAGGCATCGCGTTGTGCTGATCTGAGGCACCAGGACCGATGCCGACGCCGGGGTGGCGTGCTTCTTTTGGGGAAAATTCATGTCTACGACTTTCACTGCCTTGGGCGGCGTGCGTCCCATGCTGCGTTTGCTGATGGCGTTGCTCTGGCTGGCGACGTCGCAGGTCTGTCTGGCTGCAGCCGGGCCCGGACCTGGACCCGCATGCCCGACTCCCCAAAGCGGTACCGTGAACTCGGGCGGCTCGGTGACCTTCGATGTCAGCGACTGCGACGGCACGTCTAACGTGGGCATGACCGATCCCGGCGTATCTCCGGCGCATGGCAGTTACAACCTCACCGGTCAGCTCGATGGCGCCGGTACCGAACGGGTGACATATACCAACAACGGTGATGGCGCGGCGTCGGACTCGTTCTACCTGATAGACGAGTACAACAACCAGATCGTCTTCAACATCACCATCACCCCGGCGATTACCGCTGGCATCGCGGTGAGCCCGGCCAGCCGCAACGAAGACAGCGGCGCATCGTTCACCTACACGGTGACCCTGAGCCAGACCAGCAGCTCGGCGACCACGGTGAACCTCACCCGCAGCGGCACCGCCACCAACGGCGTCGACTATACGGGCGCGGTGAACAGCATCGTGGTGCCCGCCAATACCGCTTCGGCCAGCTTTCCCGTCACCCCGGTCTCCGATACCACGGTAGAGGCCGACGAGACGGTGGTGATCAACGTGGCCAGCGGCACCGGCTATGGCGTCGGCAATCCGGCCAGCGCCACCGCAACCATCCTCAACGACGATCTGCCTACCGCATCGATCGCGGTGTCTCCCTCCAGCGTGGCCGAGGACGGCGCCACCAATCTGGTCTGCACTGTCACGCTCGACCAGGCGCCGGTGAGCGCGGTGTCGGTGGCCTACAGCGTTGGCGGCAGCGCCACCTCGGGCACCGACTACGCGGCCGTGAGTTCGCCGCTGGTGATTGCCGCCGGCCAGACCACGGGCACCATCACCATCAACCCGACCGCCGACAGCACCGTCGAACCCGACGAGACCGTCGCCATCAGCCTGAGCGCAGGCAGCGGCTACAGCGTGGGCTCGCCCAACAGCGCCACCGGCAGCATCCTCAACGACGACCAGCCGTCGCTGTCGATCAACGACGTGTCCGTGAACGAGGGCAACGCCGGTACCACCAATGCCACCTTCACCGTGTCGCTGAGCCAGCCGGCCGGCGCCGGCGGGGTCAGCTTCGACATCGCCACCGCCTACGGTACCGCGACCGCAGGCGTGGACTACGCCGCTTCCAGCCTGACCGGGCAGACGATTCCCGCCGGCAGCAGCAGCTATACCTTCACGGTGCTGGTCAACGGCGACACGCTCAGCGAGCCCAACGAAACCTTTTTCGTCAATGTCAGTAACGTCGCTGGCGCCACGGTCAGCGACGCGCAGGGTCAGGGCACCATCGTCAACGATGATGCGCTGCCTGGGCTGTCGATCGACGATGTCAGCGTCAACGAAGGCAATAGCGGGACCACCACGCTCACCTTTACAGTGAGCCTGAGTGCGTCCAGCGGCCAGACCGTGTCGGTCAATTACGCCACTGCCGACGGCACTGCCATTGCCGGCAGCGACTATGTCGCCCGCTCGGGCACGCTGACCTTCGCGCCGGGTACGACCGCGCAGGGCGTGGCTGTCACCGTCAACGGCGACACGGCGGTCGAGCCCAACGAAACCCTGACCGTCGGCCTGTCCGGCGCCAGCAACGCGTCCATCGCGCGCGCCACCGGCACCGGCACCATCGTCAACGACGATGCGGTGGTCACCGTCGCACCGGCGACCCTGCCTGCCGCGACGTCAGGCAGCGCCTACAGCCAGACGGTGTCCGCCAGCGGCGGTAGCGCGCCTTATTCCTTCGCGATCACTGCCGGTGCGTTGCCGCCCGGGCTGATCCTGAGCGCTGCCGGCGTGCTGTCGGGCACTCCCACCGCCACCGGCAGCTTCAACTTCACGGTAAGCGCGACCGACAGCGGCGCCCCGACGACCGGAAGCCGCGCCTACACCCTGGTTGTTGCCGGTGCCAGCGTCACGCTTCCGGCGACCTCGCTGGCCGCCGGCACCGCCGGTCAGGCCTACACGGCGGCCATCACGCCGGCGAGCGGCGGCATCGCGCCGTATACCTATACGCTCAGTGCCGGTGCGCTGCCGGCGGGTATCACGCTCAACAGCGGCACCGCTGCGCTCAGCGGCACGCCCACGGCACCTGGCACCTACAACTTCTCCCTGACCGCTACCGACAGCACGACCGGTACGCCGTCTACTGCCACCCAGAGCTACACGCTGACCATCGCTGCGCCCACCATCGTGCTGGCGCCGACCACGCTGCCCGCTGCGACGCGCGGTACGGCGTACAGCCAGGCGTTGAGCGCCAGCGGCGGCACTGCGCCTTACAGCTACACGATCGCCGCTGGCGTGTTGCCGGGTGGCCTGACCCTGGCAGGCAACGGCACGCTGTCGGGCACGCCGACGGTGGATGGCACGTTCAACTTCACGGTTGAGGCGACCGATGCCAACAGCTTCACCGGGACGCGGGCGTATACGTTGACGGTGGCCGGCCCGACCCTGGTGTTGCCCGCATCCACCTTGCCGGCAGGCACCGCAGGGCAGGCGTATACGGCAGCGATCAGCCCGGCCACCGGCGGCACTGCGCCGTACAGCTATGCGCTGAGCGCTGGCGCGTTGCCGGCCGGCATCGTGCTGGACACCGCAACCGGTGGGCTGAGCGGCACGCCGACGGTGTCTGGCAGCTTCAACTTCACGCTCACCGCCTCCGACAGCACGCCCAGCCCTGCGGCGCAGGCCTCGCGCAGCTATGCGCTGACCATCGGCGCAGCCACGCTGGCGATCGGGCAGAACACGCTGCCGCCGGCCGTCGCGGGCACGGCGTATAGCCAGACGTTGACCGTGTCCGGCGGCGTGGCGCCTTACAGCTTTGCGGTGACCAGCGGCAGCTTGCCGGCCGGCCTGACCCTGGCCGCCAATGGCACGCTGTCGGGCACGCCCAGCGGCGAAGGCGTCAGCAACTTCACCATCGCCGTGACCGATGCCAGTGCCGCCAGCGCTGCGCAGGCCTATAGCTTCAGCGTGGTCGGCGCGGCTCCGGTGGCGATTGCAGACACCGCCGCAACCATGGATGGCACCGCAGTGACGGTGGCGGTGACCGGCAACGACACCGGCACCATCACCGCGATCGCCATCACCACCGCACCCACCAACGGTACTGCCGTGGTCGATGGCCTGCAGGTGGTCTATACCCCGACCGCCGGCTTCATCGGCACCGATGTGGTGAGCTATACCGCCACTGGCAGTGGCGGCACCTCGGCGGCGACCACGCTGACCATCACGGTCAACGCGCGGCCGGTTGCGGTGTCGGTGACCGCAGAGGCAGTGCCCGGCGAAGCGCAGCAGGTGGATATCACCCGCAACGCCACCGGCGGGCCGTTCGTGGCCGCTGCGGTGGTCGCGGTGCTGCCGGCCTCCGCCGGTACCGCCACCATCACCCGTGTCGGTGGTGCCGCCACCGCATCGGCGGCACGCGCCTCCGGCCTGTCGCCGGCCGCCACCGCGATGGCCGAAGTGCCTACCTTCACGCTGACCTTTACGCCCAACCCGGCATTTGTCGGCCAGGCGACGGTGCAGTTCACCTTGTCCAACGCGTTCGCTACCTCGGCGCCGGCCAGCGTGGTGTTCAACATCGCACCGCGCCGCGACCCGAGCCAGGATGCGGAAGTGCGCGGCTTGATCGATGCGCAGTCCGAGTCCACACGGCGGTTTGCGCGCGCGCAGATCGACAACTTCCAGCGCCGGCTGGAGGCCACCCATCGCGGCGGCGGTAGCTTCAGCAACGCGGTGAGCTTCCAGCCCA
The DNA here is from genome assembly GCF_002939865.1 of Xanthomonas dyei. Lineage (GTDB taxonomy): Bacteria > Pseudomonadota > Gammaproteobacteria > Xanthomonadales > Xanthomonadaceae > Xanthomonas > Xanthomonas dyei. The sequence continues at coordinate 11,453 of NZ_MDEE01000050.1, forward strand.
CCTCGCATTGCCGCCAGGCCGAGCGCGGTGTCAGTGCGCAGCCCTGCAGCCCGGACACGCAGGATGCCGATAACGACTTCCGCGATGCGGCGGCGGTGGCGTCCAGCGGTACCGCGCAGGCGCAGGGGCAGGGCGATCTGGGTCTGTGGATCGGTGGTGCGATCCGCTCGGGCAGCTTGAACCGGCAGGCCAGCAGCAACGGTGTGGACTTCCAGACCGACGGCTTGAGCGTGGGTGCGGATTACCGGGTGGCGCAGTCGCTGGCGATCGGTGCAGGCCTGGGTTGGGGCCGCGACGACAGCGACGTGGGCAACAACGGCAGCCATAGCAAGGGCAACGCGTACACCATGGCCGTGTATGCCAGCTTCCATCCGGGCAAGGCGTTCTTCTTCGACACCCTGGTCGGTTACCAGTTGTTGTCGTACGACCTGCGCCGCTATGTGAGCGACGATGGCTCGCTGGCCGAAGGCAACCGCGACGGCAAGCAGTGGATCGCCTCGCTGTCGACCGGTGCGGACCTGCAGCGCGACAGCCTGCAGATCACCCCGTATGCGCGGCTGGATGTGTCGCGCGCCACGCTGGACGGCTATAGCGAAGACGGCGTGGCGCCGTTCGCGTTGCGCTACGCCGACATGGATGTGGCCACCACCACCGGTAATCTGGGCCTGCGTCTGGAATGGCGTCGCGAAGTGAGCTGGGGCCGCCTGACCCCGCAGCTGCGGGTGGAATACCAGCGCGACTTCCAGGGCCGTGGCGATGCCACCCTGAGCTACGCCGACCTGTCTGGCGGGCCGTTCTATCGCACCGGCCAGAGCGCGTTCGATCGCAACCGCTTGATGGTGGGCATCGGCGCGGCGTTGCTGACCGAACAAGGCCTGTCCACGCGGCTGGAATACCGCGGCATCACCGATGGCGACAGCGGCAACGACCAGACCTGGATGATCAATCTGGAAAAGAAATACTGATCGCGCCACGCGCGCCGCAGTAAAGGCAACGCGATGGGCCGGGCACTGCTCGGCCCATCGCGTTTGTGGCGCGTGCAGGAGTGGCAGCCAGGGCGCACCGAGGTGCGTGTCGCTTGCGATTGGCTTACATGCAGCGGGCAGGCGACACGTCGCGCGCAGCATGGCTCGCATGACGCTGCGTAGGCTGCACGGCCGCAAGCGATGGCGACACCGTTCCCTGTCACTGGCCGCGCTCGCCTGAGCGCAGTTGCCATGTTGCGGATACCACGTGTTGGCGCAGCACGTGCAAGCACATCGACTGGCGCGCATCGGGCAGGTCGACAGCGCATTCCCTCGCCATCCGGCACAATGCCGCACGCATGCACGCCACCTCCGCGCCCGATTTTCGTCTCTATCCTTCCAATGCGCTGGATACCCTGGCTGCCTTGCTCGCGCAGGAGCTGCGTCGGTCAGTGCCCGGGCAGCCGGTATTGCAGCCGGAGGTGGTGCTGATCCCGCAGGTCGCGATGCGGCGCTGGCTGCAGTCCACGCTGGCCGCCGAGCACGGCGTGGCGGCCAATCTGGAATTTCTCACCCCGGGCGAATTCGTGGCGCGCGCGCTGGAGCGCAACCTCGGCCCGGCCGACGATGACCTGGACATGGCGACCATGCAGTGGCGCCTGTACGCGACGTTGCAATCGGATCTGGGCAGCGACGCCGCATTGGCGCCGCTGGCCGGCTATCTGGCCGATGGCGATGCGCTCAAGCCATGGGCGTTGGCAGGCGAGTTGGGCAACGTGTTCGAGAAGTACCAGGCATGGCGACGCGACTGGCTGCTGCGTTGGGAAGGTGGCGCCGATCCGGACGACCCGCAGGCACGGCTGTGGCGCAGCATCGCCAGCGGGCGGCAATACCGCGCGCGCCGCATCGGCCAGTATCTGGACCGTTACGCGCGCGCCGATGGGCCGTTGCCGCAGGGCTTGCCGACGCGCCTGTTCGCCTTCGCCATCCTCAATATTTCGCCCGACGTGCTGCGCGTGCTGGCCACCCAAGCACGCGTGGGCACGCTGCATTTCTATCTGCCTACGCCCACGCAAGGCTACTGGGGCGATCTGCAGACGCTATGGCAGCGCCGCCGCGAAGACGGCGCGGTGCAGCTATTCGTCGATCAAGTGCAGGAAAATCCGTTGCTGCAGGCGTGGGGTGCGGCCGGGCGCGATTTCATGGCGCTGGTGGGCGATTACGAGGTGGTGCATCCGCTGGCGGAGATCGCCGCCTACGCCGACCCGCTGGAGTCCGGCCGTCGCGCACTTGCCGATGGCGGCCTGGGCGACAGCCTGCTGCGGCGCATGCAGAGCGATCTGTTCCATCGTCGCGCACCCGCCGTGCCTGCGGCATTGCCGGCGGTGAATCTGCACGACCCCAGCCTGCAGGTGCATGCCTGCCACACGCGCTTGCGCGAGCTGCAGGTGTTGCACGACCAGTTACGCGCCTTACTCGACGACCCGCGCTTCGACCCGCCCTTGCAGCCGCGCGAGATTGCGGTGCTGTCGCCCAACATCGACCCGTATGTGCCGTATCTGGAGGCGGTATTCGGCAGCCATGGCAGCGACGATGCATTGCCGTACGCCTTGGCCGACGCCAGCCCGTTGGCGAGCGAGCCGTTGGCCGAGGTGTTTTTGACCTTGCTCAAGCTGCCGATCGCACGCTTTGGATTGCATGAAATCCTCGACCTGCTGGCCAGCGCACCGATCGCCGAGGCCGCCGGGCTGGACGACGCCGGGCTGGAACGCCTGCGCACCTGGCTGCACGCGGCCGGCGCGCGCTGGGGGCTGGATGCGCTGCATCGGCGTCAGCATCAGGCGCCCGGCGATGACGCTTACACCTGGCGTTTTGCACTGGACCGGCTGCTGCTCGGCCATGCCAGCGGCGCCGACGACGACATCGATGGCGTGGCGCCGTGGCCGCAGCTGGAAGGCAGCGCACTGACCGCACTCGACACGCTGATGCGGTTGCTGCGCGTGCTCGAACGCCATCAGTCGCTGCTGGCCGAGCCGATGCCGCCTGTCGACTGGCGCGAGCGTTTGCTCGAGCTGCTGGATGCGTTGATTCCCGCCGCGCCATCGGCCCCGCGCGCGCAGCGCGCGCTGGATCGGTTGCGCAGCCTGATCGATCAATTCGCCCGCGATGCGCAGCGCGCGCACTACGCCGGCAAGGTGCCGGCCGAGGTGGTGCGTGCGCATTTTGAAGCGATACTGGGCGAATCGGACACGCGTGCGCCGCTGCTGACCGGCGGCATCAGTTTCGGCCGCATGGTGCCGATGCGCTTGCTGCCGTTCCGCGTAATCTGTTTGCTCGGCATGAACGATGGCGATTTCCCGCGTCGCGACCCGGCCGCCGGGCTCAATCGGCTCACCGCAGAATTGGGCACCGAGCGTCGCCGGCATGGCGACCGTTCCACCCGCGAGGACGACCGCTTTTTGTTTCTGCAGTTGTTCGCCTCTGCGCAGGACGTGTTCTATCTGAGCTATCTCGGCGCCGATGCGCGCGATGGCAGCGTGCGCGAGCCGTCGGTGCTGGTCAGCGAATTGTTGGCGAGCGCGGCGCAGTACCACGCCGACCCAGCGGCGATCGACACGCTGGTGGTGCATCACCCGTTGCAGCCGTTTGCAGCCGCCGCATTCGGTGCGCTGGGCGATGACGGCGCAGACCCGCGGCGTTTCAGTTATCGCCGGCAATGGCGCCCTGCCGTGGACAGCCTCACCGGCCAGCGCCAGCCGCTGGCGCCGTGGGTGACCGGTGCGCTGCCGGCCGATCACATCGCCGTGCCCACCAGCGTGTCCATCGACGATCTACGCCGCTTGTTCGGCGACCCGGCCGGGCAGTTTTTGCGCCATCGCTTGGGCATGCGCTTGCCCGACCCGGCCAGCGAAGACAGCGATCTGGAACCGCTGCTCGCGCCCACGCGCGGGCTGGATCAATACGGCTTGCAGCAGCAGGTGTTCGAGGCGGCGTTGGCGGGTGAGGTCGATGGGTTGTACGAGCGGCTGCGCGCACGCGCCTTGCTGCCATCGGGCCCGCTCGGCCGCCGTCAACTCGACGAGCGTGTGGCGCAGCTGCGCCCGTATGCCGACGCGTTTCGGCAATGGCGTGGCGATGCGCCGGCGCAGTCGCGCCGCTTGCAGGTGCAGATAGGCGATATCGACGTCCACGGCCGCGTGCCCGGCTGGTATGCCGATGGCGTGGGGCGCGTGCAGGTCGGCGCGCTCAGTGGCCGCAGCGCGATCCGTCATGGCCTGGAATGGTTGCTGCTGCGCGCCGCCGGCGAGCGCGTGCCGTATGTGCGTTTCTTCGAGCATGACGATGGCCTGGGCCCGCATCCCATCGATGCCGAACCGCTCTCGCAGACGCAGGCGCAACACGCCTTGGGCGAGCTATTGCAGCTGTATCGCCACGGCCTGCAAATGCCGCTGGCGTTCGCGCCGTACAGCAGCTGGAAATACCACCAGGCCGCACGCAGCGATGATCTGGACAAAGCCATCAAGGACGCCGCCGGGCAATGGCAGGCCAGCTTCGGTTGGAGCGAGTCGCACAGCCCGGAATTACGCCTGGTCAATCGCGGCCGCGACCCGTTTGCCGATGCGCAGCGCTTTACCGACTTCGCCACCACCAGCCATCGCGTCTACGACCTGCTCGAACGCGGCAACACCGACACCACGCTCGACCCGGAGCGTCTGATCGACAGTTGGCGGCACTGGCACGGCGCGCAGGACGACGCCGAATGAGCGCGCCTGTGACCGACCCGTATCTGCAGTTGCCGCTGCACGGCGTGCGCCTGATCGAAGCCAGCGCCGGTACCGGCAAGACCTTCACCCTGGCCACGTTGTTCACCCGGCTGGTGGTCGAGCGCGGCTTGCGCATCGGCCAGATCCTGGCGGTGACCTTTACCGAAGCGGCCACGCAGGAATTGCGCCGCCGCATCCGCGAACGCCTGGTGCTGGCTGCCTCCCTCGTCCCCGATGCCGTCGTAGGAGCGGACCTGGCCGCGACCAAACCACCTGCAACGCAGGCATCCAACGCTCCATCAGCGTCTATAGGAGCGGCGTCGGCCGCGACCGACCTCGCCGACGTCCCGTCGCGGCCAAGGCCGCTCCTACAGGAAGCGCCCGACGTCCTGCTCACCCGCGCCATCCTCACCGCGCATCTGGCTACCGGCGATGAAACCCCGGCCGCCTTACGTCGCCGCCTGCAGCAGGCGGTAGAAGAAATCGACCTGGCCGCCGTGTTCACCATCCACGGCTTCTGCGCGCGCGTGCTGCGCGAACATGCGCTGGAAAGCGGCCAGGCCTTCGCCGCGCCGCAACTGCTCGCCAACGACCGCGAACTGCTGAGCGAAGTGGCCGCCGATCTGTGGCGCCAACGTGCGGCCGATGCGGTGATGGCCGAAGACTTGATCGCGCTGTGGTCTGGCGGCCCGCCTGCGCTGGCCACCGATCTGCGCGCGTTGGTGCGGCACCCGGCGATCCTGCCGGCAATGTCCGATGCCGGTAACGACGATGCCGCCGCATTGCTGCAGGCGGTGGACGATGCACGCCACGCGCTGGCAAGCGCATTCCACACGCATGGCACGGCGTTTTTCGAATCCATCATGTCCGCCATCGATGGCGGCATCTTGAGCAAGGTCAGTTACAAACCGGAGTGGCTCACTGCGCTCTGGCACTGGTTCGATAGCTTCGCCGCCGCGCCAACGCACGACAGCGCGCCGCATCCCAAGCTGCTCAAGTTGACCGCTGCCGAACTGGCCTCGGGCACCAACAAGAAGTTCGTCGATCGCACACCGGCCTCGCCGATGAGCCACGAAATCGATGGCTATCTCACCGCGCTGGCACGTGTCGAAGAATGGCGCACACGCCGCCGCATCCGTCTGCTGCACGCCCTGCGCGACGATGCCATCGCACGGCTCGCGCTGCTCAAGCGCCAGCGCCGTGTGCAGACCTACGACGACCTGGTCGATGGCGTGGCGCACGCACTGCAAGGCCCGCAAGCCGATGCCCTGGTGCAACGCCTGCGCGCGCAATACGCCATCGCGCTGGTGGACGAATTCCAGGACACCGACGACCGCCAGTGGTCGATCTTTTCCAGCGTATTCGGCGAAGGCCCGCTCGCACGTGCGGCGGGTCTGGAGCCGGCGCTGTTTTTGATCGGCGACCCCAAGCAGGCCATTTACGGCTTTCGTGGCGGGGATGTGCGCACCTATTTGGCCGCCGCAATCACCGCCGAACTGGCGCCACCGCTGAGCCACAATTTCCGCTCACGCCCTGGCGTGCTGGCGGCGATCGATGCGCTGTATGCGCAGGCCGGCTACACCGAGGCCTTCCTCACCGACGGTATCGCCTTCCATCCGGTGCAGGCCGGCACCAAGCGCAGCGATGCCGACCTGCAACGCGATGCCGCCACCGCCCCGGCGCTGACGCTGTGGCGCGCGCCCGAACCGCCGCCGCCTAGCAAGGGAAAGCCCAAACCCTGGAGCGCCGGCCGCGCGCGCGAGCTGGCCACCGCCGCCTGCGTGGCCGCCATCCGCGGCTGGCTGGCCGGTGGTCGCGACGGCACCGCCACCATCAACGGCAACCCGGTGCAGGCCGGCGATATCGCCGTGCTGGTGCGTAGCCACGGCGAGGCCACGCGCATCCAGCAAGCACTGGGCGCGATGGGCATTCCGGCGGTCGCCGCTGGCAAGCAGAGCCTGTTCGCCACCGACGAAGCATTGGAACTGCTGGCCCTGTTGCAGGCCTTGCTCGATCCCGGCGACGACAGCCGCCTGCGCGCCGCGCTGGCCACGGTGTTGATCGGCGAAGACGCCATCGCCATTGCTGCACTGGAACGCGATGGGCAACGCCATCGCCGCTGGCAGCAACATGCACTGGACTGGCGCGAGCGCTGGCAGCGCGGCGGCCCGCTGGCCTTGATCGGCGAGTTGGGCGCCACGCACGGGCAACGCCTGCTCGCGCTGGTCGATGGCGAACGCCGCCTCACCAATTACCTGCAACTGGCCGAACTGCTGCAGGAAGCCGACGTGCGCGCACTCGGCCCGCATGGTTTGGTGGACTGGCTGGCACGCCGCATCGCCAATGCCGACGACAACGACGAAGCCCAGCAACTGCGGCTGGAATCGGACGCGCGTCGCGTGCAGATCGTCACCCTGCACAAGAGCAAGGGCCTGGAGTATCCGCTGGTGTTTCTGCCGTACATCGGCATCGGCCGCAGCGACAAGGGCGCTGGCCGCCATTGCGTGGTGCATGCGCCGGACAGCGGCCGTCAGCTGCATTGGAAGACAGACAAGGACGACCCCAGCTGGAGTGCCGCCGAAGCCGCCTGGAAGCAGGAACAACGTGCCGAAGACGCACGCCTGCTCTACGTCGGCCTGACCCGCGCCGAGCATGCTCTATGGATCGCCAGCGGCAGCTTCCATCAGCACGAACGCACTGCTTTGTCGGGCATGCTGCGCGCGCTCGATGCGTTGCAAGGCGCGGCAGGCGAGGGCGCGGTGGTGGTGGACACCAGCACCCCGCCAGCCAACCTGCCGCGCCTGCCGCCGCCGATTGAGGCGCAGGTGCCGCCGGCGCGCAGTCCGCAGCGGCACATCGCGCCGGAATGGTGGGTCTACAGCTTCACCCAGCTGGCCAACGCCGACGCCGGCGCCGCCATCGACCCGATGGCCAGCGCCACCGTGGTGGGCAGTGGCGGCAGCGACGAACCGTCCGGCAGCGAGGCGGTGGCGGTTGCCGCAGCCACCGAGGCCGAACCGTTCGATGCGCGTTTTGCAGGCAACCGCTTCGGCGTGGTGATGCACGACGTGTTCGAGCGCTGCGACTTTGCCGCCTGGCACGCGTGGCAGCCCGGCCAACCCGCGCCCGAGGGTCAGGCCGCGCCGATCGTCGAGGCCCTGCAACGCGGCGGCTACGCCCAGGACGAGCTCGACGACGGCCTGCGCGTGCTCACCGCCCTGATCGGCCACACCCTCACCGTGGTGTTGCCCGAAGGCACCGCCCTGGCCGCCGTGCCCGAGCCGCAGCGCCGCAACGAAATGGAATTCCACTTCGCCATGCGGCCCACCCGCGTCGATGCGCTGCTGGCGTTGCTGCATCGGTTTGGTGTGGTCGGCGACCGCCAGGCCTTCGGCGCGCGCCACCGCCTGGAAGGCCTGATGACCGGCCTGATCGATCTCACCTACACCGTCGATGGCCGCTGGTACGTGCTCGACTACAAATCCAACCGCCTGCCCAGCTATGACGCCGACGCCCTGGCCCGCGCCATGGCGCACAGCGAGTACGAGCTGCAGGCGCTGATCTACACCGTGGCCCTGCACCGCTGGCTGCGCTTCCGCCTGGGCGATGCCGCCGACGGTGGCGGCTACGACTACACCCGCGACTTCGGCGGCGTGCGCTACCTGTTCTGTCGCGGCCTGGACGCCACCCGCAACGCGGCCGACCCCGGCTCCGCCAGCGCTGCCGTTCCCCGCTCGCCCGCCCCCGGCATCCACGCCTGGCGCTTCGACCCGGCCCTGGTCGACGCCCTGGACGCGCTGTTCGCCGGCAGCGCCCTGGAGCCGACCTCCAGCAACGCAGGCACGCCCAATGCCCACTAGCACACAGCCTCTTGCGGCCGACGCACCAAGGTCCCTGTCCCTCCGGGAGAGCGCGCAGCCCGTCAGCGCCGATGCAATAAAGCCCCTGTCCCCCCGGGGCGATCAGGCACTGGTGGCGCGCCGCTGGCGCGCGTGCCCTGGAGCGCCCGCGCCACTGGCGTGGGCCTGGGCGCGGAGCGGGGGTTGGAGTGACGCTACGTCCGCGAGTCAGGCATCCACCTTATGAGCCACCCAACCCTGCTGACCGCCCTCAGCCAGAGCGGCGCCCTGCGCACGCTGGATCTGGCCTTCGCCCAAAGCCTGCAACGTCTGGCGCCAGACACCGATCCACAGGTCCTGGCCGCCGCCGCGCTCGCGTCGCTGGCAGTCACCAGCGGCCACGCCGGGCTGGACCCGGCGCGCGCCGCCATGCTGCTGGACCAACGCGACGGCCCCTCTCCCGCATTCCCGGACCCCACCGACTGGCAACGCACCCTGGTCGCCTCGCGCTGGGTCGACCAACCGAACCCCGACGACCCGGCCGCCGCCGACTGCCCGCTGGTCCTCGAACACGGCCTGCTCTACCTGCGCCGCTACCGCGAATACGAACGCCGGCTGGCCCTGGGCCTGCAGCGCATCGCCGCTCAGCCCATGCCGGCGTTCGACGCCAACGCGCTGGCGCCGTTGTTCGCACAGCTGTTCCCAAACGCGACCCCAACCGCTCAGCCCGTGGACCCAACCCCTCTCCCCCTGGGAGAGGGTGCCCGAAGCGCGGGTGAGGGGTCGGGCCTGCCCGCGCCATCCCACCACCAAGACGGCACGAAGCCACCGACCCCGTCCCACTCCCCAGACCGCCAGGCCCAAGCTGCCGCGCTGGCGCTGCGTCGCGCGCTGCTGCTGATCACCGGTGGCCCCGGCACCGGCAAGACCACCACCATCGCCCGCCTGTTACTGCTGCGCATCGCGCAGGCCCATGCCGCCGGCCACCCGCCGCCACGCATCGCCCTGGCCGCGCCCACCGGCCGTGCCGCCGAACGCATGGCCGAAAGCCTGCGCGCCGCCGTCGCCCGCGCCATCGCCGCCGGCATCCAGCTGCCGCCTACTTACAGTGCCTTGCAAGCGAAGCAGCCACCGAACCCCGCTGTTTCCCCTCTCCCGCAAGCGGGAGAGGGGGCCCGAAGGGCGGGTGAGGGCCCGCCACTGCCCTGGGAATCCCTCCTCCCATCCGGCGCCAGCACCCTGCATCGCCTGCTCGGCGTCATCCCGGATTCGCCAAACTTCCGTCATAACGCAGACAACCCGCTGCCGTTCGACCTGATCGTCGTCGACGAAGCCTCCATGGTCGACCTGCCGCTGATGTGCAAGCTGGTCGAAGCCGTCGCCGATGGTACCCAGCTGATCCTGCTCGGCGACGCCGACCAGCTGCCTTCGGTGGAAGCCGGCGACGTGCTCGCCGCCATCCTGCAGGCCGCCGGCCCCGGCGATGCCCTGCAACCGCACGACGCCGACGCGCTGCAACCGCTGCTCGGCAGCGCGCCCACTGACAGCACGCCTGCCAGCATCCAGACCGTTAGCCACACCATCAGCCACACCATCAGCCACAGCAGCGGCCTCACCGGCCACCGCGTGCACCTGCTACGCGGCTATCGGCAAGCGGAAAACTTCGCACTCGCCCCACTGGCCGACGCCATCCGCGCCGGCGACGCCGACACCGCGCTGGCCCTGCTGCGCAGCGGCGAGCTGGCCGGCGTGCACTTCCACGAAGACGGCGACGACCCGCTCACCCTCGGCCGCGACGCACTGCTGGCCCACTGGCGCGCGCTGGCCGATGCGCAAGACCCCGCCGCCGCCCTGCGCGCGGCCAGCCGCCTGCGCCTGCTCACCGCCGTGCGCGCCGGCCCGCAAGGCGCGCGCGGCCTCAACGCCCGCATCGAACAACTGCTCGCCGACACCGGCTCCGGCGCGCGCAGACTCGGCGGCGCCTCGCCCTGGTTCCAGGGCCGCCTGCTGCTGATCACCGAAAACAGCTACCGCCACGGCCTGTTCAACGGCGACGTCGGCATCTGTTTGCGAAGCGACGCGAGTCCCTCTTCGGGGCAAAGCGACGCGAATCCCTTCTCGGGGCGCGACAACACAAGCGCCACCTCAGAGCGCAGCGATGCGAGCACCGAGACAACGCGCGCCGACGCAGCCCCGTCTTCTGGCCCAAGCCACCCCAGCGGCACCGCAAACCGCGGCGACCCCGCCGCCGACCGCCGCTCCCAAGGCCCCTTGGTCGCCTGGTTCGAAGGCGACGGCGACGGCCAGGTGCGCGGCTTCCACCCCGCCGCCTTGCCCGCCCACGAGAGCGCCTTCGCCATGACCGTGCACAAGGCCCAGGGCAGCGAATTCGACCACGTCTGGCTGCAACTGCCCACCCGCGACGCCCGCGTGCTCAGCCGCGAACTGCTCTACACCGGCATCACCCGCGCCCGCCGCGCCCTGCACCTGGCCGGCAGCGAAGCACTGATCCGCGCCGCGCTCGCACGGCATGCCGCGCGCATCTCGGGATTGGCGTGGCGGTTGGGTGCGCAGCAGCAGGCGGCACCCGCCAAGCCAGCAACAGAACCATCCACTGCGCCCGTGCAGGGGTCGTTGTTCTGATGGACGCAAGCCGGCGCGATGACAGCAGTGAAAAGTGTTCTCAGGCAAAGAGCTGTAGCCGAAGACAGTTATTCGAAATTTTCGAATAGCTGCCTCCGACGGCAAGAGCTACGACACCAAGCACTAAAATCGCGGCGATCATCGCCACTGAGCACGAGGCATCTGTCCATGACAGTCCTACCCAACATCCACCCTGGCGAAATCCTGCTTGAAGAGTTCCTCGAGCCGATGGGCATCAGCCAGAACGCACTGGCGCGCGCCACCGGCGTGCCGCCGCGTCGTATCAACGAGATCGTGCTGGGCAAGCGCGGCATCACCGCCGACACCGCCGTGCGCCTGGCTGCAGCGCTGGGCACGACCGAGCGCTTCTGGCTGGGCCTGCAAGTCGATTACGAGCTGGAACAAGCGCACCGCACGCTGGGTGATCTGCCGTCACGGATCAAGCGGCTGGCGGCTTGAGTTGCGACCCATCCCATTGCTCAGTGGAGCGCGAGCTATAACCTGCCGGCCAAACGCACCATCAGATCCATGCGCTCATGCAGGATCGCCACAATCAGTGACGGAGCGTGCTCACGCGGCAGGCAGAAGACGTAATCGTGCATGCATTGCGACATCCGCAATGCAGGGTATAGCGCACTCAGATCCTTGAAGGGCCTTCCCCCGCTGCGAGGCGGGCGGCGATGTGCCGGCGAACCTGCGCCTGGCCCCAGCGTGCCGAGGTATAGCGGATGATCCCGCGCAGATCGGCTTCGGCTGCGTCGGTGAGGACGTAGCCGTGCATCAACCGCGATCGCCCTCGGTCAATTCTTCATCCAGGATCGTGCTGATGCTCTTGTTGGATACCTTGCCGGCAAGGCCTTCCTCGACACGTCCCCCAAGAAGGGTTTTCAACCCTTGCCATGCCTGGTCGGCGTCTATGTCACCAGTAAAGAGCCGTTCAAGCGCGTACTGCTTGATTGTCTTGCCTTGCAAAGCCGCCAGCGCCTTCAGGCTCTGGTGCTGCTGATCGCTTAGATCGATGGTCAAACGGCTCATGACGCGCTCCGAAAGCCACACAAACCCACATTGGCACATCTGCTTGGGCCGGGCCGTTGATCGGTCTACAGCAGCGTTGGGTGCTACCGCAGGTCATGCCAGCGGTGAGTGGGAGAATCTGACAAGCCGAGTTAGGAAGCCGACACTCAGCGCCTAGTGTTACGTCCAAAAACGCGAGGCCAGGCCTGCGCCTGACCTCGTCTGCCGTCTGGCAGGCCGGGCTGCTTACTTGCCCTTCTTTTCCTGCTTGGCCGCGCGCTTTTCTTTCAGCGTCTTGGTCGGCTCTTTCTTCTGGCTCTTCTTCTGGTCCATCCCCTTGCTCATGACACCCTCGTAGTTGCTGGATTGATCGGTCGGGCAGCGCCATGACCCTGGCGTGCCTGCGCACTTTACGGCTTGTGCGCCCTGGAATGGGAGGGGGGAGCGAGGCCGGGGGACGAGCGGCGTGTCAGGCGTAGCATTTTCAAGGAGCCGCGTCGGCAGCCCTCGCAGCCGCCGGCAGCCCCAGAACGCAAAACGCCCGCGTGCGACGGTTAACGTCTGCACGCGGGCGCTGGCGGCAAAGGACTTACTTGGTCGGCACGCGCTGGTACTGCTCGCCACCGGTGTTGAGGTGGCCGTTGGTCTCATCGATGGCGAAGTTCACCGTCTCGCCATCGTTGGTGACCTGCAGCGCCCCGTCCTTGTAAACGGCCGGGTAGCTCTCGGTCTTGGGCTTGCGGCTGAAGAACTTCGGCGTGGTGCTGCGGACCATGAAGGTCTCGCCATTGCGCTCAATGTCCATCGTCTCTTCCTGCGTCTGCACGTTGACCCAGTGGCCGACGAACTTCTCGCCCTCCACCTTGGCGCAACCGCTCACCAGCAGTGCCGCGGCCAGCGCGGTGCCCATCCACTTCATCATCGTGCCTTCTCCAGTTGAGTCTGCGGCGAGGATGGCGGGTGGGGAATGTAGAAAGGGTTAAGGCGTATCGGTGACGGATCCAAAAGTGAGCTGGTCCGGCACGAATGCTCAGCCTGATCCGGCGCATCCCACCCCATGAAGCCCGGGTGCAAGCGCCATCGACGGCCGGTAACGCGATTCGCGCAAGCGAGGATCATTTCGCCGTTGGGCGTTGGAGCTGCCGATACAAACGATACCGTGCAACGTCTGAAGACCGTAAAAAGTTCGAACCTCCCGACATACTGCCGCCGTTGGCGGCAGCGCTTTGGTTATTCCAGGTGGGTATTGCCGTGCTAGATTTCCACGACAGTTCTAGCGCGGGATAAAGAAATGGCGCTTCGCATTCGGGGATCACATGGTCTGCCATTTGGCTGGGGACATGCAGCCTTCCCGCGAGCAATCTGGTTGCCGCTTGGGCTATTGGCGTGCACCCTCCATGCGGGATGTGTTTCTAGCACTCCACACAGTCACTCAGCTGTAGCAGCTACCAAGCCCCCCATTGAAACCAGGAGCAAAGACGTGACGGAACGCCTCAAGCAAGATGTGGATCGTTTGATCGGCACCGATTTCCAAGATGTCGCAGCACTCAGCGCCCAGCTTCAAACACAATTTGGCCCTCGTCAATCGCAAGAAGCGATGGTGGTGCGTGTTGGTCAGGGTGGTGCGCTGGCCGGTGCGGCCTTGCAGCATATCGAGCTCCGTAGCACGCAGGACGCCCCTTCGCATGCGACGCTGTTGCTCGACTTTTCTGCGCCTGGCCCGGCGCTCGAGGATGTGCCTTGGCCAGATGCGCTGCTCTACCCGCCGCGGCCAGACGCAGCGGGTTCGAGCGCCTATTGGTCGCTTCAGAGGGGACAGGTAACCGTCATCCTTGGGCTGACTAAAGATCAGGCCAACCTGAGCTTTATTACAATCAGCAAGCAGTAAGTTGCTTAGCTGGACCCCTGCAAAGGAGTGCATGATGAAAAACACCGAAGAGTCGAAATATCCCCAGCCACAGCAATCCACGCCATCGACCGCGGCCGTGAAGCCGCCCTCGCCCCTATCAGATCCCGCGGTGATACCTTTTCTGCAACAGTCGCCCACACTTCAAGCAGGTCTTGCGCAGCTCAATCGAGATAATGTCGGTGTTGTCTGGGGAGCCGCTGGTGCCGGAACTTATCTGGTTCCCCGCACGCAAGTGGTCATTGACGAAAATGCAATCGGGCAAGGTGCGCGCATCGCACGTTCGCTCTCCCATGAAATTGGACACCATCGGTTTACCGAGCAGCCTGATCATTCCTCCAAACATGCGTATGTCACCAACATGCTGCGCGGCGAAGCTGCCGCAACACTCAGTAATGCATTGGTCCGGCGTGAGATTCTGAATCATCAAGGTCCCGATATCGGTATCGCTGGCAGCGGTACGAGACCAAAGCAGTACGAAGCAATTGCTGATCAGCAGATGGCAGGCCAAATCACGCGTGATGCAGCGTTGAATCAGATTGCCCAGGCATTCAAGACTGAGCAGCCTTCCGTTGGGCCGAGTAAGACGTACGAGCAGTATTACGGGGACTATTACGACAAGCACATCGCACCACTGCAGCGCAAACACGGTAGGCCGGAGCCAGGGTCTGCTACGGATAGCCTCGTCAACGATGTGAAACAGGACTTGCCGAGCCGTGATTCACAAGCGCCATTGTCGGCAAGGCCATCTCTGCCAACGCAGCAAGATCACGCAGATCACGCGCTGTACCAACAGATCAAAGGTGGCGTGGAAAAGCTCGATGCGCAACATGGCCGGGAGTGGGATGCATCGAGTCAGCGCATGACGGCCAGCCTGCTCGTGCTAGCAAAGGAAGAAGGCCTGACGCGTGTGGACCATGTGCTGCTCAATAACCCAACAGACAAGCTCGCGGCCGGAGAAAAGGTGTTTCTGGTTCAGGGTGTCCGGAGCGACCCAGCGCACCTTCGTGCCGACATGGCCACTATGCAGGCGGTGCAAACACCTGAAAACCAATCGTTCGAACGCGTGCAATCGATCAATCAAGCTCAATCGCAGGTGCGAGAGCAGCAGCAAGCGCTTGAGCAATCGCAACAGACAGTCACTCCGCCTGGGCCAACGATGACGCGTTGAGAGCGTTCGCGGACGTGCTTGCAAAGATATCGACAAACCGGCAGGGCTAAAAAATGCAAAACGCCCGCGTGCGACGGTGAAGGTCAGCACGCGGGCGCTGGCCACAGCGGCGTCCTTACTTGGCCGGCACGCGCTGGTACTGCTCGCCGCCGGTGTTGAGGTGGCCGTTGGTCTCATCGATGGCGAAGTTCACCGTCTCACCATCGTTGGTGACCTGCAGCGCCCCGTCCTTGTACACGGCCGGGTAGCTCTCGGTCTTGGGCTTGCGGCTGAAGAACTTCGGCGTGGTGCTGCGGACCATGAAGGTCTCGCCATTGCGCGCGATGTCCATCGTCTCTTCCTGCGTCTGCACGTTGACCCAGTGGCCGACGAACTTTTCGCCCTCCACCTTGGCGCACCCGGTCACCAACAACGCCGCGGCCAGCGCGGTACCCATCCACTTCATCATCGTGCGTTCTCCAGTTGAGGCTGGGCGAGGATGGCGGGTGGGGGATGTATGGGAGGTCAAGGCTGCCGTAATACGGCGGCGCTACTGCAGAGGCGGCCCACACTGTTGGTAATATCAAACCTGACCTAATCAAAAGAAGCGGACTACGCGTGAATTGGTATCGCATCGCTTTTACCAGCTTGCTCCTGATCCTAATCGCCGCGTTAGCGCTGTCTGCAAAATCAGTGACCTCTTATTTCGATGAAGTGTCTGAACAGCCCGCGCCACGGCAGCAGGCCACAACTCCATCGCCGCAGGACATGATTCTTATATGGACAGCTATCGTAGATCAGCCATATCCCGGATTGCCGTCTCCGCCTAAGGACAAAGACGCCCATGCGGCTACAAAACGTAAACCGGTTGTACTGCTCGATCGATCCACGCAGACGTGTGCAGGTACCAGAGCGCAGCAGCCGTGCGCTTCAAGTTTGAACCAAGAGCTGCTCTCAGGTTCTGCTGTCGATACATTGGTATCAAAGCAGGCGCGAGAGGCACTGATCCTAGCGAATGCTAGCTCAGTGACGGTACGGCTACCTGACGGTGACTACGTGCGAGGAGCGCCAACCGCTGCCGTCGACGCCTTATTGGCGGATTTTAACTGGGCGGCTTTCTACAAGACGTTCCCGGGGACGGCAGGGTACTTACAACTAAGCGTGCCAGTCCTCATCGATGGAGGCTCCCATGCATTGGTGTATGCCGAACAACGTTGCGATGGGCTATGCGGCACGGGCACGCTATACCTTCTGAGCCGCGCAGGAAATAAATGGAAGATCACCAATGGGCTTGTACTGTGGGTCAGCTGAGGTAGCCTCGTCGTCGTTGCAGTGTTGGATCATGAGGCTTCATGCCAGAGCAAGTACCCCGAAGTGAACCTGACCCTGAGGTTTCCCCACATTTTTTTCTGCGAGATCAAGTGCTTGCTGGGCCAGGGTGTGGAAGAAGGTGCGCGCATGGTGCACGCTTC
>NZ_MDEE01000051.1 GCF_002939865.1 Xanthomonas dyei
AACTTGCTCTTGCGCATCGTTGGTCTCCTCGCTGGCTAGTATGCCCGGAGACCTGTAGTGATGGATGGATCAATTTTATGGGGAGTCGACACTCGCGGGCCACAGTGCCATTGCGCTTGACCTGACTCATGCGGCCGGTCACGTCGTAAACGAATTCGCGCTCGGTTCCGTTGATCGAGGTTGTATCGCCTACGGCGTTGTAGACACGTGGTATTGCACCCACTTTCGTTAGCCGATGGCTGTTCGCTTCATAGGTGTAAGCGACCTCGCCGGCGGCCGACTTACTGCTCTGCCGGTTGCCGGTCTTGTCGTAGCTGTAGCCATCCAGCACTGTGCCGGTCACTCCATCCTTGAACTCGGTCAAACGTCCAAGCGAGTCGTAGCCAAGCGTGACATCCGCAACCGTGCTGCCTGCGGGGGTCAGCTTAGAGAGATTGCCCACAGGATCGAAGCCGAAGCCAACATCCAATCCCCCCGCACTTATGTCTTGAATCGCCTTTGGCCGGTAGTCCTGATCATAAGCACGCGTGAGTACACGACCATTGCCGTAGGTCCAGCCTGCAACCGGACCGAGCGGAAGATAGCTGGCGTTTTTCAAAAGGATCTGGCGTACGCCCGTCGCCGGGGTATAACCCACCTCGATGGCCTGGCCGAGTCCATTGCGAACGTAGTCGACCTTGGCTCCATCCGGGTAGATCACACTCGCCAGACGACCAGCCGTGGTGTAGCCATAGCGCAACACCAAGACTTTGCCGTTGGTCGTCTGCTGCTTACGCACCAGATCGCCGAAGCTGTTGTAGCAGTACTCCGTCGCCCCGCTACTGTCCTTGATGGACGCCAAGCGGCCGGTCGCGAATGTCTCTCCTGCCTGGCAGCTAGCTGGCACGGAGTCATAGGTATAAATGACATTGAAAGTGCTAGCTGGATAGCTCAGCTTGGTCAGTCGTCCCAACGCGTCATAACTCGAACTGATCTTGACCCCACGAGCTGTCGCTTCAAGTGTGCGGTTGCCGGCAGCGTCGTAGCCATAAGTTGTTGCGCCAGTGTCAGGACTAGTGAGCTTGCCAAGATCCCCGAGGCTGTTGTACTCGTAACGCGTAGTCAGACCCGTTGGATCGATTACGGCAGTGACGCGGTCCAGGGCATCCAGCTGCTGTGTCGTTTCTACCGCAAGACCGTTAACATCCTGAAGCGTGCGCGCGACGCGACGCAGCGGATCGGGATCCAGCTGCGTCTTGCGACCCAGCGCATCGGTCACCAATGTCAAATCACCGTTGAGGTCGTAGGCAAAATCAGTCGGATTAGCAGACGCATCTGCCTGCGTCTCCAATTGCCCGAGCTTATTGTAAACGCGCGTTAGAGTTTTCTTGACATTGCCGGATACATCTTTGACGTCTTCCGTCAGACGATTCCCGGCCGCATCAAGGACGTAATGAACGTTATTACCTGCGTCGTCGGTGATATCGGTCAGACGGTGTGCCGGATCATAGCCGTAAGTCACCGCGTTGCCATCCGGCTCTATCACCTGCTTTACATTTCCTGTCTCGTCATACTTGATCGTCGTTACGCGATCCTGCGTAGAAGCAGCGCCACCGGGAGCTGATCTGACAATTTTGGAAGTCAGCCATCCGCGAGGCGCGTAACTGATATCAGTCGCCATCCCATTCGAGTCGACGACTCGTGCAGGTTTGCCATTGGCGTCATATGACGCGTATGTGGTGACCTGCCCTATAGCATTTGTAGCCTGAAAGAGATCGCCAGCAAGATGGCACTGGCCACCTGCCGTACCACACCCAGATTCATCAGTGGAGGTAAAGTAGCGGTACGTCGTAACATCGTTCACATCCGTAAGTGGACCGTCCAATGAAAGAATCAAGCCCAATTGCGGACAGTTGACTGCGTCCACCTTTTCACAATAGCTCGTGCGCCACTGACGAACGCCTGCTGGTGCATTCGTGGCACTCCCACAGTCGTAGGAAGCAGCAGCCGCCACGGCCATGTTTATCTCGCAACGGGACGTTTGCAGGCCAACAGCATTGTAGGCCCACTTCGACTTCGACTTCGACTTGACGACATTACCAGCGTCGAGAACTGTGCGCTCAAGGGGCTCACGGATTCCTGCGTTCCAAATCGTGTTGATCGTTCTCTGCTGTGTGGAGCCTACTGCATCAATCTGTTGCTGAAGTAGACCATTCGTGTCGAAACTAGTCTGCGTTTTATTACCCTGGAAGTCTGTTTTTGACGCGACATAACCATTTGCATCGTAGGTTATGGACTTATATGGCTGGTTGCACTGTGTGCCGCAAGGCAAACCAGAACTTGCAAAACGTATCGCACCGGTCGCGGCATCAACGAACTTAAGATAACTACGCACTCCTAATGGACCAATCAGGGATGAATTAACAATCCCATTTGTAGAATACGCATCGTAGTCGATCTTCGTAGTTTCAACCCCGCCAGCGAATGATGCCGATGTCGCTTTTCTACCTGATTGATATGTGACCGTCTCGTAACGAGCACCTTTTTCATCAGTTACGCCTGTCATCACGCCAGGAAGCGAATTACCCCCAGTAAAATTACTCTCATTATAAAGATAGCCGACCGACTTTCCGTCTGGGTACTTCACTGATGCCAGATAGCCATTTACATCGTATGAAAAAACAACCCTCCCTTTATCAGGAAGCGTTATCCCAGCCAACCTCGATTCACTATCGTAGTCAAAGTTCATCTTCCGTCCGCTTCTATCAGCGGCGCTCAAAAGAACTCGACCACCAACACCCGTGGCATCGGGGAGGCTGTAGGTCAGCAGATAGATCCTCTGGCCTGACTTATCGTAGACCTCCTGCAAAAGTCCCTTTGCATCATAAATCTCTGTCTGCTGGGTTGCTGAGATCGCCAGTGCAAAACCCGCACCATCTGGTCGTTCGACAATCGTTTCCGAGTAATCGGCGCTAGCCTTCCAGACGCCATTAGTCAAGTTGAACGTTACCGAGCTTCCATCTGGGCGATGGGCATTGATCGCCTGAGTGTCAGTGATTGCGGTCGTAGAACGTTGGATTTCCAGACCACGATCAAAGAAATGGCGCCATTGCTTCCCCATTGAGGTAGAGGTCACCGACAACGAGCTATTGTAAAACCTCCGAAATACAAGACCACTTGGATTGTCGTAGTCTGTATCTTGACGATAAAAATTCCCTGTCGCCGTATTGATAGGGTCACCTTCAAATACAGATCCAGGTTTATTTGCGTCAGCTGCGCTATCGCGGCTTCCGCGCGGCCCGGTCCCGTCCCTTCCGGTGCCCAGCCCTCCACTACAGGACATGTTACAGCTGCCAAGATTCTTTCTCGGCGAACCGACAGAATAGGTCGTTGGAGTAACAAAATAGCCAGATACATCATTCGGCCACATGACAATTGCTCCCGACGTGGTCGCATTGTACCTAACCACCGGCCAGGACGAACATCCTTGGGGCTTTGTTATACAACCCTTTGTCATCTGACCAATAATCCAATACACACCGGCGCCTGCCGATTCAAATTTTGGATTACCGTAGATGGTGTTAAGTGTGTACGGAGGCCCGTAGTAAGTCGCCGCATTTGCATCTATTGAAAGAGTAGACAGCAATCCGACAGACAAGCAAAAATTGAAACACCGACCTAATGTACCCGCCACAATATTCACACCACACTCCCTGTGATTAAAGATTTAATTAAATTAAAATTTCATTACCACGATGATGGGTAAAAACAAAAATTTGACTCTTTCCACTGAAGCCCAGAGGCATACTTAATTCGCGTCAAGCTTAAAAACTACGGCTCAAACACCTTCCACCTGCACGCTTAGATAACACATGAATGTTGCATGTATTTGCCAGGGCGTGACCAATTCGATTCTGATCGAAATTTTCGCCCCCCCTCCGCGATTTTGAGTAGCGCCTCAGTTTAGAGTCAAATTCCCTAGCCCAAGGGTATTAGACGTCGGAGTGCCACCGCGTTGATCAGTACATCGATGCCGCATCTGGTCCTCCAAGTGCCGCGTAGGTACTCAATCTAGCGCCGAGGAGGTTTCGAGGAGCGTTGCTGTTGGTGACTTGGCCACTGGATAACAGACTCAGCTGCGTTGGCATTCCAAGCACCAAGCAGATAGATCAATTTGATCGAATGGTGGCAACTAAACCTTCCAGGCCCGCGGAAAACGCATGGACAATGGCGTCGCTGGGTTACCGCCAATGGTGACCCCGGCCCGATTCGAACGGGCGACCTTCCCCTTAGGAGGGGGACGCTCTATCCAGCTGAGCTACGGGGCCAAGGGCGGCATTGTCGCATGTTCAGCCAGCTTGCCAAGCCGGCCGGTGGTGGGTGGAGCCTGCTAAAATCGGCGGCTACCCGTGTCGCTGCCGGCCCTGGCTGCCGCGCGACCGCCACTGTTTCCAGGAGATTCCATGTCCGCTGACCTGCTCAAGGCGCTCGAACTCGCTGCGTCCAATTCCGGCACTTACCTCGGCGAGGCGACCTGGTCGCAGGCCACCGGCGCCGGCGTGCTGCAGCCGCTCAATCCGACCACCAATGCGGTCATCGCCGATGTGCAGGCGACCACGCCGGACGACTACGAACTGATCGTGGCGCGCGCGCAGGCGGCCTTCAAGGTGTGGCGCACCACCCCGGCGCCGCGTCGCGGTGAGGCAGTGCGGTTGTGTGGCGAGGCGCTGCGCAAGCACAAGGATGCGCTCGGTTCGCTGGTGGCCTTGGAAATGGGCAAGAGCAAGCCCGAAGGCGATGGCGAAGTGCAGGAGATGATCGACATCGCCGACTTTGCCGTGGGCCAGAGCCGCATGCTCTACGGCTACACCATGCATTCGGAGCGTCCCGGTCACCGCATGTATGAGCAGTACCAGCCGCTGGGGCTGGTGGGCATCATCAGCGCGTTCAACTTCCCGGTGGCGGTGTGGGCGTGGAATGCGTTTTTGGCGGCGATTTGCGGCGATATCTGCATCTGGAAGCCGTCCAACAAGACCCCGCTGACCGCGATCGCCACGATGAAGATCTGCAACGCAGCGCTCAAGGATGCCGGCTTTCCGGACATCTTCTTCCTGATCAACGATGCCGGCACTTCCTTGTCGGAAAAGCTGGTCGAAGACACCCGCATCCCGCTGATCAGCTTCACCGGCTCGACCCAGATCGGTCGTGTGGTGGCCGAGAAGGTTGCGCACCGCCTGGGCCGTTGCCTGCTGGAGCTGGGCGGCAACAACGCCATCATCCTGGACGAGACCGCCGACCTGAAGCTGGCCATCCCCGGCATCGTATTCGGCGCGGTCGGCACCGCCGGGCAGCGCTGCACCACCACGCGCCGCCTGATCGTGCATGACTCCATCTATGACAACGTGCTGGCCACGCTGGTCAAGGCGTACAAGCAGCTCGACAGCAAGATCGGCGACCCTACCGACCCGGCAAACCTGGTGGGCCCGCTCAACAGCCGTGGCGCGGTGGAGCAGTTCCTGGCCTCGATCGCCAAGGCCAAGGCGGCCGGCGGCACGGTGGAAGTAGGCGGCACCGCGATCGATCGCCCGGGCAACTTCGTGCTGCCGGCCATTGTCACCGGGCTGCAGAACAGCGACGCGGTGGTGCAGCACGAGACCTTCGCCCCCATCTTGTACGTGATGAAGTACAGCACGCTGGATGAGGCGATCGACCTGCAGAACGGCGTGCCGCAGGGCCTGTCGTCGTCGATCTTTACCCAGAACCTGAAAGCGGCCGAGAAGTTCCTGTCCGCTGCGGGCAGCGATTGCGGCATTGCCAACGTCAACATCGGCACCTCCGGTGCGGAGATCGGCGGTGCGTTCGGTGGCGAAAAGGAAACCGGCGGCGGTCGCGAGTCCGGCTCGGATGCGTGGAAGGTCTACATGCGGCGTCAGACCAACACCATCAATTACTCCGACTCGCTGCCGCTGGCGCAGGGCATCAAGTTCGATCTGTAATCGATCACATCGCAGCGCGCCCAGCCATTGCCGGCGCGCTGCAGGTGTCGCATGGTCACCCTGCTACGGGCGGCCCGCAATCGCGATAGAGAGAACGGCACGCGCCACCCCGCAGCGGTTCGCCAAGCGCCGATAACGTCTCGGCCGGGACCGTGAGCGCATTGATAACGCCTCCCTGCCCCACGCAATCAGACAGTTCAGGCCACCCGCCCCGGCAGCCGATGGCCCGGCGATCGCGTTTCCGCCGCAGACGGCACGCCATTCGGGCGGCCGCTCTGGGATAATCGGGCCACGCCAGCCCTCTGCTGCCGTCAATCTCTAGGAGTTCATGATGAACGTTGTCGTTCGACAGACCAGTGCCATGGCGATCGTCAGCCTGGTCGCAGGCATTCTCGGCTGGACGCTGATCCCGGTCCTTGGCAGCGTGTGCGCCATCATCACCGGCCACCTGGCGCGCGCAGAAATCCGCCGCAACCCGCAGGGGCTGGAAGGCGACGGCTTGGCGATCGGCGGGCTGATCCTCGGCTGGCTGGCAGCGGCCATGTGGGTGATCGCCATTGCGATCTTCGTGCTGTTCTTCGGCGGCCTGGCCTGGCTTGCGGCCGCAAACAGTTGAGCATGGCCGCGCCCTCCTCGGCCCAGCGTTTCAACGACCGCGTGGCGGCCTATGTGCGCTACCGGCCCAGTTATCCGCCGCAGTTGCTGCGCTGGCTGCATGACGAACTTGGCATCACCCCGGCGACCGCGGTGGCCGATATCGGCGCCGGCACCGGCATTTCCAGCCGGCTATTTCTGGAAGCCGGCTATGCGGTCACGGCAGTGGAGCCGAATCCGGCCATGCGTGAGGCCGCGCAGCAATGGCTGGCGGGTTTCCCCAAGTTTCAGGCCATCGATGGCACAGCCGAAGCCACCGGGCTGGCCGATGCCAGCATGGGTCTGGTGTCTGCCGCGCAGGCCTTCCACTGGTTCGACACCCAGGCCATCCGTGCCGAATGGGCGCGCGTGTTGCGGCCCGACGGGCTGGCGGTGATCTACTGGAACTCGCGCGAGCTGGATACCACCGCCTTCTTGCGCGGCTACGAGCAGCTGTTGCTGGACTACGGCACCGGCTACTCGGCAGTGGCAGAACGCTACCAGGACGATGCGACCATGCAGGCGTGGTTCGGCGATGGGTTCCGTGCGATGGCGCGCTTTCCCAATGTGCAGCGACTGGATTTCGACGCACTGCGCGGCCGCCTGTTGTCGTCTTCATATGCGCCGCTCGCACACGACCCACGCCATGCACCGATGCTCGCCGCGCTGCGCACGCTGTTCGACGCGCACGCACAGGACGGGCAGATCGACTTCCAATACCAGACCCGCGTGTTCGCAGGGACATTGAACTGACCCCATGTATTCGCTTGCCCGCCCCCTGCTGTTCACCCTCGATGCCGAGCGCGCGCATGCGCTGGCATTGCGCTCCATCGACACCGCCTACCGCACCGGCACCACGTCGCTACTGGCCAAGCGCCCGGTCCCGCTGCCGACGCCGGCATTCGGCCTGATGTTTCCCAACCCGGTCGGCCTTGGCGCCGGCCTGGACAAGAACGGCGAACACATCGACGCGCTGCTGGCGCTGGGCTTCGGCTTTATCGAGATCGGCACGGTGACCCCGCGGCCACAGGAAGGCAATCCCAAGCCGCGCATGTTCCGGTTGCCGGAATACCAGGCGGTGATCAACCGCATGGGCTTCAACAATCTGGGCGTGGATGCGCTGGTGGCCAATGTGCAGCGCGCACGCCGACGTGGCGGGCTGCTGGGTATCAACATCGGCAAGAACAAGGACACGCCCAACGAAGAAGCGACCAGCGATTACCGCTACTGCATGGAGCGCGTGTATCCGCTGGCCGACTACATCACCGTCAACATTTCCTCGCCCAATACCGCCGGCTTGCGCGAACTGCAGGAAGAACAAGCGCTGCGTCGGCTGATCGCCGATCTGCGCGAAACTCAGGAAGCCTTGGCCGCGCAACATGGCAAGCGCGTGCCGATGCTGGTGAAGGTGGCGCCGGATCTGAACGACCGCGACATCGATGCCGCCGCGCGTGTGTTGGCCGACCTGGCAGTGGATGGCGTGATCGCCACCAACACCACGGTGACGCGCACCTTGATTGCCAATCATCCGCTGGCTGGCGAGGCCGGCGGCTTGTCGGGCGCGCCCTTGCTGGGGCAATCCACGCTGGTATTGCGGCGCCTGCGCGCGCGCCTGCCCGAGTCGATTCCATTGATCGGCGTGGGTGGCATCAATTCCGGCGCCGATGCGGTGGCAAAGATGGCGGCCGGCGCGAGCTTGGTGCAGTGCTATAGCGGCCTGGTGTATCGCGGTCCGCCGCTGATTGGCGAATGCGTCGATGCCATCCGCCGTCGCCGCGAAGCGCCCAGCGGTGGCGCGGTCTCGCCGCTATGAGCGATGCAGTGCAGACCGGCTGGAGCTTGAGTGCGCATGCGCCGCTGCGTGCGCTCAACACGTTTCATGTCGAGGCAACGGCGCGCTGGTTGCTGAGCATCCACACGCCCGAGGCGTTGCCGCAGGCACTGGCCGCGCCGGAGATTGCCGAGCTTCCATTGCTGGTGCTTGGCAGCGGCAGCAATGTGCTGTTGGCCGGCGACCCGCAAGGTTACGTGCTGTGTTTCGAAAACCGCGAGATCGCCATCATCGCGCACCACGCCGACCACGCCATCGTGCGCGCCGGGGCCGGTGTGAACTGGCATGCGTTGGTGCTGTATTCGTTGCAGCAAGGCTTGTCCGGACTGGAAAATCTGGCATTGATCCCCGGTACCGTCGGTGCCAGCCCGATCCAGAACATCGGTGCCTACGGCGCGCAGGTGGGCGACTTCATCCACGTGGTGGAAGCGTTCGATCGGCTTGGCCAGCAGTTTGTGCGGATGACCGCGCCCGAGTGTGCATTCGCCTACCGCGACAGCGTGTTCAAGCAGCAGCCCGAGCGTTATCTGATTGTGGCGGTGGAATTCAATCTCCCATTGCTGCATGAGCTACGCCTGGATTACGCCGGCATTCGCGAAGAATTGGCCAGCATGGGCGCCGAGCTGGCGGGCGCGGCCGACGTGGCCCAGGCGGTGATCAACATCCGTCGACGCAAGCTGCCCGACCCCGATGTGCTGGGCAATGCCGGCAGCTTCTTCAAGAACCCGCTGCTACCCAGCGAACAGATCGCCGCGCTGCAGGCCACCTTCGCCGACATGCCGGTGTATCCCGGCGAACAGCCAGGCCAGGGCAAGTTGTCGGCCGCGTGGTTGATCGAGCAATGCGGCTGGAAGGGCCAGCGCGAAGGCGATGCCGGCGTGTCGCCCGACCACGCGCTGGTGCTGGTCAACTACGGCACTGCCAGCGGCGCGCAGTTGCTCGACTTTGCGCGGCGCATCGCCGAATCGGTGCGCGAGCGCTACTCGGTGATCCTGGAACCGGAGCCGCGCATCATCGGAGCGCATTGGTGACTGCAACGCAGGTCTCGCGTCGTGCCGCGCTGTGGATGCTCACCAGTACCTTCGCCTTCGGCCTGATGGCCATCACCATCCGGTTTGCATCGAGCAACATCGCCACCACCGAGATTGCGTTCTTTCGTAACGCGTTCGGCTTGATGGCATTGCTGCCGTTGATCCTGCGACCAGGCAAGGCGCTGCCGCGCACCCGGCAGTTGCCGCAGTATCTGGCGCGCACGCTGATCGGCCTGGCGTCGATGTTGTGCGGGTTCTGGGCGATCGGCCACCTGCCGTTGTCGCAGGCGATTTCGCTGTCCTATTCCACGCCATTGTTCGTCACCGTGCTGGCGGTGGTATGGCTGCACGAGCAGGTGCGCATGCGACGCTGGCTGGCGGTGGCGGCAGGCTTTGTCGGCGTGCTGGTGATCCTGCGGCCGGGCTCGTCCACATTCACGCCCGGGCTGCTGATCGCGTTGCTGGCCGCTGTCATCAGCGCGGTTGTCGCGATCCAGATCAAGCAGCTGTCGCGCAGCGACGATTCCGACACCGTGGTGTTCTATACCTATGTGTTCTGGGTGCCGATGTCGCTGATTCCGGCACTGTTTCAATGGACCTCGCCGCACGGCATCGACTGGCTATGGCTGGTGGCGACCGGCGTCTTTGGCACTGCCGGGCAGTTGTTCTGGACCCGTGCGCTCAAGCTGGGCGAAGTCTCGGCGCTGCAGCCGATCAGCTTCATGCAACTGCCGTTGGTAGCATTGCTGGGCTGGTGGCTGTTCGGCGAGGCGATCGAACGCCACACGTTGATTGGCGCGGCCATCATCATCGGCGCCAATGTGTATATCGCCCATCGCGAAACCGTGCTGGCGCGTCGCGCTGCCACGCACGCGCCCGTGGAGGGGGCAAAGCCGGGCGAATGATGCAGCAGCAGTGACGCGATGCGTGCGGCTGCAGCGCGTCTGTCTCTGCATCCCACCTACATCACGACTGCGGCGATAGCGTTGTCGCGCACTGAGCAGATGCCGACGGCGTCTCCGTCACTGCTGTCATGCACCTGAGATCGTGTGCGACCATGCGGGCGAACCCGGTTGCACCAGGACACTGCACGTGAAAACCATCGGGATGATCGGCGGCATGAGCTGGGAGTCCACCCTGCCCTACTACCGACACATCAATCAGGCCATTCGCCGCGAACGTGGCGGACTGCATTCGGCCCGACTGTTGCTGTACAGCGTCGACTTCCACGATATCGAACGCCTACAGCACGCCGGCGACTGGGAAGGCGCCGGACGCGAAATGGCGGCGGCCGCGCGTGCGCTGCACGCCGGCGGCGCGGACTTCATCGTGCTGTGCACCAACACCATGCACTGCGTCGCCGATGCGATCACCGCAGCAACGCCACTGCCGTTGCTGCACATCGCCGATGCCACCGCCGATGCCTTGCTCGCGGCGGGCATCACCCTGGTCGGCCTGCTCGGCACGCGCTTCACCATGGAGCAGCCGTTCTATCGCCAGCGTCTGGAAGCGCGCGGCCTGACGGTCGTCATACCGCCTGCCGATGCGCGTGCGGAACTGCATCGGGTGATCTACGAGGAACTGTGCCAGGGCGTGATCGATGCCGGGTCGCGTACGTATTTTCGTCAGGTCATGGCCGAACTCGACCGGCAAGGCGCGCAGGCGATCGTGCTTGGCTGTACCGAGATTTCATTGCTGGTGGATGCAGGCGATGCAGCGCGGCCGCTATTCGATACCGCCGTGCTGCACGCCGAAGCAGCGGCACTGGCCAGCCTGCGCGCTTGATGCGTCACCTCGGGCGCAGACACCACGCGTTTACCGAAGCCCGCAGACGTGCCATCCAGCGCAAGCATGCAAGCTGCAATTCCTGACGCGCTAGCATTGCTGCCTGCGCATGCACCGCTGCTCAGGCGCACGTGCGCCCCCACCCGCCACAGGATGTCACGCCGTGAAGACCCATCCACCCACCGGCATTGCACCGAAGTCGCAGCTCAAACGCGGCGACTACAAGACACTGGCCTTGTCTGCGTTGGGCGGCGCGCTGGAACTGTACGATTTCATCATCTTCATCTTTTTTGCCGCGGTGCTGGGCGAATTGTTCTTCCCTCCCGGCATCCCGGAGTGGATGCGCCAGCTGCAGACCTTCGGCATCTTTGCCGCCGGTTACCTGGTGCGTCCGCTCGGCGGCATGGTGATGGCCCATTTCGGCGACCTGCTCGGTCGCAAACGGATGTTCGGCCTGAGCCTGCTGCTGATGGCGTTGCCAACGCTGTGCATCGGCCTGTTGCCGACCTACGCGCAGATCGGCATCGCTGCGCCGCTGCTGCTGCTGGGCGCGCGCCTGTTGCAGGGCGCCGCGATTGGCGGTGAGGTGCCCAGCGCCTGGGTGTTCGTCGCCGAGCATGTCCCCGCGCACCGCACCGGACTCGCCTGCGGCACCCTGACCGCCGGCCTGGCCGGTGGCGTGTTACTCGGTTCACTGGGCGCCGGCGCCCTCAACCGCCACTTCAGCCCTGCCGAGATCGCCGACTATGCCTGGCGGCTGCCGTTCCTGGCGGGCGGCGTGTTCGGGCTGGTATCGGTCTACTTGCGGCGCTGGCTGCACGAAACGCCGGTGTTCGCAGAACTGGTGGCCATGCGAGCGCTGGCGCGCGAAACCCCGCTCAAGCTGGTGCTGCGCGATCATCGGCCTGGCGTGCTGCTGTCGTTGGCACTGACCTGGATGGTGGCCGGCGGCGTACTGGTGGTGTCGTTGATGACACCTGGCCTGTTGCAGAGCAGCTATCACTACCCGGCGGCAGTGGCGCTGCAGGCCAATAGCCTGGCGATCGTGCTGCAGGCTGCGGGGTCGGTGCTGGCCGGTGCGTTGGCCGACCGTTACGGCAATGGGCGCGTGCTGCTGATCGGTAGCGTCGCGCTGGGCGTTGCGGCATGGGTGTTCTACCGCCTGGCCGGCGATCCACAGCTGGTGTTTCCGCTGTATGCGCTGCTGGGCGCCGCACTGGGCGTGCTTGGGGTGATCCCGCGCATCATGGTCGAGGTGTTCCCGCCGGAAGTGCGCCTGTCCGGCGTGTCGTTCGCCTACAACCTGGGCTATGCCGTGTTCGGTGGGCTGACACCGCTGCTGGTGGTGATGCTGGCCAAGCAACATCCCATGGGACCAGGCTATTACATGGTGTTACTGGCAGTGATCGGCACGACGATTGGACGACAGCTATGGCGCCGGGAACGTGCCGGACATCCCTCTGCGTAGAACGGCATCTGACAGAACGAGCAATCGTTGACCGGGGCGGCCAGCACTGAGCAACCGAATACAACCTGCACATGCCGCACCGAACATCAGCCGCACATGCCTGCCGATTACGCAGTCGCCCGGTTACCCTCGCTTAGCCCGACACGACCGGACGACGCCAATGCGGGCGCCGCGTGCCGCGGAACATCACCAGATACAGCCCCACCACCCAGACCAGTGCAGCCGACCAACCGCCGAGGATGTCGGAGGGGTAATGCACGCCCAGATAGATGCGCGAAATACCCACCAACGCGGCGAACAGACTGGCGGCGATGGTGACCGGCCAACGCCAGCGCGTGCGCCATGCCAGCGCGACGATCACTGCGGCAAGCGTCATCGAGCCCATCGCGTGGCCACTGGGGAAACTGAACGTGCTTTCCGGCGCGATCGACTCCCACAGGCTGGGCCGATCGCGTTGAAAGAACTGCTTGGCGCCCATGTTCAACAACGCCGAACCAGCAAATCCCAGCGCCGCAAAAGTGCCCTCGCGCCAGCGCCGTAGCACCAGCAGTACCAGCACGATCGCGATATCGATCGGGATCACGCCGTATTGATAACCCACCTTGGAAATCACGCCAAAAAACGTATCCAGCCCGGGCGTGGCGATGCTGCGCATGCTCCACAGCAAGGGCTCGTCGAAATAGAAGTTTTCCAGCTCATGCACTTCATCGGCCAGGTCGACGAACAACCCCAGCGGCAGCAGGACGCCGGCAAACAGCAGCGCCATCCGCCATGCATTGTTGCGCAACCACGCGCTGAAACCGGCCGGCGATTCAGCCGGCGCGGCGGACATAGGTGCGTTCGACGTACTGATCGATCAGATCGATGAACTCATACGCGATGTTTTCGCCACGCAAGGTGACGCTTTTTTCGCCATCGATGAACACCGGCGCCGATGGCGCTTCGCCAGTGCCCGGCAACGAGATGCCGATATTGGCGTGGCGCGATTCGCCCGGGCCGTTGACCACGCAGCCCATCACCGCAAGGGTCATGTTCTCGGCGCCGGGGTTAGAAATCTTCCACTCCGGCATCTTGGCGCGTACATGGTTCTGCACCACGCCGGCCAGCTCCTGGAAGAACTCGGAGGTGGTACGGCCGCAGCCCGGGCACGCGGTGACCATCGGGGTGAACGCGCGTTGGCCGGTGGTCTGCAGCAGCTCCTGCGCCACCACCACTTCCTGGGTGCGCGACTGGCCCGGCTCCGGCGTCAACGAAATGCGGATGGTGTCGCCGATGCCTTCCTGCAGCAGCACGCTCAAGGCCGCAGCCGAGGCGACGATGCCCTTGCTGCCGATGCCGGCCTCGGTCAGGCCTAGGTGCAGCGCGAAATCGCAGCGAGCGGCCATGTCGCGATACACCGCGATCAGCTCCTGCACGCCGGACACCTTGGCCGACAAGATAATGCGCTCGCGCGACAAGCCCAGCTCCACCGCACGCTCGGCCGAATCCACCGCAGAACGGATCAGCGCCTCACGCAACACGCGGCTGGCATCCCACGGCGTGTCGCGCTTGGAATTTTCGTCCATCAGCTGCGCGGCCAGCGACTGGTCCAGCGAGCCCCAGTTGGCACCGATGCGCACTGGCTTGTCGTATTTGATTGCGAATTCGATCAGCTGCGCGAATTGCAGATCCTTCTTCTTGCCGAACCCGACGTTGCCCGGATTGATGCGGTACTTGGCCAACGCTTCGGCACAGGCCGGCTCGGCAGCAAGCAGCTGATGGCCGTTGTAATGGAAGTCGCCGATCAGCGGCACTTCGATCCCCATCATGCGCAGCTTGTCGACGATGCGCGGGATGGCGGCGGCGGACTCGGCGTTGTTGACGGTCAGACGCACCATCTCCGAGCCGGCGCGCCACAGTTCGGACACCTGTTTGACGCTACCGGCGATGTCGGCGGTATCGGTGTTGGTCATCGACTGGACGACGACCGGATGGCCGCCGCCCACGATCACGCTGCCGATCTTGACGGCCCGGGTGATGCGGCGCGGCCAGGCGGTGGCGTCGGCGGGAGGGGTTGGGCGGGTCACGGCGTCATACATGGCGCTATTTTAGCCTGTCCGCCGTCCGCTCACAGCTGAAGCGTCGTGCGGGCCGCCATCCCGGCCGATGCGACGGTTTGTCGCAGGCCATCAGGTCCCTGAGCGCATAGCATTGCCGAGATGAACAGCTCCGACGCTTCCTTCCTAAGGACCCTGTGCAGCCTGCGCTGGCTCGCCACCGCCGGCCAGGCCGCCACCATCCTGGTCGCCTCCGGCCTGATGGGCTTGCGCCTGCCGCAACAACCGCTATGGGCAGGCGTCGCTGCGCTGGCGATCTTCAACCTGTATGCGCAGCTGCGCGTGGCGCATCGCGGCGCGGTGAGCCCGGCCACCGAGTTCGGCCACATCCTGGTCGATGTGACGGTGCTGACCTGGATGGTGGGCTGGAGCGGCGGCATCGCCAACCCGTTCGGCTCGTTGTTCCTGGTGTTGATCGCGCTGGCCGCGCTGGCCCTGCCGCTGAGCTGGGCGATGGCCGTGGCGGCGTCGTGCGTGACCGGCTATGTGGTCAGCGCCGCGTTCGGCCTGCCGTTGCCGTACGGCAGCTTCGACCCGCTCAGCCTGCATATGTGGGGCATGGCGGCCAACTTCCTGCTGTCCACGGTGGTGGTGCTGGCCTTCGCCACCCGGCTCGCGTTGTCGATGCGCGAACGCGAACGGGAAATCTCCACCCTGCGCGAGCGCTTCGCCCGCAACGAAGGCATCGTGGCGCTGGCAACGCATGCGGCGTCGGTGGCGCACGAACTCAACACGCCGCTGGCCACGATGACGCTGTTGGTGGACGACATCGCCGACCAGTGCGATCAGAACGAACTGCGCGAAGACCTAGACACCTTGCGCGAGCTGCTGGTGCAGTGCCACGAGCGCGTGCTGGCGCTGGCGGCGCCGGCCGATAATGGCCACTTGAGCCGCGAGGTGGCGGTGCAGGAGGTGCTGGAGCAATGGCGGCTGGTCCGCCCCACCATCGAGCTGCGCCGCAATGAAGACGCACCGATGCGGCTGATGCTGCAGCCCGGCGTCAGCCATCTGCTGATGGTGCTGCTCAACAACGCCGCCGACGCCGGCGAACGCGCCGGGCGCCCGCAGATCGATCTGACCTTGCGGGTGGAACACGACCACCTCAGCGGCGAAGTCCGCGACTACGGCCCCGGCTTCGACACCGCGCAAGCCATGTTGCCGGGTACCTTGTTCAACAGCGGCAAGCACGACGGCATGGGCGTCGGTCTGGCGCTGTCGCATGCCACCGTCGAGCGCCTGCAGGGCGAGTTGTGGATGCTGCCAGCCGAAGGCAGCGGCGCCCGCGTCGGTTTCCGCCTGCCGCTTTCCGAACACGAGGCCTTGGCATGACAAGCACTCCGATCCGCACCGGCCTGTTGGTCGACGACGACACCTTGTACCTGCGCACCTTGCAACGCAGCCTGGCGCGACGCGGCGTGGAAACCCTGACCGCCACCGATGCGGCAAGCGCGCTGTCGATCGCGCGCAGCGCGTTGCCGGATTTTGCGCTGGTCGATCTCAAGCTCGGCCACGATTCCGGCCTGAGCCTGATCCAGCCGCTGCGCGAGATTCGCGCCGACATGCGCATCCTGTTGGTGACCGGCTACGCCAGCATCGCCACCGCAGTGGAGGCGATCAAACTCGGCGCCGACGACTACCTGCCCAAGCCAGCCAATATCCCCACCATCATGCGGGCGCTGGGCGAAGAAGACGACGACCTGCCCGAGCCGGACGAAGAAGAAACCGCGCAGGAAATGATGACTCCGCTCAGCCGCCTGCAGTGGGAACACATTCAGCAGGCGCTGCACGAAACCGGCGGCAACGTCTCCGCTGCCGCACGCTTGCTGGGCATGCATCGGCGCTCGCTGCAGCGCAAGCTGACCAAGCGGCCCAGCCCGGGACCGTTACGCTGAGCTGAGCGCTGATGGGCGCCCAGGCTGCGCGCAGGCGTGCGCCGGTGCGTTGCGCTTAGCGCCGCCGTGGCGCAAAGATGCTCGCCCTGCGCGAGGTCGCACGGATGCCGTCGGGGCCCTGAATCAGCGTGCGTCCCCAGTTGCTGAGCCGCGCAGGGTCCCAGCCCACCACGATGTCCAGCGATTGTGTGCTGCTGTCGTTGCCCGACCAAGACCACCCCATGTAGCCGACGCTGTACTCGCGCGCGCGGCGCATGATCGCCGCTTCATCGACCTGCGCGCCGCGATGGTCGGCGCCGAATTCGCCGACCACTAACGCCAGCCCATTGCTGCGAAACGCACGCAGATAGCTGTCCACCGTGGCGTCGTTGCCGAACACTTCGTACATGTGCACGCTGAAGACCAGATTGCGGCGGCTGTCGCGCGCCAGCAACGCGGCAGCGTTGTCGCGCATGTAGAACTGCCAGTCCTGGCCCCAGTTGGGAGCGTCCACCATCAACGCGTGGGTGAGGCCGGCGTTGCGCAGCGTGGCGATCGCACGCGCATGGCCGTTGACCCATTCGCTGGCACTCAACTGGTTGCCGAACGGTTCGTTGCCGATGTTGATGATGACGTAATCCTCCTGCCCCACCAGCGCGCCGCGCACGCTGGTCCAGTAGTTGGCGGCATCGGCCAGGGTGCCTGCCGCGCCGTCTTCGCCGTAGCCGGTGGTGTCGTGCACTTCCAGCACGGCGATCAGGCCCAGGGCCTTGCAGCGCGCGATGATGCGCGCCACCTCCGCCTCCGGCGTGCGGTTCCAGCGGTGGCCGTTGCTGAGCACCACGCGCACGCTGTTGGCACCGGTGGCGGCAATCTGCGCCAGCGCCGCATCGGTGCGATCGGCAAACCAGGCATGCGGCAGATTGATGCCGCGCAAGACCAGGGGGTTGCCATTGGTCTCTCGCAACTGCGTACCGGACACGGACAGGCCGGCATGCGCGGCCGAGGCCAGCGCCAGACCGGCGATCAGCAGCACTGCGCGCTGCGCCAGACGATTGAAGATCTTCATGATCGGCTCCAGGAGTGGGTAGCGCGGGCACGCCGGCACGCAATCGCATGCCCGGCCCACGTGCGCCCCACCGTGCCGATGGCGGGCGGGCGCAATCTGCGGCTGGTTCACAGATCCGAAAAAATTGCCGGATGCAGACCGAGCGCGCAGACCACGTGCCGGCGCGCTGGTAACGTTAACTTCCGTGCGTTTAAGCGTCGTGCGATGTTTGGGGGAAAGCGCGCTCAGCCTGACAGCGCAACGCGCACGCGATGCGTGACATTGCGCACTGCGGTGTTGCAGCGCGAAAACCGCACCTGCCGTATGCACCGCAGCCATCCCACGCGCGCTCGGTACTTCGCGCTGCAACATGCGATTGCGCTGCTGGCAGCTGAATACCCCAGCGCGACCACGTCAAGTGGATACGGCCGAGGCCGATAGAGCCACATGCAATCGCAGCCCGCCCCCGATACCCAAACGCCTCCCATGTCCGACGAAGCCACCCGTCTGGCCGTTTTACGCGGCCTGTGCCTGCTGGATTCGCCACCGGACCCGGTGTTCGAAACCATTGCCGCGATGGCTGCGAGCAGCCTGGGCGCGGAGATCGCGCTGGTGTCGCTGGTGGACGAACATCGCCAGTGGTTCAAGGCGCGCGTGGGCCTGGAGGCAACGGAACCCCCCCGCGACCAGGCGTTCTGCGCGCACGCGATCCGCTCGGACGAGGTGATGGTGGTACCGGATGCAACGCTGGATCCGCGCTTTTGCGACAACCCACTGGTGCTGGGCCCGCCCTTCATCCGCTTCTATGCGGGGGCACCCTTGCAATTGAAGGACGGTCACCGCATCGGCACCCTGTGCGTGATCGGCACCAGCCCACGCGAAGGCCTGGATGCGGAGGCAATGACGCGCCTGCAAGGGTTGCGCGACCTGGCCGTGCTGCGGGTGGAAAACCTGCGCAGCACCACCTATCGCGACGGGCCGACCGGGCTGCCGAATCGTGCGCGCTTCGGCGAAGATCTGGATGCCTGGCTGTCGCACCGCGATACCGCACCGGCCACCACTGCGGTGGCGGTGGACATCTGCGGCAGCGACTATTTCCGCGACATGGTCAAGGCGCTGGGCTGGGACTACGCCGACGGGTATGTCGCGCTGGCGCAACGTCGCCTGGCCGCCTATCTGCCCGCCAACACGCTGCTGTATCGGCTGGACCCGACCACCTTCGGCTTCCTCACCCAGGCCGAAACCCAGCGCCTGTCCGGCCTGTGCAACAAGGTCTCCAAGGCATTTACCGAACCGCTGGATCACCAGGGCATTCCGCACACCGCGGTGGCCTCGATCGGCGCGGTGTCGCTGCAGACCAGCTACGGCGCTTCCGACACCATCCGCTCGCTCACCACCGCAGTGGACATCTCCCGCGAACGCTGCCAGGTGTGGAGCCTGTACGAGCGCAAGCACGACGTGGCGCAGCGCAACACCTTTCGCCTGCTTGCCGCCCTGCCCGCCGCGCTGGACAGCGCCAGCCAGCTGCGCCTGCACTACCAGCCGCGCGTGGACTTGAACGACAACCGCTGTGTGGCGGTGGAAGCGCTGCTGCGCTGGCAACACCCGATGATCGGCCCGGTGATGCCATCGGACTTCATACCGATGGCCGAAAAGACCGCGCTGATCAACCGCATCACCGCCTGGGTCATCGATAACGGCATCGCCCAGGCCGCGCGCTGGCAGCAGCAGGGCCTGGACTTCAACCTGGCCTTGAATGTGTCGGCGGGCGATCTGGACCGCCCCGGCTTTGCCGGCATGCTGCGACGCGGGCTGGAACGTCACAAGCTCGACCCGTGCCGGCTGGAAATCGAATTCACAGAAAGCGCGATGATCCGCCACCCCGATCATCTGGCAGAACAGCTGGCCGATGTGGCCGCGTTGGGCGTGCACATCGCCATCGACGATTTCGGCACCGGCTACAGCAATTTCAGCTATCTCAAGCAGCTGCCGGCCAGCTCGCTGAAGATCGATCAATCCTTCATCCGCTCGCTGCCGGACAACCGCACCGACCGCACCCTGGTGCCGGCGATGATCCAGCTCGGCCACAGCCTGGGCCAGCGCGTGGTGGCCGAAGGCATCGAGTCGGCCGAGGCGTATGCGCAGTTGCGCGCGTGGGGCTGCGACGAAGGCCAGGGTTACTGGATCGCCAAGCCGATGCCGGCCGCCGCACTGGAAACCTGGCTACAGACGCCGTGGCACACGCAATTCAACGCGCCGGCAACGTTACTTGCAGCAAGCCTAGCTGCGGCGCGGGTGTAAGCACGCGCAGCTGATGCCTGCACCATCGCGCGCTGCCGCTACGCAGCCGCTCGCCCTGCAAGCAACGTGACTGTCACTGGTTGCTACGCCAGCGATGAACGCTATAACGCAACGCGGCGCGACACCGAAGTGTCGCGCCGCGTTGTTTTTCAGCCCTGGAACGGCCGACAGACGATACGTCGGCAACTGCATAAAAACGCCCTGACTTACCAGAACACCGTGTACAGCGCGATCAGGATGGCGATCACGCCGACTGCGCCGACCTTGAAGCCCAGCGTGGTGCCGTAGGCCACATCGTCGGTACGGATCAGGTCGCGCGCCTGGGTGGGCGCAGTCAGCAGCGACACCACCACCGCCAGCACCAGTGCGGCCAGAAACACCACGCCGATGCGGTCCATGAACGGCAGTTCCGGCCAGGCGAATTTCAGCGCGAACGACAGCACCACCGAGCCGATCGCCGCAGTCAACGCGCCGGCTTCGTTGGCGCGTTTCCAGAACAGGCCGAGCATGAAGATCACCACCACGCCAGGCGTAAAGAAGCCGGTGAATTCCTGGATGAACTGAAAGCCCTGATCGAAGTTGCCCAGCAACGGCCGCGCGGTGAGGATGCCGATCAGCACCGACACTGCGGCCACGATCCGGCCCACGCGCACCAGCTGCTTCTGCTCGGTCTGCGGGCGGAACTTGGCGTAGAAATCCAGGGTAAAGATGGTCGCCACCGAGTTGATCTTCGATGCCAGCGACGCGACGATCGCCGCCACCAACGCCGCAAACACCAGACCCAGGATGCCGGTCGGCAGCAACTGCATCATGGTGGGGTACGCCTGATCGGGCTTGGCCAGATCCGGCGCCAGCACCACCGCGGCAATGCCCGGCACCACGATCACCAGCGGCATCAGCAGCTTCAAAAACGCCGCAAACACCATGCCCTTCTGCGCTTCGCCGATGTTCTTGGCGGCCAGCGCGCGCTGGATGATGTACTGGTTGAAGCCCCAGTAGCTGATGTTCATCACCCACAGCCCGCCGAGCAGCACGCTCAGGCCCGGCAGATCCTTGTAGAACGGGTTGTCCTTGGTCAGGATCATGTGGAAGTGTTCGGGGTGCGCATTCCACAGGTGCTTGAAGCCAGCCAGCACGCCGGCGCCATCGCCGATCCGCGCCAGCGTCAGCCCGGCCACCAGCAGCCCGCCCAGCACCAGCAGCGTGACCTGCACGATATCGGTCAGCGCCACCGCCTTCAGCCCGCCATACAGCTGGTAGACCAGCGCAAACACGCCGATCAGCGTCAGCGCCAGGGTCTGGTCCATGCCGGTAACCTGGCTGACCGCGATCGAGCCCAGCCACAGGATCGAGGTGAGGTTGACGAACACGTACAGCAGCAGCCAGAACACCGCCATCAGCGTACGGATCCACTTGCCGTAACGCTGTTCCAGGAACTGCGGCATGGTGTAGATGCCGTTGCGCAGGAAGATCGGCAGGAAGAACTTGCCGACGATCAGCAGCGTCAACGCCGCCATCCATTCGTAGGACGCAATCGCCAAGCCGATCGCATAGCCGGAGCCGGCCATGCCGATGATCTGTTCGGCAGAAATATTCGCAGCAATCAGCGAGGCGCCGATCGCCCACCACGGCAACGACTTGCTGGCCAGGAAGTAATCCTCGGCGCTCTTGCTGTGGCCTGCCTTCTCGCGCGACACCCACTGCGCGAGCACGAAGATGCCGGTCAGATAGACCAGCACAATCACGATATCCAACGTCGC
This sequence comes from Xanthomonas dyei, assembly GCF_002939865.1. Lineage (GTDB taxonomy): Bacteria > Pseudomonadota > Gammaproteobacteria > Xanthomonadales > Xanthomonadaceae > Xanthomonas > Xanthomonas dyei. Next base: position 21,800 of record NZ_MDEE01000051.1, read on the forward strand.
CAAACCCACTGCACTCTCCTGTCTGGCTCTGGGGTATGCGCCGACGATCAGGCAGGGCTGCACACTGCCGCCGCCGCGCACCAGGTGCGCGATGGCAGCGCGGCGAACCGCGTCTGCAGGCCATCCCGGCCGATCGACAACACCGCCCCCGCGGCGGCTGATGACACCACCGCGATCGGTGGCCGCTTTGAGACGTCGCCGGGAGCGGCGACGCACCTGTTTCGCTTGACCTGCACCGTGCCCGGAAGCGTGCCTCCGGGCATGGGGATTACTTGACCGCGCAGTCCACCGCGACGTCGGCTTCGTTGAGGGCGCCCAGCGCGATCTTCGACACCGCCAGATCCAGTGCCGCACCGCTTTCGATGCTGGCGACCTGAGTCAGTTTGGTGACGTCGGCACCTGCCTTGGCAAAGCACTTGAGCGAGATTCCGACCACCTTCCACTGGCCTTGCGGCAGTGCGGTCAGGGTCTTCTGCGCATCGACGCGACCGCCACACTTGTCGCCGCAACCCACACCCAACCACACCGGCGCGGTTACCGCGCTGTCGCGGCGCACGGTCAGCTGCAGCTGCACATCGCCGTTGCTCTCACGCGAAACATCCACCGGCTTGCCGGACACCAGCAGCACGCTGGCGGTCTTGGCACCGGACCACACCAAACGCCGTGCGTCTTCCTGCGCCTTGTGGTCGACCGCGCTCATCTTCAGGCTGCCGTCGGACAGGCCCACCGGCAGCGTGGTCGCCGGCATGTTGGCCTGGCCCGCGTTGGACAGCTGCATCGCAATGCCGAGCGCCGGCTTGCCGCGCACGAAGTACACCCCGCCCACCGACTGCTCGCCGGACACGCCGGAGTCTTCCGGCAGTGCAGCCAGGTCGCCCTTGTCGGCGTAGGTCAGGCCGAAACCGAACTTGAACTGCGGGTCGTAATCCTTCTGGCCCACGTTGTTGGCGAACTGCACCGCGGTCTTGGGCCAGGAGAAGCTGAGCTTGCCCTTGAAGTCGTTCTGCACGCTGCCATCGGCCTTGCGCAGCAGTACATCGGCAATGCCCTCGCCTTCCGAACCCGGCAGCCATGCAGCGACGAAGGCATCGGCCACGTTGATGTACTGGTTCATCCACAGCGGACGGCCGCTCAGGAACACCGCCACCACCGGAATACCCTCGGCCTTGAACTTCTTCAGCAAGGCCAGCTCGCTGTCGTCGCCCGGCTTGTACAGCAACGTGGCGATGTCGCCCTGGAATTCGGCGTACGGGTTTTCGCCGAACACCACCACCGCCACGTCCGGCTTGGTCTTGTAGGCGCCATCCACGGCCAGCTCGGCGGTGCCGCCGGCGGCCTTGATCTGCTTGTCCAGACCTTCCCAGATGGTGTTGCCGTTGGGGTAGTCGCTGCGCTTGGTGCCGGTGCCCTGCCAGTTCAGCGTCCAACCACCGGACTGCTTGCCCATGTCGTTGGCGCCATCGCCGACCACCAGCACACGCTTCTTCGGATCCAGCGGCAGGATGCCGGCCTGGTTCTTCAGCAGCACCAGCGACTCGCGCACCGCCTGACGGGCGATGGCGCGATGTTCCGGCGCGCCCAGCAATTCGTACTTGCCGCCGAGCGGGCGCTTGGACGGCTTGCCGGCTTCGAACAGGCCCAGGCGCAGCTTGACGCGCAGGATGCGGCGCACCGCATCGTCCAGGCGCTCGGCCGAAATCTGGCCGGACTTCACTGCCGCCAGTTCGGTGTCGTAGATGCCCTTCCAGCTGTCGGCAGCCATCGCCATGTCGACGCCGGCAATGAACGAGGCCGGGCAGTTGTCGTTGGTGCAGCCCTTGACCTGGCCCTGGCCGTTCCAGTCGCCAACCACGAAGCCACCGAAGTTCATGCGGCCCTTCAGCACGTCGGTCAGCATGACCTTGTTGCCGTGCATCTTCTCGCCATTGAAGCTGTTGAAGGAGGCCATCACCGTCTGCGCGCCGGCCGCAATCGCCGGCGGATAACCGGCGGCGTGGATGTCGCGCATGGTGGCTTCGGACACCTTGGTGTCGCCCTGATCCTTGCCGTCGGTGGTGCCGCCGTCGCCGACGAAGTGCTTCACCGACGAAATCACGTGGCTGGCGTCCAGAAACTGCGGGGTGCCCGGGGTGCCCTGCACGCCTTCGACCATCTTGCCGGCGAAGCTGGCCACCACATCCGGCGACTCGGAATAGCCTTCGTAACTGCGGCCCCAGCGGTCGTCCTGCGGTACCGCGACGGTGGGCGCGAAGGTCCACTCCATGCCGGTGACGCGGGTTTCGGCAGCGGTGACTTCGCCAATCTTCTTGATCAGCTCCGGGTTGCGCGTGGCCCCTAAGCCGATGTTGTGCGGGAACAGCGTGGCGCCGACGATGTTGCTCTGGCCGTGCACCGCATCGATCCCGAAGATGATCGGAATCGCGTTGCCGCCCTTGGAGGTGTCCATCGACGCCTCATAAAAGGCGTCGGCCAGCTTCAGCCATTCGGCCGGGCTGGCGTTGTACTTACCGCCGGGATCGGAGTTGCCGCCGGCCAGCACCGAGCCGAGGCGGTACTTGCGCACATCGTCCGGGGTCAGGCTGGCGATGTCGCCCTGGATGGTCTGGGCGACCTTCTCTTCCACGCTCATCTTGGCCATCACGTCGGTGACGCGCTGCTCCAACGCCGCATCCTGCGCAAACGGCCACTTCGGCGACGGCCACTGATCCGGATGGATGGTGGTGGATGCCTCGGCATGCGCCGCGGCCGGCGCGGTCTTGCTGGCCTCGGCGGTGGCGTCCTTGCCTTGGCAGGCGGCCAGCATCAGCACCGCCGCAGCGGTAGCCAGAGAAAGGGCGCGGCGCGCGACGGGCGCGGCGGTACGGCGAAGCAGCTTGTCCAAGATCCGGGTCTCCAGGGTGGTTCTCCCACGGCGATGCGTTGCGCCGCAGGCCATTAGGCGGCGTACGCTTGCGTGATTCCCCTACCCTGTCAACCACGCTCGCCCGTATGCCGAATGACGGCCAACTTATTGGCCGGGGCTATAGCCTTGGAATACCGACAGCACCTGTCACACCACGGAAAATCGCCAAATCCAGCGCACCGCTTGGCCTTGGCCTATCTCGTACTTTGCTGCATCGCACCACCGGGATCGAGCCGCACTGCGCAGGCGCCGCGCCGCGCCGCGCAGCGGACCGGTCGCGTCCGCTTTTCGCGCGGCATCCGAACCGACGCCAACGGGTGAGCTCGCCGTCAAACAACTGTCATATTGCGGGCCTAGCGTGACTCGCTTGCCGATGCGCCGTTGCCCATCGTTGATCGTTGTCTTTGCCTGGAGTTCCGATGTCTGCCTCCCCCGACCCCTCCCGTCGCCGCCTCATGCAACTGCTGGCGGCCGTTCCCCTGTTGCCGCTCGGCAGCGCCAGCGCCGCCGCGCTTCAGCAACTTGGCGGTGCCGCCATGGCCGCGCGTCCGTTACGGCCGTCGGAAACCCCCACCCGCCTGGTCTCGGCCACCTTCCACGGCATGCCTGCGCCCAGCCTGGCCAACCCGGCCGCGATGGCCACCACCACGGTGGGCTCGTCGCTGACCGTGGCCCGCAGCGACGGCAGCACCCAGCGCTATGCATTGGCCTACCACCCGTTCTTCGTCACCGGCGATCAGGTGCCCGACGGCAAGGGCGGCACCGTGCTGGCTGGCGGCTATTACGACATCCAGCACCGGCCCATCATCGACCGCTCCAAGCCCGGTGCCGAGCGCCCGTTCTTTTCCGACTGCCCGGACGGCTCGTCGCTGCTGACCCTGCCCGATGCCAAGGTGCCCGGGGTCAAGGGCAATCACGTGTTTGCGGTGGTGCAGTTCGAATACACCACCCGCGACCAGGCCGGCAACGACACCAACCGCCATCTGCCCGCGCCGATCGCGGTGCTGACGCTGGACCAGGATCCGGCCACCGGCAAGCTGTCGCTGGTGAAGTACCACAACGTCGACACCGCGCCGGTGCACGGGCTATGGACCACCTGCGGCGCCAGCCTGTCGCCGTGGAATACCCATCTGTCCAGCGAAGAGTACGAGCCCGACGCCACCGCACTGGCCGGCAATACCCAGTTCCGCAGCTACAGCACGCATCTGTATGGCGACCCGAACAAGGCCAACCCGTATCACTACGGCCACCTTCCCGAAATCACCGTGCATCCGGACGGCACCGGGAGCGTGCGCAAGCACTACTGCCTGGGCCGCATCTCGCACGAACTGGTGCAGGTGATGCCCGACCAACGCACCGTGCTCATGGGCGACGACGCCACCAACGGCGGGCTTTTCATGTTCATCGCCGACCGCAAGGCGGATCTATCGGCCGGCACCTTGTATGTCGGCAAGTGGCACCAGACCTCGGGCATCGGCCCGGGTGCGGCCACGCTGAGCTGGATCAAGTTGGGTCACGCCACCAGCGCCGAGATCCAGGCGATGGCCGACCGCCTCACCGCCGACGACATTCTCGACGTGCACCTGAGCGACCCGGGCGATGCCAGCTTCACCAAGATCCCGTTCAACGGCACCTTCAACTGGATCCGCATCAAGCCCGGCATGGAAAAGGCCGCCACGTATCTGGAAACCCACCGCTACGCGGCATTGGCCGGCGGCAGTCTGGGCTTTACCAAACTCGAAGGCACTACCGTCAATGCACACGACAAGGTCGCTTACATGGCGATGTCCTACATCGTCACCAGCATGCTCAACGGCTCGGGCGACGTGAAGGTGCAAGGCCCGGAATCCGGCGCGGTGTACGCATTGAATCTACGTGGCGGCCAGCGCGACAGCCACGGTGCGGCGATCCACAGCGACTGGGTGCCGATCGACATGGCCGCCCCGGCCGCGCTCACCGGCCATGACCTGGCCAGCGCCGATGCGCTGGGCAATCTCGCCGACCCGGAACGCCTCGCCAACCCGGACAATCTCAAGTTCTCCGAAGCGCTGCGCACCTTGTTCATCGGCGAAGACAGCAGCCTGCACGTCAATAACTTCCTGTGGGCCTACAACGTGGACAGCGGCGCGCTGACACGCGTGCTGTCGGTGCCGGCCGGGGCCGAATCCACCGGGCTGCATGCGGTCGACCAGATCCACGGCTGGACCTACGTGATGAGCAACTTCCAGCACCCCGGCGATTGGGAAACCCCGCTGCACGACACCGTCAAGGCCACCCTGGACCCGCTGGTGCGCGCCAATTACAAGAACCGCTTTGGCGCTGCAGTGGGGTATCTCACCGGCGACCCGGTGGCGGTGCAATTGAGCAAGGCGTAAGCGCAAGTTGTCGTCGCTCGCAGTGCTGGCAAAGCGCTGCGAGCGGCGTCGTCTTTCTGTCGTTTCAACTATGCGATGGACGACGGACGCTTGCGCGAGGGCGCGCTGGTGTGCGGCTATCTCATGCGGACAACGTAGTGCGTCGAATCCGATCCATCTGTATTTTTGCAATTCGGCAACCTGCATTTCTGCAATTCGGCAACGCGTTTGTTCTAACACACCGATGCCTGTCGAGGCTCGGAGATCGGCGCCCGTCTGTGCAATCGCGGCCTGCCTGCGGCACAGATGTTGAGCGACTGACACAACGTAGCGAGCACTCGCCTAGTAATGAATGCAGGGGTGTTGCACGCTGCAGATCATTCGCTCTGTTTTTTGATCCATCCGACTGTCTCATTCCATCCAGACACAAGATGAAAAAGCAGCCACGGATCTAAGAGCGGCTAACAAAACCCAGGAAGAAGCCTTAAGCAGATGATGGCGCAAGCAAGCGAGAGCAACGCCAGGTGGAGATCGATGCGGCGTTCGAAGCGGATGCGCAGCTTCCCCATGCCTGCGAACCAGGCATGGGTGCGTTC
>NZ_MDEE01000052.1 GCF_002939865.1 Xanthomonas dyei
CTCTGACGGCAGCCCACGCCGGCTCTCGACACCTAAACTGCCAGATTCCGAACAGATAAGGCTCTTACGCGGCATCCATGCCGCGTAAGGTCCCGCGACGGTGGGCGGGCAAGGACCAATCAAGAGTGTCGGTGTGCATGGTGCAAGCAATGCATGACGTCCGCGTTCGGATAACGGCGCGTTTTGTCATCCTTCCAACGCAAGCAGATCAACGGCCACGTTTGTAAGAAAGCAACCTGTTAACTCTGCTTGCAAGAAAGCAACCGATTCACTCTCTGGTGCGGTGTTCTCACCGATTGCGGGACCGTGTGGCGGCATGGATGCCACCACCGAGCCCCAGGGACGGGTTCACGGCGTGTCCCGCAATCGGTGAGGGCGCCGCGCCCTCGACTGACTAGGCTCCTGACCTGGAGCGTCATGCTGAAGTGGTTGTACTCACTGCTCGTCACCGCCCGTCAGTGCCCAACACCTGCGCTGCATCGACGATCTCCACGCCCTGTAGCTGTCCCAGGAAATGATCGAACCAGGGCTTGTGCGTGGCGCCCACCACCGCCAGCACACGTGCACCGGGTTGGTCGGCAAAGCTGGCACGCACATTGGACACCATGCGCAGGTTGCGGATTTCCCAGCCGGACACGTAGCGATAGCCGTAGTGTTGCGGCGACTTCTCGCTCAACGCCGCGCGGAAGTCCACCTCGATCGACAGCTGCTGGTTGGCCGGCAGGTTGATCGCGCGGTATAGCTCCAACAGCTTGCCTTGCTGCGCCAGCTGTTTTTTCTGCGCGAGCATCGTGCTGGCGCGCGGCGCGGCTTTTTCCCAGGCCCCTTGGACGGCAGTGCCGTAAGCCGCCGGGTCGTCCACCTGCACGTTGTCGCCGGTGTGATCGTCGACCGGGTAGACCCGTTGCAGTCCCAGCCGTACCGCCAGCGGCACGGAGATCTGGCTACTCTCGTCCTGGCGCTGTTCCGCAGCGCGCAGCCGCGCGACGAGCGCTGTATCCAACCCATCGCCAGCGCGTTGCTCTGCCTGCGCAAGCTGCAGCCACTGCACCAGTGCAGACGACGGATCGCCCGAGGCCAGAAACACTGCAGCCAGCTGCCGGCGCTGCGCCGGCGTCGGCGCGCTGGGCCAGCTCTTGAGTGTTGCACGCACCTTGCCGATGGCGGCCGGCACATCCAGGCCGGTCGCACGTGCTGCGTCGTCGACCTTGGGACAATAGGCCGCACTGTCTTCCGGCAGATAGACCGTGGGGTGCCGGCGCATCAGATCGCAGGTTTCGCCCGACAGATCCTCCGTCGTGATGATGGTCGGCTTATAGGCCGCCAACCGATCCAGCAATGGTTGCAGCCGCGCTGCACTGATGTCGCTGCCCTCGGGCAACTGCGACAGATGCACGCTGCCAAGCACCAGCACCTGGGTGCGTGGCGCGGCCATGTCCGCATCCAGGTGCGCCAGGTCCACGTGTGCCTGCGCGATGCCCGGTGCGATGAGCGTCAGCAATACGAGGCACAGCCGGCGGGGGTGCAGCAGTGCGGTCAAGACGGGTGTTGCGGTGGAACGCGACGCTGCTGCGTCGACGCCGTTCGAGGTGCAAGGTGCTGGGGGCTGCATGACGGTCCTTGTGGCATAACCGCATCCGCGCTGCCGCAGGCGCACCCTGCGGCAGTGGACGTGCCGCGAGTGTGGCCGATGCGGCGGGCATCGAGCCCGGCCGGAAAGTCATGCAGCCAAATGGCAGGGGCGGCAGCGCGATGCCGTGCAGCGCGCTGGCCTGGTGCGGCAGTATCGACCACGGCGCGCGGCAAGCGTCACGCGCGCAGCGCCGGTATTCGCCTCAGGCACGCTTGGCCCCAGCGGCGAGCACCACGCGTGCACCGCGCTCCCGTAGCCGCCAGGCCGCCACGACAACTGCGCGTAGAGCGCTCAGTCCGGCCGCAGCAAGGCCGTCAATCGCGCGCCGTCGGGCACGCCCAATCCGGTATTGGCATCCCAACCGGTGGAAGCGCGAAATGCCCCGTTGTCGCCAGCGACGATGTCGCGAAAGGCATCGGGTTGGCCGTACAGGCGCGGCACCACAAATCGCGGTTGCATGCGGTTTGCGCCATAGATGCGCGCCAGCAACGCCGCCCATAGCGGTACGGCCGCACTGGTGCCGCCCATCACTGCCGGTTGCCCGTTGATGTGCAGGTAGTAACCGGTCTGCGCATCGGCATTGGCGGACACGTCCGGTACGCCGCGCATCTGCAGTGGTTGCGGCCGATGGTGTTCATCGGTCAACACAAGATCCTGCTGCCAGGCCGGGCGTGCAAAGACCTCGCTCTGGCCGCCGCCGCCGTTGGACCATCCTTGTTCGTCCACGCTGTCGGCGCTGACATGCAGCCGCGTACCGCCGCAGGCCAGTACGAACGGGCTGGACGCGGGAAAGCACACATTCAAGCCGGGCTGGCCGTCGCTGGCGCCATCGTCGCCGGCCGCAATGCAGACGGTGACGCCCAGCAAGGCGGCCGCCCGAAACGCGCAGTCGTAAGCCTGGCGCGACTGCGGCGTCCACTGCGCTTCGGTGAAGCCCCAGCTGATGCCGATCACGCCAGGCGCATGTTCGGCGTCGTGGATGGCGGCATTGATCGCCTCGAGAAAGTCGTTGTCGGTATTGGGTGCGAAATACATCACCACCTTGGCGCCCGGTGCGATCGCGCCAGCGATCTGGATGTCCATCTGCGCTTCGATATCGGCATTTTCGGTGCCGGCACTGACGACGTTCTGCGCACCTGGCAACAGCACGTCCACCAGGGTGGGCATGGGTAGACGCAACTGCGCAAAGTAGTTTTCCATCTGCGCGCGTGCGTAGCCGCCGCCCAGCACGATGATGCCGATGCACTGACCGTGCCCGTCGTGCTCGGGGAAGCCGTACAGCTGCGCCAGCTGCGGCGGGGTGTAGTGCATGACGGGCGCCTGGCCTTCGGCAGCGGGCGGTGCGGGCATGGGGGCTGGAGAGGGTGTCGGGGTGGCGGGCAAGGTCTGCGCCTGTGGGCGCGCGTCCAGCCCCAATACCGCGGTGACAATGCCGGCGAGCGCCTGCGGGATGGACACCGGGCCGGTGCGTCCGCGATACCGCGACGCGCCGCGCACGTACTCGCGCAGGCTCACCTGAAACGCCGCCTCGCACTGCTGCACGGTGCCTTCCAATATCACGTTGCCGCTGTCTGCGTGCGCGCGCTCTACCGTCAGCCCGTAGCGGGTGGCGAACTGCGCAACTGCCTGCAGATCTGCCTGGCTGGCAGCGAAGCGCGCACTGAATTGCTCGCGCGAAAATGGCACCGGCAAGGTGTTGGCCTGTAGCTGCAGCAAGACCTGAGCGGCGGCGTCGAGTGCGGGCATGCGCACGGCGAGCAGCACGCGTAGCCGCTCGTCCACCGCCGGCAGCCCTGTCTCGCGAGTGGATGGCGCGGTAGGGCGTTCGCTGCCGGGGAGAATGGTATGCATCGGGTGTGGAGAGCTCCATCAAGGGGGGCGATTGCCGGTAGCGCGTGATGCACATCGCCGGTGGAAGGACTGCAGCGCGACAAACGGTGGTTGCAGCCATCAGCGCGCTCCATTGAAACGCACCGCGCGTTTGCGCAGACCGTTGCTGGCGCGCACGATCGATCGCGATGCGAAGCAAGACCAACGCAGCGGCTGTGCGGCGTGAGACATGCCGCTGAGGACGAAGCAGCGCGGGCGGAGCAGCGTTGTCCACTGCGCGCCTGAGATCCTGCGACAGGCGCCAGCGTTGTCTGCGTGCCGCAAGGTTGCGGCAGGCACCACCGCACACGCGCCAGCGAATCGGTCTGTATGCAGATTTCCGCATTCGCGTCGGACCACTGCCACAAGACGTGGCGGGTGCATGCGCGCAGGATGCGGTTACGACCACCCAAGGGCACGACGATGGACCGGAGAACCTTTCTGCGGCAAGGCATGGCAGCGACCGCGGCCGTGGGGGCCGGCGCTGCGCTGGCAGGTCACGCGGTGTCGACCAGCGCGGCCGCGCCGCCTGCAGCATTACGGCCGCGCCTGGAAGCATTGCCTTCAGCCGCGCAGTTGGGCAGCAAGCTGTGCAGTTTTGAGCACCTGCAGCAACAGTGGACTGTCTACGAGCAGCTCGACGACCCGCAGGGCCAGCTCACGCTGTGGACCGATAGCGGCATGCTGCGCCTGGACAAACGCACCGAGGCTGCCTACCCGGCGGCAGGAGCGCCGTACTTCGGCATGCCGCTGGCGCAGGTCGCCATGGCCGACGCCGACCTGCTTGCCGATCGCTTGCTGCGTGAGGGCGACCCGGACGAGGCGCAGGTACGCGATGTCGCACCACCGCCGGCGTCCTTGCTGGACCCCAAGGACAATGGTGGGCGCTGGCCGTGGACCACGTTCGTCGGCACGCGCGAAGCATTGGACACCATGCCGATCCTGCCCAACGGCCGCAGCCGCACCTCGCGTCCGGAACATGCCTTCACCGAATTGGGCGAGGAGGCGCTGATCAAGCGACGCGAAGAAGGCATGCTCGGTGGCTGGATGCCGGCGGTGCGCAAGGTGATGCGCCGCGAGGGCGAGTCCGACGCCTGGTACGACGTGCTGGTATTCGCCGATGTGCGTGCGCCCGACCGCTTTGTGGTACAGACTTGGCACCGCACCATGCAGGTCCGTGGCGGGCAGATCGTGGCGGTGCACTACACGCACAGTTATCCCGCGTTCGGCACGCTGCGCACGCCGGCCACCGCGGAGCAGTTTTATGCGGCGCTGATCGATTTCGCAGCGTACTGGCAACAGGCATTGGACGGCACGGTGCAGGCGCAACTGCCCGATGCCAGCTGGAATGACATGGCGCAATTCGCGTTCGCGCGCGAGCTGGTGGTGCGGCCCGGTGGCGATTACCCCAAGTACGGCGTGGTGGAGCGCGACTATTACGGTAACGAGTACGACGGCTTTCAGGACACCTTTACCAGCGCGTTCTACGCCAATCTGGAATGGGGCCGCTTTGCCCAGGCTGCTGCGGTGCTGGACAACTACTTCGATGCGTTCGTGCAGGACGATGGCCTGCCGAACATGCGTGGGCCGGAGGTGGGGCAGTTCGGTCTGACCTTGTCGTTGCTGGCGCGCTATCTGCGCTACACCGGCGATGCACCGCGCCTGCGCCGATTGCTGCCCAAGATTGCGGCCACCGCGCAGCTGTTGTGCGCGTTGCACGATCAGGCATTGGCATTGCCGCGCAATGCGTCCGGGCACGGCCTGCTGCATGGCTGGAACGAATCGGATGCGTGCCTGTTTCCCGATCCATCGCTGTGGTGGAAGCCGTATTACGCCAACAGCGCGCTGACCGTTCGCGGGTGGGAGGACCTCGCGCAGGTCTGGAGCACGCTCGGTGGCGATGCGGCACAGGCAAGCCAATGGCAGCGCCGCGCGAAGCAGTTGCGCACACGGCTGGAAGCCAGCCTGCGTGCCAATGTGCGCCGCGATCTGTCGCCGCCGTATGTCGGCCCGCTGCCGGGTACCACGCTGACCTTTCGGCAATCGCTGCTGCAGGAAAAACCCAGCGAGCAGCAGTGGCCGCATCGCGCCTATGCCGAGTTGCTGCAGGCCGATGTGTTGCCGGACGAGCTTGCCCATCTGGTGATCGACTGCCTGCGCGGCCACGGCGGCACCAGCATCGGCGTGGTGGCCAATATCGCGCCACCGGAGCCGGGCAGCCGCGATCTGCTGGGGTTTATTTCCTACGGGTATGCGCAACAGCTGCTGCGGCTGGACCGCATCGAAGAGTATCTGTTGTTCGTCTACGCGCACCGCTATCAGGTGCACACGCGTGGCAGCTGGACGGCGGGCGAAGTCAGCGGCATCACCGGCGGCATGCCGTTGTTCTGCATGCCGGCGCAGATGACCATCCCGCTGTTGTTGCGCTGGATGCTGGTCAGCGACGACAGCGCGGGCGAACAGTTATTTCTGGCGCGTGCAGTGCCGCGTGCATGGCTGGCCAGTGGCGAGGCGGTCGGTATTGCCGCAGCACCGACACGTTGGGGCACGGTCACGTTGACCTTGCGGACCGACACCGCTGCACGCCGTATCGATGCACAGGTACAACTGCCCGAGCGCGCTCCCAAGCGCACCTGGTTGACGCTGCGAGCGCCAGTCGGCACGCGACTGCAACGCGTGCTGGTCGATGGGCGAGCGGCGCGTCTGCAAGGCCCGCATGCGGATCGGGTGGCGGTGTCGCAAAGCGCTGCAGCGGTGCAGGTGCAGGCCTGGTACGTGTGATGCACGTCGCTGCACTGCCGCCATCCACTCGCGGCGCGATATGAGCCCGGCGATCGACATCGATCGCCGTCTACTGCACTAGCGGTAACAAGGTTACTTTTCAGTGTGTCTGCAGTGGTCTTGCCATCGCGCTGGCCGTGAAGCGCGCAATCCCGCAACTGCGTTGCCATCAGCGGCGTGCATGCGATCCGGCATGTACCAGGTGGACGCGATCACCGCTTGCCAAGTGCGACTGTGCTTTATGTCGACATTATGGCAAAAGCACGTGAATTTCCGCACGAGTGCCGGATAAATTCGTCAAGACGCCAGTGCGGCATTGTCGCAAGCTTTTTTCGCGTGGCCTGCTCTGTATGGGTCGCGTGCTCTCGGGGGGAGGGCAGCCTCGTCGTCGTTCTGTCTTGCCGGTTGCCGCGTCATGCGGCAGCCCACTGGTGCCATTTTTGTCGTGATCCATCTCTCATCTTGCGCTGCCGCAGCGCGGCGTGGCCGTGCGCGCAGGTTTGCTGTTTTCCCCTCGAAAGTACAAGGAAATCCGATGTCGCCAAGCCGCTTCGCTGTGTTGTCGCAGTGCCGTGTTTCCCGGCGTCGCCCGCTGATCGATGCGATCGTGCTGGTCTTGTCCATTGCCAGCGCGCCGACGTTCGCGCAGCAAATCGGCCAGGCCGACGACGATGCCACCCAGACACTGGACCGCGTCAACGTTACCGGCACCCATCTGCGTCGCGTGGATGCCGAAACCGCCAGCCCGGTCATCGTGGTCGACCGTCAGCGCATCGAAGACAGCGGGCAAAGCACGCTGGGCCAGTTGTTGCAGCAGCTCCCGGCGATGTCCGGGTTCATGCCCGGCCCGGCGCTCAACTCCGGCTTCAGCCATGGCCGCGCGCTGGTATCGCTGCGCAACCTTGGACCGGAACGGACCCTGGTGCTGGTCAACGGTCACCGCATGGCCGGGCCGGCCAGCAGCGTTGCGTCGGCACCCGGCGTTGATGTCAATGCGATCCCGGTGGCGATGGTGGAGCGGGTGGAAGTGCTCACCGACGGTGCCTCTTCGGTGTATGGCTCCGATGCGATCGGCGGGGTGGTCAACATCATCCTCAAGGACAAGTACGATGGCTTTGCCGCCACGGTCGATTACGCCCAGAGTACGCACGGCGATGCCAATAGCCGCACGCTGGGCCTGGAGTGGGGCAAAACCTGGGACCGCGGCGGGGTGATCGTGGGGCTGTCGCGCAATTCGATGAACCCGGTGTTCAACAGCGACCGCCGCTATGCCGCCAAGGCGGTGGAATTCTTGAATGGGCAGGTCAGCGAGATCCGCGGCGGCAATACCCGCGCCTTTCTCAACGATGGGCGTCGCGTGACGCCGGTCGACGGGGTGCCGCCCGGGCCGGTCGGCGAAGATGCGTTTCGCCCGTACGATCCGGCCACCGACAGCTACAACGCCTACGACGGCCAGTATCTGATCACGCCGATCAAGCGCACCAACGCGTCCTTGCACGGCAGCTTCGACATCACCCCGGACATCCAGGCCTATACCGACGTGTTCTGGACCCGCAGCGAGACGACCTCGCAACTGCCCGCATACGGCATGGAGATGCAGGGCGCGGCCGACAACTACTACAACCCGTTCGGCGATCAGCTGGACCGTTATCTGCTGCGCTCCACCCAGGCCAATACGCGCGTCTATACCGCGACGATGTTCCAGACCAACATCGTGGCCGGCTTGCGCGGGCGCGTGCAAGGCACCAGTTGGCAGTGGGATGCGGCGGCAGGCTACGCACGCTACAAGGACACCCTGGTGCGCACTGGCTTCTCCATCACCTCGGCATTGAACAACGCCACCGGCGCCTCGTTCCTGGACAGCGACGGGGTGGTCAAGTGCGGCGCGCCCGGTGCCGTGATCGCCGGCTGTACGCCGATCAATATCTTCAACCCCACCGATCCGGCCACCATTGCCGCGCTACGCGGCACCCAGCGGCCGGTGGATCTGATCGACGAGAGCCAGATGCGTTTTGTCGATATCAGCGCCAACGGCGATCTGTTCAAACTCCCGGCCGGTGCGGTGCAGGCAGCGGTGGGTCTGGTCTATCGCACCAACAAATTCGCACAGGGCACCACCAGCGAGGTGGCCGCCGCCGATGCCGACGGCAACTGCGATTACAACGACGGCTGCATCCTCCGGCAGGGCCGCGACGAATCGGTGCGCGAGGCCTATGCCGAGTTGTTGGTGCCGCTACTGAAAGACGTGCCGTTTGCCAGCAGCCTGAATCTCAATCTGGGCTCGCGCTATTCCAAATACGACGCCTGGGGCAACACGACCAACAGCAAGGTCGCCATCGAATGGCGGCCGATCGCCAATTTGCTGGTGCGCGCCACCGGCTCGCAGGTGTTTCGCGCTCCCGCGCTGGGCGATCTGTATGGCTCGCCCTACACCGCGGTGATCGACACCACCGGCGATTTCGAGGACCCATGCAATGGCTATGCCGGCGCCGCGCCGAATCCGGCCTGCGCCAATGTGCCCAACGATGGCAGCTTCACCAATACCGCGCAGTTCAACGTGGTGACCTCCGGCGCCAACAATGTCGGCTTCCAGCTCAAGCCCGAGCGTGGCCGCTCCTACAACGTCGGGGTGGTGTACGACCCCGACCAGGTGCGCGGCCTGTCGCTCAACGTGGACAGCTGGCGCGTGGTGCTGGAGGACATGCTGACCGGCGTTGACCTGCAGCAAGTGGTCAACGATTGCTTCCAGGGACGCGAGGCCGCGTTCTGCCCGCTGATCCAGCGCGACGCGACCGGGCAGTTGACGCGCGTGTCGGTGCCGTTCGCCTATAACAGCGGCAAGGTCGATATCCGTGGCTACGATGCCGGCATCCACTACACGCTGGCCGACACCGCGTGGGGGAGTTTTGCTGCCGGGCTGGATGCGACGTTCTTCTCCGATTATCGCTTCGCTGGAGAAACGCATAACTACGTCGGCGAAAATTCCGGCTGGGGCAATATGCCGCGCTGGCGCGCGGTGGCCAATCTGGCCTGGGACAAGGGCCCATGGCATGCGAGCTGGAACACCCGTTACCTGGGCCGCACCGTCAACGGCAGCCAGTACGACAATTTCTGCGCCGACACCAATGCCGACGGCAGCTGCCGCTATTTCCCGATCGGCTCGGTGGTCTATCACGATGCGTCGCTGAGCCGGAAGCTGGAAGCTCTGCACAGCACGCTGGCCATCGGGGTGGACAACCTCGGCAATCGCGCACCGCCCCGGTTCTATAGCTACTCCAACGCCGCCAATACCGATGCCACCACCTACGACACCTTGGGGCGCTCGTTCTGGGCGCGGCTGCGGACGGAGTTTTGAGCTGGATGGGAGGTGTCTCCACAACGCGGCGAATCGCGCGCCGTGCCACTGTTGCGCGCCATGCGCGGCGCATGCAGCAGCCGGGCGGTATTCGCTTGTCCATGCCGTGCTTCGCATGCGGCCAGCGTGGGGATGCGCGTGACTTTATGCTGGGCCGTTGTCGCCGGGTCGGGCTGAGCATTGCGTGTTTACGACCAGACGACGGCATGTTGCAGCAGACGTTTGCTGCCGCGGCGTCGCGTGTCGCGCAACTGTTCCAATGACAGGCCAAGCCGATACACAGCACCTTCTACAGAGCCATTGCATGCGCACGTCCCGAGTGTTGATGTCGCGGTGTCGCAAGGGGCGTGGCATGCGTGCGGGTTTGGCAGGCTTGCTCTGGGCCGGCTCGCTGGTCGGGATGCCGGTGGCGTTCGCCAAACCGGCACCACACGCGCCCGTGGCGCGCGCCAATGCGCAAATCGGCGATCCGCGTTTTCATGGGCTGGCGCATCCGCTGCCCGACAGCGGCGTGGCCTTTGCACCCGATGGGCAGCTGGCGCGGATTTATGCTGCCGATCGCGCGCGCGGTGCAGGGCAGGTTGCGGGCAACGATTTCTGGATCGATCGCATGCTGGTGCGCGAAGGCACCGGTGGCGGCTTCGATGACGAGAACGACTGGCTGTTCACGCGTGGGCGCGCGGCGTTTCTGGCCACGCATCACCCCGAAATTCCCGGCTTCGTCGGCCAGGTGGCGTACTGGCATACCACCGATTACGACGCGCTGTTGCGCATCCTTTCCACGCAAGGCGAGCGCGCGGTGCAGTGGACCGAGCGCTCGCAACAGCGTCGCCAGACGCCCAGCTATTTCAGTACCGTGTTCGAGGATACAAATGCGGGCGTGCGGATGCGCCTGGTCAAGTACATCACCGAGCAGAATGTGGCGGTGGCCAGCATCGTGCTGTCCAGCCTGGACGGTGCGGCGCATACGTTGTCGGTGCAGGCGCTGTCGCCGTTGGCGCAGCATGCCGATGGCAATGCGTTGACCGGCGCCTTCGAAGCCTACAACGCGATCACGACAGTGTTTCCACGCTTGTCCGGCGATGGCTTTCGGGTGGACGGCAACCAGCTGGTACGCGAGGTGGCGGTGCCGGCCAGCGGCGAGACACCGGCGCTGAAACTACAACTGGGTCTGCTCACGCACGAGCTGCCGCAGGCGCAGGCCGAGTACGCCCGCATCGCCGCGCAGTTGCCGCAACAGGCCTACCAGGAGCACGTCGCCAGCTACAACCGCTGGTGGGTGGATAACGTGCCGTATCTGGATACGCCGGATGAGAACATAACCAAGAGCCTGTTCTATCGCTGGTGGACGCTGCGCTTCAATTTTCTCGACGCCAACGTGCCGGGCAACGATTACCAGTTTCCGGTCGCCATCGAGGGCGTGCTGGGCTACAACAACGCCATCGTGCTGACCACCGGCATGTTCCTGGACGATCTGAAATACCTGCGCGACCCGAGCTATGCGTACGGCAGCTGGCTCAGCGCAGGCGAGACCGCGGGCGGCGGCAAGTACACCGACAATCCCGGCTCGCCGGAAAACTGGTCCAACTCGTACGCGCAATACATCACCGCCGCCGCATGGCGCTCGATGCAGCTGCATGGCGGCCCGCCGGCACTGGCCGCAAAACTGGCCCGTTACGGCAGTGGCGACGTGGACGGCGTGCTGGCTGCCTACGATCTCAACCACAACGGCCTGATCGAATACGACTGGGCGGCGATGACCGGCAACGACGCCGATGCGGTGTCGTTCGACTGGGCGGCCAAGCACGGCGAAATCCGCATGGATCGCACCGAGAGCGCTTACGTCTATGCCAACGCGCAAGCCGCGTCGCAGGCGGCGCAACTGGCTGGCGACAGCGCAACCGCGCAGCGCATGCAGGCCACCGCACAGCGCATTCGCAAGGCGGTGCTGGAGGTGTTGTGGCAGGACCACAGCGACAGCGCCGATTCGGTGGGCCTGCACGGCGAACTGCTCAAACATCGCCAGGCCAAGGGACCGCGCCTGCCGGTGGACTGGAAGGAAACCAACAACTACTACCCCTTCAGCGTGGGGCTGATGCCCAAGCAGGGCGACGCCGATCACGACCCCAAATATGCGCGCGCCTTGCGCTTGCTTGCCGATGCAGCGCAGTACCCGCTGTTTCCGTTCTACACCGCCAATCAGGTCGATCTGCAGGCGCGCAGCAGTGGCGCCGATGCGGGCAGCAATAATTTCTCCACCATCAACGCGACGGTTGCATTCCGTCTGCTCGGCGAGGCGCTGCGCGATTACCCCAGCCCGTTTCTGAGCGCGCAGAGCTACCGCACGCTGCTGTACTGGAATGCATGGGCGCCTTACATCAATGGCGATAACCGTTACCCGGATCAGAACGAATTCTGGGCCAAGGGCAGCGCCAGCGATGGCGGCAAGATCGCGTACCGCTCGTGGATTCATCACACCCAGCTAGGGGCGACCAATTTCACCATGATCGAAGATGCGATGGGCCTGCGTCCGCGCAACGACGACAAGATCGAGCTGTATCCCATCGACATCGGGTGGGACCATTTTGCCGCCGACAATCTGCGCTACCGCGATCGCAATCTGAGCATCGTCTGGGACCGCGATGGGCGCCATTACGCGGGCAGGGCACCGCAGGGCTACAGCGTCTATCTGGATGGCACGCTGGCGTTTCGCGTGGACCGGCTTGCGCATGTGATCTATGACCCGGCCAGCGGGCAGGTGAGCGCGGCGCCGGATGCGGTCAATGGCAACGGCGCGGCGCAGGTGCTGGAGGCGCACCCGGCGCACCTGGCATCGATGGCGCAGGTGCCGATCGCTGCGGATGCGCGCATCGCCGAACTGCTGAGCAAGGCCGGCGTGGATGTGACGCTGCCGGCCACTGCCAGCCACAACCTGGCACAAGCCGCACAGGTCACCGCCAGTTTTGCCGCGCCAGGCTTTGCCGCTACTGCGGCGGTGGACGGCAGCACCGCGAGCACGCCGTTCTGGGGCACTGCCTGCTCGCCGTCTGCCAGCGACTGGATCGCCCTGGATCTGGGCCGGCCCCGGCAAGTCGATCAGGTGGTGCTGTATTTCTATCGCAGCTCCTCGCCTGGCGGCCAGCAGCATGGCTTTGCGTCCGGCACCTATCCCGGCTACGCCGCGCCATGGATCTACGTCGTGCAGTACCAGGAGGGTGCCGGCAACTGGAAGACCATTCCAGGGCAGGTGCGCGATGCGGCGATCGCCGTAGGCAACCGCAACCGGGTGCGCTTTCCGGCGCTGCGTACGCGTGCGCTGCGCGTGCTGGTGACCCATGCCGGCAGCGCACGCACCGGCATCAAGGAACTGCAGGTGTTCGACAGCGGCCTGGCTGCGCCTGCGTTCGCCGGCAACGCGCCGCCGCAGGTGCAGGCGTGGCAGCTGGACGATGCCGGTGCGGGTGCCGACGGCACGGTAAGGGTGAATGGCAGGGTGGGCGACGACGGTTTGCCCAACGCAGCGTTGCAGGTGCGCTGGCAGATGCTGCAAGGCCCGGACGGGGGCGATGCGGTATTCGCCGATGCTGCCGCGCTGCAGACCGCGGTGCGCTTTACGCGCCCGGGTGCTTACACGGTGCGGTTGGCGGCCAACGACGGCGCGCTGGAAGGTCATGCCGATGTGCAGCTGCTTGCGGCCGCCGTGCCGGTGCTGCAGCGCGTGCCATTGCACGAACTGGCCACGGTCAGCGCGCAGCTCACCGGCGCGCAGTACCGGGTGCAGGCGCTCAACGACGGCGTCATTCCCGCAGCGGGCAGCAGGCCGAAGGGCAGCCGACGCTGGGGCAGTTACGGCAGCGAACAACCGGCCACGCTCTGGCTGCAGTACCAGTGGCCGCGGCCGGTGCGCTTGTCGTCCAGCACGCTCTACTTCTGGAACGACCAGCCGCGTGGCGGGGTGGCCGCGCCTGCCAGCTGGACGTTGCAGGCACTGCAGGACGGCCGCTGGCAGGACATCGTCGCCGACGGCGGCTACCCGATTGCCGCCGCTGCGATTGGCGCGGCCAGCACGGCCAGCTTTGCACCGGTGGTCACCACCGCGGTGCGTGCGGTGCTCAGCACCCAGCCTGGCGCCGACGGGCGCATGCCTATCGGTGTGGACGAATGGCAGGTGCACGCCGAGTTGCCCACGCGCGTGGAGGCGATCGATCTGCGCACCGCACCCGGCCAGCTGCCGGTGTTGCCGCAGCAGGTCGACGCCTTCTTCGCCGATGGCAGCGTGCTGCCGGTGGCGGTGCAATGGCCGGATCTGCCGCTGCAGCGGCTGGGCAGCGAAGGTGCGGTGGAGCTGCAGGGGCTGGTGGAGGGCGTGCTTCCGATCAAGGCTACGGTCTGGGTACGCGCCACGCCGCCAGCGCAGATCAACACCGTGCAGGCCTTGCCCGAGGTGAGCGCCGTGGTGGGGCGGGCGCCCACGCTGCCGAGTTTTGTGAGCGTGCAATACAACGACGGCTCGCGCGAGCGCTTGCCGGTGCAATGGCCGGCGCTGGCGCTGGCGCGTTACGCGCAACCCGGGCAGATCGGCCTGACCGGCACCGCGCAGGGGCGTGCGCCCACCGGGGTGGTGTCGGTTCCCCTCAGCGTGCAGATCAAGGCGGCCAGGGTGCCGGCCCAGCGCCAGGGATCGACCCCATGACCGGCAGCCTCGCGCGAACCTTGGCATTGGCCGGCGCGTTGTCGCTGGCTGCCGTTGCCGCCTGCGCCGCCGTACCACCGCAGGGCGTGCAGCTGCATGCACCGGGCAACCCGATCCTGGCCGACGGCAGTACCTATTCGGCCGACCCGGCGCCGCTGGTGGCCGACGGCAAGCTGTACATCCTGGCCGGGCGCGACACCGCGCCGCCCAACCGCAACGAGTTCGTCATGCCGGGCTGGCAGATGTTCGTCAGCAGCGACCCGGCCAGCGGGCAGTGGACGCATTACCGCGACCTGCTACGCCCGCAACAGGTGTTCGCCTGGGCCGATGCGCGCTACGCCTATGCCGCGCAGATCGTGCAGGGGCCCGATGGTCGCTATTACCTGTATGCGCCGGTACAGCAGCGCAACGCGCCCAATCCGGATCCGTTCGCGATCGGCGTGGCAGTTGCCGACAGTCCGCTCGGTCCGTGGACCGATGCCCATCCACAAGGGCCGGTGGTGTCGCAGTCGGTGCCCAACCGCAACGCCATCCAGAACATCGACCCCACCGTGCTGGTCGACGACGATGGCCGGGCGTATCTGTACTGGGGCACCTTCGGCGCGCTGTTCGGGGTGGAGCTGGAGCGCGACATGGTGACCTTCAAGGGCACACCGGTGGCGGTGGAGACGCTCGACGGTTATTTCGAAGCGCCGTGGCTGTTCAAGCGCAACGGCACCTACTACCTGGCGTATGCGGCCAACAATGCCGGCCGCGATTCGGCATGTACGCCCACGCTGTATCACGCGTGCATCGCCTATGCGAGCGCGCCGACGCCGCTGGGGCCGTGGACCTCTCGCGGCATCGTGCTGCGGCCGGTGTCCTCGACCACCTCGCATCCGGGCATCGTCTCCTTCAAGGGGCAGTGGTATCTGGTCTATCACACCGCCGATGCGCGCGGCGGCGGGCATTTCCGTCGCAGCGTGGCGATCGATCGGCTGCAGTGGGACGACAGCACCCAGCCGGCCAGCATCCGCACCGTCGTCCCCACCCGGCGCCCGCAACCGGCGCTGCCGCCACAGCGCAATCAGGCGCCGTCCGCCGTGGCCACCGCGTCCAACGGGCCGCAGATTCCGCTGCAGTACTGGATGGCCGCACTCAACGATGGTGTGGTCAAGGCCAATCCGCTGCCGCCGGAAATGTGGGGCAGCTGGACGCCAGACAATCCGCCGCAGCAATGGATTCAATACAGCTGGGCGCAGCCGATCACCCTGGACCGTACCCGCGTGGTGTTCTGGGCCGATCAGCCGCCCGGCGCGCAGATCGGTGTGGCGCCGCCGGCGCGTTGGCATCTGGAATACCGCCAGGGCGCGCAATGGCATCCGGTGCAGCCGCGCGATCGTTACGGCACCCGCACCGATCGCTACGAGGCGGTGTCGTTTGCAGCGGTCACCACGCGCTGCGTGCGTCTGGTGATGGAGGCCTCCGGTAAACCTGCCAGTTACGCCGCGCTGGCCGTGCAGGAGTGGGAGATGCTGGCACCGCAGCCGCAACGTCTGCCGGCCGCCAGCGACGCCGATAGCAGCCGCTGCGATGCGCCGTGAGCGTAACGACCCAACCACAATGAGGCTTGCAGTGCGCATGATCCCTAGGCTGTTTTTCCGTTGCCGCGCGCTGTTGCGGTGTGTTGCCAGATGGCCGTTGCAGTTGGCGTTGACGGCTGCAGCCGTCATGCCGGCTGCGGCTGCCGTGCCTGCATCTGCAGCGACGCCTGCCGCCGCAGCGACATCGACAGCGGTGCCGACATCCGCGTCCGCAGCGGCCCCCACTGCAGCGGATTACACGCGTGCGCTCGGCCTGTCGCAGCACTACGCGTCGCTGGTCGAGCACGAGCCCAGCATGCCGACCTGGGTCGATGCCGGGCACTTCCTGTATCGACGCGGCGTTGCCCGCAACGGTCAGCCGCCGGCCATCGAATACCGCATGGTGGATGCCGCCAGCGGCCGCAACACGCTGGCCTTCGACCATGCACGCCTGGCGGTGGCATTGACCCAGGCCGGCGCGCAGAAGGTGGATGCGGCAGCGCTGGCGCTGCAGGCGCCGACCCTGCAGCAGGACCGTTTGACGTTCCAGCTCGCCGGCGTCGGCTGGCAATGCACGCTGGCGCGGTATTCCTGCGCGCATCTGCACGACCGCGATGCGCAGCCGGAATCGATGGACATGCGGCTCCCGCTCGTGCAGGGCGAGCGCAACGCCAAGCTCTCGCCGGATGGGCGCTGGCGCGCCTGGGTGGAGCAGGCCAATGTGGTGATCGCGCCTGCGAGCGGCGGTGAGCGCAGCGTGCTCAGTCGCGATGGCGGTGCCGACGATTACTACGCGCTGGACAGCCTGGTGTGGTCGCCGGATTCGCAGCATCTGGCCGCGTATCGGGTCAAGGCACCGCCACCGCGCATCGTTTATTACATCGAATCGGCACCCGCCGACCGCGTGCAGCCCAAACTGCACCAGCAGGTCTATCCCAAGCCGGGCGATGTGTTGCCGGTGATGCAGCCGGTGCTGTTCGACCTCGCCGCGCGCACCGCGCAGCCGGTGGCGATGACCTTGCTGCCCAATGCGTTCACCTTGAGCGAGATGGTGTGGTGGAAGGACAGCCGCGGTTTCACCTTCGAGTACAACGCACGCGGGCATCAGCTGTATCGCGTCATCGAGGTGGATGCACGCAGCGCCGCTGCGCGCACGCTGATCGAAGAAACTTCGCCCACCTTCATCGAATACTCCGAGCTCAGCGGCGAGCACGAAGACGGCGGCAAGCACGCGCGCCGCGATCTAGCCGATGGCGCGCAGATCGTGTGGGCCTCCGAGCGCGATGGCTGGGAGCATCTGTATCTCTACGATGGCCGCACCGGCGCGGTGATCCGTCAGCTCACCCGGGGTGACTGGGTAGTGCGCAAGCTCGATCGCATCGACGAGGCAGCGGGGCAGCTGTATTTCAGCGCCTCCGGCATGCAGCCTGGTGAAGACCCTTATTACCGCCACGCCTATCGCATCGGCATCGATGGCAGCGGCCTGACTGCGCTGACGCCGCAGCAGGCCGATCATGCCGTGCAGTATTCGCCGGACGGGAAGTGGTTGCTGGATCTGTACTCGCGCGTGGATCTGGGCCCGGTGCTGGAGCTGCGGCGCAGCACCGACGGCAGCGTGGCACGCACCATCGAGTGCACCGATCTGAGCCGCCTGCAGGCGGCCGGCTGGCAGGCACCGTTGCCGTTCCATACGCCAGGGCGCGATGGCAAGACCGAGATCTGGGGCGTGATCCATCGCCCGCAGCAGTTGGATCCGCAGCAGCGCTACCGCGTTGTCGAAGACATCTATGCCGGTCCGCAAGGGTCCTTCGTGCCGAAGACCTTCAGCCCATCCATTCCCTCGCTGACCGCGCTGGGCTTTGCGGTAGCGCAGATCGACGGCATGGGCACCAACAATCGCGCGCGCGCCTTCCACGACGTGGCCTGGCGCAACCTCAAGGATGCCGGTCTGCCGGATCGCATCGCCTGGCACACCGCCGTGGCCGCGCAGTACCCGTGGTACGACATCCGCGGTGGCGTCGGCATCTACGGCACCTCGGCCGGTGGTCAGAACGCGTTGGGCGCGTTGTTGTTCCATCCCGAGTTCTATGTGGCGGGCGTGGCCAATTCCGGCTGCCACGACAACCGCATGGACAAGATCTGGTGGAACGAGCAATGGATGGGCTGGCCGGTGGGGCCGTGGTACGCCGAATCGTCCAACGTGGAAAACGCCGCGCGTCTGCAAGGGCATCTGCTGCTGGTCACCGGCGACATGGATAGGAATGTCGATCCCGCCAGCACCTTCCAGGTGGCCGACCGCCTGATCAAGGCCGGCAAGGATTTCGATCTGCTGGTGGTGCCGGGCGGCGACCACGGCGCCGGTGGCAGTTACGGCCGTCGTCGGCTGCTGGATTTTTTCGTGCGCTGGATGCAGCAGGCACCAACGCCGGAGTGGAATCGCGCATCGTCCAGCGCACCGGTGGCGCCGCCACCCGTGTGATTGCACGCGCATGCCGCGGTCTGCGGGATCGTGTGCATGCGTCGAGCACACCTGTTACCTCAAAGCCCGCCATTCCGGCGTGGCTTGTTGGAGAATGTCATGCAACATCGAACACGCGTCATCGCCAACGCGATCCTGGCAACCGCCTTATCGGCAACGCTACCTGGCATCGCCGTTGCGGCGGAAACAGTGGGGTGTCAATCGCGTTCCAGCGATGCGCCGTGGGGTGCCGCCCAGCCGTTGCGCACCTGGACGCCGAGCGGCGGTTCGGCCGCATTGAACGCGGTTGGCGCTGCCGAGGGGCCGCCGTTCCAGGCCAGGTTGGTCACTGCGTTCGGCGAGGATTCGGCGGTGTCGGTGCGATCGGTTGTACTGGAATATCCCGATGGTTGCCGACGGCGTTATCAGCTGCCTTCTTTCGCAGCGTCGGACCGGCAGTACGTCGCCACCGTTGCCAAGGCGCATCCGGCGCGGGTGGATCGGCGCACGTATCTGACCGAGGCCGAGCCGGACACGATGACCGCCGCGATGCTGGCCAATGGATCCGCGAAAAAATACGAGACCCAGCATTTCGCCTTCTGGTACGGGGTGAATACGGCTGGGGAGAGTTATCGCGATGTGGCCAAGCGCGGCGTTGCGTGGACGACCTTCGTTACCCAGAGCGCCGCCTGGTTCGAAAAGGTCTGGCAGATGAATGCCAACCTGCTCGGTGCACCGATGCCCTATGCCGACGCAACGACGCCCAAACGCATCAATGTCTACCTGTGCGGCACCGGGCTGCCCTATGTGCAGGGTGGCGATCTCACAGAGTGCGGCGCCAGTGGCGGGCAGGCGGTCGGCATCTCGTCCTGGGCGCTTGGGTACGGCTCGCATTCGGTGGCGCATGAGTTCGTGCACACCTTGCAGTACTACAGCGGTGGTTACCGCAATCTGCAGGCCGCCGGCTGGTTCTGGGAAACCCACGTCAACTGGAGCGCGTTCCAGACCGGGCGGATGGACGATTCTACGGTGGCGTACTACCAGTCGAATCTTGAGAACGGGCCGCTGTTTCCGGAGAACCGCTATGGCGCACATCCGTTGTTGATGTTTCTGGCCGAAACCGATGCAACCCGTTCGCTGGTCTGGGACATCTGGCTGAAAAATCAGCGTAATGCCGCTGGCGATACCGTGGAGATGCCGATGCAGACCGTAGTCCGCCTTGGTCAGCAACAGGGCGTGTTTCCACAGGGTTTTCGTTCGTTTGCCGATTCCATCGGGCGCTACGGTGCGCGGCTTGCCGCATTCGACTTCCTCAGCCAGAAGGCCTTGCTCGACATCAGCAAGGACCGCGCCGCCGCCAAACGCTATGTGCCGTTAAAGGCATTGGCCACGCGCGGCCGGTATGCCTCCTCGCCGGAGCGGCCGTTGAACATCTATGGCACCCAAATCATTCCGCTGACACCGCAGACCGGAGCAACAACAATCAGCGTGAGCTTGCAGGGGAAGACCGTGGCCGACCAGGCGGCGTGGCGTTTTACCCTGGTCAGTGTGGATGCGCAGTCCCGCCCGACCTATGCAGCACTGGCGGCAGTGGAGGCGACGGCAAGCAGCACAGTGAGCTTGGCGCTGCCGGCGGGCGCCAAACAGACTTATCTGGTCGTCACGGTCACGCCGTATCGCTACAGCATCGTGCCGACCATCGTCGAACAGTTGGCAGGCAAGAAGCCGGTGCAGTTTCCGTACGAAGTCAGCATCGCCGGCGCTACGCCGCTGTCGGGTTCGGCCAGCACCTGCTCGGCCTATACAGGAACCGATGGGCTGGATCAGAACTGGAACACCAATGGCCATCGTACCGATGAGACGGCATGCAGATGAGGCGCTGATGTTGCAGCGATAAGCGTCCCCGACGGCAGGTCCACGCTCTGGACCTGCGGTCGGCGTATGCCAACACCAACTGTCGCCAGTGCGCGTCAGCGGGGTGCGGGCGGCACTGCGAAGCCGCCCTGGACGCGTGGTATGCAGCACTGCGCATCGTCGCATTGGTCTGGCGGACGTAGGCGTTGTGGTGGTCGCTCTCGATGTGCGGCAGGCGACACCAGCATGCCGAGGTGGCACAGCGCTGCGTGCACGCACACCGGTGCGCATGGCAACCATGCTGTTTTCCGCATGCACGGTCGACAAATGCGACAAGACGTGGCGCCTGCGCACAGGCACATTGTGACCAGCTGATGAAACTGGAGCGCATGGGCGACTCCATGAACGAATCAACCTCTATCGGATGCCACGCGTGGTTGCGCGATCGAGCCTGATCGCGCGCGTTGAGGGATGTCTGCGTCTGCGGTAAAGCCATGGCGAAGAATTTCGTCGCGGTCACTGTCTTCCAACTGTTCTGACCCGCACTGGCGCATGCCGGTACGGGCGTGTGTTGCCCGTCGTTTAGCCGCTTTTCGAATCAGGAGCCTTGCATGTCGATGTCGTCGCTGCCCATTCCTCGTCGCACCGTGACCAGGCCGGGTCCGCTGCCCAGCATGCTCGCCTCCGCGCTGGTGCTGGCGCTTGCTTCAGGCGCGGCGGTTCCTGCGCGTGCGCAACAGGCCGGCAATGGCGACGCGACGCAGACGCTGGACAGCGTGGTCGTCACCGGCTCGCGCCTGCGCCGTGTGGACACAGAAACCGCAAACCCGGTGGTGACGGTGAGCCAGGAACAGATCGCCGCAATCGGCAAGGCCACAGTGGGCGATCTGCTGCAGGAACTGCCATCGATCGCCGGCAACGCCACCAACCCGTACACCAATAACGGCGGCGGTACCGGTGCCTCGGCGATTTCGCTACGCGGCCTGGGCGACAAGCGCACCTTGGTGTTGGTCAACGGTATCCGGCTTGCGTACAACGACGTCAACGCCATTCCGACCAGCATGATCGAGCGCATCGAGGTGCTCAGCGATGGCGCCTCGGCGGTGTACGGGTCCGACGCCATCGGTGGCGTGGTCAACTTCATCCTGCGCACGCACTTCGACGGTGTGCAGTTCAGCAGCGACTTCGGTACCAGCAGCGAGCGCGATGGCAACCGGCGCAACTTCGCACTCACCGCCGGCAAGACCTGGGAGCGCGGCAGCCTGATCGGCGGGCTGTCGTACCACAACATCGACCCGGTCTCGGCCGGTGCGCGCGACTACTCCAAGGACGCGCTGGCACTGACCGATGGCGAGCCGGTGAAGCAGGGGTCTTCTGCCACACCCACCGGCACGGTCAACTTCAACGATGGCTCGGATCAGTCCAACCAGCTTCGGCAGGCCAATGGCTGCGCGCGGGTCACGCTCAATGGCGGCGTCAGCGGTCGCGCCGGTCCAGGCGATTTCCACTGCTATAACCCCAGTGCCGATTCCTACAACTATCAGCCGTTCAATTTGTTGCAGACCCCGCAAAAGCGCACCAATGCCTTCCTGCTAGGCACATTTCGCTTCAGCGACCGCGTCGAGGGGTACG
This sequence comes from Xanthomonas dyei, assembly GCF_002939865.1. Classification (GTDB taxonomy): domain Bacteria; phylum Pseudomonadota; class Gammaproteobacteria; order Xanthomonadales; family Xanthomonadaceae; genus Xanthomonas; species Xanthomonas dyei. The sequence goes on from NZ_MDEE01000052.1 coordinate 21,838, forward strand.
TCAACACCTGGTTCAGTAAAACCGAATCGGCCTCGATCATTGCGCCGATTCCGATCTTCTCCAACGGCGACAACATCCTGGTGTCGTCGCAGAGTTACTACAACCCGTTCGGCGTCAACTTCGGTACCGATCGCACCACCGGTACCTCGTACAACGACCTCAATACCCGCGCCACGGTGCTGGGCAACCGCAGTTATCAATACAACACCTACAACTTCCAGATCAGCCCCGGCTTGCGTGGCCGCTTCGGCGACAGCTCCTGGCAGTGGGATGCAAACTTCAACTACGGCAAGGTCAAGCAGAAGTCGATCAACAATGGCTTTCTGGACTATGCCGCGTTCAATCAAGCCATCGGGCCGTCGTTTCTGGACAGCGACGGCGCAGTCAAATGCGGCAGTGCAGGCGCGGCGATCGCTGGCTGCACACCGCTGAATTTCTTCAACCTCAACGACAGCTCCAACCTGGCCACGTTGCAGGGCATGGTGGTCAACCCGATCGTGACCAGCGTCTACACGGTCAAACAATTCGAAGCCAATGCCAACGGCACGCTGTTCGACCTACCGGCCGGCGCGGCCAGCCTGGCGGCCGGCCTTTCGTATCGCAAGGAGCGCTCCACGACGGCATCGGACGCGCTGTGGACCGGCGACGAAAACGGGTTGTGCGGAGTGATCGAATACTGTTCGTCCACATTGAGCGGCAGCTTCGACGTCAAGGAAGCCTATGCCGAAGCGTTGTTCCCGCTACTCAAGGATCTGCCCGGCATCAACGCGCTCAATATCACCCTGGGCACGCGGTTTTCCGATTACAGCTCGGTGGGCAGCAAGACCAATAGCAAGGTGTCGCTGGAGTATCGGCCGATCGAAAATCTGCTGGTACGCGGCACCGTCTCGCAGGTGTTTCGCGCGCCCAACATCAACGAGCTGTATGCCGGCGTGGCAGGCGATGCGGCTACCGTCAACGACCCCTGCAACGGCTACACCGGCGGCAATACCGTGGCTTGTGCCAATGTGCCCACCGACGGCAGCTACCAGCAATCGGACGGGCAGGTGTCGGGCAAGGTATCCGGTGCGGCAGTCGCCGGCTATCAACTCAAGCCGGAAACCGGCAAGTCGTACGACGTGGGCCTGGTTTACGACCCGCAGTGGATCGATGGCCTGTCGATCAGCGCCGACTGGTGGCGTATCGATCTGGAAGACACCATCACCACTGTCTCCGCGCAAACGGTGCTCAACCAGTGCTACGCCAACTCGGCAAGCGCGTTCTGCGCGTTGATCCATCGCAACGGCAACGGCACCATCAATTACATCGCCGAGCCCACCGTCAACCTCGGCAAGCTGTGGGCCAAGGGCATGGACTTCAATCTGACCTATCGGCTGCCATCCACGCCGTGGGGCAACCTCACCGCCGGCCTCAACGGCACCTATCTCACCCGCTACGACGTGCTGCCCGATACCACCGACCCCAGCTCGGTCACCATCCATAATGTGGGCCGCTACACCCAGGCATACGGCAATTTCCCACGCTGGCGCGCGCTGGGCACGGTGAGTTGGGCGTTGGACGACTGGAGCGCTACCTGGCGCATCCGCTATGTCGGCAACACCGCCATCGGTAATTCGGATCCGGACCAGAGCCTGTCTGCCGATTCCAGCCAGCCGACGGTGGTGCGCAACATCGGCGCCTACGTCTACAACAACCTGCAGCTCGGCTACAACGTGCAGCCCTGGCATACGCGCTTTGAAGTGGGCGTGGACAATATCGCCAACAAACAGCCGCCGCTGTATTACTCCAACAATGTCGGCAACGCCAATACCGATGTGGCCACCTACGATCTGCTTGGCCGGTTCTACTGGGCGCGCGCGACGGTGAAATTTTGAGTGAGGCCCTATCGACTGCGCTGTCTGATCGCACTGCCGCTGCCCGATCCGATCGGGCAGCGGCAGACCATGTGGCGGAGGCGCTCTATATCGTGATTGGCGGCCTGGCCTGTAACGGCGCGCGCAGTCTGCAAACAGCGGCAGGAGCTAAGCTGACCTCATGACCGAGCCATCCAACACCGAGCGCACCACTGAGCATGCGTTGACCCTGTCGCGGCGGCGTTTTCTGGCCTGGAGCAGCCTGGCAGTGGCGGCGGGCTTTCTGCGCTTCCCCGCCGACGCCAGCGCCGCGCAGCCGGGAAGCATGCGCGCGGTGCCGCTTGCTCAGGTCCGCCTGACGCCATCGCTGTTTCTGGATGCGCTCAACACCAATCGCCGCTATCTGATGCGGCTGCAGCCGGACCGGCTGTTGCACAACTTCGTGCTGTACGCCGGCTTCGACCCCAAGGCGCCGGCCTACGGCGGTTGGGAAGCGGACACCATCGCCGGCCATACGCTCGGCCACTATCTCAGCGCGTTGGCATTGATGCATGCGCAAACCGGCGATGCGCAATGCGCCACGCGCGCGGCGTATCTGGTGAGCGAACTGGCGCGTTGCCAGGCGCATGCAGGCGATGGCTATGTGGCCGGCTTCACCCGCAAGAACGCGGCAGGGCAGATCGAAAGCGGGCGCGCGGTCTTCGATGAGCTCAAGCGCGGCAAGATCGACCCTGCACCGTTTTATCTCAATGGCAGTTGGGCGCCGCTGTACACCTGGCACAAGCTGTTCGCCGGCCTGCTCGATGTGCATGCGCATTGCGGCAATGCACAGGCGCTGCAGGTGGCGGTGGGGCTGGCCGGTTACCTGCAAGGCATCTTCGCAGCGTTGGACGATGCGCAGCTGCAGAAAGTGTTGTCCTGCGAATTCGGCGGCCTCAACGAATCGTTCGTCGAGTTGCATGTGCAAACCGGCGATGCGCAGTGGCTGGCACTGGCGCAGCGGCTGCATCATCACGCCGTGCTCGACCCGCTGGTCGCCCAGCGCGACGAACTGGTCCACCAGCACTCCAATACCAATATCCCCAAGCTGATCGGCCTTGCCCGCGAGTACGAAGTCACCGGCGACGCCGCCTCCGGCGCGGCGGCGCGTTTCTTCTGGCACACGGTCACCGACCACCACACCTACGTGATCGGTGGCAACGGCGACCGCGAATACTTCCAGCAGCCGGACAGCATCTCCAAGTTCCTCACCGAGCAGACCTGCGAGCACTGCGCCAGCTACAACATGCTCAAGCTCACCCGGCATCTATATCAATGGGGGCCGCAGGCGGCGTATTTCGATTACTACGAGCGCACGCTGCTCAACCACGTGATGGCGCAACAACACCCGCGCACCGGCATGTTCACCTACATGACACCGCTGCTGGCCGGCGAAGCGCGTGGTTGGTCCACACCGTTCGACGATTTCTGGTGTTGCGTCGGCAGCGGCATGGAGGCGCACGCGCAGTTTGGCGACTCGATTTACTGGGAAGACGGGCAGGGCGTCTACGTCAATCTGTATGTGCCCTCCAGCGTGCGCGATGCAGCGGGCTTCGCACTGAGCTTGCGCAGCACGCTTCCCGAGCAAGGCCAGGTAACACTGCGCATCGACGCCGCGCCGGCAGGCACACGCACGCTCGCCTTGCGCGTGCCCGGTTGGGCCGGCACGCACACGCTGCAGGTCAACGGCCAGCTGCAGACACTGCAGCCAGTGGAGGGCTATCTGCGTATCGAACGGCTGTGGACCGCCGGCGACAGCGTGTCCCTGCAGCTGGAGATGCCCCTGCGCCTGGAACCCACACCCGACGACCCGGCATGGGTCGCCGTCATGCGCGGCCCGCTGGTGTTGGCCGCCGACCTCGGCGATGCCGCAACACCATGGAACAACAAAACGCCGGCGCTGGTCGGTGGCGATGACGTCCTGCAACGTCTGCAGCCGCTGCCGGCTCATGGCCACTACGCCTATGCCGATGGCGCCCAGCAATGGCGTTTTTCCCCGTTCTACGCCCAGTTCGATCGCCGCAGCGCCGTCTACCTGGAACATCGCGATACCGCTGCCTGGCAACAACGCCAGGCCGAGCAGACGGCAGCGGACGCAACACAACGCGCACTCGACGCGCGCGCACTGGATCGTGTCGCCCTGGGCGACGACGCATCGGAAAAGGCACACGCGCTCAGCAGCGACAGCTCCTACGCCCTCAGCTACCGCCGCCGCGCCGGCCGCGACGCCCGCACCGGCGGCTTCATCGCCTTCACCCTGCGCAACACCGCCCAGGCCCGCATCCTGCGCCTACGCTACTGGGGCGACGAAACCCGCCGCCGCTTCCGCATCCTTGCCGACGGCGAACTCATCGCCAACGAACGCCTGGACGGCAATCGCGGCCTGGACTTCATCGACGTGGACTACGCCTTGCCCATCGCAGTGGCCGGCCGCGCCACCCTACAGATCCGCATCGAACCGGAAACCGGCTACTCGGCAGGCCCGGCGTTCGGGTGTTGGGTGTTGGAGTCGGCGTGAGCGTGAAAACCCTACCGCGCGCATTACTGATGTAAGCATCAGTGATGCGCTCTTTATTGGGTGGCAGGCCAAACAGCAGACTGCAAAGCGTGAGCGTAAGCGCGAATGCAACAAGAGCATCCAAACTCTGAGGTTTCCCCACATTTTTTTCTGCGAGATCAAGTGCTTGCTGGGCCAGGGTGTGGAAGAAGGTGCGCGCATGGTGCACGCTTCAAGGT
>NZ_MDEE01000053.1 GCF_002939865.1 Xanthomonas dyei
AGAAATGGCGAAACTCCGAAGATCCAAACGCGATTCTCCGGAACGATGCGGACATTCCGCACTCTCAGGCATCGTTATTCAGACCTTCCCTAGCAGCCGTCAGCTGGGTATGGACGGCGCGCTCAGACACGGAGTGCACGCGTGGGACATGCCGATGTCGCGCACCGGCCGCGTCCGCCTGCGGCGACGCAGGCGTTTAATTGGCAACGTCAGGGATGCGCACGTGTGCATCGCCGCATCTGGGCTTTCACGCTACGCGATTACGGCGTTTGCTCGCTCGGTGCGGTCGACAAGGGCAACTGGATATCGGTCAGTCGCCAGCGCAGGCCCTGGCGGGTCAGCACGAAGGTCACCTGCGCACCGTTGGCGGTCTGCGTGGTGGCGGTGAAGCGGCGGGTGGATTCGAAGCGCTGCGTGGCGCCTTGCAGCGGGCGCGCCGGTGCCGGTGCCGCGTAGGTATCGGCGCTGACGGTGTCGCCGATGACGCGGTTCCACACGCTGTGGCCTTGCAGCAGGGCACCGATGCCCAGCGGCGTGACCAAGGTATCCACGCCGGCGCCGCTAATGCCGCTGGCCAGTTGCAGGGCAAAGCCGCCGAGCAGGCTCGATTGCATGCTGCTGCCGGCCCGACGGACCAGATAATCGTCCAGTTGCGCCTTGAGGTTGACGCGCAGGCTGGGGAAATCCACGTAGCTTTCCAGCTGCGCGGCATCGCGATCAGCAACGGCCTGACTGATGCCGCGGATGGCCAGATACGGCCCCGCCACCACATAACTCGCCAGCAGCACCACGGCCAGCAGCGGCACGATCCACCAGCGCTTTTTCATCGTTCGCACTCCGTTGCCATGCGCGGTGAGGGGAGGGTGTTCCAGTGCAGCCAGACGCTGGCACCAGGCCGCCGATGGCGCGGCAACGCCGTGGCGCGGTATGCCTGCGCCGTAGCTCGCCTCAAAATTCCAGGTCCAGGGCGGCGCACAGATAATCCACAAACGGCGCAAGCGTCACCAGGTCTGCCTCGATGGTCTGGCGCAGGCGCGGCCCGGTCATGATGGCGTCGTCCAGATGACGCAGGTACGCCCAATTGCGGTGCTTGAGATCGTCGATGAACTCGAAATCGGTGGGAAACCCGCGCGGTGCGCGTACCAGTTTTTCGCTGTCGTCCAGGGCGAACTTGCGCCGCAATTTGGGCTCGTATGCGGCCGTCTTCCAGCTGCCCGGGTTTTCGAAGATGAACTGCCGCAGCTTGCGTTGGGTGTCCGGCTCCGGGTGCCACAGGCCTGCACCGACAAAGCTCTCGCCCGGTTGCAGATGGATGTAGAACGACGGTGCCGGCACCTGCCGGCGGCGCTCATGGAACAGGCGCGCGCCCTGCCAGTTTTTGTAGGGCGATTTGTCGTTGGAAAAGCGCGCATCGCGATAGATGCGAAACAGCGAGCCGCCCTGGGTCTTGGGGTCGGCGCGATAGTGTTCGCTGACCTCGGCAAGCGCCGGCTGCAGATCGGTGATGAGCTGCAGAAACGGCTGGCGCACGTGCGCCTCGTACTGGTGGCGATGATCGGCGAACCAGGCCTTGTCGTTGTGGCGGGCCAGTGCGCGCAGGAACTTGAAGCTGGCGTCTGAAAAATAGGTGGTCATAGCGTGCGTTTGAGGTCCGAACCCCAGGCGGCGAGCTGGTCGAGCAGGGCTTGCTTGGTAGCATCGTCGGGGTGAGCGAGCCGTAAATCCGCAATCTGCGCGTTGTACTGGTCCAGGGTGACTTCGCCCAGCCCATGGTCTTCGAACAGGCGCTTGCGGCGGTACTGGTTCCAGCGTTCCTGCTCGTCGAACGACAGCGTCTGCGGCCAGTTGCGTGCGCGATAGCGAAACAGCAGCTCGATCAGGCGTGGGTCGCGAAACCGTGTTTCCAGCGCGCCCAGTTCGTCCGGCGCGCTGGCGCGCACCTGGGCAAGCAGGCGCTTGTCGCCTTCGGCCAGAAAACCGTCATAGAGCGAGGCATCGGCATCGTTGACGGCCGGCGCCGCGGCACGCTCGTTGCCGTAGACCTGGCGCACCTTCTCTGCCAGCTGCGGGCCCAGTTCGCGCAGCCGTGCGGCCTTGGCCGGCACTGCATCGGGGTCCAGGCCCAGGCGCTGGAAATCCGGCGCGCGCAGATGCTGCCAGGCCACCAGCGCTGGCGACTTGTTCAGATGTACTTCCTTGAGCGGGATGCGCTGCTCACCTTCGGGTAGATCGGCGGCGCGGATATACAGCCGGTCGGCGATCTCGTCCGGGCTCAGCCGCAACAACACCTCCGGGTCGCCGTCCAGATCGAACACGATCACGCGGCTGTCGATGCGCGGATGCCGCGTCAGCGGCAGCACGGCGGCGGCGCACATGCGCGAGGCCGGGTAGCGCTGCGAAATGTGCAGCACCGGTTCCATCGCGATCACATCGAGCAAGCTGGCGGCAAAGCGCTTGTCGCGCAGGCGTAACGCGTACTCCCACAACTTGGGTTGATGCTGCTGAAACTTGCGCGCCATGCCGATGGTGGCGTACACGTCGGACAAGGCCTCATGCGCATCGCCTTCGCGCACTGCGTTGGCATCGGCCAGATGTTCGAGCTTGAACGAGGTGGCGCCGTCTTCGCGCTGCGGCCAGCTGATGCCGTCCGGGCGCAATGCGTGTACCAGCCGCAGCACATCGAGCAGATCCCAGCGCGAATTGCCGCCGCGCCACTCGCGCTCGTAGGGATCGTAGAAATTGCGGAACAGCCCGCAGCGCACGAACTCGTCGTCGAAGCGGATCGAGTTGTAGCCCAGCGTGCAGGTCTGCGGGCGGCTCATCTGCTCGGCGATGCGCGCAAATGCTTCGGCTTCGGTCACGCCTTCGCGCAACGCGTGCTGCGGGGTGATGCCGGTGACCATGGTGGCGTACGGCGAGGGCAGCAGGTCGTCGGCCGGTTGCACGAAGAAGCTGATCGGCTCGTCGATCACGCGCAGTTGCGCGTCGGTGCGCACGGCGGCGAACTGCGCGATGCGGGTGCGGCGCGGGTCCTGGCCGAAGGTTTCCAGGTCGTAGAAGAGAAAGCTGTCAGGCATGCGGGTGCGAGATCCAGATCCGCGGCGCACGGCGTATGCGCCGCCAATGGCCGCTAGTATCTCTCATCGCAGCGCCGGCGCGCTGAGGCGCAGCTGTGCGCTGGGGCAGGCGCCTGCTGTGCGGGCTTGTTCGATACAGGTGCGGCGAACGAAGCGTGAGCGTTTGCGCGTCGCTGCGAGGACGACCTTGGCGCGGCTAACACCACAGGGCGAGCAGTCGTCAGGTGTGTGTGGACGGCGCGCTCAGGACCAGATGGGGTACGAATGGTCCATACCTCACCGAGCACTGGCCGCGCCCGCCTGGCGGTGAGCGCAGTCGTTGTCTTCGCCGCTGTTAGTGCGCGCCTTCCAGCGGCTCCAGACGTGCGTGCACCACCGCTTCCAGCGCCGCCCAATCGATACGCGACAGATCGCTGTGCCCGCGCGTGGCCTCCACCAGGATTTCGCGCTGGATGTCGCTGCGCGCCAACGCAATCGAATAGCGCGTGCGCAGGAAGGTCACCATCGTGTAATGCGGCACGAAGCGGGTGGGCCAGCGCGCCTGCAATTGCTGCTCGAGTTCGCGCTGCAGCAGGAAGTCGGCATCGCCGACGCGGTCGCGCATTTCCAGATAGTTTTCCAGCGCCATCTGCTGGATCGCGGCGGCATCGTCGCGGCGTGCGGCTTCGAACGCGGCGAACGCGCTGCCGATATCGTCGTGCGCGTCCATCTGCTCGGCCAACGCCACGCAATCTTCGAAGGCGCAGTTCATGCCCTGGCCGTGGAACGGCACCATCGCGTGTGCGGCATCGCCGATCAGCAAGGCGCGGCTGTCCAGATGCCAGCGCTCCAGGGTGAGGGTGCCGAGCAGGCCGGGCGGATGCTCCTCCCAGTGTTCTTCGAGCTGCGGAATCAGCGGCAGCGCATCCGGAAAATCGCGTGCGAACAGCGCATGCGCTTCTTCGCCGGTGCGGGTGGTGGCAAAGCTGGGGTCGCCTGCGTTGGGCAGGAACAGGGTGACGGTGAAGGTGCCGCCATCGTTGGGCAGCGCGATGCACATGTAGCGCCCACGCGGCCAGATGTGCAGCGCATTGCGCTCGATGCGGAAGCCACCGCCGGGCAGCGGCGGGATTTCCAGTTCCTTGTACGAATGATCCAGAAATTCGGTGCGCTCGCCCAACGGCGATTTGCGTTGCATGGCCGCGCGCAGTGCCGAGCCTGCACCGTCGCTGCCGATGAGGCTCTGGAAGTGGATCTCGTGCGGCTGATCGTCGCGGTCATCAATAAACCGCGCGTAGCCGGCGTCGAAATCGACTGTGTGCAGCCGGCGATAGAAATGCACCGACGCGCCGGCCTGTTCGGCAAGATCCAGCAAGGCGATATTCAACGCGGCACGGTGGATCGACCAGATCACTTCGCTGTCGTCGCGGCCGTAACGCTGCAGCTGCGGTTCGCCCTCGATCGGGTGCACCATGCGGCCGCGCATCATCACCGCCTTGGCCATCACCGCCTCTTCGGCACCAGCTTGACGCAACGCGTGGCGTCCGCGTTCGGCCAGCGCCAGGTTGATCGAACGGCCGGATTCATAGCCCTTGATGCGTGGGTCGCCACGCCGTTCATACACGGTGACTTGCCAGCCGCGACGCGACAGCAGGATGGCGAGCAGGCAACCGGCCAGGCCGGCGCCGATCAGGGTCAGGGAGCGGGGGGAGACGGGGCTCAATGCAATGTCCGGCAGCGGCCGGACGCGGGAGCCGGCAAAGGTGAGGAAAGAAGCAGCTGGCTATAGCGCGCGCCTGCGTTGCCGAAGGCGCGCTCGGAGTGTACGTGGGCGTCTGCGGGTTTCGCGCGTGCCTGCCACGTGGCCGGTGGTGTTGCAGTCAGCGTGCGGCGCTCAGCCGGCGGCCCAGGTTTCCACCTGTTCCACAAAGGTGTGCAGATCGCCGAAACGGTTGTACAGCGGCACCGGCGCGATGCGGATCACGTCCGGTTCGCGCCAGTCGCCAAGCACGCCGGCCGCATGCAGATGCTCGAACAACGCGCGCCCTTGCGCGCGTCCGCCAGCCACCCGCAACGACAGCTGGCAGCCGCGCTGCGCCGGCTCGGCCGGGGTGACGATCTGCAGCACCTGCGGCACGCGTGCGTGGATCAGCTGTTCCAGATGTCCGGTGAGCTGCTCGGACTTGGCGCGCAGCGCAGCCATGCCGGCTTGATCGAACAGGTCCAGCGATGCCCGCAGCGGTGCCAATGCCAGCACCGGTGGGTTGCTCAGCTGCCAGCCTTCGGCGCCGGGCGAGGGCACGAACTGCGGGTCCATGCGGAAGCGGGTCTGCTGCTCGTGTCCCCACCAGCCGGCCATGCGCGGCAGATCGCTATTGGCATGGCGCGCGTGCACGAAACAGCCGCCTACAGCACCGGGGCCGGCATTGAGATATTTGTAATGGCACCACACTGCAAAATCGACGCCATCGTCGTGCAGGGTCAGCGGGATGTTGCCGACCGCATGCGCCAGATCGAAACCCACCGCAGCGCCTTGCGCGCGTGCCAGTCGCGCAATTTCGCCCAGGTCGAAGGCCTGGCCGGTGCGGTACTGGATGCCGGGCCACAGCACCAGGGCCAGACGCGCACCGTGCGTGGCGATGGCATCGGCAATGGCGGCCATCGACAACGTGCCGTTGGGCGCATCGGCGTCCACTTCGATCAACTGCGTGGCCGGATCCAGCCCGCGCAGGCGCAACTGCGATTCCACCGCATGGCGGTCGGACGGAAATGCGCCGGCTTCGATCAGGATCGCGCCGCGCTCGGGCGTGGGGCGATAAAAGCTCGCCATCATCAGATGCAGATTGACGCTGAGGGTGTTCATCGCCACCACTTCGCCCGGTTGCGCGCCGACCACGCGCGCCAGGCCGTCGCGCACCAGCTGGTGATAGGTCAGCCATTGGGTGGGGCCGGTGAAGTGGCCTTCCACCGCAAGCGCGCCCCAGTGATCGAGCACTTCGCTCACCATCGCGCGGGCCCGACGCGGTTGCAGGCCCAGCGAATTGCCGACGAAATAGGTCTGGTCCCGGCCATCGTGCTGCGGGAACACAAAGGCGTCACGCAGGCTGCGCAACGGGTCGGCAGCATCCAGCGCTACGGCGTGGGAACGGGACAGCGGGTCGGTGCTCATCGGGCTCGCGTGCTTTGGATCGATACGGCAGTTTACCCGCCAGCACCTTGCGCGCCGTCATGCACCGCAGGCGTCTCGGTCGAGGCCGGTCGGGCAGGGCGCAGCAGATGGGTGAGCGTGCCGATGCTGTCGGTGACGCGGTCGATGGTGTCGGCAAGCGCGGCGGTGGTCGGCGAACCATCCGGCAGCGCGGCCAGCGCATCGGAGAGTTTGCGCTCGGCGCTGCGTAGCGTGGCCGCAGCCGGCGTGCCGCCGTTGCGCAGGCACGCGATCAGCTCGGCCAGCGCCTGGTCGGCGTCATCGGCGAAGGCGGGCAGTGCATCCAGCGACGGCAACGGGTGACCATCGCGCAGCACCGCCTCCAACAGCAGGGTGGCGCGGATCAGCCGGTTGCCGTTGGCCAGCAGCGATTCGGCCAGCTTGAGTTCGTGCAGATTGCGGCGGCTGCGTGGCTCGCCGCGCAGGCGTTCGATCGATGCCTGCGCATTGGTGCGCGCCACGCGTGCGGCCGCGCGGCTGTCGCTCAGCCGATCCATCTGGCCCAGCAACAGGTTGTGCAGATGCTCGCGATAGGCCGTGAGCAACTGCGCCAGCGAGGCGCGGATATGCCGACGCTCGCGCGTCGGCCATAGCGCGTAGGCGATCAGCGCCAGCGCGCTGCCGGCCACGGTGGCCTGCAGCCGCGCACCGACTGCCTCGCCGGGCGTCATGCCTTCGAAGGACAGCAACAGCACCAGCATGCCGGTGAGAAACGCCACGCCGATGCCGTAGTTCACCTGGGTCAACAACCGAAAACCCAGGCAGAACAGCGCCAGCAGGGCCATGCGGATACCGGCGCCATCCATCGCAAAATGGGCCAGCAGTGTGGCCACCAACAACCCGATGAAGGTGCCGGCCACGCGCAAGGCGCCAAAGCTGAACGTGCCGCCGAAATCCGGTTTGAGCACGATCGCGGTGGTCATCGGAATCCAGAAACCGTGCGGAATCTGTTGCCAGCGTTGGAAGGCAATGGCCAGTGCCAGACATACGCCGCAACGCAGCGCATGCCGGAACGCCACCGACGACAGATCCAGGTTTGCCCGCAATGTCGCCCAGGTCGCGGCCGGGCGCAGCGCTGCCGGTAGCCGCGCTTCGGCCAATTGCGCCTGGATTTCGCCGCGGCTGCTGGCCCAGTGCGCGTTGCGGATCAAGGCGCGCAACTGCCCGCCCAATCCCTGCGCGCGAGCCACCGCCACACGCACCAGCCGGCGCTCGCGGGTATCGGCGTTGTCGTGCTGAAACTGCGCCAGCACGCCGACCAGATCGTCGAAACCGGTCATCGACGCGTTGGCCGCTACCGGGTCCTCGCCCACCGTCATAGTGTGGGCCAGCTGCTCCAGCACGATGGCGCTGCGTTCGAGCACGCGCTCAATCGCCGGGCGCGCCTGCGAGTCGGTCAGGCGGGTGTGGGCATCGGCCAGCGACAGCAGCTCCAGCCGCACGCGGTCGCAGAGCTCGGCAATGATGCGAAAGCTCTGCACCGCGATCGCGCGCGAGCGGTGTTCGCCGTGCAGCATCACCATGGCATCGAGCACTTCCTGGGTTGCCGGCGGCGCCGCGCTGGCTTCCGGGCGTTGCCGTGCGATTGCTGCCAGCTGGCGCATCAGGTCGGCCAGCGCGAAGCGTTCCGGGCGATACCGTTGCAAGGGCCAGGCCGCCAAGGCCAGCAACACCTGCAGCAGGCCACCGGCAAAAATCAGCGCAGCCACGCCGGGCGCCTGTTCCACCGGCAGCCGCATGTCGGCACTCACCACCAGCAGGATCATGCTGGTCAGGCCGACCCGCGCCGCAACCGGGCCCAGCGCCACCAGCAGGCCACCACCCAGGCCGAGCAGCAGCCCGGCGATCACCAGGGCAGGCGTGTCGTGGCCGACCCACACGCCCAGCAAGGCCGCCAGGCCAGCGGCCAGGGCCGCCATCAGCATGCGTTGCAAGCGCGCGCGGTAGGGCCCGGGTTGATCGGAAAACATCGTGTTGAGCGCGCCGCTGCACACCGCCAGGCCTGCGGCGACATGCCCGGTGGCCACACCGATCGCCAGCGGCAGTACGACCGCTGCGGTGTTGCGCAAGGCCACGCGCAGCGGCACATCGCGCGGCTTGAGGTCGATCAGTGCGCGCAGCATGCTGTGTGCTTGTGTGGGTGCGACCGGCGTGTGTATTGCATGCGCTGGCGCCAGCGCAACTCAGGCCTCGACTGCAGCATAGCGCTCCGGCGCAGGATGCAGATGCCCGCACTGCGTGCAGGTCCGCAGTGCCAGCGAGCGATAGAAGTGATCGAACACCGGCGGGAAGTCGGTTTCGATATTTTCTAGCGGAAACATCGCCTCATACAGCTTGTGATTGCACTGCGGGCAATACCACTGCAGGCCATCCTGTTCGTGCGGCAGACGTTCGCGCTCGATGACCAGGCCGATCGAACCGTCGGCGCGCTGCGGGCAATGCGGCACCTTCGGCGGCAGCAGAAAGATCTCGCCGGCGCGGATCGGGATGTCGCGTTGCATGCCCGCATCCTGCACCTTCAGGACCATCTCGCCTTCGAGCTGAAAGAACCACTCCGGGCCTTCGTCGTAGTGATAGTCGGTGCGCGCGTTGGGCCCGCCGACGATCATGATGATGAAGCCATCCTGCTGGATGCACTTGTTGCCGACAGGCGGTTTGAGCAGGTGGCGGTATTGCTCGATCCAGGCATGCAGGTTGATCGGCGGGACCAGCATCGACATTCCTCGGCGCAGAAGGTCTCCAGCATAGCCAACCGCGACGCCGATGGGCGCCGCGGTCGGTCACACATGCAGCGCCGACTCAGCGTTCGGCGTGGTCGGCCTGAATTTTCGCCAGTGCCGCGTCGTAACGTTCCTGCAGCAGGTCGGCGCGGTCGATGGACATGCCCAGATCGTGCGCATGGCCGTCGCGCAGGCTGTAGACCCAGCCATGCACGCACAGCTCCTGCCCACGCTCCCACGCATCGCGCACGATGGTGGTGCGGCAGACGTTGACCACCTGTTCCAGCACGTTGAGCTCGCACAGACGCGCATGCTGCACCGGCAGATCGCCGGCATCGTGCAGGCAGGCTTCGTGCTTGTCGGCCACATCGGTGACGTGGCGGATCCAGTTGTCGACCAGGCCCATGCGCTTCTGGGTCAGGCTGGCGAACACGCCGCCGCAGCCGTAATGGCCCACCACCAGGATGTGCTTGACCTTGAGCACGTCGACGGCGAACTGGATCACCGACAGGCAGTTCAGATCGGTATGCACCACCACATTGGCGATATTGCGATGCACGAACACTTCGCCCGGTGCCATGTCGATGATCTGATTGGCCGGCACGCGCGAGTCGGAGCAGCCGATCCACAAATATTCCGGGGTCTGCTGCGTCGACAGTTTGGAGAAGAATTCCGGATCTTCGCGACGGATACGCTCGGACCAGGCGCGGTTGTTTTCAAGTAAATGGTTGAGCTCGTTCATGCGTGCAGTATTCCAGATGACGACGGGGAGGAAGCAAGCCAGAGGTGGGCCATAAAGCGGTGGTGCAGGAACGCGAACGCAATGCCAAGGCGATCAGCTCTGGCGCGCGCAATGCATTGCGCATCAGTGCGGCCACGTCCTGCGCATCGCTTGAACGTTGCTGCTCCAGGGCATCGGCCACTGCTGCAACATTGCCGGCCGGATGGTTCTGGCTGAGCTTGAAGGTGAGTTCGATGCGGCTTGGCACGAAGCGGAAGCCGATCAGCCCACGCAATTGCCGACGATGGCTGTCGCGCTCCATCTCGAACTGCCAGTCGCTGCCGATGCGTTGCTCGAGCAGTGCGTGCTCATCCGGCCGATCAAATCGCTCACCGCATCTTCATCGGCAAGCTCGGTGCATTGCCCATGCAGATGCGCGATGGCGTAATTCCAGGTCGGCACGCGCGCGGCCGCTTCCTTGTCCAGATACCAGCCCGGCGACACATAGGCGTGCGGCCCCTGCACGACGATCACCGCATCGCCCGCATGGCGCGCTTGCGGATTGGGGCGTGCCCAGTGGCCCTCGATGAGCACCTGCTGGTCGTCGCGCCGATACAGCACCGGTAGGTGCGAGATGGCTGGTTGTCCGTCGTCGCTCTGACTGATCAGGGTGACGAACGGGTCGTGCGCCAGCAGCCAGTCCAGCAGCGCCAGATCGGTCTGTGCGAACGCGCGCGGTGCGTACATCTCAGGCGCGGCCGCCCATGGTCACCACCATGCGTGCGCGCAGGTCGGCATCGTTATCGCCGCGCGGTGGCGACACCTCATGCAGCGAAAAGCCGCGCATCAGCGCATCTTCTTCGTCCAGCCCGTCCAATGCCACGAATTCGGCATCGAACAAGGCCGCGCGTGCGGTGTCTTCACTGTCGTAGGCCAACGTCTTGCCATCGCTGTCCAGCACTTCGGCAGTGCCGGCTTCCTTGATGCGCAGGCGCGCCCAGATCAGCGTACGGCCGATGGTCGCCAGCCACCACTGATCGCGGCCGTCGGAGCTGTGGGCTGCGTCGATGTCGATGATGTTCATGCCAGTACCTTGGAAAGCAGCCCGAGCAGGGCCGCCATGCCCAGGCCGAAAAAAATGGTCAGCAGCGACAGCCAGGCGGGTGTGGCCAGACCGGACAGGGCACTGTCGCGGTAGCTGCGGTAGCGGCGCGCCAACAACCAGCGCCACGCGGTCGGGCTGATGAAGGCCGGGTCGCCGAAGCTGGCCAACGCATCTGGGTGTCGGTCGCGCAGGTGCACCAGGGTCAGCGGCCAGAAGATCAGCAGCGCGGTCAGCCCGGCAACGGCGACACCGACAAAACACAGCGCGAAGAACAGGGTCATGTGCGGGGCTCGGCAGGCGGAGCGTCAAAGCGGGCAATGATCGTGATAAGACCGACGATCGCCTCGTTGAACTTGTCCAGGTCTTCGGCCGGAATCCACCACTCGGTGTGATGCGCGCCGCCGACTTTTTGAATGGCGTACTGGTCGACGAACGCGGCGAGCACATCGAACTGCGCCACATAGCCCACGCCGCTGTCCTTGACGTTCCAGCGTGATGCGATTTCTTCGGCATAGCGCTGATTGGTGACCGGATAGAAGATCGGCTGCTCCGGCAATCGCGGTGGCCAGCGTCGGAAGCCGGAGTCACGCACCAGTGCGTATTCCTCCGGCCCCAACGGGCGATACATCGTGACGGTGGCCGCCGCTGTGCTCACATCAGAACTCCGCGCTGCCCGGCGCGCGCGGGTAGGGGATGGCGTCACGGATATTGCTCAGCCCGCACACGTACACCACCAGGCGCTCGAAGCCCAAGCCGAAGCCGGCATGCGGCACCGAGCCGTAGCGACGGAAATCGCGATACCAGCTGTAGTGGTCCTTATCCAGACCGAACTGAGCCATGCGCGCATCCAGCACATCCAGGCGCTCTTCGCGCTGGCTGCCGCCGATGATTTCGCCGATGCCCGGCGCCAGTACGTCCATTGCCGCCACGGTCTTGCCGTCGTCGTTCAGGCGCATGTAGAACGCCTTGATGTGCTCGGGATAATTGGTCACCACCACCGGGCGGCCGATGTGCTCTTCGGTGAGCCAGCGTTCGTGTTCGGTCTGCAGGTCCAGGCCCCATTCGACCGGGAAGTCGAACTTCTTGCCCGAGTTCTGCAGCAGCTTTACCGCCTCGGTGTAATCGATCTGCTCGAACGGCGCATTGATGAAGGCCTCCAGCTTGCTGATCGCGTTCTTGTCCACGCGCTCGGCCAGGAACGCCAGATCGTCGCCGCGCTCGTCCAGCACCGCGCGGAACAGGTACTTCAGGAACTGCTCGGCCAGGCGCGCATCTTCGGCCAGATCGGCGAAAGCGATTTCCGGCTCGATCATCCAGAACTCGGCCAGGTGGCGCGTGGTGTGGCTGTTTTCTGCGCGAAACGTCGGCCCGAAGGTGTAGACCTTGCTCAGCGCCAGGCAGTACGCCTCCACGTTGAGCTGGCCGGACACGGTGAGGAAGGTTTCCTTGCCGAAGAAGTCGCGGCTGAAATCCACATTGCCCGTGGCATCGCGCGGCAGGTTGACCATGTCCAGCGTGGAGACGCGGAACATCTGCCCGGCGCCTTCGGCATCGGAGGTGGTGATGATCGGGGTGCTGATCCAGTTGAAGCCGTTTTGGTGGAAGAAGCGGTGCACCGCCTGCGCCAGGCAGTTGCGGATGCGCGTCACCGCGCCGAACAGATTGGTGCGTGGGCGCAGATGCGCCACTTCGCGCAGGAACTCCGGCGTCATCGGCTTGGGCTGGATCGGGTAGGTCAGCGGGTCTTCGACCCAGCCCACGATTTCGACAGCGCTGGCCTGGATCTCGAACGACTGGCCCTTGCCCTGCGACTTCACCAGCACACCCTTGGCGATCAGCGAGCAGCCGCTGGTCAGGCGCTTGATCTCGTCGAAATTGGCCAGCGTGTCGTTGGCCACCACCTGGATCGGAGCGAAGCACGAGCCATCGGTCACGTTGATGAAGGCCAGTCCGGCAGATCCGCGCAGCGTGCGCACCCACCCCCGTACCGTGACTTCGCCGCTGTCGGGGAGCTTGCCCGCAAGCGCATGTTCAACGCTGACCACCGTCATGACTGTTCCTCGCCGTAGCGATCTTGAATGGCCTGCGAGTTTACTGGCTGCGACCGCGCTGGCGCGAGCGCCTGAACAGGCAGGCGACGTAGCGGCTTGCGTGCAGGCGTGGCCGGCCCCATCTGGACTGCATGCCGATTCGCCCGGTCGGCCCCTATACTTGACGCCATTGTGTTGGAGTACCCGCATGACCATCAGCCTCACCCCCGCCGCGCTGGAACGCGTGCAGCGTTTCGTGCAGCAGACCCCGGGTGCGTTGGGTCTGCGCTTTGGCGTGACCAAGACCGGTTGCTCCGGCTGGGGCCACATCACCGACCTGGCGCGCGAGAAGCGCGACGACGATGCGGTGTTCGAGCAGGGCGGGGTGTGCATCTTTGTCGACCCGACCAGCCTGCCGCTGGTGGACGGCACCTGCATCGACTTCGGCAAGCACGGGCTGAGCGAGACCTTTACCTTCAGCAACCCCAACGCCACTGCCGAGTGCGGTTGCGGCGAAAGCTTCACCACCGAAGCCGAGCACCGCTGATCTAAAGAGTTAAGCCAAGCAGCGTCGGAGTGTTTCCTTTTCTCATCGGTAGAAGCTGCCCCGAAGGAGCGGATGAGGGGACGGAGGCGAAGCCAAGCGCGGTCGAAAGTCGCCAGGGCTTTGCACCCTCACCCCAACCCCTCTCCCGATGGGAGAGGGGCGTTAAAGCCTTTACAGCAGTGCGCCCGGTTGCGGCTAAGCACTTGAACTGCCATACTTTCCTGCTTCCTGCCCGATTCCGGGCGGGAACCCTTGCTCCACCGGCCGCTTCGCGCGGACCACCGGGGAGCTGTCCGGCCCACGTGGCCACATCCGAAAGGTAAAACAACATGAGTCGTCATTACGAAGTCGTGTTCCTGGTCCATCCGGACCAGAGCGAGCAGGTTCCGGCCATGATCGAGCGCTACAAGTCGCTGATCGAAGGCGGTAACGGCACCATCCACCGTCTGGAAGACTGGGGCCGTCGTCAGCTGGCCTACCCGATCCAGAACCTGGTGAAGGCGCACTACGTGCTGCTCAACATCGAAGTCGACCAGGCCGTGCTGAGCGAGCTGGTGGAAAGCTTCCGCTTCAACGATGCGGTGCTGCGTCACCTGGTCGTCAAGCGCGATGGCCCGGACACCGAGCAGTCGCTGATCATGAAGAGCAAGGACGAGAAGGGCGACAAGCCCGAGCGTAGCGAGCGTCGTCGTCGCGACGATGAAGAGGGCGAAGCCCCCGCTGCCACCGATACCGACGGCGACAACGCCGAAGCCGCTTAAGGAGCGCTGTCATGTCCAAGTTCTTCCGTCGTCGCAAGTTCTGCAAGTTCACCGCCGAGGGCGTCAAAGAGATCGATTACAAGGATCTCAACACCCTGCGTCAGTACCTCACCGAGAACGGCAAGATCGTGCCGAGCCGCGTGACTGGTACCAAGTCCAAGTACCAGCGTCAGCTGGCGACGGCCGTCAAGCGCTCGCGTTTCCTGGCGCTGATCCCGTACACGGACAATCACGACGTCTAATCCGAGTCGTTGATGTGAGTCCCTCACAAGAGCCCGCACGGTTTTGTGTGAGTCCCTCACAAAAGCCCGCACATCCATGTGCGGGTTATCAAATTGATAGAGGCCGGTCATTCGAGATGCGGTGTTGATCGTGCTCTTGCGATTCCCAAATCCCGATTCCCGAATCCCGTCTTTTCGGACAGCACCCGTTGCGTCGGCCAAAGCGCCAGCGCTAACGAATAACGGAGCACCACCATGGATCTGATTCTTCTGCAGAAAGTGACCAACCTGGGCAACCTGGGCGACAAGGTCAGCGTCAAGCCGGGCTACGGCCGTAACTTCCTCGTGCCGCAGGGCAAGGCCGTTCCTGCCACCGCTGCCAACGTCGAAGCGTTCGAAACCAAGCGCGCCGAGTACGAAGCCAAGGCCAACACCATCCTGGCCGATGCACAGACCCGCGCCACCAAGTTCGAAGGCGCCAGCGTCACCATCGGCGCGCACGCGTCCACCGAAGGCAAGCTGTACGGCTCGGTTGGCCCGCGCGACATCGCCGAGGCGTTCACCGCCGCCGGCCTGCCGCTGGAAAAGAGCGAAGTGATCCTGGGCGAAGGCGCATTCCGCAATGTCGGCGAGTACGACGTTGTGCTGCACCTGCACGCCGATGTGGAAACCTCGGTCAAGGTCATCGTCGAATCCGACGCCTGATCCTTGCTGCATGTGTGAACCGAAGGGCGCCTTGTTAGGCGCCCTTCGTGTTTTACGGCCAGCCGCAGCGTAGCGACGGCACCGTTATACTCATGCCCCATTGTCGGTTCCACGGCCTGCAGATCTTGCCGATCAAGGGCTTAGGTGCCGGCTCCACAGGAAAAGCGCCTGCCGGCTGTGTCCGCGCGGTGCCCGGAACCCGCCCGTCCCATGCGCCTGTCCACGATCAAGCTGTCCGGTTTCAAGTCGTTCGTCGACCCGACCACGTTGCACCTGCCCACCAACATGACCGGCATCGTCGGCCCCAATGGCTGCGGCAAGTCCAACATCATCGATGCGGTGCGTTGGGTGATGGGCGAAAGCTCGGCCAGCCGGCTGCGCGGCGACTCGCTGACCGATGTGATCTTTTCCGGCTCCTCGGCGCGCAAGCCGGTGTCGCAAGCGACGGTGGAACTGATCTTCGACAACTCCGATCACACCATCACCGGCGAGTTCGCCTCGTTCAACGAGATCTCGGTCAAGCGCCTGGTCAGCCGCGACGGCAACAGCGCCTATTACCTCAACGGTACCAAGTGCCGGCGTCGCGACATCACCGATTTGTTCCTGGGGACCGGCCTGGGGCCGCGCAGCTACTCGATCATCGAGCAGGGCATGATCAGCCAGATCATCGAGGCGCGCCCGGAAGATCTGCGCGTGTATCTGGAAGAAGCCGCCGGCATTTCCAAGTACAAGGAACGCCGCAAGGAAACCGAAACCCGCATCCGCCACACCCGCGAAAACCTCGACCGCCTGGGCGACCTGCGCGAAGAGATCACCAAGCAGTTGGCGCATCTGCAGCGCCAGGCGCGTCAGGCCGAGCAATACCAGGCCTTGCAGGAAGAACGCCGGATCAAGGATGCCGAATGGAAGGCGCTGCAGTACCGCGGCCTGGACGGGCAATTGCAGGGCCTGCGCGAAAAGTTGAATCAGGAAGAAACCCGCCTGCAGCAGCTGATCGCCGACCAGCGCGATGCCGAAGCGCGGATCGAAACCGGGCGCGTGCGCCGCGAAGAAGCCGCCGACGCGGTGGCCAAGGCGCAGGCCGATGTCTACCAGGTGGGCAGCGCGCTGGCGCGCATCGAGCAGCAGATTCAGCATCAGCGCGAACTGGCGCATCGCTTGCACAAGGCGCGCGATGAGGCGCAGAGCCAGCTGCAGGAACTGACCCAGCACATCAGCGGCGACTCGGCAAAACTGGCGGTGCTGCGCGAGGCGGTGGATGCGGCCGAACCGCAGCTGGAACAGCTGCGCGAGTACCATGAATTCCGCCAGGAGTCGCTGCGCGAAGCCGAGGCGCGGCTGGCCGACTGGCAGCAGCGCTGGGAAACCCATAACCGCGACACCGGCGAAGCCTCGCGCGCCGGCGAAGTGGAGCGCACGCGTGTCGATTATCTGGACCGCCAATCGCTGGAGGCCGACCGCCGCCGCGAAGCGCTGGTCAACGAACGCGCCGGGCTGGATCTGGATGCACTGGCCGAGGCGTTCGAGCAGATCGAGCTGCGCCATGAAACGCAAAAGGCGTCGCTGGACGGGTTGACCGAGCAGGTCGAGGCGCGCAAGCACGCATTGAGCGGTCTGCAGGAACAGCAGCGCGCCAGCCAGGGCGAGCTGGCCGAAGTGCGCAAGCAGGCGCAGGCCGCGCGCGGTCGGCTGTCGTCGCTGGAAACCCTGCAGCAGGCCGCCCTCGGCCAGGAGCAGGGTGCGGCGGTGGCGTGGCTGAAGTCGCGCGGGCTGGATTCGGCAGCGCGCGTGGGCGAGCGCATCACGGTGGAAAGCGGTTGGGAAAACACCGTCGAAAGCGCGCTGGGGCAGTTGATCGAAGGCGTGCTGGTGGAGGCGCCCGAACAGTTGGTCGACGCGTTGGGCGAGTTGGGCGAAGGCCGCATCGCGCTGGTGTCCAACGCCGCCGATGCCGCCACCTTTGCACCGACCTCATTGGCAGCGAAAGTGCAGGGGCCGATCGCGATTCGTCGTCTGCTGGCGCGGCTGCACGCCGCTGATGACCTGCAGGCCGCACGCGCGTTGCAAGCCGCGTTGCCGGAAGGCGACTCGGTGATCACCCGCAATGGCGAGCGCTTGGGCGAGGGCTGGGTGCGCGTGTCGCGCTCCGGCGCGGCCAAGCAGGGCGCCTTGCTGCGCGAGCGCGACATTCAGGAACTGCGCACGCAGATCGATACCTTGCAGGAGCGCGAAGCCGAGCTCGAACAGCGTCTTTCCAGCTTCCGCGAGCAATCGCTGGCCGCCGAACAACAGCGCGAAGACGCGCAGCGCCAGCTGTACATGGCGCACCGCAGCGTGTCGGAACTGGCTGGTCAGTTGCAGAGCCAGCAGGGCAAGGTCGATGCGGCGCGCACGCGCATCGAGCGCATCGAAACCGAGTTGTCGCAGTTGCTGGAAACGCTGGATACCAGCCGCGAACAGGCCCGCGAGGCCCGCGCGAAACTCGAAGATGCGGTCACCCTGATGGGTGATCTGCAGGGCACGCGGCAGGCGCTGGAAAACGAACGCCGCCAGCTCACCGATGCGCGCGACCAGGCGCGCGATGCCGCGCGCGGCGTGCGCGATGCGATGCATGCGCTGGCGCTCACGCTGGAATCGCAGCGCACCCAGATCACCTCGCTCAGCCAGACCCTGGAGCGCATGGACAGCCAGCGCGGCCAGCTCGATACGCGCCTGGAAGATCTGGTGGCCCAGCTCAGCGACGGCGATTCGCCGGTGGAAACGCTGGAGCACGAACATCAGGCCGCGCTCAGCGAGCGCGTCCGCACCGAGCGCGTGCTCAGCGAGACGCGCACGTTGCTCGACAGCATCGACGGTGAGTTGCGCAGCTTCGAGCAGACCCGCCAGCAGCGCGACGAGCAGGCGCTGGCGCAGCGCGAGCGCATCAACCAGCGCAAGCTCGATCAACAGGCACTGGTGCTCAACGCCGAGCAGTTGTCTGCTGCGGTGGTCAAGGCCGGCTTCGTGCTCGAAGACGTGGTCAACGGCCTGCCCGAGTCCGCCAACGTGGCCGAATGGGAAGCGGCGGTGAACCAGATCGACGGGCGCATGCGGCGCCTGGAGCCGGTGAATCTGGCTGCGATCCAGGAGTACGGCGAGGCCGCGCAGCGCTCGGAATATCTGGACGCGCAGAACCTGGACCTCAATACCGCACTGGAAACGTTGGAAGACGCCATCCGCAAGATCGACCGCGAAACCCGCGGCCGCTTCAAGGACACCTTCGATCGCGTCAACTCCGGCGTGCAGGCGCTGTATCCGCGCCTGTTCGGCGGTGGGCACGCGTATCTGGAACTCACCGGCGAAGACCTGCTCGACACCGGCGTGACCATCATGGCGCGCCCGCCGGGCAAGCGCGTGTCCAGCATTTCGCTGCTGTCCGGTGGCGAAAAGGCGATGACTGCCGTGGCGCTGGTGTTTGCGATCTTCCAGCTCAATCCCGCGCCGTTCTGCCTGCTGGACGAGGTGGACGCACCGCTGGACGAAGCCAATGTCGGCCGCCTGGCCAACATGGTGCGCGAGATGAGCGAGAAGGTGCAGTTCCTGTTCGTCAGCCATAACAAGGCGACCATGGAAGCGGCGCGCCAGTTGTCGGGCGTGACCATGCGCGAGCCGGGCGTCAGCCGTCTGGTCAGCGTGGACCTGGAAGAAGCGGCACGTTTGGCGGGTGCGGCATGACGTGCCATGCTTGTTGGAATATCGACACCTGTCACTCTTATGCGGAGGCACGCTGAATGTCCGACATGGCCATGATCCGGATCGGGATCCTGATCGCGGGATTGCTGCTGGTCGCTGCAATTTTTCTGTTCGGCCGCCCGAAGAAATCGCCGCAGGGGCGTCGCGTCGACAAGGACGACGGCCAACCGCGCGAACGCCGCGAGCCGGTGATTTCCGGCGATGCGGGGATTGAAGCAGACCCATTCGCGCGCAGCGAAGGCAGCGCCGAACAGAGCGAGCTCAACCTGGACGACCAGGATGCGGCCGGCGGCAACGACGTCGGCAAGCGCCCCAATCAGGACTTCGACAAGATCGTGTCGCTGTTCGTGGCGGCCAAGGCCGGCCAGATCCTGCGTGGCGAAGACGTGGTGGTTGCCGCGGAAAAAACCGGCCTGGTGTTCGGCCACATGAATGTGTTCCACCGCCTGGTGGAAGGGCACCCGGAGCGTGGGCCGATCTTCAGCATGGCCAGCATCCTCAAGCCGGGGAGCTTCGATATGGCCAACATCCGCGAGATGCAGACCCCGGCGATTGCGTTCTTCCTGACCCTGCCGGCGCCGATGACCGCGCTGGATGCCTGGGAAAAGATGCTGCCGACCGTGCAGCGCATGGCCGAGTTGCTGGATGGCGTGGTGCTGGACGACAGCCGCAATGCGCTGGGTCGCCAGCGCGTGGCGCATATCCGCGACGAACTACGTGCCTACGATCGTCAGCACCAGGCACCGCCGCTGACCAAATCCCCGCGCTGGTGAGTTGAGCGATGTTGAGTCTGCAGGGCGTGTTGGCGGTGGCCTTGCTGCTGGTGCTGTGGGCGATTCTGGCAATGCCGCTGTTGTGGATCTTTTCGTTGATCACCGCGCGCCTGCGCAAACGCCCGCGCAACTCGCCGTGGGTGGTGGGCAGTTTCGCCGCTGCCATCACCCTGCTGGTCGCGCCAGTGCCGACGCCCTTCATCAGCGTATTCCTGCCGCATGCGATCGCGCTGTTGGATCGCCGTTACTACGCGCACATCCTGCAAGGCCCGCCGATGCTGCGCGAGTTGTTGCTGTGGAATGCCGGCTCGATGGGGCTGACCTTCGTTATCAGCTATCTGTGGATACGGCGCACGCTGCGCACACCGCAGCGCGACGCGTTGGAGCAGTAGCTAGTCTCTCGACGGGGCGATAAGACGCCGCTTGCGCGCCATCGGCGCGCGTGCCTTCGGGTGCCCGCGGCACAAGCGCGAGCCAGAGTTGGAGGGTACGGAAGGCGAGGCAGGAGAGCAGTCGGTGCTGCATGTCTGACGGCGCGTGGCGACGCGTTTGTCATGGCAGGTGGTGGCTGATCTCCGCGGGGCACCTTCTCCCCCATAAAGGCAGACAATGCCCCGAGGGGAGAAGGGTTAGCGCTTGGCTTTGGTAAACGCCTCGCGGAACCGCACCATCTCTGCCTCGGTGCCGACGGTCACGCGCACGCGCTTGGGCCAGATCGGCCAGCTGCGGCCGACGATCACGCCCTGCTTCTGCATCGAATCGGCAAACACGCCGGCCTCGCGCTTGACGTCCAGCAGGAAGCAGTTCGCTTGCGTGGGCAGGCAGGTGTAGCCCTTGCTCTTGAGCCAGGCAATGGTTTCATCGCGCACGCGTGCGTTGTCCGCGCGCCGGGTCTGCACCAGTTGCGGGTCGCGCAGGCTGGCGATGCCGGCCGCCATCGCCGGCACCGGCAACGGGTTGCTGCCGAAGCTGGCGAGCTTGGTCTGCAGACCCGGTGGGGCCAGCGCCGCGCCCAGGCGCAGGCCGGCCATGCCATAGAGTTTGGAGAAACTGCGCAGCACGATCAGGTCCTGGCGCTGACGCACCAGGTCGACCATCGACGGCTCGTTGCTGTAGTGGATGTAGGCCTCGTCGACCACCAGCACCGCGCTGGCCGGCTTGTTGGCCAGCAGCCATTCGATGTCGCTGCGCGGGGTGATGCTGCCGGTGGCATTGCCGGGATTGCACAGATAGATCAGGCCGGCGGTCGGGTCGGCCTTGGCCATCGCCTTGACGTCGTGCGCGCCATCGGCACGCAGCGGCACCTTGCGCACCTGCACGCCGCGGTCAGTGGCGCTGTCGATCACCGGGTCGAAGCTCGGGTCCGCCACCACCAGGCCGGCGCGGGCCGAGGTGAACAGGTTGCTGGCGCGATTGAGCGCATCCCTGGACCCGGGAAATAGCGCCAGATGGTCGTTGGGCAGTTGCAGTTCGCCGGTCATCAGATTGCGCAGGTCCTGCTCCATCTCCTGCAGGTAGCGGCCCGACCGCGCCAGCGACCGCGTTGCGGCATCCAGCGCCGCCGGAGCGGGGCCAAGCGGGTGTTCGTTGAGATTAAGCAACACCGTCCCTGCCGCCGGTGCGACGCCCGGCGCTGCCGGCGCGGCTGCGCGTTTGCGGGCCGCCTCAGCCGCGGGTGCCAGCCCCAATGCGGAAACCGCCATGCCAGTGGTGGCAAGGCTGAGAAACGAACGGCGCGAGACGGGCAACGACACGGGTGAGCTCCAGACGGGGACGGCGAAGAGGGCGCCACGCTAGCGGGTTTGTGCCGGTCTGCCTATCGGGAAATCCCCGGGCGGCACGCTGTCGGCCGTCAGCGGGCAGATCCGGTAGTCCGGCGCGCCCATCGCGCCCAACCACGCGCGGGCACATCCTGCCGGGTTTGCTGGCCGGTCGCGACCCAGGCGCTGGCGGCGTCGCCTCTGGGCTTGCGCGCTTGCCTGGATCGGTCGATCCGGTCAGGGGCACCAGATCGGGCGCCGGAGTCAGGCGTATCATCGCTTGCGCATCGGCATGGCCCGTTAGAATGGGCGGCCCAGTGCCAGCCCAGCGATCGTATGACTGTCAGCCCGGATCCCGCTCAGCGCATCGATGCCTTACGTCGTCGAATCGAAGACGCGAACTACCGCTATCACGTGCTCGACGAGCCGCAGATGGCCGACGTCGATTACGACCGCCTGATGCGTGAGCTGGATGCGCTGGAAGCCGAGCACCCGGCGCTGGCCAGTGCCGATTCGCCGACACAGCGGGTGGGGTATCTGGCCGCGTCGCGCTTTGCCGAAGTGCGGCATGCGCTGCCGATGTTGTCGCTGGGCAATGCCTTCAGCGATGAGGAAGTGAGCGAGTTCGTCCGTCGCATCAGCGAGCGGCTGGAGCTCAAACAACCGGTGTTCTCGGCCGAACCCAAACTCGATGGCCTGGCGATCAGCCTGCGCTACGAAGATGGCGAGTTCGTGCAAGGTGCGACCCGTGGCGACGGCGCCACCGGCGAGGATGTCAGCGCCAATCTGCGCACGGTCAAGGCGATTCCGCTGCGTTTGCGTGGGCAGGGTTGGCCGAAGGTGCTGGAAGTGCGCGGCGAGGTCTACATGCCGCGCGCCGCGTTCGAGGCGTACAACGCGCAGATGCGTGCGCAGGGCGGCAAGGTGCTGGCCAATCCGCGCAATGGTGCGGCCGGTTCGCTGCGGCAGCTGGATGCGCGCATCACCGCGCAGCGCCCACTCAGTTTTTTTGCGTATGGCGTGGGCGAAGTGCGCGACGGCGCCTTGCCGCAGACGCATTCGGCCATCCTGGCGCAATTGCGCGACTGGGGATTTCCGGTCAGCCAGCTGGTCGAAGTGGTGCATGGTAGCGAGGGTTTGTTGGCGTACTACCAACGCATTGGCGCGGCGCGCGACGGGCTGGCCTTCGATATCGATGGCGTGGTGTACAAGCTCGACGATCTGGCCGGCCAGCGTGAGATGGGGTTTGTTTCGCGCGCGCCGCGCTGGGCGATTGCGCACAAATTCCCGGCGCAGGAGCAATCCACCACGGTGGAGGCGATCGAGATCCAGATCGGGCGTACCGGTGCGGCGACGCCGGTGGCGCGACTGAAGCCGGTACATGTGGCCGGCGTGATCGTCACCAACGCGACCTTGCATAACGCCGACCAGATTGCGCGGCTGGATGTGCGCGTGGGCGATACGGTGATCGTGCGCCGTGCCGGCGATGTGATTCCGGAAGTGGCCGGCGTGGTCGCCGACCAGCGCCCGCCGGGCACGCAGGAATGGCGCATGCCTACCCAGTGCCCGGTGTGCGGGTCGGAGATCGTGCGCGAAGAAGGCCAGGCGGTATGGCGGTGCTCGGGCGAGTTGACCTGCCCGGCGCAGCGCAAGGAGGCGTTTCGGCATTTCGTGTCGCGGCGTGCGATGGATGTCGACGGTCTGGGCGAGAAATTCATCGAGGTGCTGGTCGATAGCGGGCTGGTGCAAGGTGTGGCCGATCTGTATCTGCTCACCGTCGATCAACTGCTGCAACTGCGCCTGATCAGCACCGCCGACAGTCCGCATGCGTTCTTGCGCGAGGCGCGCGAGCATTTGGCCGAGAGCAACTACCGCGCGCTGGAAGGTTTGATCGGGCTGCAGGGCGTGGATCTAGCCAATGCTGATGCTGCTCCACCTGAAAACTGGCAGGCCAATGTTCTGCGTTTGCAGTTCAAGGGGTTCGATTGGAACCGCCGCAAGATCGCCACCAAATGGGCGGAGAACCTGATCGAGGCGATCGAAACATCGCGCGACACCACGCTGGAGCGCTTCCTGTTCGCGCTGGGCATCGAGCATGTGGGCGAGAGTACGGCCAAGGCCTTGGCGGCGTGGTTCGGCGATCTGGAGCTGATCCGCCATCTGCCGTGGCCGCTGTTCAAGCGCGTGCCCGATATCGGTGGCGAAGTGGCGCGTTCGCTCGGGCACTTCCTCGATCAGCCGGGCAACCAGCAGGCCATCGACGATTTGCTGCAACGTGGCGTGCGCATCGGCGATGCGCACCCGCCATCGCCCAAGCTGCGCGATGCCTTGAGTTTTGCCAGCGTGCTGGAAGACATGGACATTCCCAAGGTGACGCCGGTGCGCGCGCAGCAACTGGCGGCGGCGGTGCCGTCGTTCGATGCGCTGCGCACTGTCGGCAGCGACGCGTTATTGCAGGCCGGCGTGCCCGCACCAGTGGTCGCCGCGCTGCTGCAATGGCTGGATCGCCCGGAAAATGCGGCACTCGCCACATCGGCACAACAGGCGATGGAAACAGTGCTGGCGCGCCTGCCCGACGCCGAGGCCGTGCAGGCCGGCCCCTTGGACGGCCAGACGGTCGTGATCACCGGCACCTTGGCCGCCTTGACGCGCGATGCCGCCAAACAGCGGCTCGAAGCATTAGGCGCCAAGGTGGCCGGCAGCGTCTCCAAGAAAACCGCGTTCCTGGTGGCCGGCGAGGAGGCCGGCTCCAAGCTCGACAAGGCGCAATCGCTGGGCGTGGACATCTGGGACGAAGCGCGGCTGCTGGCCTTCCTGGGCGAGCACGGCCAACAGCCATGACGGCAGCGCAACTCGATCTGGCCGGGCTGCGGTTGCGCGCTCAGCTCAATGCCGCCATTCGCGCCTTTTTTGCCGAGCGCAGCGTGCTGGAAGTGGAAACGCCGGTGCTGTCGCAGGCCGGCAACACCGAGCCGAATATCGAAAGTTTCAGCACCCGCTTCAGCGGACATGTGGATGCTGGCGCGCCGCTGCGCTGGCTGCGCACCTCGCCGGAATATCCGCTCAAACGCCTGCTTGCCGCCGGCCTGGGCGATTGCTACGAACTGGGGCGCGTGTTCCGCAACGGCGAAGCCGGCGGCCGGCACAATCCGGAATTCAGCATGCTCGAGTGGTATCGGGTGGGTTGGGACGACCGTAAGTTGGCGCAGGAAACCGTCGCACTGGTGCAGCGCGCGCTTGCCCTGGTGCAGCGCGAGGCGAGCGTGCAGGTGCTCACGTATCGCGAGCTGTTCGTGCAACGCCTGGGCATCGACCCGTTGCTGGACCCGGTCGACACGCTGCGTGCAGCGCTGCATGACGTTGCCATCGATCCGCAGGGACTGACGCGCGACGATTGGCTGGACCTGCTGATGACCCATCGCATCCAGCCCGGCTTTGCCAGTCAGACGCTGACCGTGGTGCACGACTGGCCCGCCAGCCAATGCGCGCTGGCGCGGATCCGTCACGACAGCCCGCCGGTGGCCGAGCGCTTCGAGCTGTATCTGGGCGGCTATGAGGTGGCCAACGGCTACCACGAATTGAACGATGCCCCGGAGCAACGCGCGCGCTTCACCCGCGACAACGCGGTGCGTGCGGCGCGCGGCTTGCCGCAGCTGCCGCTGGATGAGCAACTGCTGACGGTGCTGTCGCAGCTGCCCGATTGCGCCGGCGTGGCGGTGGGGGTGGATCGGCTGTTGATGGCCTTGCGCGGCACTACGCAGATTGCCGACGTACTGGCCTTCGACTTCGCACGTGCCTGAGGTGTTGGCAGGGAATGGCGGTGCAGCAGGCACCAAGAGTAGCCAATGAATCTGCTGCTCTCATCGCCAAGCGGATGCAGCCGGTGCGCGATGCGGTGCGTACCGCCCGTGCCGCGCGTCACCCCGATTCTGAGCGCATTTCCCATGCCTGCTGACGACTACTCGTCAGGTTTTCTTGGCCGCTCTTAACCCCATGCGGGAGTGCGATTCCCGCGTCGCGCTAGGTCGCAGTGAACCTGCGCCGATGAACGTGCACGCCCATCTCGCGCCACCCATTCAATGCAGCCCATACCGCCTGCACCCGCCAGTGCAACGAGGACGATCGCATGGCGCTGCCATGGCGTTGTCATCGCCGCCGTATTGCTATCTTCACATCGATGATGCTCTCATCTTCACGTCCACGGGGGCGCGACGTCGATCGTTTCGGGTGAGGATTGTTGGCATGAAGTGGCTGATCAGCTTATGCGGTTTGTGGTGCCTGCCGCTGCTGATGCTCGTCGATGCGCGTGCCGCCGAGCGAGCCTCCGGCGTGGTGCGTTGCGAATCCAAGGACCTGGCCCGCGTGCATTGCGCGATGGATGTCGCCAGCGGCGTACAACTGGTACGCCAGCTCTCCGAAACCAGCTGTATCCGCGGCAGCGAATGGGATCTGGACCGCGATGGGGTATGGGTAGAGCAGGGCTGTCGTGCCGAGTTCGCCACCACCGCGCCGGCGGCTGCATTGATGCGGCGCGTGGTGCGCTGCGACTCCAATGGCGGCAAGGTGGCATGCCCTGTAGTGCTGCGCGGCGCGCCGGTACGCCTGCTGCGTCAGCGCTCGATGTGGCCATGCAAGGAAGGCCGCACCTGGGGAACGCGCCGCAACGAAATCTGGGTGTCGCGCGGTTGCGACGGCGAGTTCGAAGTCGGTGCCGAAGATGGGTCCGGTTTCGTTGCGGTGCCGCGCATGGTGACCTGCGAGTCGAAGAAGAGCACCCGCCGCACCTGTGGGGTATCGGTGGAGCGCAAGGTGCGCCTGGGCCGGCAGATCTCCAGAACCCCTTGCGTGGAAGGCCAGACCTGGGGCTGGAGCCGCGATGGGGTATGGGTCAACGACGGTTGCCGCGCCGAATTCATCGTCGACTGAGCGGCTGACGAACCTGCTGCGTGGTCTATTGCTGGGTGAATAATCTTGGATTTCGCTGCAGAGGGCGGCTGATGTGCGGTTTGGCTGCAGGGCCCTTGCCCGCCCACCCTCGCGGGACACGCCGCAAGTACGTCCATGTAGCAACTGTGTTGGTCAGGACCTCAATCCGCGA
>NZ_MDEE01000054.1 GCF_002939865.1 Xanthomonas dyei
ACCTTGAAGCGTGCACCATGCGCGCACCTTCTTCCACACCCTGGCCCAGCAAGCACTTGATCTCGCAGAAAAAAATGTGGGGAAACCTCAGGTTCTGGAAGCCATGTCCGCCTACACCAACGTCAAGACCTATTCGCTTCCATGGGGCGAAAGGACGGTGGCGTGATGGACGGCATGGACTGGATCTACCCGCTATTGATTATGACCGGCATGCTGTCTGGATTCCTCTCCGGCCTGCTGGGCGTGGGAGGCGGTTTTCTGATGGTGCCGGTCTTCATTGTGCTGTTACCGCTGCGGTTCCGGATAGACATCGCCGTACTGCCACAGGTGGCAGTGGCCACTGCATTGGCAGCCACCATTCCAGCCACAGCCAGTGCCGTGATCGCACAATATCGACGCGGCGCGCTTCCCATCGGCTGGGCGTTACGCCTGGCACCGGCTGCCGGCGCCGGTGCCGCCATCGGCGCGATCATCGCAGGCCGCATCCACGGCGTCTGGGTAGCGGCGATCTTCAGTGCGTATGCCGCCTATTTCGGCCTACGCATGATCCGTGGCGCGGGAATACAAGCACCGTCGCCTGCCAACCCGCCGATACACACGCTCGCCACGCGCGTGCCGGTGCGCCTGATCGGTGGTTTGATCGGGTTGTTCAGCGCGACAGCCGGTGTCGGCGGCGCCAGCCTCACCGTACCGTATGTGCTCGCCCAGCACGACCGCCTGGAGATGCGTAACGCGGTCGCGGTGGGAAGTGCGGTCGGGCTGGCCATCTCCCTGATCGGCGCTCTCACCTTCGTCCTTGGTCCGTTGCCTGCCATGGGGGACAGCCGGGGGTTGGTCGGGCTGGTGTGTTGGACGGCCGCCATTGCGGTGGCGTTGCCTGCCACCCTGCTGGCGCCCACAGGCGTCTCCGCCGCCCACCGCTGGCCCACACGCAAGCTCAAACGGGCCTTCGGCCTAGTCATGTTGTCCGCCTCACTGGTGACGCTATGGAAGGTGTTCTGCTGATGCCTGTCGTCCGCCCCCGGTGCCTGCAACTATCGCGAATCGACTCCCCTGGCCTCACCATCGAGCGACAGCAGACAGTGCTCACCAGCTCAGCGGTGGTGCATATCGCCAGTACGCCTGCGGGGCAGCGTTGGACCGCATGGGTGAGAGGAATAGTGGGCCGCGACGCTCCGCCTGCAGCGCAGATGCAGGCGTTGTCGCACTTGCTTGGCGGCGAGCTGTGCTACGACGCGTTGTCCGATGGCATCGTCTATCGTCGCCAGTTCAGCGCAGAACAGCTTCAGCAGCGCGGCGACGCAGCGATGCCGCAGTTCCTGCAGGCGCATGCGCAGGCCCGCGCCGCGCTGATGGCCGATGATCCACAAACTGGCGACGCCCAAGCGCGCTTGACCGCGCTGGCACACGCGTTGAGCCACGTTGCGCCCGCCGCGCTCAGCGTGCGCAACGGCGATGCCGATGCACTGGCCGCAGGGCTGTTAAACACTGTCAATGCAGCAATATTCGATTTCCGCCTGGCACGCCCGCTGCACACCACCGAAGCCGACGCGCTCGCCACCCTGCTCGCCTGGGTGGAGGGCACGCTTGGCGCTGCGCCTTGCGTTTTGAGCATCCGCAATGCCGTCCGCATGCAGGCCGAAATCGTGGCATCACGGGACAAGCTTCCGGACACCTGGCGACTGGCGCATCACGATGCTGCCATCCCCTATCTGTTCATGGATGGCGAATGCCATGAATCGTCATGGGGGAAATACCATTTCGAAAACGAGTTGGGCTACATGGTCGGCTGCCTGCGCGCCTTCGGTGCTCTGATGCAAGCGCATGATCGGATCCTGGATGCGCACCTGCTCTGCCAGCTGCACGACCTTGCGGTGGGCGATGTCTTCAAACGCAGCTCGGCTCCGCTGCGTGAGCGGTTCCAGTCAGGCTACCGCGCGCAGTCGGTGGAATTTGCGCTGAGCTTGGGGCGCAACTGCACGGCGCAGGGACTGGCCGAGTTTCACCGCTCCGCGGCCGCTAACAACGGCTGGATCGAGGTCGAACCGCCAACGCACGGGCAATCCGGACGACTGCTCGCACCAACGCGTAGTCCCGCCCGGTGCTTCGACAAGGCGCAGGAAATCCTATCGCACTATGTCGCTCAGGTGCCCCCGCCCTCGAACTGCCGCATGCGTGCCGAGCTGGACGATGCAACGGTGCACGCCATCGCGCAGTGCTGTCAGCAACTTAACCAGCACCACCTATTCGCCGAAGCCAACATTCGCACGATTGGCTTTCTGTGCTTGAACAAGCTCCTGCTCGATCAGGGCGCAGCACCAACGATCCTGGAGTACCCCAAGGTACTGGATATGTGCTCGACCACCGATGTCATCGCAGCTATCCGCCAGGGCCAGCATCGTTTCCAGGCATTGCAGGTGGCCTGACGGTATCAGGCTACCCGCTGCTGCCATCGCCACATCCCACAACCAGGAACACATCATGACGCAATGGCAATCGGTACTAATCGAACAACAACGTTACTATGACGACCGAGCAGCCGAATACGACGACTGGTGGTTCCGTCGCGGGCCCTTCGATGAGGGTGACGCATCCAATGTCCTGTGGCGCGAGGAGGCCGCACGCGTGCAGGACGCACTGGATGCCGCTGCGCTGGAGGGCGATATCCTGGAGCTGGCGGCCGGCACCGGCATCTGGAGCGTCCAGTTGCTGCCAAAGGCACGCACACTGACCCTGGTCGATGGATCGGCGCAGATGCTGAAGTTCAATCCGGCAACCTGTGACCCGCGGGTGCGTACGGTGCAGGCAGATCTCTTCCAATGGCAAGCCACGCGGACCTACGACGCAGTGGTATTCGCGTTCTGGATCTCGCACGTACCACGCGAGTTGTTGTCGCAGTTCCTGCACCAGATGGCATCCGCGCTGGATGTGGGCGGAAGGTTTTTCTTCGTCGACAATCTTCCCAAGCCCGAAGCCCTTTCGCCGCATGTCGTAGGCGTGGAAGGCCAGTTGATGCAGCGCCGCCTGCACAATGGCAACATCAGTACGATCGTCAAGAACTACTACACGACTAGCGAACTGCAGGCCGCGTGCGGCGCAGCGGGACTGGACGTGGTGGTAGGCCAGACACCCACGTTCTTTCAGTACGGGCTCGGATATCGTCGCTGACGTCTTGGGCGATCAGCCGGCTGGGCGGGCACGCCATGTGCCTCTCTGGAGCCGACGGCCCATGCCGCAGGCATGCAATGCGCTATAGATTCCAGCGCAATCCGATCAGATACTGCCGGGGCACGCCTGGCGCCAGGAAGCGTGCCGGTCCTGTTTCCACTGGCGCGTCCTGCGGGCGGGCGAGTTCGCCATCGGGAAACACATCTTCGGCCACCGCAGCATAAGTGGCGTACTGGCGATCGAACACATTGTCGATGCGCGCGAAGACCGACACGCGCGTGGTGATAGCCCATCGCGCCTGCAGGTCGACCAGCGCATAGCCGGCGGTGCCGATATCGATGCGCTGCGGTGCGGGCTCGCCCGCTTCGGCATTGTCGACCTGCCCATCTTCGTTGCCGCTGGCCACGCGCCCGGACACCGCGCGCACGCCGGCGCCCAACGTCAGCGCATCGCGCTGCCACTCCACGCCGAGCTTGAGGTTATGCCGGGGTAGCGAGGCGATCCGTAACCCGGGCCGCAACGTGATCACGCGCTCGCCGGACAGCAATTCGCCGTCGCTGCGATAGCTCGCGTCCAGATAGCTGTAACCGGCAGACCATTGCCAATCGCCGCTGCGCAGGTGCAGCGCAGCGTCGACGCCCTGATAGCGAGTGCGACCGACGTTATCGAAGTAGCCCAGCTGCGTATCCGGCGCACGCAAAAACAAGATGTCGTCGCGATTGTCGGCGCGGTACACCGACACGGTGGCGTTGCTGTCGGCCCAGGGCGACCAGCGCGCGCCCAGCTCATAGGTTCGCGACACGATCTGCTCCAGGCGCGGATCGGCCTGCAGGCCGGTCGGCAGCCGGCACGGCTGGGTGGGGTCGGCGCACCCCAACTCGATCGCGGTCGGTGCGCGCGTGTTTTGCGCCACCGAGCCGTACACGGTGAGGCCGGAGTCGAGCCGATGGGTGAGCCCCAGCGATGGATTGGCCTTGGCGTAGACAAAGCGCTCGCGCGGGCGGTCGCCGTCCTCGGCGGTGGACAGGATGTTGTCGACCACCACCCGGTTCCAACGCACTGCGGCGGTGAGATGGGTGGCGGCGTCCAGCTCCCAAGTGTCTGCGACAAAGGCGCCCAGCGTCTTGGTGCTGCCGCGCACGCCAGAGAAGAACGCACGCTCGACATCGGGATCTGCCAGCACCGACCGGTCCGGCTGCACCCAGCCATCGCGGGCGAATTGCCGGTAACGCACATGGCCGCGGTCGAAGGTGACACCGGCACTGAGCGCATGCGCTCCCCATTGCTTGCTCAGGTTGATCGCAAGTCCCTGTGCGTCCTGGCGCATCTGGGTGGTATTGAGGGCGCCGGTGTGCAGCGCATCGGCATCGGCGCGCGCCACCTCGCAATCGGCATCCAGCGCACTGCCGTCGGCGGCGTAGCCGGAGGCGCATTCTTCGACGAATTCTTCGTAGTCCTCGCCGATATCGCCATTGACGGTGTCGCGCCGGCCAACCCGCGAATACGCCAGCGCATGCAGCGCGGTGTCCGCATCGAAACGGTGATCTAACTGCGCGGTCAGCAGCGTATTGCGATTGCGGGTGAGATCGGGCGAGGTATACACCGCACGGCGGTCGGCACGGTACAGGCCTGGCTCGGGCCCCTCGTCGGTGTAACGGGTATCGGGCAGCAGCCCATTGCCGATCAGGCGGCTGCGCCCGTGCAGCAGCGACAGACTCCAGTCGGTGTCATCGCCTTGCCTGCCGAGCTTGCCGAACACCGTGCCCAGACGTCCTTCGGAGGCATCGCGCCAGCCGTTTTCGTCGAAGCCGGTGACCGCGATAAAGCCATGCCAGCCATCGCCGCCAGCCACGCCGTAACTGGCGTCCAGCCGCTTGCGCGCGCCGCTGCCGATGGTCAGTTCGCCTTGCAATCCGGGCGCAGTGAGCCCGGATGCGGTGGACAGCACCACCGCGCCGCCGAGCGTGTTCGGCCCGAATAACGGATTGGAGCCGGGCATCAGGGTGACGGCGGTGATGGCCGATTCGGGCAGCATGTCCCAGCTGACGATATCGGCGAACGGTTCGTTGACGCGGACGCCATCCAGATACACCGACACGCCTTGCGAGGCGCCCGGCAAGGCCGATGCGCGAAAGCCATGGAAGGTGAGATCGTTCTGAAATGCGCTGCCCTGCACATCGTTGCCATCCACACCGACAAAGTGCCGTTGCAGCAGATCGCTGAGGTTGTTGCTGCGCCCGCGCGACAACTCCGTATTGGTTGCCGATTGCACCATGTACGGCAGCTGCGCCGCATCGATGGTGGTGCCGGGGATGGGCGTGGCGGTGACTTCGATACGATCCAGCCAGGTGACTTGCGGGGTGTCGTCGGCCATTGCCGGGCCAATCGTGCCAGCGCACAGCAGCGCCGCGCAGGCGTAGGCGAGCCGATGGCGTTGCAGTGCATCGGATCCAGGGCGAGCGGTGCGAAGCGGCGGGGTACTGCGGTGGCCCAGCAAGTAATGCGTCGACCTCATGTCGTCTCCTTCAATACCGCACGATCGATTTGATGCCGCGCGCCGCACGCAGATCCGCCAGCGCCTGATTGATGTCGTCCAATGCGAGAGTGCGGGTGATCAGCGGCGCCAGCTGGATGTCGCCCTGCAGATAGCGCTCCACGTAGCCGGGCAACTCGCTGCGCCCCTTCACCCCGCCGAACGCGCTGCCACGCCACACCCGGCCGGTGACCAATTGAAACGGCCGCGTGCTGATCTCTTGCGCATCGTCGGCCACGCCGAGAATGACGCTCTCACCCCAACCCTTGTGGCAGCACTCCAGTGCCGCACGCATCGCGCCGACATCGCCCACGCATTCGAAACTGTGGTCGGCGCCGCCGTCGGTGAGGTCCACGATCACCTGCTGGATCGGTGCGCCGTAATCGCGCGGGTCCAGGCAATCGGTGGCACCCAGCGCGCGCGCCAATGCGAACTTGCCCGGGTCGATATCCACCGCGATGATGCGCCCGGCCTTTGCCAGTACCGCGCCCTGCACCACCGACAGACCGATCCCGCCCAGCCCGAACACCGCCACGCAATCGCCCTGGCGCACATGCGTGCTGTTGAGCACCGCGCCAACGCCGGTGGTGACCGTGCAGCCGAGCAGGCAGGCCTGGTCCAGCGCCGCGTCCGGATGGATGCGCGCCACCGCAATCTCCGGCAACACGGTGTATTCGGAAAACGTGCTGGTGCCCATGTGGTGCAGGATCGGTTGCCCGTTCAACGAAAACCGGCTGCTGCCGTCGGGCATCAGGCCGCGCTCCTGACTGTTGCGGATCGCCTGGCACAGATTGGTGCGGCCGGAGCGGCAGAACTTGCAGACGCCGCATTCGGGCATGTACAGCGGGATGACGTGATCGCCGGCACGCACGCTGGTCACGCCAATGCCGACGTCTTCGACGATGCCTGCGCCTTCCTGCCCCAGGATCGCCGGAAAACTGCTCGCATGCCCGTGCGCCAGCGCATGCGCATCGCCGTGGCAGATGCCGGTGGCAACCAGCCGCACCAGCACTTCGCCGGGGCGCGGCGGCTGCAGGTCCACCTCTTCGATGGTCAGCGGCTGATGCGGGCCCCAGGCCACCGCAGCGCGTGTCTTCATCCCGCCTCCCTGGCGCGTATCGGCATGGCCGGCACTCAGCGCGCGATGACCACGCCCCACGGCAGTTCGCCGACGGGGATCTGTTTGAGTTCGCGCAAGCTGGCGGTATCGATCACGCTCACCGTGTTGGAACGCCCATTGGCCACATACAACTTGTCGCCGGCCGGCGTGAGCGCCGGATTCCAGGGCCGTAATCCGACCGGAATCTCGGCCAGGCTGCGTGCGGTGCCGGTATCGATCACGCTGACCGTGCCGGCACCGCCGTTGGACGCGTACAGCCGCGTGCCGTCGGCCGACAGCGTCACGCCGGCGGTGCGCACGCCGGCCGGCAGACTGGCACGGCGCGTGCGGGTCTGCAGGTCGATCACATCCACCACGTTGGCGGTTTCCTGCGCGATATAGACGCTGCGGCCGTCCGGTGCGAACGCCATGCCACGCGGATGGCCGCTGGTGGCGACCACGCCGCGCGACTGACGCGTGGCCAGCTCGATCATGTCCATGTCGTTGGAACCTTCGTTGCTGGTGAGCAGCCACTTACCATCAGGCGTGTATGCGCAATGCTCCGGCGCCTGACCACGCGTGGCGATGACCTGCTGCACGCGGAACTGCGCCGCGTCGATCAGCATCACCTGGTTTTGCCCTTCCACACACACCGCGAACTGCTTGCCATCGGGCGACACCGCGATACCTTCGGCGTTTTCGCCGATGTCCACCTGCCGCAACAGCGCGTCCTTGGCGGTGTCCAGTTCGATCAAGCGGTGGTGCTCGGCATCGATCAGATACAACTGCCCCTGCGGGCCGAGCAACACCTGCTGCAGACGCTTGCCGAGCTGGCCTTGCGCACTGAGGGTACGCACTACCGTATCGGTACCGGTGTCGATCACCGATACCGTGCCGCTGCGTTGATTAGGGACGTACGCCAACACCGAGGGCGCTGACGGCGCCGGTGCTGCGCTGCTGGACGTAGCCGGCGATGCAGACGCTGCGGCTGCGGCTGCCGGTGAAGCAGCATCGCGCTGGCAACCGGCGACCAATAGCAGCGCACCCGATGCAATCACCGCACAGGCGCGCTTCCAGCTCCCGATTGCCGATCGCAGTACCCCTTGCGTCATTGCGCCTTGCCCGCGGTCTTGTTGATCGAGTGGATGAAGGCCAGCAGTTTTTCGGTATCGCCCGGCTTGAGCACCGGCGCGAACGGCGGCATCTGCCCCACCACTTTTTCATGACCGATACGGGTCTTGCCGTGCGTGATCATGGCCGCGGTGCCTTCACTGATCAGCGTGCGCAGAGTGTCGTCGTCGCTGCCGTAGACCCAGATGTCGTTGGTCAGCGGCGGGCACATGCCGCCGCCGCCGGTGCCGCCGTGGCAGGCGTTGCAGCCGGCAGAGAAATAGATCTTCTTGCCTTCGGCGATCAGCTCGGGAGTGACCTTGACCTCCGGCCCCTTCGGAATCGGCGTCACCGTGGCCGGAGCTGCGGCGGGCGTGGCCGGATCGGGCGCAGGCCCTGCGGCCGGATTGGGCATCGCCGCGGCCCCAGCTGCAGGCGGCGGTGCCGCGGCGTCGGCTGCCGGCGCGCTGGCGGTGGACGGTGGCGCCGCGTCGGGCGCCGGTGCCGGCGGAGCGTCTTTTCCGCATGCAACCAGCAGTGTGCTCAGCAACAACGCGCACAGCGGCGCGCGCATGGAACGATCGATATAACCCATGGTGGACTTGCGCATGAACGAACCTTTCTGATCGGAGGGAACACCGCGCACCCCGTGCACGCGGTGGATGAAACAGTCAGCGTCTGGCAGGGCGCTTGGTCTCGCTGAGCAGTGCAGCCAATGCGGCATCGCCGCGGTCCTGCGCCAAGGTCGCGGCGGTCTTGCCATCGCGGTTGCGCGCCGCCGGGTCGGCACCGGCTGCCAGCAGACGCTTGGCAACGTCCTCGCGTCCGGCTGCCGCGGCCAGCATCAAGGCAGTGACACCGGCCTGATTGGCGTGTCCCACGTCGGCGCCGCGCGCGAGCAGCGCATCGAGAATGGCCGGATCGTCGCGCGCCACTGCGAACATCACCGGGGTAAATCCGGTGGCATTGGCACGCTTTACATTCGCCCCCGCGGCCAGCAGTGCCTGCACCACGCTGGCGTCGGCATACGAGACCGCCAGATCCAATGCGCTCCAGCCATCACCGGACACCGTATCGACCGGCGCGCTTTTGCCGATTAGCCGGGTCACGCTATCGGCATCGTTGGCCCATGCGGCTTTCATCAGCGCGGTCCAACCGCTGGCATCGCGCGCATCCAGGCGCGCGCCGGCATCCAGCAATAGCCCGACCAGATCCGGTTCCTGATTGCGGATGGCCTGATGCAAGGGCGGCTCACCGAGCAGGTTGGGCGTGTTGGCATCGGCGCCATGCCGCAACAACCAGGCCGCACGCACTGCGTCGCCGGCATCCAGCGCATGCGCCAGCTCCTGGTTGGGGTCGGCACCCTCGGCGATGCGCAACTGCAACTGCGCCAGCTCCTGCGACGAGGCGGCAGGACTGGGTGCAGTCGATGCTGAGGTTGGTTTGGTGTAGGGCCCATGCGATGGCAGATCCCCAGCCACGACGCAGTCGCTGCACCGCACCAGCGGCACGTGATAGCTGCGCAGGATCTCGGCGATCTTTGCCGCGTTGTCTTGCAGCGCGGTATTCAGCGCATCGCGCAATGCGGCGTTTTTGCGCGATACCGCCCACGCCATCGAATACTCCAGCACGGCATCGTCGATGGTGTTCAACGGCACCATGCCCAGATTGCTGCGCGCGGCATAATAACCGGCTACCGGGCCCCAGGATTCGGCCGCATCCAGTTCATTGGCGGCCACACGCTCCACCAGCTTGCCCGGATGTTCTTCCGGTGCGGTGGCCGAGTCGTAGAACAGGTATTGCACTTCGCCACTGATGCCGTGCTCGTACAGCGCTTGGCGCGCGGGCGAACTCTGGAACACGCCCAGCCGCAGCTTTTTCAACGCCGGATCATCCAGCGATGTGGGCACCAGATTCAGGCCCTTGCGCGTGACCAGCACGTAGGCCGAGCGATACACCGGGCGTGTGGTCAGGCCCTGTTCGAAGTCGCTGTTGAGATCCATCAGCAGATCGCAGCGGCCGGCGTTGATGGTGCTGCGCGCCAGCCCGCGCTGGTAGTAGGTGCGCCATTCGTATTCCAGGCGACGGCCCATCGCATCGGCGACGACTTGTGCAATCTTGTTCTGGAAGCCTTCGCCAGCCTTGTTGGACAACGGCATGTTGCCCGGGTCGGCACACACGCGCAGCACCGTGGGATCAGGCGCTGGTGGCGGCGTGTTGGCCGGCGTTTGCGCGGAGGCTGGCGCTGCAGTGGATGCAGGCGCCGCTGTCGGCGCCGCATCGGAATCAGAAGCGCGAGCCGTCGGTGAAGACGGCTCGCGTGTGCAACCTGCGGCGACGAGTCCGAGGCTGCAAACCACCAGCACCTTGCGCAGGTGCCGGGTCATGCCGCACAAGCCGGCAGTGATCTGCCGACGTGTGCGTCCAACGCCTTGCGTGGATCTCATCGTGCCGTCTTCGCTGCTGCGTTGGCGGTGCCGCCGCCTGCGGCCGCAGTGGCGGTTGCCGTGGCGGTCACCGTCTTGCCGGCGCCATCGAGACGGAAGGTGTGCACCATGCCGCCGAGCGGGATCTTGTCGAAGCCGGCGCCAAACGCCAGCCCGGCAGCACCCAGCGCGCCGTACGGATCAGCCGGATCCAGACCCGCCGCGACCGGCAGACCGATCCAGCCACCGATGCCGGAGAACACCGCCACGTACTGGTGGCCATTGGCCTTGTAGGCGATCGGGTTGCCGATGATGCCGGAGGGCAACTTCATCTCCCACAGCTTCTTGCCGGTGTCCTTGTCCACCGCACGGAACCAGCCGTCCAGCGTGCCGTAGAACACCAGCCCGCCATCGGTGACCAGGGTGCCGCTCCACACCGGGAACTTCTCCTTGATC
Source organism: Xanthomonas dyei (assembly GCF_002939865.1). GTDB lineage: Bacteria > Pseudomonadota > Gammaproteobacteria > Xanthomonadales > Xanthomonadaceae > Xanthomonas > Xanthomonas dyei. The sequence goes on from NZ_MDEE01000054.1 coordinate 10,793, forward strand.
TCCCACTTGGACTTGCCTTCCACCACATCGAACGCCTTGACGATGCCCAGTGCGCCGGGCTCGTTGGGCTTCATCATCACGTTGGCGAACACATACGGCAGGCCCATCATGGTGTTGCCGCGTTCCTGCGGTTCCAGTTCCATGTGCCAGTTGTTGGTGCCGCAGAAGAACACCGCCGAATTGGCCGGATCCACCGAGCACGGCTGCTGATCCTTGCCGCCCATTGCCGACGGGAATGCCTGGACCTTCTTGCCGCGTTCCAGCGGGGAATGCGCTGCCACTTTCACCGGGCGACCGGTCTTCATGTCGATGCGTTCGGCCCAGTTGGCCGGCACGAACTTGTTCGCGCGCAGCAGCGTGCCGTCGCGGCGATCGAGTACGTAGGCAAAGCCGTTGCGGTCGAACTGCACCACCGATGGAACTTGCTTGCCGTCGATGGTCAGATCCACCAGGATCGGCTCGTTGATGCCGTCGTAATCCCATTGGTCGAACGGGGTCTTTTGATAGCCCCATACCGCTTCGCCGGTATCGATCTTGCGTGCGAACAGCGTCATCGACCACTTGTTGTCGTGCTCGCCGTTGTTGCACTCCTCATGCGAGGTCTTGCCGCAGCGATACGAGGGGCTCCACAGGCCGGGATTGCCGGTGCCGTAATAGACCAGCTTCAACTTCGGGTCGTAGCTATACCAGCCCCAGGCCGCGCCGCCGCCACGCTTCCATTCGTCGTTGGGGAAGGTCTTGACCCCCAGGTCGCCGAGCTGGCCGTGCTGCGGATTGGCCTTGTTGAAGTCCGGGCCCAGGCAGATCGCCTTGTCGGTACCAGCCGCATCGCAGGACCACGCCTGCTTGCCATCGGACAGGTTGTAGGCGGCCACGCGCCCAAGCACGCCGAACTCGTTACCGCTGATGCCGGCCACCACTTTGCCGTCGGCAATGATCGGCGCCATGGTGATGGTTTCGCCCTTGTCCGGGTGGGCGAGCTTCTGCTTCCACACTTCCTTGCCGGTCTTGGCATCGAGCGCAATCACATCGCCGCTCAGGCTGCCGAACACCAGCTTGCCATCGGCATACGACGCACCGCGGTTGACGGTATCGCAGCAGGCCACCGCCACCGAGCGTTCGTCCTGTTGCGGGGTGTATTTCCACAACACCTTGCCGCCGTCGTCCTGCGCGGCCAGGTCGATCGCGAACACATTGTTCGGATACGCGCTGACCATGTACATGATGCTGCCGATCACCAGCGGCTGGCCTTCGTGGCCGCGCGTGGCGTCGGTCTTCATTTCCCACGACATCTTCAGGTTCTTGACGTTGTCGCGGTTGATCTCGGCCAGCGGGCTGTGCCGGGTGAGTGCGAAATCGCGACCCACGCCGCCCCAGTTGTCCGCGTTGCTGGCGTTGGCGGTGAATTCGCTATCGGTATCGACCATGGCAGCGGCGGGCGGCGCAGCGGCGGGTGCGGCTGCAGGTGCGGGCGCTGCGGTTTCGGCCGGTGTGTCTTTCTTGCAGCCGGCCAATACCGCGCTCAGCGCAAGCATCAGCAGCGCGCCGCTGCGGACGCTGCGACAGGAAGATTGGTGCATATGCGTCTACCCCTCTCGGTGAACAATCCATTCGAACGAACAGCCACTGGCGTTTGAGGCACGTAACGGCGGCGCAAACGGGTGGGTACCGCGAAGAACACAGCACAGCGCGTGCCAGCGCGCTGTTGCGCCGCAGCACCTTGCTGCGTCAGGGCGTTGTGTGGACGCAGTGACGGCCGCGCGCGAGATGTATCGGATTTGGCACACTTTGCGCCGAGCGTGCTGTCGCAGCGATGGAACAGATTGGGCGGTGGACGCTTCTTTGGGACGTGGCCGAACCACCTGGGCGGTATGACGCCAGATGTTTTCCTGAGTCGATGGTTTTTGGAGATGGCAGCGCATGAGAGGGCGGCGCTGCGGCGACGCTGCTGCCCACCAGCAACCACAACGAGCCGAGCACGCCGATACCTGCGTTTTTTCCATTGCAGGGATGCGCCCGAGGGGGCAGACGAGGGGTGCCCCGCTGCCGCCGTCGATGCGTTTGCCGTCGTGCGTGTTTGAAGCGAGATACTGGGGCTGATGGACTGCAGTTGGTCCGTCCCCTCACGCCAACCCCTATCCCGGGTGGGAGGGGCTAGAGCGCGGCGCCAGGCGTCTGTTCCTTGTCCCCTCGGGAGAAGGTGCCCCGAAGGGGCGGATGAGGGTACGGGCGTAGCCCCATGCAACTGAAGCGGCAGCAGGACTTCGCCTCCGTACCCTCACCCCTCTCCCCCGGGGAAGGAAGAAGGACAGTTGATGCGTCGAGGTGTGCGACGCCGTGATGCGTCATCGTTCTGCGGTCGCAGAGACGCGACCGATGCAACGTCAGCCGTCTACGCGGGACTGCCAGCGCTGTAACAGTTCGCTGCAATCGCGCAGGCGCCAGTCGGCCAAGCCGGGCCAAGGGTCGCCAGGGGTATTGACCAGGACGGTGCCTGCACCGGCGGCGCGGCCGCAGGCCAGGTCGTTGTGGTGGTCGCCAATCATGAGCAATGCAGCGGCGCTCACCGCCCACCGCTGCTGGAAATACTGCAGACCGTCGGGCGCGGGTTTGGGCGCGGCTTCGTCGCGGCCGACGATGTCGTCCCAGGCGAAAGCATCGTCCAGACCGATCGCCTCCAGCGTTATCTGCGCCAGGCTGCGGGCGTTGCGGGTCAACACGCCGAGACGGCAGCCGTCGGCATGCAGCGCGCGCACCACGTCTTGCGCGCCGGGCGCGGGCTGCGCCGCTTCAGCCAGGGCGCGCTCATGCTCCAGCAACCAGGCGTGCTTGGCCTGCGCCTGATCGGCAGGCAATGCCGCCAGGTGATGCAGGATGTCGTCTTCGGGCGGGATCTCCAACGCGCGCCGGATCAACGCGAAATCGTGCACCGGCACAGTGAGCGTGCCATCCATGTCGAACACCCAATGCCGGTAGGCAGACAGCGGCAATCGGGCAGCGTTTGCGCCATCCATGGATTATTTCCAGCCCGGCATCTGGGTGGTCTCCAGCCCGCCGACCTCGAACTCTGCGGTCCGCATGCCACCGGCCTTGACCGGGAAAGCGATGCTGATGCGCTTGGCATTGCGCACCACTTTCCACAGCGCCTTGTCGTCGTCGATGAACATGGCGATCGCCTCGTCGGTATCGGGGCGATGCGCGGCCATCGCGCGTGGTGCGCCCCCATCGGCGGAGACCTGCACCTTGCAGCCGCCGTAGCAATTGAAGTCGCCGGCCTTGAGCACGAGATAGCTGTGCCGCTTCCACTGCGGATGATCGCGGAAGACCAGGCTCACCGGCTTGGGCCCGCTACCATCCACATCCACGCGCTCCTTGGCATCGATCATGGCCGAGCGCTGCGTGCCGCCCTTGGCCGGCACCTGCGAGTATTGCCAGAGCGCCTGCATGCGACGCAACTCGCGCGCCTGTTCGCCCTTGGCCTTGATGTCGGCATACCCGGGTTCGATGCGCGTTGCGGCAGCCGTACCGGCATAGCCTTCGAGCAAGGCTGCGCCATGCGCGCGCGCCATGTCCCAGTTCTGCGCCTTGACCGCTTCATCGTATTGTTTGGCGAGCGCATCGGCCTGGGTTTCTTTCGCCTGCGCCTGCGCGGTTTCCTGCACCTTGCGTTGTGCCTCGCGGTCGGTGCAGGCACTCAGGGCCGCGACGCACAAGACCGCGCTCAACAGATACTTCATCGTCGACTCCGGAACAAATCCAGCGACAACGATACCAGCCTGTCCTTGCGCGATAACTCGACAGGGCGATAGGTCGCGCCGTGGTCGCAATCAGAGCGCACCACGTAGGAGCGCACCCGGGCGCGCGGGGCATTACCGGTGAAGCCCAATCGCGCCCAGGTGCGCTCCTACAGCCGGGTTTGTGCGCGACGGGAGGGCGTCCGCAACGCCCTCCCCTGCATCACGGCTGCGCGGGCGGTGTAGCCTTGGCCTTGGCAATCATCTCGGCCACCGAGGCGGTGGTGATCGGGTGATAGCTGGGCTTGGCTTTTTCGAAGGCCTGTTCGGCAAACGCGATGCCATCCGGGGTCTTCAACAGTTCGGCGTAGATCGGCAACACCAGCTTGCGGCGGCCCACCCGCTCGATGAACTCACCGGCGGCAGGACGTGCATCGGTGTAACCGCTGCGGATCGCCAGCGGATACCAGCGCATCGCGATCTCGCCGTTCGGTGTGCCGGTGAAGTGATAGGCATCGTCCAGCTGTTTGAGCTGTTCGGGCTTCAAGGTGGCGCCCATGCCACTGAGGAAATGCACCCATTCCTGCGTGCCCCACTCGCTGGTGACCTGCTTGCTGGGCAGCGTGCCGCTACCGCTCCACGCGATACGCGCGGTGTCCACGATCGAGAAGCTGCGCGAGCGCGCCTTGGCCGCAAACGCCGGGATGCCCGGCTGCTTCAACCAGGCGTCCACTTCGGCGGCGCTCACCGTATTGGGATGCTTGGCCAGCAGATTCTTCTGCAGATAGTCGACGAACTGGTCGGTGGTCGCGCTCTGGAACGCGTGATCGTCGAACCAGCCACGCAGGAACGGGTCGAACACTTCGCGACCAAAACGCTGCTCCAGGAACTGCAGGAACCACGCGCCCTTGACGTAGGCCACCTGGCTCAAGGCTTCGTCCGGGTCGCGCTGCGCTAGCGGCGGCAGGGCCAGGGTCTGGTCGGCCGGCGGCATGTCCTTCACTTCGGCCAGCAGATCGCCCTGGTCGATCTCACGCTCCATCTCGGCCATCTCAGCGCCATACAACGCTTCGGTGATGCGGCCTTGCACGTAGGTGGTAAAGCCTTCGTTGAGCCAGATGTCCTTCCAGCTGGCGTTAGTCACCAGGTTGCCGGACCAGCTATGCGCCAGCTCATGCGCGACCAGCGACACCAGCGACTTGTCGCCGACGATTACCGTGGGCGTGGCGAAGGTCAGACGTGGATTCTCCATGCCGCCGAACGGGAACGACGGCGGCAGCACCAGCATGTCGTAACGGCCCCAGCGATACGGGCCGTAGAGTTTTTCGGCGGCACCGATCATCTTTTCGGTGTCTTCGAATTCCTTGGCGGCCTTGTCGGCCATCGCCGGCTCGGCCCACACGCCCGAGCGCGCGGAGATCGGCTTGAACACCACATCGCCGGCGGCAATGGCCAGCAGATACGACGGAATCGGCTCGGGCATCTTGAAGCTGTAATCGCCATCGCGCGCGGCTTTGGGGTCGTTGTCGGCGCTCATCAGCACCATCACGTCCGGGCGCGAGGTCACGTGCGCGCGATAGGTGAAGCGCACGCTCGGGGTGTCCTGCAGCGGCACCCAGCTGCGCGCGTGGATCGCCTGCGATTGGCTGAACATGAAAGGCAGCTGCTTGCCTTCGGTCATCGAGGGCTCCAGCCACTGCAGGCCCGACGCGGTCGGCGCAGTGTGATAGGTGATCACGACCTTGCCTGGCTGGTTCGGGGTTTCGATGGTGAGCTTGCTGCCGAAGGTCTTGTCGACCGGCGCCAGCGCGAACTGCAATGGCGACAGGCCGCCCTTGCCGTCGTCGGCCTGCACCTGCGCGATGCTCAGCTCGCGCGTGTCCAGCACCAGCTGTTTGGCAGCCTTGTTCTTCCACTCCAGCGTGTAGGTCGCGGTGCCGCCGATCTGCTTGCTGTCGAAATCCAGCTTCAGGTCCAGCGCCAGGTCCTTGATGACCACCTGGTCGGGCTGGGCGTAGGAACTTTCGTCGTGGTTGCGGGCGTCTGCTTTCACGGGGGCCTTGGCGGTGGCGGCCGGCGCAGCGGTGGTGGCAGCCGGCGATGTGGATTCGTTGGAACAGCCGGCCAGCGCAATGGACACGGCCAGGGAAAGCGACAGGTACGGGAAGCGCATCGACGGCACCGCAGCAGGGGAATTGGTCATTTTAGCGCTCCGCGCCGATGCCTGCCCATGCAATCGGTGAGGGACGCAAGCGATGGCCTGCAGCTTGCCTGCTGTGCCGCGCCGGCGGCGGTCAGGCCACCGGATGACTGCGCGGCGTGTCGTGCCCGTCGCGCACCAGGCGCCGGCCGCCGGAGAACTTGGCGCGATACATCGCCGCATCCGCACGTCGATACAGCTCGGTGGCGTCCAGCCCCTTCGCGCAGACCGCGCTGCCGGCGCTCACGTGCAACGGCGCCTCTTCGCCGTCTTCGCGTTCGAGCATCGATAGCCATTGATTGAGCTTGAGCGTGGCCTCGTCTTCGCTGGCGTGCACGCCGATCAGGAATTCGTCGCCACCCCAGCGTCCGATCCAGTCCTGTGCGCCCAGCCAGCCGTAGGCAGACTCCACCAGGCGCACCAGCACGCGGTCCCCCGCCAGGTGGCCGAAGCGGTCGTTGATGGGCTTGAGGTTGTCCATGTCCAGCACGAACAACACGAATGGCCAGCCTTCGCGCTGGGAGGCGGTAACCGCATCGCGCATCGCCTGTTCGCAACCGCGCCGGTTCAGCGCTTCGGTGAGCGGGTCGAACAGGGCGTGCTTCTTGAGATCGCGCATGCCGGCATCGATCCCGCACAGGCTGCGATTGATCCCGCGCAGCAGGCGGCCCAGCTCATCGTCGCCATGCTCGGGCAGGCTGGGCAGGCGCTGGTCGGCGTAATAGGTGTCCAGCGCGTCGGCGGCAATACGCAACGGCGCCAGCAGGCGATACAGCGCAGAGAGCGTCAATGCAGTCCCCGCCAACGTAGCCAGCAAGGCGACGATGATGACCGACCACAACAGGCGCCCTTCCAGCTCGCTCTGCGATGCCAGCCACGCGATCAACAACAGCAGCGGCAGGTGGATCCCGACGAAGGTCACCGCCAGCAACTTGGCGCTGAAGGAACGGGGAAACACGCGCGAGAGCCCAGCGTATAAGCGCATCCAACTCTCCGACAAAAGAGCGCCTAGTGTCGCCGACAGTTGGTGGAGCCAACGCGACGAAGGTCTCAGAAACTCGTTGGTCCGCACGCGCCTACGGGGAGCGGGGCCGCATCAAGCGAACACGAGCGATGGCCTTGATGCCAGATATGGCGCGTGATGCATGCGCCATATCGTCGACCGTGCGCTGCATTCAGATCTTGTAGCCGGAGTGGATCGCCACGATGCCACCAGTCAGATTCTTGTAGTGGCAGCGCGCAAATCCGGCCTCGCCCATCATGCCCTTGAGCGAATCCTGCGGCGGGTGCTTGCGGATGCTTTCGGCCAGATATTGGTAGCTGTCGGCATCGCGTGCGAACAACTGTCCCAGCTTGGGGAGAATCTTGAACGAGTGGAAGTCGTAGATCGGCTTGAACCACTCGGCGGTGACTTCGGAGAACTCCAGTACGCGCGCCTGGCCGCCCACCTTCAACACGCGATACATCTCGCGCAGTGCAGCGTCCTTGTCGGTGACATTGCGCAGGCCAAAGGAGATGGTCACTAGATCGAAGCTCTGATCCGGGAACGGCAGCGCTTCGGCGTTGCATTGCACGTAGTCGAAGCCCGCCACCAGGCCACGGTTGGTCAGGCGGTCGCGGCCCACCGACAACATGCCGGCGTTGATGTCGCCCAAGACCACGGCGCCTTCATCGCCCACGCGCTCCTTGAGCAGCACGGCGATATCGCCGGTGCCGCCGGCCAGATCCAGCACGCGGTCGCCCGGCTTCACCTGCGCGGTCGCCACGAAGTAGCGTTTCCATGCGCGGTGCACGCCCAGACTCATCAGATCGTTCATCAGGTCGTAGTTGCGCGCGACCGAGGTGAACACTTCGCCGACCAGCTTCTGCTTGTCCTTGGCAGCGACATCGCGAAAGCCGAAATGGGTGGTGCCGGAGGTATAGGGAGATTCGCTCATGCCTGGATTATCGCACTGCTGACGCCACCATGACCGCAACGGGACCACAATCGCGAACTCTTCCGCAACCGGCCCTGCGAGCATTGCGTGCCCGACAAGTACGCCCCACGCGACTGGCAGCCCCACGAAAAGCCCACCCTGCCGGGGTCGGCATCCACACCGCTGCACCCGACCCGGCGCCGCATTCAGTACGGTCTGGTCGGCCTGGTCGTGGCGCTGACCGGCGGGCTGAGCAACGCGTTGGTCACTGCCAACCTGCCGTATCTGCAGGGCAGCCTGGGCGCCTACGCCACCGAAATGGCCTGGCTGCCGGCGGCCTACGTGATGACCAATATGTCGGCCAATCTGTTGCTGGTGAAGTTTCGCCAGCAGTTCGGGCTGCGCCGTTTCACCGAGATCTTTCTGGCGCTGTATGCGGCCATCGCGCTGGGGCACTTGTTCGTGCACAGCCTGAGTTCGGCGATCACCGTGCGCGCGGCGCATGGGTTGGTCGGCGCGGCGCTCAGCTCGCTGGGCCTGTATTACGTGATCCAGGCATTCCCCAGCAAATATCGGCTCAAGGCGGTGGTGCTGGGCCTGGGCATGACCCAGTTGGCGTTGCCGCTGGCGCGGGTGTTCTCCACCGACCTGCTGGAATTCGGGCAGTGGCGGGGCTTGTACCTGTTCGAGTTCGGGTTGGCGATCTTTGCGCTGGCCTGCGTGCTGGCACTCAAGTTGCCGCCAAGCGACCGCTACCGGGTGTTCGAGCCGCTGGATTTCGTCACCTTCCCCCTGTTTGCGGCCGGCGCGGCCGGGCTGGCTGCGGTGCTGTCGCTGGGGCGGCTGCTGTGGTGGACAAGCACGCCCTGGCTGGGCGTGGTGCTGGCGCTTTCCATCGTGCTGCTGTGCATGGCGGCCTGGATCGAACACAACCGCCGCAACCCGATGATCAACACGCGTTGGCTGGCCAGTGCGGACATGCTGCGGTTGGGGTTGGCGATTCTGCTGATTCGGCTGGTGCTGTCGGAACAAAGCACCGGTGCGATCGGCTTCTTCCAGACCCTGGGCCTGACCAACGATCAACTGCAGACGTTGTTCGCGCTGATGTTGCTGGGGGCAGTCGCTGGAGTGGCCGCAAGCGCGTGGCTGATCAATCCGGCGCGCATCGCCGAGCATCTGATCATTGCGGTGGCGGCGATCTGTCTCGGCTGCTTCATGGATGCCGATGCCACCAGCCTCACCCGCCCGGAGCAGATGTACGTCAGCCAGTTTCTGCTCGCCTTCGGCAGCACGTTCTTCATCGGCCCGGCGATGGTGGCCGGGCTTGGCCGGGTGATTGCGCAGCCCGGCAATCTAATCAGCTTCATCGTGCTGTTCGGCATGGCGCAGAACATGGGTGGACTGCTCGGCAGCGTGCAGATCCTGCGCGAGAAATACCATTCCAGTCAGTTGGTCGAGCATCTGGTCTTGACCGACCCGCAGGTGGCTGCGCGCGTGCAGGCGTATGCCAGCCTGTATGGCCGCAGCATCGGCGACCCGACACTACGCCAGGCGCAGGGCGTGCGTGCGCTCGGCAGCGTGGCCACGCGCGAAGCCAATGTGCTGGCCTATAACGATGTATTCCTGCTGATCGGCTGTATCGCCATCGCCACCGGGGTGTGGATCCTGTCCGTGCTGGTGTGGCGACGCTATCTGCGTCCTCCCGTGTCACCCTCCCCTCCTGCTTCCACTGCGCGCCCATGAACACATCTACCGCTCCCACTGCCGCCTCCGAGCGCGCCCGTCGTCGTCGTCGCATCACCGGCGCGATAGGCTTTGGCGGGCTCGCCCTGATCGGCGTGGCGCTGGTGCTGTACGCATGGCGGCTGCCACCGTTCGTCAGCGCGACCGAGCGCACCGAAAACGCCATGGTGCACGGACAGATCACCGTGATTGCGCCCCAGGTCAGCGGCTATGTCACCGACGTCACGGTGCAGGACTTTGCGCATGTCACACGCGGCCAGCTGCTGGCCACCATCGATAACCGCATCTACGCCCAGCAGCTCGAACAGGCCAAGGCGCAAGTGCAGACAGCGCAGGCCAATCTCGCCAACTGGGAGCAGCAACGCCATAGCGCGGAGGCGAGCATTGCCGAACAACGCGCAGCGCTGAGCAGCAATCAGGCCCTGCGCGATCGCACCCGCTCGTCATATACGCGTACCCAACAGCTGGCCAACCAGAAACTGGTGTCCGAACAGGACCGCGACACCGCCTTTGCCGCGCGCGCGCAAGCCGATGCGGGCGTGGCGCAAGCGCGTGCGGCGGTGCAGGCGGCCGAAGAGAATGCACGCAGCGTCACCGTCAATCGCGCCGCGCTGGAAGCGGCCGTTGCCAATGCACAGGCGGCGGTGCAACTGGCGCAGATCAATCTGGACAACACGCGCATTGTCGCCCCGCGCGATGGTCAGCTCGGCGTGCGTCAAGGTGCCTATGTCACCAACGGCACGCAGTTGATGTCGCTGGTGCCGGACACGCTGTGGATCGTGGCCAATTTCAAGGAAACCCAGATGGCGAAGATCCGCATCGGGCAGCGCGCCAGCTTTACCGTGGATGCGTTGGACAACGCACGTCTGCACGGCCGCGTGCAGGAAATTTCTCCGGCCGCCGGCTCGGAATTCAGCGTGCTGCCGGCCGACAACGCCACCGGCAACTTCGTCAAGATCGCCCAGCGCATTCCGCTGCGCATCAGCGTCGATCCCGGCCAATCGCTGGCGCCACGCCTGCGCCCGGGCATGTCGGTCGTGGTGGCGGTCGATACCGACAGCACGGCCGATTGAGCGCTGACTAGGTCATGCGCCACGAGCGGCTAACACACCGACTGCGCAACCTGCCAGCAGGCGCGGCCGGCACCAGCCGCGGCATGGGCCACTCGTACATTGCGATTCCGAGTGAGCCGTCCACCCCTGGCTGACGACTGCACGCTACGTTTTCAGGCGCTCCACGCGAACCGGGTGGCAGACGCGGACACCATTAAGGACGGCACTGTTTTGCCTGCGCGCTGAGGCCCCAATGCGTCAGGTGTGCTTCTCGTACGGATAGCGCTTCTCTGTCTGCCGCGCGCAAGCGATGCCGTTATGATGCGTCGATGTCCTCCACATCCACGCATCCCTTGCACTGGCAGCAGCTGCGCTTTACGCAGCTGAGCACAACGCAGTTGTACGCGTTGCTGCAATTGCGCACGGATGTGTTTGTGGTGGAACAGCAGTGCGCCTACCCGGAACTGGATGGCAAGGACACCGATCCCGGCGTGCTGCATGTGCTGGGCACTACCCACCCCTCTGCGTTGACGGCCTACCTGCGCGTGCTGCCGCCGGGCCTGAGTTACGCCGAACCCAGCATCGGCCGTGTGGTGGTCGCTGTCGCGTATCGCGGTACCGGCTTGGCGCACGCGCTGTTGCGCGAAGGTATCCGGGTGGTGCACAACCACTGGCCCGGCAGCGCGATCCAGCTCGGTGCGCAGGCGCATCTGCAATCGTTCTACGCGGCGCATGGGTTTGCGCCGTCGTCCGCGCCGTATCTGGAAGACGGCATCCCGCATCTCGACATGCTGCGCCCTGCCGGCGCGGCCACGATGGAGTTCACATGATCACCACCCCCGACTACCGCGCATTGCTCGACACCGCCATCACCGAAGCCCGCCAGGGCCTGGCCGAAGGCGGCATCCCGATTGGTGCGGCGCTGTATCACAACGACGGGCGCCTGCTCGGCTGCGGCCACAACCGCCGCGTGCAGGAGAACGACCCGTCCGTGCATGGCGAAACCGATGCCTTTCGCAAGGCCGGTCGCCAGCGCCGTTACAAAGACACCATCATGGTCACCACGCTGGCGCCATGCTGGTACTGCAGCGGGCTGGTGCGCCAGTTCAACATCGGCACCGTGGTGGTGGGCGAGTCGGTCACCTTCCAGGGTGGCATCGCCTGGCTGCGCGAGCACGGCGTCAACATCATCGACCTGCAGAGCCAGGAATGCATCGACCTGCTGGGCGGCTATATTTCCGCCAACCCAGATGTGTGGAACGAGGACATCGGCGAGGATTGAGCGCACTGCGCGGCGGCACGTGGTGGCAGACAGTGGGCAATCCAGCTGTCATGCCGAAGCGCACCTGGGCGCTGCGTTGATCCGTCGTTATCGCGCCAACCAGCGCCAAGGCGTACGTTGATCTCGGTGCACTGCTGGAAACAAAAGACCCGCCAACTGGCGGGTCTTTTCCATTTGGTACGTTCCATCCAGCGCGCAGGTTGCCGTGCGCTGCGATCAGAGGATATAGCGACTCAGATCCGGATCCTGCACCAGTTCGCCGAGCTGTGCATCCACATACGCCGCATCCACGGTGACGCTCTGGCCGTCGCGGTCCGGCGCTTCGTAACTCAGCACATCGAGCAGCCGCTCAAGCACGGTGTGCAGCCGGCGCGCGCCGATATTTTCCTGCCGCTCGTTGACCTGCGCCGCAATCTCGGCCAGGCGGTCAACCGCGTCCGCACCGAAGGTCAGCGTCACGCCTTCGGTCTGCAACAAGGCTTCGTACTGCTTGATCAGCGCGGCCTTGGGCTCGGTAAGAATGCGCACGAAATCGGCCTTGGTCAGCGCAGTCAATTCCACCCGGATCGGGAAGCGCCCCTGCAACTCCGGAATCAAGTCGCTGGGCTTTGCCAGATGAAACGCGCCGGAAGCGATGAACAGGATATGGTCGGTCTTGACCGTGCCGTACTTGGTCGACACGTTGGAACCTTCCACCAACGGCAGCAGATCGCGCTGCACGCCTTCGCGACTCACATCGCCGCCACTGGAGCCGGCTTCGCCGCGCTTGGCGACCTTGTCGATCTCATCGATGAACACGATACCGTGCTGCTCGCAAGCTTCGATCGCCGCTGCACGCACGTCGTCTTCGTTGACCAGCTTGCCGGCTTCTTCTTCGATCAGCAGCGGGCGCGCCGCCTTGATGGTGAGCTTGCGCTTTTGCGACTTGCCGCTGCCCAGATTGGAAAACATCTGGCGCAGCTGCTGGCCCATTTCTTCCATGCCCGGCGGGGTCATGATGTCCATGCTGGCGTTGATCGCGACATCCAGTTCAATTTCGCGCTCGTCCAGCTCGCCATTGCGCAGCATGCGGCGGAACTTGATGCGGGTTTCGTTATCTTGCGACGACGGCTCGTTGCGTGCGGCTTCCGGATCAAAGCCAATACCGGCTGCGCGGCGCGGCAGCAACGCATCCAGGATGCGATCTTCGGCACGCTCTTCGGCCTGGTGACGCACGCGCACCTTGGCCTGCTCGCGATACAACTTGACCGAGGTGTCGGCCAGATCGCGAATGATCTGCTCCACGTCCTTGCCGACGTAGCCCACTTCGGTAAAGCGCGTGGCTTCCACCTTGACGAACGGCGCATTGGCCAGGGTTGCCAGACGTCGCGCGATCTCGGTCTTGCCGACGCCGGTGGGGCCGATCATCAGGATGTTCTTGGGCATCACTTCGTTGCGCAGTTCTTCGGGCAACTGCATGCGCCGCCAGCGGTTGCGCAGCGCAATGGCCACCGCGCGCTTGGCGTCGTGCTGGCCAACGATATGACGGTCGAGCTCCTGCACGATTTCGCGCGGAGTCATGGTTGAGGTATCGGAATTTGGCATTGGGGAATCGAGAATGGGGAATGGGGAATCGTGGGAGCGAAAAATCAACAGCCTATGTGGTTGGAGTGGAGACGAAACCGCTGTTGCGATTCCCGATTCCCCACTCCCGATTCACAGCTCCTCGACCACCACATTGCGATTGGTGTAAATACAGATATCGCCAGCGATATTGATCGCCTCGGTGGCAATGGTCTTGGCATCCAGCTCGGTGTGTGCCAACAGCGCGCGTGCGGCAGACAAGGCATAGGAGCCGCCGGAACCGATCGCGATGATGCCGTCTTCCGGCTCGATCACATCGCCGGTGCCGCTGATGATCAGCGAGGTCTCTTTATCGGCCACGGCCAGCAATGCTTCGAGCTTGCCCAAGCGGCGCTCGGTGCGCCAATCCTTGGCCAGCTCCACGGCAGCGCGGGTCAACTGCCCATGCTTGTCGAGCTTGGCTTCGAACAGTTCGAACAGCGTAAACGCATCGGCCGCAGCACCGGCAAACCCGGCCAGGACCTGACCCTCGCGACCGAGCCGGCGCACCTTGCGCGCGTTGCCCTTCATGACGGTGTGGCCGAGTGTGACCTGGCCATCGCCGGCGACGGCGACATGCCCACCATGTCGAACCGAAATGATGGTGGTGGCGTGAACGATGTTGGGATTCTGGCTGGGGTCCATGGGTCCTCCGGGGGTTTCCAAAGAGGTGGGGACGCCCCTGCCGGGTTCAAGCGCGCTGCGACGATGGGACGCAGCGATGAGAGTGGTGCAGAGAGGAGTTGGTCATTGGGCCGCTGGGCGAACGGGCGAGGTGCGTAGTGCGTAGTGCACACACGATCCGGGCGGGATACACCGATCGCCGCACAACCTGGTGATCGGACGCCACCCGCCTTAGCCCCTCTCCCGCCGGGAGAGGGGTTGGGGTGAGGGTACGGCCGCCGCTGTTGATTGCACGCAACAACGTCAACCCGCTCTGCATGCAAGAATGTCTCGGAGCATCGGCGCTTCTCGCAGCCGCCTTTGAAACGTCGCCGTGTTTAACCGCGGTTACCTCACCCACCGCTTTTGAAAGCTCACTTGGGCGTCCGCGAGCTCTGACGCTCTCCAATACCCTTCCCAAGACGCCCAGCAGCATCTGCACAGGAACCCTCACCCCAACCCCTCTCCCGAGGGGAGAGGGGCTAGAGCCGCATTCCCACGAGTGACTTGCCATCTAGGGAACCTCTGAACAAAGCACGGCAGATGCGCGACACTACCCGCCTCGTGTTGAGGAATCATCCATGCAACTGACGTTCGGCGACGC
>NZ_MDEE01000055.1 GCF_002939865.1 Xanthomonas dyei
GCGTCGCCGAACGTCAGTTGCATGGATGATTCCTCAACACGAGGCGAGTAGTGTCGCGCATCTGCCGTGCTTTGTTCAGAGGTTCCCTAGCAGCCGGGCTTTGAGCAGCATCGAATTGTCTGGGCGGTTGCGCTTGCGTCGCAGACCATTATTTGCGCCTGCGCAAGCGCATCATCTTCGGATAGCACAGCCGCAGACCGGTTGAGCATGCGCGTGCTGCCATGGCTCGCCAATCCGCCACTCGTTGCAGTCGCCCATGGAATCAATGCGGCTCGAACACCTGCAATGCCACGCGCGGCGGTCCGTTGCCCAACCACAACGTTGCCACACTGATCGGCAGCTTGAAACGACGCGGACCGGCACTGCCCGGATTGATATACAGCACGCCATCGCGTGTCTGGATCGAGGGCTTGTGCGAATGCCCGCTGATGACGATATCTGCCGCCACGCCCGGTGCCAGTGTTTTCAGATCGTGTAGCACATGGAGGCGCATGCCATCGATCAGCAGATCCAGCGTCTGCGGCAAACCCGCGGCCCACGGCTTGTCGTCGATATTGCCTGCGATGACATGCAGCGATGCCAATGCCCGCAACGCCTCGAGCACCTCCGGTTTGCCCACATCGCCGGCATGGATGATTTGGTTGCAGCCATCAGTGCGACAAGCGCTTCGGGCCGCAACAGCCCATGCGTGTCTGAGATCACACCGATCCGCGTGCCAGTCCCCATCTCGCCATGACCTCCTTTGAGCACAACCAGCTGGATGACTTACTGCGATAGTCTCGACCTGGGGACATCAACGTCGTCACGGTCAATCGCGACATCGGTATGCAGTCGATGCCGCCGCATCACCCACCTTGCAAACGATGACCTGATGCATGAATTAGAGTCGCTAACAAACCGTAGCGAGCAGTCGTCAGGTGGGTGTGGACGGCGCGGAGGAACCGGAGTGTACGGGTGGTACATGCCGCACCGAGCACCGGCTGCGCCCGCCTGGCGGCTGCACAGTCGTTTTGTTCGCTGCTCTTAGCTGCGGCATACCACCGGGCCAATTGCCCGGTGGTATGCGCAGGACGCATCAACCGTGCGGCGTGAGCACGATGACGCCCAGCGGCGGCAACAGCAGCGGCAACGACTGGGCGTGGCCGTGCATGGATTGTTGTTCGGCGGTCACCACGCCACCGTTGCCCAGATTGGCACCGCCATAGATGCCGGCATCGCTGTTGAACACTTCTCGCCACTGGCCGCCCTGCGGCACGCCGATGCGATAGCCATGCTGCACGATTGGGGTGAAGTTGATCACCACCAGCACCGATGCATCGCCACGTTTGCCCTTGCGCAAAAACGCCACAACGCTGTTGGCCGCATCGTCGCCAACCACCCAGGTGAAGCCGGCCGGATCGTCGTCGTGCACGTGCAGCGCCGGGTACTCGGCGTACATCCGGTTCAAATCGCGCACCAGTGTTTGCACACCGCGATGGCGCGGGTCGTCGAGCAAGTGCCACGGAATGCCGCCGTCGTGATTCCATTCGGTGGGCTGGCCGAACTCGCAGCCCATGAACAGCAACTTGCGCCCGGGGTGGGTGAACATGAAACCCAGGTACGCGCGCAGATTGGCAAACCGCTGCCAGTCGTCGCCGGGCATGCGGCCCAGCAACGAGCCCTTGCCGTGCACCACTTCGTCGTGCGAGATCGGCAGCACGAAGCGCTCCGAATACGCATAGACCATGCTGAAAGTCAGCTCGCCGTGGTGGTAGCGGCGGTAGATCGGATCCAGCCCCGCGTAATGCAGGGTGTCGTGCATCCAGCCCATGTTCCACTTGTAGTGAAAGCCCAGGCCGCCATGCGCGACATCGGCGGTGACGCCGGGAAACGCGGTGGATTCTTCGGCAATCATCACCGCGCCCGGGGTGTGCTCGCGCACCACTTCGTTGAGCCGGCGCAGGAAGGCGATGGTTTCGTAGTTTTCGCGTCCGCCATGGATGTTGGGCACCCACTCGCCGGCATTGCGGCTGTAGTCGCGGTACAGCATCGAGGCCACCGCATCCACGCGCAGGCCGTCGACGTGGAAGCGCTGCAGGAACTCCAGCGCGCTGGCGATCAAAAACCCGGACACCTCGCGGCGGCCGTGGTTGTAGATCAACGTATTCCAGTCGCGGTGGAAGCCTTCGCGCGGGTCGGCGTGTTCGTACAGCGCGGTGCCGTCGAAATGCGCCAGCCCGTGCGCGTCGGTGGGAAAGTGCGCCGGCACCCAATCGACGATGACGCCGATGCCTTCGCGGTGGCAGCGATCGACAAAGCGCGCAAAGCCATCGGGCGAGCCGAAACGCGCGGTCGGTGCGAACAAGCCCAAGGGTTGATAGCCCCATGAGCCGCCGAACGGATGCTCGGTCACCGGCATCAGTTCGACATGGGTGAAACCCATGTCGGCCACATACGGGATCAGCCGATCGGCCAGGCCATCCCAGTCCAGGTCCACACCTTCTTCGCGCAGCCAGGAGCCGGCATGGATCTCGTAGACGCTCATCGGCGCGTCGTGCGCCTGGCGGCGCGCGCGCGTGGCCATCCAGCCGTCGTCGCTCCACTGGTGCGGCGTGGGGTCGGCCACGATCGAGGCGGTGCCCGGTGCAAGCTCAGCGCGACGCGCGACCGGGTCGGCCTTGGCCGGCAGCTCGTGGCCGTGCGGGCCGCGCAGCTGATACTTGTAATGCGCGCCAGGGCCGACGTCGGGTACGAACAGCTCCCACACGCCGGACTGGTGACGCAGCCGCATCGGGTGACGCCGTGCGTCCCAACTATTGAAATCGCCCACCACCGCCACGCGCGAGGCATTGGGTGCCCACACCGCAAAGCGCGTGCCGCGCACGCCGTCGACCTCGACCACGTTCGCGCCCAGCGCATCGGCCAGCTGCAGATGGTGGCCTTCGCTGATCAGGTGCAGGTCGAAGTCGCTGAGCTGCGGCCCGAACGCGTATGGGTCAGCCGTCTCCTGCTCGCCGCCGGGCCAGCCGATGCGCAGCCGATACGCGCCTTGTGCGGGCAACTCACCGGCAAACAGGCCCGCTTCCGGCCCGGCTTCCAGGGCAATCGTCTGCCCGTCATCCAGCACGGCGCTGACACACTCGGCGCCCGGCAGGTAGGTGCGCAACAAGCGTCCTGCGTCGGTCGGGTGCGCGCCCAACACGGCGAACGCATCGCCGTGGCGCGCGTCGGCCAGGGCGCGTACCACGCCGGGATCCCATCGATTGGTCACTGCTGTCATCCCTCCACTCATCATGTGTCCCCCGCACCGGCGCGTGCGCGTTGCAGGATGCGGCGCAAGCCTTCGACCGGCACCATCAACCAGCCCGGGCGATTGGCCGCTTCGTAACGCACTTCGTAACAGGCCTTCTCCACCAGGAACAGCAAGGTGGCGGCGTTGAACGCCGCCGGCGCAATCCACGGATGGGCGCTGGCGTCGAGCACCGCATGGTAAGCGTCCAGGAAGGCTTGCGTGGAGCGGCGGCGGAACTGCGCCAGAAATTCATCCAGATGCGTGTCCACACCCACACCCGCACGTGCGGCGGTGCCTTCTTCGCCACGTGCCGAAACCTCGCTGGCGTAATCGAGCGAGCGCAGGAAACCGGCCACATCGCGCAATGGGCTGGCCTTGGCGCGACGTTCGTCCAGTGGCTTGGCCGGCTCGCCTTCGAAGTCGATCAACACCACATCGTCGAAGGCCACCAGGATCTGGCCCAGGTGGAAATCGCCATGCACGCGGGTCAGCAGCGAATCGGCCAGCACGCTCGGCGCCTTGGCCAGCAAGCTGTCCAGCTGCGGGCGCTCGGCGAGCACCGCTTCCAGTGCCTCGCGCTCGGTCGCGTCCTCGCTTCCCGACAAGCGCGCGTTGACCATCTCCCACATCTCTTCGACCTGCCGCGCCACACCGGCCACCACATCATTGGCCGTCGGCAGATCGATCCGCTGCGGTGCGAAGTCTGCATCGTCGGTGGCGCGCGACAAGGCTTCGTGCAACTCGGCCAGGCGCTTGCCAACCACGGCCGCAAACGCGTCGTAGCCAGCGATGGCTTCGGCGCGCGACTCGTCGGTTTGCGCGGTGGCGTATTCGTCGAAACTGCGCGCCAGATGGTCCAGCGTCCAGCGCCAGGCATCGCCCTGATTGCGGATAAAGCCCTGCAGCAGCGCGATGGTGGTGATGGTGCCCTGCCCGTCGACGCGGCTGACGCTGCCCAGCAGCGGCGCTGCATTGGCGTAGCCCAGCTCGGTCAGGCGGCGGCCGATTTCGATTTCCGGGTTCGCACCGATTGCCACATGCCGCAGCAGCTTGAATACCGCCTTGTCGGCGACCACCAGCGAGCTGTTGCTCTGTTCGGCCGACAACCAACGGATGTCCGGATCGGCGGGGATCTCCAGCTTGGCCAGCGCCGGCGTCGCTTCGAAGCGCACCTGCCCTTGCTGCGAAGGATCATCGCCATCGTAGAAGTCCAGCGTCGCATTGGTCCGCAAGGCATCGATCACGCCGCGCACCATCGGCTTGAGCGCGAACGCATCGGTGAGATAGCCCACCTCGCGCCCTTGCCGCACGCGCGCCAGGGCGAGCTGTTCGGCCAGGGTGCTGGGCTGGTCGCGTTCCCACACGATGCCGATCGGCAGCATGTAGGACGCGTGGTGGCCGTCTTCCAGTTCCACATCCAGCTCCAGCAGGCTCATCGGCTCATCGCCCGGCAATGGCGTGCGGCGCGAGATGCGCACGCTGCGCAGTGCCTGATCCTTGGCCGAGAACCAGCGCCGCGCCGACAGCCACGCCGGCAGGATTTCGCCTTCCAGGGTGGGCAGATGCGGCAGCAGCGCGTTGCTTTCGTCGGTGTCGCTGCGCAGCACCAGCGTGCGGTAGTCCGGCAGGGGCACCGGGCTGGGCACATGCCAGTCCGGCAAGGTGCCTTCGCTGACCAGCTGAAACGCGTAAAAGCCGAACGGCGGCACCGTGAGCAGATAGGTCAGCCGGCCGATCGGCGGGAAGCTGCCGCCGCCGATGATATCCACCGGCACGCGGCCTTCGAACTCGGACAGATCCAGTTCCACCGCCTGCAGCGTGTGCGACAGGTTGGCCACGCACAGCACGGTTTCGTCCTGATAGCAGCGCAGGTACGCCAGCATGCGGCGATTGCCCGGGTACAAGAAACGCAGCACGCCGCGGCCGAACGCCTGATAGCGCTTGCGCACGCTGAGCACGCGGCGGGTCCAGGTCAGCAGCGAATGCTGGTCGCGGATCTGCGCTTCCACATTCACTGCCTGAAAGCCGTACAACGGGTCCATCACCGGTGGCAGCACCAGCTGTGCGGGGTCGGCGCGCGAGAAGCCGCCATTGCGGTCGATCGACCACTGCATCGGGGTGCGCACGCCATCGCGATCGCCCAGATGGATGTTGTCGCCCATGCCGATCTCATCGCCGTAATACAGCACCGGCGTACCCGGCATGGTCAGCAGCAACGAGGTCATCAACTCGATACGGCGGCGGTCGCGCTCCAGCAGCGGTGCCAGGCGGCGACGGATGCCCAGATTGATGCGTGCGCGACGGTCCGAGGCGTAGGTCTGCCACAGATAATCGCGCTCCGAATCGGTGACCATTTCCAGCGTCAATTCATCGTGGTTACGCAGGAAGATCGCCCACTGGCAGCTCTCCGGAATCTCCGGGGTCTGCCGCATGATGTCGGTGATGGGGAAGCGGTCTTCGCGCGCGATTGCCATGTACATGCGCGGCATCAGCGGGAAGTGGAACGCCATATGGCATTCGTCGGCGTTCTGGCCGAAGTATTGCTGGGTGTCTTCCGGCCACATGTTGGCTTCGGCCAGCAGCATGCGGTCCGGGTATTCGGCATCCAGCGTGGCGCGGATCTTGCGCAGGATGGCGTGGGTCTCGGGGAGATTTTCGTTGGAGGTGCCGGAGCGCTCGATCAGGTACGGCACCGCGTCCAGACGCAGGCCATCCACACCGCGGTCCAGCCAGAAGCGCATGACTTCCAGCACCGCCTCCAGCACCGCGGGGTTGTCGAAATTCAGGTCCGGCTGATGCGAATAGAACCGATGCCAGAAGTACTGGCCGGCCACCGGGTCCCAGGTCCAGTTGGACTTTTCGGTATCGCAAAAAATGATGCGTGTGCCTTCGTACTCCTGATCGGTGTCCGACCACACGTAGAAGTCGCGCTCCGGCGAGCCGGCCGGCGCGTTGCGTGCACGCTGGAACCACGCATGCTGATCGGAGGTGTGGTTGATCACCAGCTCGGTGACCACGCGGATGCCGCGCGCATGCGCCTGCGCCACCAATTGCTCGAAGTCGGCGATGGTGCCGTAGTCCGGATGCACCGCCATGTATTCGGCGATGTCGTAACCGTCGTCGCGGCGCGGGCTGGGATAGAACGGCAGCAGCCAGATGGTGTCCACGCCCAGTTCGGCGATGTAGTCCAGCTTGGAGATCAACCCCGGAAAATCGCCGATGCCATCGTCATTGGAGTCGAAGAACGACTTGACATGCACCTGGTAGATGATCGCGTCCTTGTACCAAAGCTGATCTGCGACCACCGCCGACTGTTCTGCGTCGGCCTGTAAAGCGGGAACTGCATTCATGCGACCTCTCCTGCGCGGATGCGCCATAACGCGAACGGTCGCGTTGCCTCTACACGGATGTGCTGGTATTTGCCTTGCCACTCGAAGCGGTGCCCATCCCACAGATCTTCCACGGCAACAGTGGCGTGATCGGGCAGGCCCAGCTCCCACAACGGGATTTCGATATCCGCTTCCTGGGCGGCATGCGGGTCCAGGTTGATCGCCACCAGCACCATGCTGCGGCTGCGCGACAGATACCCGGCATCCAGGAACTTGCCGAAATACAGCACCTGGTCGTTATGCGCCTGATAAAAGCGCGTGCCCAGATGCGATTGCAGTTCCGGGTGCATGCGACGCAGCTGATTGAAGCGAGTGATCTCATCGACGATGTCGCCGGGCGCGCGCTCGGGCCAGGCGCGCAGCTGGAATTTCTCCGAGTCCAGATACTCTTCCTTGCCCGGTGCCAGCGGCGTGGCCTCGCACAGTTCAAAGCCCTGGTACATGCCCCACAGGCCCGACAAGGTCGTCGCCAATGCAGCGCGAATCAAATGCCCGTTGCGCCCGCTGGTCTGCAGGAACAAGGGATTGATGTCCGGCGTGTTGACGAAGAAATGCGGGCGGAAGCACTCGCGCGGCACGCCTTCGTTCAACTCTTCCACGTACTCCTGCAGCTCGTGCTTGTGGTTGCGCCAGGTGAAGTAGGTATACGACTGCGAAAAGCCGCACTTGGCCAGGCGGTACATCATCTTCGGCCGGGTGAAGGCTTCGGACAGGAACACCACATCCGGGCGACGCCCGCGCACATCGGCAATCAACCACTCCCAGAACGGGAACGGCTTGGTATGCGGGTTGTCCACCCGAAACAGGGTGATGCCTTCGTTGACCCAGAACAGCACCGCATCGCGCAGCGTGTTCCACAGCTCCGGCACCGCGCCGCTGGCGTAGAAATCGACGTTGACGATGTCCTGGTATTTCTTCGGCGGATTTTCCGCATACGGGATGGAGCCGTCCGCGCGCCAGGTGAACCAATCCTTGTGATCGCGCAGCCACGGATGGTCCGGCGCGCACTGGATCGCAAAATCCAGCGCTACTTCCAGGCCATGCGCATGCGCGGCCTGGATCAAACGGCGGAAACCGTCCAGCCCACCGAGCTCAGCATGCACCTCGGTGTGGCCGCCATCGGTGGCGCCGATCGCGTACGGGCTGCCCGGCTCGCCATCGACGGCGGTCACCGAGTTGTTGCGGCCCTTGCGGTTTTTCGCCCCGATCGGGTGGATCGGCGGCATGTACAGCACATCGAAGTGCATCGCGCGGATGTGCGCTAGCCGCCCGATCACATCGTCGAAGGTGCCGTGCCGCGCCACATCGCCGCTTTGCGAGCGCGGGAACAACTCGTACCAACTGGCAAAATGCGCCGCGCGACGTTCCGATTCCACCCGGTAGGTCACCGGGGTCTCGGAGCGGAACGGCTTGTCGTCGGCCAATGCCATCGCCTGCGCGGTGTCCGGCTCCAGCACGATGGCCAGCTGCTGCAGCGGCTCGCTCTGCGCACCGATGCGGGTGAGGATGGCCTGCAAGCGCTCGGACAACGCACCGGTGCTACGCGCATGCGCGGCCTGCACCACGGCCACCGCTTCCTGCACGTCCACCGGCAACACCGTGTTGGCCGCGCGCTTCTTTTCCAGATCCGCATGCAAGGTGGCGAAGACATCGCGCCAGCCTTCCACACGGAATTCATAGGTGCCGATGCGCTCCAGCGGAAACTCCGCGCGCCACCGGTCGTTGCCAAGCGCACGCATCGGCGCGCTGGACCAGGTCTTTGCATCGGCCGGCCGCCACAGCACCGCCACCGCGATGCGGTCGTGCCCGTCGCAGAAGGCATCGGCTTCCACGCAGATGCGGTCGCCTACCGTGCGCTTGACCGGGAAGCGGCCGTTGTCGACCGAGGGCGTCACCGATTCGATGCACACCCGTGGCCAAGTGGCCGCGGTCTGGGCACGCGGGCGCATGCGCGGCACCGCCAGCACGTGTCGCGCCGGCACGCTGCGGTAGACGCGCACTTCGCCCGGTTCCAAGGCGTCGAGCGTTGCGCCGGACAAGGTACGGCCATCCTCGGCCACCAACGCCTCGGCATCGCCCAGCAGCCGCAACAGATCCGATGCCGGCACCGGCACCACATGCCGCGTGTCGCCATTGATCAATAGCAGGGCGGGCAGACCGCCCAACGGTTCCACCGCAATGGCGGTCAAGCCGGTGGATTCGCGCAGCAGCGGGCGCAGCCGCAGGCCGGCATTGCTGGGTGGCACGCCGTCGGTCGCGCGGATCGACGGCGGCACCGCTTCCAGCTGCGCATCGTCCAGCAACCAGGCACCGCCCAAGGCCAGCGCCAGTTGCCCGTGCTGCTCGGGCGAGGCCGCACGCTTGCCATCGGGCGCATCGAGCACCGCGATGACCTGCGACGCCAACGCACGCAGCGCCGTGTCTTCATCGAAGAACCAACTGCCGCGCCCGTCCCACCACGCCAGCGATGAAAACGCTGCATCGAAGCCGGCACCGGACAATTGCTGTAGCGCTTCCAGACCCAGCCCCGGCGTCCACGCCGCAAACACCACCTCCGGTGCCTGCGCGTGCACGCGCGCGATCAACTCGCGCCAGCGCTGCGCCGGCACCTGTTGCGGCTGCAACAACCGGAAACCGCCAACGCCCTGCCCCACCCACTCCAGTAGGCGCGCGCTCCACCACTCCACCAGCGCGGCACCTTCCTGCGCATAGGTAAAGCGCGCCTCGGCCACCTCCGGCGTGGCGCGCGGCTGGCGCGGGTCCGGCACCGCGGTGCTGCGCGCACGAAACCATTGCGGGTTGTCACGCACCACCGCGCTGGCACCGCCGACTTCATCCAGACGCACGTCGATCAGCAGCTTCACACCCGCCTGGCGCGCCGCCCGCACCGCCTCGCGCAGACGGCCGTCCTGCGCGTCGGCACCAGCCGCCGGCTCGATCAACCGCCCTTCCGCATCGCGCGCGAACGGCGCTGCCATCACCACGTAGTCGCAGCCCGCCTCACGGGCCGCCACACAGCGCTGCTCCAGCCCGGCAGACCAAGACGCCTCATTGAGAACACAGATCCGCATGGCGCCCCCTCAGCAGACCACGGCGCGCGAACGCACCGTGACGATGGAAGCAACCCGGGCCGCCCGGGTCTGCAGGCCTACCAGCGCGCGTCTAAGGCGCACCAGTCCGACTACCGTCCAGATCGGCCCCTGCCCACCCGATGCCTGGCCGACTTTTCCTACCGTGACTGCACTCATGCGCAACTCCGCAACGATTCTTGACCCTTGCAGTCAAGCACTTCCATTGCGAATACCGTGTGTCGGTGGAATTGACGAAAATCAAACAAGCGCGGCCGCGGTGATGCACCCGCGTGAGGGTCCGTCTATCAACGGATGCGTGTCCGCCACGCGCGGAGTGGCCAGTGCTGCCACTGTGTCCGCGCGGGACGCGCACCGACTTGAGTCGTCAGATCAAGGGCTCGCACCAACATTAGGCGTGAAAAAGAACACATGTTGCCTGTACGTAAGAGCCTACCGGGACTGCTTGCAAACGACCGCGACGCCAGTGTCCACTTGCGCCTCGCCTGCAGCCCGTAACCACCGGACGAATGCGCTGGCGCATCGAAACGGCAGCGCATTCGTTGGCATCAATCCGTGCCGTACCTGGGGTTGTACGGGCCGTACAACAGTCCACCGGAATGGCCGGTCGAGAGCAGACGCTGGCTTGCGACATTGCCGATCTGGTGGCTCCGATCGGTGACCTGATTGATCACCTGGTTGACCGCTGCGGTAACCAGCATGCCGATCAAACCCCCGCCATTGTTCTGATTCTCACCGCTCGATGCCTGTGCCTGTCCCTGCCACAGGGTTGTCCCGGTACGCAGATCGACGAGCTTCGCCTTGGCCGACACAATCACCACGCTGTTGATCACCTGGTATACCGAACCATACTTGTCGACGGTGATATACAGCGCAGCATCGGCACCGAAGATCTCCCGCAACTTATCGGTCGACACATTCTGCGCGTCGTCGGCTACAGTGATGCCGTTCTGTTTGAACGTCTCATATACCGGCGCCACCGGCATCACGTAATACCCTGCTTCTGCCAGCGGCAACGTCGTCACCGACAGCACGCTCAAGCTCGCATCCACATCAGGCGCATTGCTCACAGGCGGCAGCACAAGAATAGAGCGTGGCTTGCTGGCTCTGTACGCGGTGTAGTCGCGTGATACAGGCTGGGTTGCACATGCAGCCATCACCAGGGAAACCGCTGCCACAGCTGCTAATTTCAGCATTTTCTTCATCGCGACTGTCCTTCGTGTTGGAACTTCTTCATCAAAAGATCGACGTATGTCGCAGACTCGGGATACTGCGCTTTCTCGGCGATCAGATTCTCCTGTGCCTTGCTGTCATTGCCAGTCTCCGCATACAGCATGCCCAAATGGACGCGCAGTCCCGGCGGCGTGCTCTTGTTGGAGGACTGCATTACCTGCATGTCCTTCTCCAGTGCCTGAATTTGTTGCTCAGGACTCCCACCCTTGAAGTGACTGTAGACCTGATCCTGGTAACTTCCCCATTGATACAGCGACGCCGACTGGTGGGCACACGCCGTCAATGCCAGTAGCGCACAGACGCTCAGACACCGCCTTGCATAAGACATCTTCTTCATGACTGTTTTATTCCCTGATTACTTGGCCGGCTTCCATGCGCCGGAGTCGATGGCAGCGGTCAGACTATTGACCGCTTCGCGGATAGCCAGGTCCAGTACCTTGCCGTTGAGTGTGGAGTCGTAGCTCGACGTGCCGCCGAAGCCGACAACCTCACGCGTCGACAACGAGTATTCGCCGGCGCCCTGGACCGAATACACCACTTCGGACGTCGTGCTATCGACCACGTTCAAGCTGACTTTTGCATACGCCACTTGCTGCTTGCCACGCCCGAGGATGCCGAACAGTTGCGTATCACCCACTTCTTTGCGACCGAACTCGGTGACATCGCCCGTCAGCACGTAGTCGGCACCCTTGAGTTGCTGCGCCTGTTGCTTGATCTGCGCTTCCTGCTTGATCTCGCCCATGTTGTCGCGGTCGAGAACACGAAACCGATTGGTCTGCTGCAGATGCGTGACAAGAATGGTCTTGGCCTGGCTACCGAGACGATCGGCACCGTCGGCAAACAGACCGCGCATGAAGGACGACCGGTTATCGAACTTGCCCACCGCGATCGGAGCGCGAACGCCCGAATATGACGTCCCTGCGGTAGCCACGGTTTGCGGCCTGATGTTCTGGTGGCTTTCCGTCGCGCAGCCAGCCAGTCCGGCAAGCAAAACGGATGACATGCACAAACTCAGTACGACATGCCTCATTATTTTTCCTTTAAATGATCGAAAGACAAGATTTTCGGCTTCGGCAGAGCCATTCCATATGTCAATTTTCCAAGCCTGACTCAGATTTTTAAATCACAAAAACTGCATCGGCTTCGGATACCTCATGTAAACCCGCAACTGCACCCGCCGGATTTCGCAAGCATGAAATTCGACGCTGCGTGATCTTCTTGAGAGATGCCCACTGTAGTTCGCCGAGCCGCCGTAGCACCTTTGCAGTTGCGAAAGCGATGTCTGTCCATGAAAGTCCTCACAACAGATATAGAGTGGCAGCTCAAGACAGGCGAGCCGCACCAGGCAAGAAATCAAGGAAAACATGCTCGGCATGCCCTTATCGGCACCGCCGGTAGAAAATTTAGAAAAAATTTTCTACCGGCGGTGCGCACGGGTGGCTCACGAAGTTTTCCCACTTGGGGCTTGGCCTCCCCAGATCCACTCTAATTGAGCTGGCAGTTGTGCCTTATTTTTAAGAGAAAATTAAAATTTATATATAAAATATTTCGGTATGCGGCTATTAAACAACAGATATGCCATTGCTTGGCAGTGCACCCCTCTCTATAAGCGCAGATGCAGTTCCCCAGATATCTCTTGCTTCTTGCCATGCCCCAAGCCGTACAAGTTCCCGAAAAAAGGCTTACTTTGAGTCTGCTTTTTATCGTAGCCGGTTTAAATTTTTCAGATTGATAGCCAGTTATATGGCGCCCACGCAATACGTCAGGATTTTTCCTACAGGCAAGCTCTTCCGTTTGCATTAAAATACCGTTAGGGGCGGCGCGGAGGCGTCGGTACGTCGTTATCGAGTTGGGCGGTCATCTGCACATGGCTTCAGGCAAAAAGGGAAGGGCACGCATGCGTGCCACGTGGTGTATTGCGCTTTTTGCGGGCACGGCAGCCCAGGTCTCTGCGCAACAGATCGTCGATCCCGCCGCGCAGGAGTTGTTGCGGCAGCAGGAGCGCGAACGCGTTCTGCGCGAGCAACAGGAAGCGCGGCCGGATGTTCGCCTGAAACGCGCCCCGGACGATGGCGTCGAGCGTCTTCCAACCAATGAATCGCCGTGCTTTCGGATCGAGCGCATCGTGCTCGATGGGCAGGCTGCGGATGAATTCCGTTGGTCATTGAAAGCTGCCAACCCTCGGCAAGACCCCGCCATTGGTCGCTGCCTGGGCACCGACGGCATCAACCTGGTGATGAAGCGTGTGCAGAACGCGGTCATTGCACGCGGCTATGTGACCACGCGCGTGCTAGCCGCGCCGCAGGATCTCACCGGCGGCACCCTGACGTTGTCGCTGGTCCCCGGGCGTGTGCATACCGCCCGCTTCGGCGACCCGACATCCGCACGTGCAGCGATCGCCAATGCTGTGCCTGCACGTAGCGGCGATCTGCTGAATCTGCGCGACATCGAGCAGGGCCTGGAGAACTTTCAGCGTGTGCCGACCGTGGTTGCCGACATCCAGATCGCTCCTGCCGAAGGTCAGGGAACCGGCCCGGGAGAGAGCGACCTGGCCATTGCGTGGCAACAGCGGTCGCGTGTGCGCGCCAGCCTGAGCCTGGACGATGCCGGCAGCGACGCCACCGGCAAACTGCAGGCAAACGGAACACTGTCGCTCGACAATCCCCTGGGCCTCAACGAGTTGTTCTACGTCAGCCTCGGCAAGGGCGTGTTCAATGGTGCCGGCAAGGACACAGACAGCTGGACGGTGCACTACGACGTGCCCTACGACTACTGGCTGTTTGGCGTCACCGCCAGCGCATACGACTACAGCCAGGCAGTGGCCGGCGCGATCGAGACCTATGACTACAGCGGGCGCAGTCGCACTGCCGAAGCGCGCATCGATCGCCTGCTGTTTCGCAATGCCACGATCAAGTTCGGGGTGTATGGGCGCGGTTGGTGGCGACAGTCCACCAGCGCCATCGACGACACCGAAATCGAAGTGCAACGGCGGCGCACCGCCGGCTGGGAAGTTGGCCTGAACCACCGCCAGTTCCTTGGCAAAGTCAACCTGGATGCAAGCGTTGCGTATCGACGCGGCACCGGTGCGTTCGATGCATTGCGCGCTCCGGAAGAACTTGCGCGCGCGTTCGACCCGTCGATTCCGCTCGAAGGCACCTCGCGCATGAAACTCATCGTCGCCGATGCCCAGCTGACGGTGCCGTTCCAACTTGGCTCTCAACGTCTGCGTTACAGCGCCTCCTGGCGCGCGCAGTGGAACCGCACGCCATTGGCGCCGCAGGACCGCTTTGCGATCGGTGGGCGCTTCACCGTGCGCGGGTTCGATGGCGAATTGACGCTCAGCGGCGACCGTGGCTGGTCGCTACGCAATGACCTCAGCCTGGCACTCGGTGGCGGGCTAGAAACGTATCTGGGCGCCGATTACGGCCACATCGGTGGGCAGTCCGCGCGCTTTCAGAGCGGCGACCATCTGGCCGGCATGAGCCTGGGCCTGCGCGGAGGATGGCAACACGTCTCCCTAGACGGGTTCGTCGGCGCCGCGTTGGAAAAACCCGCGAACTTCCCGACTGACTACACCACGTTCGGCTTCAGCCTGTCCTGGCGCTACTGAATATTCCACAAGGATTAGTGACATGAATCGCGTCTACCGTCTGGTCTTCAACCGCGCGCTGCGCGTGTGGCAAGTGGCATCCGAGTTGGTCCGTGCACCGGGTGGCAGCACGGGTGTTGCCGCTACGCGAGCGCACAGGCTCACGATGGAGCCACTGCAGTTTGCGATGTTGTGCGCGCTCGGCTTGGTCGGTGTCATCGACCTTGCTCAGGCACAGTCGGCTGGCCGTATCGTGGCCGATCCGGCCGCGCCAGGCGGCGAGCGCCCGACGGTCCTGACCGCTCCCAATGGCGTGCCGATGGTCAACATCACCACGCCGTCGGCCGCAGGCGTGTCGCGCAATCGCTATTCGCAGTTCGACGTTGGCCGCGAAGGCGCCATCCTCAACAATGCCCGTGGACAGACACAGACCCAAATGGGCGGCTGGGTGCAGGGCAACCCGTGGTTGGCCACGGGCAGCGCCAGGGTGATTCTCAATGAGGTCAACGGGCCGGCGAGCCGGCTCAATGGCTACGTGGAAGTCGCCGGGCCTCGCGCAGAAGTGATTATTGCCAATCCAGCCGGCATCCAGGTCGACGGTGGCGGGTTCCTCAACGCCAGCCGGGTGACGCTGACCACCGGCACACCTATCCTCTCCGGCGGTGCGCTGGAAGGCTACCGTGTGACCGGCGGCGCCATCCAGGTGGGCGGTGCGGGCCTGGACACCAGCGGCGCGGATTACACCGATCTGATCACCCGCTCGCTGCAGGTCAATGCCGGCATCTGGGCAAATCAGCTGCAGGCCAGCCTGGGCAACAACGTGGTCAGTGCCGACCAGGTAAGCATCGCGCCGCAGACCGCCACCGGTCAGGCACCCACCTTCGCACTGGACGTCGGCGCGCTGGGCGGCATGTTTGCCAACAAGATCTGGCTGGTCGGCAACGAACGCGGCGTCGGCGTGCGCAATGCCGGCAACATCGGCGCGCAAGCCGGCGAACTGGTCGTCACGGTAGATGGCCGGCTGGAAAACACCGGTGCCTTGCAATCGCGGCAAGACACGCGCATCACCGCAACTGGCGGTATCGCCAATGCCGGCACGCTGAGCGCCACGCGCGAATTGCGCGCATCCACAGTGGCCGATCTGGACAACAGCGGTGGCGTGCTCAACGCGCAACGGCTGCAGATCGATGCAGCTGCATTACGTAACCAGAACGGCACCATCGAGCAGACCGGTGTGCAGGCACTGGCATTGAATGCCGGCAGTGTGCGTAACCGTGCCGATGGCAGCATCGGCGCAATCGCCGCCGTCGCGCCAAGCGACGGTGCAACGCCCGGCACCGGTGGCGACAACAGCGGCAACGGCAACAACGGCAGCACCGACGGTGGAAACGGCGGTACACCGCCTCCCGTCAGCGTGCCGACGCCTGGCATTGTGCCGCTTGCCGCAGGCGCGCTGACCGTCTCCGGCCTGATGGACAACGATGGTGGCCGCATCAACGGCGGCGGCTCGGTGTCGCTGTCTGCTGCAAATGGGCTGGACAACAGTGGCGGGCGGCTGGGCGTGTCCGCACTCAGCGCACGCGGCGACCTGAGCAATCGCGCCGGCACGCTCGCCGTCTATGGCGATGCCGATCTGCAGCTTGGCGCCTTGGTCAACGACCAGGGCCGCCTCACGGTGGCCAATACACTCGGCCTGGACACACAGTCGCTGAGCAACCGAGGCGGTGAACTGCGTCATGCCGGCGGTGCAACGACCGCCTGGCAGGTGCGCGGGCTGCTGGATAACCAGGGCGGCGTAATTTCCAGTAATGCGGCAGCGCTGCAACTCAGCGCACAGGCAGTGGTCAATGCGCAGGGCCGCATCGAACACGCCGGAACGCAAGGTCTGACATTGTCGGCGCAGGACTGGTCCGGTGCCGGCGGCAGCATCGCCACACCGGGCGCGCTCACCTGGCGCGCAGGTGCGGTGGATCACCGCAATGCCACGGTAAGCACCACACAGCTCGACCTGCAGGCAACCAGCGTCGATAACCGTGGTGGCGCGCTGCTCTCGACCGGCATTCAACCGGCGACGTTGCAAGTCCGTGACCGCCTCGACAACGGCGATGGCGGCACCATCGCCAGCAATGGCGATCTGCGTCTTGGCGCTGGCACGTTGGGCAACGCGGGTGGCCAGATTCAGCAGGCCGGTAGCGGCATGCTGACCATCGATACCACCGCACTCGAGGGCCGCGCAGGACGCATGATCAGCAACGGTGGGCTGGCGATCAATGGCGGGCGCATCGATCTTGCGCAAGGCGTCACGTCCGCCCAGCAGATTGGCATCGCTGCGGACACGCTCAGTACCGCGGGCGGCCGCCTGACATCGCTGGGCGATCAGGCGCTGCGACTGACCGTGCGCGACAGCCTGGACAACCGCGATGGCAATCTTGCCAGCAATGCAGGTATCAACATCGTTGCAGGCTCCGTCGATAACCAACGTGGCGCGATCCTGGCGGCAGGCAGCGAACAGGCCACCCGGGTCGTGGGCAGCACATTGGACAACAGCGCCGGAACGATTTCCGGCAATGGCGCGGTGCAGCTGCAAGCCGGCAGCGTGATCAATCGCGGCGGCACGGTCGTTGCAGCCAATGGCGCTGCATTGCAGGTCACTGCAAGCAATCTGCTGGACAACAGCCAGGGCGGCCGCCTCGCCGCCAGTGGCAACCTCACCGTACGTGCGTCCACGCTGGACAACCGTGGCGGCGCCATCGAACACGCCGGTACCGGCACCTTGAACGTCGACGCCGATACGCTCCAGGGTGCAGGCGGTAAATTGCTCAGCCTGGGGACGCTGCAGCTGGACGGCGGCGACCTCGCTCTTGGCGCCGGCAGCACCACCCAGGCCGAGCGCATCGTTGTCGATGCCGGCAACCTCAGCACCGCAGGCGGCCAGCTGAGTGCGACCGGTACCGATGCGTTACGCCTCACCCTGACCGGCGCGCTCAACAACGATGGCGGCGCTATCGCCGGCAACGGCGCGTTCGCCGTGCGGGCAGCGGCGCTGTCCAACCGCGGCGGAACCCTGGTGGCCGCTGGCAGCGCCGGCGGCCGTCTCGACATCAGCGGGCAACTGGACAATGCAAACGGCCGCATTGCCAGCAACGGCAGCGCCCTGCACATCGGTGCAGATCGGCTGATCAATCAGGACGGAACGCTCAGCCACTCCGGCACCGGTGGTCTGGAGATCGCCGTCACACGGCTGGACGGCAGCAAGGGCACCATCGTGACCGGCGGCGCGCTGTCGGTGGCAGCAACCGCGATCGATCACCGTGACGCAACCATCGGTGCAGACAGCGTGGAGCTGCAGGCACAGACCCTGGACAACCGCGGCGGACGCATCGTCGCCAGTGGCAGCACGGCAAGCACTCTCCGCGCCAATGTAGTGAACAATGCTGGCGGCACCATTGCAGGCAATGGCGACCTGTCGCTGACCAGCGATGTGCTGGACAACACACAGGGCACGATCCAGCACGCAGGCAGCGGCCAACTACAGATCGATGCACAGACATTTGCCGGCAACGCGGGCAAGCTGATCAGCAACGGCAGCCTGCACGTGACCGGCCAGAGCACCGATCTGCGCAATGCCACCACCTCTGCACGCACCATTGCAGTGGACACCGGCAACCTCACCACCGCAGGCGGCCAACTGTCGGCAAGCGGCAACCAGCAGCTGCGGCTGAGCGTTGGCAACACGCTGGACAACACCGGCGGCACCATCGGAGGCAACGGTGTGCTGGCAATCGGCGCACAGACGCTCATCAATACCCAGGGGACGCTGCAGGCCGCAGGTGCGGGGCAGTCCACGCTGAACATCGACCACGCCTTGCACAACCAGCGGGGCAAGATCCTGCTGGCCGGTGACGGGCGTGTCGCCGCTGCAAGCATCGACAACCAGGCCGGTACCTTGCACGCAGCCGGCGGCATGTTGCAGTTGGACGTGGACGGATTGCTCGACAATCGCAGCCAGGGTGTGGTGTCCAGTGCAGCTCAACTCGTCCTGGATGCCGGCACCCTCGATAACGCGGCCGGCAACGTCGTCGCCGGTACCGACCTCACGCTCGTCACCGATAACGCCATGGGCAACAACGGCGGCGCCATCCAGGCGACCAACGCACTGCGCCTGGAAGCGGCCGGTCTTTCCAACCGCGCCGGCAACATCATCGGCGGCAGCGCGGCGGTCGATACGCGGGCGCAACTGCTGGACAACGTCGGCGGCACCATCGGCAGCCAGGTCGGCACGCTGGAGATTCGCAGCGGCGCACTCAACAACGCCGGTGGTCGACTGCAGTCGCAAGCAGCCTTGTTGCTGCAAACCAATGGCCAAGCGATTACCAATACCGGCTCCGGCAGCAATGGCGGCATTCTCGCCAGCGGCCGTCTGCAGGTAGATGGCGGTGCATTGGATAACCGTGGCGGTGCGGTGTTTGCGCAAGGCGATGCACGCCTGACGGTCGCCAGCGTCGATAACAGCGCCGCTGGGGCCTTGAGCGCCGCAGGCAATTTCGCGCTCACCAGCACGAGCATGAATAACGTCGGTGGCCGACTGCAGGCGGGGCAGAACGTCGACCTGACCTTGAACGGTGCGCTCGATAACCAAGCGGGCCTGGTCGCTGCAGGCAACGTACTGACCTTGCATGCGTCCACCGTGGATAACCGCACCACGCGCGGCACCGGCGCACTGGGTCTGCAGGCCGGGCAGTTGCAGCTGCAGGCGCAATCGCTGGATAACCGCCAAGGACAAGTCATCACCGACGCTGCAGGCAACCTGCAACTGACGTCATCGCTCAACAATGCAGGCGGCCAGATTTCCTCTGGCGGCAGCCTGGACATGCGTGCCGATGCAGTCGCCAACAGCGCCGGCCTGCTGCGGTCGGACGGCAACCAGAGCGTGACCGCACGCAACCTGAGCGGCGACGGGCAACTGCAGTCGCAGAGCAATCTCACCCTCAGCTTGCGCGAAGGCCTGACCAACACCGGCGAGATGAGCGCCAACGGCACCCTGGCCATCCAGACCGATGGCGACTTGTCCAATCAAGGCATCCTGCGTGCAGGCAATCTCGACCTGGCTGCGCGCAACGTCGACAACGCCGCCAATGGCGAGATCAGCAGCCAGGGCATCACGCACATCAAGACCGGCGGCCAGCTGGTCAACCGCGGGCTGATCGATGGTGCGGTGACCCACCTGGAAGCCGCCACGCTGGACAACGTCGGCACCGGACGCGTGTATGGCGACCACGTCGCAATCGCCGCCGGTCTGCTGCAGAACCGTGCCGAAACCATTGCCGGCGTCACCCGCGTGGCCACGGTGGCCGCACGCGAGCGCCTGGACCTGGGCGTGGGTCAACTGACCAATACCGATCGCGGCCTGATCTATAGCGATGGCGATGCCGCCATTGGCGGCAGCCTGGATGGCAATCGCCTGGCCACCGGCGTGGCACGGCAGATCGACAACCTGGGCGCTGTGATCGACGTAGCCGGCGATCTCGATCTGCAAGCGACCACAGTCAACAATGTTCGCCAGAACGTGGTGGTGACTCAAACCACCACCACCCTGGCGCCGGTGCGCCTGGATCAGCCGACCTGGCGTAACAACGGCGAGAACGACACGTCCAATATTCGTTCGACCAGCAATTACGCGGCCCTCGAGATCTACTATCTCAGTCCTGACGATATTCTTGAGGACACGCCCTACACCACCCCGGACGGCTATCAGGTGCGTCGCGCGGTTATCCGCGTCACGCCACAGACCAGCGCTTATTTCTTCGCACGCGGCGGCATGTATCAAGCCACGGGCGAGCGATCGCGCCTGAATTCGCAATCGGGCACGCTGACCATCTACTACACCGGCCGCCAGGACAACCAGGTCAATCCGGACCAGGTGACCGCGGGCGCGGACGACCCGTTCCGCGAGCTGTCGCAGATCCAGCCCGGCTCGCCCGCGTTTCGCTATAACAGCGACACCTTGCAGTACTCCAACGCCTACGGCACCTGCACCACCAATTGCGTGCAGCTATGGGCGCAGTTCGCCTACACCGATCCCGATCACATCCTGATGAATCCGCAGGGCACCGGTGGCGGCAGGCTCAATGACAACGAGCGTTATCGCATGGCCACACGTACCGTGGTCGAAGATGTATTGCAGCCGGGTGCAGGACCAGAGGCGGTCATCCAGGCCGGCGGCACCCTGCGGATCGGCACCGATGCGTTACGCAACGAATACGCACGCATCGCCGCTGGCGGCGATCTGGCGATCACCGGGCTGACGCATACCGCCAGTATCACCAACCTCGCTTACACCCTGTTCCGCACACATAGCTTCAGCAACGTCACCACCGCCTACAACGGCACCACCCGGAGCTGGAGCAATCCCTCCATCTCCGAGCAGATTGGCCAGATCGGGAGCCAGCTCACCAGCGGCGGCACGCTGAGCATCGATGTCGGCGATGTGAGCAACCTCAACCAAGGGCGCGACGCACCAAACGTGCGCGATGGCGCAGCGGTTGCCAACCTCAACATCCGCGGGTCGCAAGCAGCGCCCACCGGCAACGGCATAGGTGGGATTGCCGGTCCAGGTGGCGTGGCGACCAATGCCGCCGACCGCGCGCTGGCAGCGGCAACGCAGACCGCAGGACAGAGCGGCGCCGGCAACGTCGGCGGCGTCGGGAGCAGCGGCCCGGTGACGGGCGCACGTGTGGTCGATGCGGCCGGCGGCTCGCCGGACCGTATCGCAATGGGCACGCCCGATACCCGCGCACCCAGCGGCAGCCTGTTCACGCTCAGGCCCGCCAGCGGCAACTACCTGGTCGAAACCGACCCGCAGTTCGCCGATTACCGCAGCTGGCTGGGCTCGGACTATCTGCTCAATCAGATGGGGTATTCCGCCGATGCGGTGCAAAAGCGCCTGGGCGATGGCTTCTACGAACAAAAGCTGGTGCGCGAGCAGATTGGCCAACTCACTGGCCGGCGTTTCCTGGAAGGCTACAAGGGCGACGAAGCCCAGTACCAGGCATTGCTGGATGCCGGCGCCACCGTCGGCAAGGCCTGGAACCTACGCCCGGGCGTGGCACTGACCGACGCGCAGATGGCCCAGCTCACCAGCGACATCGTCTGGTTGGTGGAGCAGACCGTCACCCTGCCCGATGGCAGCACCACCACCGCGCTCGTACCGCAGGTCTACCTGCGGTTGCGCCCCGGCGACCTCGATGCCGGCGGCGCGCTGCTAGCCGGTGCCAACGTCGACGTCACCCTGGCCGGTGGCCTGAAAAACACCGGCACCATTGCCGGCCGTCAGCTGGTGTCCATCGACGCCGGCCGCATCGAACACCTGGGCGGCAGCATCAGCGGCGACCAGGTGGGGCTGCGCTCGGCCAGCGACATCCGTATCGAAGGCGCCAGCGTCAGTGCAGTGGATGCGCTGAGCGTGCAGGCGGTCGGCGACATCACTGTTGCCTCCACCGTGGAAACACTCAGCGGCGGCGGCTACCACCAGTACAGCACCACCCAGCTCGAGCGCGTGGCCGGCCTGTATGTCACCGGCACCAACGGCAACGGCGTGTTGTCGGTGGTGGCTGGCCGCGACGTTAACCTGCAGGCCGCGCAGATTCGCAACGCCGGCACCGACGGCGTCACCCAACTGGTAGCAGGCAACAACCTCACCCTCAGCACGCAGACGCTCTCCAACAGTACAGACACCACCGCCAACGGCCGTAACTTCCAGCGCAGCAGCGAGACCACCCACCTCGGCACCACCGTGCAGGGCGCGGGTAGCGTGGTGCTGGCCGCCGGTAACGATCTCACTCTCACCGCAGCGCAAGTCGGCGCCGGCAAGACCCTGGCTCTGCAGGCCGGGCGCGACATCAACAGCGTCGCGGCCGTGGACAGCAGCTCGCGCGACCGCAGCACGGTCACCAAGAGCAACTCGCTGGCCACCTCGACCTACGACGAAACCGTGCGCGGCACCCAGCTCGGTGCAGGCGGCGATCTCGTCATGCAGGCCGGCCGCGACCTCACCCTGGCCTCCACCGCAGCGGCCAGCCAGACCGGCGGCATCGCGCTGGCGGCCGGCAACGACATCACGCTACTCGCCACGCAGGAGCAGCATGATGCGGTGGTGGATAAGGAAACCCGCAAGAAGAGCACCTTCTCCAACGAAAAGACCACCACCCACGACGAATGGCACGACAGTTTTGCCGTCGGTTCATCGCTGAGCGGCACGTCCGTCAACATGGTGGCCGGCAACGACCTTGCCGTGGTGGGTTCGACAGTGCTCGCGCAGGACAACGTGCGTCTGGCGGCAGGCAACAATGTCACCATCGAGTCGGCGCAGGACACCAGCAGCGAAGCGCACAGCGTTCGCCAGAAGAAGTCCGGTTTGACCGGCAGCTCTGGTGGTGGCGTGGCGAGCGTCGGCTATTCGAAGTCCAGCAGCGACAGCCAGCAGTCCACACGCTCGGTCACCCAGGTTGCCTCATCCGTTGGCTCAACCGATGGCAATCTTGTCATCAGCGCGGGCAACCAACTGA
Source organism: Xanthomonas dyei (assembly GCF_002939865.1). Classification (GTDB taxonomy): domain Bacteria; phylum Pseudomonadota; class Gammaproteobacteria; order Xanthomonadales; family Xanthomonadaceae; genus Xanthomonas; species Xanthomonas dyei. Next base: position 23,136 of record NZ_MDEE01000055.1, read on the forward strand.
CCATTGCCGCCTCGGACATCGGTGCCGGCAAGGACCTGACGCTGGCAGCCAAGGACATCGCGCTGCTGGCACGCCAGGACACGGTCGAGTCGCAATCCAGTCAGTCGAGTAAATCCAGCGGATTCTCGGTGGGCGTGACCTACGACCCGGGTGCCTCGTACCGCAGCGCACGCGATTCGACCACCAAGAACATGGTCGATACCGGCTCGACCATGAGCAAGATCAGTCGTGATGCCGAAGGCGCAGCGGCCGGCACCATGGCCGCCATCACCCCGGTGGTGATCCAGGCCAGCAGCCACCGCTCCAATGCATCGCAAAACGAGAGCACCAGCGACGCGCGCGTCAGCCAGTTGGCGGCCGGCGGCAACCTGACGCTGCTCGCCAGTGATGGCTCGATCACCAGCCAGGGCACGCAAATGTCTGCGGAGGGCAATGCGCTGCTGCTCGCCAGCAAGGACATCGTGTTCGATGTCGCGCACAACACTCAATCCAGTGGCAATGCCAGTAACGGCAAGGGCTGGGGCTTCAACAATGCCGCCGGCTTGCCGTACGGCAACTACAACCAGCAAGGCACCGGCAACGGCCAGACCGACACCATCACCGGCACGCAATTGTCGGTGGGCGGCAATGCCAGCCTGACCACTACCCAAGGCGACATCACCCTGACGGCTAGTAATATCGCGGCGCAGGGCAATGTGAGCCTGCGCGCGGCGGGCGATCTGACCATCCAAAGTGGCCAGGACATCCTGGGCAATACCAATCAGTCCACCAGCAAGGGCATCGGCACGGTGGTCATTTCCGACACCGAGCGCTTTGCCGGCTACAACAAGAAGAACCACTTCGACGACAACGCCCAGGTCTCGCAGGTGGCCAGCAACGTCGGCAGCCTGGGCGGCAATGTCAGCCTGACCGCAGGCGGCATGTATACGCAGTCGGCCAGCAACGTGGTCGCGGCCAAGGACGTGGACATCACCGCGGCCTCGATCCAGCTGCTGACCGCCAACCAGAGCAGCTCCGCCTCGCAGAAGGACGACGACCTCAAAATCGGCGCGTTCGCGCGCATCAAGTCGCCGCTGATCGATCTGATCAACAACGTGGACGATGCGCGCCAGTCGGATGGGCGGCTCAGTACCATGCAGAACATGGCCGCTGCGGCCAATGCCTATCAAAGCGTCAAGGCCGCCAAGAGCGGCACGATCCTGAGCATCGAGGCCGGCGTCGGCTTTGCCACCAGCGAAAGCAGCTTCAATAGCAATAGTCAGACATCGCTTGGCTCGACCATCACCGGTGGCGGCAATGTCAGCCTGAAAACCACCGAAGGCGACCTGCATATCGTGCAGGGCAACCTCAAGGCGGGCGACACGCTGCGCCTGGATTCGGCGCGGGACCTGGTGTTGGAAGCCGGCCAATCCGTTGGCTCCGAGCAAAGCAAGGGCAGCAATGCCGGCTTCGAAGTCGGGGTCGGTGCGCAGATCGGTGCGCAAACTGGTGTGTACGCCTACGTGCAGGCCAGCGCCGGTAGCCACAACTCGAACGCGCAAAGCACGACCTGGGAAAACACCCAGTTAGCGGGCAAGAACGTCGTGCTGACCTCCAAGGGCGACACGACGCTGCGCGGTGCCGTGGTGACGGCGGATCGGATCGATGCGAATGTCGGCGGGGACCTGACGATCGAGTCGCTGCAAGACGTGTCTCACGTACAGTCCAAGGAGAGCAGCGTTGGCGGCCGTGTCCAGGTCTCTTTTGGCACCGCATGGGATGCCAGTGGCTACGCGAACGCTGCCAAGGCGAACGGCAATTACCTGGGCGTGGGCCAGCAGTCGGGTCTGTTCGCGGGCGATGGCGGCTATCACGTCACCGCCGGCAACGTGAATCTGATCGGTGGTGCGATCACTAGCACCAATGCTAACAACAGCGAGCTGACGGCCGATTCACTGTGTCGACTCCCCATAAAATTGATCCATCCATCACTACAGGTCTCCGGGCACACTAGCCACCGAGGAGACTAACGATGCGCAAGAGCAAGTT
>NZ_MDEE01000056.1 GCF_002939865.1 Xanthomonas dyei
GAAATGGCGAAACTCCGAAGATCCAAACGCGATTCTCCGGAACGATGCGGACATTCTGCCCTCTCAGGCATCGTTATTCAGACCTTCCCTAAGTCTACGGCGCTGCATAATGATCACTTCATGGCCTTGCGCTTTCTACCCAGCGTTAACTGTATATCAAATATATTTTTCACTGTTCACGCTGAGAAGGGAATAGGATTTGTATCTATTCGTCAGAATGACTGCGCGAGCGGCGCGGCCTCAAGCTCCAATGTTGTGGAAAAGCCGCTTGCGCCATTGACGGAGTGGGTAGTCTTCGCAACTAGCCAACGCTGCGAATCAATCTCAGGTTTGAACCCGCTGACCGTGACGCTTTGCTCCGGGAAAAGGTCCGCCCGCCCGATTGCCAGCGTGTAGTCGAACTTGGCCGTGCCACGCTTCACCCGCTCCAGCTCCGCGTGCGCATGCTGGCGTGCCGTTGCCTCGTCGGCATACGACTCGCGCAGGCGCTTTGCATTGTCGTCCGTACCCACCAGCACCGACTGCCGCCGCGCCTTGCCTTTGTCGACCCAGTACGCACGCACACCGCTGTAGGCGTCGCGGTCGGCCACCGAGTAGCGGTGTTGGTCGCCATCGCGGCGCGTCAGCGTGACCGTAGGTAGCGGCTTGCCGCTCGCCGTGGTGCCGGCGCCGATCTGCGCAAAGACCAACGTTCCAGCCTTGACCGTAGCGACCGCATCGAAACGCTGCCCCAGCCGCGTGAGCAAATTCATGTCGCTCTCGTTGGCCTGGTCGAGGTGCGGTAGCTTGGTCCGCGCCAATGCTTCAGCGACGCGCGGCGTCAGGCCATGTTCTACGGCCAGCGTGTTGAGCACGGCGCCCAGCGTCGTGTTGTGCCAGCTGCGCTCGCGACGTGTGCGCATGTCGGCGGTGAGGTCAGCGCTGCGCGTACGCACGGTGATGACATCCGGCGCGCCGCTGTACTCCACCTCATCCACGATGAAGGTGCCTTTTTCGACCAGGCCGGTGTCTTTCCAGCCCAGGGCTACGGACAGACGCACGCCACGTTTGGGCAGCGCCATCTTGCCGTCGTGGTCGTGGATGCGCAGATCCAGCTGGTCGGCTTCGCCGCCTCGGCATTCGGTGAGTGTGAGATCCAGCAGGCGCGGTGCGATGCGCTCGGTGAGGTCGACGCCATCGAGCACCACGCGCCACTGGGGAGTTGGGTAGCTCATGCGGCAGCTGCCTCCGGGGTGGTGTCGTCCGCGCGGCGCAGGCTCAGTTGGAACTCGATCCGGCGCGGGGTGCCGTCCTCGAAGAACAGCGAGGCGGTTTCGTTGATCGCCAGCAGCAGATACGGCCCGTAGACCACGCCCGCACCATCGACCAGTGGCAACGGCTCGCCATCGGCGGCCATAGTGCGCAGGGTGTCCAGCGAGGCACGTGTGCCCGTGAGTTCGGGGGCGATCAGACCAGACAGCTCGATGGTGTCATCGCCTGGACCCAGGAATTGGGTGGCCGCGCGCGCACCGACGCGCTCGCTGGTTGCGTGGCGCCAACTCATCTGCCGCTGCAGCTGCAGGAACGCGGCGCTGTCGAGCGCAAAGACGAACGTGCCGTAGGACATCATCATCGGAGTGGATCCTCAGTCGTCGCGCAGGCTGGAGCGGCGGGTGGCCGCTGTGCGCCGGTCGCGCTTTTCAAGTTGGCGGGCCACTTCGCGCGCCAGCGCAGTGGCATCCATGCCCGGTGCGGCATGGACGTGGATGACGTAGCTGTTGCCGCCTGCAGGCGCGCTGGCGGCGCGCGTCGGGGCCGACAGCGGCGCGCGGCTATCGATCGCCGTCACTGGCGCTGTGGCTGTCGCCAAGGCCAGGCCCGCGCCCACCGCACGCATGCGGGCACCGAGCGCGGTGACGGCCTGCACAGGCGCGCCCTGGCCGCGCTGCAGCCCGACGGTGAGGCCTTGCATGGTGAAGTCGCCCAGCTGGGCAAACACGCGCGAGGGGCTGTGGATGCCCAGCAGGCCCTTGAAGCGGTCGACCACGCCGGTGCCGACGCTGGCGATCGCGTCGCCGGCGGCGCCGAGCTTGGAGCGGATGCCCTGGACAAGGCCGCTGATCATGTCGGCGCCGGCCTGCAGCATCCGGGCCGGCCAGTTCGCCAGCTGCAAGTTGATGCCGGCCCACAGCTGCAGCAGCCCCTGGCGGATGCGATCGCCGTTGCCGGTGAACACGCCCACGATCAGCGACCAGGTGCCCTGGACGGTTTGCCACACGCCGCCGAGGATTTGCTTGATCACCGGCAGCACGAACACAAACGCCTTCACCAACCAGCCGATCGCCTTGACGGCCAGCTGCAGCTGGGTGACCAGCACCGCACCCAGGATCTGCCCGAAGCCGCGACCGGCGTCAGTTGCACCGTGCAACTGCGCGGTGGTGGCCTCGAAGGGCGTCAGCAGCTGCTTGACCCACGCCCAGGCCTGGCCCATTGCAGAGGCCACGGTGTCCCACACCGGCCCAAGCGGCGCGAGCGCGGCCTGCAGCTCGGCCAGCACCGGGGCGGCCACATCGACGATGCCTTGCCACACCCCGATGGCGAAGGCCTTGATCGGCCCCCAGTACTTCCACACCAGCAGCGCCACGGCGGCGACAGCCGCACCGATCGCCAGCACCGGCAGGCTGATGCCGCCGAGCAGTGGCAGTAGCAGGCGCGCGCCGTTGGCGAGCATCGGCAGCACACGGCCGCCGAACGACAGCACCTGGCGGATCAGCACGCCGAACCCACCGCCGCCACTGAGCAAGGCGACAGCGCCGTGGATCTGCGAGAACGCCATTGCAGCCACGCCGCCGGCCACCAGCAGCCCGCCTAGGATCGTGACCAGCGCGGCGGCGCCCACGGACACCTTGGCGATCGCACCCACCAGCACGGGATTGGCGCGGATCCACGTCGTTACCTGGCCGACCACCGCAGCGGTGCGCTCGGTCAGTTGCTTGAACTGCGGCAGCAGGGTCTGGCCGATCGATTGCGACACCACCACGGCGGTGTTTTTGAGCAGCTGCAGCGCGTTGGCCGAGGTGGCCACCCGCGCTGCGTACTCGGCCGACATCGAGCCGCCGTAGCGCTGCGCATCGGCGACCTTGGCGAAGTTGCCCTGCAGCAGTTCCAGATTGGTCAGCAGCGGCGCGATCGCACCGATCGACTCGCGCCCGAACAACTGCGTCATCGTCGCGGCCTGCTCGGCCTTGGGCAGTGCGCGCAGTTTCTGCAGCACCGACATGATCGCCCCGCCTGCGTCCTTCTGCATGACCTGGGCCATGTCGGTGGCCTTGATGCTGAGCTTGTCGAAGGCTGCGCGCTGGCTCTTGGTGGCCGACTCGCCCGAGGCCAGAGTGAGCAGCATGTTCTTGATGCCAGTGGCCGAGACTTCCGACTCGATGCCCATGCCCATGCCGGCGACGGTGGCGCCCAGCGCCGCGAGCGGGCCGCTCTGCAGGCCGGCCACCTCGCCCAGGGCACCAATGCGGTTCACCACCGCGCTGATCTTGTTGACGCCGGCCGGGCCGGTGTTGCCGAGATAGTTGATCTTGTCGGCCAGCACGACCACCTCGGCCTGGCCCATGCGAAAGGCCGTGCGCCAGGTCGCCATGGTCTGGCCGGCTTCTTCGGCGCTGCTGTCGAAGGCCACGCCCATCTTGGCGGCGTCCTCGGCGAAGCGGACCAGCTCCTGGCGCGGGATGGCCGCCTGGCCGGCAGCGGCGACGATCTTGGCGATCTCTGCGGGAAGCATCGGCAGGCGCATGGAGAGGTTCTCGACATCGCGGCCCATCTGCGCGAACTGCTGCGGCGTCTTGAAGTCAACGACCTTGCGCACGTCAGCCATGGCCGACTCGAACTCCATCGCATCGCTGATCGGCAGGACCGATGCGCGCAGTGCGCGCTGCCCGGCAAATGCCATGCCGGCGCCGTAAGCACTGGCCTGCAGGCCAGCGCTCTGGATGCGGGCGCTGCGACGCTGTGCGGTGTCGATCGCGGCCAGGCGCTGCTGCTGGGCGCTCATGCGTGACCAGCTCGCGCGTGCTGATCCCGGCCGTTTCCAGACGACCACGCAGCCGCTGCAGGCCGGCTTCCTGCGCGCCGTGTGCAGTCTTGAGTTCGCGTGCGGTGCGGACGGCGCGTTCGAACTCGGCATTCATGGCGGCCGTGGGCGTGCCGGCGGCCCTCATCTGCTGGGCGAGCGTGCGTACCGACTGCCGCTGCGCATCGAGCGCGGCTTTCGCACGTTGGCTCATCGCCACCTGTTCGCGATAGGCGCCGATGTCGCGGTGCTGGCTGTTGAGCTGGCGCAGCGCATCGCGCTGATTGCGCAGTGCAGTGGCAACGCCGCGGCTGCCACTCAACACGCGCCGGAACGGGCCGGTGGCGCGATCGACGGCGGCCAGGATGACCTGCAGGCGCAGATTGTCGGAGGCCGCCATTTAGGCGGCCTCGCGGGTCAGGGGGTGCAGCATCATTCGGCTCCGCTTCGCAGGCGGGCACGCTCGCGCCACGCCGTGAGTTCGTGCAGCGACCAGCCGTCCATTTCAGACGGCGGCCAGTGGAAGATGGCCGCGATGTCGGCCATCGCATCCTCTACGCAGTCGGGAAGTCCGCTTCCCTCTGCACCTTCGGCAAGAAAAAAATCTGCACCTCCTGGCCAACCGCCAGTAGGTCGGCCGGATCCATCGCATTGACGTCTGCAGTGGTCAGCGTGGGCGAAGAGATGCGCGGTAGCAGCGTTGCCAGCGCGGTGACATCCAGCTGCAGCACGTCGACGAGCTTGAGGCCGCGTAGCTCACCGGCGCCAGGCTTGCGCACCTTGAGGTCAGTGATGGTCTGCTCGCCGCGCACGATGGGCTGGTCGAGGGGAATGGCTGGGGAAAACGTCGGAGTCATCGGAAGGTCTCAAGGCAAAGGCCCGGCAGCGCCGGGCCGGAAGGGTCAGGCGCCGATAGCGCGGCGTTGGGCGGCGAGCAGATCCACGCCGTTGACGATCTCGGTCATGTTCACCAGATCGATCTCGATCACGGTGGCGCCGTTGATGGTCAGCTTGTAGTAACTGGCCGAGGTCTTCACCGAGAACTCGGTGTCATCGCCGGACTTAGCAGTGCCCGGATCGATCTCGCTGTGGCGGCCGCGCACGACCACCTCCACTGCGTCCACATCGCCGCTGTCATCGCGCTGATAGGCGCCGGCAAAGCGCAGCTGCACGGCGTTGTGAGTCGTGGCGCCGTATTGATTCAGCACGCCGCGCATCAGGCCGCCGCACTTCCATTCGAGCTCGATCTTCTCTTGACCGAAATCGATATCGACCGGGCCATTCATGCCGCCGCCACGGTATTCCTCCATCTTGCGCGACAGCGTGGGCAGCTTTACTTCGACGACTTGGCCGAGATAGCTCTCACCGTCGTTGAACAGGTTGAGCGCTTTGAGTTTCTTGGGCAACGCCATGGGGTTCTCCGGAAATCTAGGGCGGGTGCGTTACGCGTTGACGCGATCGGCGAAGTCGGCCAGGTAGCTGGTGGTGATCTTCTGGTACAGCTGCAGGTTCTCCAGCGGCGGCACCGGGGTGTAGTCGTAGTCGATGCGCAGCGCGCCATCGGCGAGCGTGGTGGCGCTGTTGACCGTGCCGTCGTACCAGGCATTGGCATCGATCAGGTAGCCGGACGACTTGAGGTCGCGGAACTTGGCGTTGATCGTTTCGAGCAGGTCTTTCACCAGCGAGGGATGCATCGGCTTGTCGACGTAGAACGCCACGCCCTCGGCGATGGTGTCGGCCAGGATCTGTGCGGTGCGCGTGGCCGTCTCGAACGCGAACATGCTGTCTTCGGCGCACGTGCGCGACCCCCAGAAGCGCTGACCGTTGAAGGTCACCAGCGTGGTGATGTCACCTTCGTTGAGGACGCCGGCATCGGTGGCTGGATCCTGCAGATCCCAGTGCACATCTTTGGAAATGCCGGTGACGCCGGACACGGGCACGTTGGACAGGCTCTTGTGCCAGCCTTGCTCGGTGTCGATCTTGGCGCGCAGGCCGAGCGCACGCGCTGTGGCATAGGCAGCCGTGGTGGTGCTGGTGGCGGTATCGAAGGCCAGGAAGTCCGGCCAGATCAGCATCAACTCGCGGTCGCTGAACTGGCCCCGGTAGGTGACCGCCTCGGCGACGGTGTCAGCGACCGGCCGCAAGTAGGCCATGGCGCGCAGCTTCTTGGCGATGGTCGCCAGCGCCTTGGCGACCGGGAGCGTGTCCAGGCCAGGCGCACCCAGGATGCGCGGGCGCACGCCCAGCTGCGCTTGCGCGGCCAGCAGCGCATACAGGCCGGTGTAGCCGCTGGACTTGGCCTCGCCGATGACGTTGCTCGATGTCTTGGCAGCATCTTCGCCTTCGGCCACACGCACGACGATGGTGACCGGGTTGGTCTGGTCGGCGATGCCCTGCAGCGTGGCGCGCAAGGTGCCGTTGGTACCGGCGCTGGTGATGGCGCCCAGCACGTCGGTGATCAGCACCGGCTTGTTGAGCGGAAAGACTTTCTCATCCGCATCGGCGGCCGTGGCGACCAGGCCGACGACAGCGGTGGAGACGGTGCGAATGGTGCGCGTGCCCGCGCTGACTTCGATGACGCGAACGCCGTGGTGGTAGGCAGTGGACATAGGTTCCTCGATCAGGACGAGCGGAAGCGGAGCGGGATGGTCAGGCGCGAGCGCGCATTGGCGGGGGCAACGTCAGTGCGCTGGCCCTCGATGGTCAGCACGAAGCTGCCAGGCGCATCGCCGATGACCAGGCCGACGCGGGTCAGCCGCAGGCGCGGCTCCCAGCGCATCAGCGCGGTGGCGGTGGCGCCGTAGAGCAGCGTGCGGGTGGCGCCGTTGAATGGCTGGTCGATCAGCTCCGGCAGCAGCGAGCCGAAGTCGCGGCGCTGCTCACGTGTGCCGATGGGTGTGGTGAGGATGCAGGCGATCGACTGGGCCAGGTGTTGCTCGCCCTCGATCACACGCCCGGTGGTGGCATCGACGCCGATCACTGCGGCCCACCGCTGAGCGCATTGCCGGCGGTCACGCCGGTGGTGGTGTGGTGCTTGAGGCTGATCCCGCCGCCCACCACGTCGGTGTCGACGGTAGCCGTACCGGTGATGCCTGCATCGCCATTGATCTGGGTGGCGCCGTTGACCGTCAGCGGACCGTTGAGCGTGATGCCGCCATCGGCGGTAATGGTCGCGGTGCCGCCGCTGGGCAACGTGGCCTGCAGCGCATGCGCCTCGGTGTCGTAGTGGATCTGCGCGCCATCGGCAAAGCGCAGCACGTGCAACGTGTCAGACGCTGCCGGCGCTGCAAATTGATCTGAGTACAGACCACGGAGCACCAGGCCATCGGCCAGGTCGCCGGCCGGCGATAGCACCACGACCTGTTCGCCGATTGCCGGCGCCGACCAGATGATGGTGGTGCCGGCCAGGGTGACCACCCAGGGTAGATAGTCGGTCAGCATCTCGCCGACCTGCACGCGGCAACGTGCAATCCGCATATCTACCTCGGCAACGGTGCCGAGGCGAATGGCGTTACTCAGTGCGGAGGATGCGTTGCCCATGCAGCCATGGTCGATGGCTGCACGCGATGACGCATCGCAGTTGATGCGTAAAGCGCAGGGCTACACAGCGGCCGTCTCGGGTGCCTGTGGCTGCACCGACCACGCCTGTACATCTTCGTCCCAGACTAGCGTGCCATCGACCGTCATCGGCGGCGCGACGGTGGTCAGTTGACCCGGCAACGCGATGCCGGCAGCCAGCCGTGGCGCGATCGCACCGGTAGCCTTCTCCCAGACCAGCGCGGCGCTGTAGTCCGGATCCGCACGCCAACTCGCGCGTGCCTCGTCCCAGACATTGCGCCGGTGATCACTGGGCAGAAAGGCGATCGGCTGCGAGGTGGTGTAACCCTGCGGCAGTGCATCGCCCAAGGCAAGCGTGTTGGCGATCGGGGCGGCGGTCTCGGTGCTGTAGAGCATCACGCCGCGATAGTCGGCCACCAGCTCCCACGTCCCCGAGAGCGGCGACAGGCGGTGGCGTTGATACAGCCCTGCAGGCGGCGCGGGCGCGTGGACAACCGTGTTGGGTGGCAGTGGATAGCGGCCTTCCAACTCGGACAGGTAAACCGTCACCGGGCCGGTGTATTCACCGGTGGCGGGATCAAAGGCGAAGGCAGTGCTGGTGCGCGGGAGAGGATTGGTCATGGTCGGTCTCAGTAGGCGATGCAATAGCTCATACGCAGGCCAGCGGGCAGGTTATCTGTGCCGCCCGCTGCGTTGACGGTGATGGTGTGTGCGTGGGCGCCTGCGCCACGGTGGTCCACCGCGTGCACGTGATTGCCGCCCTCAGCGATGCCGATCCCGTGGGTGTGGTTGCCGGAGCCGTTCATGCCAATGGCATGACCATGGCTGCCGGTAGCGTCGGTTGCGATGTTGTGGGCATGGTTGCCGCCTGCACCCGTCCACCCGTCTGAGGGCGATGCGTCGTTGTCGCGCTCCCGGTACACGCCGTAGCCATTGATGGTGCTAGATGGAATGACGCCGGGGTGTTGGTGGTCACCCGAAGCGCTCGTGCTGCCGCTGTGCGCGTGGTAGCCCTGTGCATCGGTCCAGGCGCCGTGTGCGTGGTCGCCGCCTGGATTGACGCTGGCGCCGTGTGCGTGGATGCCGGCTGCACCGAGTGCGGTGTAGTGCGCATGGTCGCCCACAGCGACCGAGCTGGCACCGTGCGTGTGGCTCAGCACCTGTCCAGTGCTGTGGACGCCAACGAACTGCGCGGAGTTGGTGTGAGTGACGGTGGTGCCTTCGCGCATCAGTGGCAGGTTGAAGGTGGTGCTGCCATCGCCCGCGCCATAGACGGTGCCGATGGCGGCGAAGAGCGCTGCGTATTTCGCTCGCGAGACTGCTGCACCATCGCAAAGCAGCAGGCCGGTCGGCGGATACAGCGTCGCCATCACCACGATCTGCCCTGGCAGCATGAACGATTGCGGCACATTGAGCATGTTGCGGAAATCGCGATACCACTCGCCCTGGCGTCCGTCCAGGGTGTCTGCGTCCAGACCATTGCCGTGACCGATGTCGCTCAGTGCTGCGGTGCGAATACCCAGCACATTGCGTGCGGCCGCAGCATTGGCACGCGACAGCAGTTGTTTGATGAATTCAGTGGGGCCAGCCTCTCCCAGTCGCTCATCGAATGCGGCAAGTAAGTTGGCCGGCGATAGCGCCCGGTCTTTGTCCACGCCAGCGATGGCTTGCGCATCGGTGGATAGACGCACCACACCTGGCACATCCACCGTCGCTGCTGGATCGGTGAAGTTGGTATCGCCGAAGGTGATCTGCGCGGTGTCCACGTCTGCCAGCACGACGTCGATCGCCAGCAGCACCGACGCGGCGCTGGACTTTTCCACCAGCAAGGCGGGTTGGCCGTAAGCGGCGAACAGCGTGCCATCGGCCAGGTACAGACCGAATCCGTAGCAGCTGTAGACCGCGTTGGATTCGTCGCGCACCGACACGTGGATCGTGTCCTTGGCGGTGACCGTGCCGCCGACGGTGGTCAGGCGCTTGATCTCGGACGGTAGCGCGGTGAGCGCGGCATTGGCATCGAACGCGGCGCTGGTCAGGCCGACAGCGGCGATGGTGACCGCTTGGGTGCCTGTCTGTTTGAGGTTGACCAGCGCCTGGCGACCGGCGGTGGTGATCTTGAGTTTGAGTCCTGGCATCTGTGCTCTCTAGCTCGCCTCGCCCTGCAGGCGCAGGAACAAGGTGGTTCTGCCGCGCGCAACGATGTTGAGTCGTGCCTCGGCCTGGAATCCTTGGGTGAACGTGAAATGCGAGCGCACGGGCTTTGTGCGCTCGACCTCGGCGATGACTTCTTCAACGAACCGGGCGCTGGCGCTTTGCCCATCGGCACCGGTCAGCGTCAGCGCCAGCTCGAAGGTGTGCGGCTGGCCGCGCGGCTCGGTCTGCCACCACTCGCGGATGGCCACCGCGCCGCCGAACGACTCGACCACCATCCGCACGCTGTTGGCGGTGCCCTTGCGGCGCTGGATTGCCATCGCGCTGCGCAGGCGCGAGCGCTTGACCGCATCGCTCCAGTCGGCCTTCCAATCGTCGACCGAGAGCGTCCAAGCGAGCCACGGCAGATGGCCGGCTGGGCACGTGTCAGGGTTCCACAGGTCCGGGTACGGCAGCGGGATCGCTTCCAGGCGCTGCGCGACGGCGGCCAGGGCGCGTTCCATCGGCGTGGCATTGGGTGGCAGCGGTGAATTACTCATCAATGCCGGCATGCACGATGTCGATGGCGGTGCAGTAGGCGGCCTGCCTGCGGCTGATCCGGATGTCGGCTGCCGGTGAGTCCAGCTCCACGCGCTGCACGCCATCGGCGAACAGCTTGGCCTTGATGGCTGACTCGGGGACGTCGCGGCCGATGCGGTGCGCCTCGGCGAGATAGGCCTGCAGGCTGCGCAGCGCCTCGCGCATGACCACCGCCGAGTCGGGGCCGGCGTAGGTGTAGACGCGCCCACGAATGGCGTATGGGACGATCTGCGCGCTCTGTACCGCGACCTCGTCGGTCAAGGGGCGCACGTCAGCGTCAGTGAGGACGGCAGCCACCGCGTCGAGCAGCGTCTGAGGGGCAGTGCCGTTGCCAGTACGCGACTGGACGGTCACCAGTACTTGCCCTGGTGCGGGGCTGGTAGCGCTGGCGTCCATGACATCGGCCGCCGCGCTGAGCGCGTGATAGATGTACGCGCCCTCGGGGCCAGCAACGCTGAAGCCCTCCGGCGCCAGCTGGATGCGGCGGCGGAAGTCCACGTCCGACTCATGGGTCGGCGCAATGCCATTCTCCGGCTGCCCCGGATCGAGCACCAGGCGCGTGACGCCGAACAACGCGCCCAAGTGATCGAGGTTGGTGCCGGTGGCGAAGGCCAGCATGGTCTGCTGCGCCTTGTCGTTGGCGCGCTGGCGGATCAGCAGCTCGCGGGCTGCAAATAGCTGCAGCAGCTTGTAGACCGGGTCGGCTTCGGTGAGTGCGGAAAACTCGGGCAGCAGCCTGCGAAATTGACTAAGCGCTTCAGCGAAGATTGATTCGAAGTTCAGTGCCTCAATTAGATCCGGAGCTTGGAGTTTAGATAGGTCTACCGCAGTGAAGGAGGCCATGAAGGTACCAGTTCGGGACCCGATTATTTTCAATCTCCTGCGGAGCAAAGCCTATCCTGTTGTTTAGTAAAATTCATTTTTACAAAGCCTGTCTGTCGGGTGTTATTTATTGCCTGGTTCGGGCGGGCGTATGATTTTCGATGTTAGTTAATATCAGCTTCAGGGCATACATTTTGAATTTTCTTTGCATATATGAATCCAAAAACGCGCACAAAGATAGTTTACAAAAGTTATAAATATATAAAACTTCAAATTTATTTGAAGCGATTGGTGAAGCTGCGCACAGTTTTATATCAAATCTTGAGGCCTAATTAAGTTGCAAATACTTGTGCATGACAGTTTTTGCAAAATATAAATATCAATTTATTAAGGGGTTTTATGCAAATTCGAACGAGATCTCATGCTAAATTTAGCCTGGGAAAATTGACTGCGGGAGTTATTCTAGTTGCTTCATTTGTAGGGGCTGGCTTCGCTTCTGCCGCTGAGCAAAATCTTGGAACTAGACCAGCTGGTGTCCCTGCTGACTACGTGGTAACGCCTTTTGGCTATTTTCCTCCTGCATGCGTTCAACGGATCCATGAGGGAGATCAGATGACCAGTGATGGCGGAATCCAGCGCGTCACTGGCTCTCTAGAGCAGCGGAAGATATGTAATCAAGATAACTTTACGCGTGATGGTGTGCGTGTGAGACCAGATGGGCGAACTCTGCAAGGAAGTCTTGCAAGGTCGAGTGAGAAGAACTCGCTGGCGCAGAATCACAAAGTAAAGCCCCCAACCATTTCTCAAAGTTGGTTGGCTTATGGAAGTTATGAAACTTCCAGCCCGATTGGACGAATTGTAGCAAGCTGGAAAGTTCCGCCAAATCCAAGGATTCGTTCTAACCAAACGATTTATTACTTTCCAGGCATGCAGGGAGAAACGATTCTTCAGCCTGTGCTGGGGTATCGGGCAGAATCTAATACTTGGGACCTAAGTAGCTGGAATTGCTGCAAAGATGGAACGGTGACAACGAGTGACTTTATTCCTGCGAAATCAGGCGATCAAATCGTTGGTGATACTTACTCTACCTGCGCGGCTGGTGTGGCATGTAACCGCTGGAATATTGATACCAAAAATATGACGACCGGTCGAAGCGTCAGATTGACGAGCGTGCCTTACGGTGATCCAAGTTTGATCGTAGGAGGGGCTTTGGAGGTCTACGATGTGAGTAGTTGCAACGAGCTGCCAGATGGAGGGATGCTGACGTTCAGCAATATCGCCGTCTATGATCGAGATATGGGTCGCGTCACTTCTCCACCTTGGGAGAGGAATGGGCCTGATCATTCGGGTCTTACTCCCCAATGCAATTATGACGTACGCACGACCGATACTTCTGTAACCGTTTTATATTTATAAATACTGCGGCCAGCGAGGAGATGTGAGTAGCTCCTCGCTGGCTATATTTTAGAGCGCTACTCGGAAAGATGATGCATGATCGCATCAGATGTGGCCCTGCGATCTTGAATTGCAAAGCCCACCAAGATGCGTTTTTCGTAAAGTATTTTCGGGCCACTTGGCCGGATTTGGTCTGTCCGCCCTTCTTGATGTACGCGCGCGATGCGCGACACGCGGCCCACGAATCCCACGCTCACCTGGTTAGGGCTGGCGCTGACCTTGAAGTACTTGGCCTGCCGCAGCTTGGCAAACATCTTGGCGCGTTTGACCCGCCCGGACTTGTCGCGCAGCTGCTGCTTTCGCGGTGCGTACGGTGAGCCGTCAGGTGCCTGCTGTTTACCGATGCGCTGGCTTTGCGAGCGCCGCAGTTCCGTTCCGATCTTGCGTGCCAGCGTGCGGCGCTCACCAGGCTGCAGGCGCGCCAGTAATGGCGCGGCCCAGTTCTCCAGCGCGGTCAGCTCATCCATGTCGTATCGATCACCGGCTCAGGCGCATGCGTCATGTCATAGCCGCCGCCATTTTTCGCCGTCACTACCACGCGTTCGGTCAGCGGCAACTTGATCGACAGATCCACCGCATCGTTGGCGAGGATGTCGGCCTCGAAGGCGATGTCGCCGCGCCGCGCCGGATTGGACAGCAGCTCGGACTGATTGACCTGCACCCACTCCAGCAGTGGCAGCATCACGCTGTCGGGGTGGCCGGCGTAGTCGGTCACGATCAGGTTGAGCGTGTATTGGTACTCGAACGATAGCCCCGGCTGGAACGTGCTGACCAGGCTGCCGGCGTCGATAAACACCAGCAGCCGGTCGGCATCGCGTGCTAGATCCGGCAAGGCCGCGACCAGATGCGCGCGCAGGCTGGCGGGCTTGATCACGGTGGTGCCGCCGGCAGATGCAGGTCGATCCAGTCCTGCAGCGCGCTCAGCTGCGCGGCGGTAGCGTGGCAGCGGGTGTAGTTGCCGGCGACGGTACCGGCAATCCCAGAGAGCGTAACGCCGGTGGCCGGCGCATCAGGATCTCCGGTGGGCGGCCCGGCAGGGTTGCCCGAGGCGGCGGCGTCGTGCAGCCGCACAAAACCAGCAGGGATAGCGCAAGCAGCGTCTGCTTTCTGGGTGACATAAATCGGGATCTCGCGGGTGATGGTGGCGCCGGCCTCGCGCACGATTTGCACGCGGTCGACGTACTGGGTGACAACGGTGGTGGAGCCTTTGGCGCTATCGCGTTCGGCCTCGGCCTGGTGCTTGGCCTGCAGTGCGGCATCGCGGTCTTTCTGGGCGGCACTAACGCGGTGTTCTTGCCACACGCAGCCGCCCACGAGCGCTGCGATCAGCACCACCAGGATGATCACGCGCGTGACCATCAGCTGACGCCCAGGATCTGCAGGGCGCGCTGCGTCCGGGTGACGCGATCGCTGTGGCCTTCCGGCAGGCGCTTGGCGCGCACGTTGCCCAGGTTGATCTTGCGGCCCAAGCCGAGCACATCGCCCGCATCGGCCAGCACGTTGAGGCCGTTGTCCTGCCAGTACGCAGCCGCACCCAATGCGCTCGGCTCGATCTGCAGCAGCAGATCCGGTTGCTCTTCCACCGGCAGGCCGATCAGCACGCCGATGCGGCGGTAGTTGCCCCGGAAGGTGTGTTGCATCGGCCCACGGCCCCGGTGGCGATAGCCATCGCCGCTGGCTTCGTTGCCGTTGCCCAAGCGATCGGCGTAGACGAAGTTGGCCAGGCCCACCGCATTGCGCAGGAACTTGGGCGCTTGTGCTGGGGTGATGCGTGCACCGAACACCTCCAGCAAGCGGGCGCTGGTGGTGTAGTGCAAGCCTTCTTCCATGCGCGACAGACTCAGGCTCTCGTGGCCGACCTGGCCGAGCCAGTGCGCAGCGCGGCGCTTGGTGGTGATGCCAAACCGATTGGCGGCGGTGAGCAGTGGGCCATGCCAGCGCTGGGCGCGCTGTGGCGAGCACTGCATGATCGAGGCGAGCTGGGTATCGGTGAACATCAATCGACCTTCAGGATGCGCGCCACATTGCCCTGGGCGCGGTAGGTGAGCACTGCCAGCACGGTCAACGTGCCCAGGTGCCAGGGACTGACCTGCGAGCCGGCGCCCGCAAGCAAGATGTGCAGCGCCTGGCCGCCGGTGCTGGCGATCAGCAGCCAAGCGCACCAGCCCGCGCCGCGTCGGTGGCGGGCATCGGCGGGACGGTGGTAGGTGAGCAGGCGGACGCAGATGGCGAGCGAGGCCATCAACGTCAGGACGGTGACCAGGCTATGCACTGGGCGGACCTCCACGACGTAGGAAGGAAAAGTCGAGCGACTTGCTCTTTTCGATCAGGCCCAGCGTGACGGTGATGGCGCACGCTGCGCTGGCAAAGGCGGCCACGCCGCTGGACTTGATGGGCAGCCAGCGCAGCAGCTCCGGCGCCAGCTGGTAACCGGCAATCACGCTCACCGGGAAATAGATCAATCGCGCCAACAGCGGCTGCTTGGCGGCGGACACCACGAACAGCGCGCCGCCAGCGAAGGCGCCGATCAGCGCATCGCCGTCGATGCCAGGCAGCACCGAGGCAAGGCCCACACCGGTGGCGATCAGAAAGCCGCTCGATACGGAGGTGGGTTCGGTCATCAGGTCAGTCCCATAGCTGCACAAGCGGCGTCATCGCCGCCGTGGTGGTGGTTACCTCGGGCAACTCCACCGGCGTGCCATGCGGTAGCACGGCGCCCAGTTCGGCCAGGCCGGGATTGAGGAGATAGGTGCGCTCGACTAGGCCGGCCGTGCTGCCCAAGTGGCGCCAGCACAGCAGGTCGACGGTGTCGCCTTGTTGGGCATGCACGCGCATCAGATGAGCTCCACCGTGCTGCGCGGCAGGTTCTGCAGATCACGCACGGCCCAGCGCTGGTCGCGGCGCAATTCGGTGATGCTCGGTGACAAGTCATCGGCGCGTTGGTTCGCGCTGTCGGTGGCGTCGAAGCTGCGGTAGCGCTCTGCCACCTCGACAGCGGTCGCACACGCCACCGCACGCAGATACAGCTGCACGCGACGCGATAGGCCATCCACGGTGGTGCTGGGAACATCAGCTAACGCGGCCCAGCCGGCGGCCTGCTGCGCCTGCGCCCACGCACCCAGCTCATCGTTCACCGCGAGCATTGCGGCGACGATCGCGTGGCGCAGACGCGCATCGGTGACGGTGCCATCCAGGCGCATGCGCGCGCGCACGGTGGCCGGTGCGATCGCCGGCCAGAACGGCGCGTTGGCGATCGCATCAGGTGTGGCGCTGGTGGTGCCGGTGGCCGTGAATCCGCTCATGGATGGCTCGGAAGAGATCGCCGGTGGTCGGGGCGTCACCGCAGCGAACAACTGCTTTGGATCGGCCCCGAGCCGGCGAGGGTTGCGGGGACGCTCGGTTATGCGCTGGTGCCCGCAGGCTCAGCGCTGAACTTCTTCAGGAGACGCTCGGCGCGCTCCAAATCCTTCTTGCCGCCACAGCTGCCATGCAGGGCGATGGCGCGCTGCAGGTCGGCCACGGCAGCGGCCACGATGGGCTGCGCCTGGTCGGCGGGCGTCTCATCGGTGATGCCGGCCAGGCATGCACGTGCGAGTGCCAGGTGCAGCTTGGCGCGCACCTCATCGGGCATGTCCTGCTCGGCGGTCAGTGCAGCGGTGTCGGCCAGCACGGCCGCATCGAACACCTGGCCGGTCTTCTGCGCCGACAACGCCGCCTCGGCGATCTCTTCGGCCAGCACGCAGCCCACGGTGCGGGTGAAGCGGTCTGGCATCTGCAGCTGGTGCTTGAGCACATAGGCGCCCAGCTCCAAGGCGCCGGCATAGTCGCCGGCATCGATGCGCCACACCATGCACGTGGTGACGATCTCGTCCTGCGCGCCCTGGCCGCCGGCCAGCACGCCGGCCAGGTACGGCACGTAGGCAGGCAGCAGCTGCACCTTGAGCGCAGCCTTGCCCTGGTCGGACTGGATCTGCTTCAAGCGCAGGCGATCGCTCTGCAGCTGCGCCATGTGCTGTTCGTAGGCAGTGGCACCGGCCATCAGCTGGTGCGGTGCACGTTGCGCGGCTTCCAACTCGGCCAGCACGCGGCTGTGGTGACGCTTGGCGGGACTGTCGGCCATGGCTTAGGCTTCGATCTCGATGTGTTCGACCACGCAGCCCAGGCCGTAGTCCTCGACCACGTAGGCATCGTTGGAAGACTCGTAGTTCTCGATGCGATCGCGTTCTGGCGCTTCCTTGATGTAACGGCGCCGGCCGCCGGTCTGGTAGTAGATCGAGAGGTTCGCAAGCGAAGTCACCATCAGCGCGCCGTCCGGCAGGTACGGCACCTCGGCCACCTGCAGGCCGCCGACGCGGCGCTGGCTCAAGATCAAGTCGGTGGCGATCTTCTCGCTGGCCGGCTGGTCCTTGTTGACCATCGGGAAATACTTGTCGTGCATCAGATCGCGGCCCAGCACCACCACCAGGCTCGGGTCCTTGCGGTGCCACGGGTCCAGCAGGTTGCTCACGACGTCGTACACCAGCGCGTCGAGGTTGCCGTAGTCGGCAGCGGCGCCGCCGATCACGACCTTGCCGGCCGCCTTGCCGCTCGCCAACACGCGCTGGGCAGCGTTGGTGCGGTACTGCTGCAGCCAACCGATGTTGACGTCTTCCAGCAGCGGGAACGCAGCACGGTCGGTGTCGGCAGCGGCGTGCGTGCCGTTGAAGCCGATCTGCAGACGGTCCAGCGCCTGGCGCTTGACGATGGCATCGCGCAGGCGCGCCTGGAAGTCGGGGAACTTGGCCCAGGCATCGAGCAATGCATACGGGATGGCAGTGTCGAAGTCGGTCTTCTTGGCGAGGTACTCGTTCTTGTCGAGCGCGGCCACGTTGCGCGGGGTGCGGGTCTTGCCGGCGCCGGTATCGGTGCGGCTGGCGATGCTACCGGTGACGCCGATGCCCACTTTCTGACCGGACAATTCGTCCACCGGGATGATGTTGATCTTGGACAGGAACTCGCTCGATTCCTGCATGCGTGTTTCCAGCTTCTGCTGCACGGTAGGATCGACGGTGAAGGAGTGGGACGGGTTGGTGATGCCATTGAGCTTGGCGATCTGCTCGGCGAACTGGTTGAACTGCAGGCGGGTGGCGTTTTGCATGGTGGCTCCGAAGGTGGTGCGCTGGCGGCGTGTGCGTTGGGTGGTGTGGGATCAGCAGTCGGTCAGCACGGCAGCGCCGCTGCCGGTGACGACCGGGCGTGCGGGCTGTGCCGGATCCGGCTGCTGCGACAGCGACTCGCGCAGCTGTGCCAGGTCGTTTGCCAGCTGTGTGTGCTCGCCCTGCAGGCGGTTGAAACGCTCGTCTTGGCCGCGCACGTGCTCGGCGATCTGTTCGATGCCTTCGCCGAGGTCTGCGAACTGCTCGGCGGTGATGCTGGTGGCGTCTTCACTCTTGAGGGCGGTGCGGATCCGGCTCAACAGACTGGCGACCGGACCTTCGCTGACCTCGCTGAATTCCAGCGCGGTCTCCTCGGCAACGGTGAACAGGTTGCCCGGTGACTGCTTCCGGTCGGTGAGCGGATTGGCGTCGGGGTGTTGGCTGGCGAAGGTAAGCATCGAAGTGCCCAGGCTGGCCGGTGAATCGGTCACTGCCAGGCCAACCAGATACGCCTTGCCGGTGTTGGCGAACTTCTCCTGCACCTCGATGCTGGTGTAGAGCTTCTGCTTGGCCTTGTTGATGGTGATCAGGTCGGTGGTCGGCTCGATCTGGGCGAACAGCGCCAGGCGCTTGGTGCCATCGATCTCCACTTCTTCCGCCTTGACGGCGGTGACATCGCCATAGGCGCGGAACGGCGAGTCCGGCAGCAGGCTGCGCATGTGCTCGATCCAGATGCGGGCGTTGTAGGTCTCGCGGTTGTAGGTGGCGGCCATGTCGTCGATCCAGCTGCGCTGAATCGTGCGGCCATCGGTGGTGGCGCCTTCGACGGCCACGCGGAACCAGTTGGAACGGAACTTCTTGGTCTTGCCCGACATGGGTGTCCTCTGCGCTGGATGCGTTTGCGATGCGATGGATGCATGGTCAAACGCGGCGCACAGCGCAGCAACGAAAGCGCCATGTAAACCAGGCGATTACGTGTCGATACGCTGTCGAGAATAGAAGGAGCGCTTCACCCTGGTGGCATGCAAAGCGTTGCCACCCAGCTCCCGATGGACACCCGCAGACAGGCCAAATTCCTGTACTGGATGGGATGGCGCGTGACCGAAATTGCGCAGGCCATCGGCGAGAACGAGAAGACTGTACACAGCTGGAAGTCGCGTGACGAGTGGGATCGCGCAGACAACGTGGAGCGCATCGGTGGCGCTCTCGAAGCGCGCCTAGTTGTGCTGATCATGAAGCCGGAAAAATCCGGCGGCGACTTCAAGGAAATTGATCTGCTGCATCGGCAGTTGGAGCGCCAGGCGCGCATCCAGCGCTACCAGGGCGGCGGCAACGAAGCCGATCTAAATCCGGCCGTTGCCAACCGCAACGCCGCGCCGAAGAAGAAGCCCAAGCGCAACGATTTCACCGAAGACCAGGTCGAACAGCTGACCACCGCGTTCGTCGACGGCTGCTTCGACTACCAGCGCGATTGGTACCGCGCCGGCAACGAGCGCACGCGCATCATCCTCAAATCGCGTCAGATCGGTGCCACGTTCTACTTCGCACGCGAGGCGCTGATCGATGCACTCACCACGGGGCGCAATCAGATTTTCTTGAGCGCCTCCAAGGCGCAGGCGCATCTGTTCCGTGGCTACATGCAGCAGTTCGTGCGCGAGACGATCGACGAGACGCTCTCCGGCGGCGACAGCATCGTGTTCCCCAACGGCGCCGAGTTGTTCTTCCTGGGCACCAATGCGCGCACCGCGCAGGGCTACCACGGCAATTTCTACTTCGACGAATTCTTCTGGACCTACGGGTTCAACGAATTGAACAAGGTCGCCAGCGGCATGGCGATGCACAAGAAGTGGCGCAAGACCTACTTCAGCACGCCATCGAGCATGGCGCATGAGGCGTACACGTTCTGGACCGGCGAGCGCCGCAACAAGGGCAAGCCGGCCGCGCAGCGGATCCAGATCGATGTCTCGCACGATGCGCTGGCCGGTGGCCGTCGCTGCCAGGACCGCGCATGGCGGCAGATCGTCAACATCCTCGACGCCCAGCGCCGTGGCTGCGATCTGTTCGACATCGACGAGCTGCGCGAGGAATACAGCCCGGACGCCTTCGCCAACCTGTTGATGTGCGAGTTCGTCGACGACGGCGCCAGCATCTTCCCGCTGGCGATGCTGCAGCCGTGCATGGTCGACAGCTGGGTCGAGTGGGGCCAGGACTACAAACCGTTCGCCGCGCGCCCCTATGGCGATCGCGCGGTGTGGATTGGCTACGACCCGGCCGAGAGCGGCGACACCGCCGGCCTGGTCGTGCTGGCGCCACCGCAGCAGCCGGGCGGCAAGTTCCGGCTGCTGGAGCGGATCCAGTTCCGGGGCATGGACTTTGCCAAGCAGGCTGCCGAAATCGAGCGCATCACGCGCCGCTACTGGGTGACCTATATCGGCATCGACACCACCGGCATGGGCAGTGGCGTAGCGCAGCTGGTAAAGCAGTTCTTCCCGAATCTGGTCACCTTCAGCTACTCGCTCGAGGTCAAAACGCGCCTGGTACTCAAGGCGTTCGACGTGATCCACAACGGCCGGCTGGAATTCGACGCCGGCTGGACCGACGTCGCCCAGTCGTTGATGGCCATCCGCAAGACGATGACGGCCAGCGGACGGCAGTCCACCTTCACCGCCGGCCGCTCGGAAGAAACCGGGCACGCCGATCTGGCGTGGGCGCTCTTCCACGCGCTGCAGAACGAACCGCTGGAAGGGCGCACCGCGCGCAACTCCGGCTTCATGGAGATCTCTTGATGTTGACCGACCAGCTGCCCGCCACCGCGCCTGCAGCGCCCACGCGTGCCGAGGCTTTCACCTTTGGCGACCCGACACCGGTGCTTGATGGGCGCGGGGTGCTGGACTATCTGGAGTGCTGGCAGAACGGGCGCTGGTACGAACCGCCGGTGGCGCTGGATGGCCTGTCCAAGACCACCCGCAGCAATCCGTTCCTTCAGTCCGGGCTGATCTTCAAGCGCAACATGCTGGCGCGCACCTTCAAGCCGCACCGGCTGCTGAGCCGCGAGGCTTTCGAGCAGTTGTCGCTGGACTGGATCACCCTGGGCAATGGCTACCTCGAACGTCGCCGTAACCGCCTGGGCAATGCGCTGTCGTTGGCGGCGCCGTTGTCCAAATACATGCGGCGTGGCATCACCGAGGGCGAGTATTTCCAAGTGCGCACCTGGCACGACGAGCATGTGTTCGAGCCGGGCAGCGTGTTCCAGCTGCGCGAAGCCGATGTCGATCAGGAACTCTATGGCCTGCCCGAATGGATGCCGGCGATGCAGTCGGCGCTGCTCAACGAGTCGGCCACGCTGTTCCGCCGCAAGTACTACAACAATGGCTCGCACGCCGGTTTCATCCTGTATCTGACTGACCCCCAGCAGAGCCAGGAAGATGTCGACGCGCTGCGCAGTGCCATGAAGGGCGCCAAAGGGCCGGGCAATTTCCGCAATCTGTTCCTGTACTCGCCAGGCGGCAACAAGGACGGCTTGAAGCTGATCCCGGTCAGCGAAGTGGCGGCCAAGGATGAGTTCAGCGGCATCAAGGGCATTACCCGCGACGACATGTTGGCCGCGCTGCGCATCCCGCCGCAACTCATGGGCATCGTGCCGCAGAACGCTGGCGGTTTCGGCTCGATCCGCGAGGCCGCTGCCGTGTGGGCCGCCAACGAGCTCGAACCGCTGCAAGCGCGCATGTTGAAGATCAACGACTGGGTGGGCGATGAGGTCATTGCCTTCACCCCCTACGCGCCGCTGGCGGCCGCGTAATCCTTTCCCCCTGCAAGACCACACAATGCTCAAGAACCTCCGTTGTGGCGACTGCGCCCGCCTGCTGTGCAAGGCCGGCGCCTTCGATGAAATCCAGATCAAGTGCCCGCGTTGCGGCACGCTCAATCACCTGAAGGCCGAGAGCCTCACCTCCGATCGCCGCGAGCGAATCCAAAAAGGCTCTCACCATGAAAAACCAGCTCCTGCAGGGCGACGCCCTGATCATCCTGCCCACGCTCGAGGCGAATTCGTTCGACGCGCTGATCACTGATCCGCCTTATGCCAGCGGCGGCCTCACTGCTGCGGCACGGGCCAAGCCGCCATCGGAGAAGTACGTCCAAGGCGGTGGCGCGCAACTGCATGCCGACTTTGTCGGCGACGAACGCGACCAGCGCTCGCACTTGAAGTGGATGCATCTGTGGTTGTCCGAGTGCGCGCGCGTGCTCAAGGACGGCGCGCCGGTGCTGCTGTTCACCGACTGGCGGCAGCTGCCGCTGACCACCGACGCGCTGCAGATTGCCGGCTTTACCTGGCGCGGCATCACGGTTTGGGACAAGACCGAAGGCGTGCGCCCGCAACTGGGCCGCTTCCGCAACCAGGCCGAATATATCGTGTGGGGCAGCAAGGGCAGTATGCCACTGGACCGCCGCGCGCCGGTGCTGCCGGGTGTTATCCGTGAGTCGGTGCGTAAGGCCGACAAGCACCACCTGACCGGCAAGCCGACCGAGTTGATGCGCCAGTTGGTACGCATCTGCGAGGCTGGTGGTCGAATTCTTGACCCATTCGCCGGAAGCGGAACGACCCTGGTGGCGGCGCAGATGGAGGGTTACTGCTTCACAGGTATGGAAATGACTTCGCTTTACGCTGATGTTGCAAGGGCGCGGCTTAGAAACTGAGAGCCGTGCAGGCGGTCGCTGGACGCCCAATAGCAAAGCGCCGCACGGAGGCGGCGCCTTACTATCTGAAGAAGTAACCAGAACCCACTCGGAGTGCTGATGGCACAGGCCGATGTGCTGAACGCTGACCTGTGCCACTCCATTCGGCAGGCGTCAACCGCTTGCCTCAGCCGTCGGCCGGTGCCAGTTCCCACCCAGCGTTTTCGCCACTCGGAGAAAGCGGGTTGTCGTCGCCGGCAGCGGTAGGCAGATCGGCCGGAGCGAGGGTGTAGCTATAAAGCTCGTGCAGCACCTGTTGCATCGGCGTGTAGTAGACGATCGAACGGCCCTCAGGTTCACCGGAGGAAATGATCCCGACTAGATGCCGGTCATAGGTGACGACGGGTCCGCCGGAGTCGCCGTTGTCAATGCTATTGAGCTCGGACGAGTGGGCCGTACTGATGTGCTCATAAGCCGGTCTCCAAATTCCCGGGACGAGCGAGAAGCCTTGCCATACGCAGCGGACGCCAGTGCGCCATCCGCTTGTGCAGAACTGCCCATCCGGTGCGTTCGACCACCCGGTAACAGCAAGCCGTGCCTCCCGCCCGGCGCGCGGCATGAAGACCTGGTTGTTCGCCCGAGGAGTGTAGGACTGGATTGGATTGCAGAACGCCACGCTACGGTGTGAGGCGCAGTACAGCACCGCCGCCTGATCCGGCTGGGGCGATACCCGCACAAGCTCAATGTCCGAGGTGGCCGATTGCCACACCACATTGCCGATGGAAGCGATACCCACGTGGATGCTCGCGTACAACGGTGCACAGTGCTTGGCTAGTACGATCCATCGCGTTGCACGTTGGTAAGGCGTCAGTCTGTGAAAGATGCTCGTGGGCACCAGTACCGCGCCTACGGTGCATGACCCAAAGGGAACGCTGACTTTTGAGCCGGAGATAACCGGGAGGACTGCGCGATCGGGATTTCGAGGCGCAACGATGCCGGGAGTTTGAGCGGTGGCGACAGAGGATGCAAGGATGGTTGCAATGCCAATTGCCAGGGCTGCCGCATGCTTTTGCAGCAATAGATTCTTCATCAGGTATCGAGTTTTCTCAGGGGTGTCGGGATTGGGAAAGTGGTAGTACGCGAGTCCCATGCGCGAACTTTGGATAGGTGGCGTCCTTGCAGTAGCAGGATCGAAACGGTGCCCGATATCGCCATCCTTGTTGCCGCCAACGCACAAGATGATCGGCATTCCCAGCCTTCACTTCTTGGTCGTTGTTCTAAGCAGCCCATCATCTGCGTCATCGCCTGCACCGCGCTGCTCGCCTACGAACTGTGGGGTCGTGCAACGAAGGCGGCGACTGGTGCGACGTCGGCTTCGGCAGCAACGCGGCAAGTACCGCACTGTCACAATTGATGCAGCGATGATCAAGTTGGGGCGAGGCTGCGATGTGGCCGCTGTGCGTTCAGTGCCTGCTTGCGGGCATCGTCTACCTACAGGAGCTCAGCAACACCTGGGCATCCGCGACCTAGCTGTAAGGCTCCAAGGTGTTTGTTGCCCTCTGAACCAGCACAGTAAGCTGACGTACGCTCTCAGCAGTGCGTATCTGCGAATCAGATGTGTGCGTGCTCGATCCGTGTGCCGAGGCGCACCACTTTGGTGGTGACTCAACTGGTAGGCTTGGAGACGGTCGGCATCAAGATGACCGATCAATATGCCGCCGTTACCCGCGACCGGTTGACCGCCCTTTAATCGAAGCCACCGAGCCGTCCCGCGTGGCGGCTCGGTTCTTATTGCGGGGTGGACGGGCGCAAAGTGATCGCCCGATATTGCCCGCGATCACCGTAGCGCGTTCCTTTCTTCTCCAGCTCTGCGCACAGCCTGTCTTCGCCACATGGAATCAGATTGGCGCGCACGACCCGGTCCAGATAGGCGATTTCCGCCTTGCGCTTCTCGGCTTCCGCGATGGCCGCCTTCGTGCTGTAGGCCGCGTAGCCGGCGACGATCACGCTCATGACACCCGCCACCAGCAGGGCAATCGATGCGATCCACATGCGCCGCGTTGCCGTTGTTTCCAGAGAGTGCTGCGCGTGGACGTAGCGCTGGGTGGCCTGCTGGACCGCCTGCTC
>NZ_MDEE01000057.1 GCF_002939865.1 Xanthomonas dyei
CCTTGAAGCGTGCACCATGCGCGCACCTTCTTCCACACCCTGGCCCAGCAAGCACTTGATCTCGCAGAAAAAAATGTGGGGAAACCTCAGTGCCGGACCCGGTTCTGGTCGAACGCGATGATGTGATCTTGCGCGTCACCGCCACCGCAATTTGCGGCTCGGATCTGCATCTGTACCGCGGCAAGATTCCGGACCTGCGCCCTGGCGATATTCTCGGCCATGAGTTCATGGGTATCGTTGAAGAGGTCGGCCCGGACGTGACGGCGGTGAAACCGGGCGACCGCGTGGTGATTCCGTTCGTGGTGGCGTGCGGGCGTTGCTTCCACTGCATGCTGCAAGAGTTTTCTGCCTGCGAAACCACCAACACCGGCAAGGGCGCTGCGCTCAATCACAAGGACATGCGCCCGCCTGCGGCCCTGTTTGGTTTCAGCCATCTCTACGGCGGGCTGTCCGGCGGGCAAGCCGAATTTGTGCGCGTGCCCAAGGCCAACGTCGGGCCGCTGGTGGTGCCGGATGCGCTACACGACGAGCAAGTGCTGTTCCTGTCCGACATCCTGCCCACCGGGTATCAGGCTGTCGTCGATGCGGGCGTCAAGCAGGGCTCCACGGTGGCGATCTTTGGCGCCGGCCCGGTGGGCCTGATGGCTGCGGCGTGCTGCCGCATGCTGGGCGCAGAACGCATCTTCATGGTCGACCGGCATGCGTACCGCCTGGACTTCGCGTCGAAGGCATACGGCGTGATTCCAATCAACTTCGATGAGATCGACGACCCGGCCGATGTGATCGTGTCGCAGACCGACGGTCGCGGCGTGGATGCCAGTATCGAGGCAGTGGGCTTCGAGGCCGAAGGCAGTGCGATCGAAACCGCGCTCACCAACCTCAAGCTGGAAGGCAGCAGCGGTGTGGCGATCCGCCAATGCATCGCGGCCACGCGGCGCTGCGGCGTAGTCAGCGTGCCCGGTGTGTATGCCGGCTTCATCCATGCCTTCATGCTCGGCGATGCCTTCGACAAGGGGCTGAGCTTCAAGATGGGCCAGACGCATGTACAAAAACACATGCCGTCTTTGTTGGAGCGTATCGGCAACGGTGAGCTCAAGCCCAATGCCATCATTTCGCACCGCATGTCGCTGGCCGATGCGGCGCAGGGCTATGCGTTGTTCGACAAGAAGCAGGATGCGTGCCGCAAGGTGGTCCTGACACCGTAAGCGTCGCATCCCAGCACGTGAACCAACAAGGCCCGGTCACTGACCGGGCCTTGTTGATTGTGATCACCACACACTTGCCTCACCGCTCGGCGGCTGACTCATCGTGATCGCCGCGCTCAGTCCAGCGGCTTGGCCGGCACAAACGGCGACACCGGGTCGCTGGCCGGGAAGGTTTCTTCCACTGCCTCGTCCTGCAGTGCGTCCTGCTTCTGCTTGTCGCGGTGTTCCTGGTCGTGACCTGCGGAATGCTCGTGCGCAGATGGATGCGGCTTGGATGTATTCATGGCGGCGCTCCCGATGCGTGCTACGGACACCCCCACGCGACGGCGCGCCATCGATAGCACGGGTGAAAACCGTCTTCGCACCGGCGTGACAAAGACAACGCGGCGCACCGGCATTCTTGGGGCCAGTTACTCAGCGAGCGCGGCAATCCAAGGCCGGTACCGCGAACCACCTGCATCGAACACCCTCACATCCGGGCACCACAACGCCGCGCGTGATCTCGGTGCGTCGGCGCGTCGCTGCAGCGCCGGCAGGGGTGTTGCCGTCAGCGGGCAACTCCAGCAACGCCGTCGCGCAGCCTGCAATTCCCGCGATATGCGTTCAGGACAGGGCCTGCGGGTGCCGGTTCACATCCGGGCGCGCGCAGGGTGTATGGTGGAGTTGCGGCCGGAGACCGGTGTCGCCTTCACTTCAATCTGGCCTTTTCCATCAAGACTCTCTGCGAACGCTGCGACGCCGTCTGTTGCCGGCTCACCGTCATGGTCGATCCATCCGACCGCATCCCTCAGCATCTGACCAGCGTGACACCGCAAGGCTGGCACGTGATGGCGCGCGACGAGGAAGGCTGGTGCGTGGCCCTCGATTCGGCGCGTATGTGCTGCTCGATCTATGAAACGCGCCCGGCGATCTGTCGGCGTTTCGTCATGTCCGGCCCGTATTGCCGCGACGTGCGTGCCACCTACGACGATCAACGCCGGCGGGGCATCCCCTTGACGCTCTACAACGCATGAGGATTCGCGATGAATAACTCCCGCCGCCAGTCGATGACCGTCAGCAATCAACCAGGCAAGCCGCGCTTGTCCGAACAACGTCTGGCCGCCGACCTGGAAGCGTTTCAGCAATCCGGTGGCGCGATCGAGCGCCTGGGCGACACGCCGCTGCGTCGCGACAAGAAGCGCGGCGCGCCCGAGACCGCCGTGGTCACACCCGCCAAGGCGCCCGACGCCGTCGAGTAAGCCTTCGCTGGCAGGCGCGCTGCGCCTTAGCCTGCGCTTGCGTTCGTTTTGAGTGCGGCAAATGCGTTGCGCATAGCGTCAAGCGCTGCAGCACCGCGCATGCTGGGGTCGTGAATCGACCGCCTCTTGCGCAGTTCGCTTTTGCCTGCCACGTGATCGATCCAACGTCACCCCGAGGTGCATTGCGACTTACCGGCAGGTTGCCGCATTGATCCACTCACGCAGAACAGCTGCGCGTTCGGCCAGATCCACCGCATCACGCAAGCGCCGTTTCTTCGCATCCGTTGTGCACGTCACCGCCCTTGCCTGCAGCCGCTTGCTGCCGACGGGCCGTCAGATAGCTGCGCCATTGCCCACCCAGCGCTGCACACAGCGCATCGGCCGCCAGCGACTCATGCACGCACGCCAGATTGAGTTCACGCTGCCAATGAATGCCGGGTTGGCCGCCCGGCCAGGGCGTCATGCGATACCCCGCCGGCAGCATCACGCCCGGCAATGATGCGCCACATCGCATCTGCCCATCGTGCGGGCCGCCGACCAGATGCACACGCACGCCTTCGACTGTTTCGCTCACACCTTAGCTCCTCAACGAGGTGCCGGATCACCGCATCCGGCACGGGTTGGGGGCGCCGCTGCATTGGCGGGCAACGCAGGCGCGTCGCATCTCCACTGCCCAGCGCATTGCGATAGCGCCCCGACCGACACTGCGTGACCGGCGAAGATCACGCAGTGCCATCGATGCGCCAACCGTAAAAATGCGCACAGCAGGTGTGCGTGAAAACGACAGAAAGATTGGGTGAGCGCGCGGGCCGTCACGCATGCGACGGTGGCGCAGAGCGCACCGCGCGGTTGCGGCAGCCGCACGCCAGCACCAGACCGCGGGAGGCAGTTACAGCAGCTGCGCGCGATCGATAGCGCCGAACCGTTGCGCCAGTGAGGCCATTTCGTTGGCCAGATTGATCATGTTGCCGCCGGCCTGCGCCGCGACGCCCATAATGCGTTGGTAGGCGTCCCAAAAGTCCGGTCCACTGCCATAGGCGTCGTGGAACCCTTGCAGCTCCAAGACCAGCAGATCGGACACTTGCATGTCGGAGTGGTCCATTGCATTCCTCGTTGGGGATTTCCCCGGCCGGCAGCTTATACCCGTTCACCTTACAAAACGCAGGCGATTCGGCGACGGCGCCCGCCAACCTGAATTGGTTAGAGAGATGGCCGAAAACGCAGCTGGAACGATGTGTCCATCGCGCCCGGGCTCGCCCAACGGCACGGTTTTTATGCTGCCTAGGTCACTACATAGCTCAACTGCACGGTCGTGCTCGTCAGCACGCGATCACCGGCACACAGTCGTCAGAGACGCACATGGCAGGTGATCTGGCGCTGCCCGACCTGCATCGGTATCAATGCAGAAAACTTCCAATCAGAGCGACTAACACCACGTCGCGAGCAGTCGTCAGGTGGGTGCGGCTGGCGCGCTCAGAACCGCAGTGTACGGAAGGGTACATGCGCACCGAGCACGGGCCGCGCATGCCTGGCGATGAGCACTGTCGTTTTGTTAGCTGCGCGCAGTGTCAGGTGCGCCCAATCGCATGCACAGCAGCTAGCACATGGATGCATCGTCCGCGGCTTGATGCCTTAGAGCCGCTAACAAAACTACTGTGCAGCCGCCAGGCGGGCGCGGCCGGTGCTCGGAATCGGCATGTACCACCCGTACACTCCGGTTCCTCCGCGCCGTCCACACCCACCTGACGACTGCTCGCTACGTTTTGTTAGCCGCTCTTAGCTCCATCGCCAGCCCAACACGCGAGTGCTTGCTGACGGCACTGACCCCGCTACAGACATCGGTCGGCGCCACACCGCTTTTTTCCTTCTGCACTTACCCCGCTCTGCGCAGCAGTTGCGCCAACAGCTTGTCCAGCGTGATCGGATAGTCGCGCACGCGGATGCCGGTGGCGTTGTAGATCGCATTGGCCAGCGCCGGCGCCACGCCGGTCAAGCCCAACTCGCCCACGCCCTTGGCCTTCAACGGCGACATGGTGGGGTCCACCTCGTCGATGAAATGCGCCTCCAGATGCGGGATATCCGCATGCACCGGCACTTCGTAGCCGGCCAGGTCGTGATTGACGAACAGGCCCAGCCGCGTATCCACCGCCAGCTCTTCCATCAACGCCGCGCCCACGCCCATCACCATGCCGCCGATCACCTGGCTGCGCGCGGTCTTGGGATTGAGGATGCGCCCGGCCGCGCAGACCGCCAGCAGCCGGCGCACGCGAATTTCGCCGGTGTCGGCATCCACCGCCACCTGCGCAAAGTGCGCGCCGAAGGTCTGCTGCGCGTACTGCTGCTTGAGCGTGCCGTATTCCATCGCATCCTCGGCGACCAGCTCGCCGTGGTCGGCCGCCTGCGCCAGCGGGATGGCGCGGCCGCCCACGTGCACCATGCCATCGGCAAACCGGGCCTGGTCTGCGGCAATGCCCAGGCGCTGCGCCACTGCCTCTCGCAGCTGCATGCAGGCGGCATAGACGCCGGCAGTGACCGAGGCAGCGCCCTGCTGCCCGCCCGAGCCGGGCGTTTCCGGAAAGCTGGAATCGCCCAGCCGCACCACCACCTGCTGCAGCGGCACGCCGAGCAGTTCGGCCGCGGTCTGCGCCACGATGGTGTAACTGCCGGTGCCGATATCGGTCATGTCGGTTTCGATGGTCAGCGTGCCGCTGCGGTCCAGCCGCGCACGCGCACCGGCCTTGGAAATCGGCGCGCCGCGAATGGCGCTGGCCATGCCCATGCCGATCAGCCACCGGCCATCGCGCACGCTGGCAGGAGTGGGATTGCGTTGCGACCAGCCGAAGCGTTGCGCGCCGCTGCGCAGGCAGGCCACGAATGGGCGCGTGGAGAACGGGCGCTGCGACTGTTCCGGGTCCACCTGGGTGTCGTTGACGATGCGCAGCTGCACCGGGTCCATGCCTACGCGCTCGGCCAGCTCGTCCATCGCCACTTCCAGCGCCATCATCCCCGGCGCCTCGCCGGGCGCGCGCATGGCGTTGCCTTCGGCCAGATCCAGCACCGCCAGCCGTACCGCAGTCATCCGGTTGGCGCCGGCATACAGCGCACGGGTGGACAAGGTGGTCGGCTCGCTGCGACCGCCGCGCAGATTGCCCGACCAGCTCTCATGGCCAATGGCGGTCAGCCGCCCGTCCGCAGTGGCGCCCAGGCGCAGGCGCTGGATGGTGGCAGGCCGGTGAATGGTGCTGTTGAACATCAGCGGGCGCTGCAGGGCCAGCTTGACCGGCCGCGCGGTGATACGCGCAGCTAGCGCGGCCAGCACCAGATCCGCCTGCGCGGTGCCCTTGCCGCCAAAGCCGCCGCCAATGAACGGCGACAGCAACCGGATGCGCTCCTTCGGCACGCCCAGTGCCCTGCCCAGATCGCGCGTGCCCCAGTTCATCTGCTGGATGGCGGTGTGGCAGATCAGCTGCTCGCCCTCCCAGCGCGCGATGGTGGCGTGCGGTTCCATCATCGCGTGCGCCTGGTCGGGGGTGCGGTAGGTGGCATCCACGGTGAACGGCGCGGCGGCATAGGCGGCGGCGAAATCGCCTTGTGCGGTCTGTGGCGGCCCGCCGAACGGGGCCTGCGGCGCCACCGGGGCGCTGGCCTGCTGGGCGGCCAGGTCGTATTGCCCGCGCTCGCGCGCATAACGTACCCGCACCAGCGCCGCACCCGCACGGGCCTGCTCGAAGGTCTCGGCCACCACCACGGCCACCGCCTGGTGGTAGTGGTCCACCTGCGGCGCGGCCAGAAACCGCTGCACGTAGAACTCGCCGGTGCCCAACGTGGGAACGTTCTGGTAGGTAAGCACGGCGATCACCCCGGCCGCCGCCTGTGCGACGGCGGTGTCCATCTGGGTGATACGGCCCTTGCCGATCGCCGCGCCGACGATGTAGCCGTAGGCCATCTGCCCAGGCTGGTCATGCCATTCATAGGCGTAGCGGGCCTGCCCGGTCACCTTGAGCGGCCCGTCCACGCGGTCGACCGGCTGGCCCAGCACCTTGAGTTGGTCGCTGGGGTTGGGTCCTGCGGGAGTGTCGAACTTCATGCGGATGCTCCTGAGGGGTGCGGGCGGCCTGCGCCGCAGCGGCAGGTCTGCGATGGCGTCAGATCTGGAGATGGCTAATGCCTGGGCGCGATGGCAGCCTTGCATGGCGAGCGCCGGCTGCTCTGCTGTGGTTGTAGCAAACCCGCGCGCCGCGCGATGCCACGTAGGCGGCATGCGGTCATGAATTTCGCTCATGAATCGGCGCAAGCGCAGGCGCCGCAACCATCTCACCTGACGCTGCCGGCTCGATCGATTGCAGCGGCCGTCTGCGCTGACGACGCCCCGGCCAGTCACCTGCCGCCACAGCCCGACTCCCGAATGCCACCCTGACCGCAGTTCTGCCCAACCATGAACCTCACCAGCCACCGCAGCGCACGCCCGGTGTCGCCGGCCGACCCGCTGTCATTCCCGTGTAAAATGCGCGGTCTTTGACCGGAACAATGGCGAAAGCTGCTCCACGGGCGCCCCTCTCGGGCCCGGCGTTCATTCGCCTGCTCGCACGCCTCAGCGATGTCCGCGTCGCCCAGTCCAACCATGCGCTGGCCGACCGGCTGAGCCAGTGGATCGACTGGACACGCGCCGTGGCCGTGTCCAAGGCGCTGGATGGCAAGCTGCCCGAGACCGACGACCTGCCAGAACCGCGTCCGCTCGATGCCGACGCTTGTGCGCGCGTGCGCGCTGGCCTTGCGATCAGCAGCGTGGCCGATCTGGATGCCCTGGTTGCGCGGCTGCGTAGCGAGGCGCGCGCTGCGACGGACAGTGATGCACAGCCGCCAGTGCCCGACTACGCGCCGTTCCGGCAGCACTACCTGGCGATGCAACGCGCCATGCGCACCGCCACCGGCGATTTGCGTGGGCGGCTGCGCGACCTGCTGGCGCTGGTGTCCAGCGACATGGCACGGCTGGCCGAAGTGGATGCGGTGATGGAGCTGACCTTGAGCCCGCGCGAGCAGACCTTGTTGAACACCGTGCCGGGCCTGCTGGGCACGCATTTCGACCGCCTGCGCGAGGCCGGGTACGCGCACCGCGCGCCAACCGATCAGGAGATCGCGCCGCGCGCGGTGTCCGATGGCTGGCTGGATGTATTTCGTAAAGACATGCAGAGCGTGTTGCTCGCCG
Organism: Xanthomonas dyei; assembly: GCF_002939865.1. Lineage (GTDB taxonomy): Bacteria > Pseudomonadota > Gammaproteobacteria > Xanthomonadales > Xanthomonadaceae > Xanthomonas > Xanthomonas dyei. The sequence continues at coordinate 7,650 of NZ_MDEE01000057.1, forward strand.
AACTGGATGTTCGTTTTCACCCGATCGAAGGCCTGCTTGCAGCGCTTCGTACCCGCTAACTGGGACGTCATGTTCAAAACTCTTGTACACGTGTGTGTGTTTCTCGTCGGCCTGTTGGCGGTTTGCTGGGTCGGGTTCGGCTATCTGGGCAACAACCCGCTGGGCGCCTGCGTCGCGGCGGTGATCGGCGCGTGTTACCTCGCCGGTGCGTTGGAGCTGTCTCGCTATCGTCAGGCCAGCGCCACGCTGGACACTGCGGTGACCGGGCTCACCGCTGCACCATCGGCGCTGGACGCGTGGCTGGAGCAGCTGCACCCGAGCCTGCGCAATGCAGTGCGTCTGCGCATCCAGGGTGCGCGTGTGGCGTTGCCGGCGCCGACGCTGACGCCGTATCTGGTCGGCCTGCTGGTGTTGCTGGGCATGCTTGGCACCCTGCTCGGCATGATGGCCACGCTCAAAGGCACCGGCTTTGCGCTGCAAAGCGCCACCGACCTGCAGTCCATTCGCGGTTCGCTGGCGGCACCGGTGGAAGGGCTGGCATTCGCCTTCGGCACCTCCATCGCCGGCGTTGCCACCTCGGCCATGCTGGGCCTGTTGTCGGCGCTGTGCCGACGCGAGCGGCTGCAGGCCGTGCAGCGGCTGGATCTGAAAATCGCTTCCGAATTGCACCCGCACTCTGATGCGCACCAACGCAGCGAAGCATTCAAGCTGCAGCAGCAACAAAGCGCATTGATGCCGGCATTGATCGATCGCCTGCAGGCATTGATGGGCAGCATCGAGCAGCAGAGCATCGCCGCCAACGAACGTCTGGCCGCACAGCAGGCCGAGTTCCACGCCAGAACCGAAGCGGCCTACACGCGGCTGGCCACGGCGATGGCGCAATCGCTGCAGGCCGGCGTCGCAGACAGCGCGCGCGCGGTTGGCGCGGCGTTGCAGCCGGCGATGGAGACCACCATGGCCAGCATCGCACGCGACACCGCCGCGCTGCACGCGCAGCTCACCCAGGCCGTGCAGCAGCAGCTGGACGGCATCAGCAGCGGGTTCGATCGCAGTGCCAGCAGCGCCGCGCAACAGTGGACCACCGCGCTTGCCGCACAGGAACACGCACAGCTGGCGCTCAACACGCAGCTGCAGACCACGCTTACGCAGATCGCCCAGCACACCACTGCATTGCAGGAGGGCGTGAGCACAGCGGTGCAGCAGCAACTGCATGGCCTCGACGCCGGCTTCAAGGACAGCGCACGCACTGCGGCCGAGCACTGGCAGGCCGCACTGGCCGCGCAGGAGCGTACGCAGCAGGCGCTCATCGAGCAGATGCAGGCCATGCTGGCGCAGGTCGAGCAACGCAGCAGCGCCCTGCAGGACAGCGTCGGCGCCGCCGTGCAGCAGCAGTTACGCGCACTGGATGACGGCTTCGCACGCAGCACCGCCGCCAACGCCGACACCTGGGCAGCGGTGCTTGCCGAACAACAACGCACCACCCAAGCGCTCGGCACGCAGTTGCAGGCAACGCTGGAACAGCTGGCCGAGCAGACCACCACCTTGCAGCACGGCGTGCAGCAGGCCGTGCAACAGCAGCTGGATGGCTTGACCAGCGGCTTTGAGACCAGCACTGCCGCCACGGCAGCCAGCTGGACAGCCGCAGTGGCCGAACAGCAGCGCGCCAACCACATGCTCACGCACGATTTGCAGAACGCATTGACGCAGTTCGCCAGCACCTTCGATGCGCGTTCGACCGCGCTGGTGGATGCGGTGTCCAGGCGCATGGAACAGTCCAGCAGCGAGACCGCCACTGCCTGGAGCGATGCGCTCGCGCAACAGCAACACGCCAGCGCCGCATTGGCCACCCAGCACCAGAACGCACTGGCCGCCGCAACCGCCAGCTTCGACACGCATGCCGCAGGCCTGGTCGGCACCTTGCAGCACTCGCACACCGAGTTGCAGGCCGCGCTGGAGGCGCGCGATGCGCAGCGTCTTGCCCTGTGGAGCGAGCGCTTCACTGCGATGAGCGCCACCTTGGCCACGCAGTGGGAACAGACCGGCGAGCGCGTCACCCAGCAACAGCAGGCCATCTGCGACACCCTGGCCAGCACCGCCAGCGAACTGTCCACGCAGGCGCAGGCGCAAACCAGCGCCACGATTGCCGAGGTCTCGCGCCTGATGCAGATCGCCTCCGAAGCGCCCAAGGCCGCGGCCGATGTGGTGGCCGAACTACGCCAGAACCTGTCGGAAAGCATGGTGCGCGACACCGCCATGCTGGAAGAACGCAGCCGCCTGCTGGCCACGCTGGACACCTTGCTCAACGCGGTCAATCACGCCTCCACCGAACAACGCGACGCCGTCGATGCGCTGGTCACCACCTCGGCGGACCTGCTGCAGCGCGTGGGCAGCCAGCTCACCGAACAGATCGGCAGCGAAACCGGCAAGCTCGGCGCAGTGGCCGCGCACGTCAGCGGCAGCGCGGTGGAAGTGGCCAGCCTGGGCGAAGCCTTCGGCATGGCGGTGCAGTTGTTCAGCAGCTCCACCGGCGAACTCAACGAACGCCTGCAACACGTGGCCACCGCACTGGATGCGTCGCTGGCGCGCAGCGACGACCAGCTGGCGTATTACGTGGCGCAGGCGCGTGAAGTGGTGGACCTCAGCATGCTGTCGCAGAAGCAGATCATCGAAGAACTGCGACAGCTCGAGGGCCGCCGCAGCGATGCCGGCGCAACGGAGCAGGCATGAGCGACGAGATTGAAAGCGACGGCGACTCGGGCACCCCGATCTGGGCCGCATTCGGCGACCTGATGTCGGTGTTGCTGGGCGCGTTCGTGCTGATCCTGGTCGGGGTGATCGGCGTGCAGCTACAGCTGTCCAGCCGTCTCGATCAGGAGGTCAAACAGCGCCAGGCCGAAGCGCAACGCCGCAAGACCCTGGAACAGGCGCTGGCCGCGCCGCTGGCTGCCGGACGCGTCACGCTGGTCGATGGCCGCATCGGCATTCGTGGCAACGTGCTGTTTGCGTTCAACTCCGATCAACTGCAGCCCGAAGGCCGCGAGGTATTGAAGTCGCTCGCGGCGCCATTGGCGCAGTATCTGAGCACGCGCGAGGAACTGCTGATGGTCAGCGGCTTTACCGACGACCGCCCGGTGCTGGGCGGCAACCGTCGCTATGCCGACAACTGGGAATTGTCCGCGCAGCGCGCGCTGACCGTGACCCGTGCACTGATCGCCGAAGGCGTGCCGGCCGCATCGGTGTTCGCTGCGGCGTTCGGCGCGCAGCAACCGGTGGACTCCAACGCCGACGAAGCGCGCCGCGCCAAGAATCGCCGTGTGGAGATCGCCCCGATCGCGCGCCCATCCGGTGCGCAGCGCGCCGCGCCAACGCAGGCCGCCGCCACGCGATGAGCACACCGGCATCCGCACGCGCGCGCCTGGAGCGTTGGCGCAGCCAGGGCGCCGACCGGCTGGACCCGGTGCGTTTCCATCTGATGCAGACCCTGGCGACGCGTGCCGAAACGCAGGCCGATGCAGTGCGTGCGGTACTGGAACAAACGCTTGCCGGCCTGGTCGATGCGTATGCGGCCACCGTCAAGAAAACTGCGCGCGGCGCAAAGGCCTGCGTTGCGTCGCAGCCAACGCAGCGTAGCCCGCTCGGCGTGTTGATCGACCAGCTGGCAGGCCACGCCGCGTTGATGGAAGTGGACAGCAGAAAGACTGCGGCCGCCGATGCGCAGCTGTTTCCGGAGCTGCCGGCGCTGGACGATTTCCGCCGCACCTGGACCACGGTGCGTACCGCCAGCCAGGTGCGTCAATCGCTGCAGGACGCCCCCAAGGATGCCGGCCCGCTCAATTCCAGCGTGCTGGTGCATCGCTGCATCACCCTGATGCGCGAACGCTCGCCCGGCTATCTGCAGCACTTTCTCGGCTATGTGGATGCGTTGTCGTGGCTGGAGCAGATGCAGCACGGCGGCGTGCTGGCCGACGACACGGCCGCACCGCCGGCAGCCGGCAAGAAGCGCAGCCGTAGCGGCACCTCGAAGCGGCGCAGCACTGGGTGATTGCGGTGCTTGTGTCATTCACCGTGCAAGGTATTTAGCGACTGCCGCACGTCACGCGGCGCAGCTACGCTAGCGTCAACGCATAGTGACCGACCCGCCGACGCTGCATCGTCTACGCGGCTGATAGAGACGCCGACCGATCGAGAGATCGCTTCGAGCTGCATCGTTAGACCCCCGCATAACGTCCACGACGCGTAACGCATGCGCACGTCCCAGCGACTACTTGGGGCGGGTAAAAACTTAGCGAGCAATGGTCGGGGGAGTGTGGACTGCATGCTCAGAAGCGGAGCCTGCGAGTGGCGCATGCCGCACCGAGCACCGAGCATCGACCGCGCCCACCTGGCGCGGAGCGCAATCGTTTCGTTAGCCGCGCTTAGCTGCCCTGCGGCGCCGGCTTGGCGGCAGCATCGAAACGCGGCGCACGCGGGAAGTCGTCGCGGGTAAACGTCCGGTCGCGGAACAGGTATCCGTAATAGAACGTACGCAATGCCTGGTGATAGGCGCGAATACGCGCCTGATAAGCCAGTTGCGCCTGCAGATCGGTGTGCGCCAAGCGTGTGAGCGCAGCCTGCACTGCCACCGGCGGCAATACACTGGCCACGCGCCGCGCCAGCGCTTCGCGGCGCAGCAAGCCCTGACGATAGGCGGCGACCTGCGGGGCGACCTGCTGATCGCCGTTTTCGTGGAAGGCGAGATACCACTTGTAGTGAAACGCATCGGTCAACGGCGGCGAATCCGCCCATTGGGGATTGCTCGCGTAGAACCGTTGCATGGTGGCCTGACGCGGAATATCCCAGGCGTGGTTCACCGCCTCGCGTTGCAGCCGCGCAATTTCGGTGCCTTGATCGACCGGTACTGCCTGATTGATCACCACATGCGCCAAGGCCGGCGCCACCAGCGCCAGCACCACCCAACAGGTGGCCAGCGCCGTGGCATGCGCGGCCGGCCGCCAATGGATGCGGCCCACCAGCACTGCCAGCAGTACCCAGAACAGCAGATACGCACACGTCAGCGCCAGTACTACCAGTTGCTGCAGCAACGGCACCGCATTGAGGTTTGCAGCGATCGCGAACGGCACGCACAAACACGCCAGCACCGCCACCGCGCGTACCACCACGCGGCGCATCAGCAAGGCGGTGCCCGCGCCTGGCAATGCCGCCAACATGCGCGCACGTCCGGCCTCGCGCTCGCCGGAGCGCAGATCGAACAGCAACGCGATCACGAACAGCGGCAGCAGAAACACCAGCACAAAGGCGTAGTCGAAACGCCCGGCCAGCGCCAGCTCGGGGTTATAGCTGTCGCCATCGTAGATCTGCGCTTCCAGACCCAGCGCGCGTATCCGCAAGATGTACGGCGACACATCGCGCATGCCCACTGCGGCGAAGGCCAATGGCGATGGCGTGTCCCAGGTCGGGTGGAAACTGTAGTACGCCGCGCTGCCGGCATCGTTGGAGCGCGCGACATATGCTTCCACTGCCGCGCTGTCTTCCCGTTGCAGCGGTGCGATGCGTGCGATGTTGGCGCGTTGCGCATCGATGACGTGCTGCACGGAGAGCAGGCTGCACACCGTCAGCAGGGCGAGCAGCAGCAACCCGGCCACGGCCGCGCGTGCGCGCAGCAACAACAGCGCTTCGTATTTCCACAGCACCATCAGCGTGCAACTCCCACGCGCCGCCCGGCGGCCAGCAACATGCACAAGGCGGCCAGCATCCAGGCCGCGATCAGACCCAGCGGCGCAGCTGCCGCGCGTACGACGTCGGCATTGGACGCCGGGGTAAAGGTAAACACCGGAATGCGCTGCCAATGCGCCGACGCAATGCGCTTGCGTTGATCGGCACCGGCATCCTGCGCGGTGTCGTCGGCCATGCTCACCACATCGGCCTGCAGCTGATTGAGCTGTTGCACCAGCGTGTAACGGTAACGCTCGGCCTGTGCGAGAAAGCGGTCGTGCGCGCGCAGATCGGTTTCTGCCAGGGTCATCGAAACCTCGCGCAACGCCACCGTCGGGCTCAGCAAGGCAAACGTGCGCACCAGCAGATTCTGCTGTTGCTGGATGCGTGCATCGCGCGCCGCGTAGCGCTCGAACAGGCTGGCAGTGAGCCGCTCGCCTTCCAGTGCCAGCAACCCTTTGTAATTGACCGGCAGGTCTTCCACTCGTCGTACGCCGTAACGCGCCAGCACCTGTTGTTTGAACTGTGCAAAGTGCGGGTCGTCCGGGTTGTGGCTGTCGCCGAGCGTGCGCAGGTCGCGCTGGATGGCCACATCGGTCTCCAACCGCGTGGGCAGCCGGTACGCTGCACTGGCTACATCCGGCGCCACGCGCGGCACCAGCAGGGCCAGCCACACCCACAACGCCAGCGACACCAGCAGCGCATCGCGGCCGCGCCGGCACAGCATCGACACCGCCAACACCAGGCCACACCACACCAGCAAATACACGCCATAGGCCAGCACCAGCAGCGCGACCAGCACCGCTTGGCCCGGCAACAACGCGATCGGTATCAGGCCGACCAAGGCCGGCAACAGACAGATGCCGGCCACGGCGGCCAGCGCGAGATATTTGCCGCCGAGCAATTGCCGGCGCGTGGCGCCCTGCAGCAACAACACGCGCAGCGTGCCGGTCTCCTGTTCGCGGGCCACCGCGCCATACCCCAGAAACACCAGCATCAACGGCGCCAGCACCTGCAGCACGAAGGCCGGTTTCAGTTGACCGAAGCGCACCAGCAGCGAACTCTGACGCACATCGCCAAAGTTGGCGGTGTTCTGACGATGGCCTTCCAGAAACATGCTGTTGCCGGTGAAGGCATCCACGCCCGAATCGAACGCGGCCAGGGCCGGCAACGGGCGATAGATGAAATGACCGTAATGCACCACCCGATGCGGGTGACGGTCCGGCTGCGCGTCGAAGGCCTGCTGCGCGACCTGTTGCTGACGCGCACGGAATTCGGTGACCTCACGCTGGTGATGCGCGGCGGTCAAAGCCGCCACCAGGGTCAGCAGCATCAGCAATACCACGCCGATGGCGGCGGAGCGATTGCGGGCCATGAAACGCAGCTCTTCGCGCGCAACCAACCACACAGGGCTCATGCACGCACGCTCATGCAGCGCGCTCGGGCGGCCGTGCAAAACGTGCGTGCAAGGTACGTACATCGAAGCCGCTTTCGGCTGCGCCGATGTCTTCGACGATGCGCCCGTCTTCGAGAAATCCAATCCGGTCGGCCACGTCCACCGCACCCAGCAGATCGTGCGTGACCATCAGCACCGCACCGCCGCGCTCGCGCACGCCACTGACCAGATGGTTGAAGTCGGCAATGGCGCGCGGGTCCAGCCCGGAGGTGGGCTCATCCAGCAACAGCACCGGCACCTGCCGCAGCGTGGCCACGGCAATGGCCACCTTCTGGCGCATGCCCTTGGAGAAGCCGGCCAGTCGCTGGCTCCAGGCTTCGCGCTGCAAGCCTGCGGCCGCGAACGCCTGGCCGATGGCGGCCTGGCTGCAGCGCTGCCCGGCGAGCGCAAGCAGGTAGTCGGCATTTTCCAGCGCGCTCAGATGCTCGTAGAGCGCGACGTTTTCCGGCAGATACGCCAGCCGCGCGCGTGCCTTGCCGGGCGCGGCGACCGGATCGATGCCGTCTACCCGCACGCTGCCGGAGACGGGTTTGACGAAGCCCAGCAGCGCCTACAGCGTGGAGGATTTGCCGGCGCCATTGCCACCGAGCAGCGCGTACACGCTGCCGGGCGCGATGTGCAGATTCAGCCCTTTCACCACCGCGCGCCCGGCATAGGCGACGTGCAGATCGTGGATGGAAATCGCGGCGTTTGGCTGTAGGAGCGAAGGCATGGCGTCGATGGGCGAACAAAATGATACGTTATCACATTGCTTGTATTGCCTAAATCCTTCGGCTCGCTCGACTCGATGGTCGGGAGGCGTCGACCGCATGGGTGACGCTGATTTGACGCTGCCGGCGGCCACGGCAGCGGGTGACACGCCACCGTGCCGGTCAACTCTGCTGCAACCAAGGCGGCCGCACTACACGCCGGTTCGCACGCGCCGCGCCGTCGCGCTCAAGACAGCATCCGCACAATCAACGCGCTAGCGCCACTACGAAACCCGAACGCATCGCCCAGTCATCGACGCAGCGCAGGGCTCACCACATGCACATGCGCAGCCATCAGCTCGATCACCCAATCGATGAAGACCCGCAGTTTGGCGCTGACGTGGCGATTGGGCGCAAACGCGATCGACAAGGGCATCGGCTCCAGCTGCCAGTCTTCGAATACCGGTACCAGCTCGCCGCTGGCCACGTGTGCGGCGGCCATGTACACCGGCAGCCACAACACGCCCATGCCGGCCAGCCCGGCGGCGAGATAGGCATTGCCGTCGTCGGCGGCAACGACATGCCGGCCGTGCACGGTCACCGCTTCGTCGCCACGTTGGATCGCGTAGGGCACGGTGGTGGTGGTGCCCCAACGCATGAAACCGACGCAGCGGTGGCGGGTGTTTTCCAGCTCGGAAGGATGCGCAGGCATGCCCAGCCGTTGCAGGTAACTCGGCGCCGCATACACACCGGTCTTCAGGTCGCCGACCCGGCGTGCGATCAACGATTGATCGGCGATGGTGCCGCCGCGCACCACGCAATCCACGTTCTCGCCGATCAGATCCACGCGCCGGTCGCTCACGCCCATGTCCAGCTGGATATCCGGATAGCGCGCATGAAACGCCGGCACCGCCGGCATCAGGATCAAGCGCGCAAACGAGCTGGGCACATCCACACGCAAGCGTCCGCGCGGTAGCGTCGATGCATCGGACAAGCTGGTTTCGGCATCGTCCATGTCGGCCAACAGGCGCACCACACGCTCGTAATAGGCGGCGCCGTCGGCGGTCACGTGCACACGGCGGGTGGTGCGGTTGAGCAGCGTCACCCGCAACCGCGCTTCGAGCTGCTGCACCAGGTGCGTCACGCTGGCACGGCTCATCTCCAGCGTGTCGGCGGCCTTGGTGAAGCTGCCGGTCTCAACCACACGCGCAAACGCCTGCATCGCATCGAACCGGTCCATCGCCACTCCTCCACCAAGATTGTTTGGATTCTACAAATAGTGTTGGTCGCGCCTGCGGATTTATCGCGCATGGCCGGGCGCTTAGGGTGGGTGTCCGTTCTGTCGAACTTCCAAGGAGAGTCTCATGGGCACACGTGACGTTGTTTTTCCGCAGGGCCGCCACGCGCTGTACGAGCGCCATCGGTATTCGCCGGCGGTGCGCGCCGATGGGTTGATGTTCGTCGCCGGCCAGGTCGGCAGCCGCGAAGACGGCTCGCCTGAGCCGGAGCTGGACGCAGAGATCGCGCGTGCGTTCGCCAATCTCGATGCCATCCTCGGCGCCGCCGGCTGCACATCGCAGGACGTGGTCGATGTCACCTGGTTCATGGTGAACCCCGAGGTCGTGTTCGATGCGGCGTGGGACCGCTGGGCCAGCTACTGGGGCCCGGCGCCCTACCCCGCCGTCACTGCCGTCGGTGTGACCTGGCTGGCCGGCTTCCGCTTCGAGATCAAGGTGGTGGTCAAGTTGCCCAGCGCCGGTCAGTGATCGCCGCAACACGTGCCGCCCCACGCTGCGGCCGGATCGGAAATGCCCCTCTTTCGCACGCACTGCGGAAGGGGGTTTTTTGTGTCTGCCGGCGCGACGATGTGGTGATGCGGCGCCGTTGCCAGGCGACGCGCGCGTACTTGGTGCGTCGATGAGCTTCGCGGCGTGGAGACCGACCATGCCCACGCACCAGAGGGTAGGGACGCCACTGCCGACTCTTGGCGTCCGTGGCTGCCCAGACGCTAATCGCGGCGTATCGCAATGTGCTCCGACGCGCCGTCTGAAACGCATGATTCAGTTGCGTATACATCCGCTCCAGGCATACCCATTGGATTATCGCTCGCGCCATGTATGCACGAAAATGCGTGATACCCATCGCACCTCCGTCGAAAAAAATGGTGCAAGCGCACATTCCTCACGCTTACGTCACCAACAAGAAACATTTGCATGCGATAGCTGATGTGCTCGCTAGAGACCGAGCCAACCTGTCCCCCGACCAGCGCACTTTCCGCTGAACGTCGATCTGCTCAACGAGCAGTCGGCGGTGGCGTTGTGCGTCCGAACGATTCCAAGGAGATTCACTCCCATGCGCGTCAGGACCCTGCTTGCCGTTCTGCTACTCACCGGTTTCAGTGCCGCGGCCCAGGCACAAGTCGTCACCCTCAACAAGGGCGGTTACACGCTGCGCTACGACTGCACCAACCACACCGCGCTGCGCTACGAATACGTACTGCAAGCCGACACCGGATCGGCCGCGCGTCCATCCAGCTTCAACCTGGACACCGAACTGCCCAGCGGCTGCGATCGCGGCCACCTGGTGACTTCCAACCACATGGATTACAACGCGACCTATATCCGTCGCGCCAATCTGATGTCCAACATCGTGCCGCAGGTATCCAGCTTCAATCAGGGCATCTGGGTGCGCGCAGAAAACGTGGCCGAGTGCTATCGCGATATCGCCAGCGTGCAGGTCTATGGCGGGGTGATCTACAGCGACACCAGCAACGACTATTTTCTGAGCAGCCACGGCATTCGCACGCCGGATTTCTTCTGGAAGACCATCATCACCGCCAACCCGGGCGGCGGCACGCGCGCCATCAGCTGGCTGATTCCCAATAGCGCCAATCTGGGTTCGCTGGACAGTTACATCGTCAGCATCGACGAGCTTGAAGACCTGTACGGTGCCAGCACCATCGGCATCACCGCACCGGCCGCGGTCAAGGCGATGCTGCCCGCCACCACCTGGCCGCAGCCGAGCAACTGCGACCTGGGCTGAGTCGCCTACGCAGGCAGCGACGGCCCAGCCCGGTGACGTCGGGCTGGGCCGTTTGCAACTGGTCGCAGTTGTCCGTGTGGCAACTAGCGTGCCGATAAGTGCTTACAAGGTTGCGCGAGGCAGGATATGCGCAGTGCCCTGCGGTACTGCCATCGCTGCGGTTCAACCGCTTCTGCTGGCGATCGAGATTTGCAGCATGCTGCTGCATGCACGCTAATGCGCGGCGTCGAGACCATCAAACCAGTCCGCAGACGGCGTGTTCTTGACCAGATGCCGAGTGAGGTCGTCGGCACCGTCGGTCCACCACACCGGGCCGCGTGCTCCCAACGCACTCTTGGCCGCATCGACCTTGGCGCGTGCGCGTGCCAGCTGCTGCGCATCATCGCAGCGCTTGGCCGCCTTGACCGCACGGCGTGCATCCATCAGCGCGCCGACCAGGGCCACCCACACCTCTGCGCTCAAATGCGGATTGGACGTGCGCCACAGCCGGCCACGGACGATGAGGTAGGCCCCGTCTGGCGTGGTGAGCGGCACGTGGGCGGTGCTCATGGCCCTCTACCGGACACATGCCTCATGGCAAGCGCCGGTCACGCCACAGGCGCAAAGCGCGGCCGCATCACGCCATCCACGTCCACCTGTTCCACGAACATCGCGTAGGGCCGCACCCACAGGCCAATTTCGCTGTCCAGCGGCCGATACAGCACCAACGGCTCCAGGGTTTCGCTACTGCGAACGACGCCCAGCACTTCGTAGCGGCCGCCCTTGAAGTGGCGGTACTCGCCCAGCGCAATGGTGGGTAATGGCGGCAACATATCCATGGTATTCAACGCGATCGGTGGCTGTGCAGTGTAGGGCGGGCGTTGTGTGCTGACGAGCCAGGTGCGCGTGGATCCGCGTCTGCATGCCCACGCGTGGTACGACAACGCCGCGCCGCACGGCAGTCGGGCACGCAGGCCGGTGGCGGCGTCTGGATTGTCGACGCGATATCCAGCTGCGACGGCCTGCCCCGACATCGGCGCAGTATTGCTTGTGCTTACGCACCCCGCTGCACCTGCTCAAAAGTCCGTGCAGCTGTGCTGCCTCAAAGGCTATGCGTCTTCGTCGATATCGCCTTCGATACTGTCGTCGTCATCGATCTCGCTGTCCTGCGCCGGGCCCTCCTGCAACAGGTCTTCGTTCTTGCCGGGTACCTTGACTCCGTTGGGCGGGCTGGGATCATCGATCCGCTCGTTGCCGTTTTCCTGGGTACGCATGCTCATCTCCTGCGACAGAAGGCCGCCTGGCCACCCTCCTCCCGGCGCCGTGATATGCATGTGTGGTTTGCGTATGGCGACGTGCCTCGTCATCAGCGCACGAACACATTGCAGCTGTGGTCGGTTTTGCGACCTCGGCGGGCTAGGGCAAGGCCGGAAGGACACAGGTCAAGTGGCGGCGGCGAGGCGCTTAGGGTTGGGAGCGGCTTGCCACGCTGTGTCGTTAGATAACTGAGTCAGCCTGCAGCACAGCGGCCTTGCATCCGCCCGCGATCTGTCGCCGTAAATACAAAAAACTAATCGAGAAACGCCCATGCCGAGCCTGCTCTGCGATCTGGAAGACCTGCTCGCCGCCTGGAAGGCGGAAGCGCACACCTTCGACGCCTGCAACATGCCGGCGTCCGCACTTGCCGTGCGCGATTGCCACCGACGGCTCACCGGGTTGATGGCTGCGCATGCGCTTGTGCCAAACGCATCGAGCACCGCCGCGACCAGCAACGCGACAACCAGCTCGGAAGCTGCCGTGTAGTTTCACGCGTCATCGCACCTGCGCAGCGGTGAAGTCGCTGGCCGGCGCATGCCGCACGGCCGGCGATGCCGCATATCGCACAACTATTCCGGGCACCCCAGCAAACTGGGGCACACCGCATCCGGATAGATGGCCTCAGTCGTCGCCGCTGGCCCGCTCGCCCATCAATTCGCGCTCGCGCTTTTCCAGCTCTTCGGCGTAGCGCTTGCGCACGAATCCTTCAGACAACACGCCAAGCACCCGGCGGTCGGTATCGATCACCGCCAGCTCGTCGGCTTGCGTCGCATCGAAGACCTTCATGATCGCCACGATGTCGGTGTCTGCCCGCAGCGCCGCATCGCGATGTCTGGCGTAGTCGCTGACCGGCGCATCCGGCTGCACGTTGTCGGCATACAGCACTGCCAGCGGCACCACACCGGCATAGTGCCCGGCTGCATCTTCCAGCACCACGCGCTGGGTCGAACCTAGCGGAAAACGCCGCCGGAATTCGCCAACGCTGATGTCGTGCGCGGTGTGATTGGCATCCTTGCGCATCATCTTGCCGGCCGACAGATTGCGGACCCAGCCCACGTCGCGCGCGCTGCGGATGTTTTCGCCACGCAGATGCAGCCGCCAGGTCGAGAACGAATAACCGAACACCTGACGCACTACCGTATTGGCCACCAGCACCGCCGCCATCACCGCGCTGGCCAACACAAAATCGTGCGTGCCCTCCAGGATCAGCATCGCCATGGTCATCGGTGCACCCACGATTGCCGCCGCCAGGGCGGCCATACCGACCAACGCGGCGCTGGTCGCGTCCACCACCGCCGCGCCCACCAACAGGTTCACGGCCACTGCGAACAAACTGCCGACCAACGAGCCCATGAACAGGGATGCAAAGAACAAGCCGCCACGGAAGCCGAAACCCAGCGAAATGCCCGAGGCAACGCACTTGAGCACCAGCAGCGTGGCCAGCACCTGCAAGGTGGTGCTGCTGGTCATATCCAGGTGCAACGCGCCGTGGCCGGAGGACAGCACCTGTGGCGAATACATCGCCAACGGAATCAGCAGCAACCCGCCAATGACCGGACGCCCCCACAGCGGCAGATTGATGCGCCCTACGCTGCGCTCGATGCCAGCCACCAGGCGCATGACGGCGATGCCGATCAACGCGCACACCAATCCCAGTGCGACGTAGATCGCGTAGTCGCGTGGCTGCAACTGGTACGCCACCGCCGCCGGTAACGAATACGGCGCTGCGCCCAGCGCACTGGCCATGAACGCGCCGGCCAATGCCGCAGCCGCTACCGGCGCCAACGCCGATGGCGTGTAGGCGCCGATGACGATCTCGAACGCGTAGAACGCACCCGCCAGCGGTGCACCGAAAGCGCCGGCAATGGCACCCGCCGCACCGGCACCGACCAGGGTGCGCATATCCGCGCGACGCACCCGCAAGATGCGACCGAGCTGCGAGCCGGCGCCGGACCCCATCTGCGTATACGTTGCCTCCAACCCGACCGATGCGCCGAAGCCGTTGGACAACAAGGTCTGCACCGCAACGATCAGGTTATCGCGCATCGACATGCGCCCGCCGTGCAGCGCATTGGCTTCCACCGCATCCACCAGCGGCCGCTTGCGCCGTCGCGCCATCAATGCCACCAGGCCCACCAGCAGCCCGCCCAGCGGCAGCACCAGCAATTGCGTGGGCGTGATCGAGGTTGCCGTGCTGAGCCGCGCATCCGGCCCGAGCCCGTACAGCCAGGCCTGCAACGCGTGCGCGATCCCAGCCTGCAGCACCATCAAGGCGGCAGCCACCAACCCCACCAGCGCAGCCAGCCCGATAAACCACAGGTCGTTGGCGCGCAACTGCCGGCGCAACCACTCGACGGGTCGGCGCAGCTGCGCGGCAGTGGACGGCTGCCCGGGAAGGATGTTGTGAGACTGTGGCTGCATGGCACCAGGGGTGACTGGATCAGCACGTCGGAAGTGGCGACGTCGGCTGTGGTACCTAGTGTGCATCAGCGCTGCTGACCTGACCCAATCCGGCAGCCACAGCCCCCCGTCCCCTGCGCTGGAGTCTGGATCGCCCTGCGCGGCATGCTTGGTTGCTAGAGTTGGCGCTGGCGCCGCATGGCTGCGGGCCATGGCGACGCCCTGCAGCAGTGTTCGACAGACAACAAGGAGCCTCGATGTTCAACCTGCTGCTGGTCGTGATGGCGATAGAAGGCGTTCTATCGCTCACCTGGAACCGCATGTACTTCGGATGGGGCCTGCCGGTGTTCCGGCGCCGGATTCCGGCAAGCCGTCAGGCGCTGGACTGTTTTTCGCTGGCGCAGGTGGAACAGGCGCTCGATCAATCGCGTTGGCCGGCACTGAGATTCCATCCGTTGTCCGAGCATGTGTACGCGTTTCGCGAGACGTTTCTGGTGATCGTCGGCCCGGTGTACCCACCGATCATGCGCGGGCGCATCGTGGTCGACCGCAGGCACCGCGAGATCACGATCACCGGCGACTGCAACTGGACCATGGTGTATCTAGTGATTGGGATTCTGGTTCCTGCTGCCATCATCAAGCCAGGCGTAACGCTGATGTTCGTGGCCATGCTCATGGCGGTCTATCTGCTGCAACGCAGGCGCTTCATCAGTGTCGGAACCGCCGTACAGACACTGCTGCAGACCAACACCACCCCGCTCATCCCACGCGCGCCGGACGCATCCAGACACGCATCGCCGGAATGACAGCTTTAGGGAACCTCTGAACAAAGCACGGCAGATGCGCGACACTACTCGCCTCGTGTTGAGGAATCATCCATGCAACTGACGTTCGGCGACGCTGAGGGCCTGGGCAAGCGCAAGCAGACCCGGCGCGAGATCTTTCTGGCCGAGATGGAGCAGGTCGTTCCGTGGCAGCAATTGCTCGGTCTGATCGCTGCACACTATTCGGTGTCGGGACGGCCAGGTCGGCAGCCGTACGCACTGGCGACGATGTTGCGGATTCATCTGCTGCAGCAGTGGTATGCGTTGAGCGATCCG
>NZ_MDEE01000058.1 GCF_002939865.1 Xanthomonas dyei
GTCGCGGATTGAGGTCCTGACCAACACAGTTGCTACATGGACGTACTTGCGGCGTGTCCCGCGAGGGTGGGCGGGCAAGGGCCCTGCAGCCACGGCGCAGCTCAGCGGCCTTGCAATAGACCAGAGTCAAACCACTGGGCTCACCTCAGCTCCGGCGCGCCGGTGCCATCGCGGCATGCACACAGCCGCGCACGATCACCGCCCATCGGCAAGTCCACGACCGGCCACACATCCGACATCGGCGGCGTGAAGCACATCGCTATACTGGCCGCCTCAGTCATGGGGTAGCGCGAATGGACAGGCAGCAATCAGGGATGAAGTGGTTTGGCACGCGGCGCTGGTTGCTATGGGTGGTGCTGCTGACCGTGGCGATCGGCGGGGTGGCGTGCAAACGCAACGAAAGCGGGCAGCTGCCCACCGCCAGCGGCGAGGCGATCAAGGCCGACAAGCAGGCGATTACCGGGTTTGCGCTCGCGCGTGCCTATCCCGACCAGACCGGCGATGGACTGTCGTTGGCGCTGGAATTCTCGCGTCCGCTGGTGGGTACGCAGGATTTCGATGCGCTGGTGCGCTTCGAAGAAAAGGTCGGTACCGGCGACAGCAGCTGGTCGCTGTCCGATGACGGCAAGACGTTGCGCTACCCGTACGTGGAAGCCGCCAAGGACTACACGGTACTGATCGACGCCAATCTGCTGGCCGCCGATGGCAGCCGCCTGGGCAAGCCGCTCAAGCAGAAGGTCTACACCGGCGAACTCAAGCCGGTGGTCGGGTTCGCTTCGCAGGGCAGCGTGTTGCCGGCACGCGAAAGCCGCGGCCTGCCGGTGGTGTCGGTCAACGTGCCGGAAGTGGACGTGGAATTTCTGCGCGTGCGCGAGAAGTCGCTGCCGGCGTTCTTCCAGCAGTTCCAGCGCGGCGGCCGTCGTGGCAGCTGGGAGCTTGAGAGCGAGTACAACGACAAACAACCGCTGTCCAAGCTGGCCGACCCGGTGTACGTCAACCGTTTCATCCTGGGCGGCAAGCAGAACGAGCGCGTGCTGACCTACCTGCCGACGCAGGACATCAAGGAGCTGCAGGAGCCTGGCCTGTACTTTGCGGTGATGAAGCGCGCCGGTAGCTTCGAGAACGAACAAGAGACCGCGTTCTTCACCGTCAGCGACATCGGCCTGCACACGCGCGCTTACAAGGACAAGTTGTTCGTGCACACCGCCTCATTGCAGAGCGGCGAGCCGATCAAGAATGTGGAAGTGCGCATCCTCGATGCCAAGGGCGAGCTGTTCCTCAAGGGCGCCACCGACGGCAACGGCAATGCGCTGCTCAACTACACGCTCGATGCCGGCCACGTGCTGGTGGCGCGCAGCAAGACCGATGTCTCGTTGCTGCCATTCAACCAACCGGCGCTGGATCTGAGCGAATTCGCAGTGGCTGGGCGCCAGAGTGCCTGGTTCGACGTGTTCGCCTGGGCCGGCCGCGATCTGTATCGCCCCGGCGAAACCATGCGCGTGTCGGCGATCCTGCGCGACAACGATGGCAAGCCCACGAACGCGCCTTCCAAGGGCGGGCAACCGGTCTTCCTGCGGCTCAAGCAGCCGGACGGCAAGACCTTCCGCGAAACCAAACTGCAGCCCGGCGAACAGGGCTACTTCGAATTCACCCAGCAGATTCCTGCCGATGCCGCGACTGGTCGCTGGCAGGTGGAGTTCCGCACCGACCCGGCCAGCAAGGATGCCGTGCAGGGCATGACCGTGCGCGTGGAAGAGTTTCTGCCCGAGCGCATGAAGCTGGACCTGGATACCGCGCAAAAGACCTTGAGTGCCGGCCAGCCGTTCAAGCTGGTCGCCAATGCCGCGTATCTGTACGGTGCACCGGCCGATGGCAACCGCTTCACCGCCAAGCTTGCGGTCAGCGTCGAGCAGCATCCGCTGGAGTCGTTGCCGGGTTGGTTCTTCGGCGACCCCACCCTGGAGCTGCCGCGCGAAGCCAAGGACGTGATCGATACCGAGTTCGGCAGCGACGGCATCCTGCGCGAAGACATCGCGCTGCCGTCCGAAGCCAAGCCGATCAGCACGATCGCCGCAGTGGTCTCCGGCAGCGTCTACGAAACCGGCGGACGCACGGTGACCCGCACCGTCAAGCGCGTGCTGTGGCCGGCCAAGGCGCTGGTCGGCGTGCGCCCGTTGTTCGACGACGAAGACGGCGCCGATGCCAACGGCAGCGCGCGCTTCGAACTCACCCGCGTGGATGCCGACGGCAAACCGCAGCCGGCCAAGGGCCTGAAGGCCACCCTGGTGCGCGAGCTGCGCGACTACCACTGGAACTACACCGACGACCATTGGGACTACGACTTCACCCGCCGCTTCGAGAACAAGGATACCCGCACGCTCGATGTAGGCAGCGCCAATGCCAAGCTCGATTTCCCGGTGGAGTGGGGCGAGTACCGCCTGGACGTGTTCGACCCGGCCACCGGGCTGACCACGCGTTACCCGTTCCGTGCCGGTTGGAGCTGGAACGACGAAAACCGCGGCCTGGATGCGCGCCCGGACAAGGTCAAGCTGGCGCTGGACAAGACCGGCTACCGCGCCGGCGACACGCTCAAGGTCACGCTGACCCCGCCGCACGCCGGCAAGGGTGTGCTGCTGGTGGAAAGCGACAAGCTGCTGTACGTGCAGGATATCGACGTCAAGCCGGGCAGCACGTTCGAAATTCCGGTCACAGAAGCCTGGGAGCGCCACGACGTCTACGTCACCGCGCTGGTATTCCGTGGTGGTACCGCGCCCAGCAAGATCACCCCCGCGCGTGCGGTGGGCGTGGCGCATGTGCCGATGGATCGCAAGGCGCGGCGCGTGGCGGTGGGATTGTTGGCGCCCAAGCAGATGCGTCCCGAACAATCGTTGCCGGTGACGGTGAGCGTGCCGGAGCTGGCGGGCAAGGCGGCGCATGTCACCATTTCGGCGGTGGACGTGGGCATCCTCAACATCACCCGTTTCCCGGTGCCCGATGCCAACGCGCAGTTCTTCGCGCAACGGCGCCTGGGTACCGATGCCTATGACATTTATGGCCGCGTGATCGAAAGCTTCGAAGGCGCCAGCGGCAAGCTCAAGTTCGGCGGCGACATGGCGCTGGAAGCGCTGCCGCAGGCCAAACGCCCGACCGCCCGCGTGCAGACCGTGGACCTGTTCTCCGGGTCGGTGACGCTCGATGCCAAGGGTAATGCGCGCGTGCAACTGCCGGTGCCGGATTTCAATGGCACCTTACGGGTGTCGGCGCTGGTGTATTCGGACACGCGCTACGGCAACCGCGATATGGAAACCATCGTGCGTGCGCCGATCCTGGCCGAAGCCAGCATGCCGCGCGTGATGGCGCCGGGCGACCGCAGCACGGTGACGCTGGACGTGCAGAACTTCACCGGCAAGCCGGGCGAGTTCAACGTGCGCGTGGACGGCATCGGCCCGCTGGCCATTGCCGAGGCGGCGCGCAGCATCAAGCTGGGCGTGGATGCCAAGCAGACGCTGAGCTTCCCGCTGACGGCCACCGAAGGTTATAGCGTGGCCAAGGTGCGCGTGCGTGTGGACGGCAATGGCTTCAAGGCCGACCGCAACTACGAGCTGCCGGTGCGTGCCGGGTGGCCGCAGGTGTTGCGCACGCAGACCCGCGTGCTCGATCCGCTGGGGCCGGTGACGCTGGACAGCAGTTTTGCCGACGGCCTGATGGCCGGCTCGGTGACTGCGCGCATGCTGGTCAGCCCGCTGCCGCCGATTCCGTTCGCCAGCGCCATGCAGGGCGCGCTGGATTACCCGTACGGCTGCGCCGAGCAGACCACCAGCAAGGGGTATGCGGCGCTGTTGCTCGACGAGGCCACCGCCAAGGCGCTGGGCACCAAGGGGCTGGATGCGGCCACGCGCCGCGAGCGCATGGAAGGCGCGTTCGGCCGCCTGGCGTCGATGCAGATCGCCAGCGGGCATTTTTCGATGTGGGGCGACGATGGCTACGTCAATCCGGGCCTGACCCCCTATATCGCCGAGTTCCTGCTCGACGCCAAGGACGCCGGCTTTGCGGTGCCCGATAACGTGCTGCAGAAGGCACTCAATCGCCTTAGCGAAGATCTGCTCTCCGGCGGCAACGAGTTCTATGGGCAGGACCGTCGCGACAACCTGAAGTTCGCCAACCAGGCGTGGTCGGGTTACGTGTTGGCACGCGTCAACCGTGCCCCGCTGGGCACGCTGCGTGCGTTGTACGACAACCAGCGCGACAAGGCGTTGACCGGCCTGTCGCTGGTGCATCTGGGCGCGGCGTTGTCGCTGCAGGGCGACACCAAGCGCGGCGACGCGGCGATCAAGGCCGGGTTTGCCAAGGACAGCGCCGAGCGTCCGCGCTATCTGAGCGATTACGGCAGTGTGGTGCGCGACGATGCCTTGATGATGGCGTTGCTGCACGAACGCGGTTTGTCCAAGCCCGAGTACGACACCCGTGTGGTGGCCCTGGGGCAGGCACTGGATGCACGCCGCGCCGGCGGAGTGTTGTGGCTGAGCACGCAGGAGCAGATTGCGCTGGCGCGGCTGGGCAAGGCGTTGATGGTGGGGCAGGGCAAGCAGGTCTCGGGCAGTTTGACCGTCGGCGATGAGGTGCAGCAGATCGCACCGGCCCGCGTGTTCGGACGCAGCTTCGACAGTGCGGCGCTGGCCCGCGGCGTGCAGTTCGCGCCGCAAGGCGAAGCGCCGATGTATGCCAGTCTGGAAGTGGCCGGCATCCCGCGCACTGCACCGGAAGCAGACACGCGCCACCTCAGCGTGGAGCGCAGCTGGTACACCACCGACGGCAAGCCGTGGACGCCGCGTGCACTGAAGGAAGGCGAGGCGCTGATCGTGCGCGTCACCATCACCGCCAACGAATCGATGCCCGATGCGTTGCTCACCGATCTGTTGCCGGCCGGCCTGGAAATCGAGAATTTCAATCTCGGCGATGCCAAGCAATGGGCCGATGTGGTGGTGGACGGTATCGGCGTCAGCGAGCGCTCCAGCGCCGCCGACGTCAAGCATGAAGAGTTCCGCGACGACCGCTATGTGGCCGCGCTGGCGCTGTCGTCGGGCAGCAAGGCGCAGGTGTATTACCTGGTGCGCGCGGTGACGCCGGGCACCTACACCGTGCCGCCGTCGCTGGTGGAAGACATGTATCGCCCCGAGCTGCGCGGTGTGGGCCGCACCACCCCGGCGACGATCACGGTGGTGCAGCCGTAGGAGGGCATTGGCCTTTCGCGCTGAGAAACATTAGCCCTTCTCCCTCCGGGGAAAGGGCGATGACCGGGGCGCTGCTCGTGCTGCCACGTAGCATGGTGATGGGTAGGCGGCACGCTCCGCGGGAGCGGATGAGGCAATCGATGCGGGCGGCTGCGATGCCTGGCGTCCTGCATTGCCCCGTGATTTATGCCCATGCCCTGACCCCGATCTCTTCCGCAGGCGACAGGACGGCGTGGCTGCAACGGTCGATGGCCTGCCTTCTCATGTGCGGGGAAGATGCCCGAAAGCGGAACCGTGGACTCCCGACCTCACCGTGACCGATGCACGCGATGCAGCTGTGCGCGAGCAGCCGTCACGCAGCTCGCTCGGGAGGGTTGGGGCGGGTAGAAGGTCGCGCAAACCATTCCGCAGACACGATGACTGACGCGGGCAACCCGGCAACCCGGCACCCCGCAAAAGGCTGTCCTGGTATCTCTCCAGGAAACGGGCAGATCGACCTCGTTAATAAGTGCACCCGGTGTTGAGTGTCGGCCAATGCCGAGGCCATCGCGTGATACCCAGCTGGCGGCTTGCAACCACCCGATCACGCATCGCTCACCTCCAAGTTGACAGCATGTTGTCAACTTGAAAAGGGGTTGTCGTATGCAGGCGATGGAGGTGCCGGTACGTGAGCTGGCGCTGGCGGTATTTGCGACCAACGGCCGATTGATCGGTGCTGGCAACGAATTGGTTGCCCATCTTGGGCTCACCAGTGCGTGGTGGCAGGTATTGGCGGCGTTACGGTATGCGCCCGCGCCGCTTCCTGCGGCCTCGATCGCCCGCAACATGGGCCTTACCCGGCAGGCGGTGCAGCGCATCGTCGATGTGCTTGCCGCGCACGGGATGGTCGAATTCCAGCCGAATCCCCATCACCGCCGCGCCAAGCTCGTTGCCCTCACCCAGGCCGGCATCGAGGCAGTGAACGGCGCCGAGAACGCCGTAGCCCCACTCGACCAGGCGATCGCCGAGCGCATCGGCATCGATCGCATCCGCGAGGCCATCCGCACGCTCGAGGACATGAGCGCCGTCATCTCCGCGTGGCTGGACGATGCGTCCGGCGCTCCCACTTCCATCGTCAGACCGCAGGAGTAATGCAATCATGATTCTCGTATCAGGAGCGACAGGCGGTATCGGCGGCGAACTGTGCAGGCGCTTGCATGACGCAGGTGCGGCGTTCCGCGCGATGTGCCGCACGCAGGCGCAGGTGGACAATCTGCACAAGCAGGGCATGCACGCCGTGCTGGGCGACTTCGATACGCCCGAAACGCTGTCCGGCGCGATGCAGGGCTGCGACACGATGTTTCTCATCACGCCGCCCACGCCCCGGCAGGTCGACCAGGAAATCGCTGCCATCGATGCGGCCAAGCGTGCCGGGATCGGTCGGATCGTGAAAGTGTCGGCATCCGATTGCAACGTGCGGTCACCGGTGCCGTGGGCGAAATCCCATGCCTTGATCGATCACCACCTGCGTGGGTCAGGTATCGGTTGGACGATCCTCAAGCCCACTGCTTACATGCAGAATTTCCTGTGGTTCAAGGATCCGATCGCCAAAGGCGTGTTCCCGTTGGCGGCCGGCAGTGGGAGCGTGTCCTGGATCGATACACGCGACATCGCGTGCGTGGCCGCTGCGGTGCTGACCCAGCAGACGCATGCAGGGGCGACCTATTTCCTCACCGGCCCGGAGACCTTCGATATGAAGACGGCCGCGGCGCGTCTGTCGAAGGGCACCGGGCGCAAGGTGCGTTATCTGGATCTGCCGACGCCGGTGTTCCGTGTGCTGATGCGTGCGACGGGCAACTCGTCATGGATGGCCAAGGGGCTGACTGTGCAATTCGCGGACGTGGTGGCAGGCCATCACGACATCGACCCCACGTTCGAGATCGAGCGGCTCACCGGGACGCCGCCGCGCACCTTCGACGACTTCGTCCGCGACCACCGGCAGTCGTTCGCCGGCTAGCCATCCGACGTCCGTCCTGAAACGAGGCGGAAATGCGCCGCAGAAATGCGGCGCGACTTTCCAAGTGAGCCTGATGCCGCTCTCGCCGTGTTGCGATCCGTCATTGAAGACCAGCGGGCCGACCTTGAGGCTGCGCTTGGCTCCATCGACCAAGTCGCTCACTCAATCCCTCGGAACAGGATTGAGAGCGGCTCACACAACGGAGCGAGCAGTCGCCAGGTGGGTGCGGACGGCGCTGAAGAACCGCAGCGTACGCGTGGGCGATGCCGCACCGAGCACCGGCCACGCCCGCCTGGCGGGCAATACAGCCCTTTTTGATGGCTGCTGTTGGATGTTCAGTCCCGGCGTCGATCGCTGCTGGCATACACGTTCGCTCTCCTGACGGAAGGGATGGCGTTTTTGAAACTTGACGCGGCAGATCTTTGCCAAGCGTCGGCTGCCCTCTTCGCATGTCGCGACATCGCTTCGCATTGTCTTTTGGGTGCGATGCAAGCGACACGCAAGGGTCATTTCTACTGGCTAAGGTGGCCTGCTTTCTCACCGGCGTGGCGCCCTTGCTGCGCGATCTCGAGATTCCATGCAGCGCTCCGATTCGTACCGTTTTCACTTATCCGTTCTGGCCGTCGCCATCGCGGCATGTTCCCCAGCGTTGCAGGCGCAGACCAACGCGGCTTCTGCTAGCGCGCAGCGCACTGTTCCATCGTCGTCTGCGTTACCTGCAAATCCCGCAGGTGCTATCGCGGCACCGGGCGACGCGGTGGGTGCCAACTCCGTCGCGTCTTCAAGTGAAATAGCCAACACCGACGCACCGCGCGCGGCCACCAACACCGGCGTGCAAACCCTCGATGCCATGCAGGTCACCGGCGTGCGGCGTGCCAATGCGGCGGCGGTGGAGAGCAAGCGCGCAGCGACCAACATCACCGATGTCATCAGTGCCACCGACGTGCGCGCACTGCCGGACAGCACCATCGTCGAAGCGCTGCGTCGCGTGCCGGGTTTATCCGTATTGCCGGCGACCGACAACGAGCACCCGCGCGACGAGGCGGCCACGCCGGTGTTGCGCGGCCTGGGTCCGTCGTACAACAACGTCACCATCGATGGCTTGACCATCGCCTCGCCAGGCACCCCCAACGGCACGCTCGGCTCGATCACCCGCGGCGTGCGGTTGGATCTGTTGCCGGCCTCGATGGTCAGCGAGTTGCAGGTGGTCAAGACGTTTACGCCGGATCTGGACCCCAACGCCACCGGCGGTGCGATCAATCTCAAGACGCGCAGTGCATTCGAAAACGGCGGCAAGCCGTTCTTCAGTGCCGAAGCGGCGCTGGGCCACGCCAACGATGTCGGCAAGCCGCGCGACCAGGACGACCCGGGCTATCGCTTGAATGCCACCGGCAGCCGCACCTTCGGTAGCGAGCAGCAATACGGCTTCACCCTGTCGGCCAACTACCAGACGCTGAGCAGCTACACCGAAACCCATATGACCACCGACACGGTGCATTACGGGTTCTACGACAACAACGGCGTGCTGCAGACCGGCGCCAATCTCGGTAATGGCTGGGCGGTGCCGCAGCAGGACAAGTACTGGTACGTGCAGAATCAGCGCGACCGCTATGGCGTCACCGGCAAGTTCGAAGTGCGGCCCAGTGCGGCGCTCGAAGCGTATGCCATGGCCGGCTACTACTATTTCAAGGACAACATGGAGCGCAACGAGGTCATCATCGACCCGCGCAACCGCAATCAGGTGTTCAACCAGACCGCCACCTCCGGCAGGTATCCCGGTGGCGATATCGAAGTGGGATATTCCAACCAGATCGTCACCACGCGCACCAAGGTCGCGCAGCTGGGTACGATCTGGCGGCCGACCGATCGGCAGCAGTTTTCCGCGCGCGGGGCGTGGTCGGATGCGACCTACGACGAGCCGATCCGCATGATCAAATACGCCACCGGCATTACCCGCGCCGCAGCGGTGCCGGTGGGCCAGACCGGCAGTGGCGTGACCCTCAATGCCACGCCCAATTACGCGTTCAACTACGACACCTCCGGGTTCGATCAGCGCTTCGGTGTGTCGCCGCAGGCGTATAACAACCTGGATAACTACAGCCTGTCGTACTGGCGGCCGGACTACAAACGCACTGCGGCCGACCGTATTCTCACCGGACGGCTCGATTACGGCTTCAATCAGGGCGAAAGCGATCAGGGCATTGGCTTTGCGGCGGGCGTGTCGTACACCACCGACAAGCCGTCCTACGACATCTATCGTGTCGAATATCAGCCCAACACCAGCGCGCCGGCCTTCGGCCTGGCCGACGTGGCCGGCACCGGCAGGGCGCCGATGCGTTACGCCGGCTTGAACCTGATCACCATCGATCCGGACAAGGCCAACCGCGTACTGGCAGCAACACCGCTGAGCGCATTCAACAGCACCGACCAGCAGGCCTTCAGCAACCAGGACAACTTCACCCATACCGAAAAGACCTTCGGCAGCTATGGGCTGGTGAGCTATCGCAGCGATCGGCTCAACGTGCAGGCCGGTGTGCATTTCGATAGCACCAAGCTGGACACGGTGGGCCGCCAGCGTCAGCTGGATACCGCGACCAATCGCTACGTCTACGTCGACAATCCGACCAGTGCCGATTACGACTATCTGCTGCCGTCGGCCATCATGACCTACCATCTGACCGATGCGCTGGACCTGCGCGCTGGCGCCAGCCGCACGCTCGGCCGCCCGCCATACGATGCGTACGCGGCGCGCACCTCGATCGGCTTCGTCAACACCACCGACGCCGGCAACCCGAATGCGCAGGGCGTCACCGTCACCATCGGCAACCCGGACATCAAACCGCGCGTGTCCAATAACCTGGATCTGTCGCTGGAATGGCGCCTGCCCGGCGATTTCGATGCGTTCGCCTCCGCTGCCGTGTTCGACAAGCGTATCCAGGACGAGATCTTCACGCTCTCGCGCACCGACAGCTTCAGCTTCGACGGCACCACCTATGCCAATGCCTTGATCAGCACGCCGGCCAATGCCGCCAAGGCGCGCATTCGCGGTGTGGAATTCAACGGCATCGTCAACACCTTGGCGCCGATCGCGCCGTGGCTCAGCGGTGTGGGCTTCAGCGCAAACCTCGCCGTGCTCGATGGCAGCCTGGACGTGCCGTACAGCGTCGGCAGCGGCAGCAATGTCACTCAGCGCGAACGCAAGCTCGACAACCTGGTTGGCCAACCGGACTACACCGCCAACGCCACGCTGTTCTACAACACCGGCGGGTTGGAGCTGCGTGCGACCTACAACCGGCAGGGCAAGGCCTTGCGGTCCATCGTCAGCAATATCGATTGGCAGGATCTGTACTGGTCGCCGCGCTCGCAGCTGGATTTCACCGCCACCTATGCCATCAGCAAACAACTCAGCTTGATCGGCCAGGTCAGCAACATCACCCACAGCCGCATCACCAGCGTGACGGGCCCAGGGCAGAACCTGCTCAAGGACAGTTATTCGGTGCCCACTACCTACTGGTTTGGTCTGCGCTTTACGCCGACGTTCTGAGCGTAGCGCTTGAAATAAAGTCGCCATGGGCCGGATGCCCATGGCGCGCTGGATCGGACGTGCGAGCGGTGCGTACCGTATCCAGCTTGCATGTGCTTCGCCTGGCGCAGACGCCGTCGGGCGATCAGTCACCCACTTGAGAGTTGTTCAATGACACTACGTTCTGTTGCCACTGTCGCCGCCATGCTGTGCGCGATCCTCGCCAGCCCTGTGAATGCAGCGCCCACCGGTGTCGCGGCGATCCAGGCGCGCTTGACCAACCCGCAAGGCGGCATCGTGGTGGTGGCCCATCGCGGTTGCCACGCGGCCGCGCCGCAGCATGGCTTCACCGACACCGCACCGGAGAACTCGCTGGCGGCGCTGCAGCGGTGCATCGCCATCGGTGCCGATGTGATGGAAACCGACGTGCGCCGCGCCGCCGACGGTACGCTGGTGATGTTGCACGACGCCACCGTGGACCGCACCACCGATGGCACCGGCAAGCTGTCCGAGCTCACGCTGGCCGAGTTGCAAAAGCTGCGGTTGCGCAGCGACGAAGGCGGCGCGCAGGCGGCGCTGACCGACCAGCGCGTAGTCACGCTGGAGCAGATGCTCGCCGCCGCCAAGGGCCACATCCTGCTCAATCTGGACGTCAAGGATGCGATCTACGTGCAGGTGGTCGATGCGGTCACGCGTGCCGGCATGCAGCACCAGGTGATCGTCAAGGCCGAAGCCGGCATTGCGACCTCGCCGCTGGCAGCGATGCAGCCGTTCGACCGCGTGTATTTCTTCCCGATCCTGATCAACGCACACGGCACGGCCGATCTGGCCGCGATCGCCACTGCGCAAACCCGCAATGCGCGCCCGATGGCCTTCGAACTGCCCAGGATGGCCGCCTCGCAATTGCCGGCCTTGGCGGCAGTGAGCAAGGCCCACAACGTGCGTCTGATGGTCAACTCGCTGTGGGAAGGGTTTATCGCGGGCTACGGCGGCGACGCCGATGCCGAGCGCGACCCGGACAAAGTGTGGGGGCGTCTGTACCGCGATGGTGTGTCGATCATCCAGACCGATGCGCCGGAAGCGTTGTTGCGGTATCGGCAGACGCTTGAAAAGCGGTAATGGAGATCGCTGTGCGACCAGCTTTGCTGCGGCTGAGCAGAGCGGTTGCGATTGGCGTGGCGGCAATAAGGGCCGCAGGCTGCACGCAGACAAGTGCGGCGTCTCGTCAGGCACACAAGCGCCAGCGCGCACTGCGATGACATCGATACGCTGAGAGCGCGGCTTACAACCATAGCGAGCAGTCATCAGGTGGGCGTGGATAGCGCACTGAGAACAGGAGTGGACGAGCCGTCCCTGCCGCACCGCGCATCGGCCGCGCCCGCCTGGCGATGAGCGCAGCGGTGGGGCAGCCGCTCCAAGCCGATCACGCTGCGGCCGATGCCCGATCGAGAGCCTGCATCACCGGCGCCACGCGTTTCGATGCGGCGGCTTGTCGTGTTCGATGAAGCGAGATGCAGCAACCCGTTCTGGACGTGACGCGCGCACGTCGTAGAGCCTCGCACCAGCGGCATCCGCACCGCTCGATTCGCACAACGCTGCCGCGCGCATGCAGGTGCAGGCCGCGTCACTGTCCGGTATCGATGGCGCATGTACGAAATCGTACATCGCAATGCGCGCGTCGAATCGGCGAGTACATTGCAAATCAAGGGGTTGCAGGCCGCTAAGACATGGCACGCGTCCTGCTCTCACCTTGGCATGGATATCGCCAAGTCTCCCAGTCGTTTTCGTCTGCGCCGCCTGCATGTGGGTGTGCTCGTTGGTGGCGCCGTGGTGCTGGCCGCCATTATCGCCGCGGTGGGCCTTGGTCGCGCCAGCCCCCGCGTGGAGCGTGCCAGCGTGTGGATCGGCACCGCCGAGCGCGGCGATATGGTGCGCGAGATCCGCGCCACCGGTGTGTTGGTCCCGCGCGACACGCGCTGGATCACCGCTGGCGCGCCGGCCACGTTGGAGCAGGTGGTGGTGCAGGCCGGCAGCCGGGTCGAAGCCGAGACGGTGATCCTGCGCTTGCAAAATCCAGAGCTGGTGGCCAACCAGGAAAAGGCCACGGCGGCGTTGGCCGGCGCCGAAGCAGAGGTGTCCGCTGCACGCACCGCATTGGCCTCGCAACTGCTCGATCAACAGGCGCTGCAAGCGCGTGCCAACTCCGATTGGCGCATTGCCGAAATCAAGACGCAGGCCTATGAGCGCGCACATGCGGCGGGTGTCATTTCGGCAATCGAATTGCGCGAGAGCCAGATCACCGAAGCGCAGCAGCGCGGCCGCGCGCAGATCGAACAGCAGCGCGTTGCCGCATTCCGGCAAAACATGGCCGCCCAGTTGCGTGCCGCGCAGGCACGCCGCGACGAGGTGGCCAGCAGCCTGGCGATCGCGCGTCAGCAACTGGCCGCGCTGCAGGTGCGTGCCGGCATCGCGGGCATCCTGCAGCAGGTCGACGTGGAACCCGGCCAGCAGGTGGCCGCAGGTGCCAAGCTGGCCCGGGTGGCGCGACCGGATGAGTTGCTGGCGCGGCTGCAGGTGCCGGAAGTGCTGGCCAAGGATCTGTTGCTGGATCTACCGGTCAGCGTCGATACCCGCAACGGCCTGGTCGCCGGCAGCGTGGTCCGTATCGACCCTGCAGTGCGTAACGGCAGCGTCAGCGTGGACGTGCGCTTCGTGCAGCCGCTGCCTGCCGGCGCCCGGCCGGATCTGTCGGTCGATGGCCTTATCCGTCTTGGCATGCTGCGCGATGTCATCAGCGTCGCGCGCCCTGCGCTGGCCGCGCCGGATTCATCGGCGGCCCTGTTTGTCGTGCAGCCCGGGGGCGATGCCGCCATCCGCGTGCCGGTGCGGTTTGGCGCCGTCTCCAGCGACCGTATCGAAATACGTGCCGGGCTCCGGCCCGGCGACCAACTCATCCTGTCCGATACCAGCCAGTGGGCAACATTTCCACGGTTGCGTCTACGCTAGACCTTCAAGGAGAGCTCCATGCAGCCCACAGTCACCCCCACCGCCCCGCTGATTCGCCTGCAGGGATTGAGCAAGGTGTTTCACACCGATGAGGTGGAAACCCACGCGCTCGCCGAGATCGCGCTGGATATCGCACCGGGCGATTTTGTTGCGATCACCGGGCCGTCGGGCTGCGGTAAATCCACGCTGCTGTCGATCCTGGGCCTGCTGGATGTGCCCAGCCACGGCGACTACCTGCTGCAGGGCCGCAATGTTGCCGACCTTACCGCCCGCGCGCGTGCCCGCGTGCGCAACGACCATATCGGTTTCATCTTCCAGGCCTTCAACCTCATCGCAGATCTCACCGTCGAAGAAAACGTCGCCTTGCCGCTGACCTATCGCGATGGCGTCAGTGCTGCCGCGCTGCGCCAGCGGGTGCGCGAGGTGCTGGAACTGGTCGGCATGCACCACCGGCAGCGGCACTATCCCGGCCAATTGTCCGGTGGCCAGCAGCAGCGCGTGGCAGTGGCGCGCGCGCTGGTGGGCGAGCCGGCGATCCTGCTCGCCGACGAGCCCACCGGCAATCTCGACACGCGCAACGGCGAGTCCGTGATGCAGTTGCTGGAGCAGCTCAATCTCACCGGCACCACCTTGTGCATGGTCACGCACGATCCCGCGTTTGCGCGCCGGGCCTCGCGGATCGTGCACATGCTCGACGGCCGCATCGTCGACGAAGACACCTTCGAACGCATTCGCCACGCACACGACAGCGTCTTGCCGACGTTGGTCACGGAGCCATCGCCGTGATGGCGCATGCGCTGCTGTGGCGCGAAGCCAGACAATCGTGGCGTGGCCTGTTGCGCCGGCCCGGCTACCTGCTGCTGGCCAGCCTGACCCTGGCGCTGGGCGTGGCGACCACCACTGCGGTGTTCGCGCTGCTGGACCAGGCGTTGCTGGCACCGTTGCCGTTTCCGCAGGCCGAGCAATTGGTCACCTTGGGACGCCCCTCCGAGCAGGGGCGCAACGTGGCCGGGCCGGGCTATTACGCACCGCTGCGCCGCTTGCCGGGGCTGTCGGCTACCGGAATGCTGCGTGCCTGGCCGTTGCCAATCAATATCGCCCGCGGCGATAGCGCCGACGTGGTGCAATCGATCAGCGCAGACCGCGGCTTTTTGCAGACGCTGGGTGTCCGCATGGCGGCCGGGCGCAACTTCGACGATGCAGAAAATCAGCCCGGTGGTCCGCCGGCGGTGATCCTGAGTTACGCATTCTGGCAGCGCTACTTTGGTGCCGACCCGGCGGCGGTGGGGCGCGTGTTGCAGGTGGAAGGCCGGGCGGTCCCAGTGGTCGGCGTGTTGCCGGCGCAGTTTCCGTGGGCCCAGCCGTTCGATCTGATCCAGACCATGCAGCCGGACCTGGCCACCACCAATCTCTCCACCAACGAAATCATCGTCGGGCGGTTGAAGCCGGGTGTGCGTCCGGAGCAGGCCTCTGCGCAGGTGGCAGTGGCTTTGGAGACTGCACTGCGCACCAATCCCGGCATGACCGACACCTGGTTTCAGGAACTTCAGCGGCATCCGGCCAACGCGTTGCCGCTGAAGAACGCGCTGTATGGCGCCAATAGCGGCAACACGCTGTGGTTGTTCTTTGCCGCCGCGGCGTGCGTGCTGGTGATTGCTGCGGTGAATCTGGTCAGCCTGATGGCGTTGCGCGTACTCGGCCGCAGTCACGACAGCGCCGTGCGTGCGGCGCTCGGTGCATCGCTGGGTCGGCTGAGCTTGCCCGCACTGGCCGAAGGTGTGTTGATCGGTCTGATCGGCAGCCTGGGCGGTGTGCTGCTGGCGTGGATCGGCCTGCGCCTGTTGGGCAGCTGGGTGCCGGTGATGTGGTTGCGCGGCGACAGTGCGCATCTCACCGGCGGCAGTGCGCTGTTTGCGCTGCTGGCAGGGGTCGGCACTGCCGTGCTCGCGGCCGTGCTCGGTGTCGCGCGCAATCGCAACCGCAACCTGGTGCTGGAACTGGTCGGCGGGGGGCGCGGCGGATGGAGCCTGCAGGCCGGGCGATTGGCGCGTGCGTTGGTGGTGGTGCAGGTGGCGATTGCCGTGGTGTTGTTGGTCGGGGCGGCCTTGTTTGCACGCTCGCTGCAGCAACTCTCACAGGTGCCGATGGGATTTGAGAGCAGGGCCGCAGCTATCTTTACCCTGGCACCGGTCAAGCAGCGCTATGCCACGGCGGCGGACGCGGTGGAGCAGGCGCGCCGCATCGTCGAACGCTTGCAGCGCGAGCCGGGGATTGCGCTGGCAGGTGTCTCCACCAATCCACCCACCACCACGCAGCTGAGCTGGAGCGTGTCGACCGCGCAGGCGCCGTCGTTCAATACGCAATACCGCCTGGTCACGCCGGGATTTATGGAAGTCTTTCAGATCCCGCTGCTTGCCGGCCGCGCGATCGGCAGCAACGACACCGCCGGCGCTGAAAAAGTCTGCCTGGTCAGTGCGTCGTTTGCGCAGCGCTATCTGGGCAATGACGCCATTGGCAAGCAGGTGGTGCTGGAAGACGACGGCAACAGTAAGCGCGTGCCCATGCGTGTGGTGGGGGTGGTCGGGGACGTCCGCCAGGCCGGGCCCGCCGAGCCTGCGCCACCGATGGTCTATCAGCCATTGGCGCAGATGAGCGATGCGATGTATCAGATCCTGCGCAGCTTCGGCGGCTTGACCTATGCGGTGCAATTGCGTGCCCAGGCGCAGCGTGTGGACGAGCGAGCCTTGCGCAGCGCCATTGCCGAGGTCGCCCCGCAGCAACCCATCGCCGGGCTGGAGTCCATGCAAACCGTGGTCGCCACCACCACCAGCGATCAGAAGCTCAACTTGTTGCTGGTGGGGTTGTTTGCCGGGCTGGCGTTACTGCTTGCCGTGGTCGGCCTGTACGCGGTGATGGCGGTGGCGGTGACCGCGCGGCGGCATGAGTTCGGTGTGCGTGCCGCGATGGGCGCCTCGTCCGCGCGCTTGCTGGGCCAGGTGCTGCGCGAAGCGGCGCTGCAGCTGAGTGTTGGCCTGGTGATCGGTTTGGGCATCGCCATGGCGCTTTCACGCGTGCTGCAACGGTTCTTGTTCGATGTGCGGGTGGCCGACCCCTTGGCCATTGGTGGCGTACTGCTGGCACTGAGCCTGGCCGGCCTGCTCGCCGCGTTGGTCCCGGCCTGGCGCGCGGCGTGCGTGTCGCCGATGCAGGCGTTGCGACTGGAATGAAGACATGCACCACTCCACCGACCCGCGGGCAAGCCGCATGCACGATGCAGTTGCGCACGCATGCAGCAGCGTGGGCGCTGGTGGGCGCTGCAGGCGCGATCCGGGCGTGCGCTTCGCACGGCGCCGCGATCCGGCGCGTGGCCGCTAGACTCTGCACATGACGGTTCCTTCAACCCCCGCAGCCCGCATCCTGGTGGTCGACGACCAGCCCGACGTCCGCGAGGCGATGCGGCTACTGCTCAAGAGCGCCGGCTACGGCATGGTCGGCGCGGAGTCGCCGGAGGTCGCGTTAGGTTGCCTGCGTGGCGACACCTTTGCCGCGGTGCTGGTGGACATGAATTACCGCCGCGACACCACCTCGGGCGAAGAAGGGCTGGGCTTGATCGCGCAGATCGCCGCGCAGTGGCCGGGGTTGCCGGTGATTGCGATGACGGCCTGGGCGAGCGTCGGGCTGGCGGTCAACGCCATGCAGCATGGCGCGGTGGATTTTGTCGAAAAGCCCTGGCAGAACGCGCGCGTATTGAGCGTGTTGGAGAGCCGCATCGCGCTGGACCGTAGCCGCCGCAGCGAGCGCCGCCTCAGCGAGGCGCAGGCGTTGCGGCTGCAGGAGGCGGCCGGCGGCTTC
This sequence comes from Xanthomonas dyei, assembly GCF_002939865.1. Classification (GTDB taxonomy): domain Bacteria; phylum Pseudomonadota; class Gammaproteobacteria; order Xanthomonadales; family Xanthomonadaceae; genus Xanthomonas; species Xanthomonas dyei. The sequence continues at coordinate 17,609 of NZ_MDEE01000058.1, forward strand.
ATCGCCGAGTCGCCGGTGATGCGCCGTCTGCTCGACGATCTGTCGCGCATCGCCAAGAGCGATGTCGGCGTGCTGTTGCTCGGCGAAAACGGCACCGGCAAGAGTGTGGTGGCCGAGCTGCTGCATCAGTGGTCCGCACGGCATGCGCAGCCCCTGATCAAGGTCGATATCGGCGGGCTGGCCGCCAGCGTGTTCGAGTCGGAGATGTTCGGCCATGTGCGTGGCGCGTTTACCGATGCACGCCAGGACCGCAGCGGCCGCTTCGAGCTGGCCGATGGCGGCACGTTGTTCCTCGACGAAATCGGCAACCTGCCGCTGGAACAACAGGCCAAGCTGTTGCGGGCGATCGAAGACGGCGAGTTCGAACGGGTCGGCGCCTCGCGCACCCAGCGCGTGGACGTGCGCATCGTGGCGGCAACCAACGCCGATCTGGAGGCCGATGTCGCCGCCGGGCGCTTCCGCCAGGATCTGTTGTATCGCCTCAATACGTTTCAGCTACGCGTGCCGCCCCTACGCGAACGCCACGACGACATCCTGCCGCTCGCCAGGCACTACCTGGCTGCAGCGTGCACGCGTTATCGGCGGAACTTGCCCACGCTGGCGCGCGATGCCGAGCAGGCCTTGCTCGGCTACGCATGGCCGGGCAACGTGCGCGAACTGGCGCATGCGATGGAGCGCGCTGCGCTGCTGGTCGATGGCAACGTCATCGGTGCCCAGGACCTGCGCATGCGTACCGCGCCCCATGACACAACGACAGTCGCAGCACGCATGACCCTGGATCAGGCCGAGGCGCTGCTGCTGCGCACCGCACTGGCCGACCAGCAGGGCAACCTGCAGCGCGCCGCAGAGCAGTTGGGCATCACCCGGCAAAGCCTGTACCGGCGCATCGGCAAGCACGGGCTGCGTGGCGACGATGTCGGGTAAACCCCTGCGCTGGCAACCGTGGTGGGTGGCCGTGCCCGCGCTGCTCGCACTGGCGGTTGTGCTGTGTGTGGGAGCGCCGGCGCCCACCGAGGCCGTGCTGTTGCTCGCCTGCGTGGTCCTGCTTACGGCCGCGATGGTGCGCCTGCGTCAGCGCCGTGACGGTCACCGCCAGCGCACGCTGGCCGGATTGCTGGACGCATTACGCGAGGGCGACTACAGCGTACGCGCCGTATCGGTTGCCGGCAGCGATGCCATGCTGTTTGCGCACTTTAATTTGCTGGCACAACGGCTACAGGATGAGCAGCGCGACGTGCACGAAAGCCTGCAACTGTTGAGCAAGACACTGGCGGCGCTGGACGGTGCGGTGTTCGCCTTCGAGCAGGACTGGCGCCTGCGCCTGGTGAACCCGGCCGGCGAGCGTTTGCTGGGTGCCGCGGCCGAGACGCTGTTGGGGCGCTCTGCCGAGGCGCTTGGCCTGTCGGCCTTGTTCGCGGTGCCCTCCGGAAGCATCCACGTGCAGACATTCGCCGGCCAACAGGGGCGCTGGCAGGTAGGGCATGCGGCCTTGCGCAGCCGCAGCCAGGCCGGTCATCTGCTGGTGCTTCAGCCGATGGAGCGCGCCTTGCGCGACGAAGAGGCGCAGGCATTCCGGCGCTTGCTGCGTGTGCTCAGCCATGAGATCAACAACTCGCTGGCGCCGATCGGCTCGATTGCCGACACCCTGGCGCGCATGGTGCCGCCACCGGCAGCGATGGTGGATGTGGAGCTGCACACCGATCTGCGCGGCGGGCTGGCGGTGATCGAGCAGCGCAGCGCCGCACTGCAGCGCTTCCTTGGCGGATATGCACGCCTGGCGCGCCTGCCTACACCCAGCGTGATGCCAGTTGCACTGCAGCCCCTGTGTGCGCGCGTGCAGCATCTGCTCGACGACCCACGCCTGTGTATCGATATCGCACCTGCGCTGCAGGTGCAGGCCGATGCGGATCAACTGGAGCAGGTGCTGATCAATCTGGTGCGCAATGCGCTGGAGGCCGGTGGGCAGGCACAGGTCTGGCTACGCGCACGCGGCGGCGACACCGACGCCTGCATCGAGATCGTCGACGGTGGTGCCGGGCTTCCGCCCAGCGACAACCTGTTTGTGCCGTTCTTCACCACCAAGCCTGGCGGTTCCGGCATCGGGCTGGTGCTGTCGCGGCAGATCATCGAGGCCCAAGGCGGCAGTCTGAGCCTGCACACACGCACCGATGCGCCTGGCACAGTGGCCGAAATTCGCGTGCCACTGCATGCTTTGCGCGATGGATGATCGACGCACCGACACGATGAGCACCACGACACAGGACAGTGTGGCCGAGCACAAGGCAGTGACGCACACACGCAGGCACCACTGGCGACGGTTGCTACGCTTGAGCGTGGCGGCGGTGCTGGCCATGGTGCTGGTGCTGGACCTGGCCTTCCCGCTGCCGCTGCCCAAATCGCGCGACACCTCCACCCTGGTGGTGGCGCGCGATGGCACGCCATTGCGCGCGTTCGCCGATCGCAATGGCGTGTGGCGCTATCCGGCCAGCCCGGGCACGGTATCGCCGCTGTATCTGCAGGCCTTGCTCAACTACGAAGACCGCTGGTTCTGGCGGCATCCCGGCGTCAATCCATGGGGTTTGTTGCGTGCCGGCGGGCAGTGGCTGGGGCAGGGACGCATCGTCTCCGGCGGTTCGACCTTGACCATGCAGGTGGCGCGCATTCTGGACCCGCATACGCGCACGCCATGGGGCAAGGCCAAGCAGTTGCTGCGCGCGCTGCAGCTGGAAGCGCATCTGAGCAAGCGCGAGATTCTCACCCTGTATCTGGAGCGCGCGCCCTACGGCGGCACCATCGAAGGCGTGGACGCGGCCAGTTGGGCGTACTTGGGTAAGCCGGCCACTGCCTTGTCGCAGGCCGAAGCGGCGTTGCTGGCGGTGTTGCCGCAATCGCCCAGCCGGCTGCGTCCGGACCGTCACCCGGAAGCGGCGCAGCGTGCGCGCGACAAGGTGCTCGATCGCATGGTGGAGCTGGGCGTGTGGTCGCGCGCGCAGGTCGACGATGCCCGCATCGAGCCGGTGGTGACGCGCGCGCTCAAGCCGCCCTTGCATGCCGCGCTGCTGGCGCAGCGGTTGCATAGCGCGCAACCACGCACCGCACGCATCGTCACCACGCTGGATGCGGAATTGCAGCGCACGCTGGAAGAACGCGTGGCCACGTATTTTTCGCAACTGCCCGAGCGCACTTCGGCCGCCTTGCTGGTGGTCGACAACGCCACGATGGAAGCGCGCGCCTATGTCGGCTCGGCCAGCTTCGGCGATCGCAAACGGCTTGGCCATGTGGACATGGTGCAGGCCTGGCGCTCGCCCGGCTCCACGCTCAAACCGTTTCTGTACGGCATGGCGCTTGACGATGGCTTGATCCATTCGGAAAGTCTGCTGGTGGACGCGCCGCAGAGCTTCGGCGACTACCGGCCCGGCAACTTCGATGCCGCGTTCAACGGACCGGTGAGTGCGGCCACCGCATTGCGCTTGTCCTTGAATGTGCCGGCGGTGGACCTGCTCGATCGCATCGGCCCGGCACGCTTTGCCGCGCGGCTGTCCAATGCCGGCATTGCGCTGCACTTCCCGCGTGGCAGCACGCCATCGCTGGCGTTGATCCTGGGCGGCACCGGCGCGCAATTGCAGGAATTGGTGGGCGCGTTCGCGGCGCTCAATCGTGGCGGTATCGCCGGGCGCGTGCGCTACACGCCTGACGATGCACGGATCGATCGACGGTTGATGTCGCCGGGCGCGGCCTGGATCGTGCGCGAGATTTTGCAAAGCAATCCGCGCCCCGGCTACGGCAGCGGCACCTTCGACACCGCCGCACGCCCGGGGGTGGCCTGGAAGACCGGCACCAGTTACGGCTACCGCGATGCCTGGGCCATCGGCGGCACACGGCGCTATACCGTAGGTGTGTGGGTTGGCCGCCCGGATGGCACGCCGTTGCCGGGCCAGTACGGTGCGGTGACCGCATTGCCGCTGATGTTCGAAGTCATCGATGCATTGCCGCGCAACGCTGGCGACAGTGCGCCGCTGCCGATGCCGGCCACGGTGCAGTCCAGGGAGATCTGCTGGCCGCTCGGCGGTGCGCTGGAGCAGACGCCGCCGCCACTGTGCGCGCGGCGTGCCGAGGCCTACGCACTGGATGGGGCGCTGCCCCCCACGTTTGCCGAACGCGACGCGCGGTTGTGGCAAAGCGGGCGGCTGCAGTTCGAGGTGGATGCGCACAGCGGCCAGCGCCTGTCGCAGGAGTGCACCCAGCCACATGCGCGCACGCCACGCGCATTGGCACGCTGGCCGGCACTGGTGTCGCCCTGGCTCAGCGCGGCCGAACGCACCGCCGCGCAGCTGCCGCCGTTGGCACCGGACTGCCTACCGGACGGGCGCATGACCGGTGGCGGCGTGCTGCGCATCGATGGATTGAGCGACCGCGCCACGTTGGCCCGCGCAAACGACACCGCACGCCCGGTGCGCCTGCAGTTGCGTGCGCTGGGCAGCGAAGCGCGCATCGACTGGCTGCTGGACGGTCGCTGGATTGCACAGACCGATGAGCGCCAGGGATTTCAGCGCGACTTTGCCGAAGTGGGAGAGCACACGCTCACCGCCATGGCCAGCGACGGCGCCTGGACCCAGGTGCGGTTCCGCGTCTTGCGTTGAGTGGGCGCCGACGTGCACGTAGGAGCGCACCTGGGCGCGATGAGGCTTTACTGGTAAGGCCCCATCGCGCCCAGGTGGGCTCCTACGCGGACCATGGTTTCTGCCACCGTCTGCACCAGACCACAAACCCAAACAAGGCGCCCAACGGCGCCCTGTTTGTATTGCGTTTTCGATGCCGCAGCCGCATCGGCGTAATCAGCAAGGCCCGGCAAGCCAGCACCCGCTCACCGCAATGGCCGGCGACAATGCTTTGACGAAGTTGCGGGCATACCGACGTACCCGTAGGAGCGCACCCGGGCGCGATGGGGCGTTACCGGTAAGGCCCCATCGCGCCCAGGTGCGCTCCTACACGGGGCATGGTTGCGACCCACACCCCTCCAAAAAAACAAGGCGCCCACTGGCGCCCTGTTTGTATTGCATCTTCGGCAGCGCAGTCGCATCGGCGCACTCAGCACCGACGCAACACACTCACTCGCCGATCCAGCCTTCCAGCATATCGGCAAATTCGTCGGCATGCTCTTCTTCCTGGGCCAGGATCTTAGGTATCCCCACGTTTTTAAGGTACCAGGCTCATCTGCTCGCGCACTGCGTCGGGCAGGGTGCGCAAGCGTTCTAGCCAGCGTGA
>NZ_MDEE01000059.1 GCF_002939865.1 Xanthomonas dyei
TGTTGCTGTTCCTGACGCGCCTGCGCTGCGCTGGCGGCCTGGACCTGCGCGTGTCCGTCGAGTGCGTGCTGGTTGGAGGGGGACGATGCCGATGTATCCGCATCTGTCGCGCCATCGGAGGCGCGTGCGTTGGTGGCGAACGGCTGTGCCGGTGCGATTGGCGATTGCCCCGCCTGGACCTGCTGCAACGCCTGGCGGATGTCCTCGGTGCTGGTGACCGCCGCGATGCGCTCCACGCCATCGGCACCGCGCTGCAGATGCGCGATCGGGCTATCGGCGCCGAAGCTGCCACCAGGGCCACGCTGCAGCTGCAGCGCGCTATCGCCGGTCAGTCCCTCGGTTTCGCGCGTGCGTTGCGTCGCCAGTTCGATCGCTTCGCGCCACTGTGGCTGCAACTCGGTGCCGACGATGCGATAGCGGTAGAGCGTTTGCTCGCCCTGGACGTCCTGCGGCGACTGCCGGATGGCGGCAATCGCCTGCGCCTGCTCAGCCAGTGCCGGTTGCAGCAGTGCGCGCGTGGTTTCCAGTTCCAGTATGCGATTGCCATCGGGTGGGGCACCGTTGCTGGTCCACCGGCCCTCCATGTCGCGGTAATAGCGCTGGCCGTCGGAGGCAGTCAACGCATCCGGGTCGGGCAGCGCCTGTTGCACGGCCGGCGACATCGGTAGCCCATCGGCCGCCCAGCCGTTGCGGTGATGCGCAAGTTCGTAGCGCGCAGCAACCGCGCCGGGACTGTTGGCGATGTTGCGGGCGATGACGTCTTGCGCTTGCGCGTCCAGTTCGGCTGCGCGTTGCGGCAAGGCGGTTTCCTGCACGTAACTGCCGCGATCGTTGGCACCCGACACATCGGTCTTGACCAGCCGATGCCACTGGCCGTCCGCTGCATCGCGTCGCCAGTCGGCGCTGCTCAGGCTGGGACGGTCAGTGGCATTGGCCGGCTGGCGATACGGATCCTGCGGGGTGGGCGCATCCTTCAAGGCCAACGCGGCAGCGGCGTTGGTGGCCTGGTAATTGAGTTCGCGCCCCTTTTGGTAGCTGGCGACGATGGGCGTGGAGGTGGGGTTGTTGACGCCATCGTTGGTGGTGTCGGCCTTGCCGTCGCGCGCCCAGGCGCGGCCATCGAACGACCACTGCGTGCCCGCGCGATCGGTCTGGGTGTAGATGGCGCGGTTATCCAGCAACGCGGCGGCTTTTTCGCCAGCGGTACTCAAGAAATACGCATCGGCCGCGATCAGCACCATCGGCCCGGCGCCCGAGCTGCCCAGCGCGTAAGCAGCAGCGGTGCCGCCGGCCCAGCCGCCGACGTTGCGGCCGGCGAAGTGGGCAAGCTCCGATTGCGCGGCGAGCGGGTTGTTCTCACCGAGAAAGCGTGTGGCGCGTTGGCCGGTCATCACCGTGTCGGCGGCGGTGGCGGCGGCAAACAAGCCGGCAGTGCGTAGCACCTGACCAAGCCGATCGGTCGCCGACCACCAACTCGGCAGTGGAAACGCTGCGTTGCCAGAGCGGTGTATACGACGGACGCGGAGCTGTGTCGGCGCTTTGGCGAATTCAGAGCTGTGCCTGCCCAACCCGCGCAATGACTAAGGTCACATGACAGTCATGCCCCGCTGTGGTCGACTTCGGCGGTTACCCTGACCGGAATTGCCCATGCGTCGTCTTGCCTGCCTGCTTGCTCCTTCCCTCCTTGCGCTGTGTTGCGGCAACGCACTTGCGCAGACGTCCGCCGAGCCGGTGCCCAATGGCCGATTGCCGACCTGGGCGGTGCCCGAGCGCTACAGCCTGGCGATCAAGGTCGACCCGGAGCAGGCGCAGTTCAGTGGCCGCACCACCATTCGCGTGCAGCTCAGGCAGGCGTCCGACCATCTGTGGCTGCACGGCAAGGAGCTGAAGGTCAGCAAGGCCACGGTCAAGCCGGCCAAGGGCAAGGCGCTCACCGCGCGCTATGTCGACGCCGATGCGCACACCGGTGTGGTTCGCCTTGAGTTCGGGCGCACGCTCAAACCGCAGACGCTCACCGTGGACATCACCTACAGCGCGCCGCTCAACCAGCAGCTGCAGGGCCTGTATCAGGTGAAGTACCAGGGCAAGGCGTATGCGATGACGCAGATGGAGCCGATCAGTGCGCGCTACGCGTTCCCGGGCTTCGATGAGCCGGCATTCAAGACCCCGTTCGACCTCAGCCTGACCGTACCCAGCGACGATCAGGCGCTGGCCAACACCATCGCTACCTCGACCAAGCCGGCGGGCAAGGGCTGGAAGACGGTGACCTTTGCGCCGACCGTGCCGTTGCCGACCTATCTGGTCGCCTACGCCGCCGGCCCGTGGGATGTGGTGGACGTGCCTGCAATGCCGGCCACTCCGCAGCGCCCCAATGCCACGCCGCTGCGCGGTATCGCCGCCCAGGGCCAGGGCCCGCGCATCACTCCGGCGCTGGACCAGACCCCGGCGATCATCGCCGCGCTGGAGGACTACTACGCCTTCGGTTATCCGTTCGACAAACTCGATCTGGTCGCCGCACCGGATTTCAGTGCCGGTGCGATGGAAAACCCGGGGTTTGTGACCTTCCGCGACTGGTTGCTGTTACTGGACAAGGATTCGCCGGCCGAAAACGTGCAGCGCTCCTTCAACACCAACGCGCACGAGCTGGCGCATCAGTGGACCGGCGACACCGTGACCATGGAATGGTGGGACGACCTGTGGCTCAACGAAGCCTTCGCCACCTGGATGCAGCAGAAAATCACCATGCAGCTGCACCCGGAGTATCACGCCAACCTGGATCGCATCGGTGGCGCGCAGTACGCGATGAATAACGACAGCCTGGTCAGCGCACGCAAGATCCGCCAGCCGATCACCGGTAACGGCGATATCGAAACCGCCTTCGACGGCATCACCTATCAGAAGGGTGCGGCGGTGCTGGCGATGTTCGAAGCCTTCGTTGGCGAGGACGTGTTCCGCGAAGGCATGCGCGCCTACATCGCCAAGCATCAGTTCGGCAGCGCCACCGCCGACGATCTGGTCGATGCGATCGCCGAAGCCGCCGGCAAGGGCGAAGACTTCAAGGCGGCATTTCGCAGCTTCTTGAATCAGCCGGGTGTGCCGTACCTGCAGACCCAGGTGGCGCGCGAAGGCGGCAAGACCGTGGTCAAGCTGCAGCAGCAGCGGTATTTGCCGCTGGGTTCGACCGGCTCCACCGCGCAGCAGTGGGGCGTGCCGGTGTGCGTGAAGTACGGCAAGGGCAAAAACCAGGTCGGTACCGCCTGCCAGTTGCTGGAAGACGGCAGCGGCAGCATCGTGCTGGACGGCGCCGGCAAGAACACCTGGGTGTTCCCGAACGCGCATGGCGCCGGCTATTACCGTTTCAGCCTGCCGAAGAAGCAGCTGGCTGCACTCGGCAAGCAGGTTGCGCAACTCGACGATAACGAGCAGCTGGCCTACGCCGATGCCATCGATGCGGCCTACCGCCACGGCGATGCCGACAGCGATGCGGTGTTGATGGCGTTCAAGCAGCTGGCACCGTCCGCATCGGCCGATGTTTCGACCGCGCTGGTGGATCGCTTCGTATGGATCTGGCGCTACCAGGCCAGCACCGAGGCGCAGCGCGGCGCGTTGCGCAAGGCCGCCGAACAGGCGTATCTGCCGCGTCTACGCCAGCTGGGTTACGTGCGGCGCAGCGGCGAATCGGTCGACGACACTGCGCTGCGTTCGTCGCTGGCCGGGATGTTTGGGTTACGCCTGCAGAATGCGGAAGTGCGCAAGGCGCTGCTTGCCCAGGGCGATGCGGTGCTTGCCGGTGGCACCGGGGCGCTGGATTTCTCTGCGGCCAACCCGGATCTGCTCGGCAGCGTGCTGGCGGTCACCGTGCAGGAACGCGGCGCCTCCGCCGTCCAGACCCTGATCGCGGCATTGCGCAGCCACGCCGACCCCGCGCAGCGTAACGCCATGATCGCGGCACTAGGTGCGGTGCAGGACCCGGCGTTGCTCAAGCAGGTGCGCGATTTTGCGTTGACCGATGCCATCAAGGTCGGCGAGATGAAGAGCATGCTGATGCGTGGGAACAGCTACGAGGGGTCGCATGCGTCGATGTGGCCGTGGTTCACCGCCAACTTCGACCGCATCGTGCAGCGCAGCGGGTCGTTCGACGGCGGCGGTCTGCCGGCGCTCGGCGCATCCGGTGGCTGCAGCGTGGAAGAAGCCGACCGCCTGGATGCGTTCTTCCAGCCGCGCCTGGCCAAGCTCAGCGGCGCCGACCGCGGTCTGGCGCAGACCGGCGAAACCATCCGCCTGTGCGCCGCGCTCAAGCAGGCACAGACCGCCAAGCGCTGAGCGCCAGGAGCGGTCAACAACGCGACTGCGCAGCCGCCAGGCGGCTGCGGTCGCTGCTCGGAACCGGCATGTGCCCTGCGCACACGCCGGTTCTGAGCGCACCGTCCACAGCGATCCGATGACCGCTCGCGACGTGCATCCGGTCTCGGCCAAGCTGCCGCACACCACTGGCGTCGTTGCCTATTGGAGGCGACCCGCAGCGCCGATGCCCCACGATGGTGCGCACGGCCTGTACATGCGCCTCCGGCAGGTTGTCGCGCGCTGACGGCGCAGCACGCACGCACGTCGCATCGGGCGGCGCTTTCGGCCAGAATCGACCCACTCCCCACGGCGCTGGGGTTCACGATCCAGCACTCGGGGAGATTGCGTGGAAGCACTCATCAATGGCATCAACGGCATCGTCTGGAGCAAGGCACTGATCTTCATGTGCCTGGGCGCAGGCGTTTATTTCACCATCCGCACCCGTTTCATGCAGGTACGCGGGTTCGTGGAAATGATTCGCCTCACCGTGGGCGGGCAGAAATCCGATGCCGGGGTGTCTTCGTTCCAGGCGCTGGCGATGTCGATGGCCGGGCGTATCGGCATCGGCAACATCGCCGGTGTCGCCACCGCCATCGCCTTCGGTGGGCCGGGCGCGATCTTCTGGATGTGGGTGATGGGCTTCCTCGGCGCGTCCACGTCGTACGTGGAATCGACGCTGGCGCAGATCTACAAGATCAAGGATGCCGATGGCCGTTATCGCGGCGGCCCGGCGTACTACATCGAAAAGGCGATGGGTCTGAAGTGGTACGCGCTCACCTTCGCGGTGGCCACCATCATCGCCACCGGCTTTCTGATGCCGGGCGTCCAGGCCAACGCGATTGCCGACAGCGCCATCAACGCCTGCCGGGGCACCAGCCTGTGCGGTGCGATGGACGGGCAGTGGATGGGCCTGCCGATGCGCGATGCGGCCAAGCTGGGCATCGGCATCCTGGTGGCATGCATGCTGGCGGTGATCATCTTCGGCGGCGTCAAGCGCATCGCCAACTTCGCCGAAATCGTGGTGCCGTTCATGGCGATGGGCTACATCCTGATGGCGCTGGTCATCATGGCGCTCAATGCCGAGCGCGTGCCGGACATGTTCGCCACCATCTTCAGCAGTGCCTTCGGCAGCCATGCCGCGTTCGGCGCCCTGCTGGGGCTAGCGGTGGAATGGGGCGTCAAGCGCGGCATCTACGCCAACGAAGCCGGGCAGGGCACCGGGCCGCATGCTGCGGCAGCGGCAGAGGTGTCGCATCCGGCCAAGCAGGGCTACGTGCAGGCGTTTGCGATCTACTTCGATACCATGATGGTGTGCACCGCCACCGCGTTCCTGATCCTCACCACCGGCAAGTACAACGTGTACGCGCCCGACGGTGCCAAGCCGGGCCTGTACGCCGGCCTGAGCGGGGTGGAAGAAGGCCCCGGTTATGCGCAGGCAGCAGTGGAATCGGTGCTGCCGGGCTGGGGCGCGGGCTTTGTGGCGGTGGCGCTGTTCTTCTTCGCCTTCACTACCATCATGGCCTATTACTACATGGCCGAAACCAACCTGAGCTACATCAATGGCAGCCGCCGCCGACCGCTCACCGTGCTGCTGTTGCGCCTGGGGATCATGGGCATGGTGATCTTCGGCGCGTTCCACAATGCGCAGCTGGCCTGGGCGCTGGGCGACATCGGCGTCGGCGTCATGGCCTGGCTCAACATCATCGCCATCCTGATCCTGCACAAGCCGGCCATGCTGGCCTTGAAGGATTACGAACGGCAAAAACGCCAGGGGCTGGATCCGGTCTTCGATCCGGTGTCGCTCGGCATCAAGAACGCGGATTTCTGGACACAACGATGAAACAGCATGATGGACGTGGCGCGCGACCGCCACGCGACAACACCGGCAGTGGCGCTGCGCCGCGCAATCCGTGGGGCCGTGCGGCGCCACGTGCGCCCGCACCGGCTGCGCCTGCAGCACGCACCGCTGCCGCCGCACCGGCCGCTGCCAACGCCAACACCGCGCGCGAGCTGCGCCTGTACGGCATCAATGCGGTCCAGGCCGTATTCAAGGCGCGTCCGCAGGCGCTGCGCAAGCTCTATCTGACCGAGGCGCGGATTCCGCAATTCAAGGCCTTGCTGGCCTGGTGCGTCGCACAGCGCATCGGCTACCGCGTGGTCGAGGACGCCGACCTCACCAAGCTGGCGGCCAGTACGCATCACGAAGGCATCGTGGCCGAGGTGTTGCGGGTGTCGCCGCAGCCGTTGCAGGAGTGGCTGGCGGTGTTGCCGCAGGGCCCGGTGCTGGCGCTGTGGCTGGATGGCGTGGGCAACCCGCATAACTTCGGCGCGATCTTGCGCTCGTCGGCGCATTTCGGCGTTGCCGGTTTGCTGCTGCCGGCCGGCTCCGCGCTGGGCCTGTCCGGCGCCGCCGCACGCGTGGCCGAAGGCGGTGCCGAAGCCGTGCCGCTGGTGCAATTGCCCGAGACCGCAGTGGCGATGACGCAGCTGCGCCAGGCCGGCTTTGCGATCGCGGCCACGCTGGTCGACAGTGGGCACGATGTCTTTGCCGCCGCGTTGCCGCAGCGCCTGGTGTACGTGATGGGTGCCGAAAGCGCAGGCATGGACCGCCAGTTCGCCCGCGAGTGCGATCTGCAACTCTCCATCCGCGGCAGCGGCAAGGTCGAAAGCCTCAACGTAGCCTCGGCCACTGCCGTGTTCCAGGCCGCCTGGCGCGCCCGCGTCGACCCCGGAGCGCTGTGATGCGTGTGTCTGCCTGCTTGCTTGCTGCCCTCTGCACGCTCAGTGGCAGCGTGTCTGCTGCTGTATCCACGGCTCCTGCAACGCCGCCGGACGTGCGCACCGATCATGGCGTGGTGCGCGGGCGATGGCAGGACGACGGCAGTGCGGTGTTTCGTGCCATCCCCTTCGCTGCGCCGCCGCTGGGTGCGCTGCGCTGGCGCCCGCCGCAACCGGCCGCCGCATGGACGCAGGTGCGTGACGCCACGCAGGCGGCCACACCGTGCGTGCAGCCCGCGCTGGGCTGGAACGATGCGATGGCCAGGCGCGGCAGCGAAGACTGCCTCTACGTCGAAGTGCAGACACCCACGCTGCAGCCGGCAACTCCGTTGCCGGTATTTGTGTGGATCCATGGCGGCGCCAATGTCGCCGGCGGCGCGGATGGGCATCTGCCCACCAATCTTGTCGCGCAGAACATGCTGGTGGTGACGCTGCAATACCGGCTGGGCGCGTTGGGCTTCCTGTCGCTGCCGGAACTGCGCGATGGCGACAACGAAGCGGCCGGCAACTACGCTTTGCTCGATCAGATTGCCGCGCTGCGCTGGGTGCGCGACAACATTGCGCAGTTCGGTGGCGACCCTGCGCGGGTTACCATCGCCGGGCAATCGGCCGGTGGCCAGGATGTGGGCTTGCTGATGCTCAGCCCGCTCGCACACGGGCTGTTTTCTGCGGCGATCGAACAAAGCGGCACCGCCGGTTTCGGGCTGCCGGCGCGCACTCTGGAAGACAATCGCGCGTTGGGCGTTGCCATCGCCAAACGTGCCGGTATCGACGATGCGGCCACGCGCCTGAGCCAATTGCGCGCGTTGCCGGTGGAACAGGTGCTCAAGGCCGGGCAGGGCGTCGACGTGCCGGCCTTGGACGACGACGGCTACATCTGGCTGCAAGCCGTTGTCGATGGGCGCGTGCTGCCGCGCGCACCGGCCGAGCTGCTGGCCAGTGGCGCACAGGCCAAGGTGCCGCTGTTGATCGGCTACGTGGTGCAGGAGCTCACCTACGGCGGCGACCAGGGCGCACAGGCGCGTCTGCGTCGCGACTATCCCGAGCGCGCCGAGGCGGTCTTGCAGGCGCAACGGACGCATGCGGCGCAGCGTGCCGAGCGCCAGGGCAATGCGGCGATGCAGCTGTCCACCGATCTCACCTTCCGCTGCCCGGCGGTGACTGTGGCGCAGCGCCAGGCCGCGCTCGGTGTGCCGGTGTGGCATTACGTGTTCGACACCGCCGCGCCGGGTGGGCAGGTGACCCATAGCGCCGAACTGCCGTTCCTGTTCAAGAACCTGCCCATCGGCCAGCCACCGGTGAGCTTGCAGAAGTATTGGGCGGCATTCGTGCAGCGCGGGAATCCCAACGCCAAGGGCTTGCCCGCGTGGCCGGCATTCGCGCCGAAACATGCGGCGCTGCAGTTCGATGCGCATGGCGTGCAGCAGATCAAGGATGCACACCCGGCCCTGTGCGCAGGCGTGGATTTGCCGTAAGCCGGCGTCCATTGCCACGGCCAGTGGAGTGGCGAGTCCTTGCCGGCTGTGACGCTGGCAAGGATGCGTTGCAACCGCAGGCGCCCTGCCGTGGTGAGCATCCTGCACTGGGCACGCCGACAAACCACCACCGCTTGGCCGCAGGCCGAAGTGGTGGTGGCAGTTCCGGCGTTTCAGCATGCAGCGCACAACTGTGCAACCGCATGCGTGCTCGTGTGGTGGCCACCAAGCGAACGCGCGCGCTGCAGCAGTGCGCGCGTTCGCAGCGACTCAGCGAGCGCAGCCTGGCCCGCCGAAGTAAATGCCGCCGTTCTGCATCTCCGGCGACACGCTGGTACGGGAGACGCCGTCTCCCAATGCATACGGATAGCTGTAGCCGGCAATCGCCAACGTGTAGCACGACGGCTGCTTCACATTCATCGATGACAACCGTTGTGCAGGCCGGGTGGCCATGGCCGCGTCGCGATAAAAATGATTTGCCTGGAACGCGGCCTGCCGGTAGCCGGCCGATGCGAACTGCCCACTGCCCATCGGTGCGCTGGGACGACCATCCCGGGTGGAAATTTCGCCACCGGCCGAGATGAAGATGTTGGCGCTGCCTTCGGCAATGTCGCCGGCATACAGCTCGGCCTTGTAATAGCCGATCCATTCGCCATTCAAGCCGAACCACCAGTGGCCGTCGGCATTGCGCTGGTATTCCACATGCAGCATGGCTTGCTTGCCGCCGGCCGTGCTGAAGCCGCCGGCGGGCGCTGCGCCGAGCACATTCGCCGTGCTGGTCTGCACGAAGTCGGCGCAATCCAGGTTATGGCAACCGGTGCTGATATAGCCGTCCTGCGTGGAATAGATGAACAGGATCGGCGTGTCGCCCCAGCCTGCGCCTGGTTGGGTTTGCCAACCGGCTTCCAGGGTCTGGATCTGCCCTTGCGGGGTGTATCCACCCAGCCAGATCTGGCTGATCGACTGCACATCGTTGGCGCGAACGGCCGGCACCCAGGTGTTGAGGTCGGCACCGGCGCCGGTCACGGGCGAACCGGCGGTGTCCAGATAGATGGTGGAGTAGTAATGCACCACCGACGCGGCATCCTGCGCGGCGGGCAGCAGAGTGGGCTGGTCAGGTGTGGTCGCCCGCAGTGCGGCGCCGCGCAAGAACGCCTGCAGCGTTGTGTATTGGCTCATCTCTGCCAGGCCGATGCGCTGCAACGGCACGCTGCCAGCGTCGCAGCGTTGCGCCGCATCGAGTGGAGCGCTGCTGCTGACCCCGGCCGCAATGCCGGGCGGCATGGCAGGCGCGCTGCCATCGCGCAACGCGGGTTGCTGTGCGAGCAGGATGCAGTCGAACACCTTGTCGCGCTGATGCACGCTGCGCAGCACGGTCAGACCGTTGTAGCGATTGAACAGATAACGCTGCATCTGCGCGAATGCCGCTGGGTCGCTGACTTTGGCGGTGACCTCGCGCGTGGCGTAGCTGCGCTGTGCCTGCGCGTCCAGAAATTGCTTGAATTCCTGCGTGACTAACGGAAATGCAAGCGATACCGCAGTCGTGTTGCGCTGCATGCCTGCGCGCTGCTCGGGCGCCACACGTGGGGTGGCGGGTGTACGCAGCAGCGGCGGCATCAGCGCATCGATACGTTGATCGTCGGCAGCCGAGATGGAGGGCGACTGCAATGTGCCTGCAAGACACGCCGGCGCTGTGGTGCAAATGGCAAGCGCAACAACGGCGCGGCCGATCGACATCGGTCGCTTGGAACGAAACGTCATGGGATTTTTTCCTGGCGCCGGAATGAAACGGCCCGCATGCGGCGAACCATGCAGGCCGCGCTATCACGTCGCAGGGCGAGACCGGGAGACAGCCGGCGGCGCACATCTGCGGTGAAGGCGCGCGCATCCTAAATCGGATGCGATGCAGAATTATCTGCACGCATTGATTGCGTGACGCCAGACACACGGCAAGCGCAATGCGCTAAGCGGATGTACATTGCACAGGCGTGCTTGACCATGTGCGACGCGGCGCCGCTGCGCAACAGTGCGCACGATCACGCGCGCGGCGCTGCAGTGTTTCAGCAATGCCCAGCTGCTGACGACCTGTCATCCGACAGGTCGAGCGCGATAGCAGGGGTCGTCTCTGCGCATCGTCGTCGTCTCCTCACTCACTCCTCTCCAGATGGGAGAGGGGATGGTGTTGCATCGCACCCTGGTCGCTGCGCTTATTTCTGTTGCAGCCGCACTGCCGCGCCGCCGCTTGCAGCCAGTTCCAGTTGCAGGCTGTCGTGACGGGTGAGCTTGCGGGTCTCGATGCGGACCTCGGTCGGCGCCTGGCCATCGGCATAGATCGTTGCGGTCCAGCTGCCCTTGCCCAGGAACGACAGCGGCAGCGTCAACGTGCGCGCTTGCTCGTTGGTCATCGCGCCCACGTACCAGTCCTTGCCGCTGCGCCGCGCCAGTGCGATGTGCTCGCCGATGGCGCCTTCCAGTGCGCGGGTTTCGTCCCAGCTCGCCGGGACATCGCGCAGAAACTGCGCTGCGGGCACGTTTTCGTATTGCTCGGGGCTATCCGCCACCACCGCGAACGGGCTCTCGTACACCACGTACATCGCCAGCTGCTGCGCACGTGTGGTCATCACTTGCGGTGCGATGCGCTGCATCTTAAACTCGGCCGGGCGCACATTGCGGAAGCCGCCCGGCGTGTAGTCCATCGGCCCAAGCAACATGCGCGTGAACGGCAGCGTCAGGTTATGCGTGGCGGTGATGCGCGTGGTCCACTTGTTGTATTCGGCGCCGAGCACGCCTTCTTGCGTCAGATAATTGGGATAGGTGCGGGTCAGGCCGGTCGGGTGATACGCGCCATGCAGGTCCACCAGCAGTTTGTGTTCGGCCGCCTTGCTCAGCAGGCGGTGGTAGAAGTCCACCATCTGCTGGTCGTCGCGGTCCATGAAGTCGACCTTGATGCCCTTGATGCCGATTTTTTGATACCAGGCCAGCGCCTCGTCCATGTGCGCATCGAGTGCGCGCCAGTGCGCCCACAGCCACAACCCAACATCGCGCTTGCGTGCATAGGTCACCAGACCCTGCAGGTCGAGTTGCTCTACGGGGCGACGGATATCGGCATCGCTGTTGTATTGCCCGTCGCCGGTGCTGCCGTAATACCAGCCGTCGTCGATCAACATGTATTGCAGCTTCAACTGCTGCGCGTGATCGATGTAACGCTGGATCGTGGCGGTATTCATGCCGGGATGTTCCACCCCGCCGGCAAGGTTGCCCGACCACCAATCCCACGCCGATTTACCCGCGCGCACCCAGCGCGCATCGAAGGCCGGCGGTGGATTGAGCGCAGAAATCATGGTGGATTCGATCAGGCTCGCCGGGCTGTCGCCCAGCATGATCACCCGCCACGGTGTTGCGAAATCGCGTCCCTTCGCGTCGAACGTGACCGCCATCTTCGGTTCGTCCAGGCGCGGCGACAACTTTGCCGACACGCCCAATCCGCCATCGGCGCGGCCTGTGAGATACAGGCCTGCGTAGTCGCGCAGATTCGCCTCGCCGATCGCCAGCGTGGTGCCGCGTGCATCGGTCTGGCACACCAGCGGTAACTCAAGCAGATTGTGAGGGCGCAACTTGGACGCGGCGATGGCGTCGTACTCGCCCTCGTGGCTGGTTCCGAACCGGCCCAGGTTCAAGGTCCAGCATGGGTAGTCGCGTGGAAACGCAAAGCTGGTGAGCTCGTCGCGGATGCGTACCTCGCCGGCATCGGGCAGCACGTAGCGCAGCGCCACGCCATCGTCGTACGCGCGCAATTCAACGGTGAGTCGGCGTTGTTGTTGATCGGTCAACTGCACGCGCAATTGACGATAGTGATCGCGTACCTGTTGGGTCTTGCCAACCGGTAACGTAAACGTGCTGTCGTGCGTGTCGGTGCTGCTGCCCTGCACGGTCATGTTGCGGCCGAGTTTGCCGGCCTTGCCAAGATCCAGTCCGAGCGGTGCGTCGTCTAGCACCAACGTGTTGCGGTACAGCACGCGATAGCTGGGGACGCCGCCGTCGCGTAGCGTGAATTCCACTTCGGTACGTGCATCGGGCGATTGCACACGCAGGCGCTGCGCGGTTGCTGGCGTTGCGATCACACACAGCAATGCGCATGCCGCCGGTAGTGCGGACTGGATCAGGTTTCGCATAAGTCCCTCCTCCTGGGAACGCCAACCCTAACGCAGAAAGTGTTGTCGTCGATATCGCCTTGGGGTAACGTTACCTCGCACCATGGTCGCTGAAACAGGGGCGGCAGCCACGGGCGGCATCACCGGATACAACTGCGCTACGTCGATTGGATGTATGCCGGTTGCACAGAGGTGGTGTGCACCGTTGTGTGGCAGTAGAGCTTGGGAGAAGCCTCTAATGCTGATGGTTCGCAAGGCGTTCCGCCGTGGAGCGCTGTGGCTGTTGTGTGGGTGCATCGGTTGGACCGCAGTGGAGGCTGCCCCTGCCGAGATGGCCGCGCCAGGTCCTTACGATGTCCGCGTGCTTGCGGGCGGGATGGGATTGGCAAAGACGTTCGCCGCAGATATGCCATTGCTTGCCGCCAACGCGGACTGGAGCCTGTCGGGCTGGGTGCGTCCATCGCGTGCGACGACCGGCGCAGCGTTGATTGCCGGCATTGGCGATCCGCACGCTGCGGGCCGTTACTTTGCGATCGACAACGGCACGCTCGGCTTTGTGCAGGGCGCCGACACCGTGCTGCGCAGCAAGCAGGCGCTGCCTTCCGGCACGTGGACGCACGTGACTGCGGTGGCACAAGGCAGCCGTTTGACGCTGTATGCCAATGGGCGACAGGTCGCCAGTGGTGCGGTGCGTCAAGCGGCGGCTGCACCGGTGCTGATGTTTGGTCCGCGCGAGCAGCCTGCGGCGTACACGCAGCACTTCGGTGGTGAGATTGCCGACTTCGTCGCGCGATCTGGCGCGTTGGAGACAGGGGCCATCGCGCAGCTGGCAGCGCATGCGCCCGATCCGGCGCTGCAACGGTTTGAAGATGCATCGCCGGCCTGGCCGGTGCAGGTCAAGCAGATGGCCGGCCAGTTGGCGCCGCAGGCCGCATCCACCTTGCCGCGCAGCACCGCTGCGTTTTCTGCACCGGTTGCCAAGCCGGCGCAGGCCGCGCCTGCATTGCAGCCGCTGGACGATGCCGCATGGCGTGTCGGTGCGTGGCAGTTGGCCGCTGCGCCGGAACTTGGCCAGGTAACGGGTGCAACGCTGTCGCGCAGCGATACGGACGCCGGCAATGCCGCCTGGCGTGTGGCGACGGTGCCGGGCACGGTGCTCACCACGCTGGTCGATCGCGGCGTGTATCCGGACCCGGATATCGGCCTCAATAACATGGCCATTCCCGAATCGCTGAGCCGGCACGACTGGTGGTACCGCAGCAGTTTCGATCTGCCTGCAGCCGCGCAAGGCAAGCGTCTGGAGTTGCTGTTCAACGGCATCAACTATGCCGGCGAAATCTGGGTCAACGGCACCCAGGTCGGACGCACCCGCGGTGCATTTGCACGCGGTCGCTTCGACGTCAGCAAGCAGCTCAGAGCCGGCCGCAATGTCATTGCGGTGCGCGTCTCGCCACCGCCGCATCCGGGTATTGCGCATGAGCAATCGATGACGGCGGGCGTGGGCGAAAACGGCGGTATGCAGGCGCTGGACGGCCCCACGTTTATCGCCAGCGAAGGCTGGGACTGGATTCCTGCGGTGCGCGATCGCAATGCTGGTCTGTGGCAGGACGTGCAACTGCACGCCAGCGGGCCGGTGACCATCGGCGACACCCAGGTAGTGACGGCGCGCCTGGCGCCGGATCACCGCCGTGCCGAACTCGACGTCACTGTGCCGCTGCGCAACGAGAGCGGCGCTGCCGTGCAGGGCAATGTCCAGTTGGCCATCGGCGATGTGCGCATCCAGCGGCAGGTCAACGTGCCCGCTGGCGGCAGCACGCTCAAGTTCACCGCGGCCGACACGCCGCAGCTGGTCATCGCCAATCCGCGCTTGTGGTGGCCCAACGGTTATGGCGAGCCGGCGCTGTATTCGCTGCAGGTTGGCGTCGATGTGGCCGGTGCGCGATCGGACGCACAGCAGCTGCGCTTCGGCATTCGCGAGGTGACCTACGAACTGTCCCTGTTCGACCAAGATGGCGCGCTGCGCCGGGTGCTGGTCGATCTCAACCAGGCACGCCGACGTGGCGAGCGCATCGTCGATGTACGGCATGAGGCGATCCGCGCGGTACCGGGCGGCAAGGCGCAATCGTTGTATCCGGGCGCACTGGCCTCGCCGGCAGTGCAGCAACTGCAAGACACCACGCTGGCGCCGCATCTGGTGCTGCGCATCAACGGCGTGCGTATTGCAGTCAAGGGCGGCAACTGGGGCATGGACGACTGGCGCAAGCGCGTCTCGCGCGAGCGGCTGGAGCCGTACTTCCGGTTGCAACGCGACGCGCATTTCAACGTGGTGCGCAATTGGGTGGGCCAGAACACCGAAGCCAGCTTTTTCGATCTGGCCGACGAATACGGCATGTTGGTGCTCAACGACTTCTGGCAGTCCACCCAGAACTACAACATGGAGCCGGCCGATGCGGCCCTGTTTCTGGACAACGCTGCTGAGGTGATCAAACGCTTTCGCAATCATCCGTCCATCGTGTTGTGGTTCGGGCGCAATGAGGGCGTGCCTGCGCCCATCCTCAACGAAGGCCTGGACAAACTGGTTGCCGACCTCGATGGCACGCGCTGGTATACCGGTAGCTCCAACGAGGTCAATCTGCAGGGTAGCGGGCCATACAACTATCGCGAGCCGGTGGCCTATTTCACTGCGTTGGCGCAGGGCTTTTCGGTGGAGGTGGGCACGCCGTCGTTCTCCACGCTGGAGTCGTTCAAGGCGTCGGTGCCGTCAGTCGGCGACCAGTGGCCGATCGGCGATGCCTGGGCGTATCACGACTGGCATCAGTCCGGGAATGGCGATACCGCCAGTTTCATGCGGTCGCTCACCGACAAGCTGGGTGCACCGACCAGCCTGGAGGATTTCGAACGCAAGGCGCAGTTGCTCAACTACGACACCCACCGCGCCATCTTCGAAGGCTTCAACGCCCAGCTATGGACCAAGAACAGCGGGCGCCTGTTGTGGATGAGTCACTCGGCGTGGCCCAGCAATATGTGGCAGATCTATAGCCACGATTACGACACCCACGCCGCGTACTACGGCGTGCGCAACGCGGCAGAGACCTTGCATGTACAGATGAATCTGCCCGGTCACGAAGTGGTGGTGGTCAATAACGCGGCCGAGCCGGTGCGCGGCTTGCGCGTGCGTGCAGAGGTCTACGGCAGCGACGGCAAACTGCTGCAGCAGCGCGAACAGGCGCTGGATGCGGCCGCAGTTGCGGTCTCTGCGCCGGTACTGCAATTGGCGCCGTTGCTCAAGGACACCAATGGCCTGGGGTTTGTGCGCCTGCAATTGCTCGACCGCGATGCAGTGGTGCGCTCGCGCAACTTCTATTGGGTGGCGCGCGATGCCGCCGCCATGCGTGGGCTGGATGCGCTGGCCAAGGTACCGCTGCAGCTCACCACCCAGGTACAGGACGCCGCCGAGCCGGTGTTGCGCGCCAGCGTGCGCAATGCATCGCAACAGGTGGCACTCAATACCAAGTTGACCCTGGTGGATGCGCAAGGCCAACGCATCCTGCCGGCGTACTACAGCGACAACTATCTGAGCCTGGTGCCGGGCGAGCAGCGCGAGGTGGAAATCCGTGGGCCGTCTGCGGACACCTTGCGTAACGCCACGCTGCAAATGCGTGGCTGGAATGTCGAACCATCAACCGGCGCTGCCAACGGGCTTCCGTAGCAGCGCCAGCACGTTGCCACGCCGTGCACGTGCACGGCGTCTGCACTGACCCGCCGATCGGCGCGTCAGCCATTACTGCAGTGCCCCCCGGCATTGCCATTCGAAACGCTCGTGGATTGTCGTCATCCCTGGGAGGGGACCATGAACAAGCTGCATCGCAGTATGTGTCACACCCCGCTGGCCGCCGCGCTAGCGGCTGCACTCACCTTGGTCGCGGCAACTGCCGCAGCGCAGGAAGCCGGCAGCACCGCCGGCGTCACCGAGTTGGACAAGGTCATGGTCAAGGGCGTGCGCGGCGCGCAAGCCGAGGCCATCGAAAACAAGCGCACGGCCGCGCAGATCATCGACTCGATCTCGGCCGAAGATATCGGCAAGCTGCCTGACGTCACCATCACCGATTCGTTGCAGCGCGTGCCCGGCGTGCAGATCCGGCGTTCGGCCGGCGAGGGCTCGCAGCTCAACATCCGCGGCATGCCGCAGGTGCAGACCACGATGAACGGCGAACTGTATCTGAGCGCCGGTGGCGGCGACCAGTTCGGCCAACCGAATATCGGTCGCGCACAACCGGATTTTGTCGACATCCCGCCGACGTTGTTCAGCGGCGTGGATGTGATCAAGTCGCCCACCGCTGCCGATCTGGATGGCGGCATCAGCGGCACGGTGTCGCTCAAGACACGCCGCCCGTTCGATCTGCCCGAAGGCTGGACCTTCAGCGGCCAGGCCGAAGGGTCCTACGGCGACCGCGTGCAGGAACTCAACGAGCTGTACTCGGGGCTGGCCAGCTTCCGCACCGAGCGCTGGGGCGCATTGCTGGCGGTGTCGTACTCGGATGCCACGCTGGAAAACAAGCACCCCAGCGTGTATTCCAACGGCGCGCAGAAATCGACCGAGCAGAACGTAGGCTTCGACTTCAACGGCGACGGCCGCATCGGCAGCAATACCGATCCGTCCAATCTGCCGCGCGACTATTTCTACAACTGGGTCGCCACCGAACTGGATAACCGCAGCACTGACCGCCAGCGCACCGGCGTCAACGGCTCGTTCCAGTTCAACATCAACGACTCCTGGACGGTGCTGGCCGATGCGGCCTATACCAAGCTCGAAGATCACGACACGTCGGTGGCCGCGCAGCTGCACACCGGCTGGGCCACCAATCAGTTGCAGCCGGGATCGGTGGTCGATTCCAATGGCGTGCTCGAATACGGCCAGTTCCGCTACAACCGCTTCCAGGCGCACTCGATGGCGGGCGTCGCCGATTCGGATTCGCTCAACACCAACCTGGAACTACGCTTCGATGATGGCGGACCGTTCCGTGCGTCGTTCCGCTGGGTGCATGGCGATGCGCAGCGCACCTACGACGAAGCGCGTGCCGATGCGGTGGTGACACGTGGCGATCAGATCACGCATGCCGGCGGCGTCACCCAATGGGCGAACGCGAACGGCTTGCCGGTGGTCGATGCCTCGGTGGATTTCCGCGGCACCTACCCGGCGGTCAACCTCGGCACCGATGTGTCCAATCCGGATAACTGGCAGCTGATGTCCACCTGGGCGCAGGGCAACAAGATCGAAGCCACGATGGATGCATTCCGCGCCGATGGCACCTTCGAGTTTGACGAAGGCGTGGTGCGCGGCTTCCAGTTCGGCATCCGCTATGGCGAGCGCGAGGTCAAGCTGGACACCTATCGCTACCTGTCGCCGGTGTCGACTGCCTGTGCAGACCCCAACCGCTCGCTGTACTACTTCAAGGACCCGCTGATTGTCGACACCTGCAGCGGCGTGTCCGAAGCGCGCCTGCTGCCGTTTAATTCCATCCCCGGCTACTGGGCGTACTTCAACGACTTCGATCCGCTCAAGGTCACCGGCCTGGGCAGTCGGGGCCTGCCGGCGATCAACCCACAGGTCATGAAAGACCCGGTGGCCTATCTCAACAGCCTGTATCCGGGCAACGTGGCCTATCAGCAGGCTGCCGATTCGTACAAGGTCACCGAAAAAAGTACCGCGGCGTATTTCCTGGCGAATCTGGAAGGCGGGACCGGCAGTGCGGTGCCGTGGACGGCCAATATCGGCGCACGCATCGTGCAGACCAAACTCGCCATCGATCAGTATCTGAGCAGCGGCAATGTGTTTATCGGCAATGTCGAATGGAACGGCGTCAGCCCGGCCATCGGTACCAATCGTCTGAATCGTCAGTACACCGATGTATTGCCTACCGCCAACCTGTCGCTGGATATCACCGATGCGCAGAAGCTGCGCTTTGCCTACAACAAGGCCGTGGCGCGTCAGGACCTGCCCGATCTCGGCCGCGGCCTGGTGAGTTTCTATGCGGTCAATGGCACGCCACCGCGTAATCCCGCCCTGCCCTCCGATGCGGTGCTGTTCCTCAATGGCCGCTCCGGCAACCCGGATCTGGATCCGTACCGCGCCACCAACTACAACGCGTCGTGGGAATGGTATTTCTCCGATGCGTCGTTGCTCAGTGTGGGCGCGTTCCTGATCGACGTGAAGTCGTTCCCCACCACGGTGACCAACATAGAGCCGCAGCCCGATGCCGACGGCGTGGTGCGGCTTGGCGGCCCGGTGGAGCGCATCGTCAATGGCGGTGGCGGCAAGATCAAGGGCTTCGAAATCGGCTATCAACAGGCTTTCGATTTTCTGCCGGGTTGGCTGAGCGGTTTCGGTACCAACATCAACTACACCTTCTCCGATGCCGATACCGACAACACCGATATCGAGGGCAACACGCTTCCGATCGGCGACAACTCCAAGCATCAGGCCAACGCGGTGCTGTGGTATCAGAAGGACAAGTTGCAGGCGCGCGTGGCCTACAACTGGCGCAGCAAGCGGTTCAGTCAGGTCAACAGCGGTGCGTGGGGTGACGAGCTGGCGATCTGGAACGACGATGTCGGCTATCTGGATGCATCCTTCAGCTACGACGTCAACGATCATCTGACGCTGTACGCCCAGGCCACCAACCTCACCGGCGAAAGCGAGCGGCGTTACGCGCAGTGGACCAACCACTACTACGATCAAAACATCTTCGAGCGTCGTTACTACGCCGGTCTGCGTCTGCGCTTTTGATGTGATGTCCTGATGTGATGTCCCGATGTGCGACACGGCGCACCCCCCGCGTCGTGTCGCACATGATCTTCTGTTGTCCCTCTCCAAGCGGTCATTTCGCTTTCTTCCCGTCACCGGCATCCCGGTGCTGCAAGACGCCCGACGGCAACGTCGAGCACCCTCCCATTCGGCTGCATCGTCGGGAAGCGATGCAGCCGTTTTTTTGTGCGTGATGGCACATACATTTGTGTAGTAATGCCTGCAGTCGAAATGTCGCTATGGACAGTCGTTGGATCTGTGCCCAACCGCAATGTTTGGCGATTGCGTCTACCGGATATGCGGCGTAGTTTCCGCATGGCGAACTCACCACCCCGTTCGCAGGCACAGCATTCCACGCTGATCGCTCAATCGCTCCCTGGAGATACTCCGCATAGCACGAAGGTAACCGTTGCGACGACGACGTCGAAGCGGCCGCATCAGCCTTCAACGAATCTGAACTATTAGGTTATGTCTCGGGACACAAGCGGGCCATTGGCTTGAGTGTCTTTGTGAGGACATGGCCCAGGTTATGCCATGCAAATGCTCTTCGGCGGGACGCCGACGGAGCGTGTTTGACTGGCTCCGGATATTTCTGATGGGTGCCCTGAAGAGGAATAACGCAGGCCACGAAGCAGTGCTTCATGGATTTTGAATCAACACCATCCGATCACTACTAGGGAACCTCTGAACAAAGCACGGCAGATGCGCGACACTACCCGCCTCGTGTTGAGGAATCATCCATGCAACTGACGTTCGGCGACGCT
>NZ_MDEE01000060.1 GCF_002939865.1 Xanthomonas dyei
ATGGCGAAACTCCGAAGATCCAAACGCGATTCTCCGGAACGATGCGGACATTCTGCCCTCTTAGGCCTCGTTGTTCAGACCTTCCCTAATGCCCAGATGACGATTGATGGCAACGCTTGCCGGCCGCCTGGCTTGATAAGGCCGCAACGCTACTCTGCTGCGGCCACGCTTCTGACGCTGACGCAGCGTGACCCGATGACGGGCATCCGCTGACAACCGCTAACGCTTTGTTGCCGCCTTCTTCGCCGTACTCGACTTGCTCGCACGCTTGGTGCTGCTGCGCTTGGTGCTGCTGCGCTTGCTAGCCACTGCCATATTGTCGACCAGGTTCGGATACGGCCGGCCGGCTGCCTTGGCGCGCTCTTTGGCTTTGGCTTTCTGGGTAGGGGACAGCGACGTTGAGGCCGACTTTTTGACCGGATTGGGCTTGGTCCAAGGCGCGGCCTTTTTCGTGCCGCTCGTCTTTGCACTACGCGCATTAACACGTTTCTTTGCAACGCCGTTGCGAGTGTCAGCCTTCTTGGTCGCCACCTTCTTTGATGCTGTCTTCTTGTTAGCTGTCTTCTTGCTGGCTGTCTTCTTGCTGGCTTTCCTTGCAACCTTCTTCACGACAGAACCCGCGTCGCTCTTTTTGCCAGCTGCTTTTTTACTTGCCGTCGTTTTAGCGACGGCCTTCTTCGCTACGGCCTTCTTGCCGGTCTTTTTAGGTGCGCCTTTCTTGGCTGCGCTTGTCTTGGTCGCTGCCTTCTTGCCTCCGGCAGCGGTACCGCTGGTTCTCCGCTTCGATGGGGTGGCCGTCTTGGTGGTGGCTTGCGCGTCCAGCTGTCGCAACATCCGCTCTGCCCAGCGTTGCCCGGCATCGCCGCCCCACAACAGCCAGGCGATGTACCCGGCCGAAGGTGCCTTGGCATCTGCCCAGCCCTTGCCCTGCTTGTCCACGCTGTGACGTGCGAAGTAAGAATGCATGCGCCGTATCGTCTGTGCAGATAGCGACTGTTGCGCGGACAGATCGCGTGCCCGCGCCACACCAATCGCGGTGCCGCCACGCCCATGCTGCTCGCGCAGCTTCAGGCCGCGTGCGGCCGCCTGCGCGACATTCTTTGGCGGTGAGAGATCAACCGTGTGCGTCGTAGCGGTGCGCGCCATGCGAAGAGTCCTGACAGGAAGCGTGACCGGTAGTGTTCGCATCCGCGATGCAGCCTACGTGAAGACGTGCAGCGGTCGATTCTCGTTGACCTGTCTGTGCTACATGCGCTGCAGCGACTGCCCGCGCAACGCCAATCAACTAATCGTCGAAGAATGACGCGTACTCCTCGGTGCCATACGTCGATGCTGCACGATGACCCAGCAGATCAGCCAATGATTGCTGCAAGCCTGCGGTGCACCGCGTATGTAGTCGATTGAATGGCAGCCGCCTGAAGCGGCGACGCGAACCCGCGCTGCTGCATGCTCGTGAAAGGCTGACCACGTCGAATTACCCATCGAACCGCGATTGATCATCTATGGATCAGCCTGCTCACAGCGAAGACGTGGCATCGTCGTGCCGATACACTCGATCACACGTTGTCATCAGAGGGAACATGCCTTGAAACTGTCAGCACTCGCCGTCATCACCGCCGTCGCGTTCGCCGCGCCGCTCCTTGCACAGCCGGTCGAGGAAGCGTGTGCCGTAGAGCGGGCATCGCACAATCAGATCGGTGCAGGCGAGAGTTGGAAGCAGATCCACGCCGACACCTCACCGCATGCACGTCACGAGAACAGCATGGTGGCCATCGGCGAGCGGTTGTATCTGATCGGTGGGCGCGACCAGCGGCCATTGGATATCTTCGACACCCGAACGCGTCGCTGGTCGCAAGGCAGTGCGCCACCGCTGATGGTGAGCCACGCGCAAGCAGTGGTGGTGTCGGGGAGGCTGTATTTTGTAGGCGGATTTACCGGCGATTACCCGGAGGAAGCCTCGCTGACCCACATGCTGATCTACGATCCGCAGGCCGACACCTGGCAGGTGGGGCCGGAGATTCCCGCGCACCGTCGGCGTGGCGCGGCAGGCGCAGTTGTGCATGAGGGCATGCTGTATCTGGTGGGCGGCAACACGCGCGGACACATGAGTGGCTATGTGCCGTGGCTGGACGCCTTCGACACCAAGACCCAGCAGTGGACGCAGCTGGCCGACGCCCCGCACGCACGCGACCATTTTCATGCGGCAGTGATCGACGGCAAGCTGTATGCCGCCGGTGGGCGCAGGTCCGCGCATGAAAGCGGCAACACTCTGGCGCAGACGATTCCGGAAGTGGACATCTACGATATTCAACGCGGCACATGGTCAGTCGCGCCGGCGGCCTTGCCGACACAGCGTGCGGGCACCGCCGCCATCGTGCGCAATGGCCAGCTGCTGATCATCGGTGGCGAGAGCATGCGTCAGGTCAAAGCGCACGGCGAGGTAGAAGCCTACGATCCGGCCAGATCCACCTGGACAGCGCTGGCCGCACTCCCGCAAGGGCGTCACGGCACCCAGGCCGCAGCAGTCGGCGACGATCTCTACATCGTTGCGGGCAGCGGCAACCGGGGTGGTGGGCCGGAGCTGGATGATGTGCTGGTGTTGGATAACGCGGAAGCCATGCGCTAAGCAGCGTGGGCGATAGCCGAGTCGAATCGCAGGAGTGGCTTGAAGGGAAAGCGACTGGTCATGCAGGGCTATCGGTAACGCAGCATCGCGGCCAGGGCCGCTCCTACAAGAGCGGCGACTGGATGGGCCAAGGTTTGGTCGCCCGATAGGTACTACCGTGCGAACTGCAACCCCAGCGCCTTGACCCGTACACGTGTCAGCATCGCGTGCGAGGTCATGTAGAGCGTGTGACCATCGTCGCCGAAGGCGCAGTTGGAGATGGCTTCGCCGGTTTCGATGCGGCCCAGGCGTTGGCCGGCCGGGTTGAAGACGATGACGCCGCCGGGGCCGGTGGCAAACAAGTGACCATCGGCGGACACCGCCATGCCGTCCGGCAGTCCTGGCGAGTCCTTGCCCACCAGATCCGAGGCATCGGCGAACACACGCTTGCTGGTGACCGCGCCACGCGCGTCGAGCGCGTACGCCATCCAGATCGGCCGTTCCGGATCGGAATTGGAAACGTACAAGGTGCGCGCATCGGGCGAGAGCGCAATGCCGTTGGGGAAGCTCAGGCTGTCGTCCAGCAGATGCACGCTGCCATCGGTGTCCAGCCGATAGACGCCGTTGAAACGCAGCTCCTTGACCGGCGAGTCGTTCAGATCCTTCAAGCCGTACGGCGGGTCGGTGAAGAACACCACGCCGTCAGTGCGACGGACCACATCGTTGGGGCTATTGAAACGTTTGCCATCGAAGCTGGTGGCCAGCGGCGTTTTTTTGCGTGTGGCCGGGTCGAGCCTGGCGACGATGCGGGTACCGGAGTCGGCGAGTAACACAGTGCCGTCGGGCTCGGCATACAGTCCATTGGCACCGGCTTCGCGTAGCGTGGCCTGCTCCGGGCCGACATAGCCCGAGGGCGACAGCAACACCGACAGGCCGGCCTCTTCGGACCAGCGATACAGCTTGTTTTCCGGCACATCGGTAAACAACAGATAGCCGCCGTTGCGCACCCAGGCGGGGCCTTCGGACCAGGTGAAACCTTCGGTGAGCTTCTCGATCCGCGCGTCTGCAGCAACCACCTCGCCGAAGCGGCGATCGAACGTTTCCACATGCCCGATGGCTGGGAAGCGCGGCGGCGGCGGATCCTTCTTGGTGCAGGCAGCGACAATCGCCAACAACGGGACGGCCAACAACAGATAGGACGGCAAGCGCATCGGGAAGTCCGGAAATCCAGGTGAGTGCATCATGCCATCATGCGGCGGCAGGGTCCCCGCGCATGTTGGCGAACGCGACTATCGACCAGCGCTCGCAGGCACCGCCAACACCGCATCCAGCGCCGGTTTTGGCTGGTGATTGCGGTCGAATAGCAGCGGGTAATTGGTGCGGCCTGGCACCGGGTAATCGTTCTTCCACGACATGCCGTCGCTGACGCCCCACACGCTCACGCGCGCAAGCTTGTCGCGCTTGCGCCAGAACAGTGCGAACAGCTCCGCGTAGCGGTCGCGCAATTGCGCTTGCACAGCAGGCGGCAGCCCATCGCGGTAGGGGTCCAGAAAGCGCTTGAACTCCGGTAGTTGGAACTGCTTGTGTGCCATCCCGGTGCCGATGACCTGGCCTTCCTTGGTGAGCGGCAGCACGTCCACATCGAGCTCGGTGATCATGACCTTGATGCCGAGTGCGGCGTAGGCGTCGATGGCGTCTTCGATATCGCGCAGGCTCGGATAGTCGAGCCCCCAGTGCCCTTGCATGCCGACACCATCGATGCGGATACCGGATTGCTGCAGCATCTTGACCATGCGCACGATGCCGTCGCGCTTGGCCGGCCGCCATGCGTTGAAGTCGTTGTAGTAGAGCTCCGCGTCCGGTGCATACCGCTGTGCAAAGGTAAACGCATTGCGCACCACGGTGTCGCCATCGCCCACGCGTTGTACCCAGTTGGTGGAACGGTAACTGCCATCTTCGTCGATGATCTCGTTGACCACATCCCAGGCCTGCACCTTGCCGACGTAGCGCCCGGCCACGCCTGCGATGTGCGCGCGCATGCGCTCGATCTGCGCGGCCGAGCTATTGGGCTTGCCCTGCGCGTCCACAAAGAACCAGTCGGGGGTCTGGTTGTGCCAGACCAGCGTATGCCCCACCACAAACAGGTGATTGCGTTGCGCGTAGTCCACGAACGCATCTGCAGCGCGAAAGTCGAAGACGCCCGGGCGCGGCGCAACGACCTCGGCCTTCATCACGTTCTCCGGGGTGACCGCGTTGAAGTGGCAGGCCACCAATGCTGCGGCCGCGGCGTCCTTGCCGGAGACGATGTCGGCATTGACCGCAGTGCCGAGCAAAAACCCGTCGGCATACGCGCGCTTGAGCGATGTGGCGGCGGTGTCGCAACGCGCGGCTGCAGGCAGGGCGGCGATCGCGCTGACGCCCACAATGGCAATGCGCAACAGGGTTGCAAGAGTGGGCAGGTGCGTGTGCATGGCAGGTTCCAAGGTGAGTTACTGCAGGCGACAGGTCATGCGCAACCCCATCATTGCGCCACGATCTGCGCCTGCGCGGCGTCCAGGCTGTCCGATTCGACATGCAGCGTGATGGGGCCGCGTGCGCCCGCCTTCGCCCGCACGATCGCCAGGCACAGCCCGTTAAAGGCGTTGCGTTGCGGCGAAGCGAACGACTCCAGATTGGTGGGGTCGCCGTTGTCGGTGGCGACCAGTTCGCCCGGGCCATCGATCCGAAACCGCAGGCGGTCGCCGGCGGTGGGTGCAGGACGTCCGTCGCGATCCAGCAATTGCACAGTGACGAAGCTCAGATCCCGGCCGTCGCCGTCGATGCGGCTGCGGTCGGGCGTGATCTGCAGGCGCGCCGCGCGGCCGGCGGTCTGCACGCGGTCGCTGGCCCACGGCTTGCCGTCCTTGTAGGCCTGCACGCGCAGCTCGCCGGGCTGGTACACCACCTCGTCCCAGCGCAGCCGGTAGTGCAGCGCGCGCTTGCGCTTGCGCCCCTGCGAGACACCATTGACGAACAGCTCGGCCTCATCGCCGGAGGTAAACACATGCACCGGCGTCACCTGGCCCTCGCGGCCGGGCCAGCTCCAGTGCGGCAGCAGATGCGCCATGGGCAACTGCGGGCGCCAGCGCGCCTGATACAGCCAGTAGCGATCCTTGGGAAACCCCGCCAGATCGAAGATGCCCGAATACGCACTGCGCGAGCTGTAATACGGCGTGGGTTCGCCCAGATAGTCGAAGCCGGTCCAGACGAATTCGCCGGCGACATACGGGTGCCGGTCCAGCGCCGCAAACACCTTGTCGGCACTGGAGCCGAAGTCCACCGCATGCAGCTCGTAGGCGCTGACCTGATGCGCCACCGAGTCGCCGCCGCGCCCGTCGCGTACCGGCGCGCTGATGTCCGGGCTCACCGGAAACAGATACACGCCGCGGCTGCTCAAGGCCGACGCGGTTTCGCTGCTGACAATGGCCTTGTGCGGGAATGCCGCATGAAATGCCGGGTATTGCGGCGGTTTGCGGATGCGCTCGGTGCCTGCGAACTCCGGCGCATCGCGGATGCCCTCGCCCTGGTAGTTGAGGCTGATGACATCCAGCGCGGCCGGCAATGGCATGTCCGGCGAAGCGTAGTTCATCGCGACCGTGGCCGGCCGCGACGGATCTTCGTCATGCACGATGGCGTGCAGCGTGCGCGCGATGGCGGCGCCCTGTTGCCCGGTGTACTGCTCGCCGACTTCATTGCCGACACTCCACAGCATCACCGACGGATGGTTGCGGTCGCGTCGCAACATCGCGCGCAGATCCGGCTCATGCCATTGCCCAAATACCAGATGGAAATCCAGCGGCGTCTTCTTCATCTCCCAACTGTCGAACACCTCGTCCACCACCAGCAGGCCCATGCGATCGGTGAGTTCCAGCAGCTCCGGTGAGGGTGGGTTGTGGCTCATGCGGATGGCGTTGGCACCCATCTGTTGCAGCAACTGCAGCTGCCGCTCGGCGGCGCGCACATTGAACGCGGCACCGAGTGCGCCGAGATCGTGATGGTTGTTCACCCCGCGAATCGGCACATGCTCGCCATTGATCAGCAGCCCCTTGTCCGCATCGAACACGATGCTGCGGATGCCGAACGGGGTTTCGTAGCGATCCACCACCTGCCCCTGCTGGCGCACCTCGGTCACCGCCACGTAGCGATGCGGTTGCTGGGTCGGCGGTGGCCCCCACAGGCGTGGTGCGTCGATCTGCACGGTGCCCTGCACGCGGGCGCTGCCGCCGGCAGGCACGGCAATCTGCGTTGCGGGAATCTGCGCGACCGCATCGCCACTGCGTGTACCCGTTGCCGCGTCGAGCACGTAGATGGCAGTGCCGACCCGCGCCTGCGCCGCAGTGCGCGCAGCGTTATCCAGCGTCACGGCCAGCTGGATCTGTGCCGATGCAGCCGACACCTGCGGTGTGGTCAGCTGCGTGCCCCACTGTGCGATGTGCAGCGGCGCAGTCTTGGTCAGCCACACATTGCGATACAGCCCGCCACCGGGATACCAGCGCGCCGAGTCGGGTGGATTGTCCAGGCGGATCGCCAGCTGGTTGCGCGCGCCGGCAATCGCATACGGCGTCAGGTCCACGCGCCAGGAGCTGTAGCCGTAAGGCCAGCCGCCGACCAGCCTGCCGTTGAGCCAGACCGTGGCATAGGACATCGCGCCATCGAGATCGAGAAACAGCGAGCGGCCGCGATCGCTGGCCGGAATGTCCAGGGTTTTGCGATACCAGCCGATGCCCCAACTCGGCAGACGCCCCATCCCGCCGTACGGACCATCGACCAGAAACGGCCCGGCGATGGCCCAGTCATGTGGCAGATCCACGGTTTGCCAGCGGCTATCGTCGAACTGCGGCTGCACATACGCGACGTCGTTGCCGGGATTGCCGGGCGGGCGTCGATGCCGTTGCGCCGGGTCGGCGATCAGGGCGTTGGCGGTTGGCAGAATCCACGGCTTGAGCACGTCCTTGGCCGCTGCGCGCAGCGGCTGCGCCTGATCCGGGCGCGCATCGGCCACCTTGCCGTCTTCGCTGCGGATCACCTGCGGGCGCGCGTCATAATCGAGCACCACCGTATTGCCCGGCGGGTCGTCACGCTGAAAGCGCCATTGCGCGTTGAGCGACACCCGCTCGCGCGGTGCGCTGGTCTGTGCGATGGCGTCGAGGGTGGGTAGTGCAAGCCCGGCACAGATCATGACGGTGTAGATCATGTTGGTGCAGCTAACCCGCATGGCATTGCGCCACGTTGCAGTTGCAGCGCGTGGCGACTGTACGTTGGTCATGACCTCAGCCCCCCCATTGCATATGACGCGACCTTGCACGCCGCTGCTGCGTCGTATCACTGCCGCACACGCAGCGCTGCGGTTGCGTCACAGCTTGTAAGCCTGCTTGGGCAGCCGATACGCTAGATCCATCGCCACCTCCACCGCTTCGTCTTCCTCCAAGCGATGCTCGGCGACCAGCTTGGCCAGGAACGCGCTGTCTACGCGCCGCGCGACATCGTGGCGGGCCGGGATCGACAGGAATGCACGCGTGTCGTCGTTGAAACCCACCGTGTTGTAGAAACCGGCGCTGGCCAGGGTCTGCTCGCGGAAGCGCCACATGCCCTCCGGCGCATCATGAAACCACCATGCCGGGCCCAGCAGCAGCGAGGGGTAATGGCCGGCCAAAGGTGCCAGTTCGCGGCTGTAGCTGGTTTCGTCCAGGGTGAACACGATCAGGCGCAGGCGCGGGTCGTTGCCGTAGCGATCCAGCAATGGTTTGAGCGCATGCACATAGTCGGTGCGCATCGGAATATCGGCGCCCTTGTCGCGCCCGTAGCGCTCAAACAACGGCCGGTTGTGATTGCGAAAGCAGCCCGGATGCAGCTGCATCACCAAGCCATCGTCCAGGCTCATCGCCGCCATTTCGGTCAGCACCTGCGCGCGGAACAACTCGGCCTGTTCCGGCGTGGCAGCGCCACGCACTACGGTGTCGAACAGGCGTTGCGCCTCGCCCGGCGACAGGTCGGCGGTGGCGGCACTGGGGTGGCCATGATCGGTGGAGGTCGCGCCATGCGCGGCGAAGAATGCGCGGCGTTGCCGATGCGCGCGCAGGTAGCCTGGCCAGGTCAGCACGTCTTCGCCGGTAAGCGCGCCGAACTGCTGCAGCGCACCGGCAAACTGCTCATGCTCCGGGTCCACCACCGGGTCCGGGCGGTACGCGGTCACCACGCGGCCAGCCCAGCCGCTGTCGCGAATGGTCGCGTGATGCTGCAGCGTGTCCAGCGGCGATTCGGTGGTGGCGATCACCTCGATGGCGAAACGCTCGAACAGCGCACGCGGACGAAAACCTGGCGTCTGCAGCGCGGCGGTGATGTGGTCGTAGTAATGATCGGCAGTGCCGGCATCCAGGCGGATGCGCAACTCGAAGACGGTGTGGAAGACATGGTTGAGCCATACCGCCGACGGTGTGCCGCGCAGCAACGTGTAGTGCGCAGCAAACACGCGCCAGGCCGCGCGCGGGTCCACCGGCGCGCGCGTGCCATCGGCGTGCGGGATGCCCAACGCATCCAGGTCGATGCCCTGGCTGTACAACATGCGGAACACGTAGTGATCGGGCACCAGCAACAGTTCGGTGGCATTGGCGAACGCGGCATTGGTCGCGAACCAGGCCGGGTCGGTATGGCCGTGCGGGCTGATGATCGGCAGCGTGGCGATCTGCGCATACAACCGGCGCGCAATCGCCCGCGTGCCGGGGTCGGCCGGCAACAGGCGGTCGTCGTGCAAGGTCAGCGGGAAGGAGGTGGGCATGGGGTCGGGGCACCGAACAGTTGAGATGGGTCGTGCAACGCGCGCATCAGGGCGCAGGCGTGCCGGGATGGGCAGCGACGTAATCGCGCAACCAGGTCAGCGCCGGACGCTCGCTGCCATCGCCACGCACCAGATAAGCGGCGTCCTTATCGCGCCACAGGCCAGGGCGGAATCCCCACAGCGTGATGCCGCGCACCGCCGGGTGCTCCCAGAAGATCGGAAACACGCGCTGGTAATCGGCCAGCTGCTGCGCATCGCTTGGCCCATCCAGGTCGAATTCGGTGATGTAGATCGGCAAGCCGGTGGCGGCCAATGCATCCAGATTGCTGCGATGCACCGACATCGCCACGTTTGGCGTGGTCTCGAACGCATGCTCCTGGATGCCGATGGCATCGACCAACTGTTCGCGCTGCAGCAACCGCACGATCTGCAGATATTTCTGCGTGGCCTGCGTGTTGTTGGTGATGCTGTAGTCGTTGATCATCAGCTTGGTATGCGGAAAGTGCTGGCGCGCGAGCCGAAACGACTGCAGTACCCACTCCCAGCCGCTGGCGCCCTCACCGCCGAGCGCCTGCAGATAATTGCCGCCGCCGGTGTCGGCCTTGCTGGGCGGGTCGTTGAGCGGCTCGTTGACCACTTCCAGCAGATCGATGTCCGGGTAGCGCTGGGCCACGGCGGCAAACCATTGCTCGATCTCGCGGCGCTGCTCGGCCGGGGGCAAGCTCTTGATCCATTCCGGCTGCTGATTGCCCCACACCATCACATGCATCTGGAACGGCATGCCGTTGGCTTTTGCGAACCGGTAAGCGGTATCCAATGTGCGCCAGTCCATCTGGTCGCGTACCGCCTCTACCGTGCCCCACTTGCCGCCGTTTTCCGGGGTGAGCTTGTTCCAGTACTGCGCAAAGCCCTGCGCCTGTTGCGGGCTGTAGGCGCTACCCAGAAACTTGGACGCGCCCGCTGCCAGCGGCGCGGCTTGCGCCACCGATGCGATACTTGCTGCCAGCAACAGTGCGATTCTCGCGGTGTGCAGGGACATGACGATTCCTCAGGAAGATGGAGGCGTTGCGGTGGCCGAAGGCAGCTGCGCCGGCTGCAGCCGCGGCACCAGCGCATGCACGAGGGCCAATGCCAACAGGTAGGCCGAGCCGGCCATCAGAAACACCGGCACGTAGCTGCCGGTTGCCTGCAGTAAAAACCCGATGAAGGTGGCGATCAACATGCCGCCCACTGCGCCGGCAAATCCGCCGATGCCCACCACGGTGGCCACCGCATGCCGCGGAAACATGTCCGAGGGCAGCGTAAACAGATTGGCCGACCAGCCCTGGTGCGCGGCGGTGGCCAAACCGATCAAACCGACCGCCACCCACAGGTTGTCTGCACGTGCGGCGAACACGATCGGCACTACCGAGATTGCGCAGATCAGCATCGCGGTCTTGCGTGCCCGGTTGACGCTCCAGCCGCGCGCGATGAAGCGCCCGGCAACCCAGCCACCGGCGATGCTGCCGATATCGGCCAGCACGAAGATCACGATCAATGGCGCACCCAGCTGCAGCAGACTCAGGCCGTACTCGGCATGCAGGAATTTCGGCAACCAGAACAGGAAGAACCACCAGATCGGGTCGGTGATGAACTTGCCCAGCACGAACGCCCAGGCCTGGCGATGCCGCAGCACCTGCAGCCACGACAACCGCGCTTGCACCGGCTCATGCGCATCGCTGCGGATGTGCGCCAGTTCCGCGCTCGACAGGCCGGGTTGCTGCTCGGGCGCGTGGTAACTGCACCACCACACCACCAGCCAGGTGGCGCTCAGTATCCCGGTAAACAGAAAGGCCGCCTGCCAGCCCCAGGCAGTAGCGATCACCGGCACCAGCAGCGGCGCGACGATGGCACCGATGTTGGAGCCGGAATTGAAGATGCCGGTGGCCAGCGCACGCTCGCGTCGCGGGAACCATTCGGCCACAGTCTTGAGCGCGGCGGGAAAGTTGCCGGACTCGCCCAGCCCCAGGAAAAACCGCGCAATCGCAAAGCCCACCACGCTGGTGGCCAACGCATGGCCCATCGCCGCCAGACTCCACACCCCGATCGCCAACGCATAGCCCAGCCGTGTCCCGAAGCGGTCGATCACCGCACCGCTGCACAACAGGCCCAGCGCATAGGCCGCCTGAAACGCGGTGACGATGTAACCGTACTGGATCTCGTTCCAGCCGATCTGCGTCTGCAGAAACGGCGCCAGCACGCCCAGCACCTGACGGTCCACGTAGTTGATGGTGGTCGCCGCCAGCAGCAGCGCGCAGACGCGCCAGCGCACCCGCCCCAGGCGCGCCCCGGCGCCGGCAGCATCGACCGCAGGCGCATCGCTCATGGGCACGGCCCCTGCCGGCCCACCACCGCCGCGCATGCACGCCGGCAATTGCTGCAGTACCTGGCAGCATTAGCGGGCGCATGCCGCTCGCTTGCGCGTTGTCCGATTCGATTCATCGACCACTGCACCTGCACAAAGGTGGCCTTGCGCTACGGGTGATAGCGCTACCATTACCATGCTACTCGCCCGAATCCATCGCGCACTGCAGCACGTCGTCACCGTTCGTCCGCGTGCCAGGCAGCGAGGCAACGCCAACGCGCTATGCCCCGGCAACTATGCTGCCCTGCAGCGTGATGTTCTGAATTTGGTAGCGCTAACATCCAGCGCCACTGATCGCCAGTCTCCCCCATCGCATCATCGTCGCGCCGATTCCCGGCAGCGGCACTCCCTGCGCAGGGGCGATGCGTGGGACATCTGCTCACCTGTTAGGGAAGGGAATACGGTGAAGAACAGCTACGCACGTACCGCGTTGTCCTGCGCGTTGGGGTCCCTCCTGCTGGGCATGACCAGCACTGCCGCCTGGGCACAGTCCACCGACGCCGACAGCGCCGCGCAAACGCCACCGGCCACGGCCGGCAACAATGACGCAGTGACCCAGCTCGACACCGTCACCGTTTCCGGCTACCGACGCAGCATCCAGTTTTCCACCGATGCCAAGCGCGACTCGGTCGGCTTTGCCGACACCGTGTTTGCCGAGGACATCGGCAAATTTCCGGACATGAATATCGCCGAGTCGCTCAACCGCATCCCCGGTGTGCAGCTGGCGCGCGACGTCAACGGCGAAGGCCTCAACATCGCCATCCGCGGCCTGGGCACCAGCTTCACCAAGACCACGCTCAACGGCGCCAGCATCGCCACCGCCTCGATCGGTCTGAATGCGCAGAACCAGAATCGCGAAGTCGATCTGAACCTGTTTCCCACCGAATTCTTCACCCAGCTCACCGTGAGCAAGACGCCCACCGCCAGCATGCTCGAAGGCGGCGTCTCCGGTGTGGTGGACATGCGCAGCGCGCGTCCATTCGATCGCCCCGGCGTGCACTTCACCTACCAGGCGCAGGCCGACTGGAACAACACCAGCGAAAAGACCACCCCGCGTGGCGCCTTCATGGGCAGCTGGACCAACGAAGCAGGCACGCTCGGCGCGTTGTTCGGCGTGGCCTCGGTGCGCAGCAAGCTGGGCGTGCGCGGCTTCGAAAGCGTGGGCTGGACCAACCCCGGCCTGACCTATACCCAATGCGGGCTCACCCCGCCTGCAGGCACGCCGGCGACCAATCAGCCGGCGGCCTGCAACGTCAACGGCGGCGGCAACTGGCGCATTCCAGACCGCGTGCCGGCCACCGCCGGCAGCGGCTTGACCACCGGCGAAACCATCGACGCGGCATGGCTGCTGGCACGCAACCCGGGCTTGAGCATCGACCAGATCAGCGATGCATTGATTCCGCGCCTGGGCCGCAGCGTGTACATGAATGGCGATCGTGACCGCGATGCGTCGGTGATGTCGCTGGAATGGCGGCCCTCCGACAGCATGCATTTCTACCTGGACACGCTGTATTCCGAAGCCAAGCGCACCACCGAGCGGATCAGCATGAATCTGATCGGCCGCAACGGCAACATGATCCCACTGGGCATGCAGCTGGATCAGAACAACGTGGTCACCAGCACCACCTTCGCCAACGCGCAGTATTTTTTGGAAGCGCGCCCGTACCGCGAAGAAGTCAAGTTCTGGAGCGTCAATCCCGGTGCCGAACTGCTGTTCGGTGCCGAGCAGGACATCAAGCTCAACGTGCAGGCCAATGCCACGCGTAGCTGGCTGGATCGCGAGTCACCCAGCATCCTGGTCACCTCGCCGTTCACCACCGTCGATTACCGCAACCAAGGCGGCGACCGCCCGTCGATCAGCAGCCCGCTGGATCTCAACGACCCGAACCTGGGCTGGGGCTGGAGCGGCGGCCGGGTCAATATTCAGAACGAAAAGCGCGTCACCCAGACCCGTGGTGGACGTGCCGATCTGCAGTTCGGCGAAGACAAGCGCAACATCAAGATCGGCGCTGCCTACGACCAGGCCGAGCGCACCATTCGCGGCTTCGACAACAGCATTGCCTGGGAGCAGGTGGTGTGCCGCGGCGGTGGCGGCAACGTGTGCAACGGCGGCCCTGGTTCGGCAGTCCCGAATGCGGCCCTGGCCAGTTATCTGCGGCCCGGCCCGGGCGGCTTCATCACTGCCGATTTCAACCGTTTCCTGGGCGACACCAACTATTACGCGCCACGCGATTCCGCCCCGGAAACCAACTCCGCCAACACCGGCGCCTCGGCCGGCGGCATCCGCGAAAAGAACCTGGGTTTCTATATCGAAACCAACGCCGAAACCGAAGTGTGGAACCGTACGCTGCGCTTCAACGCCGGTGTGCGTTACGTCACCACCGACCAGACCATCACCGGCCCGGTCACCATCAACGGCATCCGCCGCGTGCAGGTACTCGATTCCGATTACGCCGAAACCCTGCCCTCGTTCAACGCGGCCTGGGATGTGGCCGACAACGTGGTGCTGCGCCTGTCCAGCTCGCGCACGCTCACCCGCCCGGACCCGAGCGCGATGTTGCCCAACACCAATTTCAGCGATCCGTCCGCACAAACCGCGACCCAGGGCAATCCAAACCTGGCGCCGTATCTGTCCACCAATGTCGACTTCGGCGGCGAGTGGTACACCGGCGGCGAAGGCTATGTGGGCCTGACGCTGTTCAACAAGCGCATCAGCGGCTTCACCGTCAATGGCGTGCGGCGCATTCCTTTCAACGATCTTGGTGTGCCCTACGAGAGCCTGCTGCCGATCCAGCAAGCCGGCCTGGACCAGCGCGGTGGCCCCAATGCCGCCACGGTAGACGTGCAGACCCAGGTCAACGCCGATGGCGTGCTCAACATCCGCGGCACCGAAGCGATCTGGGTGCAGCCGTTGGACAAGCTGGTCGACGGCATGGGCTTCAGCGTGAACTACACCCATGTCACCCAATCTTCGGAAGGCGAGGGCATTCCCGCAGTGGCCGTCGGTGTGGCGCCCAATCTGTGGAACGGCACCGTGTACTGGGAAAAGAACGCCGCCTCGGTGCGCCTGTCCTACACCTGGAACGACGACATGGTGATCTCCGGCGCCAACCAGAACGGCATCCCCTACGCACGCCTCAATGCCGATGCACGCGGCCAGCTGGATCTGTCGGCCAGCTATGCGCTGGACTGGCTGCCTTCCAAGCCGCAACTCACGCTCAACGTCACCAACATCACCGACGAGCCGCTGCGCACCACCTATGCGTGGCCCAACGCCACCTACGACCTGTACGAGCCCGGGCGCACCGTCATGCTCGGCATCCGCGGCACGTTTTGACAGTGTCCATCGAGACGCGCTCGCCGCTGGTTGCCGGGTGTAGCGGGTGTTCGGAGTGCACGCGTGCTGCGCGTGCACTCCGTCTGACGCGCGCCGTCCAACCTGCCTGCGCGACGGCACACGACGTTTTGCCCGACACTTCAGGCGCTGTGCCTGCAACCGCGATCCAGAGGGATCGCGGCCAGCGGCGTAGCGCGCGCCGCGGCGTTTTCCGTAGCACTCTTCGAGCTCGCCTCACCTCATGAACGATCGATCACAGCAGCTCTCCGTGCGCGAAAAGATCGGCTACAGCCTGGGCGACCTGGCTGCCAATCTGATCTTCCAGACGCTGGTGACGTTTTTGGCGTTTTTCTACACCGACGTGTTCCGCATCCCGGCGAGCGCGGCGGCCACGTTGATCTTCGTGGTCGGCCTGCTCGGCGCGTTCGTGTTTACGCCCATCATCGGCATCCTGGCCGATCGCACCCGCACCCGCTGGGGCAAGTTTCGCCCGTGGATCCTGTGGACCGCGCTGCCATTCGGCGCACTGTCGCTGGCGGCCTTCAACACACCTGCGCTGGGCGAGCACGGCAAGATCACCTACGCCTTCGCCACCTACACCTTGCTGATGCTGGTCTACGTGGCCAACAACCTGCCGTATTCGGCGCTGAGCGGCGTACTCACCGGCAGCATGGAGCAGCGCAACAGCCTGTCGGCGTATCGCTTTCTGGCAGTGACCTTTGCGCAGTTCATCATCCAGGTCCTGCTGCTGCCGCTGGTGCTGATCCTGGGCAATGGCGACAAGGCGCAAGGCTTTCGCAACACCATGGGGTTGTTCGCCGCGGTCGGCACGCTGTGCTTTCTGATCACCTTTTTTACCACCCGCGAGCGCGTGCTGCCGATCGCCGAACAACGCAGCAGCGTCCGACAGGACCTCACCGACCTGGTGCGCAACAAACCCTGGTTGGTGATGCTGGCACTGACCATTCTGGTCTTCATCAATCTCGCCATGAAGGGCGGGATGTACATCTACTACTTCAAGTACACCCTCGACGCGGGCGCGCTGACCCACTTTCTCGATGCCGCCGGATTCAACCGGTTTATTGCCGCAATCAACAGCGTGCTGACCGGCGCCGGCATGAGCGCCTTGCAGTGGCCGCAAGACGCGCCAACCTCGGCGTTTAGCGTGTTCAGTGCCGGCGGCATCCTGGCCATGATCGTGGGCATCGGGTTTTCCAAACACCTGGCCGACCGCTACGGCAAGCGCAATGTGTTTGGTGGGGCACTGCTGATTTCCACGCTGTTTCTATTAGCGTTCTATGTGTATCCGCCCACCGCGATCGGCTGGGTATTCGGCTCCTATGTGCTGCACGGCTTTTTCTACGGCATCACCATCCCGTTGCTGTGGGCGATGATTGCCGACGTAGCCGATTACTCGGAGTGGAAGAACCACCGCCGCGCCACTGCCATCATTTTTTCGGCGATGTTGTGCGGCCTGAAGATCGGCCTGAGCGTCGGCGGCGCACTGGTCGCCGGCCT
Source organism: Xanthomonas dyei (assembly GCF_002939865.1). Lineage (GTDB taxonomy): Bacteria > Pseudomonadota > Gammaproteobacteria > Xanthomonadales > Xanthomonadaceae > Xanthomonas > Xanthomonas dyei. The sequence goes on from NZ_MDEE01000060.1 coordinate 16,679, forward strand.
GCTCGCCGTCTATGGCTACGACGCTGCGCTGCCGCAGCAAAGCGGCGCGGTCACCGACGGCATTCGGTTAGCCATCAGCGTGTATGCGTCCATCCCGTTCCTGCTCGGCACCGCACTACTGGTGTTTTACGAGATCGACAAACCGCTGGAATCCCGCATCGAACGCGAACTGGGCGTGCGCCGTCAGGCCGCTCCGCTCGCGTCGCCCTAACCCCTTCCTTCCACCTCATGCACAGGTCCGCGCATGTCCGATGAACTGCAAGCCGCCACACTGCAGGCGCTGGCGCGCACCGCCATTTCCGCACCGCTGGTCACCCATCTCTACACCGCTGACCCATCCGCACACGTCTTCGACGGCGCGCTGTACATCTATCCCTCGCACGACATCGATGCCGGCGTGGCCTTCAGCGACGACGGCTCGCATTTCGGCATGGAGGATTACCACGTCTTTCGCATGGCGCATCCCAACGCGCCGGTCGAAGACCTGGGCGAAGTGCTGCACGTGCGCGACGTGCCGTGGGCCCAGCGCCAGATGTGGGCACCGGATGCAGCGCAACGCAATGGCAAGACCTATTTGTATTTCCCGGCAAAGCGCGCCGACGGCATCTTCCAGATCGGTGTGGCAGTCGGCGATCAACCCCACGGCCCCTTCATCGCCGAAGCCGAACCGATCGCCGGCACCTACTCGATCGACCCGGCCGTGTTCGCCGACGACGATGGCGCGCATTACCTGTACTTCGGCGGCATCTGGGGTGGTCAGCTGCAGCACTATCGCGACAACGTCTACGCGCAGACCAACCAGGAACCGGAGGGCGATGCGCCCGCACTGGGCCCGCGCGTGGCGCGCCTGCACGAGAGCATGACCGCACTGGCCGAACCCACGCGCGAGATCGTCATCCTCGACGAACACGGCGCCCCGCTACGCGCCGACGACCTCGACCGTCGCTTCTTCGAAGGCCCCTGGCTGCACCGCCATGCCGGTCGTTACTACCTGTCGTATTCCACCGGCGATACGCACCTGATCTGCTACGCCACCAGCGACTCGCCGTATGGCCCATTCCGCTACCAGGGCGTACTGATGCAGCCGGTGATCGGCTGGACCACCCACCACTCCATCTGCGCATTCGACGGCCAGTGGTATCTGTTCTATCACGACGCCGTGGTGTCGGGCGGCCAGACCCATCTGCGCAACATCAAGATGGCACCGCTGGAGCATCTGGCGGATGGGACGATTGCGACGATTTATCCGTACGGGAAGGATGCGGTCTCGCCTTGGTGAGATGGCGGTGGCGATCAGGTCCGCTGCTGTCTGTCCATCATGGGGTCGCCGGCCAACTGCGCATCAGAGCGGCTGACAGAACGACATCGCTCATGGCCACGCAGGCTCGGCCGCTCCTCGGCGCGGCACCAACCACCCGTACACTCCAGTGCTGAGTACGCCGTTCACCTCCATCTGATGACTGCTCGTGACGTATCAGTCACTGTAAGGCAACGCTCATCAAGTCCCCCGCGCCAGTCATTCCCGCGAAAGCAGAAACTCCAAGGCCTCGCAAGCCAGCGATTCACGTCCATGGCCTCACGCTATCGCCTGGATGACAAGACTTATGCAGCGTTGCCCTAAGCTCGCTCCCGACCCCGCACCGGCATAGCACCTGATCGTCACACTCGCGAACCGGCTGTCGAGCCGAGGTGGGAGATCGTGCAAACCTGCCTGCTACCGCCTGTGACCACCGCAGCCATCGCAGCCATCGCATTCTTCAATGCGTCCGAGCCGTCCTTGCACCGGTAGAGCCCGTCAACGAATGGGAACCCACCGCGCCTTTCGATAGGCAGCGCATTGCACGCTGCATCCACACGCATCGTCGCAACGTATGCCCCTGCACTGAGCTTTTTTGAGAGAGGTTGCCATGCGCCAGGCGTCGATGCTGTTCTTACTCACCCTTGCGGTCTACGGCAATGCAAGCGGCAGCGAGCCGCGCGCCGCACTGCCCCGCGCAGACAGCGTTGACGTGCCGCGCTTCATGGGCGACTGGTATGTCATCGCACATATTCCAACCCGTCCCGAGCGCAAGGCCTACGACGCAGTAGAGAGTTATGCGCTGCGACCGGATGGCCGTATCCAGACCACCTTCACCTTCCGCAAAGGCAGCTTCCAGGCCCCGCTCAAGTCCATGCACCCGATCGGCAAAGTCGCAGAGAATGGCAACGGCGCGCTATGGAGCATGCAATTCCTCTGGCCGTTCAAGGCCGAATATGTCATCGCCTGGCGCGATGCCGACTATACCCAGACCATCGTGGCGCGCAGCAAACGCGACTACGTCTGGTACATGGCACGGACCCCGCAGGTCTCCGATGCCGACTATCAGCAGGCGGTCTCGCGTATCGCCGCAATGGGCTACGACGTGTCACAGCTGCGCCGCGTCCCGCAATCGTCGCGTTGATGTGGCCTAACCTGTTGGAGAGCCCGCACGCCGCGCTCTCCAACGCACCTACCGCGCACATCAGACGTCTTTGGTGTCTACAGAAAATTCCCATCCATCGTTCAACCCACCCAAGGGCTTGGCCTCTGTCGCCAACTCCTCCTCGAACGCGCAAATCGCCTTGTATGTCGGCACCATGGTCGGGTACACCGTGACATCCATCGGAAACGCCGTGTTTTCCGGGTAGTGGCAACAACGCACCTTCTGCTCGAAGCGCAGCAACGTCACCGAAAATTCCAGTGCCGACTCTTTGTTCGGGAACACCACTGAAAACGCAATCTCGCGCGGCTTGGAAAGATCCACGCCCTGCTGCGCAATGTGCCACAAGGTGTCGCCATTATCGTCTTTAGGATACAGCTCCGGATTCCGCTGCATGGTTGATTCGCTCTGTGACGCCTGGTTGGCCGATACAGAAGCTTAGCGCCTTGGCTTATCTTGTGTCTTTCCTAGAGCGCGTTATGGACTTTAAGTTGATACAGCAATCGTACTCGGATGCCGAGCAAACGTCCTTATCCCGACATCCCCGCAATTCAGTGCCAGCCAAAACTAGAGGTCTGCGGTTAATGTTGATCACGGAACTCGGCGGGCGTTAGCCCGCCCAGGCTGTCGTGC
>NZ_MDEE01000061.1 GCF_002939865.1 Xanthomonas dyei
CAGCGGTCAACGTGGTCTTGCCATGGTCAACGTGACCGATGGTGCCGACATTGACGTGCAGCTTGGTGCGCTCGAATTTAGCTTTTGCCATGACTTACTACCTCTAATTAGAAAATTTTTGAAGCGGCTGAGCGAACTCAGCCCTTCTTGGTAACGGCGTCGGCGATGTTGGCCGGCGCCTCTTCGTAATGGTCGAATTCCATCGAGAACGTCGCACGCCCCTGGCTCATCGAGCGCAGCGAGGTCGCGTAGCCGAACATTTCACCCAGCGGAATCATCGCATTGATGATCTTGCCCGACGGACTGTCGTCCTGGCCCTGCAACACGCCGCGACGGCGGCTCACGTCGCCCATCACGTCGCCCAGGTAATCCTCCGGGCTGACGATCTCGACCTTCATGATCGGCTCGAGCAACACCGGGCTGGCTTTCGCAAAGCCCTGCTTGAACGCCATCGATGCGGCCAGCTTGAACGCCATTTCCGAGGAGTCGACGTCGTGGTACGAGCCGAACACCAGTTTGACCTTCACGCCTACCACCGGGAAGCCTGCGATCGGACCACTGGTGATCGTTTCGCGCAGGCCCTTTTCGACCGAGGGGATGAATTCCTTCGGAATGATGCCGCCGGTGATGTCATTGATGAAGAGGAAATCGTCTTTGACGTTATCGCTCTTGCGATCTTCTTCGGTCATCGGCGACAGCTCGATCACGACGTGACCGTACTGACCCTTACCACCGGACTGCTTGGCGTGCTTGTAGTCGGACTTGACGTCGGTCTTGCGGATCGTTTCGCGATACGCAACCTGCGGCTTGCCGACATTGGCCTCGACATTGAACTCGCGACGCATGCGGTCGACGATGATGTCCAGGTGCAACTCGCCCATGCCGGAGATGATGGTCTGGCCGGATTCTTCATCGGTCTTGACGCGGAACGAGGGATCTTCCTGCGCCAGGCGACCCAGCGCCGTACCCATCTTTTCCTGGTCCGACTTGGTCTTGGGCTCCACCGCCATCGAGATCACCGGCTCCGGGAAAACCATGCGCTCCAGGGTGATGATCTTGTCCTGCGCACACAGCGTGTCGCCGGTGGTGACGTCCTTCAGACCCACGGCCGCGGCGATGTCACCAGCGCGCACTTCCTTGATCTCTTCGCGATTGTTGGAATGCATCTGCAGGATGCGGCCCACGCGCTCTTTCTTCGACTTGACCGGGTTATAGACCTGGTCGCCGGAATTCAGCGTGCCCGAGTAGACACGGAAGAACGTCAGCGAGCCCACGAACGGATCGGTCATGATCTTGAACGCCAACGCCGAGAACGGCGCGGTGTCGGTCGCAGGACGGCTGTCTTCCTTCTCGTCTTCGTCGATGCCGGCAACCGGCGGACGGTCGGCCGGCGACGGCAGCAGATGCACAACGCCGTCTAGCATTGCCTGCACACCCTTGTTCTTGAACGCCGAGCCGCAGAACACCGGCACGATCTCGACCTTCAGGGTGCGCTCGCGCAGACCCACCAGGATCTCTTCTTCGCTCAGGTCGCCTTCGTTGAGGTACTTGTCCATGAGTTCTTCGCTGGCTTCTGCAGCCGCTTCGACCATGAACGAACGCGCCTCGGTCGCAATCTCGACCAGGTCGGCCGGGATGTCGCCGTATTCGAAGGTGGTGCCCTGTGACGCGATATCCCAATGAATCGCCTTCATCTTCAACAGGTCGACCACGCCCTCGAAACCGTCTTCAGCGCCGATCGGCACCTGCATCGGCACGGCGTAGGCACCCAGACGGGCTCTCAGCTGTTCAACGACCTTGTCGAAGTTGGCACCGGTACGGTCCATCTTGTTGACGAAGGCCATGCGCGGCACGGAATACTTGTTGGCCTGGCGCCACACGGTCTCGGACTGCGGCTGCACGCCACCGACCGCACAAAGCACGAACACCGCACCGTCGAGCACGCGCAAGGAGCGCTCCACTTCGATGGTGAAGTCGACGTGCCCGGGGGTATCGATGATGTTCAGGCGATGCTGCGGCATGGACTTGTCCATGCCCGACCAGAACGCAGTGGTCGCAGCGGAGGTGATGGTGATACCACGCTCCTGCTCCTGCTCCATCCAGTCCATCACTGCAGCGCCGTCATGGACTTCGCCGATCTTGTGACTGACACCGGTGTAGAACAGGATGCGCTCGGAAGTGGTGGTCTTGCCGGCATCGATGTGGGCCATGATGCCGAAGTTGCGGTAACGCTCGATAGGGGTGGTGCGGGCCACGGGGAGCCTCTCAATTTCTTGGATTTCGGATGGCCGAACGCCGCCTTTCGGCGGCCTTCGGATTGAATGCGACGCGAGACGCGTCGCAAACAGCACTCATATGGTGCTGAAGGGCCCCGTTACCAAGGCCCCCGAGGTCACCAGCGGTAGTGTGCGAACGCCTTGTTCGCTTCCGCCATACGGTGAGTCTCTTCGCGCTTCTTGATCGCGCCGCCACGGCTTTCCGAGGCGTCCAACAGTTCTGCAGCCAGCTTGCGCGGCATGGTGTTCTCGCCACGCTTGCGCGCGGAATCGATCAACCAGCGCATTGCCAGCGCTGTACGACGTGAGGAGCGCACTTCGACGGGCACCTGATAGGTAGCACCACCGACGCGACGCGATTTAACTTCGACAGCCGGGGCCACGTTGTCCAGTGCTTTCTGCACCAGCTCGACGGCATTCGGATTCTTTTCGCCAATGACGTCCATCGCGCCATAGACAATTTTCTCAGCAACCGACTTCTTGCCACTTTGCATCACCATATTGATGAAGCGGGCAATGGTTTCGCTGCCATGCTTTGGATCAGGCAGGACGGTGCGCTGCGGAGTAGAACCTTTACGGGACATTGGAGTATTTCCTTAGCTCTTCGGGCGCTTGGCGCCGTACTTGGAACGACCTTGACGGCGCTTTGCGACGCCGGCGGCGTCCAGCGAACCACGGACGGTGTGATAACGCACACCGGGAAGATCCTTGACGCGGCCACCACGAATCAGGACCACGGAGTGCTCCTGTAGGTTGTGGCCTTCACCACCGATGTAGCTGATGACCTCTTCCTGATTGGTCAGGCGCACTTTGGCAACCTTACGCAGGGCCGAGTTCGGCTTCTTCGGGGTAGTGGTGTAGACGCGTGTGCAGACGCCGCGGCGCTGCGGACACTTGTCCAGTGCCGGGGAGGCACTCTTGTAGGTGGTCGCTTGCCGAGGCTTGCGGACCAGCTGATTGATCGTCGTCATCAGTTGATTCTTCTGATTAGAGAGGCCGAGACGGCCTTGCACGAAAACGAAGGCAGGCCGAAAAACGGCCCGCCGAGACAGGGAAGTATAGCTGGCAGGACGAAACTCCGTCAACTTCACGGAAACCCAACCCTGCTGGCCCATCCAAAGGCCGGAAAACGGAGGGCTTCCTGCCCTCCTCTGGCTTGGCTGACGGCGATCTTGCGAACGCCGTCGCAAGCGCTTACTCCTCGTCCGCCCCAGCGTCCGCCACAGCTGCGACCGGTTCGGCAACTGCGGGCTTGCCCGACAGCGTTTCCATTTCCGAGTCGGTCAGACCCGACGACTTACGACGGCCGGCGTGATACGCCAGACCGGTACCGGCCGGGATCAGGCGACCCACGATCACGTTTTCCTTCAGGCCGCGCAGGTTGTCGCGGGTACCGCGCACGGCAGCCTCGGTCAACACGCGCGTGGTCTCCTGGAACGAGGCCGCCGAGATGAACGACTCGGTGGCCAGCGAGGCCTTGGTGATACCCAGCAGCACCGGATCGTACTTGGCCGGCAGTTCGTTGCGCTTGACCAGGCGGACATTTTCCTCGATGACGCGCTGGCGCTCGACCTGCTCGCCATTGAGGAACTTGCTGGTGCCCTGGTCGGTGATCTCGACCTTGCGCAGCATCTGGCGAGTGATCACCTCGATGTGCTTGTCGTTGATCTTCACGCCCTGCAGGCGATACACGTCCTGGATTTCCTTGACCAGATACGCGGCCAGCGGCTCGACACCCAACAGACGCAGGATGTCCTGCGGGCTCGGCTCGCCGTCCACCACGGTCTCGCCCTTGGTCACATGCTCGCCTTCGAACACGATGATCTGGCGGTACTTCGGGATCAGCTCTTCGTGTTCCGACCCATCGGTGTCCTTGATGATCAGACGCTGCTTGCCCTTGGTGTCCTTACCGAAGCTGATGATGCCCGAGCGCTCGGCCAGGATCGCCGGATCCTTCGGCTTGCGTGCTTCGAACAAGTCGGCAACGCGCGGCAGACCACCGGTGATGTCGCGGGTCTTGGACGCTTCCTGCGGGATCTTGGCGACCACGTCGCCCACGCCGACAGCGGCGCCGTCCTGCAGGTTGACGATGGAGCGCGGGGGCAACAGGTACTGCGCCGGCAGATCCGTATTGGGGATCGTCAGGTCGTTGCCCTTGCCATCGACGATGCGCACGATCGGGCGCAGTTCCTTGGCATGCGCACCGCGACGCTTCGGGTCGGTGATTTCGCGCGAGGCCAGGCCAGTCAGTTCGTCGGTCTTCTCGATGACGGTGACGCCGTCGACGAAGTCGATGAAGCGAATGAAACCGGCCACTTCCGACACGATCGGGTGGTTATGCGGATCCCAGTTGGCCACGCCCTGCCCGGCCTTGACCGCATCGCCGTCTTTGGCGGTGATGGTGGCGCCGTACGGCAGCTTGTAACGCTCGCGCTCGCGGCCGTGGCCATCGAGCACGGACAGTTCGCCAGAACGCGAGACCGCAACCAGTGCGCCGCTGGCATGCGCCACCGACTTGAGGTTGTTGAACTTCACCGAACCGGTGGTCTTGACGGTGATGTTGTCCACCGCAGCCGCACGCGATGCCGCACCACCGATGTGGAACGTACGCATGGTCAGCTGGGTACCCGGCTCACCGATCGACTGGGCGGCGATGACACCGACCGCTTCACCGATGTTGACCTGGTGACCACGTGCAAGATCTCGACCATAGCAACGTGCGCACACGCCGAACGACGATTCGCAGCTGATGGTCGAACGCACCTTCACCGACTGCACGCTGGCGTCTTCCAGCTTGGCAACCCAGGCTTCGTCGAGCAGCGTATTGCGGGTGACGATCGGCTCTTCGTCGTTGCCCGGCAGGTAGACGTCCTCGGCCACGACACGGCCCAGCACGCGCTCCTTCAACGGCTCCACCACGTCGCCGCCTTCCACGATCGGGGTCATGATCAACCCTTCGGTGGTGCCGCAATCGACTTCGGTGATCACCACGTCCTGCGCGACGTCGACCAGACGACGGGTCAGGTAACCCGAGTTCGCGGTCTTCAACGCGGTATCGGCCAGACCCTTACGCGCACCGTGGGTGGAGTTGAAGTACTCCTGCACGTTCAAGCCTTCGCGGAAGTTGGCCTTGATGGGGGTCTCGATGATCGAGCCGTCCGGACGCGCCATCAGGCCGCGCATACCGGCCAGCTGACGGATCTGCGCCTGGCTACCACGCGCACCGGAGTCGGCCATGATGTAGAGCGAGTTCATCGACTTCTGGTCGATGGTTTCGCCCTTGGCATTTTCAACCTTCTCGGTACCGATGGTGTCCATCATCGCCTTGGCGATGCGCTCGCTGGTACGCGACCAGATGTCCACGACCTTGTTGTAACGCTCGCCGGCGGTGACCAGGCCCGACTGGTACTGCTCCTGGATTTCCAGGACTTCGGCTTCTGCCTCGGTGAGGATGCCCTTCTTCTCGTCGGGGATCAGCATGTCGTCGATGCCGATCGACACGCCTGCGCGGGTGGCGTAGGCATAACCGGTGTACATCAGCTTGTCGGCGAACACGACGGTGTCCTTCAAGCCCAGCAGACGGTAGCTGGAGTTGATCAGACGCGAGATGTTCTTCTTGGTCATCTCGGTGTTGGCCAGCTGGAACGGCAGACCTTCCGGCAGGATTTCGCTCAGCAACGCACGACCGACCGTGGTGTCCACGATCGAGGTGCCGCTGGTGCGCTTGCCGTCGACGGCGTCGACGTCCACCTGGGTGATGCGAACCTTGACCTTGGCGTGCAGTTCCACCACGCGGTTGTCGTAGGCGCGCTTCACTTCGCTGGTGTTCGCAAACACCATGCCCTCGCCCTTCTTGTTCTCCAGGGCGCGGCTCATGTAGTAAAGGCCCAACACCACGTCCTGCGACGGCACGATGATCGGCTCGCCGTTGGCCGGCGACAGGATGTTGTTGGTGGACATCATCAGCGCACGCGCTTCCAGCTGGGCTTCCAGCGAAAGCGGCACGTGGACGGCCATCTGGTCACCGTCGAAGTCGGCGTTGAAGGCGGTACATACCAGCGGATGCAGCTGGATGGCCTTGCCTTCGATCAACACCGGCTCGAACGCCTGGATGCCCAGACGGTGCAGGGTCGGCGCACGGTTCAGCAGCACCGGATGCTCGCGAATGACTTCTTCGAGGATGTCCCACACCTCCGCCTCTTCGCGCTCGACGAGCTTCTTGGCGGCCTTGATGGTGGTGGCCAGGCCACGACGCTGCAGCTTGGCGAACACGAACGGCTTGAACAGCTCGAGCGCCATCTTCTTCGGCAGGCCGCACTGGTGCAGCTTGAGGTACGGACCGACGGTGATGACCGAACGACCGGAGTAATCCACGCGCTTGCCGAGCAGGTTCTGACGGAACCGGCCCTGCTTGCCCTTGATCATGTCGGCCAGCGACTTCAGCGGACGCTTGTTGGTGCCGGTGATGGCACGGCCGCGACGGCCGTTGTCCAGCAGCGCATCGACCGATTCCTGCAGCATGCGCTTTTCGTTGCGCACGATGATGTCCGGAGCGTTGAGCTCCAACAGGCGACGCAGACGGTTGTTGCGGTTGATCACGCGGCGGTACAGATCGTTCAGATCCGAGGTCGCGAAGCGGCCGCCATCCAGCGGCACCAGCGGACGCAGGTCCGGCGGCAGCACGGGAAGCACGGTCATGACCATCCACTCCGGACGGTTGCCCGATTCCAGGAAGGCTTCGATCAACTTGATGCGCTTGGTCAGACGCTTGAGCTTGGTTTCCGAACCGGTGCTGGCGATTTCTTCGCGCAGACGGGTCATTTCCGACTGCAGGTCGATCGTGCGCAGCAGCTCGTACACGGCCTCGGCGCCCATGGCGGCGTCGAAGTCGTCGTTGTACTCCTGGCGTGCGGTCAGATACTGCTCTTCGGTCAGCAGCTGGCGGCGCTCGAGCGGGGTCAGGCCCGGCTCGGTGACCACGTAGGCTTCGAAGTACAGCACGCGCTCGATGTCGCGCAGGGTCATGTCCAGCATCAAACCGATACGCGAGGGCAGCGACTTGAGGAACCAGATATGCGCGACCGGCGAGGCCAGGTCGATGTGACCCATGCGCTCGCGACGCACCTTGGCCAGGGTGACTTCGGTGCCGCACTTTTCGCAGACCACGCCACGGTGCTTCATGCGCTTGTACTTGCCGCACAGGCACTCGTAATCCTTGATCGGGCCAAAGATCGCGGCGCAGAACAGGCCGTCACGCTCCGGCTTGAAGGTGCGGTAGTTGATGGTTTCGGGCTTCTTCACTTCGCCGTAGGACCACGAACGGATCAGGTCAGGCGATGCCAGCGCGATCTTGATCGCGTCGAAATCCAGCGTCTGGCGCTGTTGATTGAAGAGGTTGAGCAGGTCTTTCATTGGATATCTCCGGGTCGGAGGAATTTCGTATCTGAGATGAAACCGAGGGCATTACGTTCCGGATCCAGGCACCGCATGACGGCGCCTGGATCCAGCTCGATCACTCTTCCAGTTCCATGTTGATCGCCAGCGAGCGGATTTCCTTCACCAACACGTTGAAGGACTCCGGCATGCCCGCGACCATCTCGTGCTCACCATCGACGATGTTCTTGTACATCTGGTTGCGGCCCTGCACGTCGTCGGACTTCACCGTCAGCATTTCCTGCAGGGTGTAGGCCGCGCCGTAGGCTTCCAGCGCCCAGACTTCCATTTCGCCGAAGCGCTGACCACCGAACTGCGCCTTGCCGCCCAGCGGCTGCTGGGTCACGAGCGAGTACGGGCCGGTCGAACGGGCATGCATCTTGTCGTCGACCAAGTGGTTCAACTTCAGGTAATGCATGTAACCGACCGTGGTCTTGCGATCGAACGCTTCGCCGGTGCGACCGTCGTACAGCTGGGTCTGACCGCTCTGCGGCAGTTCGGCCAGTTCCAGCATGCGCTTGATTTCCGCTTCGCTGGCACCGTCGAACACCGGGGTGGCCATCGGCACGCCGTCGATCAGGTTCTTGCCCAGGTTGAGCAGTTCCTCATCGCTGAACTGCGACAGATCCACACGCTGCGCATTGATCGCGCTGTCGTGGTTGTAGATGTCGTCCAGGAACTTGCGCAGCTCGCTGACCGCGGCCTGTGCTTCCAGCATGCGCTGGATCTTGCGACCCAAGCCCTTGGCGGCCCAGCCCAGATGCACTTCCAGAATCTGGCCGATGTTCATACGCGACGGCACGCCGAGCGGGTTCAGCACGATGTCCACCGGCTCGCCGGTCGCCATGTACGGCATGTCTTCGACAGGCACGACGTTGGAGACCACACCCTTGTTGCCGTGGCGGCCTGCCATCTTGTCGCCCGGCTGGATGCGACGCTTCACCGCCAGGAACACCTTGACCATCTTCAGCACGCCCGGTGCGAGGTCGTCGCCCTGGGTGATCTTGCCGCGCTTGTCGGCAAAGCGTGCTTCGAATTCCTTCTCGTGCGCCTGGATCTGTTTCTGCGCGCGTTCGATGGCGTCGGCAGCGTCTTCGTCCTTCATGCGCAGCTGGAACCAATCGGACTTCTTCAGTCCGTCCAGATACGCGTCGGTGACGTTGTCGCCCTTCTTCAGATTCGGACCGCCATTGGCGACCTTGCCCACGATCTGCGAGCGCAGACGTGCGTAGATGGCCGCTTCCAGAATGCGAAACTGGTCGTCGAAGTCCTTCTTGACGCGCTTGATCTCGGATTCTTCGATCTGGCGCGCACGCTTGTCCTTCTCGATGCCGTCGCGGGTGAAGACCTGCACGTCGATGACGGTGCCGTCCATGCCCGGGGGCACGCGCAGCGAGCTGTCCTTCACGTCGGACGCCTTCTCACCGAAGATCGCACGCAGCAGCTTTTCTTCCGGGGTCAACTGGCTTTCGCCCTTCGGCGTGACCTTGCCGACCATGATGTCGCCGGCGCGCACTTCCGCACCGATGTACACCACGCCGCTTTCGTCCAGACGGTTCAAGGCCTGCTCGGACACGTTCGGGATGTCGGCGGAAATTTCCTCCGGCCCCAGCTTGGTGTCGCGTGCAACGCAGGTCAGCTCTTCGATGTGGATCGTGGTGTAACGATCCTCTTCCACCACGCGCTCGGAGAGCAGGATGGAGTCTTCGAAGTTGTAGCCGTTCCACGGCATAAAGGCGATCAGCATGTTCTGACCCAGCGCCAGCTCACCGATGTCGGTGGACGGGCCGTCGGCCAGCACGTCGCCGCGCGCGATCACGTCGCCTACATTCACCAGCGGACGCTGGTTGATGCAGGTGTTCTGGTTGGAGCGGGTGTACTTGATCAGGTTGTAGATATCCACGCCGGCATCGGTGCCGCCGCCAATTTCTGCCTCGTTGACCTTGACCACGATGCGGGCCGCATCGATCTGCTCGATCACGCCACCACGCAGCGCGTTGACGGTCACGCCCGAGTCGCGCGCAACCGCACGCTCGATGCCGGTACCGACCAGCGGCTTCTGCGAACGCAACGTCGGCACGGCCTGGCGCTGCATGTTGGCGCCCATCAGTGCGCGGTTGGCGTCATCGTGTTCCAGGAAAGGCACCAGCGCCGCTGCGACCGACACGGTCTGCATCGGCGACACGTCCATGAAGTGGACTTCTGCCGGCGGCTTGAGCAGCGACTCGCCCTGGAACCGGCACGGCACGAACTGCTCGGTGAGCATGTTCTTGACGTCGGTCAGCGCGTTCGCCTGGGCGATCACGTACTCGTTTTCTTCGATCGCCGACAGGTATTCGACGTCGTCGGAGACCTTGCCGTCCAGCACCTTCCGGTACGGCGTCTCGAGGAAGCCGTACTGGTTGGTGCGGGCGAACACCGCCAGCGAGTTGATCAGGCCGATGTTCGGGCCTTCCGGCGTTTCGATGGTGCAGACGCGGCCGTAATGGGTCGGATGCACGTCGCGCACTTCGAAGCCTGCACGCTCGCGGGTCAGACCGCCCGGGCCCAGTGCGGACACGCGACGCTTGTGCGTCACTTCCGACAGCGGGTTGTTCTGGTCCATGAACTGCGACAGCTGCGAGGAACCGAAGAATTCCTTGATCGCGGCGGCCACCGGCTTGGCGTTGATCAGTTCCTGCGGGGTCAGACCTTCCGACTCCGCCATCGACAGACGCTCCTTGACCGCGCGCTCGACGCGGACCAGGCCCACGCGGAACACGTTCTCGGCCATTTCGCCGACCGAACGCACGCGACGGTTGCCCAGGTGATCGATGTCATCGACCACGCCGCGACCGTTGCGGATTTCGGTGAGCACCTTGATCACTTCCAGGATGTCGGAGGTGTCGGTGTGCTCGGCGACCAGACGCTTGGATTCTTCGTCGTTACGCTCGGCAAAGTACTTCTTGTCGTACAGCACCGACTCGCCCAGCACTTCCTTGCGGCCGACGCGACGGTTGAACTTCATGCGGCCGACCGTGGACAGGTCGTAGCGTTCGAAGGTGAAGAACAGGTTGTGGAACAGGTTCTGCGCGGCTTCCTTGGTCGGCGGCTCGCCCGGACGCATCATGCGGTAGATTTCGACCAGCGCTTCGAGCTGCGTCTTGGTCGGATCGATGCGCAAGGTGTTGGACAGGTACGGACCGCGATCAAGATCGTTCACCCACAGGGTGCCGACCGCGTCGACGCCGGCCTTGCGGAAGGCAGCCAACTGGTCTTCGCTGATCTCGTCGTTGGCATTGGCCAGCAGTTCGCCGGTCGAACCATCGACCACGTCGTGCGACAGGATGCGGCCGACCAGGTAGTCGTCCGGCACGGCCAGCGCAGCAACGCCGGCGGCTTCCAGCTGCTTGACGTGACGGGCGGTGATGCGCTTGCCCGCTTCCACGATGACCTTGTCGCCATCGGCCAGGTCGAAGTTCAGCGTTTCACCACGCAGACGCTCCGGCACCAGCTCCAGCTGCACGCCTTCGTCCGGATTGATATGGAACGTGTTGATCTCGAAGAACTCGGCCAACATCTCTTCGTTGTTGTAGCCAAGCGCGCGCAACAGGATCGACACCGGCAGCTTGCGGCGACGGTCGATACGGGTGAACAGCGCATCCTTCGGGTCGAACTCGAAGTCCAGCCAGGAACCGCGGTACGGAATGATGCGGGCGCTGTACAGCAGCTTGCCCGAGCTGTGCGTCTTGCCACGGTCGTGGTCGAAGAACACGCCCGGCGAGCGGTGCAGCTGCGACACGATCACGCGCTCGGTGCCGTTGACGATGAAGGTACCGTTGCCGGTCATCAGCGGGATTTCGCCGAGATAGACCTCCTGCTCCTTCACGTACTTGATGGCCTTGGTCGACGACTCGCGGTCGTAGATCACCAGACGCACGGTCACGCGCAGCGGCGCGCCATAGCTCATGCCGCGCTGACGGCATTCGCGCTCGTCAAACACCGGCTGACCCAGCTTGTAGCCCACGTACTCGAGCGCAGCATTGCCGCTGTAGCTGGAGATCGGGAACACCGACTTCAGAGCAGCATGCAGACCGAGGTCCTTGCGCTTGGTCGGCTCCACATCTTCCTGCAGGAATTCGCGATAGGAATCCACCTGGATGGCAAGCAGAAACGGCACTTCGAGAATCGAGCGCTGCTTACCGAAATCCTTGCGGATACGCTTTTTTTCGGTGAACGAATAAGACGTCATGAGGTCTTCACCCTAGGCTGCGGGGGCCGCGTCGCGGCGGCCCTGAAATAACAAAATTGTCAGTTGGAAGTCGCTGGTATTGCCGGCACCAGCACGCCTTCTCCTGCTACTTCCAACTACCAACTCGGTGAGGCCGGGAATCGGGAGTGGAGATGTGGGATTCGGAAAAGCGCAACCTTGCAGTTGCAGATCTCGAACTCCCATTCCCGACTCACGTCCGAAACGGCCAAAGGCCGGGGGCTTTGGGCCCCCAGCCTTCAGTGCATCACCGTAAAACGCTGGCGATGCAAGATGCTGCTTACTTGACTTCGACGGTCGCGCCGGCTTCGGTCAGTTCCTTCTTGATCTTCTCGGCTTCGTCCTTGGACGCGCCTTCCTTCAGGATGCCACCGGCTTCGGTCAGATCCTTGGCTTCCTTCAGACCCAGGCCGGTCACGGCACGCACGGCCTTAATGACGCCGACCTTGTTGGCGCCGCAGTTGACCAGCACCACGTTGAACTCGGTCTGTTCTTCGACCACAGCGGCCGGGCCAGAAGTAACTGCCGCAACAGGAGCGGCGGCGGAGACGCCGAACTTCTCTTCGATGGCCTTGACCAGCTCCATCACTTCCATCAGGGACTTCTCGGCGATGGCGTCGACGATCTGTTCGTTGGTAAGGGACATTGTGATTACCTTTTAGAAATTGATTCTGGAATGGTTTCTAGCAGACGCTAGGACATCAAGCTTCGGCAGTCTCGGCGACCGGCGCGGCGGCTTCGTCGCCACCACCCTGCTTGTCGCCAACGGCCTTGACGGCACGGGCGAACATGGCAGCCGGTTCGGACAGCACGCGGGCCAGCATGGCCAGAGCCTGGTCACGAGTCGGCAGCGAAGCCAACACGTCGACGTGGCTCGCCGGGAACAGTTCCCCGCCGATTGCCACAACCTTGGCCTGCAGCTTGTCGTTGCTCTTGGCGAATTCCTTGATCAGGCGACCGGCAGCGCCGGGCTCCTCCATCGAAAACGCATACACCAAAGGACCGACCAGCTTGTCAGACGCGACAGCAAATTCGGTACCTTCGACGGCACGCACGGCCAGGGTGTTCTTGACAACTTTCAAGAACACACCGGTTTCGCGGGCCTGCTTGCGCATCGCGGTCATCTGGGAGACCGTGGTGCCAGCGTATTCGGCGGCGATCAGGGAGTGGGCCTTGGCGGCGATGTCTGCCAGCTCGGCGACTACTTCTTGCTTCTGGGACAGATTGAGAGCCATTGCACTCCTCCGTTAAAGCTGAGATGTGAGATGAGCAGTTCGGGATTCGCCGAAAGCCATGCAGCAGCTCCTGCCAATCCCCAACGCCGAATCTCCAATCCCGGCTTCAAACTACTCCGCTCGCGGCTCCTGCCGGTTGCGGTCCAGGGCAGCTTCCGTCCTGGAAGCCGGGAACATCGACCGATGTTCCTTTGGTGGCCGTTCTAGACCTGGAGTGGACTCGATCCGGGATGTCCCAGACGCGCGTAAACCAGAAAACTCCAGAAGGGCGACACCATCTACGCCGGCCAGTTCGAAACGAACCAATTAAGCGATCCCGCTGCATCGACGGCGACTCCATGCCAGTGCGAGCATCCCTGCCCGTCGTCGATCTGCGCTGACCGCGCCTGCGGTCTTTGACGGCTACCGCCGGACACGCCGGCGATCGCCTTCAAAATGTCCGTTACCCCAAAGGAGGGAACGGACTCCCAGCACACGGTTACCCGGGCCGGAAAAACAATGCAGTACTGCACAAACACGTCAGGCGCATGACGCCCGACGCATTCGATTACTTCAGCGACAGGCTCGACTGATCAACCGTCACGCCCGGGCCCATCGTCGAGCTGACCGATACCTTCTGCAGGTAGGTGCCCTTCGAGGTGGCCGGCTTGGCCTTGACCAGATCCAGCAGCAGCGCCTGCAGGTTCGACTTCAGCGCTTCGTCGTCGAAGCTGGCCTTGCCGATGGTGCAGTGGATGATGCCGGCCTTGTCGGTGCGGTAACGCACCTGGCCCGACTTGGCGTTCTTGACCGCTTCGCCCGGATTCGCCGACACGGTGCCGACCTTCGGGTTCGGCATCAGGCCGCGCGGACCCAGCAGGGTGCCGAGCTTACCGACAACGCGCATGGCGTCCGGAGTCGCGATGACTACGTCGTAGCTCAGATCGCCGGCCTGCATCTTCTCGGCCAGGTCGTCCATGCCCACCGCTTCGGCGCCTGCAGCCAGGGCTTCGTCAGCCTTGGCGCCCGCCGGCGCAAACACTGCAACGCGCACGCTCTTGCCGGTACCGGCCGGCAGCACGGTCGAACCGCGCACCTGCTGGTCGGACTTCTTGGCGTCAACGCCCAGGCGCACGGCAACGTCGATGGATTCGACGAACTTGGCCTTGGTGGCAGTCTTCAGGATCTTGATTGCGTCTTCGAAGGCATAGTTCTTGCCCGGGACGACAGCGGCCGCAATGGCCTTAACGCGCTTATTCTGTGCCATGTCTTAGCCCTCCACCGTCAAACCCATGCTGCGGGCAGTACCCGCAATCGTGCGAACTGCCGCTTCGAGCTCGGCTGCCGTCAGATCGGCTTCCTTGGTCTTGGCGATCTCTTCCAGCTGCTTGCGCGTCACCTTGCCAACCTTGTCGGTATTGGGACGCTTCGAACCGGAAGTAACACCTGCCACCTTCTTGAGCAACACGCTGGCGGGCGTGCTCTTGGTGACGAAGGTGAAGGTACGGTCGGAATACGCGGTGATGATCACTGGCGTCGGCAGACCCGGCTCCAGCTTGGAAGTCGCAGCGTTGAACGCTTTGCAGAATTCCATGATATTCAGACCGCGCTGACCCAGTGCAGGGCCGACCGGCGGTGCAGGATTGGCCTGACCGGCCTTAACCTGCAACTTGATGAAGGAAGTGATCTTCTTAGCCATTTCGATACTCTCCGGGTGCTAACGCCTGACAACAGGCTCCCCATCGGACCGGGAGAATCACGCGTCCCGGCGTCGCGCTGTGTACCACACGCAGATGGCTGCCATGCGGCAGCCATTATTTCCCGGCGGCCGCCAGGTCAGCGAGCCGCGCACTATAGCAGCATTTAAAGCAGGCGCCTAGCAGGCGCCCGCCCAGGTCAGCCCTTCTCGACCTGACCGAACTCGAGCTCGACCGGCGTGGAGCGGCCAAAGATGAGCACGGCGACACGCAACCGGCTCTTCTCGTAGTTGACTTCTTCGACAACGCCATTGAAGTCGTTGAACGGACCATCGGTGACACGCACCATCTGACCCGGCTCGAATAGCACCTTCGGACGCGGCTTTTCGACGCCATCCTGAACACGCTGCAGGATCGCATCGGCTTCTTCGTCGCGAATCGGCAATGGACGATCAGCCGTACCGCCGATGAAACCCATCACCTTGGAAGTCTCCTTCACCAAGTGCCAGCTTTCATTATCGATGCGTGGAATACCGGCTTCTTCGTGGGTCTCGATCTGCACCAGCACATAGCCGGGGAAGAACTTGCGCTCGGACCGACGCTTCTGGCCGGCGCGCATTTCGATGACTTCCTCGGTCGGCACCAGCACGTCACCGAAACGATCCTCCATCTCGGTGCGAACGATGCGATCGCGCAATGCCTGCGCAACCGATTTCTCAAAGCCTGAATAGGCGTGAACGACGTACCAACGCTTCACTGCTTGATTCTCCTCAACGAGCCAGGAACCACTGCGTGAGCTTCTGGATGACGAAGTCGAAGCCGCCCAACAGCAAACTCAGAATGATCACAACAACAATGACGACCCAGGTGGTGCGAATGGCTTCCTGACGCGTCGGCCAGACCACCTTACGCAACTCAAACCTGGATTCGGACATGAATTCGCGGGTTTCCCGACCTTTGCCGGTTCCCAGAAAGACAAATGCACCTGCCACCAACCCGACGATGACAGCCAGCGCACGCAACTGCGGCGCCCAGGCTCCCAACTGCGCGGCCCGCTCCGGCGCAGAAAACCAGAACCACACAAATAACCCCGCAACCACCAGGATCGCAGAGACAACGTATTTCACGATATCAGCGCTTGCAGCAGACGCGCTTTTGGAAGGCTCGATTTTGCTATTCATCCGGCTCTAGTTACCGATCTGACCCGAATCGCTGGGCCGGAAAGAGGAGTGGCACGCCAGGAGGGACTCGAACCCCCAACCTGCGGTTTTGGAGACCGCTGCTCTGCCAATTGAGCTACTGGCGTATGTACTCGTTTACCTCAAACCCTAAGACAACGAAGGCGGACCGCGGTTCAGCCGGCCCGCCATTCGCGCAAATTCGGCGACCGAGGCCGCCGAACTGCAGGCATTGCTTACTTGATGACCTTGGCAACCACGCCGGCGCCGACGGTGCGGCCACCTTCGCGGATT
>NZ_MDEE01000062.1 GCF_002939865.1 Xanthomonas dyei
AAATGGCGAAACTCCGAAGATCCAAACGCGATTCTCCGGAACGATGCGGACATTCTGCCCTCTTAGGCCTCGTTGTTCAGACCTTCCCTAGGTGAATCTCATGAAATTCAGTAAGGGCATCCGTCATAATCTCACGCGCTCGATGGCGCTATCGCTGTTGGCATTGAATCCGTTATTTGTCGCCAGCGTTTGTGCGCAGGTGCATGTCGACAACCCCTTCGTGGGCGCAAGCGGTTATGTGAATCCCGATTACGCCAAAAAAGTCGATGCATCGATTGCCAAGGTGAAAGGCGCGCCGTTGAAGGCCAAGATGGGCGTGGTGAAGACCTTTCCCACCGCGGTCTGGCTGGATCGCATTGCCTCGATTTCCGGCGGATCGCAGAATGCCGGGCGGCTTGGGTTGAGGGGGCATCTGGATGCCGCATTGGCACAGAAAAAGGCCAATACGCCGATCACCGCCAGCTTTGTGATCTATGATCTGCCGGGCCGCGATTGTCACGCCTTGGCGTCCAATGGCGAATTGCCGCTGACACCGGCGGCGCTGGAACGCTACAAGAAAGAATATATCGACGTCATCGCGGCGATCTTCGCGGACCCGAAATACAAGGATATCCGCATCGTCAATGTGATCGAGCCAGATAGCCTGCCGAACCTTGTCACCAATTTGAACGACATGCGTTGCGCGCTGGCCAATTCCACGGGTATTTACGAGGAAGGCATCAAATACGCACTCAACAAGCTGCACGCCGTTCCCAATACCTACAACTACCTGGATATCGGTCACTCGGGTTGGTTGGGCTGGGATAGCAACCGCGGCCCGTCGATTTCGCTATATACCCGTGTGGTCCAGGGAACGAGCGCCGGGCTGGCAAGCGTCGATGGTTTTGTCACCAACACCGCCAATACCACGCCGTTGAACGAACCCAATTTGCCCAACCCCGAGTTGAGCGTGAACGGGCAGCCGATCAAGTCGTCGAAATACTACGAATGGAATCCCTATTTCGACGAGACCGATTTTACCCAGGCCCTCTACAACGGCTTTGTCGGCGCGGGCTGGCCCAGCACGATCGGCTTTATCGTCGATACCGGCCGTAACGGCTGGGGCGGGCCGAATCGTCCCGCCGGTGCGTCCGGTAGCGACATCAATACCTACGTCAACACCGGCCGCATCGACCGTCGCCTGCATCGCGGCAACTGGTGCAATCAGAGCGGGGCAGGCATTGGTGCGCTCCCCACCGCAGCGCCTGGCCCGCATCTGGATGCGTATGCGTGGGTCAAGCCGCCGGGCGAGTCCGATGGCTCCAGCACGCTCATTTCCAATAACGAGGGCAAGGGCTTCGACCGGATGTGTGACCCCACCTACACCACGGTCGATGGCGTGTTGACCGGTGCACTGGCTGGCGCGCCGATCTCCGGCGCGTGGTTCCACAATCAGTTCGTCGAGCTGGTGAACAATGCCTACCCGGCGATCGCAACCGCCAGCACTGCGGTGGCTACCTTTGCACCGATCGCGGCGCCTAGCGCAACGCGTGGCCTCACCGCCACCGTCGGCGACAGCCGGGTCAAGCTGAGCTGGTCGCCGGTGCTGGGAGCAACCAGCTACACGGTGCTGCGTCGCGCAGGTGCCGCGGGTGCGTTCAGCACGGTCGGTTCCAATGTTGCAGCGGCCTCGTATGTCGATGAGTCCGTCGCCAATGGCGCGGACTATGACTACGTGGTCACCGCAAACAGCGCGGCCGGGACCAGTACGCCATCGGCTGTGGTGCGTGCCAAGCCGACCAAGTGATGTACTGGGCGGACACCGGTACGCCGGTGTCCGCCCGTCATGGACGGCACGTGCGGCCGCGATGACACCATCGCGGTGGTGACCTGATGGTGTGTTGAACCCATGGCGACCAGCTGGCCGCCATGGGTGTTTGTGCGAAATGCGAAGTCATGTGCTTCAAAGCGTGCATAGCGGCAATGCGGTTGCTGCGGGGTAAGGAATCTGTGCGCGCACGCAATGTTCTTCCCTGATCGCGTGGCGTAGCAAGCGCAATCAGGCCGCTCACGCTGCAGGCCAACGCGTCGGCGCTTGCGACAGTGACTGCGGCCGCAGACGGCTACGATGCGCCCCGCTTCGCCATGGGCTTGTATCGACGAACCGCCGCGCCGGTGTGCTTCACCATTTCCACGTTGGTCGCCAACGCACTGTGGCTGGGATCGCCCTTCGATCCTGCCAGTTCCAGCCGAAACATCATCTACGAATCGCTGCGTCTGTTGCCGCCCTCCTGGAACATCTTGCGCAACGCATCGCCGGAGTATCCGCTGCTCGATCCCCGCATCGGTGTGCAAGACGATGTGTTGGTACTGCCACTCCTAAGCCACCGCGATCCTGCGCTGTGGGATTCGCCCGATGTATTTCGTCCGGAGCGCTGGGACCAGCTGGATGCCGATCATCAGCCCGGCTATCTCCCGTTCGGGCACGCGTCGGAGCGCTGTTGGGGCAGACACATGGTGATGCCCATGGCCGAGCAGCTGTTGGACAGCGTGCGCCGTCAGGGATTGGCTGTCAGCCCGCGGCAGCGCCAGGCGCAGGTGCCGTTGGCGGGGCTGCTCGGTGTGTCTGAGGTCGATGTCGTGCCTTGCTAGCGTTACGCAGATCGCTTGCCTGCGTGCACGCCGCGGTGAGCGCATTGCAGCGGCACGGCGCGGATACCCGAAAGGTGCTGCCGATAGCACGCACACGCCACGCTCGCAGCATCCAGCGTCAGCCAAACCGCTCCATGTTCGCGCCTCAGCGTGTCATTCCTTGGGCGGCCCAGCCGTCGAGCCGCGCTTGACCAGGGTGTACTTCATCACCTGATGCACGCCCTGCGCGGTATCGCCCTTGCGCCGCTGACGAATCGCATCTGCCAGTAACGACACGGCCGCGCGCCCCATCGCGGTCACCGGTTGATGCACGGTGGTGAGTTCGGGCCAGATGGTGGTGGCCACCGGCGTGTCGTCGAAACCGGCAATCGAAACATCTTCGGGCACACGCAAGCCCAGTCCGTGCGCGACCGCAACCGCGGCAGCCGCCATGTCGTCGTTGCTGCAGAAAATCGCCGTCGGTGGTTTGGGGTGTGCCAGCAGGCTGCGTGCGGCGAGCAGGCCCGAGTGATAGGTAAACAGTCCGTCGGCGATCAGGGTCTCTGTAATCTCCAATCCTGCAGCCTGCAAACTGTCGAGATAGCCGTTGGCGCGCAGCGCGCTCGGTGTGTGTTTGGGGTCGCCCTTGATCAGCGCGATACGGCGGTGCCCGAGTTCGATCAGATGCGCGACGATGGCGCGCGCGGCCTGATAGTCATCGATGCGCACCGAGCTGATTTGCGCCATCGGCGCGCCGCTGGCCACCGCCACCACCGGGATGCCGCGTGCATCCAGTTCGCTGATGGTCTGACGCGAATCGCACAACGGTGGCGGCAGGATCACGCCGTCCACGCCGGCCGCCAGCAAGCGCTCGGTGGCGGCACGCTGGCTACGGATGGCGCCGCATTTTTCCACCAGCACCTGGCTGCCGTTGAGGCTGCTTTGCTCCAGCAGCCCGAGCATGAATTGATTGAGATACGCGGCGCTGGGGTTGCTGTACAACACGCCGATACGCAATAGCCCGCTGGTGCGCAGCGAGCGGCCGGCAAGATTGGGCCGGTAGCCCAAGGCCTGCACTGAAGTTTCCACGCGTACGCGCATGTCCTGCCCGACATGCGGGTGCCGGTTGATGACGCGCGAGGCAGTCATCGGCGAGACGCCGGCATGCTTGGCGACGTCCAGTAACGTGGCCGCGGTATTCGCACTACGTTGCCGCTTTACCACCATCGTGTGTGCTCGTCCTGGAGTAAGAGCAGCTAACAAAAGGACTGCGCGGCCGCCAGGCGGGCGCGGCCGGTGCTCGGAGCGGCATGTACCACTTGTACACTCCGGTTCCTCCGCGCCGGCCACACCCACCTGACGACCGCTCGCTACGTGTTGCTAGCCGCTTTAAAAAACGCATTCGCAGCGCTGCGTTGCCAGATTACTCGTTCGGCGGTTGCACAGACTTGGCGCGGCTGCCGAAATCGCCATCGGCTTCGGCCGCCAGGTACGCAAATACGGTGTAGGCGGCGACATTCTGCGCGAGCGCCTTGGGGTCGATCTTGTCCAGCGTGTCGTCGGCGGTGTGGTGCAGGTCGAAGTAGTCGGTGCCGTCCTGCGCCAGCCATGCCCACGCGCCACCCTTGGCAGAGATCGGGCCGACATCCGGGCCGGGGCCGCCCTTGCTAGGCTCATACGCGATGCCCAGCGGTGCCAGCACCTCGGCAATCTGCTTGGTTGCTGCGCGCGACGCTTCCGGCGCAGCCGCGCCGGTGTTGAATGCATAGATGCGCCCGGCACCGAAGTCGCTCTCCGCGCCGATCTGATGCAGCGCCATGTCCTTGGCATTCTTGCCGTGCGCGGCCGCATAGGCCTTGCCGCCGTAAAGCCCTTGTTCTTCGTTGGCGAAGGCCACCACGCGGATGCTGCGCTTGGGTGCCTGCTTGAGCTGCCCGATCAAATGCCCGGCGGCCATGGTGATGGCCACGCCGGCGCCATCGTCGATCGCACCGGTACCCAGATCCCACGAATCCAGATGCCCGCCGATCACCACCACTTCCTTGGGCTTGCTGCGTCCGGTGATCTCGCCGATCACGTTGTACGAGGTCGCGGTGCCGTCCCAACCGCAATCCAGCGCCAGCCGGATACGGGTGGTGCCAAGCGCGGCAAGACGTGCCAGCTGGTTGGCATCGGGCACCGACAACGCGGCGGCGGGCACCGGCGTCAGGCCGTCGTCGAACCGGGTGATGCCGGTATGCGGCACGCGATGCGAATCGGTGCCGGCCGAGCGCATCACAAAGCCGATCGCGCCCTTGGCAATCGCCTCGGACGGGCCCTTGCTGCGCACCGCGCCGCCGTTGCCGTAGTCCTTGCCATCGCGCGCCTTGACCATCTGGTAATCGACAAACGCGATCTTGCCGGTCAGCGACCCCGCAGGCGCGGCCTGCAGTGCAGCCAGATTCTCGAAGCGCACGACCTCACCTTCGACGCTGCCACCCGGGCTGCCGCCCAATGCGGTGATGGTCAGCGGTTGCGCGTGCGCGCCCAGCACCGCAGCGTGTTCGCTCCGACGTTCCCACTTGGGAAAGGTCACCGGCTCGGTCCACACCTTGTCGAAACCCAGCGACTGGAATTTGGCTTTGGCCCACGCCACCGCGCGCGGATCGGCGTCGCCACCGGCAATGCGCGGGCCCACTTCGGTGGTGAGCGATTCCACCACTGCAAAGCCGGTGGTGTCGGCCAGGGCCTGCTCGCGCAATTGCGCAGCGGTGCGCAGCGCGCTGTCGGCAAGGGTGGTCTGTGCGGCAAGCGCGGGGGAACAGGCGAGCAGGGCGGAGATGGCAACAGCGAGGCGACGCATGCAGGGCGGCTCCAAGGACAAGGGGGACCCCGAGCTTATCAGCGGCAGGTCCCCCGTCTGCGTGCGAAAAGTCATCCTTATGCGCGAAGCGCGCGCTGGACGTGTTTGCTTACAGCGTGGCCGGCGGCTTGAGCGTGTCGTTCTTCAGGGAGTCGCGAATCTCGCGCAGCAACAGCACTTCTTCGCTCGGGCCCTTGGGCGCATCCGGCTTGCGATTGCTCAGGCGGTTGATCAGCTTGACCACCAGGAAGATCGCAAAGGCAATGATCACGAACTGCACGACGGTGTTGATGAAATCGCCGTAGCCGATCACCACGGGCGGAATCTCCTTGCCGGCGGCGTCGACGCCTGCAGGCTTGAGCACCCAGGCCAGTTTGGAAAAATCCACATTGCCGATGGCCCAGCCGATCGGCGGCATGATGATCTTTTCCACCAGCGCGGTGACGATCTTGCCGAACGCCGCGCCGATGACCACACCGACCGCAAGATCGATGACATTGCCACGCATCGCGAATTGCTTGAATTCGCTGACCATTCCCATGACGCACTCCAGAGGCGGACGCGGACCGACTGCCGCTGTGCCGATCCTAGCCCGACCAGTGTCAGCCCGCGATGATGCCGTGACGTTCGGCCACATTCTCCAGGCGCGCACTGAACCGATCGCCCGGCAGCAACGGGCCGACGCCGGCCGGTGTGCCCATGAAGATCAGATCGCCTGCGCGCAGTGCATACAGCTTGGATAGCTCATGCAGAATTTCCGGCACGTTCCAGATCATCTGATCCAGCAACGACTGCTGACGCACCTGTCCGTTGACTTCCAACGACAGGTTCAACGCCTCCAGCGCGCCCACTTCGCCGGCGTGCACCAGCTCGCTGATCGGTGCGGAGTGATCGAACCCTTTGGCGATGTCCCACGGCAGGCCCTTGGCCTTGGCCGCGGCCTGCAGATCGCGACGGGTCAGGTCCAGGCCCACGCCATAGCCATAGATCAGGCCTTCGGCTTGCGCTAGCGGCAACTCACCGGCCGGCGCGTCGCTGCCCAAGGCCACCACCAGCTCCACTTCGTGATGCAGCTCCTTGGTGCCGGGCGGGTAGGGGATCTGGTCGCCGTGGCCAACCACGATGGCATCGGCAGGCTTCATGAAAAAGGTCGGCTGGCCTCGCTCGGCCTTGGAGGCCGGTGCGGTGGCGCCCATCTCGCGCGCGTGATCGGCAAAGTTACGGCCTACGCAGTAGATGCGGTGGACCGGAAAGTTGCCGCCACCCACCACCGGAATGCGCGGAACATCGGCAGCGGGAATCACATCGTCAGTCATGCACGCATCCTCGGAACGGGACGCGTGAGTCTAGCCGCTTGGCCGTGTACGACGGAACCTTCGCTAGTGAAGTGTGCGGCAGCTCATTCGCTGGCACTGCAGACCGCTGTAACCATCAGCGACCAAAAACGCGAATCGGCATGCCCGCAGACATGCCGATTCAATGCGTCGACGATGTGCAACCCGGCGCAAGACGCGCCGGGTGTGTAGCGAGCGCAACGCGCTCAGTGCGACATCGGCAGCGCCGGTTTGCGCACCACGCGGTATTCGGCCTCGACCACGCGCGCTTGCTGCGGCGTGCGTCGGTTCGACTTGCTCAACAATTTCCAGGCGACGCCGCCCAGAATCATCGCCGCGCCGACGAACACACTGAAGAAGATCAGCACCGCAAGGATCACCAAACCTGCGAGACCGGCGGCAACGCGCACCAACGGGTGGCGCGGCTTGCGTGGCGCAAACAGGTGATGGAGGTTGCCGAATTGGAAGATACGTGCAGGCATGGCGGTGGGCTGCCGAGCAGGAAACAAGCGCGCAGTATCGTTGCGGTTTCATGTCATTGAGTGAAAAGTTCGTTAATTCGATCGCTGTTTTGTTAAGTGCATCACGCTGCGTGTGCTGGTCGGGGTCTGCCGTGGCGACTGAATGACGCGTGTTTACAGGCCAGCTTGCTTGTGCCGCCTGCACCGACAGGGTGCTGCGCTGCGCGCAGTGCCTGTGCTGACACATGCCACAATCGGCGACCGTTCTTCGCACTCGTTGCCCCATGTCATCGTCCTTACCGACCGCGCTCGCCACTTTGGCGCAGATTCCCGATGCCGGATTTCTGGAAGTGGAAGCCGCCTGGGAAGACAGCCCGGAGTCGCTAGTGCTGTATCGCGAAGGTGCACAGGTCCGTGCATGGTTGAACGTCTGCCCGCATGCCGGACGCCGGCTGGATTGGGCGCCGGGTCAGTTCCTCAAGACCAAGGACGGCCATCTGGTCTGCGCTGCGCATGGCGCCGCGTTCGAGCTGGTCGCGGGGCAATGCATCAGCGGCCCGTGTCGCGGTCAATCGCTCGTCGCCGTGCCGGTACGCATCGACGGCGAGCACGTAGTGCTCGGATAGAAGCCGACAACGCGCTCGCGCTGCAGCCCGATGGGTGGGCACCGCGGCGCTTGGTGTGAGGGAAATCGAGGATGCGCTGTCGCAAGCAGGTCGGTGCGCGTGAGGTCATGCGGTGTCAGCATCCGCCGATCACTGGCAAACCCGCAGCATGCCAATCCTTAGCGCGCCGCCCACCAGAACATCAGATTGATCATCGACACCATCACCACGATGTAGATCAGCGACAGCGGTGCGCCCACGCGCCACAACTCGCGCGGCTGATAGTTGGCCGGGCCGGCCACCATCGAGATCACCGGGTTGGAGGCGGTCATCAGATTGTTGGACGCCGACAATGCCACGATCAGCGCAAACGCAGTGGGGTTGCCGTTGGCCGCCAGCGCCAGATTGACCGCAATCGGCACCATCACGATGGTTGCGCCCACATGGCTGATGACCAATGAAAATGCGGTCGTCAACAACGCCAGGCTGATTTCCAGCGCCCACACCGGAACGCCTTCGGGCAGGCGGTCGATGGTGTGACCGGCCACCCAGGCTGCGGTGCCGCTGCTGTCCATCGCCCAGCCGAGCGGAATCAAGCCGGCCATCATGAAGATGGTCTTCCAGTTGATCGAGGCGTAGGCCTCGTCCATGCGCAACACGCCGCTGACCAGCATGCAGGCCACACCGGTCATCAGCGTCAGCGCTACCGGCAGGCGCGAGGTCAGCGCGATCAGGATGGTGAAGGCGAAGATCGCCATCGCGATCTTGAACTTGTGGGGGCGCTGCTCGCCCTTGGGAAAGTCGGTGACCGGCACGAAGTCGCGGCTTTCCGCCGCCTGCGCCAGGTCCTGCCAGATGCTGTGGAACACCAGCATGTCGCCGGCGCGCAGCGGCTCGTTGCGCACGTCTTCGCGGATCACCTGCTTGTCGCGGTTGATCGCCAGCAGGCTGATGCCGCTCTGCTTGCGCAAGCGCAGTTCGCCGGCGCTCTTGCCGATCAGGCGCGAGTTGGGCGGAATCACCGCTTCGGAAATACCCGCAAGGCTGGGGTTGAACAGGTCGCCCAGGTTGCGCAGCCGCGAGGACATGCGAAGGAAGTGGTTCTGCGCAAAGTCTGTCACCTCCTGGCGCTTGCCCATCGCACCCAGCACGCTGCCGACCCAGATGCGCATGTCCGCTGGCGGGGCAAGTCGGGTGTCGTTGCCGGTCTTCAGGGCCAGCAGCAGCGGCGCGTCGTGAATGGCTTCGGCTTCGCCCAAGGTCATGCCGACCAGCGGGCTCTCGGCGGTCACGGTGAGCTCGAACACATCGCCGTCGATGCCGTAGGTCTTGGCGAAATAGCTTTCGGTGCGCGATGGCGTGACGCCTTCGTTGATCAGGCTTTCCTCTTCGATCAGCTTGCGATCGCCGTAGAAGCGGAAGTACAACAGTGCGGCGATCAGCAAGGCCAGGCCGATCGGCAAAGGCGCGAACATCGTCAACGGCTCGATGCTGGCCATGCCCGAGGGCAGGTTGTTGTTGGCCGAGACCAACAGATCGTTGAGCAGAATCAACGGCGAATTGCCCACCATGGTGAGCGCGCCGCCCATCACGATGGCTGCAGCGATGGGCAACAACATGCGTTGCAGGGTCAGCCCGGTGCGCGCCGCCAGCCGCGAGGCCACCGGCAGGTACAAGGCCATCACCGACGGGTTTTGCATGAACGAGGAGTTCAAGCCGGAGATGGCCAGCGTCATCATCATCAAGCGCTGCTCGCTGCCGTGCGAACGCCGCAGCAGCCAGGTGGCCAGCCGGTTCAAGGCGCCGGTGCGCTCGAGCCCCGCGCCAAGAATGGTGGTGGCGATAATGCTCATCACCGCATTACCGGAAAAGCCGCCGAACAGTTCTTCCGGCGCCACCAGCCCGGTGACGCCCAGCACCACCAGCACGATCAAGGCCACCACATCGGCGCGGATGCGCTCGAACAGAAACATCGCCATCGTGAAACCGACCAGCCCGAGGACGAGCTTCATATCGTTGGTCAGTGTCAGCGCGGTATCCATTGGGGGCCGGGAATGGGGAGTCGGGAATGGGGAATGGAAAAAGCGAAGACGCTGACGCTGGCAAATTATCCGGGCGCCGCTGGCGTGTGCCCTTGCGATTCCCCATTCCCTATTCCCCATTCCCTGTCGTAGAGCAGATCCCAGACGCCGTGACCGAGTTTCTGGCCGCGGGTTTCGAAGTGGGTCTGCGGGCGCCAGGCTGGGCGTTCGACGTGACCGCGCGGTCCGGCGCGATTGACCAGGCCCGCTGTGGCGTCGAGGACGTCCCACATCTGTTCGGCGTAATCGGCCCAATCGGTGGCGGCATGCAGACGGCCGCCCTCGCGCAGCTTGCGCACCAGCAACTGTGCGAAGGCCGGCTGGATCAGGCGACGCTTGTTGTGGCGTTTTTTGTGCCACGGGTCGGGGAAGTAGATGCGCACTTCATCCAGCGCGCCATCGGCGATCTCGTGTTCGAGCACTTCCACCGCATCGTGGTGATACAGACGCACATGCGTGCTGCCGTCATCGTCCAGCGCATTGAGTAGCCGGCCGACGCCGGGCGCATGCACTTCGATACCGATGTAGTCGCGGCTGGGGTCGTGCTGCGCGGCAAAGCGCAACGCCGTGCCATTGCCGAAGCCGATTTCCAGCACCTTGGGCGCGGGACGGCCGAACGCAGCATCCAGGTCGCGACGCTCCCCGGTGTAATCCAGCCCGAAGCGTGGCCACAACTCATCGAAGGCGCGCTGCTGCGCGGGCGTGAAGCGGCCCTGGCGCAGCACGAAGCTGCGCACCTGGCGGCGCCCCTCTTCGATGGTGAAGGGCTTGGGCGGCATCTTGGCGCCGTCGCTGGTAAACGGATCGGTCATGAAATGTCAGTCACATCGGAAAACAAAAGCCCCTCTCCCGTCGGGGCGAGGAGGCACAGCTTGCGCGCCGTAGGCGCGCGTGCATAGGAGCGCCCGCGACGCAGGCGCGGGCCGGGGCGCGGAGCGGGGGGTGGGGTGAGGGTGCGGCGTGCCGAGGGCACTCGCAGCAACGCGCGATCCAGCAACGGCAACATCCGGCACGTCACACGGCCAATCACTGCGCATCGACTGCAATATCAGCGCAGCACAGCCACTCATCCGATCACACCATCGACCGGGCTCGATGCCGAGGCATAGCGCTTGCGCGGAATCCGCCCGGCCAGAAACGCCTCGCGCCCGGCCTCGATCGCCTTGCGCATCGCGCTGGCCATCAGAATCGGATCGCGCGCCCCGGCAATGGCGGTATTCATCAACACGCCGTCGCAGCCCAGCTCCATCGCAATCGCCGCGTCCGATGCCGTGCCCACGCCGGCATCGACGATGATCGGCACCTTGGCGTTTTCGATGATTTCCAGCAGGTTGTACTTGTTCTGGATGCCCAGGCCCGAGCCGATCGGCGCGGCCAGCGGCATCACTGCCACGCAGCCGATCTCTTCCAGGCGCTTGGCCAGGATCGGGTCGTCGGAGGTATAGACCATCACCTCGAAGCCATCGGCCACCAACTGCTCGGCGGCCTTGAGCGTCTGCACCACGTCCGGGTACAGCGTGCGCGCGTCGCCCAGCACTTCCAGCTTGGTGAGGTTGTGGCCGTCGAGCAGCTCGCGGGCCAGCCGGCAGGTGCGCACCGCGTCTTCGGCGGTGTAGCAGCCGGCGGTATTGGGCAGCAGCGTGTAGCGATCCGGCGGCAGCACATCGAGCAGGCTGGGCGCGTTGGGGTCCTGGCCGATGTTCACGCGGCGGATCGCCACGGTCACGATCTCGGCGGCGGCGGCCTCGGTGGCCAGGCGGGTTTCGTCCAGATCCTTGAACTTGCCGGTGCCGGTCAACAGGCGCGAACGGTAGCGTTTGCCGGCGATGACCAGCGCATCAGAGGGGGCGGAATTCGTCATCCGGCAATTATCACCGATCGGGCGCGAATGCGCCGACCGCGCAGGCCATCAACCGCCGCCCAATGCGTGCACGATCTCCACCACATCGCCCTCGCGCAATGCATGCTCGGCGTGCCGTCCGCGCGACACGATTTCGCCATTGACCTCTACTGCCACACGTCGCTGTGCAAGCCCTTCCTGCTCGAGCAGGGCCGCCAGCGGCAGGTGATCGGGAAGCGTGCGCGGGCTGCCGTTGAGTTGAATGTTCATGTCATCATTGTGGCATCGCGCGCCGTCAGGACGCGCGTTTTGCGTTATGCGGCGGTGCAGCGTGAGCGCGGGCGGCGAGGGTGAAACCATTGCCATTCGCCGGCGTACGTATGCAGCCCGGTCCGGTCCCATCCACTTTCAAGCAGGCACTCCCATGGCTTCAACACTTCGCCCGATCCGCTCCCTGATGGCCGTTGCCATCGCTATCGCGGCCACCCCGGCCATGGCCGAGTCGGCCTTCGACCAGACCGTCTTCTTCGGCGACAGCCTCACCGACAGCGGCTACTACACCCCGCTGCTGCCGGCCGCCTCGCGCGCAGTCACCGGCAAGTTCACCACCAACCCGGGTTGGGTGTGGGCCGAATATGTCGGCGACCACTTCGGCACTAATGCTGCGCCCAACGGCAATGGCCAGACCGGCGACAACTACGCTGCCGGCGGCGCGCGCATCCAGGCCAGCTCGGTCAGCGCGCTCGGCGCCGCCCCGTCGGTGACCAGCCAGATCAACACCTACCTCACCGCCAACGGCGGCCGCGCCAACCCGAATGCGCTCTACACCGTGTGGGGCGGCGCCAACGATCTGCTCGCCGCAGCCGCCGCGCCGGCACAGGCGCAGGCCATCATCGGCAGCGCGGTGGCCGCTCAGGTCGGCGCCGTGGCGACCTTGCAGAATGCCGGCGCGCGTTACGTCATGGTGCCGACCATTCCGGACGTCGGTATCACCCCGCGCTTCCGAGCTGGCGGCGCCGTCGCAATGGCTCAGGGCACTGGCGCTGCGACCGCGTACAACACCGCGCTGTTCAACGGCCTGCAGTCGGCCGGTCTGCGTGTGATCCCGGTCGACACCTTCCACATGGTGCAGGAAATCGTCGCCGCACCGGGCACCTTCGGCTTCACCAACGTCACCAACACCGCCTGCAACCCG
Source organism: Xanthomonas dyei (assembly GCF_002939865.1). Classification (GTDB taxonomy): domain Bacteria; phylum Pseudomonadota; class Gammaproteobacteria; order Xanthomonadales; family Xanthomonadaceae; genus Xanthomonas; species Xanthomonas dyei. The sequence continues at coordinate 12,969 of NZ_MDEE01000062.1, forward strand.
GCCGTGCCGCTGCCAGCATGCAACCCGACCAGCCTGGTCGCGGCCAATGCGCAAAACACCTATGTGTTCGCCGACGGCATCCACCCGACCACCGCGGTCCATCAGATCCTGGGCCAGTACGCGATCTCGCTGCTGGAAGCGCCGCGTCTGCAGCAGGTGCTGACCCATTCGGCGCAGGCCGGTGGCCGCGCGCGTGCCGACCAGGTGGCCTGGCATCTGGACGGCAAGCCGGACGCCGATGGTCTGCGCTGGTGGGGTAGCGTGCGTGGCGACATGCAGCGCTACGACCACGCCGACCTGTACGACGGCATGGCGCCGGCCGGCCTGTTCGGCGTGGACTGGAGCGCTGGCGACCTGGTGTTCGGCGGCTTTGCCGGCTTCGGCCGCATGGACGCCGACTTCGGCAACCGTAACGGCAGCTTCAAGCAGGACGACACCACCCTGGGCGGCTTCTTCGGCTGGTACACCGGCCCGGTGTGGGTCAACGCGCAGCTCAGCTACAGCTGGCTGAGCTACGACGTGGACCGCGAAGTCCAGCTCGGGCCGGCCACCCGCGTGCACAGCGGCTCGCCGGACGGCAGCAACCTCACCGCCGCCGTCAACGCCGGCTATTCGCTGGGCGAAGGCAACGTCAAGTACGGCCCGGTGGTCGGCCTGACCTGGCAGAAGCTCAAGCTCGACGGCTACACCGAAAGCAACGAGAGCTCCACCGCGCTGGGGTATGCCGACCAGGACATCGACTCGCTGGTCGGCCGCATCGGCTTCCAGGTGCGTCTGGACGGTGCGGCGGTCAAGCCTTACGTGCAGGCGACCTACGACCACGAGTTCAAGGACGGCGGCGAAGCCAGCGCCTGGCTGCAGTCGATGCCGGAAGTGGGCATGTACACCGTGCCGGGCCAGAACTTCGACCGCAATTACGCCACCGTGGTACTGGGCGCGCGTACCGGCCTGTGGGGCCTGCAGAGCAACGTGGGCCTGAGCACCACCACTGCTCAGCGCAGCGCCCGCGACGCCACCTTGTTCGTGAACTTCAGCGGCAATTTCTGATCGCGCCGACTGGCTTGGTAGCACTTAGTGTGAGACACGAGGGCCGGGCAACCGGCCCTCGTCACGTCTGCGCATTGCGCCCGACACCTGCACCCGCCTAAACTCCCCCTACGCCGCGCGGGCGTAGCTCAATGGTAGAGCTGTAGCTTCCCAAGCTACTGACGAGGGTTCGATTCCCTTCGCCCGCTCCAGAGCTTCTACTCAGTCCGCAAGTGATTGATTGAGTTGGATATTTCGGCCGATTGATGATTCCGAGCGATGCCCTTCGAGGTATCAATCGAGGTATCAATCTTGCCCAAGCCTCTGATGATTGCGCGCTCGGCTGGCCTGTATGCGCGCTTCTTTGTTCCCACCGATCTTCGGGCCTCGATTGGATCGCGTTACCTTGTGCGCTCGTTGGGAAACCGTCGTGGTGACCACGCCAGGCTGGCGGCGGCTACGATGGGGATGGCACTATCGATTGCATTCGATGCCATGCGGAAAGGGATTGCCGTGGACGTGGACGAGCTGCTGAAGAAGTTTCGGGATGGAGAGATCTACGAGTTGACACTGCACGATGTGAAGCTGCCCAACGGCACTCGCATCGCCCAAGCCCAGCTGGACACGCCCGCGGATGCGGTGTTTTTTTAGCGACCTGATGGCCCGAGCTGGAGCAGGCGGATCCTCGAGCATCGTCACCCCAAAGATGCCCAAACGTCCGAAGATTAACTGGGATGCGGATGAGCCCAGCACAGGCAGGTCTGCGGGCGGGTTGATGCTGTCGAAGGCGATGGTCGATCATTTGAGGGACTTGGCCGGGGCCCGCCTGCATCAGAAGACCGTGTTGGAAAGCCGCCACACCCTGCGCCTGTTTGCCGGGATCATTGGCAAGGACGTGCCCGTGGCCTCGCTGAGCCAGGACCACGTCCGGGCCTTCTTCGAGGGCGTGCGGTATTGGCCGTCGAATGCGACCAAGCGACCGGCCTATCGGGACCTGTCGGTGCCCGAGGTCATCAAGCTGGCGAAGAAGAACCAGGAGCCCGAACCCGCTGCGTGGACCATGGCCAAGCACCGGCAGCGGCTGAGTGTCTTTCTGGTGTCGCTGGTCGAGGGCAAACACCTGGCGGTGAACCCATTGGCGGGCATCCGAGCGATTTCCACGCCTGATTCGGAAGACACGGGCTCGCCGTTTACCGATGCCGAGCTGAAGGCCATCTTTGACCCGGTGGAGTTCCCGAAGTGGGCGTCAAAGTATCCGCATCGGTGGTTTGGCCCGATTCTCGGGCTTTACTCAGGGGCTCGCGTCAACGAGATCGCGCAGCTCCGTCTGGAGGACATCGACACCATCGACGGGGTGCCGGGCTTCTTCGTCCGCAAGATCGGGAAGAAACAGAGCATCAAGAACAAGCACAGCCGGCGGTTCATCCCGCTGGCCCAGCCGGTAATCGATTGCGGCTTCCTGGATTACGTGAAAGAGGCACGGCAGGCTGGGGTTGAGCGGTTGTTCCCAGACCGACGTCCCCCCGCCCTGAGTAGCGATCGGGTTTAGAGTCCGGGGTTGATGATATCGGTGTTTGCCAGATGTTGGGCATAAGCGGACGGC
>NZ_MDEE01000063.1 GCF_002939865.1 Xanthomonas dyei
GAAATGGCGAAACTCCGAAGATCCAAACGCGATTCTCCGGAACGATGCGGACATTCTGCCCTCTCAGGCATCGTTATTCAGACCTTCCTTAGGGTTCCACGACCAGTAGAAGCCGTCGTTGATGCCCTTGCTGCGCAGGTACTTCACCAGCGCGTCCTGCCACACCTTGTCGCGTGCATCGCCTTCGCCGTACTTGCCGCCGAACTCGCCGAGCAGCAACGCGTACTTGCCGGCGAACTGGCCGAAGTGACGGTCCCAGATGGCCGGCATGTTGTTGGGGAAGTTGCTGTCGTTGAAGTACGACTGCACGTAGACGTCCGGGCCGTACACGTGCGGCGCCAGCAGCAGACGGTTGGCCGGAATGTTCAACGGGGTGCAGGCCAGCGGTTGCAGGTTGCCGCCCCAGTAGATGCCGCCGTTGGTGGAGCACACCGGGTTATCGGTGATGCCTTCCACCGCGATGATCCACTTCGGCGCCACCGCCAGCACGGCGGCCGAACCGCGCTCGGCGGCCTTGTTCCAGTCGGTAGCGGCGTTGCCGGTGCCCCAGGTGGCGGCGCCGTGCGGCTCGTTCTTCAGATCCAGGCCGAGCACATACGGCACGTTCTTGTAGCGGTTGGCGACAAAGCGCAGATCGGCCAGCCACTGTGCTTCGGTGTAGGAACCGGTGTACCAGAGCTCGGAAATGCCGGCGCAATCGGGGGTGTGGTGATCCAGCAGCACGTACATGCCGCGCGCGTTGAATTCGTTGATCACCTTGTCGAGGATCTGAAGCGAGGTCAGGCCCTGCAGGTCGGCGTTACGGCCGTAGTCGATGCTGCTGGGCATGGTGTCGCTGCGCAGCGTGGCCGGGCAGAACGGCAGGCGCACGGCATTGAAGCCCAGGCCCTGCATCTGGTTGATCATCTCCTTCCAGTTGCGCGCCCACAGGCCATGCATGACATGGTTGCCGGTCTCAAAGCCGAACACGTTGACGCCCTTGAGCTGCACGACCTTGCCGCTGTCGTCGACGATCTTGTTGTTGCTGATGGAATAGCTGAATGCCGGCGCGGCGGCCAAGGCCAGCGCGGTGGCAAGTGCGAGTGTACTTGCGGTCCTGAAAATGGACATGGTGATCTCCCTAGATAACCGAGCTCGACACCCGAGCGCGGTGAGGGGGGCATCTTGGTCTGCGCCCGCGTCGCGCGGCGTGATCGCAGCCACAGAAAGGCGCATTGGCGCACGGATCACAGGCGGGCTGCGGGCGCGGTCGCTTTCCCGCACACTATTGCCGCTGCGCACTGTCCGCAGGCTGTCCTTCTTGTCCCCGGAGTGTCCCCCAATGTCTTTGCTGCGTGCCGAACTGGCGCAATGGCGCGCTTCTCCCGCGCGCGAACTGATGGCCGGTGCGGTCGCCACATTTGCCTTGATTCCCGAAGTGATTGCGTTCGCCTTCGTGGCGGGCGTCGATCCGCAGGTCGGGCTGTTCGCCTCATTCGTTATCGGCATCGTGATTGCGTTTTGCGGCGGACGCCCGGCGATGATTTCTGCTGCGACCGGATCGGTGGCGCTGGTGGCCGCACCGCTGGTGGCGGCGCACGGGTTGCCGTATCTGCTGGCGGCCGGGCTGCTGGCCGGCGCGGTGCAGATCCTGTTCGGGCTGCTGCGGTTGGGCGTGTTGATGCGCTTTGTCAGCAGTTCGGTGCGCACCGGGTTCGTCAATGCGCTGGCGGTGCTGATCTTCGCCGCGCAGCTGCCGCATCTGCTGGGCGCCAACCTCACCACCTGGGCCATGCTCGGTGTGGGTCTGGCGATCATCTACGGGCTGCCGCGCTTGCGCGTGCCCGGCCTGTCGGCGATTCCCTCGCCGCTGCTGTGCATCTTGTTGCTGACCATCGCCGGCAGCGCCCTGCACCTGCCGCTGAAGACCGTGGCCGATCTGGGCAAACTGCCCAATGCGCTGCCGTTCCTGCAATGGCCGGCGGTGCCGATGACGCTGGAAACGTTGCGCATCATCGCCTTGCCGGCATTGGCCATCGCCATGGTGGGCCTGCTCGAATCGCTGATGACCGCGCGGGTGGTCGACGAACTTACCGATACCCCCAGCAACAAGAACCGCGAGTGCACCGGGCTGGGCATCGCCAATACGGCCGCCAGCTTGTTCGGCGGCATCGCCGGCTGCGGCATGATCGGCCAGACCGTTGGCAACGTGAAGTACGGCGGCCGTGGCCGGCTGTCGACCTTGTTCGCCGGCGTGTTTCTGCTGATCCTGATGGTGTTGCTGAAGCCGTGGGTATCGCAGGTGCCGGTGGTGGCCTTGGTGGCCATCATGGTCATGGTGTCGGCCGAGACCTTCGACTGGCGCTCGCTGCGCACCGTCATCACTCACCCGCGCACCTCCAGCGTGGTGATGCTGGCCACGGTGGCGGTGACCCTGGTGACCCACAATCTTGCTGCCGGCGTGGCGGTGGGCGTGGTGCTGAGCGGGGTGTTCTTTACCTTCAAGGTGGCCGGGCTGCTGCAGATCGCCCACACCGATGGCGCAGATGACGTGCGCACCTACAACGTGCGCGGGCAGGTGTTCTTCGCCTCGGCCGATGTGTTCATCGACGCCTTCGACGCGCGCGAGGTGCCCGGCCGCGGCGTGGTGATCGACGTCGGCCGCGCGCATTTCTGGGATATCACCGCCGTGGCGGCGCTGGACAAGGTGGTGCAGCGGTTGCGGCACCACGATCTGGACGTGCAGGTCAAGGGCCTGAATGCCGGCAGCCGCCGGCTGATGCAGCGGCATGCACTGGGCGAGGACGCGCTGGAATCCGCGCTGCCCTGAGCAATCAAGGACAGCCGTCCCCGCGGGCGTCGCGGGCGTTTGTGTCTGCTGCCAGCGGCGGCTGCCCGCGCGCTGAGCGTGGCCGGCCACCCGACCTCAAGTTTGCGGTTGGGGCGCCGATGCACCGGTATCGTGACTGTCGGTCGTTGTCGTGAAGCCTGCGCGTTGCCACACCAGTTGTCCGCCAGCCCGCCGTGTGCGGCAAGGCGTTCCTGCGCCTGCGTACCGGCTGCGCGATCAATGAGCGCCACGCCGTTGCTGGAACGGATGGTGGATATGACCGCCATCCGCGATGCCGATCTGCTCGATCTGAGCCTGTTGCGCACCATGCGCGAGCTCTGCACCGCCGAAGAGCTGTCGCTGCTGCGCATCGCCCCGGATGGCCGCACCATGGCCGAAACCCGCCTGCACGACGACGGCCGCTTGTCGTTGACGGTGGCCGAGCTCAAGGATGCGCAGATGCGCGCCCAGCTGGTCGATGTGCATGGCCCCGGCGATGTGGTGCACCTGCAGCAGGATGGCCAGGCGCTATTGGTCTATCCGATGATGGAAGCGCGCGGTATCCGCACCTGCCTGCGGGTGGGCGGTGCACGCCCGCCCGGTGCCGCCGAACAGGCGATGCTGCAGGGCTTTGCACGCTTCTTCCAGAATTACCGCAGCCTGCTCGACGATGCGCAGCGCGACGCCTTGACCGGCCTGCGGAACCGCAAGACCTTCGACGATGTGGTGCTGCGGCTGTTCGCAGGCGGGGCAGAGACGCCGGCCAACGAAAGCGTCTGGCTGGGCATTGTGGATATCGATCATTTCAAGCGTGTCAACGACACGTTCGGTCATCTGTATGGCGACGAAGTGCTATTGCTGGTCGCGCAATTGATGCAGCGCGCGTTCCGTCAGGACGATCTGCTGTTCCGCTTCGGCGGCGAAGAATTCGTGATCGTGCTGCGTGGCGTGGAGCGCGATGTTGCGATCAGCCTGTTCGAGCGGTTTCGTCTTGCCGTTGCCGAGCATGTGTTCCCGCAGGTCGGGCAGGTCACGCTCAGCACCGGCATCGTGGAGCTGACGCACGGGCGCCTGATCAGCCAGCAGCTGGACGAAGCGGACAAGGCGCTGTACTGGGCCAAGCAGCACGGCCGCAATCGCGCCGTGGTGTACGCCGAGCTGATCGCCAGCGGGCAATTGCTGCAGACCATGCAACAGACCGGCAGCGTGGACCTGTTTTAAGCGCGCGCATCGCCCTAGCCCTAGCGCGTGTAGACGTGCCGACAGCCGGTCCGGCGCAGCGCGGCCATCGCAGGCGGCAATCCCGCGGCATGCCGCCGCTTGCACGCGCGGGTGGCTACACTCCAGGGCTGTCTGATATCTGGGGTATGCAATGAAGCGACTTGCCGTGGGACTCTTGGCAATGGCGGTCTCGACCGCGCTGATGGCGCAGGCGCCGACCTTCGATGGCGCGCGCATCTCGCGCGACGTCAAGGAGCTGGCCTCCGATGCCTACGAAGGCCGCGGCCCGGCCACTGCCGGCGAAGAAAAAACCATCGCCTATCTGAGCAAGCAGTTCGCCGACGCGGGCCTGCAGCCCGGCGGCGATCTCAACGATGGCAAGCGCCTGTGGACCCAGGCAGTGCCGTTGCGCCGCGCCGATATCGTCGGTACGCCGACGCTTGCGCTGACCAATGCCGGCAAGCCGCAGGCGCTGACGCAAGGCAAGGAGATCGCCATCCGCGCCGCGCTGGATGGTTCGTCCAAGGTCGACATCGCCAACGCGCCGCTGGTGTTCGTCGGCTATGGGGTCAAGGCGCCGGAGCGCGATTGGGACGACTTCAAGGGCGTGGATCTGAAAGGCAAGATCGCGGTAGTGCTGATCAACGACCCGGACTTCGACACCGGCAAGGGCGCCTTCGATGGCGCCGGCATGACCTATTACGGTCGTTGGACCTACAAGTACGAAGAAGGCGCACGTCAGGGCGCGCTCGGCGTGCTGGTGGTGCACGAAACCGCGCCGGCCTCCTATGGTTGGGACACCGTGGCCAGCTCCAATACCAACAGCATGTTCGACGTGGTGCGCGACAACCCACGCGCCGCGCATCCCACCGTGGAAGGCTGGATCCAGCGCGATCTGGCCATCGCGATGTTCAAGCGTGCCGGGCTGGACTTCGATGCGTTGAAAAAGCAGGCGCAGACCCGCGGCTTCAAGCCGGTCGAGCTCAAAGGCCAGGGCCTGAGCGCCAGCTACCAGGTCAAGTCCGACGTGATCACCTCGCACAACGTGGTCGCGCGCCTGGAAGGCAGCAAACGCCCCGATGAGACGCTGATTTACAGCGCGCACTGGGACCATATCGGCGTGGGCAAGCCGGACGCGCGTGGCGACAACATCTTCAACGGCGCGCTGGATAACGCCAGCGGCACGGCGGCGTTGCTGGAGCTGGCGCGCGGGTTTGCCAGCGGGCCCAAGCCGGAGCGCTCGGTGGTGTTCCTGGCCGTCACGGCCGAAGAAAAGGGCCTGCTGGGCTCGGAGTTCTACGCCTCCAAACCGCTGTATCCGCTGGACACCACGGTGGCGGTGATCAATATGGACGGCATGAGCCCGTTCGTGCCTTCGCGCGATTTCGGTATCTATGGCACCGCCAAGCTTGAATTGCTCGATCAGCTCAAGACCGTGGCGGCGCAATCCAAGCTGCGCTACACGCCAGACCCCAAGCCGCAGGCGGGCTATTTTTTCCGCTCCGATCATTTCTCCTTCGCCAAGCGCGGTGTGCCGGCGCTGTCGTACGCGGCCGGGCAGGATTGGGAAGTGGGCGGCATTGCTGCAGGCAAGGCGGCGTCGGACGACTACACCGCCAAGCGCTATCACCAGCAAGGCGATGAGTGGAAGCCGGATTGGACCTTCGCCGGTGCCGCGCGCGATCTGGGCGTGCTCTACACGCTGGGCCAGCAGTTGGCCGATTCGCGCCAGTGGCCGAACTGGAGCGGCGATTCGGAATTCCGCGCCACCCGCGATGCCAGCGAAGCAGCGCGCAAGTAACAACGGCTAGCCAAACTCCGTCGTGGCGGTCAGGCGGCGTTGTGGGCGCTCTCGGCGGCATCCATGCCGCCAAGGGTCCCGCGACGGTTAGCGGGCAAGGGCCAGTCGCGTTGATCGGTGTCCAGGGTTTCGGCACAGCAACCAGCAATCCTCGAAATAGCGCGACGCGATGGTTTCGTTCTTCAACAAAACTACCGACAAATTTTCTGGTGCGGTGTCCTGACCGCTTGCGGGACCGTTGGCGGCATGGATGCCGCCATCGAGCCCCCATGGACGGGTTTACGGCGTGTCCCGCGAGCGGTGAGAGCGCCGCGCACTCGAATCGCCAAGCGTTCGATCGCATCTGAACGTCGCACCGCCTCAAAATCCGGTTGTCTCAAAACACTTGAAGTGCGCAGGACGCAGCGTTCACAGCCTGCACGACGTCGCTGCAGGAGCCGTATCGCTTATTCCCATCGACCATGAGGTGGCCGTGTCTTTGCATTTCGGTCAGCGTCATTGCCATGAACTCCAGCGCCAGTACAGTGGCGCTGCAGCCGATTGCATTTCCTGGCACATCATTTGCAGTTGCCTGACTTTAAAGCGGGGCACGCTGCCCGTGACAGCGCGCCTCTCAGGCTGCAATCTGTTGGGGTTGCGTTCGGTCGTTAGCGCGTAGTCTGCCGCGCGGTCCTCGTCGGGAGGGGCGAAGACTGCACGATGGCCTTCGTTTCCTTTAACGGTCGATTCTTTAGGATGAGCCGCGACGTCGCGTCGCCGCCAGGAGAGTTTGTGCATCGGAGTGGTTTCATAGCTGCCAATACCGCGACCTGGTCGCACGCCGCCGGGCACCTTGCCCGTGCGATGCGCTTTGCAAGATCGCTACGCGTGGCGGGGATGGACCTCCCGCTGCAGTCCGCACTGTCGCACGCGTGCGACGGGCAGCCTTGATGGACGGCACCGTGACCCTTCCCCCCGCACCAACCGCACTCCCCCCCACCTCCGCCCTCGACGCCGGCCAGCCCACGCTGCCGCCGGAAGCGCCGTTGGCGATGCCCGAACAGAACCTGCGCCAAGGCAGCCTGCAGGTGCGCCATCAGCGCACCTCGCCGGTCGGCATCGGCGTGCGGCGTTTCTATTTGATCGGCGGCACCTTCGCCACCACCGCCATCGCGGTGTGGGTGATGCTCAGCGTGCTGTGGCCCGATGGCGTCAGCGTGCTGGAAGGCTGCCTGCTTGGCCTGTTCGTGCTGCTGTTCGCGTGGATCGCGATGTCCTTTGCCAGCGCCGTGGCCGGTTTCATCACCGTGGTGGCGCGCGCCGGGCGCAAGCTCGGCATCGACCCCGAGCAACCGCTGCCCACGCTAAGTTCGCGTACCGCGTTGTTGATGCCCACCTACAACGAAGACCCGCGCCGCCTGCTGGCCGGCCTGCAGGCCATCTACGAATCGGTGGCCGAAACCGGCCAGCTGGAGCACTTCGACTTCTTCGTGCTCAGCGACACCACCCGCGATCACATCGGGCGCGCCGAAGAACTGGTCTACAACGAGCTGTGCGACCGCGTCGACGGGCATGGCCGCATCTTCTACCGCCGCCGCGCCGACAATGCCGCGCGCAAGGCCGGTAACGTGGCCGACTGGGTGCGCCGCTTCGGTGGCAGCTACCCGCAGATGCTGATCCTGGACGCCGACAGCGTGATGACCGGCGATACCATCGTGCGGCTGGTCGCCGGCATGGAAAACAACCCGGACGTGGGCCTGATCCAGACCCTGCCGGCGGTGGTCAACGGGCAGACCCTGTTCGCGCGCATGCAGCAGTTCGGCGGCCGCGTGTACGGGCCGATCATCGCCTTCGGCGTGGCCTGGTGGCATGGCGCCGAGAGCAATTACTGGGGCCATAACGCCATCATCCGCACCCAGGCGTTCGCCGATCACGCCGGCCTGCCGTCGTTGCGCGGGCGCAAGCCGTTTGGCGGGCATGTGCTCAGCCACGACTTTGTGGAAGCGGCGCTGATGCGCCGCGGCGGCTGGGCCATGCACATGGTGCCGTACCTGCAGGGCAGCTACGAAGAAGGCCCGCCCACGCTCACCGACCTGCTGATCCGCGACCGCCGCTGGTGCCAGGGCAACCTGCAGCACGCCAAGGTGGTGAGCGCCAAGGGCCTGCACTGGATCAGCCGCATGCACATGCTGATCGGCATCGGCCATTACTTCACCGCGCCGATGTGGGGCATGTTGATGCTGATCGGCATCGGCATTCCGCTGGCCGGCGGCGGCATCGATCTGGCCGGCGACCTGCCGTTCTCGCCTGCGCGCTACTGGCATGGCAGCAGCCAGGGCAATGCAATCTGGATCTTCATCTGCACCATGTTCGTGCTGCTGGCGCCCAAGCTGCTGGGCTATATCGCACTGCTACTCAACCCACGCGAGATGAAGGCCTGCGGCGGCGCCATCCGCGCGCTGCTGAGCATCCTGCTGGAGACGGTGCTGGCTGCGCTGATGGCGCCGGTGGTGATGTACCTGCAGTCGCGCGGCGTGTTCGAAGTGCTGGCCGGCAAGGATTCGGGCTGGGATGCGCAGGTGCGCGACGACGGCAAGCTGTCGTGGCCGGCGCTGGTGCGCAGCTACGGCGGGCTGACCGTGTTCGGCCTGTTCATGGGCGCGGTGGCGTACACCGTCTCGCCGTCGCTGGCCGCCTGGATGGCGCCGGTGATCGTGGGCATGGCGGTGTCGATCCCGGTGGTGGCGCTGACTTCGCTGCGTCGCAGCGGTCTGGCGCTGCGCCGTGCGGGCATCTTCTGCATCCCCGAAGAACTCGACCCGCCCAAGGTGCTGGTGCGTGCGTCGGAACTGCGCCGCGCCGCCGCGCTGGAACCCTCACTGATCTGAGTAGGCGCCTGCTGGGCCGGTTGAACCCAGCCCGCTGCGGCCGCTGCGCGCCAACCACGCGGTGTCGCCGCAACCGGGCGCTGCACCGGCAGCGTCTGCATTGCCGCAGGGCGCGGCCCGCGTGCAGCACATGGCCGGCAACTCGCCGCACGCCCCGAGTGATCGGCGCGTTCGAGTCCAGGTGATCGGGAAGTGACCGGCGCGCAAGGCATAATGCCCGGCCCCCAAGCGGAGCTGGATGATGCTGGAAGTGATCGAACGCGAGACCGGACCCAACCCGCAGTGGACCGTGCTGTGGTTGCACGGCCTGGGCGCCGATGGCAGCGACTTCGCGCCGATGGTGCCGGAACTGGTGCGCCCGCAGTGGCCGGCGCTGCGCTTCGTGTTCCCGCATGCGCCGATCCGCCCGATCACCATCAACAACGGCGTGCGCATGCGCGGCTGGTACGACATCGTCGGCATGGATTTCGCCAGCCGCGCCGACAAGGCGGGCATCGCCGAATCGGTGGCCCAGGTCGAAGCCTTGATCGCCCATGAGCAGGCCCGCGGCACGCCGCCCGAGCGCATTCTGCTGGCCGGGTTCTCGCAAGGCGGCGCGGTGACGTTGGCCGCGGGCCTGCAGCGCAGCGTGCCGTTGGCCGGGCTGATCGCGCTGTCGACCTACCTGCCGGACCCGGCGGCGGCCGCCAGCCAGTTGCAGCCGGCTGCCATCCGCCAACCGGTGTTCATGGCGCATGGCAGCGCCGACCCGGTGGTGCCGTTCGCCGCCGGCCAGGCCAGCATGCAGGCCCTGCGCACGCTCGGCTTTGCCCTGGAATGGCAGACCTACCCGATGGGCCATCAGGTCTGTCTGGAAGAAATCGAAGCGCTGCGCAACTGGATGCAGGCGCGCTTCACCGCCGCCTGAGCCCATGGCCACCGGCGCCCCGCAGATCACCTGGATGCCGGACCTGTGCCGGCTGCCGCGATTGGGCGCCATGTTGGGCTTGGCCGAGCTGGTGGTGCTGGTGGTGACCCTGGTGCCCGACGCCGGCGCCGCGCGCAGCCTCACCTTGTCGCGCTTCGTCTCGGCCAGCGGCCTGGCGTTATGGCTGGCGCTGGCGGTCACCGTGTTGCTGTGCGTGCTGCGGCCGGGGCTGTCGCGGCTGCCGCCCAAGCTGGGTGGGCTGGCCGCGCTGCTGATCGCCGCGCTGGTGGCGATGCTGGGCGCCGGCATCGTGCACGCGCTGTATGCCGTACTGGAGCAGGCGCCGCTTGGCCCATTGGTCGGCTTCTGGCGCTTTACCCTGGGCAGCGCGGCCACGGTGGTGCTGATCACCGCGCTGGCGCTGCGCTATTTCTACGTCAGCGACCGCTGGGAAGCGCAGGTGCAGGCCAACGCGCGTGCCGAGGCCGACGCCTTGCAGGCGCGCATTCGCCCGCACTTTCTGTTCAACAGCATGAACCTGATTGCCAGCCTGCTGCGGCGCGACCCGGTGGTGGCCGAGCAGGCGGTGCTGGATCTGTCGGATCTGTTTCGCGCCGCGCTGGGCGCCGGCGAAGGCCTGTCCACCTTGCGTGCCGAATGCGAGCTGGCCGAGCGCTATCTGGCCATCGAGTCCTTGCGCCTGGGCGAGCGCCTGCAGGTGCGCTGGCACCGCCAGGAGCCGTTGCCGTGGGAGCTGCCGATGCCGCGCCTGGTGCTGCAGCCGCTGGTCGAAAACGCGGTGCTGCACGGGGTCTCGCGGATGCCCGAGGGCGGCACGCTGTATCTGTCGCTGCGTCAGCGCGGCAGCCAGTTGCAGATCCGCATCGTCAACCCGGCCCCGCAACCGGGAACCCAGCTGCCGCTGCTTGCCGGCGCCGGGCATGCGCAAGCCAGCATCTCGCACCGGCTGGCGTTTCAGTTCGGTGCCGGGGCACGGATGGCGGCCAGCTGGGCTGAAGGCTACTATGCCTGCGAGATCACATTGCCGCTGCCGTGACGGGGAGTTACTGCAGCGAGGGGGATGTCCATGACGGCCACGCAAGTGCGGGTGCTGATCGCCGATGACGAGCCACTGGCGCGTGAGCGCCTGCGCATGCTGCTGGGCGAGCATCCGCAGGTCGAGGTGATCGGCGAGGCCGAAAACGGCCAGCAGGTGCTGCAGCAGTGCCAACACCTGCACCCGGATCTGGTGTTGCTGGATATCGCCATGCCCGGGGTCGATGGCCTGGAAACCGCGCGGCTGCTACGCCAGAGCCAGCCGCCACCGGCGGTGGTGTTCTGCACCGCCTACGACCAACATGCCCTGTCGGCGTTCGACGCCGCCGCGCTGGATTACCTGATGAAACCGGTGCGCCCGGAACGCCTGGCCGCCGCCTTGGAAAAAGTGGCCACGTTCCTGGCCGGGCGCGCACCCGGCGCCGCACCGCGGCCATTGCGCACCCATCTGTGCGCGCGCCTGCGTGGCAGCCTGCGGCTGATCGCCATCGGCGATATCCGCTACCTGCAGGCCGAAGAGAAGTACGTCATCGTCCACCACACCCGTGGCGAGGACCTGATCGAAGAGTCGCTCAAATCGCTGGAAGACGAATTCGCCGACCGGCTGGTGCGCATCCATCGCAATTGCCTGGTCGCCCGCGACGAGCTGGTGGAGCTGCGCCGCAGCGGCGATGGCCAGGTGCACGCCGTGCTGCGCAACGTGCCGCAGACCCTGGAAGTGAGCCGGCGCTGCGTGGCCAGCCTGCGCGATCAACTGCGTCATGTATGAGTTACCGGTCCGGTCCGCGATAATGGCCGGATGACCACGCTCCGCATCGCCACCCGCAAAAGCCCGCTCGCCCTTTGGCAGAGCGAACACGTCGCCGCCGCGCTGCGCCAGCACCATCCCGGCCTGGAGGTGGTGCTGGTGCCGATGAGCACCCGCGGCGACGAAGTACTGGACCGCTCGCTGGCGGCGATCGGCGGCAAGGGCCTGTTTCTGAAGGAACTGGAGCTGGCCATGCTGCGCGGCGAGGCCGATTGCGCGGTGCATTCGCTCAAGGACGTGCCGATGGAACTGGACGATCCGTTCGTGCTGCCGGCGATCCTGGGCCGCGGCGATGCGGCCGATGCGCTGGTGTCCAACCTCTACGCCAGCCTGCAGGCACTGCCGCTGGGCGCGCGGGTGGGCACCTCGTCGTTGCGGCGCCAGGCGCAGTTGCGCGCCGCGCGCCCGGACCTGGAACTGATCGACCTGCGCGGCAACGTCAACACGCGTCTGGCCAAACTCGACAACGGCGGCTACGACGCCATCGTGCTGGCCTGCGCCGGCCTGCAGCGGCTGGGTCTGGACGCGCGCATCAGTGCGCGGCTGGACGCGCCGCAATGGTTGCCGGCACCGGCCCAGGGCGCGGTGGCGGTGGAATGCCGCGGCGACGATGCGCGCATCCACGCGCTGCTGGCCGTGCTGGATGCGCCCGCCACCCGCGTCTGCGTGGAAGCCGAGCGGGCGATGAATCGCGCCCTGCACGGCAGCTGCCACGTACCGGTGGCCGCATTCGCCATCTGGGAAGGCGAGGGGCTGTACCTGCAGGGCATGGTCGGCAGCGCCAGCGATGGACGCCTGATCCATGCCGATGCGCACGGCAGCCCCGAGGACGCCGAAACGCTGGGGCGCCGCGTCGCGCAAGGCCTGTTCGACAAGGGCGCCGCCCAGCTATTGGCCGAGCTGTAACGCCGATTCGCGGCCGCATCGTAGGAGCGGCCCAGGCCGCGAGGGCGTTACCGGGAAAGCCCCGTCGCGGCCAGGTCCGCTCCTACGAGCGCGCAGTTGCGTCGTCACCGGCAGCCGCCACCGCGTCGTAGGAGCGGACCCGGCCGCGAGGGCTTTATCGATAAACCCGCTCCCGTGACCAACCTCGCCCTACAACCGCTCAACCGCCCAATCGCTTACTTGAACGTGTACACCAGGTTCACCGTGGTCAGCGTGTCGGTCTTCTTGTCGCCGTCGCTGACCTCGCTGTTGTGGCGCATCTGCCAGGCGGCCTTGAGCGCGAAGTGCGAGTTCATGCTGACCTGCACGCCGAAATCGTTCTGCGCGTAGGTGTTGTATTCGCCAGATTCCACCAGCAGCGTGTTGATCAGGTCGGTGTTGTCGGTGACGGTGTACTTCAGGTCGAACACGCCGCGCCCGATCAGGCCGGTCTCGTTGCGGTCTTCGTCGCTGTTGTGCGCGCGGCGGATACCCGGGCCGACCTGCGCGTCCAGATAGAACCGGTCGGCATTGATCAAGCGCGTGCCGTAACCGATACCGAAGGTGGCCAGCCGATCGTAGGTGGCGAAGTCGTCGTGCTCGTAGCGGCCGGTGGCGGTGAGCTGGCGGTGCTCGCCCAACTGCAACGCGCTGCCGGCGCTGCCGGTGTAACGCTCGGCGGTGGTCTGGCGCTCGCGTTCGGTGCTGCCGTCGTCGTTGGTATTGGTGTACTCCGAGCTCGAACGCAGCGCGGTGGCATCCAGGCTGTGGATCCAGTCGCCGTCGGTGTAGCGCAGACGCACACGGCCGTTGAGGCTGTCGGTGGTGCTGTTGCCGTGGGCAGCGGCATAGCCCAGCTCGCCGCTGCTACCGCCCCAGGGGGACGGCATGAGCGCAGCGGCAGGGTCCACCGGCGTCGGTGCAACTGCCTGGGCCCAGACGGTGGGCGTGATCAACAACAAAGGCAGCAGGGCAGACAACGGGGCACGGCGGGACATGGGCAGCTCGCTTGAGGGCAGGGCGGGAGGGTGAAAGCGATTTCATGATAACGGACTGTGCGGCACGTCATGACCCGGTGAACGCCGCGCTTCATTGGCGGTTCTGGCGCTGACGGCAGATGACGTGCTGTCGTGTTCGGTTTCGAGTGACGCGCAGCCCCGTGCACGGCGTCCTCGCGACCGGCGCAACCCGATCAACCGGGACGGGCCGTGTTCTGCACCAGAGTGCATAGCGGCGCTCACCCCGTCGCGCGAAGAACCGGACATAATCGGCGCATGGACCGCTATGAACGTATCAACTCCCTGCATCGCCTGCTCAAGTCGGCGCGCTACCCGGTTACAGTGGCGCGGCTGCAGGATGAGCTGAGCTGCTCCCGCGCCACCGTGTATCGCGACCTGGCATTTCTGCGCGATGCGCTGATGGCGCCGGTGGAAGGCGATGGCGAATCGGGCTTTCGCTATCTGTCTGGCGAAAGCGATCGCTTCGAGCTGCCTGGCCTGTGGCTGAGTTCGGAAGAGCTGCACGCCCTGCTGGCGTCCCAGCAATTGCTCGCGCGTACCGGCGGCGGGGTGTTGTCCTCGATGCTGGCGCCGTTGCAGCAGCGTATCGAAGGGCTGCTGGCGGCGCAGGCCGGTGTCTCGCAATGGCCGGTGGACCGTGTGCGGGTGATTCCGCATCGGGGCCGCAAGCTGGACGAAGCCAGCTTCCGCACCGTGGCCTCCGGGGTGCTGGAGCGCAAGCAGCTGAGCTTCGATTACCGCGCGCGCTCCACCGACGAATCGACCAAGCGCACCGTGTCCCCGCAGCGCATCACCCATTACCGCGACAACTGGTACCTGGACGCCTGGGACCATGGTCGCGATGGCGTGCGCAGCTTTGCGGTGGACCGCATCAATCATGCGCGCCTGCTCGATACCGCCCCGCGCGATGTGCCCGACAGCGAGCTGGATGAGCAACTGGCCGCCAGCTACGGCATCTTTTCGGGCGCACCCAAGGGCTGGGCGACCATCGTGTTCAGCGCCAAGGCCGCGCGCTGGGTGGCCGACGAACACTGGCACTCCAAGCAGCAGGGCCGCTTTCTGCCCGACGGCCGTTACGAGCTCAAATTGCCGTACAGCAACTCGCGCGAGCTACTGATGGACGTGCTGCATTACGGCTCGGACGCGGAAATCGTCGAACCCGTCTCGCTGCGCGAGCAGACCAAGGCACTGCTGTCGCTGGCGCTGAGCAATTACGACTGAGCTTGGTAGGCAGTGGAGGCGTTTGGCAGGGCTGCAGTTGCGGCAGGCGCAGGCTTCCGCAAGACGCACCTGGCCTAGTGCGTGGGGATGCGGTCAATGACGCTCAAGGACTGAGTTAAGCCGAGTGGCGAAGAGGGACCGGCTTGAATGTGGTGTTGGGTCTCGAGGGCAGTCTATGAGCGACCCGGATGTTCTACATATCGCAGAGATCTATTACCCGTCGGGCGCGCTGCGTAGTCGCTACGCGCGATACCTGTCGGGGGACGGAACGCGATGGGTTCGGCATGGGCTCTGCGTTGGGTATCACGAGAACGGCCCAGTCTCATCCGAAGGTTGCTACGAACACGGGCTCGAACACGGCGAATGGTCTGATTACCATTCAAATGGTCAACTTGCCGCCCGCGGAAATTACGATCGCGGCTCAGAAACAGGGATATGGTCCTACCGGGATCCAGAGGGCAACCTTGAGGCTACGGAGTACAAGTAGTTGTGGTCGTAGCCGGCGCGCCAGTCCGCCGGTCGAAGCCTAAGGAACCTCTGAACAAAGCACGGCAGATGCGCGACACTACCCGCCTCGTGTTGAGGAATCATCCATGCAACTGACGTTCGGCGACGCT
>NZ_MDEE01000064.1 GCF_002939865.1 Xanthomonas dyei
GTCGCCGAACGTCAGTTGCATGGATGATTCCTCAACACGAGGCGGGTAGTGTCGCGCATCTGCCGTGCTTTGTTCAGAGGTTCCCTAAGGGTTTGTTAAATGATAAAAATCCGAATACTCGAGTGGGTGATTTTGTAGATCGATTTAGTGCATCCGAATATAGGGATTGGTTAACAGTCGAAGGTATTCCGGAGGGCTCGGGGCAATTTGTTCAGATGAATCGTTGGTTGCGTGATCCATCAGGATCAGGCCTTTACACTCGCCCCGACATTCGGATTTCAAGTTCTGGTTCTATTCTTGATGCCACAGTAGGATGGAAGTCGAGCACAGACACTCAGATCATTAGGTTCAATGCGTACTCGGGTGGTAATCGAATTACGATCGTCCGCCCTGAGAAATTAGGCGGTAGTTACAGTATATGGCCTTGAGGAAAATACATGGCTCGTGTAAATAGTATTGATTCACTCTATGATTTTATTGGGTATGTGGTGCTATGCGCGCCTGATAATTTTCCAGTTAGAGACTACTTGCCCGCAGATGCGCAAATGAATCTAGACAGGGCATTTGCTGAGCTCCGTCATGGTATTGAATTGATCGAGCATGACATGGCGGATGACGCCAAGCGGAAGCATTTGGCGTCTCTACTTGACCAGGCATTCGCGGCTTATAAAGCAGGTGATGAGCTCAGAGGCGCTCATTTGGTGCAGGACTTCCAAAACTTGATCTTCAAACTCAACGACTAGTGGCTCTTGTCCAATTGCTGAGTCAACTTATCCACCGCCCGGCATGGCCGGGCGATGGATGATTATTGATATGCTTTTGGTGAGCAGTCAAAGGCCAAGATGAGGCCTTGCAAATACAACTAGTGGTAATTATTTTATCAAGCGAGTTGAACTAAGTGTATTGAGTTATTTCCACGTCGATGCGCAGTTGGATATGTAAAATTACTTCACGCCAATAGGTGGTCAGCACCAGCGGCTACGATGCGTCGGCAGCGCGATGGGCCAGATCAGCTTCAGCTGGCGCAATGTGGCCGCAGTGGCCACTGCGACAGTGGACAATGCAGTAGCTATGTGGCCAACAAGCTTATCGGCAATGAGGCGAGCTTTAGCTGGAAAAGTGTGGCCGCCAGCGCGGTGGCCGCAAGCATCACATAGCAGTTGGCGCCAACGATCGCCCGCTCCATAGGAGTCGACGCAACGCAGTATGGGCAAGCCATCACCTCAGGAATTACCGGTTGCATCGTTAGTGCGCATGTCCGGCAAGGAATCTTGGGTGGCGCTGTCGACTACCAAGACGTGTTCGTCGATGCGTTTGGTAATACGGTTAATGGCGCGTTGATGCAGCGTGGTCAGGCGGCTTTGGCAGCCAGGTCGCAAAGTGATCGGCCTTCGCTATCGGCGTCGATTGGTGGTAATGGTGCATTGACTGATCCGGATTACCGGGCCGACTGGCTCTACGGAAATGGAGCGGCGAGCACCCCAGCAGGCGCTGGTGCCGGCTTGGTGGAAATCGAGGCGATGCAACGGATGGTCCGGGAGCGCAGCGGCCTGCTGCCAACCAAGTCGGTGGATGCAGAGGGTCAGCCGGTTGGCTATTACGTCCCGGCGAATGGCGACATCGATGACGTTACCGGCAATCAGCTGATCCTCGATACCTTGGAATACAACCGCGGGTTGGCAGTACAAGGGATATCCATGCCGGTGCTGTTGCCGTCGGTCAATGCACCGTACGCAGATTGGGTGTCTGCCAATCACGAATTGCAGGAATGGATCTACGGCCAAGAATCGTCAGTGCTCTCCATCACCGATCCTGCCAATGCAATCGATGCAGTGCCGTGGTCGATCAATGAAGGCATGCAGAGCAGGGCTGCCGATATCAAGGATTACACCCTCAATGCACCCAATGCGGCAATGGCCGCAGTTGGTGCTGGCACGTATGCGGTAGTGAGTCTTGCAGGAACGCTGACCGAAGGTGTCACGAGTGGGCTACGCCTTGCCACCAACACGCAGATGCGCAAGCAGGCGATTCTTGGTGCAGCGCACGCCGTGACACACCCCGGCGAGACGATACGAGGTGCAGCAAACGGCTGGATGAACATGTCCGATGAGCAGCGGCTCCTGGCCGGTGGCAGCATGCTGGTCGGAATGGCGGCACCGGTGTCGCGGTTGGGTGCGCTGGCTGAGGCGCGAGGGACTGTGGGTGGCTTGTAGCGGTATGAAAATGCGCTCTTTAGTCTGGATGTACGTCAAACTCAGGCTGCTTCCCGGGAGCTTTTTGAGGCTATCTCGTCGCGGCGAAATGTTTTTTGCTCAGCCTGGAGCGGACGACTATAGGTTTCTTGAATTGATGAACGCTGATGCTGCTGCGGGAGGTCCTGGAAATCTATCTATCATCGTTCGAAGTGAAAGCCCACAGAGGCTCACGCTAATGGAGAAATGTTTGCATGTTACTCAATCAAAGATCTGGGGTGATCCGATGTTGGATGCCAGTGGGGCCGCAACAGCATTCCGCGAATGGCATGTCCGCGACTTTATGAGCCGCCATAGTCGAATGTTAGGTTGGGATCAGAGCAAGCGAACAGTATTAAATTCTGAGTTGAAATATTGGGCCGAACAGAAAGATAGAGCTGATTTATGATGAAAATCATTCCATTGAATGACGTGCTTTTTGTATTTGACTCGTGGACTCTGATTGTGGATCAAAGTCTGTGTTCCGAAATGGCTGTCGGCGATGAATTTATTTTGCTGGATGATTCGAAAATGGAGGTGGGCCGTGCTCGTCTTAAGAGTGTCTTGCCATCACGCAATTTCGATTTAAGAGCAATTGTAATTAATGTGATCAAAGGGCCAAGTGACTTAAAATCAGTCAGATTTTTATCTGTACACAGCCTTTGAAAAAATCAACTATCGCTCGGCGATAGCCGGGCTATAGTATTTGAGCGGCTACCGCTACACCCTGGTGCGTAACGAGCAAGGCAGTGGCATGACCACGCCGGAGGGCTACACCCACACCTACCGCTACACCTACCAGGGCGCAGAGACCTACCTCACCCAACAGGTGATCGGCACCAGCACGCACAAGGACTTCAAGACCAGCAACAGCACCAGCACCTACGATGCGTGGGGCAAGCTGCTGTCGGTGCGCGAGAACACGCCCGGCGGCAAGGTGGATGACCGGCTGCGGTATTTCACGATGGATGCGGAGGGCAACATCCTGCGCCGCACCGAGGGCACGTTCGAGGGCGGCACGTTCACCCAGGACGATGCCGAGCGTCTGCGCACTGAGGGGGAGCTCACCCGCATCAGACAGCCGGTCAGACGCTCCGATGGCCAGATAATCCGATGTGCCAGCGCCAACCGGGCTCATCAATAGGGTCTATCTCTCAAAGTGTGATGTATGCCCTGGAAAAATCTTTCGGTTGAAGAGTGGTAATCACTTGACAGCGTACCGGGGGGACGCCTTAAAGTTCACGCCGTCATCACAGGGGGATGCGGCGAGCTCGCTCGGAAGTTAGGTGGCTACCAGGATCGGTAGACACATGCCACGGCGCTGCAACGCGGGTCCGCAATGCAACTAGGTTTCACCCATCTTTTCTAGGCCGCACGGCCTGGCACGGTGGTTTGCGTCTCATGGATGTGGCGATGCCGTCTGTCGATAAACTTTCTGCTTACTTGGCGCAAGACCCGGCAAACCCGGAGCTTGCGTGCCAGCTCTGCGATGCGCTGATCGAAACCGGTCAGGCGGCGCGGGCTGAGTTGGTGATTGCTGCATTGCCTGCCGACCTTCTGCAACTTGCCGGGGTGCAGTTTCGTGCTGCGCGGCTGGACCTGCTGGCCGGTCGCTACGCCGAAGCCGAAGCGCGGCTGCGGCCGTTATCCGAGCGCCACCCGGCACCCGCGTTGGACCATGACATCGCATTTGCACAGCTGTGCCAGCAGAACCTGGATGATGCAATGCGCACCCTGGACACGGCGCGTGCGCGTCACGGCGATAGTGCCGAATTTGCCGTGCTCGCTGCACGGGTCGCTTTGATGCGCACGGACTACGCTGCGGCCGATGCGGCGCTTGCGTCGGCATTGCTACTCGCTCCGCAGCATCCAACAGCGTTGGGCCTGAGTGCACTGTGTGCGCTGGATGTAGGGGACATGCAACGTGCTGCAGCGCAGGCGAACCATTGTCTATCGCTGTTTCCAGACCAGCACGAAGCATTGCTCGCTGCGGGTGCACTGGCGTTGTATGCCCAGGACGGCGGCGTTGCCGCGATGCATTTTGAGCGTGCGTTGGAGCGCTTTCCGATGTCGGGCCGGGCGCTGTCCGGGCTTGGTCAGGCGCGCATGCTGCAGGGTACATTGGCGCCGGCCAAGGCCTTGCTGACACAGGCAACGCAGGCCATGCCGGACCACATCGGTACCTGGCATGCGTTGGGCTGGCTGCACCTGCTGGATGGCGAGCGTTCTGCGGCTGAAGCGTGCTACCAACGTGCATATGCGCTGGATCGCAACTTTGCAGAGTCGCACGGCGGTCTGGCGGTGGTGGCACTGCTGGATGGGCACCACGAAGAGGGCGAAGCGCATCTGCGCCGCGCGCTCAAGCTCGATCCCGACAGCATCAGCGGGCGCTATGCGCAGTCGTTGTCGCTTGCCGATCGTGGCCAGCAGGTACAGTCGGAGGCGGTGTTTGCCGCGTTGATGCGTGATGGCGCATTGGCCGGTGCGCAGGCGCTCGGCGCGCAAACGCCTGCCGAAATGGCACAGCGCCTACGTGCGCGGCTGTCATCCAGCAACACTGTCGCGCATTGACGGCCGGTCTGTGGACGCCGATACCGCCATGCATCTGCTGGCCGAGACTCTGCTGGCGTCGGCCAAGATCTCTGCGCCGATCCTGCTGATCACGCTGGTGGTGGGTCTGGTGATTTCGGTCTTGCAGGTCGTCACGCAGATCCAGGAAATGACGCTGACCTTCATTCCCAAGTTGATCGCGGTGGGTGCGGTGACGATGGTGATGGGAAGCTGGATGCTGTTGACAGCGGTAGAGCTTGCCAAGCGCATGTTCGACTTTGCGGCAGGGCTCTGACGATGGATGCGCTGGCCGGATTTGCTCTGCTGTTTGGTTACGCGTCACTACGCTACTTGCCGGTAATGGTGCTGCCTGGTCTGTCGCCGTTGGCCTGGGCGCCGATGCTTGTGCGTGTGACCACGATGCTGGCGTTTGCATGGCTGACGCTATTGGCGCTGCCAGATAGCTATGTCCGACCCACGACCGGCCAGCCGACGGCGCTGCTCCTGGCGGCAGTGGGTGAACTGATGATCGGTGGGATCTTCGGCCTGGCCTTCATGATCCCCAACGCGGCGTTGCACACCAGCGGTTGGTTGTTGGACATGCAAGCAGGCCTGGGCGCTGGTGCCCTGCTCAACCCTGCAAGTGCGGACACGCAAGAATCGCTACTGGGTCATGCGCTGATGCTGGCCGCTACCGTGTTGTTCTTCTCGCTTGACCTGCATGTGCTGCTGTTCAAGGGTCTGGTTGCCAGTACCGCTGTGCTGCCGCTTGGGCGCATGAGTCAACCCATCAGTGCCGACGCATTCTTCGCCCTGCTCGGTAGCAGCTTTGTCGCTGCGCTGATGGTGGTGATGCCGGTAGTGCTGGGGCTTTCTCTGGTCGATGTCGCGGTGGGCTATGCCTCGCGTTCGATGCCGCAGGCGAACGTGTATTTTCTGGCGTTACCGCTGAAGGTCGCGGTGGCACTGGGTTTGCTGGCAGTGACGTTGGCCTACGCGCCTGGCTTGATCGGGCGGCTGTTCGGCAAGGCGCTGGATCAGGCGCCGCAGCTGCTGGGAGCGCCCTGATGGCCGATGCCGACCAGGACAAGACCGAGCAGCCGACGCAATCGCGATTGGAAGAAGCGCGCCGCAAAGGCGAAGTGGCCAAGAGTACCGACCTCACAACCGTGCTGATGCTGGGAATTTTTGTGGTTGTCACGATGTTGACCGGGCGCGACATCGCGGCGGCACTGGCGACCGCGACGCGTAGCACCGTGCAGTTGGCTGGCGTGCACCCGCGCATCGGTGCAGATCTGGTGGCTTGGTTGATCGAGACATATGGCGGCTTGCTGCAATCGATGACGCTGCTGATCCTCGCGTTGCTGGTGGTCGCTGTGGTTGCCAACCTGGGCCAGACCGGCCCCATCTTCAGTACGCATGCGCTTGCGCCAAGCATTCAGCGCATGCATCCGATGAACGCGGTCAAGCGGCTGTTTTCGATGCGCGGTCTGTGGGAACTGGGCAAGCTGGTTCTCAAGCTGACCATGCTTGGCCTGCTTGCCTATATCGCAGTTGGCCATGCGGCGGCTTTTGTCGGCGACCTTGCATTGTCTCCACCAGCCCAGTTGGTCGAGCACCTGCGTTCGGGCTTTTGGACCACCTCGGTCTACGTGCTGCTGGTGTTGCTGATTGTCGCAGTTGCCGACCTGGCTTTCATGCGCAAGGACCATGGCAAGAAGATGCGCATGAGTCGGCGCGAGGTGCGTGACGACGCCAAACGGCGTGATGGCGATCCGGAGGTGAAATCCAAGCAGCGCAGGCAGATCCGTGACTTGCTCAAGACGGTGCGTTCGCTGCCGCGTGTGGCCGATGCTGACGTCATCTTGACCAACCCCACCCATTACGCGGTTGCTGTGCAGTATCGTCCGCGCAGCATGCGGGCGCCCGTCGTATTGAGCAAAGGGCGTGGGCTATTGGCCGCTCGCGTACGTCGCGCAGCTCAGCGTGCCGGCGTACCGGTGATCCGTATGCCAGCATTGGCGCGGGCGCTGTATCGCGACTGTGCAATCGATGCTCCAGTTCCGGAAGAGCTGTTCGATGCGCTGGCACCTGTCTACCGTAGGCTCTACGCCAATCGCCGCGCCGGTGCTGCTGCATGAAGGGGATTCTCGCCGCATTTTTGAAGGACAAACGCGACCTGGCACTGGTGGGGCTGGTGGTCGGCATCTTGATGGTGCTGTTTGTCCCGGTACCGTCGCCGTTGCTGGATCTGTTGCTGATCATCAATATCAGCCTTGCCCTGCTGATCCTGCTGGTGACGTTCTTCACCGAGTCGCCGCTGAACTTCTCGACTTTTCCAACCCTGTTGCTGATCGCCACCATGTTCCGGTTGGCGCTGAATGTGTCCGCCACCCGCCTGATTCTGGATGGTGCGGACGCGGGCCGTGTGATCGGTGCTATCGGTACCTTCGTGATCCGCGGCAATTACGTGGTCGGCATCGTCGTGTTTTTGATCCTCGTGGTCGTGCAGTACGTGGTGGTGACCACTGGTGCGCAACGCGTGGCCGAGGTGGCGGCACGCTTCACGTTGGACAGCATGCCCGGCAAGCAGATGAGTATCGATGCCGACATGAACATGGGGCTGATCGATGAGCATGAGGCCCGCCGTCGTCGCAAGCAGATCGAAAAGGAAGCCAATTTCTACGGTGCGATGGACGGCGCCACCAAGTTCGTCAAGGGCGATGCCATCGCTGGCATCGTGATCGTGCTGATCAACATCATCGGTGGTCTGGCGATCGGTATCGCACAGATGGGCATGCCCTGGACCGAGGCCGTGCAGCGATTCACGTTGCTCACCGTCGGCGACGGCATTGTTACGCAGATCCCGTCGTTGGTGATCGCGGTGGCAACCGGCATCATCATCACGCGCGCAGCGGCCGACGCGCGGTTGGGTGCCGAGATTCCGCGCCAGATTCTGTCCGATCCGCGGGCATTGGCGGTGGTTGCCGCAGCGTTGCTGTTGATGTTGACGTTACCGGGATTCCCCAAGTTACCGGTGATCGCCGCACTGATCGGTGTTGCGGTGCTGATCCGCTATAGCCTGGTCAAGCGGCCACCAAGCGATAGCGCGCCCGACGTTGACGCCTCGCAGGGGCCGACTGCGCAGGAAGAGTTGCAGCAAGCCATGCGGGTGGAACCTATCGAAATACGTATGGGCAGTGCATTGCATGAGTTGCTCCTGGGGCCGAGCGGCGACTTCGCGTTGCGCATCGTCAACCTGCGCAAACAGGTTGCGGGCGAACTCGGCTTCGTCATCCCCAAAGTCCAAAGCAGCTTGCGCGCGGAGCTGGAACGCAATCAGTACGAACTGCTGGTCGAAGGCAATCGCGTTGGTCAGGGTGAGATTCATCCTGACCGACTGCTGGCGATCAATCCAGGCGGTACGCGCGTCAAGCTGGAAGGACTGGAAACACGCGATCCTGCTTATGGTTTACCTGCGCAATGGATCGCACCGGAGGCGCGTCAGGCAGCCCGCGCAGGCGGCTACACCCTGGTGGAGCCCGATACGGTGCTGGTCACCCATCTCAACGAGCTGGTCAAGCGTCACGGGCCGGACCTGCTTAGCCGCAGCGAGACCGAGCGCCTGTTGTCGCGTCTTGACGAACACCGCGCACCGCTGGTCGCCGAGCTGGTTCCCAATGTGCTGAGCTATTCCGATGTGCAGAAGACACTGCAACTGCTGCTGCGCGAGCAGGTGAGCATCCGTAACCTTGAGGCCATCGTCGAGGTTCTGCTGGATGCCGGGCGCAATCAGAAGCATCCGGAGGAGTTGGCCGAACGCGTGCGAGAGCGGCTAGGCGCCACCATCTGCCAACGCTTTCAAGATGAGCGCAGTGAGCTGCATGTGCTGACGCTCGAGCCGGGTATCGAACGGACCCTGATGGGTCAGCAGCGCAACGGCGAAGGACGCAGCGCCCTGTTTACCGACATGGCGCAACTGGATGGTTTCATTCGTCAACTGGCCAAACAGGCCGAAGCGATGATGGGACAAAACCGCTTGCCGGTGCTGTTGTGCCCTGCGCCGTTGCGTCGTCCATTGCGCGGTTTGATCCAACGTTCGTTGCCTCATGTGGCCGTGCTGGCACTCAATGAGGTTCCTTCCACCGCCCTGGTCCGCTCATTTGCGGCAGTGGGCGCGCCTTTGCAGGTTGCAGCATGAGTGACACCATCCAGGCCATCAGCCGCAGTCTGAATGCCGACATCCAGGCACTGACCGCGGTCAGCCAGAACGTCGCCAATCTCAACACACCCGGCTACCAGAGCGTGCGTGCGCGCAGCGACTTCGCTGCAGCCAGTGGCGCCCAGGCAATGGCGGTACAGCGTGGCGATGGCGCCCTGCGCGAAACCGGGCGCGGACTTGATCTGGCATTACGCGGGAACGGTTTCTTCGTGACGCAGCAGGATGGCCAGCAGCGGTTACTGCGCATGGGCAGCTTCGTGCGCGGCGCCGACGGCAGTCTGCAAACGCGCGAGGGTGCTGCCGTATTGACCGATGCCGGGGTTTTGACGCTGCCGCAGTCGGACATTCGCGTCGACGAGCAAGGCGCGATCTGGGACGGCGAGGCCTTATTGGCACGTCTGAGCATCGTGGACGTGGCCGAGTCGGCTCGGCTGATTCCCAGCGAGGGCGGTTATCGCTACCACGGAGCGACCACGCAATGGAAAGGAACCGTGCAGCAAGGCAGCGTCGAACAATCCAATGTCGACGCCGCTGGCGAAACCATGCAACTGATCGAACTTTCGCGACATGCCGAATCGGTGCAACGCGTCATTTCCCTCTATGACCGAGCGATGGATACGGGCATCAACCGTATTGGCGACAACTGACAGGACTGCATCAATGATCGACGCTCTTTACATCTCATCTACCGGGCTGCGTGGCCAGCAGCAGATCGACGTGATCTCCAACAACGTCGCCAACATGCAGACGCCCGGCTTCAAGCGCGGACGTGTCAATTTTGCCGAAATTGCAAATGCGCCGTTGCCCGGCCAGGGGATCGATCAGGCCACCAACGTGCATGGCGGCGGTATTCGCGTGAGTTCCACGTCGGTGGAATTTGGTGCCGGCGCCTTGCAACCCACGCGCAATCCACTGGATCTGGCGATCGATGGCGATGGTTTCTTTGAGATCGAGAACGCGAACGGTGAGCGCTTCTACACTCGCTCGGGCCGCTTCCATGTGGACAGCGAGGGCTACCTTGCCATCTCCAATGGCATGCGCCTGTCGGCAGGAATCCAGATGCCGCAAGGCGCTGCAGACGTATTGATCTCCGCGGCAGGCGAAGTGAGCGCCAAGCTCGAGGGCGGTGAAGAGCGCTCAGTATTGGGCAGTATCGATCTGGTCAGCTTCGTGTCCACCGAAGGCCTGGAGTCGCGCGGCGAAAACGTCTTCCAGGCCGCTGGCCGTTCTGGCGAAGCAATTCCGCTGGCTGCAGGCAGCAACGGTGCAGGAAAGTTGCAGCAAGGCTATCTGGAGGCAGCCAACGTCGACATGATCGATGAGATGACCGGTTTGGTGCTGGCGCAACGGGCGTACCAGCTCAATGCGCGGGTATTGCAGGCGTCTGATCAGATTCTTGAAACCATCAACAATCTGCGCCGCTGATGATCAGGACGTGTGCCCTGTTGCTGATGGTGTCCTGTGCAAGCGCGCAGGCGACCACGATTGCACCCGACCGGCTGGTCGCAACCGCGCGTGCGTCGCTGGATGCCCTGTCCAGTGCGCTTCCTGGCGAGCTGACGATCACCGCCGCTGCGTTGCCAAGCTCTCAACTGGATGTGGAAGCGGATGCTTCACGTGTGACATTGCAGGCAACGCCGATCGACGGCAGCTGGCCACGCAAGCGCATCGGTGTTCCCGTGCGTGTGCTGGTCGATGGCGTTCCCACCCAGACCAGCATGGTTTGGTTCACGGTGCAATGGTGGTTGGAACGGTCCACCTACACCCGTGCGTTTGCCGACGGCACGCCGAGCGCGCAGCTTCTCATAGTGAACAAGCGGGTCGACGTGGCGGGTATTTTGGCGATCGGTGAGGCATTGGGGCAGGTCACCTTACCTGCGTCGGGTCGATTGAAGCATGCCGTGCGCGCTGGTCATCTGGTAAAGCCAGACGACTTTACGGCGGCGCCGACGATTGCTCGACGCGACCCGGTAACCCTGCGCGTTCGCAGTGGCGCAGTCGAGCTACGGTTGCCGGCACTAGCGACAGCGGACGGGCAGCTAGGCGAGGCAATTGCCGTCTTGCCAAAGGGTGCGCGTACTCCCGTGCTGGCACGCGTGGTCGCCAATGGAGAGGTGTCCATTGAACAGTAGATGCCTGGTCTTGAGCGCCGCGGTGTTGCTGGCAACGGCAAGCCAAAGTGTGAGCGCGCAAGAAAGTCTGATCAACCCGAATACCTATCGCGGTATTGCTGCGGATCGACGTGCGTATCGAGTAGGCGATGTGTTGACGGTAAACGTCTTGGAGGCCGCCAGAGCACGCTCCGGGGCGGCGACCGACGCCGGCTCGGATGTCCGGCTGAGTGGCACGGCTGGCAATAACGCTTATCGCGGTGGCTTCGATGCCAGCTTGTCTGGCGCTACCAAGGGCAGTGCGGAGACCTCGCGCGTTGGTGAGCTGCGCACGCAATTGTCGGTGCAAGTCAAGGATGTTCTGAGCGACGGATCGCTGGTGGTTGAAGGTGAGCAGTCGTTATTGATCAACAAGGAAGATCAGCGCATTACCCTGAGCGGCATCGTGCGGCCGGACGACATCTTGGCCGACAACACCGTGTGGTCTCATCGGCTTGCTAAGGAACCTCTGAACAACTCGTGGCGTTGCGAGCGAACTCGGGATTTCGCCTGATCGCGGCGGTCGCTCATGCTGGAAATCAATGGCTTGCGAGTGACGGAGACTGCCCTAGGTACTGATCGGAAGCTGGCGAAAGAGTTGTTCAGAGGTTCCCTAACGCTCGTGTGGAGTTCAACGGCAAAGGTGTCGTTGCCGAGTCGCAGCGTCAAAGCGTTGCCTATCGGTTGCTTAAGTGGCTGAGAGTGCTATGAATCTGCGTCTGCGTCTGCGTCTGCGTCTGCGTCTGCTGGTGCTCTTGCTCGCGCTATCCTCTGGCACCGCGCAAGCGGCTGCCGTCTCCGATGTCAGGATCAAGGACATCGCCCGCATTGCCGGTGTACGCGAAAATCCGTTGACTGGGTACGGCCTGGTATTCGGCCTTTCAGGCACGGGCGACTCGGCACGTAATCGGGCGACGGTGCAATCGGTTGGCAATACGCTGCGCAACTTTGGCGTCAGCGTCGAACTGGGCGACCTGTCCAGTCGTAATGTGGCAGCAGTGCTGGTCACTGCAAAACTCCCGCCCTTCGCAGAACCTGGGCAGCCACTCGATGTGCAGGTCGCCTCGGCAGGCGATGCCCGCAGCCTGACCGGCGGTACGTTGATGATTGCGCCTTTGAGCGGCCCTGACGGCAAGGTCTACGCTATCGCGCAAGGCGCGATCTCGGTGGGTGGTTATCAGTTCGAGGCGATTACCGCGTCTGTGCAAAAGAATCATCCCACCGTAGGCTGGATTCCGTCTGGCGGCACGGTCGAGCGCGCGGCTGCACTGGATGTCGCTGGCGAGCCGGGAACCTTGAGTATCCTGCTGGACGAAGCGGACTTCACCACCGCTAACCGCATCGCTCAAGCAGTGACGGCCAGCTTGCCAGGCGTGACGGCAGAGGCCGAGCACGCTGGCAAGGTCGTTGTGCACTATCGAGACAACCCCAGCCGTGTGGCGCGCATCTCTCAGATCGAAAACGTCCGTGTGACACGCGAACGTCCCGCGCGCGTGATCATCAATGAACGCACCGGCACCGTCGTTGCGGGAAGCAATATCCGCTTGGGTCAGGTCAGTATTTCTCATGGCGATCTGCGTGTGGAGATTTCTACGCGCTACAGCGTTTCCCAGCCCGATGGACTGCTAGTGCGCCCAGGTGCCGGTGTGCGCAGCGTATTGGTACCAGAAAGCACTATCACCACCGAAGAACCGATCGCGCCCCTGGTATCGGTAGCAGAAGGCGCAACCGTGGCCGATCTGATCTCCGCGTTGCGGGCCGCCAAGCTGACCACGCGCGACGTCATCGCGGTCTTGCAATCCGTCAAATCCGCAGGCGCCCTGGATGGCGACCTGATCATTCAGTAGGTCACTCATGTCCCAAGATCTTACCGTCGACGCCGTGCGCATGGCCTTGAGCCTCAACAAGCTCAAGGCTGAAGTCACCAGCTGGAACATCGCCAATGCATCGAGCCCGGATGCGCCGGTTTTCGTTATCGACCAAAGCCGGACGGACCGTGTCTTGAATGCGGCAGCCGGTGCAAACCCCGGTGAGGTTGCCGCGCTGCTACATAAGCCAGATTCGCCGACATTGGCGATCGTGGATCAACGTAGCGACGGTACGCGCGCAAGCCTGGACGACCTGGTCGCTGACTCGGTATCGGCAGGACTTAACTATCAAGCATTGACCGAGTCGCTGAGCCGGCACTTCGGCTTGATGCGTTTGGCGGTTACTGGACGGAGCGGCGCATGAGCATCGATGCAATTTTGGACGCAAGCCGCGCAGGCATGCAGAACGAGCGACTACGCATGGACCTGGCCGGGCGGCATATCGCAGTTGCCAATCAACCGATCGATCCACGCCAGCTTGCTGCCTCGTCCAATGGCTCCTTCGCCGAAACGGTGGGCCTTGGAGATGGGATGGATGCCGTCCGCAGCCTTGGCACGCGCACGGTGCTGGATCCGAAAAACCCTATGGCCGATGCACAAGGACAGGTGCATTACCCGGCTGTAGACATGGTCAGTGAGATGACAAGTCTAATGACGGCAAGCCGCGGCTACGAAGCAAACGTTCGCTCGTTCAATGTCCTGCGCAGCATGGTGCTGCGCGCGTTCGAAATTGGAGCCAAGTGATGGCGATCGAGGCAATTGGCGCCATCGGTCCAGCACCGCTGGAAACACTCGGAGCACCGGTGGCCGCCAGCGAAGGCGTGAACTTTGGTGATGTGGTTGCGCGTGGTCTCTCCAATGCCGATGGCGCTGTCCAGACCGCGGATCAGCAGCTCCGTGGGATGGCCGCTGGCCAGGAGATTGCACCGCACGATCTGATGATCTCGCTGGAAGAGGCGCGCATGCATCTCACGTTGCTGGCCGAGGTGCGTAACAAGCTGGTCGAGGGGTATCAGGAACTTAGGTATCCCCACGTTTTTAAGGTACCAGGCTCATCTGCTCGCGCACTGCGTCGGGCAGGGTGCGCAAGCGTTCTAGCCAGCGTGA
>NZ_MDEE01000065.1 GCF_002939865.1 Xanthomonas dyei
CCTTGAAGCGTGCACCATGCGCGCACCTTCTTCCACACCCTGGCCCAGCAAGCACTTGATCTCGCAGAAAAAAATGTGGGGAAACCTCAGGGCCAGGATGCTTTCCAGGATGCGCTTGGTGGTGGTGTCCTTGTCGCCGATGAAGTCGATCATCTCGCGATAGCTGTCGATGGCGATCCGCTCGGCGATCAGGTTTTCCCTGACCATGTCGCGCAGATCGGTGCCTTCCTTGTATTCGGCGTGCGAGCGCTTGGTCAGCGTGTCCGGATTGAGATCCGGCTCGCCGCCCAGCTGCACGATGCGCTCGGCCAGCTTGTGCGCGTGCGCCTGTTCCTGCTGTGCATGTTCCAGGAACTCGCCCTTGACCGCGTCGGCAAGCATGCCCTTGGCCATGAACATGCCCTTGGCCATGAAGTAGTGGCGGTAATAGCGCAGCGTGCACACATATTCGGTTGCGAGCGCGGTGTTGAGCAGTTCGATCACCTTCTCGCGATCGGCGTGGTAGCTCTCGGTAATGGCGCCGTCTTCGATGCTCTGGCGTGCGCGTGCGCGCAAGGTGGCGGTATCGGTGATACCGGCGGGGTTTTTGCTGGCTGGCTGATCAGACATGGCTGGCCGTTTTCCTTCTGAGTGGACGGGGGAATCGCTTTTTCAATCAGGTAAATGCTGCAGCACGTAATCGGCCGCAGACACCTTGAACTCGCCGGGTTCTTCGACGAACAAGGCCTTGACCACGCCGTCGTCGGCATACAACGCATAGCGACGCGAGCGCAGGCCCATGCCCGAACCGCTCGCGTCGATTTCAAGGCCTAGTGCGCGAACCAGTTCGGCGTTGCCGTCGGGCACCAGGTGCAGACCATCGGGAACCAGCTGGCTGCGACCCCAGGCCTGCATCACGAACGGGTCGTTGACGGCGGTGCACAACACGTCGATGCCGCGTTTGCGGAATTCTTCGAAGTGCTCCACATATCCCGGCAAGTGTTTGGCCGAGCAGGTCGGCGTGAATGCGCCCGGCACTGCAAACAGCAGCACCTTGCGGCCGGCGAACAGGCGATGCGTGTCGACCGCTTCGATGCCTTCGCGCATGCGCTTGAGCACCACTTCGGGAATGCTGTCACCAACGGCGATGGTCATGGGGCTGGTCTCTGTGTGGCTGAACGAATTCTAGAAAAGGGCAGGGGAAAAGCGCGTCAACGCGCTTGAAATCCGCACGGCCACGCCTATCTGACGCACATGGCCGGCGCGGTGGTGCATGCCGCAACCGCCGGTCCTTCACCCAACCTTTTGGAGGCTTGCAATGAACATCGTTCGTTATCCCCAGTGGCCCACGCACGCCCTGCAAAACGAGATCAAGCACGTGTTCGACCGTTTCTTCGAACAGAACAGCGATACCGACGAATCGGCCGTGGTCACCGCCCAATGGGTGCCGCGCGTGGACATCAAGGAGGAGCCCAATCACTTCGTGCTGTATGCCGACCTGCCGGGCATCGACCCCAGCCAGATCGAGGTGCAGATGGACAAGGGCATCCTGTCGATCAAGGGCGAGCGCAAGAGCGAGTCCAGCACCGAGACAGAACGCTTCTCGCGCATCGAACGCCGCTACGGCAGCTTCCACCGCCGCTTCGCATTGCCCGACAGTGCAGATGCCGACGGCATCACCGCCGCCGGTCATAACGGCGTGCTGGAGATCCGCATTCCCAAGCGCCCGGCAGCGACCCCGCGTCGCATTCAGGTGGGCAACGGGCAGGACACCGGCGGCAGCACGGTGCAGTAAGCGTCATCGCAGCGGCTGCCTGCGCGATGGCAGCTGGTCTGGACTGTGGCCGGGGTGTACATGACATCCCGGCCCGCCCGGCCAGTTACCGGCGACCGGCATTGCGGCGTGCTGCGAGGCGCGCGCTTCCAGGTAGTGGACCTGGAGCGAGGTCACCGACTTCGCTCCCAGGCGACGGCCGCGCCGTAGAATAGGCGCGATCGCCCGCCCGGCTGCGAAGAGATCGGCCAGCAACCCAGTTGCGTGACCGCCACGCGGGCGCGGTTGGTGTCTGGAGTCGGCAGGTACAGCACATGCCTACGATTCCCACCGCCCGCGCCATGCATGGCCGTCCCCACTGGTGTCTGCCTCTCGAACTGGCTCGTGGCTCTGGCTGCGGGCCTTTTTTTTCCAGAGGTGAATAGATGGAATTCAAGGATTACTACGCAACGCTGGGCGTGGAGCCCAGCGCAGGCGATGCGGAGATCAAGACCGCGTACCGCCGATTGGCGCGCAAGTATCACCCCGACGTCAGCAAGGAAGCCGGCGCCGAAGACAAATTCAAGGCGATCAACGAAGCCTACGAGGCGCTGCGCGATCCGCAAAAGCGCAAGGCCTACGACCAGTTGAAGGCGCAGGGCTATCGCCCGGGCGACGAGTTCCAGGCACCGCCCAGCCACGGCGGCGGGCAGGGCTTCGACTATGAAGAAGTGTTCGGCAATGGCGGCGCCGGTGGCGGCTTCAGCGACTTTTTCGAAAGCCTGTTCGCCGGCCAGCGCGGCGGCCGCCCGCGCGGCCCGGGTGCCGGTCCTGGCGCAGGGCCGGGGCCGCAGGCGCGCGGCGACACCCGCGCCAAGCTGGCGGTGCCGCTGGAAGCGGTGCATTCGGGCGACAGCGTCCGTATCACCATCAACGGCAAGCAGCTGGACGTGCGCGTGCCCAAGGGCGTGCAGCCCGGCCAGGTGATTCGCCTGAGCGGGCAGGGCAACGGCGGCGGCAATCTGCTGCTGGAGATCGAATACGCCGCGCACCCGCAGTTCGAGGTGGACGGGCGCAACATCCTCTACACCCTGCAGGTCATGCCCTGGCAGGCGGCGCTGGGCACCACCATCAGCGTGCCCACCCTGGGCGGCTCGGTGGAATTGAAGGTGCCCGCCGATTCGGATGCCGGTCGCAAACTGCGCCTGCGCGGCCGCGGCCTGCCGGGCACTACCCCGGGCGATCAGATCGTGGAACTGGAAATTCTGGCCCCGGCCCCCACCGACGACGCGCAGAAAAAGGCCTACCGCAACCTGGCCAAGGCGTTTGGCGAGACGGTGTGAGGTCCACAGGCGCCTCTCTTCGTAGAGGGGCGCTGAGGTCCAGACGTCTCGCCCGTCGCACCGCGCGAGCCTCTCTAATACGAGAAGGCGCGAAAGCCCCTCTCCTGCGGGAGAGGGGGTGGGGTGAGGGTACGGCCGCCCGGTGCGGCTGCCGGCGTCAGTCAACTTCGGCTGGGCGCCACGTCAATGGCGGACGCTGCGCCCAGCGAGCGAAGCTGGATCCAGGCACTCCCGCAGTCAGCGCCAGCAGCGCCCGTCGCCGAAGCGCGGCCTCTCGCCTGCACCTCGCTTCCAACCCCTCACCGCCCACCACGGTGCACAGGAGTGCGAAGACGAGCACGGCTTGCGCCGCGGCGCAGCACAGGCTTCGACCATCGCGCTATCGCCCCCAGCTACCGAAAGCACTGCCGGCGCACTACACTCGCCGCGCACACTAGGGGAAACACATGGCACGCATTTTGATCGTCGACGACTCGCCGTCGCAGCTGCTGGGGATTCAGCGCATCGTCGAGAAGTTGGGACACGAAACCATCACCGCCACCGATGGCGCCGCCGGCGTGGAAGCGGCCAAGGAGTCGCTGCCGGATCTGGTGTTGATGGACGTGGTCATGCCCAACCTCAACGGCTTCCAGGCCACGCGCACGCTCAAGCGCGAGCCCACCACCCAGCACATCCCGGTGATCCTGGTGACCACCAAGGACCAGGACACCGACCGCATGTGGGGCATGCGCCAAGGCGCGCGCGCCTACATCACCAAGCCGTTTTCCGAAGACGAGCTGCTGGAAGTGATGGAGCGGGTGTTCAATCAGAAGGACGAGCCGCCGAAGGGGTGATCGCAGAGATCCGCGGCAACTGCGCCGGGAGTCTCGGGCGAACAGGCGATGACTTCCGGCGTCATCGCCGTAGCGAACGACAAACGCCTCGCTGCGAACCGGCAATTGCTAGCGGTCTGCGCTCGTGCGTGCTTGCCATCGGGCGCGTCCGGTGCGGCAACGCTCGATGGGGGGGCTCGTTGTCTCGCCGCTCCGCTGTATGGCAGCACCCAGTTCTCCGCCGCTGCCCACGATGTCGATGACAGTGCACGACGGGCCGCAGCTAATCATCGCTGCCGTGCCATCGCTGCATCGAGCCCGAAGCGCGCCTGCGCGATGGCACCCGCAAGACGCCCGGCTGCCGCGCGGGTTTAGCAGGCACAACGCAATCAATCGGGTGGTCGATAGTCGGTCACATGCCTGCAAGCGCGACATTGCATGCGCTGTCAAAGCGCAGCGCACTGCGAGCGATGTGCCACGGCAGTGCTGTCCTCGATCAGCAGCCGTCCATTCCAGTACCAGCCGTCTCATCAGGCCGATGTGCCAGTGCGCGTGAGTGCACCAACCCAGTCGTTGTCGCCATTGATTGGCGCGGTACAGCCGCTGTCCTCATCGCGCGTGCTGGCGGCGGTCATGGTCTCGAAGTACCCAGGTCGTGCGCAGGAGCGCCAGGGGCGTCGGCCGCGCTGGGCCGGTTCGGCCAAACCTCCCGGTAGCGGAGCGCTCCGCGGCTTCGATCTCGGCACCCGTTTCGCGCAGTGAGGGCTGCCGCCGACCTATAACCTGGCGCCGCTACCTCGTCTCCACCCACGCCAGGAACTGCCAACCCCTTGATTCACCCCGCCGGCTAAACCGCCGATGCACCAATCAGGGCCTTTCAAAACGGCCGGTCTGCCCCATCTAGTAGAATCGGCGAATCAAACAACACGGCGGCACTGCGGGACTGGCCCGCACAGCCCCTCGATCATGGAGCGTGCATGGCCTGGAACACACCCGGCAACAAGGGCGGAGACGGCCCGGATCCCAACCGTCGCAGGTCCTGGGGCCCGCGCGGTGGTGGCAACGGTGGTGGCTGGGGCAATCTGCCCGCGCCGTTGAAGGAGCTGTTCGACAGCGGCGTGGGGCGCTGGATTCTGGTCGCGGTGGTGCTGATGGTGCTGTTCTCCAGCTTCCAGCTCATCGGCGAGCAGCAGCGTGGCGTGGTCCTGCGCTTCGGCCAGTTCTCGCGCATCTTGCAGCCCGGCCCGAGCTTCAAGCTGCCCTGGCCGATCGAGTCGGTACGCAAGGTCAATGCAACCGAGATCAAGACCTTCAGCAACCAGGTGCCGGTGCTGACGCGCGACGAGAACATCGTCAACGTCTCGCTCAACGTGCAGTACCAGATCAGCGACCCGCGCAAATACCTGTTCGGCTCGCGGAATGCCGATCTGGTGCTGGAGCAGGCCGCGCAGAGTGCCGTGCGTGAGCAGGTGGGGCGGTCCGACCTCAATACCGTGCTCAACAATCGCGGCCCGCTGGCGATCGCCTCCAAGGACCGTCTGCAGATGGCGCTGGATGCCTACAACACCGGCCTGGCCGTGACCGGCGTGACCCTGCCGGACGCGCGCCCGCCGGAAGAAGTGAAGCCGGCCTTCGACGAGGTCAACGGTGCCCAGCAGGTGCGCGAGCGCCTGATCAACGAAGCCCAGGCCTACGCCGCCAAGGTGGTGCCGGAAGCGCGCGGCCAGGGTGCACGCACCCGCACCGGCGCCGAAGGCTACAAGCAGGCAGTGATCTCCAAGGCCGAGGGCGACGCCGACCGCTTCACCCTGCTGCAGGAGCAGTACGCCGGTGCCCCCGAAGTCACGCGCAAGCGGCTGTGGCTGGAAACCGTGCAGAAGGTGTTGTCGGAGAACCGCAAGGTGATCGGCAGCGATGGCCGCCAGGTCATCTATGTGCCGCTGCCAGATGCTGGCAAGGCTGCCAACGTCGGCGGCAACGCGGGCACTGGCGGCATGCCGTCGATGGTGCCGCAGGACGTGTTGTTGAATCCGCCGCAAAGCGCCACCAGCGAGGCCATCCGCAACCCGGAACGTGGCCCGCGCCCGACCGGCCGTGAGGGAACCGACCAATGAAAAATTCGCTAGTCATCGGCCTGATCGTCGCCGTGTTGCTGACCCTGATGGGCTCGGTGTTCGTGGTGCGCGAAGACCAGACCGCCATGGTGCTCAACCTGGGCCGCGTGGTGCGCGCCGACCTCAAGCCCGGCCTGCACTTCAAGATTCCGGTGGTGGAATCGGTGCGCGTGTTCGACCGCCGCTTCCAGGTGCTCGATACCGCCCCGGCGCGGTACTTCACCGCCGAGCAGAAAGACGTGAGCGTGGACTTCTTCGCCATCGGCTACATCTCCGATGTGCGTGCGTTCTATCGCGCCACCGGCGGTGAAGAGTCGGTGGCCAATTCGCGCCTGGCCCCGATCATCACAGACTCGCTGCGCAACCAGATCAACTCGCGCACCTTGCAGCAGCTGGTCT
This sequence comes from Xanthomonas dyei, assembly GCF_002939865.1. Taxonomy (GTDB): domain Bacteria; phylum Pseudomonadota; class Gammaproteobacteria; order Xanthomonadales; family Xanthomonadaceae; genus Xanthomonas; species Xanthomonas dyei. The sequence goes on from NZ_MDEE01000065.1 coordinate 6,401, forward strand.
CTGGCGACCGCAGCGAATTGATCGCCAGCCAGCTCAAGGGCATCAACGGCGCCATCAAGGGCTTAGGGATGCAGATCACCGACCTGCGTATCAAGCAGATCGACCTGCCGACCGACAGCCAGGTGATCACCGACGTCTACGAGCGCATGCGCGCCCAGCGCAAGCAGGAAGCCAGCAAGCTGCGTGCCGAAGGCGAAGAGCAGGCACTGACCATCCGTGCGCAAGCCGACCGCGAAAGCACGGTGATCAAGGCCGATGCCGAACGCGATGCACAGAAGCTGCGTGGCGAAGGCGATGCCGATGCCGCCCGCATCTACGGCCAGGCCGGCGCAAAGGACCCCTCGTTCTACGCTTTCTACCGCAGTCTGGAGGCCTATCGCGAATCGATGGCCGACGGCAATGGCGTGATCGTGCTCGACAAGAACGACCCGTTCCTGCAGTACCTCAAGAGCGATCGTTGATTGCTCAGTGTTGAATTGCTGAGCACCTTGCACTGAGTCGCTCAGTGTTGAACCGAAAACGCCCGCGCAATGCGGGCGTTTTCGTCTGTGCCCGTCACCGCCAAACAGTTGCATGCTCGCCCAACGAGCCCACGACGTAGGAGCGCACCCGGGCGCGACAGGGCCTTCCCGGCATACCCAACCGACTGTCTTCAAACTTCAAACAGCCGGGTAAAACGTAGATTTCCTAAAACAAAACCCAGCAACCCCCGATATTCCCCATGCTGCGAAGCCATCAGCATTGCCGCATGGCCAACTTCCACTCACCCGGGCATCGCGCGCTGCGCCGCGGCAGACAGTCTTTGCCCAACGGCGGTTACCTGTTGACCACCACGACATGGCAGCGTCGCGCTGTGTTCGCAGATTTTCTGCTCGCCGCCGCGGCCTGTCGGGCGTTCACCGCAGCAACGCCACCCGATGCCAGGCTGCTGGCCTGGGTGTTGATGCCTGATCATGTGCATTGGTTGGTGCAACTCGGCAGCGCCACATCGTTGGCCGACACCGTATCGCGCATGAAAGCGTGCGGTGAACGATCAGCGTCAACATCGCGTGGCGGTCTGGAGCCGCAGCTACCACGACCATGCGTTGCGCAAAGACGACGACCTGCATGCAGTGGCGCGTTACCTGATCGCCAATCCACTGCGGGCCGGACTGGTTGCCCGCATCGGCGATTACCCCTTCTGGGACGCAATCTGGCTGTGAGGCTGGGCAGCTTGGAGCGCACCCGGGCGCGACGGGCATTACCGGTGATGCCCGTCGCGCCCGGGTGCNTGGTTTTATGAGCCAGACTCAGCCGCGTAGGAGCGCACCTGGGCGCGAAAGCTTTACAGGGAATGCGCCTGTCGCGCCCGGGTGCGCTCTTACGATGTAAGCCTGTTGGTTGCCGAACCGGCACACTGCAGATCCCCACGTTGTCCTGGTGTTGTTGATGCACGAGTTTCTGTCAGCGTTGTGCTTGATCGCCGTCATTGAAGGCTTGCTGCTGTTTGCCGCGCCAACCGCCTGGAAGCGCATGGTCGAGCAACTGTTCAGTCTGCCCACTGCGCAATTGCGCTCTATCGGCGGCGTCACCCTGGTCATGGGGGCGATCGCGTTGTGGATCGTGCGCCACTGAGGAGGCCATCCATTCCCGCAGCAAGGGCAGTGTAGGAGCGCACCTGGGCGCGACAGGCATTCCCAGCAAAGCGTCGCGCCCAGGTGCGTTCCTGCGGCCCGGGGGGGGATTGGAGATTTTCGACGACCAGTCTAGAGCCCGGCAGCGGTCGGATCACCCACCAATCGACGGCCATCCGCAATCTGACCAGCCTCCATTCCGCCGTCCTCGAAGGGGTAGTGCACGTCACCCGAAACCCGGATAATGCACAAAAGCCGGCCGGGCACGCTCCAACCAGAGCACCCCGTTCGGCTTTTTCCGTGTCCGGGCTGGTCGCCGCTGCAACGCTCCCCGATGGAGCCGCGCGCAAGGTGGCGCCTCCAGTCCCGAACCGGTCCCATCCCGCGGCCCCGATGGCCGCAGCAAAACTCAGGAGTCCACCCGTCATGGGTCAGTCAGTTGTCGTGCTCGGTGCCCAGTGGGGCGATGAAGGCAAAGGCAAGATCGTCGATCTGCTTACCGAAGAGATCGGTGCGGTCGTCCGCTTCCAGGGCGGCCATAATGCCGGCCATACGCTGGTCATCAACGGCAAGAAGACCGTCTTGCATCTGATTCCGTCCGGCATCCTGCGCGACGACGCGCTGTGCCTGATCGGCAATGGCGTGGTGATCTCCCCGGCCGCGCTGATCAAGGAAATCAGCGAGCTGGAAGGCGCCGGCGTGGAGGTGCGTTCGCGCCTGAAGATTTCCCCGGCGGCCCCGTTGATCATGCCGTACCACATCGCCCTGGATCAGGCGCGCGAGAAGGCCGCCGGCGGCAAGGCCATCGGCACCACCGGTCGCGGCATCGGCCCGGCGTACGAAGACAAGGTGGCGCGTCGCGGTATCCGCATCGCCGACCTGCATTACCCGCCGCAGCTGGAAGAACTGCTGCGCACCGCGCTCGATTACCACAACTTCGTGCTGACCAAGTACCTGGGCGTGGAAGCGGTCGATTTCCAGAAGACCTACGACGAAGCGCTGGCGTTCGGCGACTACGTGCAGCCGATGAAGTACGACGTGGCCGGCATCCTGCACGACCTGCGCAAGCAGGGTAAGCGGGTGCTGTTCGAAGGCGCGCAGGGCGCGTTGCTGGACATCGACCACGGCACCTATCCGTACGTCACCAGCTCCAATACCACGGTGGGCGGCGCACTGGCCGGCACCGGCGTTGGCGCCGATGCGATCGACTACGTGCTGGGCATTGCCAAGGCCTACGCCACGCGCGTGGGTGGCGGCCCGTTCCCGACCGAACTGGACGACGAAGTGGGCCAGGGCATCCGCGACCGCGGTGCCGAGTACGGTGCCTCCACCGGCCGCCCGCGTCGTTGCGGCTGGATGGACATCGTCGCGCTCAAGCGCGCAGTGGCCATCAACGGGATCTCCGGCCTGTGCATCACCAAGCTCGACGTGCTGGACGGTATGGAAAAGCTCAAGGTCTGCATCGCGTACGAATACCGCGGCAAGCGCACCGAATACGCGCCGCTGGATGCACAGGGCTGGGAAGAGTGCACGCCGGTGTACCTGGAGTTCCCGGGTTGGACCGAAAATACCCACGGCATCACCGTGTGGGACGAGCTGCCGCCTGCCGCACGCGCCTACCTGCGCGCGCTGGAAGAACTGGCCGGCTGCCCGATCAGCATCGTTTCCACCGGCCCGGACCGCGACCACACCATGGTGCTGCAGGACCCGTTCGCCTGATCGCCTGATGCACTATCGAAACAAGAGAGCCCTGCGAAAGCGGGGCTTTTCTTTGTCACGCTATCACCCGTCGCCTTGGGTAGCGGAATAATGGTGTAAGTGCCGGCAGCCTGATCGCAGTCCAAGGCCCGCTTGCGCACGTGGCGCAGCCGATCAGGCAGGCCGACTGCAACGACGGCGGATGTGTTGGGTCAGCGTGATGCCGAGTGGTGCTGGAGGTATGGAGCGCGCGACGCATCACGGTCATTGCCAACCGCGCGCCAGCCGCCTTGATACGAGTCGTGTTCACCGCTGGCCTGTAGCATGACACCCGCCAACCGGTGTCCGTTCGCGCCGGCTTGCTTTGATTATCATCGGCAGCACCAACGCTTCTTTTCCGCGTCTACGTTTTCGTGCTTGCAAGGCGTGGACGTGACTTTCGGCTGTGTTGGGGTATCTGCGTTGACGCGATGATTCGGCACGGACAACTTCCATCACGTTAGGAACCACATGCGCCATATCCTGGTGACTGCAATTGCACTGGCGCTGGCCAGCACGTCCGCCGCTACCGTGGCCCATGCTGCCGCTGCTCCCGGGACGGGGGCCCCATCGGTCTTGCAGGTCACTACCCAGCTGCCGCGAACCGCCAGGCCGACGCATTACGCGGTGGAGATCACCCCGCATGCCGACAAGATGACCTTCGACGGCAAGGTGCGCATCGATGTCCAGGTGCTCACCGCTACCGATGCCATCGTGTTGCAGGCAGCCAATCTGCGCTTTTCCAAAGCTACGCTCGCAGCAACGGGCGGCAAGCCGGTAGCGACCAAGATCGCCACCGACGCCGATGCGCAGACCGCGCGCTTCGATACCGGTACACCGCTGGCACCGGGTAACTACGTGTTGTCCATCGACTACAGCGGCATCATCAACACGCAGGCCAATGGCTTGTTCGCGCTGGATTACACCACGCCGCAGGGCCAGCGCCGCGCGCTGTTCACTCAGTTCGAAAATTCCGATGCGCGTCGCTTCATTCCGTCCTGGGATGAGCCCAATTTCAAGGCCACGTTCGACCTTGCGGTGAATGCGCCGGCCAAGCAGATGGCGGTGAGCAACATGCCGGTGGCGCGTTCCAGCGCAACGGCGGGCGGGATGAAGAAGGTCGTTTTCCAGACCACGCCCAAGATGTCCACCTACCTGCTGTTCATGAGCCTGGGCGACTTCGAGCGCGCCACGGTCAAGGCCGATAACGGCACCGAGATCGGTGTGATCGCGCAGGCTGGCAAGGTCGATCAAGCCAAGTTCGCACTGGAATCCAGCCGCGATGTGCTGCATGCGTACAACGATTACTTCGGCGTGCCGTATCCGCTGCCCAAGCTGGACAACATCGCTGCGCCCGGGCAGAGCCAGTTTTTCGGCGCCATGGAGAACTGGGGCGCGATCTTTACGTTCGAGTTCGTGTTGCTGCTCGACCCGGCGGTGGCCGACATCAACAGCAAGCAGGCCGTGTTCACGACCGCTGCGCACGAAATCGCCCATCAGTGGTTCGGCAATCTGGTCACCATGGCGTGGTGGGACGACCTGTGGCTCAACGAAGGTTTCGCCAACTGGATGGAATCGCGAACGACCGCGATGCTTCACCCGGAATGGGATATCGACAAGACCAGCGCGGCGTTCAAGAGTCGCGCGGCGATGCGGCGCGACGCCTATGCCACCACCCATCCGGTCGTGCAGCACGTGGACACCGTGGAGCAGGCCAGCCAGGCATTCGACGTGATCACCTACGACAAGGGCGAAGCGGTCATCGGCATGCTCGAAGACTACGTCGGCGCCGAGCAATGGCGTGCCGGCGTGCGCAACTACATCAAGCAGCATCAGTACGGAAACGCGGTGACCGATGCGCTGTGGCAGCAGGTCGATGCGATGGCACCGGGCAAGCAATTCACCCAGGTCGCACACGACTTCACCACCCAGCCCGGCGTGCCGTTGATCAATGTCGCCTCCACGTGTGTGGACGGGCAGACCCACCTCACCCTGCAGCAGGGCGAATACACGCTCGATCGCCCCGACAAGCAGCCGCTGCGCTGGCATGTGCCGGTCGCCGTGCGTGCCGGCAACGGCGTGCCGGTACGCGTGCTGGTGGATGGCAGCGCACAGCTGCAACTGCCCGGCTGCGATGCACCGGTGCTGGTCAACGCCGGGCAGAAAGGCTACTTCCGCACCCGCTATGCACCAGCGCAGTTCAAGGCGCTCAGCACTGCATTTTCCACCCTGCCGGTGGTGGACCAGCTTGGTTTGATGATGGATACCAGTGCGCTTGCCACGGTTGGCCTGCAACCGCAGGCAGATGCGCTGGAGTTGACCACCAAGGTGGCGGTGGGCGCTTCGCCGGACCTGTGGGAAACGGTGGCCGGCACTGTGGACAGCGTCGACGACATGCTCAAGCAACATCCGGCCATCCGTGCCGCATGGCGGTCGTATGCCACCTCGCGGCTGGCACCGCAATTTGCCACCCTGGGCTGGGACGACCGCACTGGCGATTCGGCGCAGATCAAGCAACTGCGCACACGGCTGATTGGCAGCCTCAGCGACATGGACGACGCGCAGCTCATTGCCGAAGCGCGCCGCCGTTTTGCCGCCTTCCAGGCCGACCCGGCGTCGCTGTCGCCGGAGCTGCGCACCAGCGTGCTGAGCATCGTCGCGCGCAATGCCGATGCCGCCACCTGGGACGCGCTGCATGCGATGGCGAAGAAGGAAACCTCTTCGATGATCCGCGACCAGTACTATGGCCTGCTGGCGGCAACAGCAGACCAGGCCTTGGCCAAGCGTGCACTGGAGCTGGCCTTGACCGCCGAGCCAGGCGCCACCACCGGTGCCAGCATGATCGACATGGTGGCGAGCGAACATCCGGACCTGGCCTTCGACTTCGCCGTGGCGCATCGGCCACAGGTGGATGGCCTGGTCGACTCCACCTCGCGTGCCCGCTATTACCCACGCCTGGGTTCGGGCTCGGTCGACCCGAAGATGGCCGACAAGATCAAGGCCTACGCCGATCAGTATCTGGCTCCCACCTCGCGCCGTGACGCAGAGACCGCCATCACCGGCATCCAGACCCGGATCAAGCTGCGCGCGGCGTTGGTGCCGCAGATCGAGGCATGGTTGAAGGCGCGCAAGGGCTGAGCATTACCGGAGACCAGTTGAAAAAAGCCCGGCAACTGCCGGGCTTTTTCGTGTCGCGTATTGAAGGTGAGTGCCGCTTTGCAGTCTGCCGATTCGCGCAAGAGCGTACGGCGCTGGAGGGGCACGCAGTTGTGCGTCTGAGCCGAGTGCGACTTCTGGCGTCGCGCGGCAGACGGTGTTCGTTGAGCGTCTCGACATGGCCATTTGCATCACCAAGCGGCGCTGGTCGTCTACCAGCAATCCGTATTGCACGGCGGAGATGCCTCGCAACGCTGCGTCATGCCAGATTGCACTCAAGCCATCCGCATTGCAGGAGCCTCGCGTGAGCGGTTGTCCATCTCCTGCTGTTGGCTCTGCTGCGCTGCCTGCTGACGATCCACCGATGCAGTTTCCAGCTGCTGCAGCGATTGCCCCACCGGCGTGCGTACCGCCTCATCGGTGGGCATCGATGCACGCAGATGTGCAGGGTCGTTCAATGCACCCTGCACCACAAACACCGTGTACCCGGCCGGGTGTTGCGCGGTCTGCGTACTCAACGCCACATGATCCACCCGGTCCAGATTGTTCTGGCGGGCCAGGCTCATGGCACTGGCCACCAAGCGTTCGCTGTTTTCGTCCGGTGTGCGCCCGGCTTGCGCATCGATGGCGCTCACACCTGCGCTCACCTGTTGCAGCAACGCGTAGTCGCGGTGGCCCGGGCCGATATCGGCCAGCTTGGTAGGTGCCTGGGTCCGATCGGGCACGCCATCGACCGATGCCGTGAACGGGCTGCGAGTGATGGAGCGGTGCTGATCGTCCTCATGAAACTGCGTCGCTTTCTGCTGGCGCTCCATGCGGACTTGGCGCGTATCGTTGAGTTCTGCAAGGCGCGCAGGATTGGTTTCTTCGCGCATGGAAGGATTGTAATGACCCATCGGTTTCTGCACAGGTCAGGTGGTTAATGTAGCGGCATAGGCTTGGTCAGGCGTCATCATCTTCAGTGCCTGATGCG
>NZ_MDEE01000066.1 GCF_002939865.1 Xanthomonas dyei
ACTTCTTCATCGCTTGAATCCTCGTTGCTACGGGGGCCCATGCTGCCGAAGTCTCTACTTTACTGTGGCTCAGTTTTCAGGGGGTGGGTCATCGGGAGGGCGGCTAATACAAGACTCCTTCGGGAGGAATACGCCCGCCGGCTATGAGCGGTTTCTAACCTCCCGACATCCCGTCGCCAGCCGGCGACGGTGCCTGTTCTTGGAAGGAGGCGTTGTCATGGCAAATGTATCGATAGTGCAAATGGGTAAGCATCTTCACTCCATGGTGCTGGCGGAGGTGAGGCGATGAGCCGGGCGCCGTATTCAACCGCCAAGCGGACTAAACCGAACGCCAAGCGCGCCGCTACCGCCAAGCGAGCAGCCACGCCGGTAAAGGACGCGCAGCCCGTGCGGCTGGTGCCCTCGCCCACGTTCGATTTGGACAATCTCGACTCCGACCGTCACACCAGACCTCGCGCGGACGATTTACCGCAGCGCCCACCGCGCAAGGCGCGCACCCCCACGCGCTGCACGGTAGGTTATGCGTTCTACGAAGCCGAACCCGGCCGGGCGCATAGCCAGCGCATTCCCAGCGTGCGCTTGCGCGGGCTTTGGCTGGAGCAGCTGGGGTTTGCCGTTGGCTGCAAGCTGCAGATCACTGCGCGCGAGGGTGAGTTGGTGGTGACGGTAGTAGAGCGGTGAGCTGGGTTTTGGGTGCGGTTATTGGCTGGAGGCCCTGCTGTGGGAGGGCGCTATGGGTAAGGCCGTCGCGCCCGGGTGCGCTCCTACGCAAGCGTGTGCGTGGTTAGCGATGGAACGCCAGCGTTGCGATGACGCCGCGCTCTTGGCCTGGGCGCACGCTCACGCGCCAGCCGTACAGGTCGCATAGGCGGCTGACGATCGACAGACCGATGCCGCCGCCTTGCGAGTGGCCTGCGTGGGTACCGCGGTAACCGCGCTGGAAGAGTTTGGCTGCGTCTTCTTCGCTCAGGCCGGGGCCGGAGTCGATGACTTCCACGCAGTCCCCACGCACGCGTACGCGCACCTGGCCGTCCTGGGTGTACTTGACGGCATTGCCGATGAGGTTGCCCAGCGCCACCGACAGGGCGGATTCCGGCGCGTCGATGACCAGGTCGCGCTCGCCTTCCAGCAGTAGCTCCAGCGGTTTGCCGCCGAGCTGGGCGCGATGCGAATCAATCAGTTGTTCGGCGACCTTGGCCACATTGCTGCTGCCCTGCCCGCGTTCGTTGCGCGAGAGCAGCAGCAGCGAGCCGATCAGGTCGCTGCACTGCAGTTCGGCGCGCTGGATGCGTTGCAGCCGCTGCAGCACCTTCTCATCCAGATTGGGCTTGGTCAGCAGTAGTTCGGTGGCACCGCGGATCACCGCCAGCGGGGTGCGTAGCTCATGGCTGACGTCGGCGTTGAATTCGCGGTCGCGCTGCACGACCTCGGTCAGGCGCGCCGAGTAGTCGTCCAATGCTTCGGCGAGCTGGCCGACCTCATCGTCCGGAAAGTGCGCTGCCAACGGTTTTGGCTCACTGGTGCCGCCACGGTAGGCGCGCAGGCGGGCCGCCAGATCCGACACCGGGCGCATGACCTTGGACGCCGACCACCAGCCGATCACCAAAGAAAAACCGCTGAAGACGAGCACCGACAACATCAAGGTGCGCTTGAGTTGAATTTCGCCGCGCAGCGTCTGCGTCATGTCGTAAGCGAGGAAGAACCACTCGCTGGGCGTCTTGCGCACCGCCAGTTTGTACGAATACGCGTTGCCACTTTCGTCCACGCCGGAGATGGTGTGGATGCCATCCGGAAACTGGTACCACTCTGGCTGCTCAAGGCGCAGCGCTTCGAACTTGTCGCTTTTGACCACACGCCCACGCATCTGCTGCACGGGCAGATCGGGATTGCGCAGCGGGTCCGAATAGAACCGCTGCGCAAAGGCGTCGATGTTGCGATTCATCACGTCTTCGACCAACTGGTTTTCCACGCGCGCGCGTGCCCAGTTGGTGGCGAAGGCGAACAGTGTTGTCAGGCAAAAGCCCAACAACACGAACGACAGAATGATGCGGCTGCGCAGGCGCCGCCGGTAACGGCCACGCCGACGGGCGGGCCGCACGCTGCTGTTACTTTCAGGCATCAGGCGAAGCGATGCGATAACCGATGCCGTGACGGGTCTGGATCATCGGCACGTCGAACGGCTTGTCGACCACTGCACGCAGGCCATGGATATGCACGCGCAGCGAGTCGGAATCGGGCAGTTCTTCGCCCCAGACACGGGTTTCCAGCTCTTGCCGCGTCACCACCGCCGGGGAGGCTTCCATCAGCGCCTGCAGGATTTTCAGCGCGGTCGGGTTGAGCTGCAGCAGCTTGCCGCGGCGACGCACTTCCAGGGTGTCCAGGTTGTATTCCAGATCGCCGGTTTCCAGTACGCGGGTGTGCACACCCTTGCCGCGACGCGACAGCGCGTTGAGGCGCACTTCCACTTCCTGCAGCGCGAACGGCTTGATCAGGTAGTCGTCGGCACCGGAGTCGAAGCCGGCCAGCTTGTTGTCCAGCGAGTCGCGGGCGGTCAGCATCAGTACCGGCGTCTGCTTGCGCGCTTCGTTGCGGAGCTTGCGACACACCTCGATGCCGTCCATGCCGGGCAGGTTGAGGTCGAGCACGATGGCGTCGAACTCGTGCACCACTGCCAGATGCAGCCCGGTCACGCCATCGGCGGCGAAGTCCACGGTGTGGCCACGGTCTTCAAGATAGTCGCCCAGATTGGCGGCGATATCGCTGTTGTCTTCAATTACTAGAATTCGCACTGGAACCTCGTTGTTTGGTCACGTACCCGGCTGCCTCTGGACAGTTTGCCGTTGCATCCGCGTCAATTCGTCTTTGTTATTTTCTCGAAGCCGGCGCCGTTCGGCCGCCGTCATGCATTGGGTCGTAGAGAGATTGGAGCCCACTGCACGCACACGCTGGCAGATCATCCGGCTCTCTTCGCCTGCCTTGCTCAACAGTGCGTTGACCAAAGACTGGTCATTGAACACCGCCATCTTTGACTCAGGCGTGAGTTCCGCCGGGGCGGGCCGGGACTGCAGTGCAGTTTCTATACGCTGCAAGGCCGAAAGCACCCTGCTGCGATCCTCGGCGCCCATCTCCGAATACTTATCGCCGCTCCTCAGATCCAGACGCACCTGCTCTGCCTGCTCGGCAAAGGGAGGCTGAGCCTCAACGTCTACAGCCTTCTTGCCCGCGGCAAATGCAGGCAGCGCTGCGCACATCAATATCAGTAGTAGTCCTTTCATGACGTTGCAGGTCGTTCCATCGATGGTAGGTAGCTGAATGTAGACGTGAACCTCAAGAGCGGCAAGCCATCCATAAAAAGGCCCAAGTGCGACACCGCACTTGGGCCAAAAGTTCATCCCGATCACCGTCACTGCCGAGAGCGGAGCTACGGTCGACAGAGGCTAGCGAGCAAAGGATTAGAGTTTCGTTAATTTTCCGCTAAAAACAGTTGATCTCCGATCAACGGGCCGATTCCTCAAGATGCTGGATGATGCTGGCGGCCACATCCACGCCGCAGACACCCTCAACGCCTTCAAGACCGGGGGTCGAATTGACCTCCAGGACCAGCGGCCCGCGCTTGGAGCGGATGAGGTCGACGCCAGCCACCGCCAGGCCCAGCGCGCGCGCCGAACGGACCGCCACCTGCTGCTCCTGCTCGGTGGCCTGGGCCACCGCAGCGGTGCCGCCAAGATGCAGGTTGGAACGGAAATCGCCTTCGGCCGCCTGGCGCCGCATCGCTGCGACAACGCGGTCGCCGACCACGAAGCAGCGCAGGTCTGCGCCTTCGGCTTCGCCAATGAACTCCTGCACGATGAAATTGGCATACAGCCCGCGCAATGCCTCGACCACGCCGCGCGACGCGCTGGCCTTCTCGGTCAGGATTACCCCGGCGCCTTGCGCCCCCTCGTTCAACTTCACCACATGCGGTGGCGGGCCGAGCATGGAGAGCAGGTCCTGGGTGTCGTCGGGGTTGTCGCCGAACACGGTGACCGGCATGTCGATGCCCTGCGCCGCCAGCAATTGATGCGCACGCAGTTTGTCGCGCGAACGCAGGATGGCGTCCGAGGGATTGGGCGTGTAAGTGCCCATGAATTCGAGTTGGCGCAGCACGGCGGTGGCATAGCGGGTGACCGAAGCGCCGATGCGTGGAATCACCGCATCGAAGCCGGTGATCGGCTTGCCCTTGTAGTGCAGGCTGAAGCCATCGGCGGCGATGCGCATATAGCACCGCAGCGGGTCGAGGATACGCACCGTATGACCACGCTTGCGGCCCGCCTCGATAAGCCGTCGGGTCGAGTACAGCTTGCTGTTGCGCGAAAGAATTGCGATTTTCATCGCAGCAGGGACACGGCGCGGCTTGGACATGGTCGGAGTCTGATGACGAGGTGACCCAAGCCCGTACGTCTGCCGGCCGACCGCGCGGGCGCATTGTGCGCAGCTCGCAACGGTTGAACTGGTGTGCGACGGCCCCGAGGATGGAGACGCGATAGCGCCTCGGCACGTGTTGCAACCACGCAGGGATGCGCAGCTCCAACCGGATCGATGCTAGCAGGGCGCACGCGCAGCGCTCAAGCAGTGGGAAGCCGCGCTGGATCCACCACTGCACCTTGTCGTGCTGACGCGGCATCGCAGTACTCGTCCATGCTCGATAGGGCCGCGTTTGCCACAAGCGAACGCCGCCGGTGCGCCAGATCACAGCGCGCTGCATGGTGCGAAGCCTCGGCGACGCGCCATCACGCCATACCCGTGTCGCCGTAACGCGTTTTGCACAGCAACAACCGCAATGCTTGCGTCCCCTCAATGCCGGCATGCCGGCGCACCCGAGACTCTCCATGCGACGTCCAGCAAGCGCGGCCTATGCCAACCCCTCCCGCATCCGCCAGGGACGCCCGTTTCCCCGCGGCGCTGTCTTCGATGGCAAAGGCACCAATTTCGCGTTGTTTTCCGCGCATGCCACACGGGTGGAACTGTGCCTGTTCGACGAACAGGGCAACGAAACCCGCGTCGACCTTCCCGAATACACCAACGAAATTTGGCACGGCTATCTGCCTGATGCAAAGCCGGGTCAGCGCTATGGCTATCGCGTGCACGGCCCCTATGCGCCGACCGAAGGTCACCGCTTCAATCACAACAAGCTGCTGCTGGACCCGTATGCCCGCGAGCTCGAAGGCGATCTGATCTGGGCCGATGAGCTGTATGGCTACACCGTCGGCCATCCGGACGGCGACCTGAGCTTCGACGAGCGCGACAGTGCGCCATTCATGCCCAAATGCGTGGTGGTTGAAGACACCTACGATTGGGGCGACGATGCGCGCCTGCTCAAGCCGTGGAACGAGACGGTCATCTACGAAACCCACGTGCGCGGCTACACCATGCGCAACCCGCAGGTGCCCGAAGCGGTGCGCGGCACCTTCGCAGGTCTCGCCCAGCCGCAGGTACTGCAGTACATCAAGGACCTGGGCATCACTGCCGTCGAACTATTGCCGGTGCACGCGTATCTGGATGATCAGCATCTGCTGGACAAGGGACTGCGCAATTACTGGGGCTACAACACCATCGGCTTTTTTGCGTTGAAGTCGCGTTATCTCTCCAGCGGCCACCGCGATGAGTTCCGCGACATGGTCAAGGCCATGCACAAACAGGGCCTGGAAGTGATTCTGGATGTGGTCTACAACCACACCGCCGAAGGCAGCGAGCTGGGGCCGACCCTGTCGTTCAAGGGCATCGACAATGCCAGTTACTACCGGCTGGCCGAAGACAAGCGTTATTACATCAACGATACCGGCACCGGCAACACGCTCAATCTGAGCAACTCGCGGGTGATCCAGTTCGTCAACGACTCGCTGCGCTACTGGGCCGGCGAAATGCACGTGGACGGTTTCCGCTTCGATCTGGCAACCATCCTGGGACGTGAGCCGAGCGGTTTCGACCAGCGCGGCGGCTTTCTGGATGCGTGCAATCAGGACCCGCTACTGTCGGAAGTCAAACTCATCGCCGAGCCGTGGGACTGCGGCCCGGGCGGTTACCAGGTGGGTCACTTCCCGCCGGGCTGGTCGGAATGGAACGACAAGTTCCGCGACAACGCGCGCGAGTTCTGGAAGGGCGAGGATGGCAAGCTGGCAGAGTTTGCAACCCGCTTCACCGGCTCGGCCGATCTGTTCGATCGCCGCGGCCGCCGTCCCTGGGCTTCGGTCAACTTCATCACTGCGCACGACGGTTTTACCCTGCGCGACTTGGTGAGCTACAACGAAAAGCACAACATCGACAACGGCGAAGACAACCGCGACGGTTCTTCCAACGATGGCTCCTGCAATTACGGCGAAGAAGGCGAAACCGACAACGCCGACATCCTGCAACTTCGCGAGCGGCAAATGAAGAATCTGCTTGCGACGCTGCTGCTGTCGCAAGGCACGCCGATGATGCTCAGCGGCGACGAACGTGCGCAGTCCCAGGGCGGCAACAACAACACCTATTGTCAGGACAACGAGATCACCTGGCTGGATTGGGAAAACGACCCGACCGAGGGCCGGCTCACCGCCTTCGTCAAGGCATTGACCGCGCTACGCAAGCGCTACCCGATTCTGTCGCGTGGCCGCTTTCTCAATGGGCAATACAACGAAGAGGCCGGCCTGCGCGATCTCACCTGGCTCAATCCAGGCGGCACCGAAATGGAAGACGCGCATTGGACCGATGCCGGTGCGCGCTCGGTCGGCCTGCTGCTCGAAGGCAAGGCGCAGACCTCCGGTGTCAAGGAGCTAGCCAACGACGACACCTTGCTGATCGTCATCAACGCCTACCACGAGGGCGTGACCTTCACCCTGCCGGCCGCTGATGAACCGGTGCATTGGAAGCTGGTGCTGTCGACCGATGAAGCGCTGGAGGTAGACATGATGCCGGCTGGCGCCAGCGAATTCCTGGCCCCGCCGCGCAGCGTGTCGGTCTTCGAGTGCAAGAGCGATCAGTAACGATTGAGCGGTCGAACGGCTCGCTGTCTACTGACATGGTGGGCGGCGAGCTTTTTTTATGCGGTGCTGGGATGCTCGCTGTGCGACCGCATGCACCGTGCGTCGACGAGATGCAGCGTCATTCCCGCACTGATACTGCTGGCATCGATTAAGAATGCAGCTTTGAGAGCTTTCTACGCGAATGCGCGAACTAGACAATGCCGCGAACTCAGCGCAGTTCTTAAATATCTTCGCAGCAGGCGGTAGACGCGCAAGCAAAGCGACACGCAGCGCATCGGAACCTGTGGTGATCAGCGCCTAGCGATCACAGCAACTGGCGTAGCGCCTCGGCGCTGCCAGGCCTGCGCCTCCATTTTGATTTCGCTACCGGCTTCCGTCAGGACGATGCTCAGCGCCATAGGGTCGTCATCACAAACTCACTGTCGCCACTATGACGAGCATACGAACAGGCAGTCGCGCACTGCGAAACGCTGCACGCATCGCCAAGCGACCACGCGGCTAACCCACGCGACTCGGATCCAAGCTCCCCCACGAGCATGCCAAATCGGCGAAAACTCACCCCGGGTAGAGCGGGAAACGCTTGTCCGGATGCTTGGACTTCCATTCCTTGTAGGAACTGGTGCCTTCCCAGGCCTTGAACGCACGCGGAGTGCGGCCACGGCCGGACCAGGTCTCGCCGGAATGTGGGATCCAGTACTTGGCCACGACTTCGCCCGTGGACGACAGTGGCCCCTTGGACTTGCCGGTCATCGCCAGCGAAGCGATCTGGGACTTCTGCTTGGCATTGAACCGGCTGCCGAACTGGGTGAGGACCTCGACAACCTGGTCGAAGGCTTCCAGGGTCTGGGCATATTTGAGCTGCGCCTCTTCCTGCTCAAGCTTGCGCAGCTCTTCCAGCAATTGGGCTTTGGCGGCGGCAGAGGGTGAAGCGGGCGGAACCTGGCGCATTGACGGAACTAAGGTTGGGCGGGTCAGCGAGTATTGCCCCTGCGCCGTCTAGCGTAAAGCGCCCAGCCCTCGCCGGGTCTGCTGGCGCTCAGCGATGGCGCAGCAAGGCATGCTCGCGGGCCATGGTCAGCACCGGCCCAATGCGCCCTGCCCGGATCAGCTCGCTACAGTGTTTGCCGACAAATTCCACCCTGGGGGCGGTGAACCATTGCACTACCCGGTCCAACTGCCCTGCGTTGATCGACCACGCATGACAGACCGCCTCGCCGAGTTCCTCGACCCCGACCAGACCAATCTGGCGAATCTGATCGGCGTCGAGCTTGAACATCTCCAGCACCTTGCCGGCGTTGTCCGGCGTCCCAAACGCACTCGTCTGATCCGCAGGCCCGGCGCGGTGGGCAATCGAAGCGACGCGCGCAGACTCGGCGCGACGCATGCCTTTCATCAACGCACCAACCAGTTGGGAGTGAGTAGTCGTCATGGTGTCCGCTCAATGATGCAGCCACTATGGTCGTCATGCGAAGCGTTCTCAATCAGGAGGTTCCTGACCCTGCAGAAGAAAAAGCCGAAGTTGTGGAGCACTTTTTCCAACCATGGCGAGCCTGCAATCGATGTCATTGGCAACACACATTGAAACGATAGAGAACAGGCTGGGATCATCCGCATCGCGCGAAACCTGCGACATGGATCGAAAACATCTAATTGGGGTGCACCGAGCCGATCGCCAAAGATCTTGAAATCAGGCTGGATACGCCATCGTGCTGACAGAGACCGTGCCTGCAGCTGCAATGCGCCTCACCCACCACTGAATCAAAAATGCGGCGAATCGGCCTGACGAAAGCCGCAACATCACGCTTCATTGTTGCAACGAATCACCGCACTAAGAAACCTCCGAACAACGCTTCAATGCGCGTTCGACCAACAACCGAGGCCACCGTGACTACGCGGAAGTGGTTGATTGTCAGTAGGGGTGAGCGCCTGGATCCAGCGAAGTTTCATTTCACTCGCAACGCCGCAAGTTGTTCACACCTTCCCTAACGACTGTTCCACATCCTTCAACATGCGCCCGTAAGAGGCCCGCTCTGCCGCACTGAGAAAACCTTGCTCGCGCACAAGCTTGGGGACATCCACAGCAATTTTCGACAGATACGCCATCAGTTTTTGCGCACGTACGGGCGTCATCGATTTGCTCTTGCGCGCATCCGCAATCGCGCTGCGCAAAGTCTCCACCCGCTCGGCAAAATACAGTTGCTGCGCTTGATTGACGCGCCAATGGTCATCGGCCGGCCCAGCTTCGAGGCCGCTGCCACGCACCGATTGAATGAAGGCCTGATCGGCGGTCAGTGACCCCGTCAAGGCAGCGGCGCGCTTGTCCTGCAGAAGCGATGGATCCACTTCCACCGCGCATCCTGTGACGTGGGCCAGCTCCTGCAAACGCTCGTCGAGCCGCTGCGCAGGCAGCGAGACAGCAAACGGACCGGGCTGGCAGGCCGCAAACACCGGCCCCGCACAAATGATGGCACCCAGTGCAACGATGATCGAAGGCAAACGATTGCGTGCGACAGACATGACAGCATCCGGACTACACGGACATCCGTGCGCTGCGAACGCTAGACCGACGACCCCGAACGGCACTGAAATCGGCGGAAGACGGCGCTCTTATCGCCAACGCGTCCGCGTCCGCGTCAAGACATCGCAGTAGCGTCAAGCGCCTATCTGGCGATCTCCATCAGCATGTACTGAAATGCAACGACGCCGCAGGCCAGCGCTGCCGCAATTAAACCGAACCACAGACATCGCCGCGGCCCGCGCGCGACGCCCACAACAAACATGCACAGCGACAACGCAAGCATCACCGCAAACTTCACGACGTATGCCGAGGATGGCAAGCACACTGCCAGCGGCAGCCCCACGGCCACACTTGCCATTGCGCACTGTTCGACAACCATCAACGTGCGACCCGAGGCATGCCTACCGAGCATCAATGCCACCAGGGAAAACGCGACAAACCAGACCGCGATGGCCGTTTGACCTGCCATCACACTCAATGAAGGTGCAAACACGCTCAAATGCCTGCCTGCGGTCAGAACTGCGCAACGGCAGTCGATGCAGCGAGACATCGCTTGATATTGCCGGGCAAACGCGCAGCTTGGCGAAGACAGGAAGATGACGCGGCAGCACGGCAGCTTGGCCGTCTCAATGCACCCAAGCCGTTGCGGCCTTGGAGCGGGCGAAGGGAACAGAATCCTCCCACGCCAACCAATTGATTTTCCTAGCTTATCCCGGACTGGGGCCATCCAAAAATGATACCCCGCGTGATACCTGATCATAGCCAAGCGAACGGCAGCGCTTCAAGTCGCTGTGCCTGCGAACCTTGGCCTGCTTAGGGGCCGCATGGGGGCCGGGATGGACTCCGGCGGGACAGTGGCCGTATGGCCTCCCCGCCCACGAAGCGCCCTCCTCCAGCAACGCAGAGCCCACAATTTTTCCGGCTACTTGGGAGAGCAACCACGGCCCGAATATCAGCATTGGACATACTAGAAATGAAATCTTTTACCGTATTCAAATTTGTGAAATGAGCACATAAGCGAGCTCTTGCGCAGTTGGGAATTGTTGGTTGGATGAGGACTTCCCCCACACGCAGGAGTTTTCATGACAACGCATCCCCAACAACTCGAAATCGCTGGCCAACTGCTCGCCGGGCTGATGAGCCAGACCCTTTCGGACGAGCCGCTGGTGCGCCAACGCAATGTCTGCAATGCCTGGGCCTCTGCTGGCGAGCTGATCGTTTACAGCCAGAAGAAGCCGCCAGGCGGAGGCAGCGTTGCCCAATCCTTGGAGCATGCCCCTCCGCATCCCTTCCAACCGGTGCGCACACGGGAAGCCGTCATCGTTCGGGAGCTTCCATCGATAGACGAATGGCGCGCGGGCCGGAAGGCCAAAGACACACAACTGGATCCAGTGCGCAGCAAGAAGCGCCCGACTCTTCACTGAGCCACCCGAAAGCCCGCAACATTGAGCCCCGCACTGCGGGGCTCTTTTTGGTTTCAGTGGAGGCGCGGCGGCCGGGGAACGTAGGTAGGTGCAGGAGCAGCGGAAATGGCAGGGCTTGGACGCGGCTCATCGGGTTCAATCGCCATGTCGAGTTCCAAGGGATAGCGCTGGAGCATGTCCCGGCTCCAGGCCTCCAGATGCGCTGCGCTGGCCGAGGCTTCTTTCTCGCAGAGGGCTTGTTCCTCCGGGGACACCCGAGCCCTTGCATCGGCCAGCTCTGCGGTTCGGGCTTCGAGGGTGCTCAACCGACGCCCGCGCCGCTGCTTCCAGTCCCCCTGCGTCCATGAAGTCCCCGGCTCGGGATTGTTCGCCAAAAAGTCGTGCCACGCGTTCTCGGCCATGTGGTGCAGCTTCTCCGCTCGGCGCACCGCCAGTAGCCGCCGGGCGAACTTCATGGTGGCTGCCTTGAAGCGCCGCAGCCGACAGAGCAACTCGTTGAGGTCCGGACGCAGCCGGGCCTCGTCGGCGCAGGCAGCCACGCGCTCCCTGATCCACTGCAGCAGGTCAAGTGTTGCGTGGAGTGTTTTCGCCAAGCGGGGATCCGCTTGAACAGCGACTCCCCACTCGTCGCTGGCCTCCTCCGCGAGCTCCGCGACCGAACGTGGCGCGCGCGACGGCTTGGCCTCCTCGGCCTCGATTAGTCCCAGCCCACGAGCAATGGTCGCCATGCTGCGGGACACATCGATGTGCCCTGCCCCGCGCCTGAGCGGCAGGGACAGCACATCAGAAGGTTGGCGAGCCTCGTGCTCGGCCTGGGCGTGGCTGTGGCCGTCGGGCACCGGCATGGCGCGCCCTTCCTGCTCGAACACGGCGATGAGTTTTTGGAAGGTCTCCTCGTTGGTTTCCTCGATTCGACGGTTTGTGCCCGAACGCTCCGACGGCTGACCCCGCCGGGCCAAGGCGGTGCCGTTCTTGCCGACGTGCTTGGTCGGCTCGCGGGACAGCACGGCAGCGGCGGCCAGGTCGCCGCGCGCCAGCGCGTCGTCAGCCTGAGCGGCCAGACTGCGATGGTCCACACGAATCTCAAGCGCCGCCTTCTCAAGATGGGCGTTAATAGTGGAAGCGACCAGCTCGCGGACCCACTCCACCTCCGCCCTGCCCGACGGCCCGCCGTCGAGTTCCCGGGTCTTGTCGGTGAGGCCGTCCGGCCCGATGCGACGCGTCGTCGCCAGGACGTGGACGTGCCAGTTCAAGCCGTCCTTGCTGCCGGGGCTGTGGATACTGGCCTGCGCCGCGAACCCGTAGCGACCGACGAGCGCACGGGTGACTTCCACGGCCAGGTCGGAGCGCTGGAGGTCATCGAGTTCGTGCGGCAACGCGAACTCGAACTCGCGCGCGACGGTCGCATCTTTACGACGCTCCGCAGCTTCTGCCGCCGGCCAGAGCTCGGCTGGGACCAGGGCCCAGTCGGGCGCGTCCTCGGGAGCGATGCAGCGCGTTTCGACCACGCCGTCCCGGCGGCGGTAGTCGTGTCGCATGCCGGTGAGGGTGTCCTCCAGCAGCAGGCCGGCGCGGTAGGCGGCCGCTGCGATGGACGAATGCCCTTTGGCACGGCTGAAGGTTTTTACTTGCGCGTGATAAATGGCCATGAGGCGGCGGCTCCGAAGCTGTGGGGTTGCTTGGTTTATGCCTCGGCTTTGGATTTTCGCAAGCGCCCTCGGCGCTTGGGGTTCAAGGGGCGAAGCCCTTTGCGCACGCGTTCCGTAGGAACGCCTAGGTGCGCTCTTGCTTCTTTCTTTGAAGCCTTGTTTTTCAGATCTTTTCGATTTCGACGGCAGGTCAAAATCGGAAACGTCGCGAACTTGACGCAAGCCATTTTCCTGCTTGACTCATTTTCACGAGGCAGGAGAAATGCATGACCGCAACGAATCACTACCGAGACCAAATCCAACGCGCCACGGAGCGCCTGGCTCATCTGCAAGCAAAAGAGCTTTTAGCCAACCAGCGCCGCGAATCGAAGGCGCAAGAAACGGCGAAGCGCGAAGAGATGAAACGACGGCAGCACGTGGTGGACCTCGTGGTTTCTACTGGTGCGCACATGCTGGGCGACGCCGAGTTGGAGGCATTGCTCACCAGCCACATGAAAAATCGTGCTGGCTTGCTTCACTAGGGAACCTCTGAACAAAGCACGGCAGATGCGCGACACTACCCGCCTCGTGTTGAGGAATCATCCATGCAACTGACGTTCGGCGACGCT
>NZ_MDEE01000067.1 GCF_002939865.1 Xanthomonas dyei
CAGCGTGCGCGCGAAGGTGGAGCATCCATTCCGGGTGATCAAGCGCCAGTTCGGCTACACCAAGGTCCGCTATCGCGGCCTGGCCAAGAACATGGCACACGTGCTGACCTTGTTTGCGCTGTCAAACCTGTGGATGAAGCGAAAGCAGTTACTGCCTGCGATGGGGGGCGTGCGCCTGTGATCCGTGGAATTCCCACGGGAAGCGCCAGAAATGGCGAAACTCCGAAGATCCAAACGCGATTCTCCGGAACGATGCGGACATTCTGCCCTCTTAGGCCTCGTTGTTCAGACCTTCCCTAACAATTCGTCCAGGCCGACGCCGCTTCGCGGCTCGGCTTAACTCATGTGTTAGGCCGTAGCCCAAGCAAGCTACTGAACCGTGGCAAGCCGTTCGACTCGCACGCGTTGGCCGGCTGAAAAATGCTTGCAGTCGGCCCTGTTAGAAAGTTGAAACGCAATGAGGTCGAGACGTGGCGAGCCATCAGGATGAAGGGCTCTGGGTGGGAAGGTCAAAGATTGAATTGGCCGGCCGTCAATTGCGGAGTGCGGCCCGAGCTTCCAGCTTTTAGGAAGCGGTGTCAGGGCTACTCCGACAATTGCACGCGTCTTTGACGAAGGTAGATCAAGTACAAACTCCACCCGCATCTCAAACTGCAGAGATCCTTTCATGTGCTACCTAACGCCTGAGTCAAGCCGACCTGCGAAGCGGGTTCGGCTTTAATGACTTGTTAGTACCCTTACAGGCGGTCGATGGAGCTGACCAGAATTTCCGCAGGGGTGCCAGAAAGATGCCCGCAACCCCCAAAGCGCGGTTCTGGTGCATGGAGCGTACCTAAAACCGCTACGCGATGTCCGCGAAGTCTCTCCAAGCCCCTCTCATTAAGTTGCAAGCTGCCCGCGCCGGTACTAAGCCAAATGCTGGAACTGGCTTGGCCGAATGGCTCGATGTCGCGCCTCTCCACCTTCGGGTAGTGCCAGATGGCAACGTGCTCGAACTCAAAGTGGAGAATTCCATGGATCGTCACAGCCTTTCCGTCGAGATGGCCTAGCTTGTCCAACGCTTCGTTGACGGATAGCGAATCTTGCATAAGGCCTAACGCTTATTCGGCACCTCAAACCCCAGGCGGTCCACCTGTTCGCGCAGCTGCGGCACGCGCTTGATTTTGTCGGTGTAGATGGAATAGTCGTCGCGCATCTTATTGACCAGCGTGCGGTACTGCTCGCGGCTCATGTCCGGCTTGCGCGAGAAGATCCAGGCCAGGTCGCGGCCGGGGTAGGAAATCAGCATCCAGGAGCCATCCGGTGCGATTTCCAGGATGCGCTGCTTGGCCGGGATCACCTTGTAGAACCACACTCGCCAGTCGCGGTTGCCGCTTTCCGCATCCACCGACGCGCGCGCGCTCACTTCCTTTTCCGGCTCGCCGAAACCATCGCGATACAGATAGCGCACCGTCACTTTGCCGTCTTCGTCCAGGGTGTACTCGTCGCGGCTGGTCACGTGCCCGCGCTCGACCGGATTGGGCATGCGCGCAATCACGTACCAGGTGCCCATGATCTTGGACAGATCGATCGCCGGCTCGGCGGTGGATGTGTCCTTGGCGTGTGCCACAGGCAGGCCAAGGACGAGCAGAAAAGCGAGGGCGATCGTAACGGTCAGGCGCATCGCAACATCACAAAGGGGCAGTAGGAGCAGCACACTACCGCATGCAGGGGGCAAGTTCGCGTCAACGGCCGGGTCTGATGTCGGCGACAGGGTCATCGGCAGGAGATCGTTGCTGGCCGCAGGGCGACGGACGTTGGTCTGGCGCGGCCGGCGCGGCGCAAGGCGGTATTGCAGAGGGTTGAAAGCCGGCGCGGCTCACTCTCAGTCTTCGCTCCCAATCCCCGCCTCAAAGCACATCCCGCAGCGCCGGACCCCGCACGGCTCAACCTTTCGCCGGCCAGGTCGCAATCGGTGAGATGGACACAGGCAATTCTGCCGGCCTGTCCTGATTCCTTCTGCCACGGAGTGCCGCCATGTCGCATCGTCCTTCCTCTCGTTCCGAACGTCCCGATCCGCGGGTGCTGCGCCCGGTGCGGCAGATCGCCCTGGCCGGCCTTGCCCTGGTGCTGGTGTGGCCGGCGGCGCGCGGGTATAGCGAGTGGATCGGCTGGCTGCCGCTGTGGTTGGTGGGCATGCCGATGCTGGCCTGGTGGAGCCTGCACCGCTTCGCGCTGCCCACGCTGACCCGGCCGGGCGCGCGGCGGGCATTGTCGCGTCGGCGTGGTCCGCAGGCGCAGCGTCGGCGTGCCGCCGCACGGGCAACGACACCGGCACGGGCGGCCTGACCTTCGGCAGGGGAGGCCAGGCAAAGGGCTGTGTTAGGTTTTCCGGCATTGGTTTTTCCGGAAAAATACATGTCCAAGTTCGCCTCGATCTGCCTGGTCGCCGGCCTGATCACCGCTGGCGCCGTCTCTGCAGAGGAAACCGCTGTGTCCAACGACCCCCACGCCTGGCTGGAAGATGTCACCGGCGCCAAGCCGCTGGACTGGGTCAAGGCCCAGAACGCCAAGACCGAGGCGCGCCTGGCCACCACGCCGGCCTTCAAGCAGATGGAAACCAGCATCCGCGAGGTGCTGGACTCGGACGCCAAGATTCCCGGCGTGCAGAAGATCGGCGAGTTCTATTACAACTTCTGGAAGGACAAGCAGCACGAGCGCGGCCTGTGGCGGCGCACCACGCTGGACGAGTACCGCAAGGCCTCGCCCAAGTGGGAGACGGTGCTGGACCTGGATGCGCTCAACAAGGCCGAGGGCGAGAACTGGGTCTGGCACGGCGCCGACTGCCTGCGCCCGGACTACCAGCGCTGCCTGATCGCGCTGTCGCGCGGCGGCGCCGATGCCGACGTCACCCGCGAGTTCGATCTGGCCGGCAAGCAGTGGGTCAAGGACGGCTTCTTCCGTCCCGAGTCCAAGGGCGGGCTGGGCTGGATCGACCAGGACACCGTCTACGTCTTCACCGATTTCGGTGCCGGCAGCATGACCAGCTCCGGCTACCCGCGCATTGCCAAGCAGTGGAAGCGCGGCACCCCGCTCAGCGCCGCTGCGGTAGTCTACGAAGGCAAGCCGACCGATATGTACATCGCGGCGATGCACGATGACACCCCCGGGTTCGAGCGCGATTTCGTCAGCCGTACGCTGGCCTTCTACAACGACGAGCTGTATCTCAAGGGCGCCGACGGCAAGCTGGTCAAGGTGGATGTGCCCAACTCGGCCAGCAAGTCGGTCAAGCGGCAGTGGCTGACGTTGGAATTGCGCGAGCCGTGGACGGTAGGTGGCAAGACCTACACCGCCGGCTCGCTGCTGGCCACGCGCTTTGACGATTTCATGGCCGGCAAGCGCAGCTTCGATGTGCTGTTCGAACCAACCGACACTACCTCGCTGGCCGGCGTGGTGTGGACCAAGTCGCACCTGGTGTTGAACGTGCTGGAAGACGTCAAGAATCGGCTCAGCGTCATCACCCCGGCGCAAGACGGTTGGGAAAAGACTGCGTTTGTCGGTGCGCCGGCATTCGGCACGGTCGATGTCAGCGCCGTGGACAGCGACGACAGCGACGCACTATGGCTGACCGTCACCGATTACCTGACCCCCACCACCTTGGCCTGGGTCGAGGTGGGCAGCGCGCCGCAGCCGCTCAAGACCATGCCGGCGTTTTTCGATGCCGGCAAGGACAGCATCGAACAGTACTTTGTTATCAGCAAGGACGGCACCCGCGTGCCGTATTTCCTGGTGCGCCCCAAGAACCTCAAGCTCGATGGCAGCGCGCCGACGCTGCTGTATGGCTACGGCGGGTTTGAAATCTCGATGACGCCGAACTATTCCGGCGCCTTGGGCCGCGCCTGGCTGGACAAGGGCGGCGTCTACGTGGTGGCCAACATCCGTGGCGGTGGCGAATACGGCCCGCGCTGGCACCAGGCCGCGCTCAAGCAGAACCGCCACAAGGCTTACGAAGACATGGCCGCAGTGGCCAAGGATCTGGTCGCGCGCAAGATCACCTCCACCAAGCACCTGGGTGTGCAGGGCGGTAGTAACGGCGGCTTGATGACCGGCAACATGCTCACCCAGTATCCGGAGCTGTTCGGTGCGGTGGTGGTGCAGGTGCCGCTGCTGGACATGAAGCGCTATAGCCATCTGTTGGCGGGCGCCTCGTGGATGGCCGAATACGGCAACCCGGATACCGACGACTGGAAGTTCATCCAGACCTTCTCGCCGTATCACCTGTTCGACCCGAAGAAGACCTACCCGCCGGTGATCTTCCTGACCTCCACGCGCGACGACCGCGTGCACCCGGGCCATGCGCGCAAGATGGCGGCCAAGATGATCGAAGCCGGCAAGGACGTGACCTACTACGAGAACATCGAAGGCGGCCACGGCGGCGCAGCCAATAACGCGCAGGCGGCGCATATGTCGGCACTGGCGTATAGCTTCCTGTGGGAGCGCTTGGCCGATTGATCGGTTGGCATATGCTGCGTGATGCGCAGCGCGACACCAGGCCGCCGGCACGATGCAGCGGCCTGGTGGCGTTTGCGATCGAACGAACGTAAACGTGGACGACGCGGAGTGTGATCGATGTTGGGCGTGATGATGAGCTTGGCGGTCGGCGCGTGCGCGGCCGAGAATGCACGCTACGTGCTGCGCGACGATGCCGATGTGCAAGCCCACTTTGTGGCGGTTGCCAGCGGTCCGCACTGGCCGGCGCAGGTGGCCTTGCGGCTCCATTCGTCGCGCACCGGAGGGGACGCATGGTTTTTGCCCTGGAGCGGCGGCAGCGATGACAGCCAGCACCTGGCGTCCACCACCGATGTGACCGCGCCGGGTTGGCAGCCCCCGGATCCCGATGGCGGGCCGCGTGCTTTGGGCGATGTGGGCTACATCGGCACCGATGCGACCTATCGTGTCCTGAATGAGATTCCCCGCGCCGGCATGCCGGCGCCTGCGCATTTCCTGTTGCCCGACTTGCGTGAAGCGCTGTGGTACCGAGGGGCGCCAGGCCAGCGGCAAGCGATTGCACGGCAGTTCTTCGATCTGGACAGCTGCGCTACGCAGTAAGCCGGTGCGGCACGTTCGTGCCAAGTCTTCGCCGCTGAGATTGGCCGCGAGCGATATCAGAAAGGGGTGGAATGAAATTGGACGATCTGGGGCCGCGAATCTGCATTCTCGGACCGTCCAATAGCGGTAAATCGACCTTGGCACAGGCGATTGCGCGCAAGCGCGGATGCGTATGCGTGCATCTGGATCAGCTGCATCATTTCCCAAACACTGCCTGGCTACCTCGTCCCAGGCAGGACTTCTTCGCGCTTCACGATGCGGCCATTGCCGCAGCGCAGTGGGTGATGGATGGCAATTACCTGGGGTGCCTGTC
Organism: Xanthomonas dyei; assembly: GCF_002939865.1. GTDB lineage: Bacteria > Pseudomonadota > Gammaproteobacteria > Xanthomonadales > Xanthomonadaceae > Xanthomonas > Xanthomonas dyei. The sequence goes on from NZ_MDEE01000067.1 coordinate 5,402, forward strand.
GCAGCGTCTGGTGCGTGCAACGGGCGTTGTTCTATTGGACATCCCGATGACGACCAGCCTGGTGCGCTATCTGCGCCGAACCTGGTTCGAGCAGCACCGTTGCGGTGGCCTGGATGGCGCCAGGGAGCAGGTGAGGTGGGAGATGCTGCGCCACATCGCGGTTGTCGAGCGCAGAAAACGCAAAGACCTCGCGAGGGTGTTCGAGCGCAGCAGCTTGCCGAAGATCGCGTTACTGACGGTGCCGGCGATCGATCAGTTCTATCGCCTTGAAAATTTGTGCCGGCAAGGTCTACGCCAGTGATAGCGGTTCTCAGCGTAGCGTCTTACAAGGAGGCGATTGACCGCTAGGTCGCGCTCGCAACGCTTCCTGGATTGCAGTGCTCTTGGCGTCATGCAAGAGGCGTCTACAGACGATGTAACCCACGCGCAATACGCTCCACTGCCTGTTCCAGCCGCGGCAGGCTTTGGGTGTAGGCGATGCGCACGTGCTGGTTGGCGCGGTGGAAACCGAAATCGATGCCGGGGGTAAAGGCGACGTGCTCGGTTTCCAGGAAATGCGCGCAGAACGCTTGTGCGTTATCCGAAAACGCGCTGATATCGGCGTAGAGATAGAACGCGCCTTGCGGTTCGACGGCGATGTCGAAGCCAAGCTGGCGTAGCGCGGGCAGTAGATAATCGCGGCGTTGCTGGAACTGCGCGCGGCGCGCTTCAAAGATGGCGATGCTCTCTGGCGTGAAACACGCAAGCGCCGCGTGCTGCGCGATGGTCGAGGCGCTGATGTAGAGATTTTGCGCGAGTTTTTCCAGTTCGGGCACCGCGTCGGGCGGGGCGATCAGCCAGCCCAGGCGCCAGCCCGTCATGCCGAAGTACTTGGAAAAACTGTTCAAGACGAACGCATCGTCGTCGACTTCCAGCACGCTATGCGCGTCCAGGCCATAGGTCAGGCCGTGGTAGATCTCGTCCACCACCAGATGCCCGCCGCGCGCACGCAGGGTCTGCGATAACGCAGCCAGTTGCGCGCGCGATAGCACACTGCCGGTGGGGTTGGCCGGCGACGCTACGAGGGCGCCGACGCTGTCGGCGTTCCAGCACGCGTCCACCAGTGCCGGGGTCAGTTGATAGTCGGTGTCCGGCCCGACCGGCACCAGCTGTGCGGCCCCTTCGACCAGGCGCAGGAAGTGCCGGTTGCACGGATACCCCGGGTCGGCCAGCAGCCAGTGTTTGCCCGGGTCCACCAGCAGGCTGCTGGCCAACAGCAACGCGCCCGAGCCGCCGGGCGTGACCAGGATCCGCTCCGAGTCGACGCTGCGGCCATAGCGTTGCGCGTAAAACCCGGCAATCGCCTCGCGCAGTGCGGGCAGCCCGCGTGCGGCGGTGTAGCGGGTATGGCCGGCGGCCAATGCGGCCTGCCCGGCGGCCACGATCGGCGCGGCAGTGGTGAAATCGGGCTCGCCGATTTCCAGGTGGATCACATCGTGACCGGCCTGTTCGAGCGCATTGGCGCGGGCCAGCAGCGACATCACATGGAATGGCGCGATGTCCTGGCTGCGGCGGCTGTAGCCGGACGCGGGCGAAAGCAATGAGTCCATTACGAAGATGATAGACCAGCATGACCTCGGACACATGACGCCCGGCGGCGGGCTCTTCCACACTCGGTGGCTGGGATGGCATTGCGTTCATCCAACGGACCCCAATCTGATGAAGCCTGTCCTGACCTTGTTGATCGCCAGCCTGATGACCACATCCGCTCCCTCTTTTGCCGCTCTCCCGTCGCCGCCAGACGTCGCCAAGCACCCGCATGTGGTCAAGACGCCGTTTGGCGCCACCCGCAACGACGACTACTACTGGCTGCGCGACGACAAGCGCGAAGACAAGGCGATGCTGGCCTATCTCAAGGCCGAGAACGCCTACACCGACCAGGTGATGGCGCCGCTCAAGCCGTTGGAAGACACGCTCTACAACGAGATTGTGGGGCGCATCAAGCAGGACGATGCCAGCGTGCCGTATCGCAAACGCGGCTATTGGTATTACACCCGCTTCGAAGCCGGCAAGGATTACCCGATTCAGGCGCGTCGCAAGGGCAGCATGGAGGCGCCGGAAGAAATCCTGCTGGACGTGAACCAGATGGCGCAGGACAAGGGCTATTTCAACGTGGGCGAGGCGGAGGTCAGTCAGGACAACCGCATTCTTGCCTGGGCCGACGATGCCATCGGCCGCCGCCAATACACGATCCGCTTCAAGAACCTGGACACCGGCGAGATCTATCCGGACACCGTGGAAGGCGTGGCCCCGAATATGGTGTGGGCCGACGACAACAAGACCGTGTTCTACGTCGAAAACGATCCCGAAACGCTGCTCACCGTGCGCGTCAAAAAGCACGTGTTGGGCACTGCGTCCAAGGACGATGCGCTGGTCTATGAGGAAAAGGACGACAGCTTCTACATGGGCGTGGGGCGCACCCGCGACGACAAGTACATCACCATCGGCGTGGAAAGCACGGTGTCGTCGGAGATGCGTTATGCGCTGGCCGCCAAGCCGGACACCTTCGAGGTGCTGGCCAAGCGCGAGCGCGACGTGGAGTACAGCGCAGAACATTTCGACGGGCGTTGGGTGATCCGCACCAATGCCGATGGCGCCGAGAACTTCAAGCTGGTGACCGCGCCCACCGATGCCACCACGCGCAAGCAGTGGACCGACTGGGTGGCGCACGACGACAACGTCTACATCGAAAACTTCGAGCTGTTCGATGGGTTCACCGCCATCGAAGAACGTTCCGGCGGCCTGGAGCGCGTGCGTCTGCTCAAGCGCGATGGCAGCCACGAGTACGTCAAGGCCGACGAGCCGGCGTATTCGATGGGCTTGTCGACCAATCCCGAGCCGGACACCGCGTGGCTGCGTTACAGCTACACCTCGCTGACCACACCGGCCACCACCTACGAACTCAACACTCAGACCGGCGAGCGCAAGCTGCTCAAGCAGCAGCCGGTGATCGGGTACGAGGCGAGCAAGTATGTGACCGAACGTGTCTGGGTCACGGCCCGCGACGGCGTCAAGGTGCCGGTGTCGTTGGTCTACAAGAAAGGCTTCAAGAAGGACGGCACTGCCGCGTTGTTCCAGTACGCGTACGGCAGTTATGGGATGTCGATGGACCCGGCCTTCAATCTGTCGGCGATCAGCCTGATGGACCGTGGCGTGGTGTACGCCATCGCGCACATCCGCGGCGGCCAGGAAATGGGTCGCAAGTGGTACGACGACGGCAAGCTGCTGCACAAGAAAAACACCTTCAACGATTTCGTCGACGTCACCCGCGGCCTGGTCGCGCAGGGCTATGCCGCCAAAGACCGTGTTGCGGCGTCCGGCGGCAGCGCAGGTGGCTTGTTGATGGGCGCGGTGGCCAACATGGCGCCGCAGGACTATCGCGTACTGGTGGCGCAGGTGCCATTCGTCGATGTGGTCACCACCATGCTGGACGCCAGTATTCCGTTGACCACCAACGAATACGACGAGTGGGGCAACCCGGAAACCAAAGATTACTACGACTACATGCTGTCGTATTCGCCGTACGACAACGTGCGCAAGCAGGCCTACCCGGCGATGTTCGTCGGCACCGGTCTGTGGGATTCGCAGGTGCAGTATTGGGAGCCGGCCAAGTGGGTGGCCAAGCTGCGCGACGACAACACCGGCAAGGCCCCGATCGTGTTCCGTACCAACATGGAAGCTGGGCATGGCGGCAAGTCCGGCCGTTTCCGCCGGTACCGCGAGTTGGCGGAGTCGTACGCGTTTGTGCTGGATCAGCTGGGCGTCAAGTAGCTCAGGGGCGGGGATTGGGGAGTCGGGAGTTGGGATTGGTTAAAGCGGATGGCTGAGGGTTTGGTGCTTGGTGCAGTGCGTTGGGGTGGGGCGGTTGGTTTTCGCCCTCCGTACTGTGCTTCTGCCTTCTGCCTTCTGCCTTCTGCCTTCTGCCTTCTGCCTTCTGCCTTCCGCCTTCCGCCTTCCGCCTTCCGCCTTCCGCCGTTGCTTTCGCTTGGGTTGGTTGCTGTTGCTCTTGCTCCCTGATCGTTTGAAAGCAAGCTGAGCACCGCAGGCACGCTTGGCCGAACAGGCGGCCTTTCTGGGTGCAGCGAGTTTGGCGTCGTGCCTCGCCTGGCGCGGCTCCCGGGGAACGGTGCAGCTGTGTCACCGAGGCCTCTAACGCACCCGCAGTGCTGCACTAGCAACGCGCAGTCCAGACCACCTCACCCCGCTCTGGTCGTATCATTTGCGCATGACGCGACCGAACCGATTTCGCTGGGCCTGGTGGTTGCTGGCGTATGCCAGCCTGGCGACCGGCATTGTCGGAATCTTTGTGCCGGGGTTGCCGACCACCGTGTTCATCCTGATCTCGGCCTGGGCGGCGTCGCGCGGGTCCGAGCGCTTGCATGGGTGGCTGCTGTCGCATCCGCGCTTCGGGCCGGCGATCGTGGAGTGGCAGACCTATCGGGCGGTCAGTCGCAAGGCCAAGTGGATGGCGACGCTGACGATGACCGTCTGCGCCGGCATCATGCTGTGGTGCGTGCCGGTGTTCTGGGTGAAATCCCTGTCGATCGGCAGTATGGCGGTGGTGGCGATCTGGTTGTGGCTGCGTCCGGAGCCGCCGCCGCGCGCGCTGCAAGCGCCGCACTGAGCGCACGGCAGTCAGGCGGTTCTGGCTATACTTCGGCCCATGAGCATCATGTCCCGACCTTCCGTTCGTCTCGCACTGGTTGGTGCGACCTTTGTCCTGCTTGCCGCCTGCGGCAACAAGGGCCCGCTGGTGATGCCGCAGAAACCGGTGCCGGTGGAAGCCCAGCCCGTGCCGCAGCCGCCGGATGAGCCCACACCTGCGCCTGCGCCGGTGGAGACCGACATCAAGCCCGCATCCACTACCGACCAGCCCGCTAGCAGCGGCAATGAGCGCTGACGGTCGCAGCGAGCGTCTGCGTTTCACCAAAATGCATGGCGCCGGCAACGATTTCGTGGTGCTGGACCTGCGCGACGGTACGCCTCCACCGGACGCTGCGCTGGCCGCACGTCTGGCCGACCGGCACTTCGGGGTCGGCTGCGATCAGATCCTGACCATCGAGGCTCCGCGCAGCGAAGGCGCTGTGGCGGCCTATGGCATCTGGAATTCCGATGGCTCGGCCGCGCGTCAATGCGGCAACGGCGCACGCTGCGTCGCCGCCTGGCTGGTGCGCGACGGAACCGCGCAGGGCGAGCGCTTCATCATCGACAGCCCGGTCACCGCACATGCGGTGGAGCAGGTGGATGCAGGAACCTATTCGGTGGCCATGGGCGTGCCGCAATTCGAGCCCACGCAGATTCCGCTGGCCGGGTTCGCGCACGCGCGCGACGAATACGCACTGCCCGTGCATGGCGAGACGGTGCGCTTTGGCGCAGTGTCGATGGGCAACCCGCATGCCGTGCTGGAGGTGGGGCGTGTCGACGCCGCCCCGGTGGAGCGTGTAGGCACCTTGTTGCAGCAAAACGCCGTATTCCCCAATTCGGTCAATGTGGGGTTTGCGCAGGTCGTGGACCCCACGCATGTGCGTCTGCGCGTGTTCGAGCGCGGTGTCGGCGAAACGCTGGCCTGCGGTAGCGGTGCGTGCGCGGCGGCGGTGGTGCTGATGCAGCGCGGCCGTGTCGAGCGCGATGTACGCGTGTCGCTGCCCGGTGGCGAGCTGCGGATCCGCTGGCCCGGTGAGGCGCAGGAGGTGGTGATGTCCGGCCCGGCGGTGTTCGTCTTCGATGGAGAATGGAACTGATGAGCGACAACACGGACAAGTTCGGTGCCCACGAGGTCGCAACCTGGTTGCGTCGCCATCCCACCTTTCTCAAGCAATTCCCCGATCTGGCGGTGAGCCTGTTGGTGCCGCGCGACGACGGCCCTACCGCGTCGCTGGCGACCTATCAGCTGGAAGTATTGCGCGACAAGAACCGCGAGCTGTCGCGGCGCCTGCACGAGCTGGGCAGCAATGCGCATGTCAATGAACGGCTGGCGGTGCGCACCCATCAACTCACGCTGGCATTGATGCGCCAGACCACCGCTGCCGACACGCTCAAGGCGATGGCTGCCTCGTTGGCGGAAGATTTCAACGGAGAGCTGGTGCGGCTGGTATTGCTTGCACCGGTCGCCGGGCTGGAAGCCGACTGGCTGCAGGTGATTGCCGCCGACGATGCGCGCCTGGCACCGTTCCGCGATTGTTTGAGCGATGGCGAGCCGATCTGCGGCCGGCTGCAGGCTGAAAAACACGCGCTGCTATATGCCGATCAGGCCGACGTTGTGCAGTCGACGGCGTTGCTGCCATTGCCGGGGATTGGCTTGATTGCGGTCGGCAGCAGCGATGCCAACCGGTTTTATCCGGGCATGGGCACCTTGTTCCTGCGCATGATGGGCGAGTCGCTCGGCGTGGCGCTGCAGCGTTTCGCAGCGTGATGATGGCGGCGGGCCATGCCGTGCGCGGCCTGCTGCGCACCGCAGCGTGGGTGCCACCGCAGCAGGACAGCTGAGATGTCGTCGGTCGAAGGGTTCCTGGCGTATCTGCAGGTCGAACGTCAGGTGTCGGCGCACACGCTGGATGCGTATCGACGCGATCTTGCCGCGCTGCTGAGCTGGGCGGCCGAGCAGAAGGATGCTGCGGGTGTTGCGACTGCGCTGGATGTCGCACAGCTGGATAGCGCGCAGCTGCGCCAGTTTGTCGCGTCGGAACACCGGCGCGGGCTGTCTGCCAAGAGCCTGCAGCGGCGCTTGTCTGCATGCCGCAGCTATTACGCCTGGTTGCTCAAGCACGGCCGTATCGCGGCCAGCCCCGCGGCGGCGTTGCGTGCGCCCAAGGCGCCGCGCAAGCTGCCGCAGGTGCTCGATGCCGATGAGGCCGTGCGCCTGGTCGAGGTGCCGACCGATGCGCCGCTGGGGTTGCGCGATCGCGCATTGCTGGAACTGTTCTATTCTTCGGGGCTGCGCTTGAGCGAGCTCTGCGCGCTGCACTGGCGCGATCTGGATCTGGCCAGCGGCTTGGTGATGGTGCTGGGCAAGGGCGGCAAACAGCGTCTGGTGCCGGTGGGCTCGCATGCGATTGCAGCCTTGCGCGAATGGCAGCGCGACAGTGGCGGGCGTGCGGAAACGCATGTCTTCCCCGGCCGTACCGGCGGCGCGATTTCGCAGCGTGCGGTGCAGATCCGCATCAAGCAATTGGCCGTGCGCCAAGGCATGTTCAAGCACGTGCACCCGCACATGCTGCGGCACAGTTTTGCCAGCCATATCCTGGAATCGTCAGGCGACCTGCGCGGTGTGCAGGAGTTGCTCGGTCACTCGGACATCGCCACCACGCAGATCTACACGCACCTGGATTTCCAGCATCTGGCCAAGGTCTACGACGCTGCGCATCCGCGTGCAAAGCGCAAGAAGGCTGCCGAGTGAGCGTGTGTGTGAGCGATGTAATCAGCGTGATTGCATAAGTTTCTGACTGATGTAATCGAGGTATTGGTCCTGCTGGTCCAGCCATTGCAGCTGATAAAGCGAGTGCAGTGGAGTCCTTGCAGCTGGTAAAACCATTGCAGCTTATAAGGCCATTACAGCTGATAAGGTCATTGCAGTTGGTAAAGCCACTACAGTCGATAAAGCCAGTCCAGCGCTAAGGCGCTGGTTGCCTAGGGAAGGTCTGAACAACGAGGCCTAAGAGGGCAGAATGTCCGCATCGTTCCGGAGAATCGCGTTTGGATCTTCGGAGTTTCGCCATTT
>NZ_MDEE01000068.1 GCF_002939865.1 Xanthomonas dyei
GCCGTCCGCTTATGCCCAACATCTGGCAAACACCGATATCATCAACCCCGGACTCTAAACCCGATCGCTACTCAGGGCGGGGGGACGTCGCGCCTGCCCCAGCCTCAACTCTGGTAGCACCGTTGTCGCTGCAATGGTACCAGCCTCCGAAAGCGCCGCGCCCAATCGCTGGCCTTGGCTGATCTCAAACTCTGGTAGATCCAGGCTGTAGCCAGTCAACAGATTCGTCAGGCCACCTGCCGAAGAACCATTGATGACGCCTTCGGTTGTCCTGATCAGGAAGTTCTGACTTCCCTTCCATTGCCCCACCATCGTATCGAAGGGCGATTCCGGTATGGGGAAGCCAGCATCGACCCACGCGGTGATGTCAGGCGCCAACGCACTGGCAATGCCATTGCCACTCCACTGCGGCAGCATCGGCATGCTATCGAGGTATCTTCCGCCAATCGCTGTCTCACCGAACGTGCGGTCAGTAAATGGCAACTCAAGCCCGGCTAACTCGCCACGCACGCGCTGCACACCTGCGCTTTGCGCCGATGCCATTGAGTTCCAGGTGTTGACGATACCGTCCCCGATTCCAGTTCCGTTGAAGACATGTACGCCGGCACCATTGTTTCCAAATCGTATCGGGGAAGGCTGGGTACCGGTCATCCGCCAATCGGGAGCCGGACCGGCAACACCGTATCCATTGCTCCAGCTGGGCGCAGGACCGCGTCGCGTGATGCCGCTGTTTTCGACCACGCCCATTGCTGCGATGCGGCTGGCCACAGCTGCTTCGGATAGCTGCTCTGCGCTCGGCCTGACCTGCACGGTGTCCATGGTCACAACGCCTTCTTCGCCCAGACGGGCAACCATCCCCGACGAACCACCGCCATCGGTGCTTGCCAACGCATAGCGGTAACGATCCCGACCGGTGTCTGCTGTGTCCGCAGTACTCGGCAAACGCCCTAACGCACTGCTCAGTGCATTGCCAAAGGCGTCCACGAACACGTCTTGGTAATTCACGGCCCCACCGACCATCCCTTGACGGACATGCGCGCTGACCACACCGCCGGTGATGCCGGAAACAATATCGCGGCCGTAACTACTGGCATTAATGCCTAGCGTGTTGGAGATGCTGGGTGCCAACCGCTGCGTAATACCTGCCGTCACCGCGCTGGCCGCCACGCTGCGCCAGTTGAAGCTGGCTTCGTTACCGACCAGTTTGTTGGCCACATAGTTACTGACATTGCCCACTGCCGCAGTGGCCACCGCAGCCACGACCGCTGGTGCACCGCTAACGAATGTGCCAAACCCGGCGGTCGCTGCGCCAGCCACGGTACTTGCGGCCACGTTGCGCCAGCTGAAGCTGGTCTGCCCCATTGCACTGCCGACGGCTTGACTGGCGAGGCTGCCGGCAAATGCACCCGCTGCGCCTCCCACCACCGCCGCGGTCGCAGTGAATCCCCCCGCGAGTGCCGCAGCACCGGTCGCCATCGTTGCGCCGATCGTGCCGCCCGCAGCGGCCGTGGCACTGGCTGCCGCCGTGCTTACCAGGCCCGCCGCAGCACCCGCCGTATAAATCGTCACCACAATGGCAACCACCACCATGATGATCATCCCCAACGTGCCGCACCCACTTTCCGGCGGCTTGGGGATGTACGGCAGCGACGGCGTGGTCGAGCCGATCGCCTCGCTGGCGTTGAACGGCTTGAACGTACTCGCGTCGTTGGTGTTTGCCTTGACATCGGGCACGTTCAACGTCGCACCGGCCACCAGCCCGCTGTCGTCGTCGATGGCGTTGGCTTCGGCCAGCACGTACCACAGGTTGCTGTTGCCGTAGAGGCGTTGTGCCAGCCCGCGTAGCGTGTCGCCGGCCTGCACCGTCACCTTGTAGGTGCCCACATCGGTACTGGCGTAGGCGTTCATCTGCCCCAGCACGTCGGTCTTGCCGTCGAAGCGGCCCGCAGCGACGTATTGCCCGTTGGCGAAGGCATATTGCTCGGTGCGCAGGCGCTCGGCATCGTCCTGGGTGAACCTGCCGCCCTCGAACGTGCCCTCGGTGCGGCGCAGGATGTTGCCCTCCGCATCCATCGTGAAATACCGCAGCCGGTCATCCACCTTGCCGCCGGGCGTGTTCTCGCGCACCGACAGCAGCTTGCCCCACGCATCGTAGGTGCTGGTGCTGTTGCTGGTCTTGAAGTCCTTGTGCGTGCTGGTGCCGACCACCTGTTGGGTGAGGTAGGTCTCTGCGCCCTGGTAGGTGTAACGGTAGGTGTGGGTGTAGCCCTCCGGCGTGGTCATGCCACTGCCTTGCTCGTTACGCACCAGCGAGTAGCGATACCCGCGCAGGCGACCGGCGGCGTCGTAACCGGTGGCCGGCGTGCCGTCCTGGTAGCGCACGGTGCTCAGCAGTTGCAAACCTTCCAGACCATCCCTGGGTTCCAGGTTGCCGTTTTCGTCCACCGCCGGCGGCGCGCTGCCGCCCATCGGGATGCCGTAGGCAATCTGATCGATCAGCCGCCCATCGGCGTCGTAGCTGCTCACATCGATGCGCTTGGCCGAGCCGTTGTCCGCATATTGACGCCGCTCCAGCAAGCGCCCGGAGGCGTCGTAGCGGCTGGTCTCCAGCAAGCGGGTAACGCCGTCGGGCAAGGTCTGCACGATGCGCACCACCCGGCCCTGGTCGTCGTAGAACAACTGCTGGCGCTTGAGCACCCCGTTGTCGTAGGACTGACGCAAGGTGACGTTGCCGTCTGCGTTGTAGCTCTGCAGCGAGCTGGTGTCGTCGTTGGCGATGACGATCTTGCCCGCCTGCAGCACGCCATTACTGACGGTGACGCGGTTTTCCTTGTCGTATTCGAACCAGTACGCCTTGTCGACCGGCAGCTCCTTGATGCCGGGTTCGACCGGCGTATAGGTCCACTGGAAATCGTCCACCCATAACGGATCGCCACCCGCGCGCTTGTTGGCACTGGCACCGATGGTCATGAAGGCCGCACCTGGCGGCACCTCTGCAGTGACCGACGACTTGTGCCAGGCACCACCGGAACCGCTGTCCACCACATTGCCCGACGACCAGGACGAGCCCAGGCCACCCGGCAGCATGTTGCCGGCGGCGTCGTACCACACGATCAGCACTTGCGCGGAGGCATCGCCGGCATCGGAGGCGCCTTGCTGCACCATCACGCTGGCAGTGACGCTCTTGCCCGGCACGACCGGCACGCGCTGCTGGTTGGTGATGCTCTTGGGGCCGCTGTTGGAGCCATTGAACTGCGCGCTGAAGGTGCCGGTAAAAGCATCGCCGTTAGAGCCTTCCCGACCAATCGTCCAGCCTTCGCCCAGGTCCCAGTTGGTGCTGCCCTGCTCCATGCCGGCATTGACCGGGGCCGGGTTGGGGATGGGGCTGATGGTCCATTGGAAATCGTCCATCCATAGCGAATTGGCGTTGGCGCGTTTGTTGGCGCTGCCGCCAATGGACATGGAGACTGCGCCCGGCGGCACGGTCGTGGTGACCTGCGATTTGAACCATTCGCCATTTGAGCCGCCGGTAATCAGGTTGCCGGCACTCCACGACTTGCCTTCACCGCCAGGCAGCATGTTGCCCGCAGCGTCGTACCAGATCACCAACACGCGTGCCGTTGCGGCGCCAGCGCTTGAAGCACCTTGCTGGATCATGGCGCTGGCAGTAATCGTCCGACCCGCCGTTACTTCAACCCGCTTGTTATTGGTGATGCTTTGCGGCCCCTTGTTGGAGCCCTTGAACTCGGTACCCCACGTACCGGTGGTTGCGGCACCGCCAACGCCCCGCTGGCTGATGACCCAGCCTTCGCCTGACGTCCAGCCGCGATTGCCATCCTCGAAACTCGCATTGGATGGCTGCTCGCCCGCTGGATTGAACGCACTGCCCATTTCGACCAGACGGCGGTTGCCAATGGCGTCATACGAATAACGCACATCGAGCAGACGGCGCTGCGCCACCAGATCGTCCTGGGTCACACGTTCGATGCGGTTGTGGGCGTCGTAGCTCGTGCGGGTAGATACCTGCAACAACTGATTGTTGGCGTCGTAGCTGGTGGTTTCTTCCAGCGTACGGTTGCCGTTAGCGTCGTATTCGTAACGGGTCGAGTTGGTCCTCCGCTTACCGGTGGCGGGATCGTACGAGGTGCTTGGCTCTTCGACACGTGCAACAAGACCGTCGGCGTTGTAGACGTAGCTGCGCTGGCTTTCTATGTAATTGGGCGCAGGTGGTTCCGGCTCACCGGGATCACCGGGAAACTCGGGTTCCTGTTCCATCTGCGCAGAGCCGCCTGCTGCCCTAAAAAACTCTCTTGGCCTATCGCTGATCGACACCGACAGTAGCTGGCCCGAGTTCCAATCGTACGTATAGTCGTAATCCAGCCCGCTCAGATCATTGTGGTCGATGACGCGATTGAATGCATCGTACTCCCAGGTCTTCTCATCGACGTAGACCTGCTGGCCATCACGATCGATCTTCCAGTCCGCACCCTCTTCGCCACTCTCGCGATTGGCCCGCGCCAGCGCGTTGCGCTCCAGAATCTTGTTGCCACGCAAGTCGTAGGCGTATTCCATCACCAGACCGGTGGCGCTCTCCGAGCGGATCATCCGGCCCTGGCTGTCGTAGGAGGCCTTGGTGACCTTGCCATTGCTGTCGATGCTGACCAGGCGATTGCCGTCCTGGTCCAGTACATAACGCTCCATCTCCTGCCAGCTGCGGCTGCCATCGGCTTTATTGCCATTGTCTGCCCATACCGATACCACTCGGCCAGCCGCATCCACCTGCTTGAGCGTCAGGGTGCCATCTGCGTCGGACGACAACGTCTGGCGACCCAGAGCGTCGTAGCGATAACGCTTGATGCCGCCGGTGGCATCTTCTTCACTCGTCATCCGGCCGCGGATGTCGTAGGTGTAACGACGGCCGTTGCCGTTGGCATCTCGCGTGCCGACCAGCTGGCCCATTGCGTCGTAGAACCAGCCCATCACCGGGCGCTCAAACGTGGTCACGCCGCTGGCAGAAACCACCTTAACTTCCGGTGCAGTCTGCGAGATCAGCTGATTCGCGTCGTTGTATGCAAACGAAGTTTCATTGCCCTTGGCATCCCTTACCCAGGTCTGGTTGCCCCAGCGGTCGTAAGTGTGCTGCGTCACCGTGTCAGTCGCGTTGCCGTCCTGGTCGTACGCCATACGCGTGCGCCTGACCACTCGGCCAAGGAGATCAAGCTCAAGCGAATTCTGTACATACCAGCCATTCCAGGACTCGCCGTTGGAGCCACCAACCCGATGCGACTCGGAGATCTGGCGATTGCTAGCGTCGTAAGTAAAGTATCGCTCTACGCCGTCGGCATTCGTCCGAGTAACGTTGCCGTGGTTATCGTATTGATAGCGGATCGTTTGATCCACCTCGGCGCCGGTCGTACGGGTATCTTTAACCTCGATCTCGCCAAACGCGTTGTAGATCACGCGCTCGCTGGCCTCGACTACCTCGCCCATGCTTTGGTTATTGGCGAAGCTCTCGCGGAATGACTGTTTGCCTAACTGGCGCCCGATGTGGTCATAACTGTAGCGCGTGCTGAACCATGCCCACTCGCCCAGCTCAGCCGCCGCCTTCCAGGTGTAACTGAACTTGCCGCTCTGGGACTGCGAGAAAGCCGCATAGCTGATCTTGCGCCGCTCTTCCAATACGCGATCCGCGGCATCGAAGGTGCGGGTCAGCTCATTGCCCAGCACATCGCGCTGCCAGACATTGCGGCCCTGCCAATCGTAGCGGAAAGTTTGGGTGACCCAATTTGTACCGTCGGCGCCGCTGGATTGCTCGACCAGGTTGCCGAACGCGTCATAGCGCATGGTCGTGGTGGGAACGACCGTCTGATACAGCTTGGCATCGTCGATCCCGGCGAAATCACCGCTCGCCAGCAAGCCCGTCGCAGCGGCGCTTACCACAGCACGGTCGCCTTCACGTGTGGCTACCATGCGACCGAGCGCATCGTAAGCCATGTTGACAGTCTGGTTACTAATGCGCGATTGGGTTAAACGACCTTCGGCGTCGTACGTGTAGGTGTTGGTCAGCGGACCGACACTTGCGGCACCGAATCTATCCTGTGCGCGGCGCGTCACCGTCTCGGACGTCTTGCGTCCCAAGGCGTCGTAGACGTATGTCGTACTGCGATCTCTGTCCGAGAGCTCGACGTTATGCAGATCTTCGGGGTCGGCCTCGACGATCTGGTTGGCATACTCCGTCTGCTTGGCAAGTTGACCCGTCGCCGTGTACTCGTAGGTCGTGACGTAGCCTTCCGGATCCGTCCTCATTACTTCACGGCCATTGTTATCGTAGACGTGGTACGTCATCGCATACGTGCCGTAGCCGAGGTCGCCGTAGTTACCCCAGGTATCACGTTCGAGAAGGACAGCTTCTTTTTTCAAATTTCCAAAAGCATCGTAATAGAACGTCGTGCGTGACGTCGCGCTCCAATTCAGATCCTCCTCGACAGGCTCCTGACCCCAGAACGTGGCCTGCACTTCACCGGATGCTCTTGTCAGTGCTGGCTGTACAACAGGCATCGTGCCAACGCTTGATTTGCGGCCGGCCCGATCATAGAACGTATAAATCGTGCGATCGTCGCTTGAATTCATCCAGTGCAGATAACGGCCAATGGATTCCGGATTTGGGTCCGGCATATCGGTCGATATGTCTGCCTTGTAGGCATGACGCGTGAGCCGCGATTGATCTCCGAAAGCATTGTATCCGTAGCTAATGACATAACCTTCCGAATCTACATCGTAGGCCAGCCTTCCCTGCGTGTCGTAGGACTTATAACTGTATCTTCCAAGCACATCCTTCTGCATGACCGCATTGCCGAAGGCATCATAGGTAATCTCAACGGTGGCGCTCTCGCCGGACGCCACCAGTTCACCATTGGCATTCAAACGGCCGGCATCCGGGAAGATGGTGCGAATCTGATGACCGCGGTTGTCGTATTCGTAGCGCGTGACACGCGGGCGGCCACCATCTGCATCCTCGATCATCGAGGTGACATTGCCCTGCCCATCGTAGGTATAACGGGTGACGAGGCTGCGCTGCACACTGGTCACGGTTCCGGATGCGTCAGCGGTTGCCACCGCGACGGCTGGGCTGATTTGGGCCGTCTTGTTGCCGGCAGCATCGTAGGTGTAGTTCCAGACCGCACCATTGCGATCCTGGTGACGAATCACACGCCCTGCGCCGTCATAACTGAAGAACTCGACCTTGCCCAGGCGATCTGCCTGAGAGATCACACGGCCAGCAGCATCGTAACGGAACGATCCGCCCTGGTAGTTGGTGGCATTGGCAACGCTGGCCTCGACCTCAGCCAATGTTGCCGGCTTGGTGGTCATCAACGTCGCGTAACTGCGCGTTTCGATCACGCGCCCCATCGCATCGTATTTCTGCTCGGTGACCGCGCCACCCGCATCGATTGCAAAGCGCTGTCTTCCTGCAGCGTCATAATAATAATCGCGTTGTCGAGTAAGGGCCTGCGGCGTTCCTGCCCCCCTACGATCATCCAACTCAGACTTGAGTCGACTCTCGATATCGTATTTCACGCGCATGGTAGATAAGGGCCACGTATTGCCGTCCCCGGCATACGGGATGGTGACGCCATACACGATCTCGGCCAACAATGTGTTGGCGGGGGAATATCTGTACTCCTTTACGGTCAACCTTTGGTCATCTCGGCGACCGAACCGATCGACAGTCGTGGTCTGGACTTCATATATGAGCCGGCCAGCCTCGTCGCGAAAGTATCCCACTTCCCTGTAATCGTAGTCTCGCCCAACCAGATTCTCAATGAGACTTTCTGACTCAGACGACGACCAGCCCTCGTCAAGCAGCTGCCTGATCGTAGAAATCCCATCATCATTCACGTAGCCATCAAGATAAATTGCGCTGGAATACTGCCTGCGGCCAGCTATACGGCCCGCTTTATCATAATAAAACTCGGTTACCGCACCGGATCCGTCAATTGACGCCAATACCGTTCCAGTGGGGTTGTATACGTTCCATTGCTCTATATCTCGGCTCTCATCCTGCGTGATCTGGAACTCAGATCCGGCAGATTTTCCTTGCTCGAGTAGATTTCGCTGCTCTTGTGAGAGCGGCGTCGGAGTGGCCAGTTGAGTGGTCTTAATTTGACGGCTATTTACATCGTAGCGATAAATAATCGTACTTCCGGCACCATCGATAGAAGCTACCTTACGACCATCGCTATCCAGCAGCGTGTAGCTCTGTAGATCCAGCGTATCATTACGTACCACCAGCGCTTCCAGTTGCTGGCTGGTCATCTGCAACGAAGCATTTTCCAAAGCGATCCGCGCGGCGTAACTGCGCGTGGCGACCCGACGTCCCGAGATGTCGTAGTGGCTCTCGGTCACATCGCCGACGCCGTTAACCTCAAACCTTGCTCGGTTGGCTTCGTCGTAGGTATAGCGTGTCACACTACCGGCAGCATCCTGGCGTGCTACAAGGTTGCCGTTAGCATCGAACGTGTAAGTTGTGGCAAGCGCGAGCTTGCTTGGGTCGACAACTTCTTTGATACGTCGTCCCGCGGCATCGTAGGTATAGACCGTCGTCCTTGACGCTGTTGTTCCTGCTGCCTCGGTAATGGAGATTTGGCGTCCAAGCTCGTCCCATGCATAAGTTGTCTTCAGTGCAAGCCCACTCGGATCCACTACCGATTCTAGTAACTGGCCAGACAGGTCATAACGGAACTCTGTCGCTGCACCAGTTGCATCGACCATGCGCAGCTGTCGTCCCAATGCGTCATAGGCATAGCGGATGGTGGGGCTACTGGGAAGTGGCTCTACCTGACCGGTCTGGGGATTAACCTCCATGAAAGGCGTAATACGTGCAGTTACGCGCCCCGCATCGTCGTAGATATAGTTGACAGCTTGGCCTTTCTCGTTGCTCGCTATCAAACGCCCTGCATCGTCGTAAGTGCGGCGATTATCCAGAGCCGCTCCTTCACTCCAGGATACCAGCCGGCCATTTTCGTCGTATTGGTAGCCGGCGAGCGTGGCGCCATCTATTAGCACGAGTTCGCCAAATTCGTTATAGGACGAAACCGTGACAACACCGAGTGCGGTCGTCGTCCGTACCTGCAACTGCTGGTCGTCGTAGGCGAATCGGGTAGTGTTACCACTGGCATCGGTCATTTCCACTGCACGTGCAAACGCGTCATAGCGCGTAGTGGTGGTCTCAGCACGCCCCTCGACCTGGCGCGATATCTGGATCAGCCGGCCATTATTGTCATAGACGCGGGCGGTGGCTGTGCCACGTGCGTCGGTCTGGCTGACTGCGCGTCCGAAGGCATCGTAACGAACGCTTTGGGTCAGGTTGAGCCGTCGTGTCCCTGCGTCCTGTGCGGTCTGCAACTGCAGGCCGCGACGGTCGTAGCTGTAGGTCGTGACCGTGCCGCGTGGCGTGCCCGCGGCACGTTCGAGTCGTTCGACCTCACCGAACACGTTATACGTCTGCAGGGTACGAACACCGAGCGTATCGGTTGCGGTGATGACCTGCCCGTTCGCGTTGTAGGTGAATTGCTGGAGTGCGTCGTTTGCGGCTGTGAAAGATAATGTGCCGATCGCGTCCTGCAGGCTCTGGCGGCTGTTGGGAACTGCCAGCTGCAGACGGCCGACGTAACGAATCTGCTCGGTCTGGTCGCCAAAGGCGTTGTAACGCCATTCGGTGACTTCAGCTTGCGCGTTCTTGACGCCTTCCGCGCTGGACATGCCCTGCGCGCTGTAGCGCAACCGTCCTTCGGCGTCATGGATGAACCAGGTCGCCACTCCATTGGGGTTCGTACTGCGAATCATGCGCCCCAACGCGTCGTACTCGTAGCGCGTCGCGTAGCGGGCGATCAATGCCTGCCGCTCGTCATTGCTTTGTGCCCAGCGCACTTGCTCCGAACCAACGCCATCCAGCTCTGCAATAATCTCTCCGAACACGTTGTAAAAGCGGTTGCTTTCACGGCCATCGAAGAAGTTCGATCCAAATTCGTCGGTGTATTCTTCTCCGGCTGAAGTCTGTACTAAGCGTCCCGCCGCGTCATATACGTAGCGCGTCACCAGCCCGCTGGTGGAAACCTCTGTTTCCAGCTGACCCAATCCATTGAACTGCCGCCGCTGCTGCCTGTAGGCGGATTCGTCGGCCACAGTCGCAACCTGCTGGCGAATGCTCGCCCAGTCGCCTTCACGTGCCGATGCGGCAACTTGCTTGTAGTACGACAAGGTGGCACGGCTGTTGCCATCCTCGTCGAACACGTATTCGGTGACGTAGCCTTCCGGATCGAGCTGGCCGACCAGATTGCCGCGCCGGTCGTAGAACAAGCGCGTGGTCTGGTCCGCGTCTGCCGCAGCTGGGCGTAGCTGCTGCAGCGTACCGGCTGCCCGCAGCGTGGATGTGGTCGCGGTTGCGTAGGCCGTGGTGCGGATCAGCCGGCCAGCCTTGTCGTAGCCGCGTTCGACCAGGAAGCCTTCCGCATCCAGAGTCGCTGTGAGCAGGCCCGAGCCATCGTAGAAGTTACGTGTGACCCGTGCAGTGGCACCAGTGCCGATAGTGGCGGTGATCAGGCGCCCGGCGCCATCGTACGCGTAGCGAGTCACCGTACCGACTGCACTGGTTTCGGTCAGTACCCGGCCGGCGTCGTCGTAGCTACGACGGGTGACACGATCGTTGGCGCTGTCTGTCCGCAGCCCGATCTGCGAGACCAGGGTGGGGACCACTGCTCCGTCTACCAGCCAGTTGGCGGTCGTGACGCGCTTTGCATACGTCGTGGTGGCGATTACTCGGTCTGCCCCGTCGTAGCTGTAGCCGATGACGGTGCCTGTGGCATCGACCTGTGCCGCCAGTCGGCCCTTTTCGTCGTAGAACTGGTAGACGCGCCCACCCAATGCGTCTTCGGATGCGCGCAGCAGACCTGCAGCGTCATAGACGTAGCGTTGCGTGCGGGCGGAGCCAACGGCCGTGGGGTCTTCCAACGTCGTCGTGGTGGTCCGCCCAGCGCTGTCTCTCACCTGGATCTGCGTGGCGCCCGCAGTCTGCGCGATAGCGATGCGTCCCACGCTATCCAGATACTGGTACGTGGTTGTGCGGGTTGGCGGCGGGGCGACTGGCGGATCGACTGGATCTGCAGGATCAGCTGGGTCTGTCGGATCCGTGGGATCGACAGGGTCTACGGGGTCAATCGGAGCAGGCGAGCCAGCGCCCGCCCCAGGGCTCTGCAAAACGCCCAGCAAGCGGCCCATGCCATCGTAGGAATAGTCCACGATCTCGCTCAGCACCGGCGCTTCGACGGTGCCGCGCACGGTGGCCTTGCGCAACAGCAACCCCTGCCCGTCGTAGGTCGACACTGTCGTGAGGGTGGCCTGATCGCGCACGCCCGCACCGCTGGCGTCGACTTGCGCGAAGGCAACCGTCAAGGCAAGACGTCCATTGGGGTCGTAGCTGTATTCGACCAGCGAACTGTCTGCCAGTAGCGGCGCAGACCAGGACTGCAAGGCAGCTTCGGTATAGGTCGTGCCGGCGTAGCCTGCATTCGCAAAACTGCGCGTGTTGGCCAACTGGCCGACGCCTGTGCCGCTGCTCGCATACTCCAACGCGCTCACACGGCCTTCGGCATCGACGACATAACGCAGCCGATTCTGGCTGTCGTAGACGTAGCGTGTCCGTAGCGCGCCAGCGACCGGAGGCTCTGCGGTACTGAAATTGGTCGTCCCGGCGAGATAGCGGGTTTCGGAAAGCAACTGGTTCTGCGCTGAATACGCGCGAACGGTGACCTCACCTGCCTTGTTGGTCTGACGGAGCAGATTGCCGCTGCCATCGTAAACATAGGTGAACTGACTCAGTACTACGCTACCGCGCGCTTGCGTGGTCGAGAGCAGGTTGCCCGCAGCGTCATAGGTGTAACTGGTCACATCGCGCTGACCGCTGATCGGCGGGGCGAGAACTTCCAGCAATTGGCCTGCGGTGTCGAACCGATAGCTCCACGTGCGGCCAGCCGCATCGGTTACATCGGTCTGACGCGGGTTAGCTACGTATGCAAGCGTGTATGTCTGTGCTTGCGCTCCTTCGCCATATGCGACGCTGGCGAGGCGACCATCGCTCTGATAGCCGTAGCGGGTAACGGTGCCGTCACTCTGACGCACCGAGGCGATACGCAAACTGGTCGCGTCGACGTAGCTGTATTCGGTGCGAAAGAGCAGGCCATCGTTGGCCGCACGGTTCGCCGTGTTCCAGACGTTGTCTGTGTCGTCCTCGGGGGTGAGATCAGTGACCACGGCGGTCAACCGCCCCTGGGCGTCGTATTCGTAAGCGATCTGGTGCTGGATGACGCCTGTCTGACGTGTGCCGACCGCGGCGAGCCGGCCCTGCGCATCGTAGGAGAACACGATTGCATCGCCACTGCTGGTGCCGTCGGCCTGGACGACTGCGCCAACGCGACCATCGACGTTGTAGATCACGTCGAACGCTGCGGACGTACCTCCGTCCGTCGTTCCGCCAATGATGCGAAGCAGCCGCCCTTGTGCGATTGCATCGGCATGATCGGCGAAAATTTCCTGCCGACGCGTACTGCCCTCGGTCAGGGTCCAGGTCTTGGACTCGGCATCCCAGGACAGGGTGTCGTGGGCACCTGCGCCGGCGGTGGAGAGGTAGCCGCCGGTAGCGGAGTTGTACTGGAATTCGCTAGTGCTGCCGTCGCCTTGTTGCAGGCGCACACGCGAGCCGGCGGTATTGAGCGTACCGACTAGGCTGACCTTGCGTTCGAACCCTGTCAGCCAGCCGTCGGCTCCGACATCAGACAACTGCCCCAGACTGTTATAGGTGCGATTTAATCCGACCGACAGGCCGCGGAAGTTCAAGTGTTCGTCAGCGGCCTGAAGTACCAGGTTGCCCTGCGCCACGTTGACGTATTGACGGTCGCGTCCTTGACCTAGCGAGGCGGTACCACCGGTTGTCGCCCCGAGGGCAGCCAGAGAGCTATCGAACAGCCCCAGCCCATTGCCCGTAAACACTGCCACCATACCCTTAGGGAACCTCTGAACAAAGCACGGCAGATGCGCGACACTACCCGCCTCGTGTTGAGGAATCATCCATGCAACTGACGTTCGGCGAC
>NZ_MDEE01000069.1 GCF_002939865.1 Xanthomonas dyei
CGCCGTCCGCTTATGCCCAACATCTGGCAAACACCGATATCATCAACCCCGGACTCTAAACCCGATCGCTACTCAGGGCGGGGGGACGTCGCAATGGCCCGGAGTTTGTCGCATTAGCCTTGGCCGAGTGGGCCGAGTGCAAAGGCATCGCATTGGATTTCATCGAGCCGGGACGGCCGATGCAAAACGGTTTCATCGAACGCTTCAACGGCAGCTACCGGCGCGGCGTGCTGGATATGCATCTCTTCCGCACGCTGAGCGAGGTCCGCGAACAGACCGAACACTGGCTGGCCGACTACAACCAACAGATACCGCACGACAGCCTGGGCGGGCTAACGCCCGCCGAGTTCCGTGATCAACATCAACCGCAGACCTCTAGTTTTGGCTGGCACTGAATTGCGGGAAGTCGACAGGGACTACTCAAAGCCATGCATCTGGACGCAACGAAGCGCTCAATCTCTCGTGATGCACGATTGCTTCCAGGCACCAGCGAAGACTGGCGCGCCAGGCTCAAGCTGCTCGCGCACAACCCCGTCAAGACAGAGGTGGTTGCCTTTATCAAAGATCAGGTGCTGCCCGCACTCCAAGAGGTTGCGGTGGAGCTGCGCAAGCAGGATCTTCCGGTTGAAGTCACCGAAGGAGAAGATGGCCGCGCTTGGCTTCGCGTAGGCCATGGCGAAGAAATGGACTTCTTCTACTCCGTGCGTCCTCAGCCTTACGAACCACCCACCTTCGCGTTGCAAGATCCACGCCGCCCAGTGAGCGAGGGCACCCGTCATTATCGGGCTGAGGTCTACCTGCGCGAAGGCGGACAGGACTACGACGTCATGGGTTGGCCCAAAGTGCAAGTGATCCATGATGTGCTCGACCAATACGAGCGCCACCGCCAGTTCCTGGATCACGTTCGCTGATCAATGTCCCGGCCAACCGAAACCGGTTGGTCGGGACTTCGGCCAAGATGCCTTGCACCCAGCCAAGCAGCCTGCTTTAGGTTCTGGACGCCAACCTCAATACGACCGCTTCCAGCAACGCAGGAAGTAGCGATCCCGGCAAGATGCCGACCTTGGCATTCTCAACGAACACAGGATCCGAAGGGAACGCGAGCGAGCTGATGAAAAGGTTCATCGTTAAGCCAATGCCGCAAAGCAAACTCACGTCGTAGATTTGCAGCCACGATGCGCTGGACGTCGTCTCCGCGGTCGATCTGCCAGCGCTCGGTGAGCGTGCCACATGCCGCCTGCGCCCGAGGAAGACGTGAGATGGCGCCGACCTGCACGCTGCTTAGGCGATCAACGAGCGCTTCCAGATCCTTCTCGCTAAACGGATTTACCCGTCGATCCCTCAACACGTCATATGCGTGAGCGTAGCCTGATGCCAAGACAACCGCTCGCAATCTGGCTGAGGCGACGTTCGCAGTCCGACGTGTTTATTTGATGACCTTGCGGCCGATGATGACCTGCAAGTCGCTGGACACACACTGACGAAAAGCATAGTTGCCGGCGGGGGACGAACAAGATGATGTGGGGATGCGCACTCGGAAGATGTTTCCCGACCTACATTTCGCTGGCAGACTCAGCAATCCACAATAAGTTCAACTAAATAAATGACTTAGATGGATATTGGCGGAGAGAGTGGGATTCGAAGTAACGCACTCTAACCCACTGATCTGCAGGCAAAACACCAACCGGAATGTGTCCTGGTGAGTGTGCTACCAGTTTAGATTCGCCCGAGAGGAGCGGCAAGCACCAAAGCTTTGCGACAGATCAGGCCATCACCAAAAGATCTCCCCGTGAAGTCAATCGCCCCGCCCCCACTAGGGCCTCGCAACGATCAAGAATGACCCGGCGAAGTTGTGGGCTCGTGCTCTTGTAGCCGAGCTGCCGCGCAACCATCGTCACCAACTCCTCAGCCTTCGCGCCGAGATTGTCCTTCACTATTTTGAGCAGAGCCGAATCGATTTCGGAAGGAGGCAAGAATTCTGGGCGGCGCAGTGTCAACGACTCGACCATCGAGCGGTCCCGCACACGGACTTCTTTCCCTGCAATGGCCAAGAAGTCCTGGTCAACGATCTGGACCCCACCCATCGACACCACCGACCTAATCGCATCTTCCACAGCTTGCTGGATGCGCGAGCCAGCACGCTGCAAGCCCCAAAGCGTGCGAGCGCGCGTGACAACCTCACTGCGGTGAATGGGGCTTTCTACCTCAACGATCTGACGCACGATGGTCGCGAGTTGCCCTGTTGGAACCAGATGCAATTCGAACTGACTGCCTGGTACGGCAAAGGACGCCTCAATGTAAGGCTCAGTATCGGGCGGACTTTGCGCCTCGATGAGCCCCATTTCAGCCACTTCACCGCGATCAACAGTCAGAATCTCAACGGGCACCGCGCGATGCGAAGACTTGGGACTGGGCTCTAAGGGGCCTGGCTCTGACTTCGCGCGTTCAATGGCCGCAACAAGCTTTTCAAGCTCCGCCTCAGGACGGTGGAACCAGTCCGAACTCCAAATTCGGTAGACCTGCCAGCCTTTGTCACGCAGCACGCTTTCGCGCAAACGATCTCGGTCACGCGCGCTTCGGGCGTCTCGATACGATTGCCCGTCGCACTCGATCCCCAAAATGTAGCGCCCGGGCTGATCAGGGTTGGAAATGGCAATGTCTACAAAGAAGCCTGCCAAACCGACATCCGTATGAAGGTCGTAGCCCCGCACGCGGAGCGCTTGGGCAACCTCTTGCTCAAACATGCTTTGCTTGGAATCGCGCTCCTCCGTGGTGAGCGTCAGGCGACCGGTCCTGGCGTAGTTCAAGAAAAGCTTCAAAGCTAAAGTGCCCTTGCCCTTCGCTCGATCGGTGTCGATGTCCTCATCGGTGATCGAGGTAAAGACCTCGCAACGCGACTTGGCGCGACTGATGAGCACATTCAAGCGTCGTTCGCCACCGTCGCTACTCACAGGACCAAAGTTCATAGTCATGTGCCGCTGGGCATCGCGGCCATAGCCTATAGAAATGTAAATAACATCCCGCTCATCACCCTGGATGTTTTCCAGACTTTTGACAAAGAACGGCTCAGCCGGATGATCGGCAAAGAACCCTTCCGTTTCCGGATGCTGTCGACGCAAAAGCTCCAACTCGTCCAAGATGGCCCGGCGTTGCGCGGTGGAAAAAGTTGCGACGCCGAGCGTGAGCTTTGGCGTGTTTTGAGCGTGTGCCAACACAGCCAACGCCACGGCCTTGGCCTCTTTGGGATTGGTGCGTGTGTTGCCTCGGTCATAGATCGCCTCAGGCAAATGATGCAATCGCAAACCAACTCCCGCCTCACTCGTGTAGGGGCTTGGGACAATGAAGAGCTTGCCTTCGTAAAACTGTTGATTGGAAACGGCAATGAGTGACTGATGGCGGCTCCGGTAGTGCCAACGAAGCATCCGCTCAGGCAAACCTCGCGCGCGGCAAAGCCCCAAGATGCTCTCGACGTCTGACGCCTGTGCCCCACCCTCGTCATCATCTCGATCGCCACCATCGCCAAGCGCCTTGGAGAAAAAGCGGGTGGGTGGCAACTGGCGCTCGTCCCCTACGATCACCAGCTGCTTAACGCGCGCAATCGCGCCCAATGCATCGATAGGCTGCACCTGGCTCGCTTCGTCAATGACCAACATGTCAAAGTCCAAAACGCCTGCCGGCAAGAACTGCGCGACCGACAGCGGACTCATCATGAAAACGGGTTTGAGTGCCTGGATGGCCGGCGCACACTTCTGCATAAGCTGCCGGATGGGGAGATGGCCCTTCTTCCTCGCCATTTCGCCAATGAGCACAGCGGTTGGACCAGTCGCCCCGCCTTGGCGGGGGATCCTGCTGTGATGCGCTTTGATGACTTCATAGCGCGCCAGCTGCATACGCTCTTGATCGAGACTTGCGAAGCTTGCAACGACTTGCGACTGCCGCTGTCCGTCAAAATTCGCCAGCGCACGGTCTCGCTGCACCAAGGCTTGCAGCACTGCCTCGAAATACGACAGGTCAAACACGCCGAGCGCATCGGCTGGGGCGAGTTCGCCGCTGGCCAAGCTTTCGACCAGTGTGCCCAGACCCTTGCGCTTGGCTTCCTTAGCGATAGCCAGATATGCCACCCAAGCCCGGAGCCCCTCCGGATCTGCTTGCCAGTTTGCCAGTTGCGTTTTGAGGACTTCCAAAGGCGCGTGACTCGGATTGCGGGTGATCTCGGCGTTGCCTTCAAACTGCAAGCCGACGAGAAGATCCATGACTTGACCAGCCAACACACCGCCTGCAAAAGATGCTCGCTCCGCTTGATCGAGCAAGGGTTGTGGGTCTTCCAAACGGGCTGCCAACGAGCGAAGCTCCGGGTTCTTCTCCACCCAAGCACTCACCTGGCGAAGCTCAGGTGCTTTGCTTTCGAGACGGTTCCAGAAAGCCCCGAAGGACAACGCACCGTCATCCGCCAGCGCTTGATACGCCGCATTGGCCAATTGAGCCTGCTCGATTTCTTCGATCACAGAAAGCGATTGCGCAAGGGTGAGTTCGTCGGCATTGGTCAGAAATACGCCTTGCTCGGAGGCGGCCAGCCAATGAGCGGACTTCTCAGACAACTCTGACAACGCCACGCGCTTCAAAACCGTCTCTTCGCCCCATGGATTTCGCTCAGCCGCAACCAATGCTTCATGGACAGGCCCAAGGCTTCGCCCAAGCTCTTCCAACACTGGCTTGACGCGCTTGGCGATGTCAGTCGCTAGAACCCGATCACCAATATCGGCCAAACGCTCGCGAACACCGCTTCCTAAAGGGCGCAGCGTGCGCATCCACGCAACGACTCCTCGAAGGAAAGAAGGGTTCGAGCGCTCACGCTGCCAATTGGAGCCAAAGGCTTCCTCGCCTTGCGCGTCGTGATCGGCAATTTTGCGCTGGGCGCTCTTGGCATCGAGCAGCACATCCAGCGAGCCCAGCATGTCGAGCGCTGGCAACTTGGGATTTGACAGCAAAGCGCGAATACTTTGGTTGGCACGGCGCCAATCGCCACTTAAAAAGCGGAACAAGCTTGTGCCGCGCATGGCCAACTGCCCTCGTGCCGCTTCCAGCTCAGCGCTGTCTTTGCTCCATGCTGAGTCGCGGAACACCGTGGACAGGTTTGATTTGGCCTGTTGGACGGTCTCGACCGCCACCACGATCTCTTCAACCGTGTCGACACCGCGTTCCCAAATGTGAGCGACCAAGGCATCTCGGTCTAGCTCCGGAATGCTCGTCGCGCGTTCAGCAATGACCACCAACCGAAGCGCCAAATCGAGCGTCAGCGGCGCCTTCTCGGTCAGAAGCTGCGTCAGGCGTGTCAGATCCGGCAGCAGACGTACCAAGGTTGTGTGTGACGCGCCAAGCGTAGACAGCTCTTTGCCTAGCACGAAGGGGCTGGGTAGCTGGGCTAGGGTGGACTTTGAAGCCGCCCAGCTTGCCTGCAATGCCGCCGGTTCGATCTTAGATAAGACCGCAGCGTTGGCTTTTTGAGCAGCTTCAAGCGCCACAATGATCGTTAAAGCGGTCCCTTCTGTGTCCCAAACCGTGCTTTGAAGCGCAGCCGCACCAAGCTTGGGCGCATCGAGTAAGGCTTTGATGCGCTGGACCGCAAGCCCGACGTCGTCAATGCGCGCGGGTGCTTCGAGATCCAAGGTCTGATGAAGCGCTGAGGCTTCCAGTTTCCAGTCCTCAAGACGACCCGACAAGGCTCCGACCAGCGTCAGGAGGCGATCGCGCTCATTGGGTAGCAACCCATCATTTTGGACGCCGCTCCAAGCGTGCTCGCTTGGCACACCGATCTCTTCAATGCGCTCAATGAGTTCTCGAAGCAAGGCATCGCGGGCTTCTTTCTCATGGGGTGCCCAACTGGTTGGGGCTCCCAAGGGCAAGCTCTGAGTCGTATAGCCCTGGCGTCTCAGGCGAACCAGCCGTCCAAAGACTTGGTATGCAGTGAGTTCCGAGGGAACATGCGGCTCATGAAGACGCTCCACATGGGCATTGAGAGTGTCACGTCGTTCGGTGAGCTGCTCGATGATCGGTGCAGTGCTGGTTCGCTTGGGATCACCAAGGCTCAGCGTTTGCCTGAGTTCTTCCAGTAACGAGCGCTTGTTCGCTTTGTTGCTATGGAGTTCCAGGCACGCCACGCCCACACCGACTTGATCCAAGCGCCGCTTGACGACTTCAAGCGCGGCCATCTTTTCAGCCACAAACAGCACACGCTTACCCTCAGCCACAGCGGCCGAGATGATATTCGCGATGGTTTGGGACTTGCCTGTGCCAGGCGGGCCTTGCACCAAAATGTTGTTGCCTTGAAGCACATCATGAACCACCAAGGCCTGCGACGAATCGCAATCGACCACATGGCGCATTTTTTCGGGTGAGATGATGCTGTCGAGGTCGCTGGCTTCGTCGGTCAAGCTGGCGCCCGGGAAGCCGTCTTGGATGACGCCACGAAGCATCGGGATGGCGTCCATCCCGCCAAGCACTTCCCAGCTTTGAGGATCCAAGTCTCGATACATCATGAACTTGGCAAATGAAAACAGACCAAGGATGGCGTCATCGCGAAGCACGCCCCAGGTTTCCTTCCCTTCCAACATCACTTCAACCGACGCCAAATAGGCCTCGATATCCAACATTTCGAACTCGTCGATGTTGGGCAAACGAAGTCCAAACTCGCGCTGCAAGAACAACTGCAACGACAAATTGGCTTGGATGTCGTCGCCAGTCCATTTGAGGTGAAATTTCTCTCCCGCCGTGCTTCGCTCCAACCGGACAGGGATCAGCACCAAGGGCGCAAAGCGATCAGTTTGCGGCGTAGAAGTAGCACGCCAGCGTAAATAGCCAACCGCCAGATAAAGAACATTGACGCCCTGCTCTTCTTGAAGAGTACGAGCATCGGTGTAGAGATCCAACAGGCGCTTTTGCAGCCCTGTTGGCGTCAAGCGTGTGGTCAGGTGCGCATCCCAATGCGCTTTGACGCGTCCGTTCTCGTCCAGTTCGAAGTCAGGCTGTGCGATCAACTCCGGGTCTTCCGGAACCTCATCCAGCAGAGACACCTCATCATCGTCGTCAAGCTCAGGCACCGTGCTGCCTTGCTTCGGATCTTCTTTGCCCGCCACAAAGGTGAAGCGCTTACCGTCAATCACCAAGGTCTGATACATCGCCTTGGCAAGCTCGTGGACAACCTCGACGGTCTTGGCTCGACCGCCTCGTGGGGTGTGGAGCAGTCGATTGCGGGTGGACAGATCCAAAAGCTCCAAGCGAGCCTTCTCGACCTTATCCTTTAAGCCACCCTTCCCCCTAAGCGAAGAAGACTCTTCACCTGCCTGTGCCACTGTCGTCTGATGCATCGACTGTCCCCTAAGAAGGGTCTGCGTAGGCGAACAACATAACCCAGCATCCCCCTGAATGCGTCCGCCTATAATGCTCCGAATGTAACGTGTGTTCCAGCCGATTGGGGGGATCTATGGGCGAGTTGCGAAGCAGTGAGATCCACTGGGTTGTCCATCAATACCTGGGCGTCGAGGGCGGTTTTCTGGGCGATTTCACGCATCGCACCCACCGGGAGTTCTACGCCGGATTCTGCGACCTAGACATTGACTTAGATAGGGTCGCTGGCAGCACCATTCGGGAGCGTTTCACTTCTGTCCTGACCGGCGCTGAGGCACACCAGCAAGCGGCCATCCTCCGGGGTGTCGCCCGGAAATACCCGCAAGGGACCGAGCATTTTCGGACCCCTCAGGCTTATCGCCAACTTTTGCAGATGGCTAAGCGCTGCGCCGATGGGCTTTCTGTTCGAGCCAGCAGCCCAGCCATCACCAGCGATGTCTTAAAGCGCGCGTTAGCAGATGCCGACACGCTCATCCAAAGCGCAGGACCGACTCACGCGGTGGATCGGATCCACACCGCACTTCATGCTTATCTGAAGGCGGTTTGCTATGCGAGAGACATCGAGCCTCCTCAGGGCGCCACAATCACCAACTTGTTCAAACTCCTTCGAACAGAGCATCCGGCCCTGAACGACTTAGGCAGCCAATCAGACGCCATGGGGCGGGTTCTCAATTGCCTAAGCAGTGTGATCGACTGCCTCAACCCTGCGCGCAACAACGCGAGCTTGGCCCATGCCAACGAAGCGTTGTTGGAAAAGGACGAAGCAATGCTGACAATCAACGCGGCAAGGACCGTTTTCCAGTATTTGGACAGCAAGTTTCGTTGAGGAACAGCCTCGCTCGGGATTCGCTTGCATAGCCATAGGCTACCGTTGCAAGTGAGTTCAACGGCGTCTGCCATCGCGGTAAGCTAAGCGCTGATCAGGAGACTAACCGCTGACATGCAGATGTCCCTCCACCCATCACTCAAAGCGCTGGCACCTGAGTGCAGGGCCTGGGTTGAACGCGCTCAAACCTCGGGCGACATTGATCGCTATACCAAGGCCGCCAAGGAGCACCTCAAAGCCACCGGCCCACTGAGCCCGAAGGCTGGCACGCAGCTCGGGCGGATCAGTCACTATTGGAGTGTAGCGGCGTGTGATGCCTACTTCCGCTCTGACCTAGCTGAGCTTGCCCAGTTCTTTTGCTGGACCGTCGAAAGCCGCGCCCTGCTCCTGCGCTGGGACAGTGTGCACAGCCAGATGCATCCTGAGCTTGGCAACTGGCCACAAGAGTATCCGGACAGCTTGCGCGCCGCAGGCCCTACCGTTCTGTCCGACTGGGAGACGGGCAAGATCTGCGTGCAACGCTTCTTGGAGATGGCTGAAAAGGATGAGCAGCTCACGCATCGCCTTCAATCACCAGGCACGTCCTGAAAAGAGCCGATGGACCTAACGCAGAACACACGCCGTGATGAGGGATACGCATCTGGGAAAGTTGTCCCGAGTTACGCCCTTTCAAACATCTTCGTGAAGCCAAAAATTATATTTAAAATCAACAGGTTGGATTCAACTTGGCGGAGAGAGTGGGATCGGATCGCCTCCGACCTAAGCCATTCAAGCCGTTGCAGAAAGCGTGCTCGGCAGGTTTCCTTTCAATGTTTCCTCGATCATATCCGCCCAACACCATGCATTGCCAGCGAGACGATGCAGGGCAGTGCTCCGTTAGTCAAGCTACCTGCCGATAGCTTCACAGCAATACCTACCATCAAATTCCAGCGAGTCAACTCATTGAATTTGTGAAGTAAATCGCCAAGCGAGCTCTTGCGCAGGAGGCGCCAACTGCTTCTATGTGTGCTTACCCAACACAGGAGCACCCATGCATCACCAAACGCAGATCAAAGTCGCCAGTCGCCTGCTCGGACACCTCCTTCAGCAGCGCACCACGCGCCTTCCCCCTCACGAAGTAGAGGACATTCAATACGCGCTCGATTTGGCGGCAGAGCTTCTGAGGCTCGGCGGACCAGGGCAAGCCAGTCAGACCCAGGCGTCAGCGATGGCACCTCCTCAACCCATCCTCGTCAAACGAGCGGCCGTTGATCGCAGCGTCGTGCCAACCATGCCGGCTTCAATCGAGGAGTGGCGTGAGGCGCGAAAGAAAAACAAGGACGCGCCTCCCCGCCCCAAGGAGTCCAATGGAATCGAGCACATAGATCTGCGCCCTCGTCCTCGCCCCCGGCATTAAGGCCACAGAAAAAAAGCCCCGCATCAGCGGGGCTTTTGACATCCATCAGGGCCGCGGGCGCCGGCTTGTTGGTCGCGGCGCCGGCATCGGCATCGAGGAAGGCTTAGGCGAGGCAGGAGAGACCTTGACCGACTCAACAAACCGGCTAGCAGTTTCGAGCTCAGGACTCGCAAGAATCTCCCCGCTCCACTGCTCCAGTTGAGCCGCACGGGTCTCGATCTCGTTCTCGTCGTCGTTCCACTGCTGCTCTGACACGGCTGCCTGGGCTACCGCCAGTTCGTCTGCGCGCTTTTCGAGAACAGCCAAGCGTCGCCCCCGCCGCTTTTCCCATTCTTCAGAGGACCATTCGCCATCGGGACGGGGATGGTCGCCACTGAACTGTTCCCACGCCTGCTCGGCCAAGTGGAAGAGACGCTGGGCACGCCCTAGGGCACTGGTCCGCTGGGCGAACTTCAGCACACTCCGTTTCAGACGGCCCAGTCCGTCGACCAGCCTGTTAAGCCACCTGCGCAAATCAACACTGTCGACAAGGGCAGCAGCACGAACGGTCCACTGACCTACCAGGCGCTGGGTGGCGGTCAACGCCAGGTCGGACCGGACCGAGAGGATCTCTGCAAGGTCCCGAGCCGCCTCGGCGACCAGCTCACCGATGGAGCGCAACGGCCGCACCTCGGCGTCTTCCGCAGGCCGGCCAAGTGCATCCGAAAGGCGCATGCCGCGGAGCCCATGGATTTCCAACCCCGGGACAGAGGACGGAAGGCCTTTTGTGAAGCCGCCCCGGCGGCGTCGATCGCGCTGCGCCTGGTCATGGCTATGACCAGCGGAGCCCAGAGTTGCCCTGCCCTCCTGCTCCGCTTGAGCGAGCAACCGCTCGAAGGCCTCCTCGTTTTCTCGAACGATGCGCGCGTTCTCGGCAGCACGTTCGGTCATCACGCCTTTACGCGCCAATGCCGTGGCTGTCTTGCCCACATGCTTCGTGGGCTGGCGGGACAGCACCATTGCTTCGGCCCAGTCCCCGCGGGCCAGGGCATCTTCGGCTTGGACCTCCAGGCGACGGTGGTCAACCCGGGCATCAATGCCGGCAGCGGCCAAATGCGCATTGATCGTGGAAGCCATGGTTTGGCGGATCCACTCGATCTCGATCTTGCCCGACGCTCCGCCGTCCAGCTCTCGTGTCTTCTCGGCGAAGCCGTCGCTGGTCAGTCGGCGCGTGGTGGCCAGCAGGTGGACATGGTGGTTCAGCCCATCGCGGGAGCCTGGGGAGTGGATGCTGGCCTGCAAAGCGAAACCGTAGCGGGCGACCAGGGCCTGTCCGATGGCAATGGCGAGGTCGGACCGCTGCTCGTCAGTGAGTTCGTGGGGCAAGGCCACTTCAAACTCACGGGCCACCACCGAGTTCTTGCGGTTCTCCGCCGCCTCGGCTTTCGGCCAGAGCTCCCCAGGGATCAACGCCCAGTCGGGCGCGTC
>NZ_MDEE01000070.1 GCF_002939865.1 Xanthomonas dyei
GAAATGGCGAAACTCCGAAGATCCAAACGAGACTCTCCGGAACGATGCGGACATTCCGCACTCTCAGGCATCGTTATTCAGACCTTCCCTAAAGCATTAAATTCAACCGGTATTACTTCGAGCGCGGCTCAACGCTTCGCAATACCAAGATGCCCAAGGCGCAACTTCACGTCTGGCGTCCGCAAATCCGCAAATTCGACCAGGGCTTATCCTCCCTACGCTGCCTTCTGAAACTCGATAGGCCCTTGATAGCCCGAATACTTCTTATTGATCAGGATGTGATCGGATGGCGTGACACAGCTATCCTCCAGGGAATTGACCACATGCGCCTCGTCCACGAAGAACTCTTCATAAGGCAACGGCAGCACGGATGTCTCTCCGCCGCGATCGAACTTCAGCAGCAGTCTGTCATCGCGCTCGAAGCACAGCGTCTTCCAAGGGAAATCGGTCAACTTGCCGGCTTCGACCACCGCCGAATCCTTGCCGGCCAGCAGCGTCACAACATGCTCGGAGAACTGTTTCTTTGAGATTGGCGGTTCGGTCATGGCGCATCCTGCAAAGGTGGCAACGACCACTGCAGCCGATGCCAAAACGTAAGAACGGAAGATAGCGAATGACATACGGCGCGGCTCCTTCCTGCGGTAGAGCGATGTTTTACCAGAAGCGCAATGCGCGTGCATCTTGGCAGGAGGATCGATTTTCTCTCCTGATGAATTCCGGACCCAGGCAACTCAGCAAATCGTTGACGTTCTGATCGGGCAACTACATCAAATTTGAGTAGTCACCGATCTGATTGCAGATCTCTGAGGGTGGATCATCCACCTTGACAACTCTTCGCAATCCTTTATCAGACTTTCCTTTAGGATCCACGACATGGTAGACAAGATAGAACTCTTGCCGACTTTTCCAGAGGCTAAACGTCGATATTTCGGAGAATCGAAAAACTCGTCCATTCGAATCAGTTGCCTCAAAGCTACATTCAGCATATGCACCGAATCCACAACTGGCATCCAGATGGCGCAGCCCCTTTCGCCCACCGAGATCAAAGCGATAAGACCGGCCGTTCTCGTCTTCGACAATCTGTGGCGTCACTCGCAGCGCCCGAGGTGCGCTTATGCGCTCCCAGTCCAGGACCTCTGAACACAGCGAGGGGCCGGACGGCTTATCCATACCAATTTGAGCGAACCTGTAAGTGCAACCGGTTGTAGCGAGCAACCAGAGCACGACGTACGTCAGCGAATTTTTCACCAGCTTCTCAGCCTCCGTCGCACTCAGTGAAAGCCGATACCGACGACATGAAATATCTCAGCGTGCCATTGATGGCCCCGTCTGGATAGCAGATTGCTGCGACTGCTCAAGCCCCTGCTGCTGTTCACGCGCCTGGGCCTGAGTCTGGTTGATTGCCTGCAGGCGGTCGAACGATTGGGCCTCTGGCGCCTGCACGGCGTCCACCGTCGGCATATGTGCCCGCTGGTGTGCGGGGTCATTGAGAGCACCCTGGACGATGAAAACCTTTTCGCCGCCGGCCAACTGCGGTGTCGGATTGTTGAGCACGACATGGTCCACCCGCGACAGTCCTTCCCCTTTTGCCAACGCAAGCAGACTGGCTGTCATGCGTTGGCTCGATACATCCCACTGCCTGTCATGCTGGGCGTCTAGCTGCGTCACGCCACCCTTGATCTGCTGGTAAAGCGGGTGGTCCGCATGGCCTGGCTGTGAGGGCAACAACGCGGTCTTCGGTGATGCCGGATGTGATTCAGGTCCAAGTCCACCCTGCTTCACATCAGAAGTAGTGATGTCGCCAACGGCTCCGGGCTCCGGTCGCCCCTGTTTAAGCTTCCAGGGGACGATGTGTTTGTCGTAGTAATCGCCATAATATTGCTCGTATGTCTTACTTGGAGCGACCGAAGGTTGTTCCGTCTTGAAGACCTGGGCAATCTGGTTCAATGCAGCATCGCGTGTGATGCGACCTGCCATTTGCTGATCTGCAATTGCCTCGTACTGCTGCGGCCTCGTGCCGCTTCCAGAAATACCGATATCCGGCCCCTGATGATTCAGAATCTCGCGTCGGACTAGTGCGTTACTGAGCGTTGCAGCTGCTTCGCCGCGCAGCATGTTGTTCACATAAGCTTGCTTGGAAGAATAATCTTTAGGCTCGGCGAACCCATGGTGTCCAATCTCGTGTGATAGTGATCTGGCAATCCGTTCGCCTTTGCCAGCTGCGTTCTGGTCAATCACTACTCTCTTACCTGGTTCCAGGTAGGTGCCTCCACCCGCGCCACCCCAATCAACGCCTATGCCATCGCGCTTGAACTGGGAAAGGCCCGCTTGGAGTGTAGGCGAAGAGTTAATTAAAGGCGCTAATGCTGGATCCTTCAGCGGAGAAGCCGGTAGCGCGCCACTGGATGGTGCACCTACCTGTCGCGGCTGTGGAAATTTTTCTTCTTCGTTACTTTCCATCACGCATTTCCCTTGCTTGATTGATCAAACTTTATCTCAAAGTTTGCTGATCGAAATATAGCTTAGGTGTGACTGGTCTTCCGTCAGACCAAAGATGACCTTGGTCCCGTTAACTGTCATCTCCCAATAGGCTCTGGAATCTCGCGCATCTGGACGAGGTGGGTAAGGAACAGCGCCTACCCAGGGAGACTCCTTAAAATCCGGGCCAGGTGGCGAGAAATCGATAACCAACTTCCCACGCGATGGATCATCTATTGCATTGATGAACTCAACACGCTGCACCTTTTCACCTGCCAGCACGCCTTGCTCGCTTACCCGAAGCTCTCTCTCTCCGTCTAGGTGCCGTGGTCCAAATTGGGCTTGAAGCTGAGTACCGACGGCGGCGACATCCTGGAAGTCTGTTGCGATCAAACGATCGACGTCTTGTTTAAGGCGTTCCGTCACGTCTTTGCTCCTGGTTTCAGCGGAGAGCTTTGCAGCCGCTATGTCTAACTGATCGCGTGGAGTGCTCGGGGCACACCCCGCATGAAAGGTGCATAGTGCGAGCAGCGCAATTGATAACAACGTTGCCTGAGGGAAGGCATTACGTCCTTGGTTAACTCGCCGGCCATGGGATTTCCCAAGGTGAAGGGCCATCTCCCTTATCCTGCACTAAGAATAGCGCTGAAATTTAACACGTTGATGACCTCGGATCAGGCGGCGGCAGCAATTACTTCACGTGGTTCTTCGTTTGCAAGATCGGCTAGCGGCGGACAGGATTCAGCTGAATGCGGCGGGCGGCGCTCACCGACGCGCCCTAAGGTGCTTTGCAGGCACCTCCACCGGCGGCAACACCTCCATCAGCAGCTGCCCTTCGCTCGCAGTGATGCGCAGCTTGGTGCCGATAGCAAAGCCCAGTTGCTCCAGCCATAGGCCGCTGAGGCGGACGTGGGGCACGTGCTGGTCGCCGGCGTGGTCGTGGGCACCTGGGTAATGGGCGTAGCTGACGGTGCATTGGCGTGGGCGGCGAGCGCGGCGGGGCGCGCGTAGCGTGCCGGGGCCTTGCGGGGAGGCGTCCGGGTCGGGCGGTAGCAGCGGCGGCAGCTTGGTGCGGTCGGGTTCCACAACGCCCCACTGCACCCGCTTGGGTGGCGCTGGGCGCGCACGTTGACGGGTGGGCCGTGCGGTGGCGGACGCGTTGGGTGGGCGGCGGCGTGTCATGGCGCCTCCGGATGGCGAGTGTTGGTGATGGGTGCCGCAACGCACTGCTGCAACGCCACTTCGATGCGAGCGGACAGGCTGCGCAAGGCCTGCGACAACACACCGGGTTGGCTGAGCAACTGCTGCGCGGGATCGTCGTTGGCCTGCTCAATAGCCGCGCGTGCGGCCAGCCGGCGCAGCACCTCGCCCACGTCCCACAGCAGGCCGTGAGCGGAGGCTGGCAACAGATAAGCCGGCACAGATGCCGGCGTGGATGGTGCGGTAGACATGGCAACGCCCTCCTGGAACAACCCAAGAACCGCCGCCAACGGCGACGGGATGTCGGGAGGTTCGAAACCGCTCATAGCCGGCGGGCGTATTCCCCTTGCGGGTGTTGTATTAGCCGCCCTCCCGACGCAGGCATTGCGTCGGCTTGTACCTGCAGGATGCAGGCACAAAAAACCCACCGGTTTGACGGAGGTGGGTACCGCTATGAGAGGAGTTTCGACGCTCCTTGGGCTTAGATTGCGAGTGCAAGGCGTAGCGTGTCAATAGCAACTGATAACGAGACTTGACGCGTTTGAGTAACGCGCTGGCGCGCTGTCGGCAGCTGAGGAATACTGACCATCACAGACGTATGTTGGACGCGCGATCGCCGAGGGAGGCTAGATGAGTTCAGTGGATGAAGTAGCAGCAGAACGCAGCGACGATATCGATGGGGAAGCAATCACGCTCACAGACCCCAGCTTTCCCTCGCTATCTGCGGCGATGGCTCACTACGCACAGGTGACCGAACAAAGCCGCGCCGGCCCAGTCGAGCGCTGGAGCTTGGCGATTGGCTTGATCGGTGCGGGCGTCGGGATCTTGGCCGGTACTTTGCTAGATGGCAAAACTGGTGCCTATTTGGCCGTTATTGGCCTTGTCACTGAGCTGACAGGCTTTGTGGTGTCGGCAGCGCTGACCGCCAAGCGCGAATGGCCCGGGTTCCGCCGCCCCTATGCGGATCACGCAGACCTGATGGAGCGGGAGTTCAACCAGTATCAATCGATCGTTGCGTCGCTTCGCAGGTTTCCTCTGGAACAACGACGTCGACGCGAGGCCTTCATGCGTGACCGTCGCACCAACATGCACGACCGCCTGGGGCTGTTCACTGGCGGCATGGAGAAGCTGGGCTTCATGCCTGTCCTACTTGCGCTATATCTGCAGCTGAAAGATTGGCGCATAGGTGACTGGACGGTGTTGAGCAAGATCACCCTAATCCAGGGCGTGCTGGCCTTCACGCTCCTGTTTGCCTTTGCGATGTCCTGGCATCTCATTCGCCTACGTATACGCGTGCAGTCGTGTGAGCAATTATTGGCTGAGGCGAACCGGCAAGATAGCGCTTCCAGCAAGTAAGCGACCACCAAGAACGACATGTCACTTGTGATGCGATAATGAGTAGCCACGCTTGCCGATGTCGCACCCTTGCTGGCTACCATCGACACCGATGTATCATAACTACCATTGCCTATCGTCCTGTTCGATAAGCCACACCATTTGGATCCAGCAACAAAGGAATTGAGATGTCATCGACATTTGAATGGATAAATTTGCCAGCAGGTCGGGCGCGTTTTTCGGGGGGCATCCGGGGTGCTGACGAGCTTGGTCACGAAACCTTCGCCATTGAAATTGATGGCACGGAGTATTTTGGAGAGCTAAAGAATGATTGGCTTCCAGACCAAACCCATTATGACGTAGCAGTTGTTTCTTTTGGATTTTCAGTAGAGCTTCAGGTCGGGATGCCAATTACCGCCTGGTCAGTTCGCCCCTTCACCGATGACGAGCTTGAGTCTATAAAAGCCATCATCATCCAATTAATACAGGCTGGCACTGCCTTTACGAAAAAGCCGCTGATCATCAGTGAAAGCGGAGGTGCGATCTTCACGGGGAAGGTAATTTTTAATGAGAACTGGGCATTGACAAAGCGCAATGATCAGCCCGGAGTTCAGGCATGAACGACCACGCCGCCTCGATCTCTCTGATAGAGAAAGCAGAATCTCTAGATGAAATATCTGAAATTGCAAGGTCGTATCCGGCAAAATCGGTTGATCAGGGCGGAATTCTTTACAGTCGTTGGGTCGGGGATGTCTCATCCGAGGTCATGGCGGTTGAACTTTCTGAAAAGACTGGGCTTCCCATCATCAACGATACGCCGCGCGCCAAGTTCCTCATGGAAGCCAGGACCGCCATCGAGGAGAAGGCTTCCGAGATTTTCAGGTCTCAGGGATTGCCTCCGAAGATGGCCAAGGAATCTGCTGCGTCGTTCTTGTTCGGCGACCCGGCGGTTCCATCACAGAGCCCCACGTCCTTGTCCAAATGCCTCTGGGGAGAAGCCTCGCACGAATTCGCAAGCTCGCTGCGTGGCGACATCAAAGTAGTGGCTTCTGCTGCCAACCTGGAACGTGTCTTCGGTCAGGTTGAAGTGCCTGCTGTGCTGAACAACCCAAATGTCAATTCGCTGGGCGGTCAGCCGATTCCCAAGTTGCAGGCGCTGTACGCACAAGGTGGCGCAGGCGCTGTACTGCCGGAGGTGCAAACACACTTTATCCAGGCGGCAACCAAGGGCATCTTTGTAGCGCCAGAGAGCATCGGCTCAAAGATTGAAAAGGTTACATTTTCGCGTGAGTTCGCTGGAAGCTTAGAACTGCAGCAAACACACTTCAAGCCATCAGCAGAACTCAGTGCCTCCGGCATGGTCCGCGCACCGACCGGGCTGGATGCGCCAACCGTAGGCATTGCGGAGACCACGCTCAGCGCGGAGGTGGCGGCATCGCGCAGGCTCTCTCCCGGCACCGTCCGTGGGCTGGGCATTGTGGGCGCGGCGGCGGCCGTGTACGACCTGGGCGGTACGGCAAGAAACACCGAGCGGCTGGACGCGCAGGGCAACAGCACTGCGGCCGATGCAGAGGTCACCCGCTACGCCACACGCAATCTGGGCACATTTGGCGGGGCCGTGCTTGGCAGTAGCGTAGGCGCAGCGCTCGGCGTGGAGTCTGGCCCGGGCTTGCTAGTCACAGGTGCGGTTGGCGGCCTCGTTGGCGCGGTGGGCGGCGACAAGCTGGCCGATGTGGTCAATGATCATCGCATTTCCCATCAACAAGATGCGCAAGGCAATACGTGGCGCCTTGAGAATCACCAAGCCGGAGAACGGTGGGCGCGTGACGTCAGCACTGGCGAAGTCGATCCAGCAGCTGTCGCCTTTGGCGAAGCCGGCGTGCCGCTCTTCAAGACGCGGACCGAAGTTGCCACGCCGGAAGTCGCGGACTTACTGACCTTCAAAGCATCTCGTACGTCTATCGAGCTGGCACTCGGTTCGCCGCCGCCGAATAAAGATCCCTACACCCAACCGGCCAACGAGCACGACACGCGCAGCTTGCGCGAATCCCCGTGGGTGCACGACGCGAGTACGCAGCAGTGGACGCGCCAGGTAGCCGATGGCCTGATCGATCGCACCATGAACACGCACACCGAAACGGCGAGCCCTCAGCGTGCATCGCAACTCGATGAAGCTTCGCAGCAAATCATCAGGCAGAACGCGATGCACACGCCAGCAGCGATGGCCGCGCACTACAAACAGACCTACGAGCAAAATGGCTGGGAGCGTCACGCCTACATGCCCGCCGCAGTGCATGACGCACTAAAGCATCCCGGCCGGATCGTCGGCTCAGATGGCGACCTCTACGAACGTGGCAAAGATGGTCAATGGACCCATGACGGCATGCTCTGGGACAGCCAGGCCAAGGGAAATTTGAAGCAGGAGCTTGATGGAACCTACGCAGCCCAGACCCTAGGCACACAGCGTACGGCTGCACAGCCGGTGGCACAGACTGCTGCCGAACCGATCAAAACGCTAGAGACGGTCCATGTCACTGCGCCGCGCACGCAAAGCCATGACAACGCGGACACCTCTTCGAAGAAGACTCAGGAAGAGACAGATGTACGCGGCCACAGCGCCCCCGCACGGCCGCAAGCGTCAGGCCCGCAAGATCCGGATCATCCCGATCACGCCATGTTGAAGCAGATCCGCGAAGGCGTGGCCAAGATCGATGAGAGCGTGGGTAAGCCGTACGACGAAATGAGCGAACGCGTCAGTCGCTGCCTGCTGGCGGCATGCAAGGACAATCGCGAGCGCTATCCAGACGCCGGCAACACCTCGCTCGCCGCCAACGCACTGCAGCGCGTGGACCATGTGCTGATGGGCAAGAACGGCAACCTCTTCGCGGTTGAGGGACGCCTCGACGACCCGACGCACAAGCGCGTCGTCGTTTCTACAGACCAGGCAATTCATATCCCTTTGGAGCAGTCGGATGCAAAGCTACAAGCGGCCAACCAAGCCATCGCCCAAGAGCAAACGCAGACACGACAACAGGAATTGGCACGCAGCCAGCAACAAGATACCCAGCAAGCGCCACGTGTGAGTTTCTGATCGAAATGGATTCCACGAGCTGGCATCTGACCAGTCCTGCCTCGCCCGAGTGTCGAGGTAGTAGGCGGCACCTTGCTGGACAAACATCATCAATAGGCATGAACATCAATCTAAAATCTCGTCTCATTCTTGGCACATGGTTGCTTGCAGTATCAGCCTTGACTGCTTGTACAGAAGGAAGCATGCGTTCTGATTACAAGAAGAACGATGTACAGCCGGTCAAAGTCGAAAAGTTAGGATCCAAATCACTCAACATCATTTACCATATGCCGGCAGAAAGTCTCTTTTATTCTCCAGGCGTTGATTTCGCAACGGACCGCGGCGTCTTGCGCATTGCCATCCGCAGATGTGGCACCAGTGATAAATGCGATGCCATGGCGAAAGCTGTCATTCCAATAGCCGAGCCGTGGACACGGAAAGTCACCGTACCGTATGCAGGCGGAGAGGTATTGGTGTTCTACGCAGACACCGAAGAGATTTTCACGCCTTAATTCAAAAGCCTGCGCTAACGGAGTCAGGTTTACTTCCTACGCAAGTTTCAGCCTACAGCCTCAGTGTTTGGGAGGGTGATAGCGTACTTATCGTCCATGGGATTACCTACTTTGATTTGTGTCGGTAAGCGACCAGCAACTCGGATTCGATCGATGCAAGCTGCGGCGGCTGGCCAAGCAGCCTGATGCTCAACTGATACTTGCCAGGCTGAATTCCTTGCGCCCATGCGAAGGCAAGCTGCGTGTAGCGACGCTCTGGAGATTCCAGACCCGCAGATTGAAGAGACGAGCCATCCACATCGTCCAGCCATACGCCTGGAACACGCCCGTCTGCACTCACAGCGATGGTCTGAGCTGGAACTCCTGGCCTCGATTCAACACGCACCAATGGCATGTTGGTTGCGCCGCTTGGTTCAAGCCGTTTCAGAACAAGCTCAGCGTGCAAGCCAGATCTGCGGAGTGCTTGAGCAGCTTCAAGAGACTTCAGAGCATCCTCGTCACCGACACGGATACCCAGGAAGAGTGTGCCAGTCGCATTCTTGCCAGGAGGCTGCACGTTGAATTCGACCATCATCGGACTGGTCATCGCCGCCAACTGCAGCGGTCGTACGATGGGAAGCTGCCCATCAGCCACAACGCGCGCTGGCACGTCCTGCGTCTGGGTTGTTTGTGCTTGGCAGCTTGCCAGCAGCGAGATGCCTGCGCAGACCAGAACACATCGCAGTAGTTGCCCGTATCGTTGCATGTGTATCCCTTCACTTTACGCAAGACTAGCAAGCCGCACGTCTATGGCTCTGCTTATTTATACACCGCCAACAGCGGTCAGGTTTACTTCCTACGCAAATTTCAGGCCGCGGCCTTGTCTTTCAGGAGGGTGTCCTCGCTATCAGCACCAATGCCTTGCTGCGAGTCTTGCCGGATGGCCAGACTTCCGCGTATCGACCTTCCCGACATCCCGCAGCACATCGTGCAGCGGGGGAATAACCGCTTGCCGTGCTTTCTGGATGATGGCGACCGATTGCGCTACCTGCACCTGCTGCATGAGGCCCTGCACGCCACAGGCTGCCAGCTGCACGCTTATGTGTTGATGGACAACCATGTGCACTTGCTAATCGACCTACGGTGAGCTGGATGGTTCCGCGTTGACATCGCCGGTTTTTGCAGACATGGCCGCGAGCCCTCAATCCCTTGCCTGGCAGTATTCGCAGTGCCCCTGGACCTAGGCCTACGTGTGCCTCACTCCTTGAGCTCGCAGAGGGAAATCGGATATGGCTTGTTGAAGCGCGCGTCAAGATTTGCAAAAAGCAATCGTGTTCAGTGTCACGGCAGCAACTAGCAGTGGATCGTGAAGAGTGACTGGGCGCAATGCTTCCACATCGAAGAAAGCAAAGTTATAGCCACCAGATTTGAGTGAACTTCTGTATCTGACCCTGAGGTTTCCCCACATTTTTTTCTGCGAGATCAAGTGCTTGCTGGGCCAGGGTGTGGAAGAAGGTGCGCGCATGGTGCACGCTTC
>NZ_MDEE01000071.1 GCF_002939865.1 Xanthomonas dyei
CTCTTCGGAAAAACGCTTCTTCACATCCAATCTCCTCGGGATAGGGAATTGGACTCCAAACTGAGGTGCTACTCAAAATTGGGGGGACGTCGTCAGGATGTCAGCCGGCTG
The DNA here is from genome assembly GCF_002939865.1 of Xanthomonas dyei. Classification (GTDB taxonomy): domain Bacteria; phylum Pseudomonadota; class Gammaproteobacteria; order Xanthomonadales; family Xanthomonadaceae; genus Xanthomonas; species Xanthomonas dyei. The sequence goes on from NZ_MDEE01000071.1 coordinate 112, forward strand.
ATCAATATCGTTGTTGTCAGAGGGTTGAACTTGCGTCACTGCTTCACCTCACTTGTTGCCGGTTCCGCATCGTCGGGAGAGGTTGGTGTAAGTGGAAATTTGCCAGCAACATCATTTTCTTTACGCTTGAGCTGAGCAATGAGCCATAGAAGGCCCTTGTCGATATAGTCTGGGAGAGCCACTTCGTCCAGATCGCTGCTCTCTAAGAGGGTCATTGAGAACTCTGCTTTATCGCCATTTTTCAGAGCCTCCTGGATGCTGCTAGAGAGCTCTTTGACGTCTTTCGAATCAGCAATGGCCTGCCGGATTTGCTTGGCTAAACCTCCACCCTGCAAGGACTTGAAGAAGTCGATGTTTTGGTATACCAGCGCGTCCTCGAACGTATTTGCAATGGCCTCTGCATCTTTGGTTGCGCCAAAGTCGATCTTGATCGGCTGCTGGTAGGCGACTCGGAAGCCGAACCCACTGTCATGCGTCTCAGTGAGGGATGTCTCTGGCATGTCTAGTAAGAGATCAATGGACTCTTCCTGAGGAGCCCACGTCTTTATCGTCTGATTCCGTGAAGATTGTCCTGATGATCGAGCCGGAACGGCTTTGGTTCCATCATCAGCCTTTGCGTCTAAGTCTGTGATGATTAGTGTATTGAGCCCAAGTTTGGTTAGAAGGGGGCGTAAGCGATGGGCGTGGCTGCCCCCGATTTCTAGCCAGGTGAGGTAGCAATGCCTGAGATACGCATAGGGCGCGTGGCAGCGCACCATGTGCGGGACGACTATCCTTTCAGCGGGCCCCTCGACAAGGATCGCACCATCAGCAAAGAAAAGGTCGCAGTGGGTTGCTTTTAAATAGCGCTTCACGAAGCGAGTAGTGTCGTCCGGGGTACCAAATATCCTTGAAAGATTGACAACCTGAGAGATTGGGACAGAGCCTTTTATAGCTTTAACCGGCATACGCCGGAAGTAGCGCAGGGACGTGAATTCAGCTTCGTGGGCAAGATGGCTTGAGTGGGTGCTAACAACCATCTGGGTGTGATAGCCGGCTAAGCTGCCTAGGCTTTCATGCTTTCTGAGCACCGCGTAAGCATGTGCGATAAAGACCTGTTGCACTTGAGCATGGAGATGTGCCTCCGGCTCCTCCACCAATACCAAGTGTAGCGGCGGAATATTGTCATCGTCTGCCCATGTTTTTTTCGAAGCTTTCCCAACGCGCATCCATTTGTCGCGAAAGCTCATCAACGCAAAAACCATTGAGACCAGATTTTGATATCCCAGTCCGTTTGAGTCTTCGGGCAAGCGATTGGAAAAACCAACTTCGGCGAGGTGTGTCGGGACCTCGTAGTGAACGGCCGAACCATGGTTGAGGGCGTCAAGGGGGCGAAGATCAGCCGCGAGCTTGAGCTTTGGATCTGTCAAACCTGGGTAGCCAACGGTTTCCAGCTCTTTGAGCGCTGATTCAAATGAATCTGAAAGTTGCTTGCCAAATGCAACTCTTGCTTGATGTAGGGCTTGCAGCGCTTGGAGATCTTTCGCTTCTGGTTGGTCAAACGGGTCGAGGTGTTGCGAGTAATACTTGCGAAGCTGACTGGATAGCTTCTTCCCCAGCTGCACGGTCTCGTCTTCTTGGTCTGCACTACTGGACGCGGCCAATCCAAGTCCGCGCTGAGCGCTGATCTCGTCAATGCGTATCAGGCCCTTGAAGGGGTCGCCTTCGAGCGGCTCGCTATCAGTCGGTAGCGCCTGAGGATTTGCGAATCCGTCTTCTGGTTCATCTAGCATTGCTGGATCCAGTAGATAGGCCTTGACCTCAAACATCGACCGGAGCCGTCGGGACAGAAACTCAATCATCGACTTTGGCCATAGAGAGAATGGGTCTTCACTGCTCTCGTCCGGATTCAAGGCTGCTGCCATTACTTTTTTCGTCGCCAATCTCGCATTTAGATACTCACGCTTGAAGTCGTCGGGGCTTTTCGGCTCGTAACGGAGTCTCACGCCGATAGCACTGCCATCCCAGTCAAGTGTTGGAAGAATCTTTTGAACGTAATGCAACTGATTGTCAGGAACCTGCAACCAAACATCCAATGATGGTGATATTGAGCCCCAGTCGAAGTCTATTGGCTCACCGTCTTCAGACTCTGCTTCCCAATTACTCCCGAGCTCGTTGATGACAGGCCAGTGGTTCAGAGTGAAGTCATTGATGGTGAAGTCCCGCTGATCCAGAAGGAAGCGTCGTAAGGCAACCATGGCTGATGTCTTGCCGCTATTATTGGCGCCGACAAAGACTGTTGATTCCTTCGCAATATCTATCCTTGTGGCAAGTAGTTTCCGAAAGTTTGCTACTTCAATAAAGTCAATGTGCACTGTTCCTCCTTCAAGCAGTGCGGCACGAAAGGCGGCTAGACGCTTTTCAACCTAACAGTTGCAAAGCGTCCTGGCCGTGCGATGGGTCCCACGCAACTTTACGGCGTGGTGTTCCGGGGCGGAAGAGGCGCCGGGACTTGTTGAATATATGCTTGAGCTTGCTTAATTCGCTTTCGGTGGGCTTTTTAAGGGTAGAACTTGCTGGGATTGGCCAAGCACTTGGCAAACTGCCCCCGCTGGTAGCGCGGCAGCTCCACGTTGGGCTGATACAGCTCCAGTGCGCTGATCTGCTTGCTGCGCGTCACCTGCGGCTTCTTGTGGAGGTAGTGCCTGCGCAGCACTTGGACCCGGTCCCGTGGGTCAGTGCTGTGGCCGGTGACCAGGGCAATCTCCTTCTCCGGAACGTCCTGGACATCAAGCTCGGTGGCCAGCGTGTGGCGAAAGGCATGGAACCCGATGCCTTTGGGAAAGCCCAGGCTCTTCAGGTAGCGCCCAAAGTCCACCACGAACTGCTGACTGTAGCGAGCGTTGGTTTCCCCCGTCGTGCGGTTCACGCCCGCAGAGAGCAGGGGGAACAGTCGGGGATGGCCGATCGCTTTCATGTCTTCCACGAACTCCAGGAAGCCTGCCTCCAAGAGCGGCTTGGCGATGGGGATGATGCGCATGCAGCCCGCGCCCTTCATGCTTTGCCTGCTGCGCCGCCGTCGCTTCGGGTCTGCGGCCAAGTCTTGGTCCAACGTCTTTTGGAAAGCGATGCACCACACCCCGCGTTCCTCGATGATGTCGGTCAGCTTCAACTGGCACACCTCATTGACGCGAGCACCGGTATACAAGCCGAGCATCGGTGCCCACCAATACTGCGGTTTCTTGGCCCAGGGCACGAAGGTGGTCGGGTCAAAGATCGTTTGAAGGTCTTCGTCCTCGAACAGCCGGATGGCCTTGTCTGGATCGATGATGTTGTCATCCTTGGGCTTCCGGAAGGCCTTCATGGGCGAAGAAACGATGGCTTGTCCGTTGACCAGGTGGTTGAAGAAGGCGACGAGGAATCGGCGGTGGCGCTCTTCGGTGGCTTGCGCGAGCGGCGGCACGTCCTGTTCTTTTCCCATGGCGATCGCTTCGTCGAAGGAGAGGTCCTTCAGCAGCGGATCCGACACCAAGTTTCTTGGAGCCCAGCGCAGCAGCGTCCAGAGCGCTTGGATGTGGTGGTAGTCCACTCGAGCTGCCGAGATGTTGCCGCAGGTAAGAAGCAGCAGCTTCAACGTGCGCTCGGTTGCCAAGACCGTCTTCGGGTCGAGCTGCCGGCGGCGCATGTCTTCGAGGTGGTCTTCGATTTCCTTGGCCAAGGGGCGCGACGGCGTGCCCATCGGCAGCTGCGCGGGATAGCGCGTGCTGTTCTTCAGGCCGCTCTTTCGTCCGGTTTCGTCGAGCGCCGCAAGGATGCATTCTTGGAGATTGATGGCCGCTTCCCGGCCTCGAATGATGGCGCGGTCAATGCGGAACCTGCCGATGTGGATGCCTTCCAACTGCAGGAGGCCGAACGGCGAGGCGATGTAATCGTTGAGTGCTGCGGAGGGTAGAGCGGTCATGGGTCACTTCCATCGGTAGATGGAAGTAGTGTAATGACCCATCGGTTTCTGCACAGGTCAGGTGGTTAATGTAGCGGCATAGGCTTGGTCAGGCGTCATCATCTTCAGTGCCTGATGCGGCCGCTGCCGGTTGTAGAACCCAATCCAGTCGCCAATGACGCGTAGGGCGTGGGCCAGGCTCTCGAACCGGTGCCGATGGACGCACTGTTCCTTGAGTGTTCGGATGACGCGCTCGACCATCCCGTACTGTTTGCAGTAAATAAGCTAACTAAATGAGGTTATTGCTCGATCTAAAAATGAATTTAAGTTAAATGTTAGCCTATTATTTGTTAGTCTGAATTTGTATTCAAAATAGCGATATGCCTGGATCGGAACTTTCTGACATCCGATGGGGCGAGACACCGATGGTGCGACGAATGCCAGGAGTGCAGTCTGACCTTGCCGGACGTGGGACCCAATGGTCGCTCACCCCGCGGGACGCTTGAGCAGCGCCATCTCGGCACCTGAAGAGGCTAGCTGTGTGGCGTTGGCGGCGGCGTCTCAAGCGGTGCGGCCGCACTGCCGATACTCAGGCCCATGGACAGAGCCGAGCTGTGCCTCTACATCGAACGCCTGGATGCAGCGGTGCCCGCCCTGCGGGCCTCGAGTCCTGATCGCCGTCATTTTTGGCAAGCTTTTGCCATCGAGAGCAAGGCGATGACGAGCGAGGATGTGCAGTTTGTCGGCCGTCGAGCCGCGGAAATCTTGTCTTGGCACGGGCTTGATAGCGGGGGCAACTCCGGTTGATCCCACCGGGGTTGCATAGGCCCTCCTTATGGCCAACCCTTTGCTATCAATATAGCTTCACCACTCGACTTTCCAAACTCCTCCACCTGTGCAGGTTCCACAGTGTTGAACGGACTTCCAGTCATTGCTGCCAATGAAGCGAGTGAGTCCCTTCTTGGCTTTATGTGCGCCATTTGAAGCCTGCCAGGCGTTGTGGCCGCAGTCATTCGTCTGCGCCATCTTGTCAAAGCTTGCTGCGTTAGCGACCTTCTTGTAGAAACGGACTTCGCCCTTTACGGGTGCATTGTCTTCGTCGTTTGAAGCGTTTGAATCATCCTGTCCAATGTCGGTAATCGTCGCTGCTTGCTGCAGCTGATATGAAAGAACTCGATTCCGATGCTCAGCGGCCTCAAGCTTCTGAGTCAGATCATCAATAGCAAGCTCAAGCTGTTCAATACGTTCCTCGGCGCTCTTGCGAACATCGCGAAGCTCCTTTGTTGCCGTCAACTGATGTAGCTCTTTGATTCTTTTGGGCTGAGTGACCGCTACCGCTGTCGCGGAAAGTATGAGATTGCGCAGCTTGTTTTGGAATCGCTTAGCGTAAATATCGTCTTCTGATTCGTCCTCCGGAAGAAGTGAGTTTTCCGTCCACACAAATGAGCGAGGCATTTCCTGTGTGCCGGTTGTAGGCCAGTAAAGGCGAATTGCGCCCAGGTAACAAGAATGCTGTTTTCCAACCTTAGCAGTCAGAAATCGAGATCCATTTTCAGTAATAAGGACCACCTCGGCCGCGCCAACAAGATCACGGGCGATTTTCTCCGAAAATCCAGGCCACGCTTCTTCTCCATCATATTCCGAAACTAGAACGACGGGCATTTTTCTGGATTGCTCATCTTTAATATGTTCAACCAGGTCAGAAACTTGAGCTTCGCTATCCACAACTTTGGCAGCACTAGAAATCTGGACATTGGCATATGTCCAGTATTCTTGCGTTGATAGAAGGTCGCGAATGACTGCAGGACAACGGGCGTCGGTGTAAGCGTCAAGGATTGCCTCATCAGAGCTTGACACGGAAAGCGTGCAAAAGATCGTGCTAGAGTCTTCAGAGCAAAGGGCTGAGATAGTCGTAGAAAAATCCAAACCAGAGAAGGATTTTTCTATAAGAGTGTAGTCGATAAGCTCATCCCCATCATGCTCGTGCCTACTAATGGTATAGATTCCAGTGTCATCCTTTCGGGTCTTTGAGCGAAAGAATCCATCCGCTTGCAAAGGTGCTTCAGCCCCTTTCTTGATCAACCACCGCTCAATTATGGAAATCGCGTCAGTATGGCGCTGTCGAGCTGTGGCGGGGTCTTTTGTGGATGATGACAGGCTGTAGGCGGCAAGTTGGCGCATCCGTTTTTAAGCTCCTCGAAAGTAAGTGCTACGTCTCAAACATACCCAGAAGACCGATGAGTTGGTCGACCACATCAGCTCGCTCGGAGTCATGTTCAATCGCTTTTGCGCGACTATGGTGCGGTTGTGGATTGTGCTTTAAATACTAGATTATACGGATGCTCACTGCCATCGCGCCGACGTTGGTTAGCTGTCTCATCAAGGCCACCGTCTTCTGCAATAGGCATCTGTAACCTGCCAGGACGACCGGACACTAGCGGACTCAATCGACCTGAGCCGTGGCGAGGGTATGTTCTGTAGCCGTGAGGATTTGTGGTAGGGCGGCAGCCGGTAAAGGATTGAGTGCTTTTGGCACGGCAGAACTAGGACACAAGAGCGAACTCGTGCCCATGGACAGAGTTGGCTCACCCCTGCGCTGCGAACACTTGGATGCTGCGGTGCCCGCCTTTCCTAAGCTGTATAAGGCTCCATCCCTGGCAAGCCCCAGCGAGGCAATCACCTGCTGGCATCAAGCGAACCCGACCATTTCCCTTACATTTGGCCAGCAAGTCTTGGCGCATACATCGAGGTTGTTCCACCAGCGCTGGGCCTCTTAAAGGGACCTTAGCTTCGCTGCCCCTATCCGCAAGGACAGGCCTCCTTCTCGACGCTGGCGCTCTGTTGCGGCCCTCCGCTGTGCGCCTAACGGTGCTCGCTCCCGGGTGCGGTCGAGCCGAACGCTTCGCCTGCCGGTTCCCACGAGGCGCCTGTCGCGCCGGTGGAGAAGAACCGATGAAGCGCACCCAAGACCGAGCCGTCCAATACCAACTCCGGATGGACGAGGAGGGCATCTTGCTCGCCGCCGCGACCATCCTGGAGCAGCGCCTTCAACGCCAAGGCCGCATCCACAGCCCCGACCAAGCCGGCGCTTACTTGGTCGCCCGCTGCGCCCACCTGCCGCACGAAGTCTTCGGCGTCGTCTTCCTCGACACCAAGTACCACATCCTGGCCACTGAGCACCTCTTCACCGGCACCATCGACGGGTGCGAAGTTCATAGCCGGGTCGTCGCCAAGCGCGCGCTGGAGCTCAACGCGGTCGCCCTCATCTTGTTCCACAACCACCCTTCGGGCAATCCGGAGCCGAGCGAAGCAGACCGCAAGGTCACCGAACGCCTGAAGCAGGCGCTGTCGCTTCTCGACATCCGGGTCCTCGACCACCTGGTCATCGGTGGACGGCAGCACGTTAGCCTGGCCAGTAGGGGGTGGGCATAGCCCGCCCCTTCACCTGTGCGGTCTGCCGAAGCTAGACTGCCAAAGCAGATGCACGTCCAAGGAGCAGGAAATGAGAGAATTTCACGTGCAAGGCATTGTTTGGGACACCGACGGCAAGCGTGCTGCGTTACCCGCTGAAGCCAAGGTCGAATGCGAGAACGAAGAAGACATCGCTGATGCGCTCAGTAATGCATACGGCTGGCTGGTGAGTGACTTCGCTGTCGTAGACAGTGCTGATGGTGCGGTGATGTAAGAGCGTGATTCCATCCTGGGACTCACGCTACACCTGACGGTTAGACTCTGGTGGCAACGAAGGACATCGAGCACTCATGGAGGCTCAGCTTGCGCTTACTGATTCGCAGCATTGTGGTGCTTACCCTTTCGTTAGGAACGCTGGCCTGTTCTCAAGGACCGGCGAGTGACCACGCCTCTCAGGAGAAAACGATGGAAGGACATCCCCCCAGCGCCGCAGACGTGCGCTCCGAGCAAGACAAAGCCGCTGCTAGTGCGGACAGAGCAGCAGACGAGGCCAGCCGGCGAGCCGCTCCCAATGGTGTGGTGTCGGGCGATTACCCACCATTGCCGCAAGGCCCAGCACTAACGTCAGGTGCATTGGTCGAGGCCATCGTTCGAATGGCCAAATCTTTCGAAACCAGAGCAGACATGGCCCCAGCGCACGTGGCGCAAGTGTCAGGATTTGAGGTGACGCCAGACAGTCAAGGGCGGCGCACTGGGCTCCAGGGTGCACTAGGTGGCGGGCACTACGAGTTCGCTGTGTGGAAGCCTTATGCACGTCATCCTGGGCACACCATCGAGTTGACCGTGCAGCCGTCCCAAGCCTGTGACCTGTCGTTCAAATCGCTGCATGACCCATTGGTCGCAGCAGGGTTCGGCGTGACCAAGAACGCGGTGGGCTTCAAACCGACGGTCTACTTTGAGCGAGCACTCGCAGATGGGCTTGGCTTGTATGTGGTCATCAGCACGGACAAGCACGACGACCCGCGCTGCGTTTCGCGGGTCAGGCTCGAAATGGAGCCGCGTGATGGCTGATCAGCGCGACATTGACCGGCTGCTCCAGGAACTGGAGCAGCAGCCGGGCCTCCCTAAGGGTGGGGTGCGTGACCTCCGTGAAGCCATCGATACTTCGCCTTACCTTGCTTCGGTCATGACCCAAGCGATCGACCTGGGCACCTTGCGCCGGCTGGAAGTGTCCAACCAGCCGAATGAGGGCGGGCACTACGATGACAAGACGGGCACCGTCAGCATCAATGCCTCGATTTTCGCGCCGTCCATTCGGTCGGACCGCCTGGACATGTTGACAGGAACGTTGGCGCACGAGACCGGGCATGCGCTGATGGCGCCGTCGGCGCAAGTTTCTCTAAACACCTTCGTGTTCAAGCTCGATGCCGCGCTCAAAGACGGTATCCAATACGGCGAGTCGGTCGTTGATGCCACGGCGCTGTCCAAGGAATACTTGGCATCCGCTCGGCAAAACGAAGCCCTGGCCGAGTTGGTGAGCATGAACGCCGTGACCAGCCGGGTGACCACCACGACAGGTGAAGTTAATGAGGCTGCGTTGTTGCGTCGGGTCGAGCTAACAACCGCTTGCGTTAAAAACGGAAAGCTTGAGCCGGGCATCCATTTGGATGAGCTCGGCCTTCAGCGGACCGGGAACAGCATTTCCAGCCCGGCCGTGGAGGCCGTTGCCGTTTGTTACTTCGACCGAAGCGACAGCAGCATGGGGCTTCAGGGCACGTCCAACTACCATGGCTACTATGCGACCTACCCCGTGAGCGCGGGTGCTGCGCTGTTGAAAGAGCGCGCGGGTTCCACGACCCAGACCTTGCCGCGCTTGGGTTACAACCTTGCAGAGCTAGGCACCGATACAGCCAAGCTGGAGGGAGCCGGACTGAACTTGGGCGGGCAGGGCAAGGCGTTCGGATTCGTCGATACCTCCCACGGTCAGCAGCGGGAAGTGGAGGTGCGCCAATTGGGCCCAGCCCAGCATCGCCCGGACATTGAGCCATCCTCGCTTCGGTCTCCTTCGCAGGTGCTGGCGGACAATCCCGCTCACCCGGACCACTCGACCTATCAGCAGATCCACTCCTGGGTGCGAGGCACCGGGAACTGGAACGACGAAGAAACCAGGAACGTGTCGGCTGCGCTTTACAAGCAACAGGTGGACGATCCGTTGCTGAAGCGAGTAGACCAAGTCACCGGCGGCCTGGGGAAGGACGGGGCCCAAAACGTCTTTGCGGTTTACGCCCCATATGGGACGGGGGTCGCGCCAATGTTCCATGCCCATGTCGATGGACGCGAGGCCTCCCAGCAGCCGGCCCAGCAGAACCTGCAGCAGGCCGAGGTCATCAAACAGGATCAGGTCCGCCAGCAGGCGTTGGAACAGACGCAGCAGCAAAATCAGCAGCAGGAACAGGGGCCTAGGATGACGATGGGTGGTCCTTGAGAAGGCTCTCCAACGTGGCCGCCTTTAACTGAAGGGGCTCTAGGGAAGGTCTGAATAACGATGCCTGAGAGTGCGGAATGTCCGCATCGTTCCGGAGAGTCTCGTTTGGATCTTCGGAGTTTCGCCATTT
>NZ_MDEE01000072.1 GCF_002939865.1 Xanthomonas dyei
TCTTCGGAAAAACGCTTCTTCACATCCAATCTCCTCGGGATAGGGAATTGGACTCCAAACTGAGGTGCTACTCAAAATTGGGGGGACGTCGGTCTTCAGATAAAGCCAGCTTGCCACGCTCAGGGCTTAAAGAGGCAGTCCGTGAGCTGTTCTCGGAAGACAATGAGGTGGCATTGCTTTATTTCGCGGGCCATGGCTACGTAGAGGCAACAGGAGGTTACCTATGTGCTTCGGACTGTCAGACTGGTGACGACGGTTTGCCACTTTCTGAGATCATGTCGTTAGCCAACAAGAGCAAGGCTCGGAACCGAGTGATTATTCTTGATTCCTGTCATAGCGGTGCACTGGGTGCGCACCCGCTTAACGAGGATGTCGCTGAGGTAGCCGACGGCGTGACCATTTTAACTGCGTCGACTAAAGAGCAGTATGCAGCGGAGGTCGATGGTGGTGGAGTGTTTACGGGGCTGATGATTGACGCATTGAGTGGCGCTGCCGCAAACCTAATGGGTGAAGTTACACCCGGTAGTGTATATGCGCACATTGATCAATCGCTGGGCGACTGGGGACAGCGGCCCGTTTTTAAAACAAATGTCAAAAAATTCGTTTCTTTGCGGAAAGTCAAAGCTCCGCTCGAGCTGGATGTCCTTCAACGGATAGCAAAACTTTTTCCTACCGCCGGTTATGAGTATCCGCTTGACCCGAGCTACGAACCTGAGGGGCCCTGCCCGAACCCTGCCAATAACGAAATTTTCGCTATTCTTCAGAAGTTTAATCGTGTCGGGCTGGCTATCCCCGTTGGGACGCTTCACCCTTATCATGCAGCTATGGAAAGTAAGGCAATGAGGCTCACGCCGTTGGGCGAGCACTACAGGCGACTAGCTGCTAAGGAGCTTATCTAATGGATGCGACTGAGTTTAATGAGCTTTTGGATGCGTATTTTGCGTCCACGGGGCTTGATCGCCTTGGATTTGATGCTCAGCCACTTAAGGATTTTATCCTGAAAAATACGGTTCCGAAGGCGTTGATTGCTGAAAAAATGAGGGGGCTCAGAGAAGAGTTGGCAGCGATCGAGCATGAACGCTGGGCACACTGGCAGTCCTACATGCACTCAAAATGTGACAGACAGGACGGTGTCCCCGGGGCGCTTGTTATTCCAGCGGAGCTTGTGGGTAAGTGGGAGCGTCAAGCTAGCTTGGCGTTCTCTGAATTGGGTGAAAAAGAGCGAGAAAGTGATCGTGAGCAAGTTGATCGCTACCTGCCATTTATTGTTAAGAATCTGATTGCTTGAGGAAAGTTAGGTTGGGCGCCCTAACTTTACCCATTCGCTCATGGCGAGTATCACCTGAATGGTTGGGTAGGCTTTAATATCTTCTTCAGACGCCCCACTTGCTATTTCGCGTTTCCAATACCACTCTTGAAAAGTGGCATAGTTTCCTTGTATTCGACTGGCGCCTACTGAGGTGCCTTTTTTCTGGCCGGAAAGCCAGTTTGCAACGATGCGAACAACCTTGACGAAGTCGCCTTCATGGCATTGAATGTCCCATCCCGCGATGTCCGAGAGGCTTTTCTGATAGTCGTAGCGCGTTTCTTCTAGCACTAAGACCTTTTTGTTGGTCAATGGAGAACGGCCAAATTGAGCGCATGCGTGGTCAATGCCAAGTTCAAAGGCCATATTAAGTCGAGAATATTCGCCAGAGGTAGTCGCCTTGCAGCGGCTTAGGTCGTGGATCCCATACTTTGACCCTCGAACAAGCCCTGTTACTCGATCCAAGCGATTGGCAGAGTTGTTCGAGTTTTCTGGCGCTATGCGAGGGAAGAGCCCCAAATCTGTTACGCAGAAAGCGATGGCTTGAAGCAGGGGAGCATAGTCCTCATCAAAAGGGCAGTTGATAAATACGGAAAGCTCGAACGGCGGTGCCTGCGTCATCCTTTGGGTGGGTAACGGTCAGTTCCGTATGAGTTCCGTTCCCTAATGCGCCCATCACGACCGTGAATATACAATTCAGTCCGCTGGTTGCGAGCTATAGTCGTCGCAACAGCAATCGCCTCTTGCTGGGATGCGTGAGTGCTCGATGCTTTTGAAGCGCCGGCCTTGCGGACGCTCCACCCGTCTTGTGATGGGACAACGTGTTGGCCTTTTCTAGACATGTTCATTCTCGCTGCGCACGGCGTCTTGTGCCTTAGATTTCGGCTTGCCTAAACGCTAGCACGCAATTCTTTACGGGTCAATGTGGGGCTGACTGGTTAACAGTATGGTGCGTCGCTTACCTCGCGGGGCGCTTTGGCAACGCCGAGCCGGCACCTGCACTACCATGCAATCGCCTGCTGGCATCAGTCGACCCCGCCCATCCGAATGCCGTTTGGCCGTAGGCCTTGTAGGGCATGCATGGTGTGTCTCCACCAGCGCTGGGCCTCTTGAAGGGAATCCTAGCTCCGCTGTCCCGACCGCAAGGACAAGCCTCCTCCTAGTCGCTGGCGCTTTGTTGCGGCCCTCCGCTGCGCGCCTAACGGTGCTCACTCCCGGGTGCGGTCGAGCTAACGCTTCGCCTGTCGGTTCCCACGAGGCGCACAACGCGCTGGTGGAGACAAACCGATGAAGCGCACCCAAGACCTGAAGGCTCAATACCAACTCCAGATGGACGAGGAGGGCATCTTGCTCGCCGCCGCGACTATCTTGGAACAGCGCCTTCAACGCCAAGGCCGCATCCACAGCCCCGACCAAGCCGGCGCTTACTTGGTTGCCCGCTGCGCCCACCTGCCGCACGAAGTCTTCGGGGTCGTCTTCCTGGACAATCAGCACCACATCATTTCTACCGAGCACTTGTTCACCGGCACCGTCGACGGCTGCGAAGTCCATAGCCGGGTGGTCGCCAAGCGTGCCCTGGAACTCAACGCCGCCGCTGTCATCCTCTTTCACAATCACCCGAGCGGGAATCCGGAGCCGAACGAAGCGGACCGCAAAGTCACCCAACGCCTTCAGGAAGCTTTGGGTCTCCTGGACATCCGGGTCCTCGACCACCTGGTCATCGGTGACCGGCAGCACACCAGCCTGGCGGCCAGGGGGTGGGTATAGCCCCTCCCTTGCCTTATGGGTTGGGTCGGCAAAGCGGCCGAGTTAAGCTCTTTCTGTCAGCTGAGACCACAGCGCACGGACGGGATGAAAACGCATGCCATCAACAACACCCAATCAGCCGACGGCCGGGAGCTTCTACATGTTTGAAGCGGACATGGAGAGCAACAGGCAGCCCTGTGGGGTGAGGTTCGATAACGTTCGCCACTTGCTGTCCCCTCCGCGGCTGATCCTGCGGCCGGAGGAGGGTGGATTTCCCTCGCTCCGCGAAACACCGCAGCTGACCTACGACCCCAACACCGGTCCAGCCCCGCGCGATCTAGAGCCGGGATTCAGCGGTTATTGGTTGGTTTCCGAGCGACTCCACGATGTCATGGTTTCGGTGGATTCCGACGCCTTTGCCTTCGCGGAGGTGGATTACCGCTTGGACGACGGAACCAAAGGTCCGCGCCACTTTTTGTGCGACGTTGTTCGCGAGCTTGATGCTTTGGACGAAGTCGCCTCGAAGCTACAAGTTGAAGTAGACGACGACTATGTCAATGGCAAGTTCTACTCGGTGGGAGGAGGAGCCAGCTTGGCCTTTAGGCCGGAAGTCGTGGGTCAAACACACGTATTCCTTACTCCGTTCAGCTCATTCGTGATTTGCGACCGGGCCTTCAAAGACGCGGTCCATGATGCGGGGATTCCTGATGATGCTGGTGAAAGCGGCATTTCTTTTATTGACGCATCAGACATATAGCCGCACCTAGGCAGCAGGTAAGGAGCAGGGAGCGTGCCGCGCAGCAGCCCTATTTTTCAGGATCATCATGGGTTCGAGCAGCAAACCCTTCGTTACAGCCGCATCTTGCGGGTGCTGTCGGACTCGGATCGCTTCGACATTGATGCGCCTGAGAATCGAATTTTCATGCCGCACGACAAGGGACTGGCTCAGGCAATGGGCGTCTCACCCCATAGCGGTGGCCCAATTCGAGACTATCAGGTCGGATTACTCGACAACCTTCGTCGCTTAGAGCAATCCAAGGATGGCAGGGCTGCGCTGGCTGGTGATCCCGATGCCTTGGATCGCGTTGCTGCCAGGGTGAATCACCTGCGAGACACAGTGAAGGTGGGATTGGTCAATGGTGACCTTCATACGAATGCTTCGTTAGGCCAGACGGCCAATGATGCACGTGTAAAAACGCAGGCCTTTTTCGGAGGCGCACGTGGTTACGCCGATACTTATGCGAATCAAGTGGATGCTCTTGGGAAGCTAGGCGCCGTTGAACATGGGTGGGTTGGGGTGACCCATAACGAATCCCGCGTCATCGCCACCTTGAATCACTTCAATGGATCAGGGCAGGCGCTGACTCGAGGTGGAAACATTGAACTACAACGCCACGGGCTATCCGTAGCCATCTCCGAGGCTTACAACGGTGGGAAGCTGACGCTGTCACCCGGTGGTGTCGCCGTAATTGAAAACACCTTGGGGGAGGAGGCCGCCAGACCCTTGCGAGTTCCTCGCGGTCAAAGCGGTGCCGCGTCCATGGAAGTGGTACTCGGCAATGCGTCGGCCAGCACCTTGGTCCGTTCGGGCGGCTTGCTGGCGACTGGCGCCGATGCGGTGATAACCGCCCGACGCTCGGCCGAGCTGCTGGAACAAGGCAATGCCACCGCCGCGCAGTCTGAAGTTACCCATGCATTGGCCCGCAACGTCGGCGGCTGGGCCGGTGGTGCGTCCACTGCTGCCGCGCTTGGCGGCAGCGGCTTTGTGCCTGCGGCCTTGGTGGTCGGCGACGCGTTGTTGATGAGCAAGGCGTTCGACAAGGGCGCCGATTTGCTGGACAACCGCGCCATCTATCATCAGACCGACAAGGCCGGTATGGAGTGGCAGTTCAACGGTCGCAACTGGCAGCGCGAAGCGGCCATCGACCTTGCCCAGGACGGCCGTCGCACGCCGGGCGAGCAGCCCGTGGTCGCCAGCTATGAGAAATCGCAGGAGCTGGGTGCGTTGGCCAACGCCAAGGCAGTGGAACTGGCACTGGGCAAGGCTCCTTCACCGCAGGACCCCTTCAACCTCCCTGCACGGGCCAGCGACCAAGTCGGATTGGACAACCAGAATTGGCAGCGCAATCCCGAGCGGCAGACCTGGGAGCGTCAGGTCAGGACTGCGGCATCCGGCACCGATGAGATTGGTAGTTACGCTGTCCAACTCGCTTCCCCGGAACGTGCACAGCAGCTCAACCAAGAAGCCCTGGGCCGTATTGAAAGCAACATCGCCACCGGGCGCGAAGCCATTGCGGCGGCCTACCTGGAAAACCATGCCGCGCAGCGGGCGCAGGTCTACGGCGTGGAGGTGCCGGCGGCTGTCCAGGTGGCCCAGGGCAAGCCCGGGGCGGTGCTGGGGTCGGACGCTCAGCTCTACCAGCGGACCGAGTCAGGCCAGTGGGCCGGCAAGGATGGCGTGGCTAGTGGCAACTTGGCAGTGGAGCTGGAACTGACCGACCAGCTGCGGCAGCCCTCGATAGAGCGCTCCCACGAGGCCTTGGCGGCCATCCAGGCGCTTCCCGCGCCCACGGCGGCGCAGATGGAGCAGAACGAGCTGTTGCACCGCTACCGGGCCGCAGGCGTTGATTTGAACGTCAACCCGCAGACCCAGCAGGCCGTGGAGCTGGCCTCACAGCTAACCATGGAGGCAAACGGCATCACCGGGCCTACCATGCAGCAACTCCAGCGCAATGAGTCCGGGCAATACGGTTATGACAGCCCCATCGCACACCTCCAGCGCGGCAGCGATGGGGTCACACGCGTGGTGGCCATTACGAGTAGCGAAGACATCCGGCAAGCGTTGAGTGAGGCGCAAGGCCACCGACAGGACTCGGCAAGCTTTGCTCGGGCGCCCGAAGCGACGGGGGAGACAGACAGCTCTACGTCCGACTCTTCCAATCCGCAGCAGGTGCTCGACATCCAAGCGCGCATGCAGGCCTCTGTCGCGGCGCAGGCGCGGCAAGAACGCGAACAGCAAGATCGTCTCGCACAAGAGCAGCATGACGCACAGGTGCGCGAGCACCTCCAGCAGGCACAGCCTGAGCAAGAAGATAGGTCACAAAGCGAACAGGCAGTCCAGGCGCACGCGCTGTTGGAAGGTCAACGCCAAGTAGAGCAGCGGCGTGAGTTAGAAGAACGCCAGCAACAGGAGCGCCAGGCGCAGACCAGCCAGCAACGCGAGCTGCAGGAGCGTGAGGGTAGGGAAGTCCAGCAACGCCAGACGCAGGAGCGCCAAGCTCAGGACAACCAACAGCGGGAGCAGCAAGACCGCCAGACCCAAGAAGCGCGGCAAGTTGAGGTCCAGGAAGGCCAGACTCGGCACGCCCAGCATCAGCAGCAGCAAGCGCAAGAACTCGAGCAGCAGGCCCAGCGTCAGGGATCCTCGAAGCAACCGGACATTCGGCCGCAAGCTCAAGATGCTGCGCTGGCTCAACAGACAGCAGGTCCTCACTCGAAGCAGGAAAACACGCGCCAGCAGCCCGAGGCGCCGAACCCGCAGGCACGCGAACACCTCGCTCCTGATGCCCATGCCCCCCTGAAGCGAACACCCGGTCCAGGCAATGCGCAGCCGGAACCAGCACAAGAAGCCGACCGCGCGTTTGAAATGCAGGCAGTGGAGAATCGTGACGCCACGCGTCTTCCAGTGTCTCCATACGAGGAACCGGAATCCCGCAGCCAGCCTCCGCAAAGCGCAGAAGCCAATGCAGTGCCGTCAGCGCTGAACCACAGCGCTCAGGCCCACCAAGCGGAGATAGAGCAAGCATCGCTCCGCCAGCAAGACGTGGCGCACCAGCAGGAGGCAGAGCCGGTTCGCGTCATGGCCCCAACAACGCTTCCGACCGCAGAGCCGTTGATTGCCTCGCGCTCCACAGCGTCTACCACGCCGGAGCGAGAAGCCGAGGCAGAACAGCCCCTTCCTTCAAGCGCCGTTCCCGCCGAGCATGGGGCGGAGGTGCTGCCCCCAGAACACCTCGCACAAGCGCGTGAGCAGTCATTGGCAAGCGGTGCCGCCACGCGCGCGTCCGTCGGGTCTGATGAAGCAGAAAACCAACAAACGCCATCGATCCCGGCGCAGGAACGCAACGTCGCAGATCCGGGCGGTGCCCTGTTCCTTGAAGAGACCATGCGCTCGCTGCGCCAGCTGCAACAGGAAATCGAGGCGGCGGATCGTGAAGACGAGCGCTTCCACCAGGAATGGAGGGAGTATCGCGAGCGCGGAGAACCTTATCCCTTCGCTCAAAAGAGGGCGCTAGACCAGGAGGGGGGCAGCATGGATGCATTCAGCGCGCACCAACTGGATCGCCGCTCTGCTAGTGAAACGGCTGAGCAAACCAATGCCTTCTCACCTCTAGCGCAGCGTTCAACCGGGCGAGGGGTGGGGGATGCGCCCAACGAGTCGTCGCAGCTCGAGCGGAAATCCATCACCGGTGACCCCGACGTGGACGAGGTGCTCTACGCGCTCGACAGCAAGAACGAACTGGCGATCGAGCAGGCCTTAAATCGGGTGGCCAACAGCGCAGCGACGCAGGCGTTGTTGAAGAAAGGCAACGACTTCCTGGACGCGCAGGCCCAGCAGGAGGCCCAGGAGCATGTCGCCACACGTCAGGCGCTGGGGATGGATGTCTCAGCGGAGATCAACACCAGTCGTGGGCCGGTCATGGTGATGACGTTGCCGGAGTTCGCCAAGGGGCCGATGCAAAGCGGCCCCCAAGGGGACGGCGGTGGAGGGGGCGACGGCGGTGGGGGAGGAGGGGGCGGTGGTGGTGGTGGTGGTGGTGGTGGTTAGTCAAAATCGCTTCCGTGACCAGCCAAGTTAGGAAACCTCATGGACAGGCAAGACGCTGCTGCAATGGTGGAAATGATGGCGACGTTGAACGCATCCAATGCGTCTTTGCAAGAGACCATCACGGTGCTGACGACGCTGATGGCATCCATGCAGCAGCGCGAACAACGGTTGCGCGAGGTGGTTGCCGAGCAACTCCAGGTGCTCCAGAACGCAGTGGGCAGCGCAGACTCCAAGGTCAATCGGGTGCTGGAGAACGCACTCCCGAGACTGACGCAGCTGACCAATCAAGCGTTGACGCAGACGCTAGAACCGGCCGCCAAGCGGTTCAACAAAGAGATGGCCCATGCGGACGAGACGTTGCAGCAAGCCACTCGACGTTACGCACACGCCCAGCAGTCCTTGGAGACGCGGATCACGCGGCGCATGGGCATTGCATCCGCCACGATGCTCGTGGCGGGCGTGTTGGGCCTGGGGGCGGTGGCTTACTCGGTGGGCATCATCAACGAGAAGCGCAGCGAGCTAGTGCAGCTCCGCACCTCAATAGACTATTGGGAGCGGGTTGCTCGCGCTGACCTGGCGCCCTGTGGTGAAGGCAGGCTCTGCGCCACCTTCGAAAAGAACGGGCCGCGTTACGGCAACCAGAGGCAATACCGTGCCATTAACCTGCGCACCGCCCCAGACGCGCGATGATGCCCGTCGACCTATGGGCTTGGTGCGCCGTCGAGCTCCTGACAGCGCCGGGCGTGTTCTCTCAGATGGTGGGGATTGGGGTGGTTCTTCTTTGATTCCGGCTGACGCACGGCCTGGCCTTTGAGAGGAAGGTAGTCAGTGGTAAGCAACGATGAAGCCAACGCGACCTTGTTCTCTGGAGTGATCCAGAGCAGCAGGCAGTCGAAAAGGGTATGGAGGTCGGCGCGGAGCAACAAGCCGTTGTCCACCCGGTCGGTATGGTCTCCCCGGTAAGGCAATATATGCGCCGCCTCCAAGACCTCCTTCGCCGAACAGCCAGTGATGGCACAACGGCTGCCATACGCGTCTAGCAATTGATTTCGGAAAAAAGATTGCCCGCGGCGCTGGGCTACTGCACGCATTGCCCAGACACGTGCGTCATGGTCTGAATCCAATGGAGGCAGATGCGCAAATGCCGCGTCCTGCCCTTCTGCCTCGGCTGTAGATTGTGCGGTGGCGGCCAACTGCACAGCCTCCCAAACGCCGCCGTCGTTCGGCTGCAAAGTCCAGTGGCCATGGATGCTTGCCCGAAAGAGCTCATACGTCACGCCTCGCGATTTGCCTCGCCGGAAAAGGAGATCACGAGGATGATTGGAGTTTGAGCGCCAATCCTTCCGCGTCTTGTCGTAATACCTGCGATTCGTGTCATTGACCGTCAAAAACGAAAGGTTGGCTCCCAGGTCTGAGTGGTCCTCGCCCGGGTAGCGTCCTTCAAGCCACTTTAGAATCTCTGCGGTGGAGGAGGGCTTGGCCAGTGCTTGCACGGCTTCGGCCACGTGCCAGTATTTCACGGTCGCCCGGTCGCGCAAGACCACCTCTCTTTCAGATAGCTCGCCGGTGCGCTCAAACGCAAGCTCAAAAGAATTGGCTTCGAGCAATACGACCTGGCCTACCAGACTGAAGTTCGGCTCGAAGTCGTTGGAGGCGCGTGCGGCATTGCCAGCCCTAACTTCCGTCGAGTTGTCGGAGGTGGCCGACGTCCCCCCAATTTTGAGTAGCACCTCAGTTTGGAGTCCAATTCCCTATCCCGAGGAGATTGGATGTGAAGAAGCGTTTTTCCGAA
>NZ_MDEE01000073.1 GCF_002939865.1 Xanthomonas dyei
CGCATCAGGCACTGAAGATGATGACGCCTGACCAAGCCTATGCCGCTACATTAACCACCTGACCTGTGCAGAAACCGATGGGTCATTACATCCACTCGCTGCGCAAGACGCTGATCCAGGAGTTGCAGGGAGCGGGTGTGGTTTCCGAGCTCCGCGCTCAGCTGGTCGGCCATGAGTTGGACGACGAGCACCACGTGACCTACAGCCGATCCTTCACCGCCAAGGAGAAGCTTGATGGGCTGCGAGGCGTATCGCCGGGCCTGTCGGCGCTGGCCTACGGGCTCAGCCTGGACGCGCTGTCGGCCTTGATGAATAAAAAACATCCGTCGTCTCCTTGAAAAAACATTCTTCAGGAGCTCGATGAAGCCAGCGAAGATAAAGACTAACAGCGGGCACAAAATCGCTTGGCACAATTAACTCTATGCCTTCGGAGATTGCGACCAAGGCTCACCGTCGCGTCAACGGACTGAGCCTTGATAGCTTCAACTAAATTAGCGAATGAGTACCATTCGAGACCAGATCAAACTCCTACCGCTGGATCCAAGCAAAGCTTCCTGTAAACATCAGGATTCACGCTGTTCCAACGATACTGCCTGCCGGAAGACTGTCCCAAAAATGCAACCTGCTGATACTTCAGCAACTCGCCACCTGCCTTCACCTCTCTGCTCTCACATGCGTAACGTATATCCGAAATAGTGACATCCACAAAACCTAGGTTTTCCTGAACAAGCCGGTATAGGCCAGCAGATAACTGGCGACCAAATCCCTTAGAAACAAACACGCCCTCCGAAGTCTTGTATGAAATCAACACAAGACCCGAATCAATATCGGAGTAAACCTTGATGTCGCCAGCATCGCTAGGCATAGCGCCCAGCGACGCCGAAGCTGAAAAATCATTCGACCTCTTAAGGCTTTCCAAATCCTTATAAGCTCTAGGAGCGTCGTAGGGAGCACACCCAGAAAGAGCAAGTAGCAGCAAAGATAGAAACTTGAACCTACTCATCCTGACCCCACTCTGGGATGTAATTGGATAAAAATGGCCGAGAGCGCTCAGGAACCAGTCCCATACACCGACGGGAGCAATCCTCGCCCATCTGACATGTCGCACCTAACCGGTTAACGTCCATATCCGCCTGATTGTCCGCCTGCATCTCATAGTGGCCGCGTCGCCTTCCATCCCCATACAACCCCAGGCGCCCGGCGTAGTAATCCTTGGTTTCCTTAAGCGCCATCATTTCCAAGACCAACTCAGGGTTCTTTGTTGCCTGCGTTGCCTTGCAAGCGGCAAGGCAATGATAGAACTGATCGCTCCCCGCAATATTTCGGCTCTTCATTTCTGAATTAAACGAGGAAAGTATCTTCATTGCCGTCGCACCACCTCGATTAGCGCCCGACTCAAATTCTGGCTGCTTCATTCGGTATTGGCCAAATTGGAATGTGCCAGACTCAAGCCCTAGCGGATCAATCAGGTAAAGCGGACTTCCTCCAACATAGCCAAATGTCGACAAACCGCCGCCCAATCCAATCGGATCACTCTGCCCATACCGCCCGGTAGCAGAGTCGTAGTCCCTGAAGTAATTTTGATTCAACCCGCTAGCCGCATCAAACCGCTGCCCCGGAAAGCGCATATCCAACACCAGCGCCGCACCATCGCCATCCGGATCCTGATTCGGCGCAGTGTTGCCGAAGGCCTCGCCCTTCAAGCTCCACCCCCACACCGCCACGTTACGAACCGGGTCAACCACTACACGCGGGCTGCCCAGGTGATCGGGTTCGATGTAGTGCAGCTTGTTGGCGTTGGCCAGCAGGCCGACCGGTAGATCGTCCAGCCAGATCACCTGTTGCTTGGGCGCGCCATTGGTGTCGTAGTCGCCCAGCCAGTGGCCGGCTTCATCGTAAAGCGTGTAGGTGTTGGTTGTGCCCAAGAAGCGGCGCACCTGTTCGCCTTTACCGTTGTAGCGATAATTCATCACAAGCACGCCTGCACGCTTGACCATGCTCATGCGGCCGGATGCGTCGTAGGGGAACTCCCGCGCCTTGCCACCGATGCTCAGCGTATTGCCTGTCTTGTCGTAGGTGCGCGCCACGCCAGCTACTGCACTCAGGCGATGATTGGTCGTTGGATAGGTGTAAGCCTGTGTAACGCTGCCGACCTTGGCGCTAAGGCGATTGCCGGTGGCGTCATAGCTATAGCCATCAATGACGGTTCCTGTGACACCGTCGGTGAGGGCTGTGAGGCGGCCGAGCGCGTCGTAGCCCAGGCCGATCTCCGGCGTCGGATTGCCGGCTGGGGTCAGTGAGGTGAGATTGCCCACCTCATCGAACCCGAACCCGACATCCAGACCGCCAACCGCTTTGTCCTGAATGGCCTTGGGGCGGTAATCCTGGTCGTAAGCTCGGGTCAGCACGCGGCCGTTGCCGTAGGTCCAGCCGGCCACCGGGCCCATGGGCAGATACGTGGCACCCTTAACCAACACCTCGCGCGAGCCGCCAGGCGCGGTATAGCCCACCTCGGCGATCTGGCCCCGCTCATTGCGGACATAGTCAACCATCGCCCCGTCCGGATAAATCATGCTCGTCAAGTTCCCGCCTGCCGTGTAGGCATAACGGACCGTCAATGCCTTGCCATTGGTCGTCTGGACCTTGCGCACCAGGTCGCCGAATCGGTTGTAGCAATACTGCGTCGTGCCGCTGCCGTCCTTCATGCTGGCCAAGCGCCCGGCTGCGAATTGCTCTCCCGCCACGCAGACGGCCGGGGCCACGTCGTAGACAAAACGGGTCTCGAGCGCTGCATCGGCATAGGTCACCGACACTGGGCGGTTCAAGGCATCGTAGGTGTAGGTGGCCTGCCGGTTAGCTGCGTCCTTCCTGGACAGCACGTTGCCTGCGTCGTCGTAGGTGAAGCCGGTGCTGCCCGTGTCGGGACTCTGTAACGCCAACAGTTCGCCCAGACCATTGCGCTTGTAGGTCGTCTTCAAGCCTTTCGGGTCCGTTACCACTGACGGTTGTCCAAGCACGTCGTATTGGAAAGCGCTCGTCGCCTTGATGTCGGAGGTGTCTTCAATACTCTGCTTCAAGCGATGCAATGCATCATAGGCATAGGTGCTTGACCTACCCATGGCGTCTATCCGCTCCTTCAACGTGCCCACTGCATCGTAGGTAAAATCCGTTGGGTTGCCTTGCGCATCCGCCTGCGTCTTCAGGCGACCGAGTTCGTCGTAAATACGGGACACCGTGAACAGCAAGGTGTTCTTGGCATCCGTGATGTCCTCCTTGATCCGGTGTCCCGACGTGTCCAGCGTGTAGACGAAGGAGTTGCCGTAACGATCCGATACCCTGGTCAGCCGGAATGCGCTGTCGTAGGTGAAGTTAGACACGTCGCCGCCCGGCAGCGCAACCTGCTTGACCAAGCCGGTGGGCCAATAGCTGTAGCGCGTAATGCGGTCATCCGTCTCCGAGCCGCTGTCCTGTCCCCGGACCATGCTTGCCGTCAGCCGACCTCGCGCATCGTAGCTGTAGTCGGTCACAACCCCATTCGGATCCTTCTGCGACAACACACGGCCGGCGCTGTCGTAACTGAGGAACTGGGTGACCTGGCCCACTGCATTGGTGATCGTCTTCAGATCCCCGCCCTGGGCTGCGGGATAGTACTCGTAGGTGGCGGCGTCGCTGAGATCTGTGCGCGCTCCGTCCACCCGCAGCAGCACTCCCAACAGGGGGCAACTTCCTGCGGTTACGTCGACCTGCTCGCAATAGGTGAAGGTCTGCTGACGCTGCTTCCCGGAAACGGCATCTTGCTCGACCTGGGTCAGTGCTTGGCCACGCTCATTGCGAGTCCATCGCTTGGACACAACCAGCCCCTGCGCCCCTTTCACATTAAGCTCGGTCAATTGATGGGTCAGCGCATCCCTCACGCTCTCGGTGCGCACCGCCTCCGGCGTGCCGTCACCGACCGTCACCGCTGATTGATACGCCGGTGCGTATTCGTAGGAAACCTTGCTGCCCGATGCGTCCGTCACGCTTTGCAGCCGACCATCGCTGAAGTAGGTGTTGGACGTGCTTGCTGCGCCTTCGGTTACGTTGTTGACCGGGCTGAAAATGGTAGACCCATACTCGAAGCGCTTGACCGCGCCAGAAGCTTGTGTGACTTCCGTAACGCCTTCGGCCACGTAGTTAAGGGTCACTCCATCGACCACCTCGGTATCGCCATGGAGAACGCTGCTGATCACGCGTCCATAGGTGTCGTAACCAAACGAAGCGTAACGCTGTCCGTTCTCCCCGGTGATACCAGTCAAATAGTTGACCAGCTGGGGCTCCGCAAGCCCCTTCTCATGGTAGTGGTAAAGGCGCTTTGCGCCGTCGGGATACGTTGCGACAATCAGATTTCCATCCACATCGTAGTCGTAAAGGACGATGCCGCCACCAGGAATCTCCATGCCCGTGACACGCCCGTCGGTATAGACGAACGTCACCGCGCGGCCATGGCCATCAACCAATCGCGCAATGCGTGTGCCGT
The DNA here is from genome assembly GCF_002939865.1 of Xanthomonas dyei. Classification (GTDB taxonomy): domain Bacteria; phylum Pseudomonadota; class Gammaproteobacteria; order Xanthomonadales; family Xanthomonadaceae; genus Xanthomonas; species Xanthomonas dyei. Next base: position 4,517 of record NZ_MDEE01000073.1, read on the forward strand.
CGTAGACCACGGTTACGTCACGGTCCGGCGAGGCTGGATTGCGCACCGCGAGCAGCTCGCCATCCTTGCCGAAATCGCGGTATTCGCCAGTTTCTTCGATGACCCGATAATACGTAGTGCTGTTGCTGATGCGGCGATATAGTCGCCCCGAATTCCGGGCACGGCCGGTGCCAGCAGCAACCGTGGTGAAAACATCCCTGTTGCCCGCCTCGTCGAGATAGGCTGTGTTGGAACTGTCGAATCGGTCGCTGTAACTCAACGACCAGCCCTCTCCGACCGGTATGACACTCTTGGTCTGATTGACGGAATGATAATATCGATTGAAAGAACGACCTGCGAACTCGAAGTCTTTCTCTTCGCGAGACTTATCGCCTGTCGTGGGATGGCAAGGGTTGTTTGTGCTGCAGCTTTGGAACTGCTTCAAGGGCGACGTGACCCAGGTGTTGTCATCATTCTTTGGCTTACAAACAGCCTCTGTCGTAAGAGCTGCCTCCGCGAGAATTAAATTTCCCTGAGAAGGCGTGAAGTTTGCTTCGCACGTCAACTTTCGCTTCTTGTAGACATTCCAACGCCACGACACCGAGACAGGTGCCCCCGAATTCGACAGACAATTAAATGTCGCGGTGAAATACTTGTCTGAGCTATAACTAACATCGCCATTTGGGAGGAGGCCCAGACCCGTCGTGTTGTAGTTCGACGTTTGAACATTAGATTTAAGCGAACAAGATTTCCCGACCTTCGCAGTTAGAATGTCCAGTGACTTGGCGATGAGTGCGCCTTCATCCGTGCACCAGGTTGTTCCAAACTCTGGGGACGCAGCGCAGCCGGGGTTTCCGACCCCGTAGATACCCAAATTGACCCCATAGGAAGGGCTAGAGACCGAGGTGGCCTTTAGAAACGGGACACGGAAATAGGTCCAGACCTCTCCCGCTCCCCGATTCAAAAAACCTCTTGAGTAGGCCTTCAAATACTGACCGATGCCTTGGTAGTCCTTGGAGTTGCGAAGGGCATCGGCAGCCTTCTCCATTGTGTCGTAGCAGCCGAGGGACAGCGCGCAGAACGTAGCTTTAGGCGGAGTTTGGGCGTGCGCAGGACTAGCGCCTAGTAATCCATAGGCACCAAAAACAACCGGCATCAAGAGCGCCGCGCAACGCGCGCTCTTTGACAGAACTGAGGAAGCAGAAAAACGCGCCACGGCCCGATTTGACACGGCAACACTCCTTGTCAGCTGCACTTGCAGCATCAGTTAGGAATCCATTCCCACCCACCCCACGCTGGCAGCGGTGGTGATTACAACCAATCCCATGAAAAGGACGGCTAGGCGTTAACGATATCGGATTAGCGATGCGGCGACAAGCAAGGCGTTTCCAAGCAGAAAGTATCGTCTTAAATCATGGTGGCATCGTCAGCGGCAGTGGTTCGGGGCACCCCGGATGCAACGAAGTCAGACCGTTGCAGAAAGCCTGTTCGGCAGGTTTGCTTTCAGTGTTGACATGATCAGAGCTCCGCGCTCTTCCCTCTTGCTAGCGCCCGCTTGCCATGGGGGAGTTGCTGACGCCATTGTCTGTCTGCGTAAAACTTGGATCTCGCCGGCATGAGCAACCCGAACAGCCCGCATGAAGCACGTGTCGCGGTATTGGTCGACTGCGACAACGTGCCGACCGACATCGTCGAGCACGCGTTGCTCATGGTGGCCCAGTTCGGCCGGGTCGTGCTGCGCCGTGGGTATGGCAACCACAACACCCTTGCCAACAAGTGGCAGGAAGTCCTGGTCCGCCAGGCGTTCACCCCGTGCCTTCAATACCAATACGCCTCCGGCAAGAACACGGCCGACATCGCTTTGGCGCTCGACGCCTTGGAGGCGTTGTTCGATCACCGAGCCGACACCTTTTGCCTAGTGACGAGCGACTCGGACTTTTCTTACCTTTGCCGCAAGCTCCGGGAGCGTGGAGCGACGGTCTTCATCGTGGGCGAGCCCAAGACCCCGGATGCTTTGCGCAACGCCTGCGACCAGTTCTTCGAATGGGACCGGAAGGCCAAGGAAGCGGCAGCACCCGAAGTCCAGGGCAATGAACTTCCTGTCCTGAAATCGGAGGCGGCGAAAGAAGAAGCGCCCCGCGCTGAAGCCAAGCCGCTACCCAAGCGCCGCCCTCGGTTCTTGGTTGAAGCCGTCACCCTGCTGACGGGAGACACCTCTGAAGGCAAGGTTGGATTGGGAGCACTGGGTCAATACCTCAAACGAACCGACCCGTCCTTCTCACCCAACCTCTATGGCCATTCGGGGTTGCTCAATATGGTCAAAACCTACGACCTGCTGACCACGCAACGGGAGGAGACCGGCGGCTGGTCGGTCAGCATCGCGCACAAGCCAGAACCCGCCGATACGGCGTGATTGCTCCCATTGCCTCAGCGGACCATGTGCTTCTACAAACGACAAATCGGGGACGCCGACCCAGTTGAAATCTTTCCTATCCGTCAGATGGCATAACTGCCATCGAATTTCTTCGCGTATTCAAATTTGTGAAATGCAGCCACAAGCGAGCTCTTGCTTAAGTATCGTTTCTTGGTTGGATGAGGGCTTACCCAACACAGGAGCACCCATGCACCACCAAACACAAATCCAAGTCGCCAGTCGCCTGCTCGGCCACCTCCTCCAGCAACACACCACACGCCTTCCCCCTAACCAAGTCGAGGACATCCAATACTCACTGGATTTGGCTGCAGAGTTGCTACGGCTCGGCGCGCCAGGGCCGGCCAGTCAAACCCAGGCGTCAGCCATGGCACCTTCTCAACCCATCCTCGTCAAACGAGCGGCCGTGGATCGCAGCGTCGTGCCGACCATGCCTACCTCCATTGAGGAGTGGCGAGAGGCGCGCAAGAAGAAGGATCAGGACAACGTCCCCCGCCCCAAGGAGCCCATTGGGATTGAACGCGCAGACTTGCGCCCTCGCCCTCGCGCCTGCCGCTAGGGCCCAAGGAAGAAAGCCCCGCATCTGCGGGGCTTTCGATATCCATCAGGGCCGCGGCCGTCGACTTGTTGGGTGCGGCACTGGCACCGGGGAGAGCTTGGGCACTGCTGGGGCAGCGTTGATCGGCGCAACAGAGCGAAGAACGGAGTCGAACTCTGGACTGGCAAGCATCGCTTCGCTCCACTGCTCCACCTGAGCCGCGCGGATCTCAATCTCGTTCTCGTCGTCGTTCCACCGCTGCTCGGAGACCGCTGCCCGGGCTGTCGCCAATTCGGCTGTGCGTTTTTCCAGCACGGCCAACCGCCGTCCTCGTCGCTTTTCCCATTCTTGAGAGGACCACTCGCCATCGGGCCGAGGATGGTCGCCGTTAAACTGCTCCCACGCCTGCTCAGCTAGGTGGAAGAGCTTCTCGGCACGCCCCAAGGCGCTGGTTCGTTGGGCGAACTTCACGACGCTGCGCTTGAGGCGGCCCAGTCGTTCGACCAGCACATTGAGCCACCTACGCACATCGACACCATCGAGAAGGGCAGCCGCATAAGTCGTCCACTGCCCCACTAGCCGCTGAGTTGCGGTCAACGCCAGGTCGGGCCGGGTGGAGAGGATCTCTGTCAGAACCCGAGCCACCTCGGCGACAAGTTCACTAACGGGGCGCAGCGGTCGCACCTCCGCATCTTCCGCAGACCAACCAAGCGCTTCGGACAGGCGCATGCCTCGAAGCCCGTGGATCTCCAAACCAGGCACAGAAGACGGAAGGTCTTTTGTGGAGCCAACCCTGTGTCGACGGTCGCGCTGCGCCTGGTCGTGGCTATGACCAGCGGAGCCCAGAGTCGCCCTGCCCTCCTGCTCAGCTTGAGCGAGCAACCGCTCGAAGGCTTCCTCATTTTCACGAACGATGCGGGCGTTCTCGGCAGCACGTTCGGTCATCACGCCTTTGCGGGCCAGTGCTGTGGCCGTCTTACCCACGTGCTTTGTGGGCTGGCGGGACAGCACCATCGCTTCGGCCCAGTCCCCGCGGGCCAGGGCATCTTCGGCCTGGACTTCCAAGCGACGGTGGTCGACCCGGGCATCAATGCCGGCCGAGGCCAAATGCTCGTTGATGGTGGAAGCCATGGTTTGGCGGATCCACTCGATCTCGATCTTGCCCGACGCCCCGCCGTCCAGCTCTCGTGTCTTCTCGGCGAAGCCGTCGCTGGTCAGTCGGCGCGTGGTGGCCAGCAGGTGGACATGGTGGTTCAGCCCATCGCGGGAGCCTGGGGAGTGGATGCTGGCCTGCAAAGCGAAACCGTAGCGGGCGACCAGGGCTTGCCCAATAGCCACAGCGAGATCGGACCGCTGCTCGTCAGTGAGTTCGTGGGGCAAGGCCACTTCGAACTCACGGGCCACCACCGAGTTCTTGCGGTTCTCCGCCGCCTCGGCTTTCGGCCAGAGCTCCCCAGGGATCAACGCCCAGTCGGGCGCGTC
>NZ_MDEE01000074.1 GCF_002939865.1 Xanthomonas dyei
GCGCTTGATCTGTTCTTCGTCCATCACTGCACTCATCGATGTCTCCTCTGAAAACTAACACCTGAGCAGAGTTTCAGTGGGTCATTACACAGGCGGGGAGGGAGGATGAGGCAAAGGCCGAGATTTCTGGTTGGAATGCATTGTTGAGTCGCGAGAAGCAGGTCAACCCAGCTGCAAATAGCTTGGATGCCATGCTGGCGACGAAACTCGACAGGAATCTTGATTTCATTGAGCAGGATAAGACGTCAATTTCAACTAAAGCGTTACCAAAACCTGGGCTTGCTTTCAATCAAGACGGAACTCTCTCCCAATCGCCAGGCAATATTGCAGCGATGGGGCAGCACTACTTCGACCGGCCCTCGCAGCTTTACGCGCAGCCAGGTCAACGCCCGGTGGGTATTGGCGAGCACCGCAATCAGGCTGGGCAACTGCAGCCCACTGCGGACTACCCCAACTACTACGGCACGTGGGCCGTGGAGCAAATCCTGCAGGCAGAAGACAAGGCAAACGTGCTGTATCAAGGTGCCCGCCCGAAGGTGACTATCGATATGGCGGCATTGGGCTTGAAGGAGCGCCTTATCGAGAACGAAGGCCTGGACCGAGGCCCAAACAAGACGCCGTTTCCGTATCACGACAGCAGCAGCACGCCGCCCACCTTGCACCATTTCGATCACACCCAAGATGGCAGCGTGAGTCCGGCGCAGGACCACACCTATGTGCCCGTTGTACCCAGCGCACCTGCGGCAACCGGCCCGCGTGGCCCAGACGATCCCGCACACCCCGACCACACCATGCTGGAGCAGATCCGCAATGGCGTGCGCAAGATCGATGAAGGGGTGGGCAAGCCCTACGATGAGATGAGCGAGCGCGTTAGCCGCAGTCTGTTGGCCGTATGCAAGGACAACCGCGACGCCTATCCGGGTGCCGGCGACCGGTCGCTGGCAGACAACGCGCTGAGCCGCGTGGACCATGTGGTGATGGGCAAGACGGGCAACGTGTTCGCAGTGGAGGGGAGGCTGGACGACCCTGCGCACAAGCGCGTGCATGTGGACATCGATCAGGCGATCCGTACGCCGGTCGAACAATCTGACCAGAAGCTGCTGGCCGCCAATCAGACCATCGCCCAGGAACGAGCAGTTGCCCAACAGCAGGAGCTGGCGCGAGGGATAAGTGAGCCGAGCCAAGGCGTGCACACGCGGTAGCGCTTCAGGTCACCACGGCCTATCGAATGTTTGAGCTCAAAGGCATCTCTGGCAACCCTAGAGCAGGCGCGAGCAAGCACCGAGAAATAATGACGATGGCGGGTGAAGAGACCTCGCCAAACAGCACGCTTGACCCTGCCAACCGTCACCCGCACACTCCGACACGGAGCCTAGAAACTCCTCACAAAGCGGCACCCGCCTCCGACAACTTGGTGGGTTTTTTGTGTCCGGTCGAAAGACTGAGCACGGCTCGGCGTTTCTGCGCCGGGAGGGCGGCGAATACAACACCCGCAAGGGGAATAAGCCCGCCGGCTTTGTGCGGTTTCTAGCCTCCCGGCATCCCGCTGCGTTGTGCAGCGGGAGTCGTCTCAGGCCAAGGAGATGCGCCATGCACGACGAACCCGGCTACTGGATGTCCGAAGGCACGCAATACCAACTGCTGCGCGTACGCGATCAACTGCGCCTGCTTGCCACCCTGGCCGCACCGCGAACGCGCGAGGAAGACGCCATGAGCATGCCGGCCATTCCGCTGCAGCAATGGGCGCATTGCCTGCAGCACCTGGCCGAGCAGGTGGACGATGTGCTTGAGGATTTGAGTAGCGCCCCCTAGCGCTGTGCCTGTCTCGATCAGCGTGTCAGCTCTGCAGCCGATGGGTTGGCCTGTTTGGACATGGGCGAGTACCTTGCCTTGTATCAACGCGCCGCGCAGGCATACAAGACAACAATGAATAACTTTCGCTCATTCACGCTGCTGCTTTGCCTGGCACTGACCTCGGTGCTGTCGAGCGCATGCACCAGGGCGTCTGAGAAAGCGAGCGATCTGCCTGCTGCTCCATCGCCCACACCCGAAGCACGTTCTGCGCCAACCACCGTGACGCAGAAGGCCACTCCTAGCATCCAGCAGATTGAAGCCGGGCTTTTGAGATTTACAGCGTCGCTGGAACAACCCGGCGACATGAGTCACAAGCGGGTGGAGGAGATGCTGGGCATCAAATTCGATCCACCGAAGGATCTTGCGGTGTCACGGCGTGTGCTGAGGAGCCTTCCTCTGGCGAATGGCTATACGTTGTATATGTCGCATAGCCCGGAGAAAAAGGGATTTTCCTTTATCAACATGCTGATTGGGTTGCCAGACAAGCACGACCCCACGCGCGTGCAGGATGCAGCATGCGTCTGGGATGCGGCCGACCTCTCAGCCAAGCTTGAGGCCATGGGTTACAAGCGTGGCAGGCAGCGCCCGTTCCAAGGCGGCATCCAACGGCAGCATTGGCGTGCCATCCAGAATGGAGCGCAAGGTTTTTCGGTTGCCTTGCTGATCTACGCGACCACAGCCAGCGGCACAAGGCGCGAGTGCGTGTATGGAGTCCAGATCGATGGAGGTGATGCGTGAGGCTTGTTGACCTACGAATCGATAAGATCAGACATCAGTGCGTCGCCACCGCAGAACTCTTCGCTTGATCAGTGCAAGCCATCGCTTTAGCCTGCGGCAGTACGATCAAGATGGCGTGAACCAGTAGGCCGGATACACAACAGGACAATGATGAAGCGTTCTCGCTCAGTGACTGTACCGCTCTTGCTAGCGCTCTTAGCTACGCTATCCAGTGCATGTGCTCGACCTTCCGAAACAGAAGCCCACGCGCATCCTTCAGCGGGCAAGGTGTCTGCGCCTCAAGCGACGGCAGACGCCACTACAAGCGGAATCAATGCCGGCACCGCCAGCCTCAGCGTCCAGGAGCTGGAAGCCCGGCTGCTGCGCTTTGTCGATGCATTCAAGACTCCAGCGGACATGAGTAGCAGGCGTCTGGAAGCAGCGCTGGGAATCAAGCTGGGGCCGCCCTTGGACACGTCGGATCCGTGGTACCGGGTGAAGGATGTACCACTGGCCGATGGCTACACGCTTTACGCTACGCATTTCCCGATGAAACGTGGATTCTCGAGAATGGAGATTTCGGTGCGCTTGCCTGGTGGCGAGGACCCTACTCGCAAGCCCACTACAATCTGCATCTGGGACGCGGCAGCACTGTCTAAAAAGTTGGAGGCGATGGGGTACAAGGCGGGCGAGAGGATGCCTTTTCAGAACGGGTGGATACGTCAGCATTGGCGCTCCATCAACAATGGAAAGCAAGGCTTTTCCGTCGCGTTGTTGATCTATCAGAGTGGCGAAGAACCATCGCGGGAATGTGCATTTGGCTTGCAAGTCGACGGAGGTGATGCGTGACACCAGTCGATGCGCGGATTGAACCTTTGCTCGCCGAAATGGCCAAGGATCCCAACCTACCCAAGGAAGCAGAATCCAGCATTCGCCAGACCCTTGCAACATCACCCTATCTCTCGAATTTGCTGGGTAATGCCATCGAGAAGGGGCAGATTGGTGCCATTGCCGTCTCACATGGACACAACAACGGCGGCCACTTTCAAGACGGTAAGGATGGGAAGGCCGGCACCCTCAATATTAGCGATGCAGCTTTCAGTAATCTGAGCGGCGAGCGACGTCTCGACTACCTGGCGGAGGTCATGGGTCACGAGACGATGCATGGTGTATTGGCTGAGCACCGTACCCAGGCGCTGGCGGAGTTTGCGAAGACCATGGGCGGTCGCATGCAGGAAGCTCACGATAACCGGGAGAATCAGGTCGATCTCACGCAGCCGACACGTGTTTACTTAGACAAGACCCGTGAGGATGAAGCTCTTTCAGAGATCTCTGGAATGCGTGCCCTGCACGATCGCATCAAACACCAAGATCCAGAGATGTCAGATCATCGGCTTGAGGCGGAGCTGCTCCAACGCTCCACAACCCGTTGCGTGGACAGAGGGGCAAGCCCACCGCAGTTCGCCAATGGCATGACATATGAAGAGCTAACAACGCGTCCGTTCGCACGCAATGACGCACTGACCAAAACCGTGGAGCAGTGCTTTTATGACAGCAGAGGGACTTTAGGGCCGTATGGCGATTCAGACTATCGCAACTACTACGGTGTCAGCGCAATCAGCCACATTGCGAAGAACTACGAGCACCTTGCTCATGATCGGCAGCCTCCGGAGGTTCGCGTCGACCTGAAGTCGCTCGGCCTGGAACCAAAGCAGCTAGAGCGCAATGGACTGGATCTAGGGTCGGGATCAACCTTCAACCTTGTCGATCTGGGCAAGGACGGCTATGGCATGGTCCAGCTCAAGGAAACCTGTGCACGCGGCAACAGCACGCCGAACCTTGCGACGCCCGCTGCACCGGCGCCCTCATTGACACCGGCAGACGCGGGCCATCCAGACCACGCGATGCATCAACAGATTCGCAGCAAGGTCGAACAGCTGGATGACGCCAATGGCCGCAGCTTCGATGCAACCAGTGAGCGGATGACGGCTAGCCTGCTGACGCTGGCCAAAGACAATGGCTTGACCCGCGTAGATCACGTGTTACTCAGCGACAAAACCAGAGACTCGCCAGCAGCCCAGAACCTGTTCGTGGTGCAGGGCGAGCTGCAGAACCCTGCAATGCTGCGCGCACATATGCCGACATCGGAAGCGGCTCAGCGGCCAGTACAGGAGAGCTTCGCTCAGCTTGAGACGGTCAACCAACGTTTGGCGCAGGAACAGTCGTTGGAACAGCAACGTTTACAAGAGCAGCAACAGCGAGGTCCAGCGCCGATGCTGTAGGCAGGAAAGCGCACAGGTTGTTTCCTTGAACGTAGAAATCCCTTAGCACCCCGGCGCGATAAGAAAATGCGCTCTAAATCAACGAATGATTGTTAGAGCCGAATAATTTAACCTAACCCCGTTATTCAAGTTAACGCCGTCACTGTACCTATGAAGTCACTGTAATTATGAAAATGGTCAAAACCCTATAGTTCTCCTCTGTAATTTTTGAGGATTCACCTCTTCTGTATCGCCGAAAGAACACGAGAACCTGCTCCAATTAATCTAGCGAGTACCGCAAGATGCTCCACAACTCGCTCATCAGTGTTCAAACCCTTGTACTTCACCTTGTGATCAACTTCACCCCAGACTTCTTCGAGCAAAGACCGAACTTGAATTTCACATACAGCGCTTGAGTTCTTCTTCGGCTTTACCAAATAATGAACCGACGTGTAAAAACTCGGCTTTACTTCACACTTAAGGCCTAGCGACTTCAAGAAATTGACACTATCTGGATCCCAAGTATAGGCCTTCGGCTTCTCGACGAGAATCCAATCTCTTTTTGCAGCGTGGTCGATTATTGCGCCGTGTATAACATCAATATCTTGAGGATAGAGATGGATCAACCTGACCGCATATATATCAGTCATTGCAGAGAATATATTTTCCGAACTGACTAAGGCACCCTCAAGTCTCTTTTTCTTTATCTTTTCTTCGATACTTTTTTCAGACTTCAGCCTTCTTTTGAAGGAATGTATCACGGGAGCGACCTTAGTGTTTTTGGTCAAGATTGCTTCCACTGTAACTCCGAACCCCTCTATTACTGGATACTCCCCGCGTATCGTCTTCATAATGCTAGCCACTGACTCTGCCTTTTTCTTTAAAAGAGCCATCTCACTTCTCCAGCCTAGCCATTACATCTTTTGCAAATTTTGTGTAAGACGCTTTTGTTTCTATATACTGATCCCGGTTCGGGGCCACACTTGATCGGTCCTCTGAACTTAAACTTACATGATCCGGCACATCCCAGATCGGCACTCGGTATTTTTGCGACATTCCAGGTATTGTCGAATGCGAGTACATGATTGACGTTCCCCCAATTGGATTTGAAACAACGCCTTTTATGCTTTTGCTGATAACCTGACTAGGGAAGCTCTGAACAACTCTTTCATAGGCTTCCGATCGACGCCTTGAATAGACTAAATCACGCGCAAGTGCTTGATTTTCAGCGACGGCGATTGTCGTGATCAGGCCAGATTGCAAATCTCTCTCGCTGGGTCATGAGTTATTCAGAGGTTCCCTAGGGATATATGCTGATACAGCAGCTGGAATCTGTTTTGCATAGTTGTAATGCGCCTTAGCAATCTTCCATTCATTAGATGCATCGCTTCTTTTCTTGGCATTATAAATAGTGAATCCCAAAAAAGAGACCGGCTTTACAGGCAAGCTTTTAGAGTGTCGCTCACCGACTATTTTTTCCAGTAGCGAAAAGTCTTTTATCCAAGTACTCAGTGCACGCCCAATGTTTTTTATTCCATAAACAGAAAACATATCAGGTGCACAGGGGACTAAAAAAGCATCTGAAGTGGATATAACGATCTTATTAAGTATACCAAGTGCCGGAGATGTGTCGACTATTACAAAATCGTATTTCCCAGCGACTCCATAAGCTTCAATTATTCTTCTAATGTTGGTGATCGTCCGAATTGCCAGCGGATCACTTTGATAAGCCTCTGACCATCGGCTAGCGACCTTGTTTTCGAACATATGAATTGAAAGACGGCCCGGCAATAAATCAAGATTATTTGTAAGCTTTCGAGGAGGCGGCATTTTTTCTAGCTCATCCACGCCATCCTCAGTCGGCTTTAGAAGGAAGTGAATTGAACGGGTCTTAGATATTATTCTCTTGTACTCTTCTTGCGCACTTACTTTCCTCGCCTGAGGAAAATCTTCAATGAAATTATCTTCCTCGCTCCAGAGCTCTTCCAGTTCCTCAGGTGAATATCCATACAAAGTCAGATTGGATTGTGGGTCAAGGTCTACTAAAAGAACCTTTTTACCTAACTCAGCAATAGCACTCGCCAAGTGATATGCAAGTGTAGTCTTGCCGACACCACCCTTATTATTGAAAACCGCTATTGATTTCATCGTACTCCCTTTGATTTAATTAATTAATTTTTCTATTTAATTGCATTTGAGTAGTTCTCAAGCAAGATTTTTATCTTTGCCCACCTCAACATTCAGTGACACTCTCACTGCCGACATGGCATAGCATCGGCGACGATAGGCTTCTCCCACCAGCAGCTCGACTCCAACCAGCATTGGAGGCCGACGTTCTAGCGTCGTGAGTATGTCTAGCAGTTTGTGCCGCTGAGAGCTGCCCGCAAGTAAGGAGCATGTGGCTCGGCTATCCATGGTCAGCACCAACCAAGCGATGGACATGGGCGCGATAGCGATGGCACCGCTGACTCCCTACTCGGGCGGGATGCGCTGCTGCGATAAGAGCCAAGCCACGTCGTTGCAAATGGCGAAAAAATCAACAAGCCCACAGCTAACCCAAGCGGCCATGGTAATGACCGCATAGCCGTAAACCCGGTACTTCCCCATCTGCTTCCCATGCATGAAAACCCCGTTTTAGTCTGTACCCTACAGTTATGTATAGCTGCTGTCAGCGGGGTACCCGGCATTTTGTGCCAGCGGTTTCATCCGCTGTGATTGCGCGCACCCAATCGCTTAGGTAGGAGGCCCTCGCCTTTGCGCGAACGCCTCCACCAAGTTGCTGCAGCGCTCGCTTATTTCTTTTTGCCCCTCTTGTCTGGCGCTTGACTCAAAGCCGACGCGGCCGCGGTTTTGAATCCTTGCCGGTGCTGCCGCTACGCAAGACCTTGCTTGCAGGCTTGGCCGCGTTCGGGCCGGTTTTCTCGTTGGTCGCCATGCGTGTGACCTCCACGCCACCCCGGTGGTGGCGTGGCGAAACTATGACGATTATGGTGGCCGCACAAGTCTGGTTACAGCGCGCGATACGGCAGATACTGCAAGACCGCCGGTGTGTTATCTGGGCCAGTTATCTGGCGATATGCGCGGTGCTATGTACCTGATGTTTTAAGGCCGGCGTGCCACAGCAATGTGCAAGCCATCATTTCGGCGAGGGTTCGGGCAACAGCTGCCGTGCGTCGCCCCAGGTAAGCATTGCATCCAGTGCGGGGCACAGCGCCTCGCCCCATGGCGTGAGGCGGTAGTCCACTTGCGGCGGTACCTGCGCGTAGACGGTGCGGAGCACCAGGCCGTCGCGTTCTAGCTGGCGGAGCTGTTGGGCGAGCATCTTCTGCGAGATGGCGGGAATCAGCCGCTCCAGATCCGAGTAGCGCTGCACTTTGCCGTCGAACAGGTGGAACAGCAGCAGTTTCCAGCGGCCTTCGATCAGTCTGAGCAGGGCTTCGACATTGCATGCGGCGGTGTCTGGGGTGTGCGGCTTTCCCATGGGTGCGTGACTTACCTTTGCGTGCGTTCTTGCGGCAGGTGATGCCGCTGCCGATCATGGCATACCCCTTTACACCGGACATCGCTGCCATGTCGCCTGCCCTGCCCCACGCCATTGCCTGCTTCTTTGCCGCCAGCAACGCCGGCGATGCCACCGAGCTGTTGCCGCACCTTGCCATTGATGCGGTGGTGCACGATGAGCGACGCGAGCACCGTGGCGCTGCGGCCATTTCGGCGTGGCTGGCACAGACGCAGGCCACCACGCCGTATTGCGTGGTGCCGCTTGGCGTGCACACCCAGGGCGAGCAAGTGCGCGTCACTGCACAGGTGTCCGGCGATTTCCCGCAGAGCCCGTTGCAGCTGGAGCATATGTTTCAGTTGGTGGGCGGCAAGATTGCGGCGTTGCAGATTCATTGACTAGGGAAGGTCTGAACAACGAGGCCTAAGAGGGCAGAATGTCCGCATCGTTCCGGAGAATCGCGTTTGGATCTTCGGAGTTTCGCCATTTC
>NZ_MDEE01000075.1 GCF_002939865.1 Xanthomonas dyei
TGTCTCACGCTGGCTAGAACGCTTGCGCACCCTGCCCGACGCAGTGCGCGAGCAGATGAGCCTGGTACCTTAAAAACGTGGGGATACCTAAGCACCCGACACCTCACCCTCATCCGCCCTTCGGGCACCTTCTCCCGACGGGAGAAGGGAACGTGCAGCAACACTCATCCGACCCCATCACACATTCAACAACAAAAACTCCCGCTCCCACGAACTGATCACCCGAAAGAACGTCTCATACTCTTTGCGCTTCACCGAGATATAGGCTCGCACAAACCGCCGCCCCAACATCTCCTGCAGCGCCTCGCACTTCTCCAACCCATCCAGCGCCTCACCCAACGAGCGCGGCAAATCGTAGCCCTGCTCCTTGCCATTGCTGCTGATCGGCGCGGTTGGTTCCAGCTTTTCGCGGATGCCCAACAGCCCGCACGCCAATGTCGCCGCCATCGCCAGATATGGATTGGCATCGGAGCCGGCAAACCGACTTTCCACCCGCATGTTCTGCGGCGCATCGATCGGCACCCGTAACCCGCAGGTGCGGTTGTCGAAGCCCCACAGCACATTGCTTGGCGACACCTCACCGAACATCAGCCGCCGGTACGAATTGACGTTAGGCGCCAGCAGCCCCATCGCCATCGGAATGTATTTTTGCAGCCCGCCCAGATAATGCGCAAAGGTGTCGCTGAACCCACCCTCGCGTTTGCCACTGAATACATTCTTGCCGGTGCCGGCATGCAAAAGGCTTTGGTGGATATGCATCGCACTGCCGGGCTCGGTTTCCATCGGCTTGGCCAGAAACGTGGCATACACCCCGTGCCGTAGCGCCGCTTCGCGCATGGTGCGCTTGAACAGAAACACCTGGTCGGCGCGCGACAAGGCATCGGCGTGGGTGAAGTTGACTTCCAGCTGCGCGGCGCCGGATTCGTGGATCAAGGTATCCACGTCCAGCTCCATCGCATCGCAATAGTCGTACATCAGATCCAGGATCGGGTCGAACTCGTTCACCGCATCGATCGAATACGACTGCCGCGCGGTTTCCGGGCGACCGGAGCGCCCGGCCGGCGGCAGCAACGGGAAGTCGGGATCGGTGTTCTTCTGCACCAGAAAGAACTCCAGCTCCGGCGCCACCACCGGCTGCAATTTGACCTCGGCGTAGGCCTCCAGCACGCGACGCAGCACGTTGCGCGGCGCCAGTTCGTGCGGCTGGCCGTCCTTGGTGTAGCAATCGTGGATGACCTGCGCGGTGGGGTCGGCGGCCCACGGCACCATGCGCACGGTGGACGCATCCGGGCGCAGATGCATGTCCGAGTCAGACGGCGAGGTCAGCGCGTAATAGTCGTCCGGAAAGTCGCCGGTGACCGTGGTGGCGAAGATGCCTTCGGGCAACCGCGTGCCGTAATCGTGCGAAAACTTGTCGGCCGGAATGATCTTGCCGCGCGCATTGCCGGTGATGTCCGGCACCAGGCATTCGACCTCGGTGATGCGGCGGTCCTTGAGCCAGCGGCGCAATGCGCTCTCCGGCTGCTTGGGCGTGGATTTGCGCGAACGTGTGCGGATCGACATACAACCTCACTGACCGCGCTGAGCGGCGTAACGGCGACAGGCCTCGCCGAAGGACTCAAAGATGGCACGGTAGAACGGATGCTGTGTGACACGCCATTCCGGATGCCATTGCACCGCAAGCAAAAAGCCAGGTCCCGGGCCGCGAAAGGCTTCGATCAGGCCATCTGGCGCAGTCGCTTCGACCAGCAGGCCGTCGGCCAGCGTGGCGATGCCCTGCCCATGCAGGGAATTGACCAACACCTCGGCCGAGTCGCTCATGCCAGCCAGCCAGCCGCCGGGCTGCAACCGCAGCGGATGCGCCGGGCCGTACTGCACGTCCAGCGGCGCGTTGCGGTCTTCGCGATGATCGGCCAGGCCGGGCACCGCATGCACGCGTTGATGCAGGCGTCCACCGAGCGCGACATTGACCTCCTGCAGGCCACGACAGATCGCCAGCACCGGCAGGCCGCGCGCAAGCGCCTGTGGGATCAATCCCAGGCTGGTGGCATCGCGCGCGGCATCGTGCGGGTTGCCCTCCCAGCTGGAGTCGTCGCTGTAATGATGCGGCTCGATATTGCTGACCGCCCCGGTAAGCAACACGCCGTCCAGCCGATCCAGCCACGCGCCGGCCTCCAGGCTTGGCTGCAGACTCGGCAGCAGCACCGGCATGGCACCGGCCGCGTCCACGACCGCACGGATGTATTTTTCGCCGGCCGCCAGAAACGGATGCGGCCCTTGCGCGATGCGATCGGTCGGCAATCCGACCAACGGTACAACAGCCATGCAGACATCCCGATGCGGTGCGTTGAACGGCAGATGCGCTCGAACTTACCGCGCCACCGCCGCCATTGCCACCGCCGCACCGTTGCCTGGTCGCAAACGATCACGCGTGCTTTGCTAGGCTGGGCGGCGACTTCGCAGGTGGTGCCCATGGCTTTCGAGAACTCCGTCGCATCGCTGCCCGCTGCCGATGCCGCCACCTTGGCGCGCATCGCCGGCTGCCACCCCGTCGACCTGTTGTTGCCCGACACCAACGGCGTGTTGCGCGGCAAGCGCGTCACTGCCGATACGTTGCACAAGGTCTACCGCGATGGCGTATGCCTGCCGATGTCGCTGATCGCCACCGACATCACCGGCAACACCGTGGAAGAAACCGGGCTTGGCTATGCCATCGGCGATGCCGACCGCATCTGCCGGCCGATCGAAGGCTCGCTGCGCCCGGTACCGTGGGCGCCGCAACCGATGGCGCAGCTACTGCTGGCGATGCACACCCCGGACGGCAGTCTGTTCGAGGTCGCGCCACGCGCGGTGCTGCAGCGGGTGGTGCACGGCTTTGCCGCACTCGGGCTGACCCCGGTGGTGGCGGTGGAGCTGGAGTTCTACCTGTTCGATGCGGTGCCCGATGCGCAGGGACGCCCGCAGACCCCGCGCGACCCGGTCACCGGCATCCGCAGCGACAGCACCCAGGTGTACGCGTTGCAGGACCTGGACGATCACCGTGGTTTTACCGATGCGGTCACCGCCGCATGCCGCCAGCAAGGCATCCCGGCCGACACCGCCGTGGCCGAGTACGCACCGGGCCAGTTCGAAATCAACCTGCAACATCGCGCCGATGCGCTGGCCGCCTGCGACGAGGCGATCCTGCTCAAACGCACCATCAAGGCCATCGCGCAGCAGCAGCGCATGCTGGCGAGCTTCATGGCCAAGCCCTTCCCCGGCCAGGCCGGCAGTGGCTTGCATCTGCATGTGAGCCTGCTCGATGCCGACGGGCACAACGTGCTGGCCGGCGAGGCCGAGATGCCCACCGACCGCCTGCGCCACGCCATCGCCGGGCTGCAGCGGCATGCGGACGCGTCGCTGCTGTTGTTCGCGCCGCACGCCAACAGTTACCGACGCTTCGTCAGCAATGCCTTCGTGCCGTTGGATGCCAGCTGGGGCTTCAACAACCGCACCGTGGCGCTGCGCATCCCGCATAGCGATGCCCGCAACACGCGCATTGAACATCGCATTGCCGGCGCCGATGCCAACCCGTATCTGGCCGCGGCCGCGGTGCTGGCGGCTATTCTCGACGGCCTGCAGCAGCCTGCCGAACCCACGCCGCCGATCACCGGCAACGCCTATGCGCAAGGAATCTTTCAACCACGCACCTGGCAGGGCGCGATCGATGCGTTTGTGTCCAGCGAATTTATCGGCGTCCAGCTAGGCACGCAGTTTCAGCATGTATTCGGGCAACAGAAACAACGCGAGCTGCTCGATTACCAGGCGCTGGTGCCGGACATCGATTACGCCCGGTACCTGCGGACCGTGTGATGGGCAGCCCGGCCACCGCGCTGCCGCACGCCGACACCGCGGAGGGCGGCTATCCGGACAGCTGGTACGCGCGCAGCGCGCCTGCCCTGCCCGCGCAACCGCGCCTGCGCGGCGCAGAACGCGCCGATGTCTGCATTCTCGGCGCCGGCTATACCGGCCTGACCGCGGCGCTGGCGCTGGCCGAGGCGGGCTACCGGGTCGTCGTGCTGGAGGCCCGGCGCATCGGCTGGGGCGCCTCCGGCCGCAACGGCGGCCAGGCCATCGTGGGCTACGGCTGCGAACAGGAAACGCTGGAAGCGCTGGTCGGCGATGCAGATGCGCGGCTGTTGTTCGACTTCTCGCGCGACGGCATGCGCCTGCTGCGCCAGCGGATCGAACGTCATGCCATCGCCTGCGATTGGCGCGATGGTCACGCCCACGTGCCGCTCAAGCCGCGCCAGGTGCGGGCGCTGCAGCATGGCATCGTGCGCATGGCGCAGCGCTACGACTACCCGCTGGAGTGGTGGAATCGCGCCCGCACCCGCCAGGTGCTGGACAGCCCGCTGTATCTGGGGGCGATGTTCGACCCCGCCAGCGGCCATCTGCATCCGCTGGCCTATGCGTTCGGCCTGGCGCGGGCGGCGCTCGCGGCAGGCGTGCGCATCTTCGAGGACTCGGCGGTGACCCGCCTGGACCCTGGCGCGCAGGTGACGATGCACACGGCCGATGGCAGCGTCACCGCGGACTTCGGCGTGATTGCCGGCAACGCCTTGCTGCACGGCATCGCCGCGCCGCTGGAGCAACGCATCATGCCGGTCGGCACCTATGTCGGTGCCACCCCGCCGCTGGGCCAGGCGCGCGCGCGCGCGCTGATCGCCAACGACATGGCGGTGGCCGACACCAACTGGGCGCTGGATTACTACCGGCTCAGCGCCGATCACCGGCTGCTGTTCGGCGGGCGCGCCAGTTATTCCTCGCGCCCGCCGCCGGGTTTGAAGCGCCTGATGACCCAGCGCATGCACACGGTGTTTCCGCAGTTGCGCCAGGTGCCGCTGGAGACCGTCTGGGGCGGCTACGTGGACATCTCGCGCAACCGCGCGCCGCACTGGGGCCGGCTCGCGCCGACTGTGTATTTCGCGCAGGGCTTCTCCGGCCACGGTGTGGCAGCCACCGGTCTGGCCGGCCAGGTGATCGCCGAGGCCATCGCGGGCCAGAGCCAGCGGTTGGACGTGTTTGCGCGTATCCCGCACCGCCCGTTTCCCGGCGGGCAGCGGCTGCGCACCCCATTGCTGGTGGCGGCCATGAGCTGGTACCGGCTGCGCGACGCGCTGTGGTGACCGCGCCCCCAGGTCCATCGCGCAAGCTACAACGCAGCGCTCAAGTTTTGGCGAGCAGAGCCGTTAGCTGATCTGACGGTTCGATCCACACGGCCAACCGATGTCCCCAGGTACCCTACATCGCAATAGTGAAAGCGCAGTTCTGCCGCAACGCGTGTTGCTGGTGGAGAACTCGCGCACGTTCACCAGCATGCTGCGCGCAGCCATCGAACAACGCGTGGAACTGCCGGTCACGGTCGTTTCGACCCTGGCCGAAGCGGCGCGCGTGCTCGACGAAGAAGATGGCTGGTTCCTGGTCCTGACCGGCCTGGTGCTGGTCGACGGCGACCGCGACAAGGTCGTGGAGTTCTTCCTCTCGCGCAACCTGCCGACCGTGGTGGTCAGCGGCGTGTACGACGAGGATCTGCGCCAGCGCGTGCTGCAGCAGCAGATCATCGATTATGTACTCAAGAACGCACCGGGCAGCATCGAATATCTGGCCTGGTTGGTGCAGCGCCTGGAGCGCAATCGTCGCATCGGCGCGTTGGTGGTGGACGATTCGTTGTCTGCTCGTACCTACGCCGCCGCACTGCTGTCGATGTACGGCTACCGCGTGGTGCTGGCCGCTGACGGCGCCGCCGGACTGGACGCAATCGAACGCGACCCCGACATCCGTCTAACCATCGTCGATCAGGAAATGCCCGGCATGGAAGGCGTGGAATTCACCCGCCGGCTGCGTGCGTTGCGCTCGCGCGACAAGGTCGCGGTGATCGGCATCTCCGGCAACAGCGACTCGTCGCTGATCCCGCGCTTCTTGAAGAACGGCGCCAACGATTTCCTGCGCAAGCCCTTCTCGCGCGAAGAATTCTTCTGCCGCGTCTCGCAGAACGTGGACCAGCTGGAATTGATCGGCACGCTGCAGGATCTGGCCACACGCGATTTCCTCACCGGCCTGCCCAATCGGCGTTACTTCCTGGAACAAAGCCAGCGCGTGATCCCGCAGTTGCTGTCGCAGGACCAGACGGTAACCGCGGCCATGCTGGATATCGATCACTTCAAACACATCAACGACACCTGGGGCCACGAAGCCGGCGACCAGGCGTTGCGCGCGGTAGCCGCATCGGTCTCCGGGCATGCACGTCCGCAGGACCTGGTGGCGCGTTTCGGTGGCGAAGAATTCTGCCTGCTGGTGCCGGGGCTGGATGCAGCCAACGCCACCAGCTACTTCGAAACCCTGCGCGAACGCATCAGTGCACTACGCGTCCGTGTCGGCGACGACACGCTGAGCATGACGGTAAGCATCGGCGTGTGCATTGCGACCGAAAGCGATCAATCGCTGCATCACCTGTTGAACGAAGCCGACAAATATCTCTACCTGGCCAAGGCCGGCGGCCGCAACCAGGTACGCTTGGCGGTCTGAGCGCAGCACACTTGCACCAACACGGCAGCCGGCCAGGACGCACCTCAAAGCGCGTCTTTCTCTAGCCACCGTAGGAGCGCACCCGGGCGCGAAGGCGCCTTACCGATAGCACCTGTGCGCGCACCAGCCCGCGCCTACGGCAGTTGCCTACGCAAGCGCATCTATCGACGCGATCGACGCGCCACCGTCAGCGCGAGCAGGCTCAACACAGCGGCTGCGCCGAGGTAGTAACCCACGGCTTGTACTCCGTAGCGTTGCGCCAGTTGCGTGGCCACATACGGCGCCGGTGCCGCGCCCAGGATGCTGGCCAGATTGAACGACAGCGACGCGCCGGTATAGCGCACCTCGGTGGGATACAACTCCGCCAGCAAGGTGCCGCAAGGGCCATAGGTCAGCCCCATAAAGAAGAAGCCCAGCCCAAGAAAGGCCAACACCTGCAACGGGTGATGGGCCTGGAACAACGGCGCAAACGCCAGCCCGAACGCAACGATGGCGACGCTGGCCAGCATCATCGCCAACGGTGCGCCATGCCGATCGCCGAACTTGGCCGAGAATGGAATGCCCAGCGCAAAGAACACGATACCGGCCATCTGCAGCAGCAGGAATTGCTCCTTGTCGTAGCCCAGCGTCTTGGTGCCATAGCCCAATGCGAACACGGTCATCAGATAGAACAACACGAAGGTGGCAAACGCACCCAGCGTGCCGATGATCAACGCCGGCCAATGCTGCGATATCACGGTGCCCAGCGGCAGCCGCACGCGCGTCTGACGATCCAGGGTCTTTTGAAAATCCGGCGTTTCGGTGATGCTCAGGCGTACCCACAGGCCAGTGATCACCAACAAGGCGCTGGCCAGAAACGGCACCCGCCAGCCCCACTGCATGAAGGCCGCATCGTCCAGCAATGCGCCCATGCCAAGGAAGGTGCCGGTGGACAGCAAGAAGCCCAGCGGCGCACCCAGCTGCGGAAACATGCCGTACCACACGCGCTTGCCAGGCGGTGCGTTCTCGGTGGCGAGCAACACGGCGCCGCCCCACTCCCCGCCCAGGCCCAGCCCCTGACCGAACCGGCACAGCGCCAGCAGCAGGGGAGCCCACACCCCGATCTGCGCATAGCCGGGCAGCAGACCAATGGCAACCGTGGACAGACCCATCGTCAGCAATGCCGCCACCAGCGTGGCCTTGCGGCCGACCCGATCGCCGAAGTGGCCGAAGACCGCCGAGCCCACCGGCCGCGCGATGAAGGCCACCGCAAAGGTCGCCAACGACTGCAACATCGCCGCACTGCCATCGCCGGCCGGAAAGAACAAGGTCGGGAACACCAGCACCGCAGCGGTGGCATAGATGTAGAAATCGAAGAATTCGATGGTGGTGCCGATCAGGCTGGCAAACAGCACGCGCGCAGGCGAATTGACGGGCGTGGCGAGCGGCGCGGCAGCAATCATCGTGGGTCGGCATCCATCAGACAAGACGGCCGATTCTGGCAGATCGCGGCAGTGGTTTGCGCAGCCAAACCGGCCTGCAAAAAGTTACAGGCGTGACCGCCTGGCGCGTAGGCCATGCCATCCTCATCCATAAAGGGTGGCCGACAAAACGTAGTGAGCAGTCGTCAGATGAGGAAGGATGGCGTGCTAAGAATGCGTTGATTGAAAGGCGGATGATCTGCGACTTGGCTGCCGGGCCCTCACTCGTCAACGATCGCGGGAAACGCCGCAAGTACGGACTGGTCGAACAATGAAGATAGATCACCTGTAGAGCTGATGATCTTCAGCTTGGCTGCAGGGTCCTTGCCCGCCCACCATCACGGGACACGCCGCAAGTACGTCCCTGTAGGCTCTTACGCGGCATCCATGCCGCGTAAGGTCCCGCGACGGTGAGCGGGCAAGGACCAGTCGAGAACGCCGGTGTGCGGATATTTCAACAGAGCAACCGTTAGGGAACCTCTGAACAAAGCACGGCAGATGCGCGACACTACTCGCCTCGTGTTGAGGAATCATCCATGCAACTGACGTTCGGCGACGCTG
>NZ_MDEE01000076.1 GCF_002939865.1 Xanthomonas dyei
CCATGCGCGCACCTTCTTCCACACCCTGGCCCAGCAAGCACTTGATCTCGCAGAAAAAAATGTGGGGAAACCTCAGAACCTGGAACCGTTATGCTGCGCCGCTACGCGCGCATGCATGGGCGCGATGGTTTGGCGACGGCCAGGCTGCCGTGGAAGTGAAACTGGAACCGTTACTTCGGAACCGTTATTTGAACCTCGTTATCTCGTTGCGAAACACTCAGCGCGTCATCGACGGACCAGCCTGGCTGACGGCTTGCTGGGACTGCTCCAGCGCCTGCTGCTGTTCGCGCGCCTGGGCCTGAGTCTGGTTGATTGCCTGCAGGCGATCGAACGACTGGGTCTCTGGTGTCTGCACGGCGTCCATGGTCGACATATGGGCACGCTGGTGAGCCGGGTCGTTGAGGGCGCCCTGAACGACGAAGACCTTCTCGCCGCCCGCCAGCTGAGCCGTTGGGTTGTTGAGCACCACATGATCCACCCGCGACAACCCTTCCTCTTTTGCCAGCGCAAGCAGGCTAGCTGTCATGCGTTGGCTCGATGCATCCCACTGCCTGCCATGTGCGCTATCGAGCTTTTGCACCCCGCCTCTGATCTGCTGGTATAGCTGGTGATCCGCATGGCCTGGGTCTGACGGAAGACGTTGAGCTGAGGTCCCTTGCGATTGGGATTCACGTGCACGGAGCTCCTGCTCCAGCTCTTGTGCAGAGATCGGCGAGACATGCAGATGAGTGTTCTTGCTGTGCTGGAACAAGCCCGGCGTCGGGGGCTGGGTGCTGCTATCCAGGTAAGGCATCGGGCGCGTATTGCTGCCCAGATCAATACCATTGCGTTCTAGTGCATCCTCTTTGAGACCAAGCCGCTGCAGGTTAAAGATCATCGGTTGCTCAGGCGTGCCCTGCTGCACCTTATTGTAGTGACGCTCAAAGATCGCTGCGGTGCCGATGACCCAAGGTCCGTAGTGGTTGTGATAGTCAGATAGGCCGCCATAACCGATCTGCGTATCCTGTGCTGGTTTATCGAAATAGTTGACACCCATTGCCTCGATATTTGCCGGCGTGGCTGACATGGTCAAATCTTGATTCAAGGAAAGATTGGGCTTTAAGGTATAGACGAGACCTTGGCTTCCCGCAGCGGTATCGATGAAATCACGCATCCTTCCTGGAGCCGCACGATAAATGTCTTCCAAGGTCGGCTGAGGCGTACCGCCTTTGACCCTACTGAGGGTGGCATTCCAACCCGCAATTTCTGCACGTGATTCATCCTCACGGTTGCTAGCAATGACCTTTTCAGCGGCTGACGTATAGTCGTGTGTGGTGCGCGCAATCGTACGAGCTTCAGTCATAAATTGCTGCCTTGCGGCCTCCGCGTCCGGGCTGAAGGTGCTGTGTTGCAACTCGTGCCCAAGAACGAAAGTCAGATCTCCGGCAGATGCGGGAGCAACTCCGGTGGGGCTTACCAGCTTTGTCAGTGGCAACTGGATTGAGTGGCCAATGGGATCAAACGAACCCCCGGCATGCGGATCGGTGAGAGGCTTGAAGCTGGTCACCAGCTTTTGATCAACTGCTTCATTCAGCTGGCGCGCAAGTTCTGGCGAATCGGCTAGA
Source organism: Xanthomonas dyei (assembly GCF_002939865.1). GTDB lineage: Bacteria > Pseudomonadota > Gammaproteobacteria > Xanthomonadales > Xanthomonadaceae > Xanthomonas > Xanthomonas dyei. The sequence goes on from NZ_MDEE01000076.1 coordinate 1,605, forward strand.
AGCTGCTTCAGTTGGTCAACGTGAGGCTTGGTAACTCCGGGCTCATTGCCGAAATCATTCACAACTTTCAAAGCATCGGGACTGAGTGACATGTCCGCTCCTTGGACTTATCGGATGTAGACCCATTCGACGCATTTGTGCGCTACCAACGCTTGCGGTTCCGCAGCCTCACCTCGCGGAAAAACCTCTACCCGCATTCCCGGACGCGTAAAGAAGTCACTCATCCAGCGGCCGTCTTCGACAATGTTGCGCTCACGCGCAAACCCCATCTGCTCAAGCTGATGGGTAAAGCGATCAAAGTCGAGGCGACAAATTTCGCTCATCGGCGGCGATGCACCGGCTACATTGCGGTCAAAGCGGAATTCGAACCATCTACCATCAAGTTTGGTTTCATCGACTCCAAACCCATAACTCCAATCCTTAGTGAGCCGGCCAAAGGCCCGGTATCGGCCTTCGTCGCCTTTCACGAACTGAACTGCCTGCCCCATCGTGGAATTCAGACGCTGTGGAGTGAAGTCGGAGATGGTCTGGCTGCCCTTGATCAACACAAGCAGCTGACCAAGCAAGCCTTCCGCAGTGGGCTTGTTAGGCGGCACAGTGGTAGGACTGGATGAACTCATGGCAGATGTCTCCGTGACGATTGCCGGGGCGGGGGTGGCTGAGGTGTGGGCGCATGCGCCCAGAGCGAAGGTTGCGAGCAGAGCGTAAAGAGGGCGCGCGAGCATGCGGTATCCATTGTGCGCTGGTGTGGGTGTGACGCTAGTGGCATCCGGCACCGAGGTCAATCGCAAGGCTTCTGGCAACCACGCCATCATCGCCGCACGCTGCGCACCTTGGCCGGAACCTCCACCAGCGGCAACACCTCCATCAACAGCTGCCCTTCGCTGGCAGTGATGCGCAGCTTGGTGCCGATAGCAAAGCCCAGTTGTTCCAGCCATAGGCCGCTGAGGCGGACATGGGGTACGTGCTGGTCGCCGGCGTGGTCGTGGGCGCCGGGGTAATGGGTGTAGCTGACGGTGCATTGGCGCGGGCGGCGGGCGCGGCGGGGTGCGCCCAGCGTGCCGGGGCCTTGCGGGGAGGCGTCCGGGTCGGGTGGCAGCATCGGCGGCAGCGTGGTGCGGTCGGGTTCCACAACGACCCACTGCACGCGCTTGGGCGGCGTGGGGCGCGCACGCGTGCGGGTGGGCCGTGCGCTGGCAGATGCCGTGGGTGGGCGGCGGCGTGTCATGGCGCCTCCGGGTGGTGGTTGGTGGATGCGTCGACACGCTGCTGCAACGCCACGGCCCTGCGTGCGAACGGGCCGCGCGAGGTGCGCGGCAACACAACGAGCTGTCGACTCAGCGAATGCGCGGGATCGTCGCTCGCCTGCTCAACAGCTGCGCGTGCGACGAGCCGGCGCAGCACCTCGCCCACATCCCACCGCAGACGGTGAGCGGAAGCTGGCAACAGATCAACCGGCACAGATGCCGGTATGGATAGTGCGGTAGACATGGCAACGCCCTCCTGGAACAACCCAAGAACCGCCACCAACGGCGACGGGATGTCGGGAGGTTCGAAACCGCAGAGAGCCGGCGGGCATATTCCCCTTGCGGGTGTTGTATTAGCCGCCCTCCCGACGCAGGCATTGCGTCGGTTTGTACCTGCAGGATGCAGGCACAAAAAACCCACCGGTTTGACGGAGGTGGGTACCGCTCTCTGAGGAGTTTCGACGCTCCTTGGGCCTAGATTGCAAGTGTACGGTCTGGCGTGTCAATACACGCTGGCGGGTCTCGCGCGGCTGTGTGCGCCGCTGGCGCAGTTCCATACCGGCCACGCAAGCCGAACGCCGTCGCCTGATAAGTGCACCTGACCCCATCATGGTCTTCTAAAATAGTCCTCGCACCAACCGATATCCTCTACATCCCCGTGCCAACTAGGCCCCCATCGGAAGAAAATAATGGATTGGCTTGAATTCCTAACTCGTGAAATCGCCCCATATTCGGTCATCGGCATCTGCATCGCGGCAGGAATTACCTGCTGGCGAGCCGGATCTTTTCACCCTATCAACTCTCGGCTACTGAGATTTTTTATCAGTCGAGATGAGGTCGAAGATCCTGTCATCAGGAAAAGTCTGGCTGATCAAGCAGCATTGATCAGTTTTCGCATGACCCACGGCGTTCGAACCAGAACACTCTTTGATGCAAAGAAGTTGGCCGAGTTTGCGAACCTCAAAAACATCTCGCTCGATTTAATAGGAAGAGCCGGCTGGGTTTTTGACTTGAAAAATCTTGAAATTATCCCAAAGCGACTGCCTCGAAAATATTGGTTCACCCTTCCAATTTTAATATTCGTAATTTTCATTCCAGCCGGACTACTTTCACTCGGAATGACCACAAATAGCAGCCTTTTGGCAACACTTAAAAAAACGCACACTGATCTATGGCTTTCGGATAGTGACGCAACACTAGTGCGCCCGTTTTTCGGCGATCGGGTCACGATTACCAAGTCGGACTGCCCCAAAAAGGCCGAGCTGTGGGTCACCCCAGAGGGCTTCAAACCAGAAGATCGATCCATTCTTTGTGGAATATGGAACGATTCAGAGATAAGGAGCCATATAACTAAGGAAGTGAGCAAGCAAAGAAAGGTTCTATTTGTGGCTTTTGGGGCTTGTCTTTGGTATGTGCTGATGGGCATCAGCTTCGTAAGAGAGTGGAGAGCGCAATCAGAATTGAACAAAGCACTGACCACCGACTAAACACCCCAAGCATAATTCGAAAACGGGAAAACGTAAAATGCCTGCCTTTGGATATGATTTAGCAATGGCGTTGGCACCTGGTACGGTGGCTGGCTACTATTCCGGGCTTTTGATGGCAAAACTATCGAAGTTCAACGCATTAAAATATGAAGCACTGCGAGTTGTCAGATCCATCAATTACGTAGGGGACGGCCCGAGAACCCAAATCCTTCGATCCGACAAGGCCGAAGATCTTCATTTGATCGCATCGGAGCTTCTATCTCTACGACACAAAGCGGCAGGCATGATGGTCATGGACGTTGGCAACGGTCTTCTCGATGCCATAGCTGCCTGTGAGAATTCAAACTATTCAGTGGAGAAGCTTCAAGCTCAAATTTCCGATTGGCAAAAGCAGATACGAGAGATCAAGCCTTCGAAGCGCTTTTTTCTGCCCTGGGGACAAATCTAATCGCCCTTCTCTTGATCAGGCTTTTCCCTTCGGGAAATACCCTTTAAAGTGAGCAAGCATCAAATAACGGTTCCAGATTCACTTCTTTGTGATCAAACCCCTACCCCACGCTCTGCGCGGCCTGCCCGGCTATGCCGGCGTCCCCCTGATCGGCGATGGCCGCATGGCGCTGATCCTGGATGTGGATGGGCTGCGTTCCAGCGATCATTGATCTTTGGAATCGGGAATCGGGAATCGGGAATCGGGAATCGGGAATCGTCAAGACGATCCTGGTTGCCTGATCTAACGACAACGGCCGCGTACTGCGGCCGTTGTCGCGTCACTACCAGCATCGCTGCCGATCTATGTCGCGACGCGCGCAGGCATGGGCGCGATGATTTGGCGACGGTCAGGCTGACGTGGAACTGAGCCTGGAACCGTTGTTTCAGACTCTGCCTGCATGAGATTCCGATGTGGCTTTTGCCGAGGGGACTAGCAAGTTGGCGTACATCGATTGAAGCAGGGGCTCCACCGTGCTGTAGGCGACTTCCCATTCTTCCTCAACGAGGACAGAGTATTTCCGCTCGAGGTGCAGTTCGAAATCGAACAGATACTCCGTGGGCGTCTCAAGGCCGACGATGAGCTGGATATCGTCCGGCAAGTCTCTAGCGATGAAATCGAGCACTGCGGGAAGATTTACGTCATCTTGCGCCTGCTGGTTGGGCGAATCGATGACCACTGGAATATCGTACGTAGCGTTGGAGCCGTGAGCCGTGCGCCAAATAGCCGCGTAGTAAGCCAATATGGATCGGGGACCTCCGCTTCCAGAGAGGTCTGGTCGCCCTGCCAGTTTCATCTTGGACACGTCAACGGAAGGAAGCTTAAGTGCGACTCGGCCATCGGCGTAAAAGCCTCTGAAGTCGGCAAGTATTGCTTTCGTCCGCTTGACGGCCCGCAGCTCCTTCATTGTCTCATCTAGCTTGTCGACGGCCAGGATAGCTTCGTCAATATCTTCTTGCAGTTGCTTGCGTTCGGCCGCAAAAGCGGCCAGAGCGCCTTCGGCACCGATACCTCCGACCACGTCTTGAAACTTGAGTTCGCCTTTTCTGGTGTCCAGCAGTCGGGATGTCCGGAGGTAGCTCTCGTTGAGGGTAGCCAGTTCGCCGAACACCTTTTGGCATCGATCGCGAACAACGGCCGCATCGTCGCGAAGGCGTGCGGCTAGTTCGCGCAGGACACGCGCGTCCTCTGCGAACCGCAACAGGTCTAAGAATGGCTTTTCGTGCTCTGCGTGACAGGTGGGGCAAATGAGCGGCTGACTCCCCGCCGTCCGGATCCATGCCGCATCACTGTTGTAAGCCTTCAGTGCCTCATCGGCCATCCGAATCTGATGGTCCAGGCTGGCCAGCAACTCTTGTTCGCGAACTGCATCACTCCGGAGCTTCTCCTGGCGACCGTTGAGCTCGGAGACTTCACGGGTCAGCTGCTCAATCTCAGCCTCGAAATTCGCAGCACTTAGCTTGGGCCCATGCACTGGTACAGTGCGGCTGAAACGGTCCAATGTTCGCTCCAGCAGCCTAAGCTCTCGACGGTGCTCATCCAATACGCGCGAATGTTGGCCTTTCTTCGCACGCGCTTCGTAGTACGCAGGGGGGCAAACGCCAGTGAAGTACTCGAGGATTGCAGTCCAAGGCGCAGTGAAGCGCTTGAGGCCAGTGAATGTGTTCCACTCAGATTGCCAGCTTCCGTCTTGATTGACATAGAATGGCAAGAAGAAGCACGCAGCGTCTGCCGAAACAACCTCCGACTCGGTCTTGCCAGTGAAGACTAGATTGAAGTCCGTGACATGACAGAAAACCCTCGTCCATTCGGCGAACTTGGCCGTCGTGGCAATCAACTGGCGGTCTGCATCGAACAGTGCTCGGCGCCCGTTCTGGTGGAGAACAAAGAAGTGCCTCCCGTCGAACGAGAATTCGAGGAGTGAGACGGCGTCTTCATCCCATGACTCAAGAGTTCCCTGTGGGGTAGCACCCAGGGTCTCAAAGAGGCTCCGAATTAGTGTTGTCTTCCCCATATGGTTCCGGCCCCTGATGAGGTTCTTCCTCGGGTGGAACTTCACGTGGCGTGCCTTCTTGTCCCGCAGTGAGAGCAGCCAGATGTTTTGAAATCGAAAGCGATGCATAGGTCTTAGTTCTCAGGCTACGAACGAGAAGTCTCAGCTCGGGTCCATTCATGTTGTTATTACCCTCATGACAAAGCGTGCCAAAAGCTCTTCGTCCCGGTACTGCCCGAAGTTAGCCTTCATCGCGACAAGCGCAGCATCGACGTATGGCTTTAGATTTGGTCCACACGCGTTTGTCTGCGCCCAGCTATCGCAGAACAAGTCAATGGAGTGAGCTTCAGGCGATGGACCGGTAAGTTGTTCCGCCGCGACTTTAGCCGCAGCCATTCGCATCGTCGTAAGCGCCCTGAAGTCAAAGCCCTCCTGTTGGAGCTTAGTGAGCCAGCTCTCGAAGAGCGCGTTTCGGTCCGGGATGGTTGCAAGTGAACTGAGCGCTGTGTGGAACTCGGCCCTAGAAAAGCCTCGTTCTTTAACCAGCTCATCGAACGTCGCGCACGTCGCCGTGCGGCGACCTAGCGCAGAGACCTTCATGACAAGCGACTCCACGAACGCTCGAGCCTGTGCGGCATGTCCGGGACTACGTTGTGCCAGCAGTTCTAGCGCTTTGGCCACCGCCGGCGCCGAGGGGTCGTCCGGATGAATGGCCACACGGGCAACGCGCACCCTCTTGAGATCTGGAAGCGGAGCTCCCGCAGCGCACAGAGTGTGGAGCGCGTCCGTCAGGAGCTGCGCATGGTCTGCTGCTAGGTCTGATAGAACGCAAGGTAGAGATGTCGCTGCGTTCGCCCCGGAGGCTAGTGGGACGTCACAGCCAGCGTTCGAAATGAAGATACCCTCAGCCGGCAACTTCTCAAACGCCATCAAGCTCAGATGGATCTTGCCGAAGACGCTGTTGCCGACATTGTCGAAGCTCGGGGCAACGGTAGATACCGGTGCGGCGGGGCCGCTAGCAGCGATCTTCTTCGCGGACTTCGGTTGCTTAGGCGCTGAGGTGCCAGTCAACACCGACCAAGACCAGGTCCCCGTGTCCTTCTTCTTTACTTGGTATATGGCGGCCTTGGTAGGAGCGCTGAGGGAATCGAGTTCAGTGACGTCCTGTACTGCCTCGAAAAGCAGCAGGAAATCTGGGGCATTCGACTGCTCCAGTTCAAGCATCCTGAGAACGGCCCACCATCGCTGGAAGTCAACGCCCTTAGCCCCGTGTCCGCCACCTGTCTCGGTAAGGCCTGGCTTGTTGGCAACTAGCAGGACTTCCGCCGCGCCTGTAGCTATAGTCAAAGTATCCCTCCCTAAACGCCGCCGCTCAGTTGCAATCGATTCCTTGTTGCTCTTGGGTAAAAGTGAGGGCTAGCCTTTTAATTCTACAGTTTGTAACGGGTAGGTAGTGAGTCCTTGCCAGGGACCCGGTTAGGGGCTAGTGCTGTGCATCGCAAAAGCTTTCATTCGCCGGAGGTCGTGATGCAACAAGAGCTGGAAATAACGGTTCCAGGTTCTGAGGTTTCCCCACATTTTTTTCTGCGAGATCAAGTGCTTGCTGGGCCAGGGTGTGGAAGAAGGTGCGCGCATGG
>NZ_MDEE01000077.1 GCF_002939865.1 Xanthomonas dyei
AGAACGCTTGCGCACCCTGCCCGAAGCAGTGCGCGAGCAGATGAGCCTGGTACCTTAAAAACGTGGGGATACCTAAGTTCCAGGTTCACTTCTTTCTAGGCGCACCCCGCCGCGCCCGCCGCCCGCGCCAATGCACCGTCAGCTACACCCATTACTCCGGCGCCCACAATCACGCCGGCGACCAGCACGTACCCCACGTCCGCCTCAGTGGCCTATGGCTGGAACAACTGGGCTTTGCCATCGGCACCAAGCTGCGCATCACCGCCAGCGCGGGGCAGCTGTTGATGGAAGTGTTGCCGCCGGTGGAGGTGCCCGCCAAGGCGCAAAGCGTGCGGCGATGATGGCGCGGTTGCCAGACCCCTTGCGATTGACCTCGGTGCCGGATGCCACTAGCGTCGCAGCCACACCAGCGCACAACGGACGCTTCATGATCGCGCGCCCCCTTTATGCCTTGCTCGCCACCCTCGCTTTGGGCGCATGCGCCCACACGGCGGCCACCCCAGCCCCGGCAACCGTCACGGAGACATCTGCCATGAGTTCCTCAGCCGATCACGTACCTGCAGATCCTTCCAAAAGTGGACCGCGTTCCGCGAAGGAAGCATTGGAACGGGTGCTGGAGCTGATCCGCACAAGCGCCAGCATTGAGTCGTTCACTGCCGATCATGTGTCTCGAGCAATGGGCCAGCCGGTGCAGTATCGCGATGATGGTTCCGGGCGGTTCGGTGCCAGCGGGGTGCTGACAAGCGAATGGCACTACGGGTTTGGTGTCAACAAAACCGAAGTGAAGGGGGCGTGGTTCGAGTTCCTGTTCCTGCCTAACCCGCCAGAAGCGTCTCCTTCTATGTCGGATATCTGCCAGATCGACTTCGAGACGTTTGCAGCACACCTAGAGAAAATGGGGTTTTCGCGGCAGCGCAACTTTGTCGAGGATGGACGATGGATGAGTGAGATCTTCCAGCGCCCAGGGATGCGCGTAGAGCTCTTTCCGCGTGGTGAAGCTGACGCACCCCCAGAGCGCGCCACTCATCAATGCGTCGAATGGGTCCAAATTCGCTAGTCCAAGGAGCGGACATGTTGAGCCAAGAAGCAAGTGCCGTGGTGGCATCATTTAGTCAGCAACCAGGTGTCACGCGTGAGCACCTGGACAACTTCAATCGGGTTCTGAACGATTCGCCCGAGTTGACCCGCCAGATCAACGAGGCGGTGCAGAAAAAGGTGTTGAAAGGCTTCGCACCTTTAAATGACCCGCATGCGGGAGGCATCTATGATCCACGCGATCAGGAAATTCATTTGCCGCTCGCAGCCCTGGCGAATGATGCCAACGGCAAGCATGCCGCGGCAGGCGATTTGACCTTTGTCTTGGGACATGAAATTCAGCATAGCCTTTACAGCCCTACTGCCGCACTTGCGCGGGAGCAATTCAAGGCAGAAGCCATAAAAATTGCCCGTAGCACACACGATCACACTGCTGCTGGTGAAAAAGTGCTGGCCAGTAACCGGACGGACGAATCAACGGCCGAAATAGCCGGATGGAACGCCATAGTGAGCGCGGTCAAGACTCGCAACCCTAATCCTACGCTTGAAGATGTGTACCTATTCGCAGATGGTCGGGCTAGAGATTTCGTCACGCGCAGCGGCTATCCAAGCGTCTATACACCCAAGCCAAACCTGACGTTCAATAGCGACCTAACGTTGTCGCCCACGGCAAGTAACGTCGAGGCGATGGGGGTGAACTACTTCGATAAGTCGGTCAAAGATACGCGTATCGGTCATGCGGGCCAGTCCGACTACGTCAATCATTATGGTCCGTGGGTTGTCGGCACCGCCGCCATCTACGAGCGTCACTACAACAAGTCAAAGCCCGGCGAGCCAGAGCAGCCGATGATCCTGAACATGCAGCGTCTGGGATTCAAGGAGGAAATCCTGGAACGCAACGGCATCGATCTAGGCAGTGACACCCGTCCCATGCCGTACCTCGACAGTAGTAAGCAGCCGCCAACACCTGGGCTCTTCCAGCACAGCAAGGACAATCATCTATACGTCTCGCCGATTTCTGCCCAGGCGCTGGAGCAGGAGCTACGCGAGCGCGACCCGCAATCACCACCTTCTTCCCCGGCGCAGATGCCATCACAGCCGGGCCACCCAGACCACGCGCTGTACCAGCAGATCAGAGGTGGCGTGATGCAGCTCGATGCCCAACATGGCAAAGAGTGGGATGCATCGAGCCAACGCATGACGGCCAGCCTGCTTGCGCTGGCAAAAGAGGAAGGGCTGTCACGGGTGGATCATGTCGTGCTCAACAACCCGACACCGCAGTTGGCCGGTGGCGAAAAGGTCTTCATTGTCCAGGGTGCACTCAATGACCCGGCACACCAGTACGAAAAGCCAACCAACTGGACACTCATCGGCGACGGAACTGGACACCGCCGCCAAATGAATTGGATGCGAGCGCCAGAAGCGCTGGACAGCGCCGCCAGCACTCACTTCCAGGACTTGGCCGCCTTCGTCTTTCGCATGGATTCACCCTTGAGCGCTAGTTTGTGGCTGCTGTGAATCAGTCGATCCATGATGGCATCAGCCAAAGCAGGGTCATGGATAAACGCATGCCAGTCCTGCACTGGCATCTGGCCAGCCACAATCGTGGCGCCAGAGCCGACACGGTCATCGAGTAATTCCAGTAGATCTGCACGTCCGCGGCTGCTCAGCGGCGTCAGGCCGAAATCATCCAAGATTAGTAGGCCTGTCCTGGCGAGTTGATTGCGAAGCTTGGCCAGTGAGCCGTCCGCATGCCCGACCTCCATGTCTTCCAACAGGCGGCCTACGCGCCGGTAGCCTACGGTGATCCCTTGGCGTGCGGCTTGTACGGCCAGGGCACATGCCAACCAAGTCTTTCCAGTACCTGTTTGTCCAGTGACCAAAACGTTTTGGCGGTGCTCAATCCAGCCACAGGTCAGCAAATCCGCGATCACCGATCGATCCAACCCGCGCCCAACACGATAGTCAATAGCCTCCGGTTCGGCGTAGACCTTGAGCTTGGCATTGCGAATCAGGCGCGTGAAGCGCTTGCTGTCCCGCTGACTCACCTCGGCGTCAACCAGATGGCCAAGGCGCTGATCGAAGCCGAGTGCTCCGTAGCTGGATTGGGCGAGCTGATGTTCGACGCCAGCCACCATGCCGGTCAATTTGAGCGTTCGTAGCTGATCAATCGTATGTTCCAAAGACATAATGTTCTCCCTGAATTATGAGTAGTAGTTAGCACCGCGCACGTTTTCGTGCGCCTGTGGAGCGTCATCGTTGCTTGCACTGTCATCGCAAGATGCGCTGCGATCCAGATGGCGCACCAGGATCGACTTCACCGAGCTGACGCTGTTGGCTTGGATGCGTACGGCCCGGTCACAGGCCGCCTGCAGCCTTTCGATCCCGTGTTCACGCGCAAGGCGTTGCAGCCCTCGACAGGCTTGCAGGGTCAGTGCCGGTCGGCGATGGGTCGCGCTATGTCGTTGCACGAACTTATGTAGGGCGCCTCCTTGCTGACGCGCCCATGTCATCAGTACGTCCGGCGTGTCTTGTGCGTAAGCGCGATGAGCCGGGGGCTGGTGCTCCGGTGACGTGCTACATCCACCCACTTCGCCGCTGCGCGGATGCATGGCCACCCGCTTGTCGCGGTGGAAGACTGCCACGGCCTCCCGGGTGACCTTCAAGTTCACCTTTGCGCCAACCAATGTGTGAGGAACCGAGTAAAAGTGGCCCTGCCAAGGGACGTGGTAATCCTGTCCCACAGGGACTTTAAGCTTCCACTCTGCGTACTCGTAGGGCATCTGCGGACAGGGACGCAGCGCGGGGCCGTCCAGTTCCTCGAACAGTTGCTGACGGCTTTTTCCGCCGGACCCACGCATCGGACGAAGGTTCATGCGGTCCACCAGCTCGGCAATGGCGCGATTCAGTTCCTCCAGCGAGAAGAACACCCGATTGCGCAGCCGCGCCAGGATCCAACGCTGGGCCAGTTGCACCCCAATCTCCACCGGCGCCTTGTCCTTAGGTTTGCGCGGACGTGCCGGCAGCACCATGGTGTCGTAGTGCGCAGCAAACTCGGCGTAGGTCATGTTCAGCAGTGCCCCGTCCTGCCCGGAAACGGAGGTCACCGCCGCCTTGAGGTTATCTGGCACCAGATAGGTGGGCACGCCCGCAAAGAACTCCAGCGCCTTTGCATTGCAAGCGATCCAGTCAACCGATTTCTGGCTTGCGACGGCATAGACGAAGGTCTTGCGGCTGGCACCCATGACCGCCACGAAGAGCTCCACCGGGGTTGTTGCGCCGGTCATCTGATCAGTGATCGAAGGGCGCACTCCGGAGAAGTCCAGAAACAGCTGTTGTCCCGGTACACGCACCTGACGCATGACCAGTCCTCGCTTACGCGCATAGCGGCGGTAGCGGCGTCGGAACTCGGTCTCTGACATCGCCCCGGCTTCTAAGCCAAGGGCATATTCCTCATGCAATAGCGTAATCGTCATGCCGCGCCGCTGCAGCTCGGCGTGCACATACGACCAATCCGGTTCAACGAGCAACTTCTTCGCACTACTTTTGCCCGGATTCAATCGGCGCGCCAGCGCGACTTCGTCCATGCTCTCGATGTCATCCCACGATTGTGAGAGGGCTCGCAGGCGTTTGCGATAGCGGCCGACCGTGGTCGGCGAGCGATTCAACTTTTGACCAACCTGCCGATCGGTCAGGTCAGTGCGCAGCAGGCACCGGCACAGGTCTTTCAACGGATTCATGGCACTCCTTGCACCGCCTTCGTTCCAGGCACCAGCATTCGGGCCAGAACAGCGGCAACAGTCCCCCGTGCCAGCGCGTAAGAGCTGACAAACAGAGATTGACGAAGGGAGGGCGGATGCCGAGAATGCAGCGAACAGGTTCTAGCTACACCCTCAAAGCCCCCAAGCGTTGACGCGCTTGGGGGCTTTTGCATTTCCCACGTGTGGAATGGCGGTGGGAGTCGTCAGGTCATGCTGACCCCCTGTCTTCCATGTTCGCAGTCATTGCGTGTTTCCGTTTGGGTGCGATGCCCGGATGGCTTGGTCGCGCAAGCCTGCCAGCCAGTGCGCAATGTCTTTGGCAAGCGCGTATTTGCCGCGGCGATTAGGGATGGGGAACACCGGCACTGGCAGCGAGTCACGGGACAGAGCCTGCCGGAACGCATCCAGCGAGGTGTAGCCCAGGGCTTGGCGCAGATCATCCTGGCCTATCACCGGGCCATAGTGGTGCAACAGATCCTGCTCCAGGACTTTGGCCAACGCGCCGATGTGTTCGTCACGCTCTGTCATGCCGCTAGCGTAACGATTGCACCGATAGTCGCCCAGAAGGAAACTGAGGGCTTCCGCGTTACTCTAAATTGCACCGCGATGAGTCGGATAAGCCATTGATACAGATCAAGGACTACAAACTTGGGCGGGTAAAAGCGGTAGTTCGCTTGGCCGAATCGAACGCAAACCGTTCCGCTGAGAAGGCCTTGAACGTGCTGAAGGTTGGCTTATGGTTCGAGGGGCTGCGGGCGCGTATGGGCCGTCCGACGGCCTATCGCCTGGGTCAGGTTTTGCAGCCCTGCACCTACCTCAAGGGCGAGCACCATCACAATTTGTGGGCCAAGTACGCGCTGGGTAAGCACGTCCCCGGCGCCGAGACTCTCCGCACCACAGAAGCAGCCATGGCAGGCTCCAGTGAAATCCTCATGGCAGCAGCTTGGGACGCGCTGGACATCTCCCGCCCTGTTGGGGTAAATGCCGACACGCTGCTAAAGCGGTTGGGACCCGGGATCCAGATGGCGATCTTCGATCAGCAGGCGTTGGAGCGCGGACGCTATGTGCGGCGTAAAGCAACGCGCCAAGTGACTCGACGCCTGGAGGGACAAGCGGGCCTGGATAGCCTAGCCGCGCTCGTCGTATTGCTTCGAGAAGCGCATGAAGCAGGAAATCAAGGGCGGGCTTTTGAACTCGGGCGTTCGCTGCACGCCAGCCTGTTCCTGGCCACGATTGAGGGTCCGCTGTGGGAGATCGCAGAGGAGTTGTTCGCCTACTTCATCTGCTTCATTTTTCCGTTGGCAGAAGACAAGGAGCTTGCGTTTGATCTGCATCCAAGGATCATGCAGAGGCAGGCTTTCTGCTTCTCCCGCGTCCTACTGCAGCTGGAGGATGCTGGATGGGATGGCTATCTCCCGGGCGGGCATACCCGGCAGCTGCGTCGGTTGCTGACGATTGATTTCGGTTTCGATCTGTTCTTTGGGCTCGGACCACGCTTTCGGCTGACTCAGCCGGTCGAACAATCCAGCGAGAACGCCAAGCGATGGGTGGCAGAGCAAGACATTGCATGGGAGTGGGGACTGAGGACGCTTCACGCCGGCAGGCGCGAGCGCCTGATGCCGGATGAGGTGAGAGATCGAATTGCCGCTTGGCGCGCCTGAACTTCCTTCGCTTTGACATGAACACTCCTCACGACCTCAATCGGCCTTCTCGTAAGCGCCCGTGCAATCGGGTATTGAACCGCTCTGCTCCAAGACTTCGCACCGAAGTGTTCGATTCCATCGAGATGTAATACAAGCCGATCGAGGGTCGGCAGGGATTCGTAAAAAAAGAAAAAAGTGATCTAACTTGCTGTCAGAAAAGGATTTTTCAAGAATCCCTGCCAAGCCTCTTATAGAGGCTCGAGAATCCCGCGCGTCAATGCTTCGTCGTCCCAGCTATGACTTCGGTGAGCCAGCGCGAATCAGAAAGATTTTCGTCAAACTTGCTCCCACAGTCACTGTAGGAGATCAACATGGGTCTATGCGTTTCAAAGCCGAGCGTGGCTGGCTCACCTGAGCATTATGCAGCCCACGTCGCAGAGCATGCTACGCCCTCGGAAGAGGGCAGTGGGGCCCCGGCTCAGGCCACGTCTTCTTACTCGGCCACTGACCCAGCGTTGCAGGGGCTCGCAAGACGTGGCAAGAAAGTTGACCTTTCTCGTAGCGGCCTGCCTGAGCGAGTCGCACTGAAAACCGAGCTGTTAGCCAACTCCCTGTCGGATGCAAAAGATGCAAGAGTCCGCTCAAGTATAGTGAAGTACGGAGAGCAGACCTTGAAAATGTTGGCGACGAACAAGCAGCCGGATGAGGCGCTTCTGAAGCTCGACATCAAAAATCTGCCGGCCTTAGCCTCGGTGTATAACCGCCGTTACCCTGGATTGAACCTCCAGCACTTTGACTCGCCTATTGACTTCTTGCGGTCTTTGTCCGAGCAAACCACCTCAGTAGTTTCCCAGCGTGCCGTTCTTCGACTAAAACGTGATGGTGGACATCACGTAGCAGCGGATGTTCGACGGAGACCTAATGGCGAAGCAAGCGTAATCGTACTGGAGCCGGCGAGACTGCTCACTTTCGTGACCGGCCATACCCAACTGCGGCGTCAGGCCCTGTCTCAGCTCGGTGAAAATGCCAAATTTGCGTTCATTCAGGTGGGGGCACAGAAGTCTGCAGCGGACTGCCTGATATTCGATCTGCATTTCGCTTTGCGCGCTCACCAGCACTCATCCCTGTTCGATCAGTGGCATGACAACATGGTCAACCACGGGACGATTGATCCATACGGGCAAGGCGCGGCTTCGCCCAACGCGCTCTTGGAAGACGCTGGAGTCGAACTCATGCTCGGAGAAAAGATGCTGCCCGCCATCTTCTATAAGCACACGCACAGCTGCGGCGTGGTAGAAGAAGTGGACCTATCCCAACCAGAAAGTGCCTACACGGATGTCAGCACAAGCGGACGCCAGCAGCAACATGAATCGCTGGAGCAACGAGTTCAGGCCTTCCGCGTAGATCGAGGTTACAGCGCGTCGATCGAGACGTCGCGCGCCACAAAGATTCGATCAGCACTGGAGACAGCTATCTCTGATCGCCAGTCATAGGCAAATGGTGAACTTGATGTCCGGGCTGCGCGCGGTGATGGTCGCGCAGGTCGGCTCTCTTTGCCGCGACTACGGGGGGCGCAGATATGTTGCTGCGACTTCACTCCATGGATGGCGCATGCGGTGATCAAGAGGGTCACCAACGGCTGCCGGCGATCGCCCATAGGCTCCGTTAGAATCCCTCGCTAGCAGGACGCGACCGCGCAGTCCTCCCGCAGTCGGCGCTGGGCGTTCTGTAACCGCTGCCTCTGACCAGCAGCAGGCCAGCCGGTGCTGTGCTAGTTGCATCCTCCTTGCCTGCCTGCGCTGACTTTGCAAGTCACAACCGTCCAGCCTAAATGACGCCGCCGTCCAGTTTGGCTGATAGCTTTGTCCAGTTTATTTAGGGAAGGTCTGAACAACGAGGCCTAAGAGGGCAGAATGTCCGCATCGTTCCGGAGAATCGCGTTTGGATCTTCGGAGTTTCGCCATTTC
>NZ_MDEE01000078.1 GCF_002939865.1 Xanthomonas dyei
AAATGGCGAAACTCCGAAGATCCAAACGCGATTCTCCGGAACGATGCGGACATTCTGCCCTCTTAGGCCTCGTTGTTCAGACCTTCCTTAGCCCATCTGTGGGCCGCCGGCAGTCTGCGTAGCTGCTTCGCGCTGCTGCGTTTCCTGCCGTGTTTGTTCTGCCACCCGCGCGTCGATCTGCTGGCTGCGGGCCAGCCCTTCTTCGATGCTTTGCTGTGGCTGGTTGAGATCTACCATCGCCCGGAAGCCGGGGGTCGTTCCCATTACGAAGATTTTCTCTTCATGCAGAACCACGTCACGCACCTGCTGTAGTTGGTGAATGCCGCTTTCTCGTGCGGCGACCATCGCCGACATCACCTGACCGTCGGTGACATTGGCAGGAAGATCCGATCGCATGCGATCAAACAATTGCTGCGATTCGCGCGACAGGGCAGAAGCCTGATCACGTCCTGGCTCGCCCTCGCCCTCGACCTCAGTCAGCAACTTCTGCAGTGTGGTTTGGTTCTTCGGAAGCGGGTTCTCGTGTGACGAGTTGAGCTTGCTATCGGGAAATGGTTTGGGAATGCTCTTCAGCGCATCGATATTGGGAAGCACTTTGAGCGTACCGTCAAAGCTGGGATCTGGCTTTTCGAGCTTCGGCCGCAGACCCGCATCCCGAAGTCCGCTCCAGACGTAGTCGATGCAACTGTTGGAGAACCCGTTGTAATAGAGGCCGAATCGACTATCGTCGCCACGCACACCAGCCTCACCGTACTCCCTCAGCTTCTCGTGCTGTTCCTTGGTAATCTCGAGCGTGTACGAATAGCTCGGATTCTGATAAGTCTTGTACTCATCTCTGACGACGTGCCCGGCGCCTATAACGCCCGTTTCGATCGGCGAGAATCCGTACCCGTTCTTGTGCTCGCCGTCAGAGATCATGAAGTACGCATGGCCTGCGGAGGAAGAGTGGCCATGGCCCTTTTCATCGCGCACGGCCGTACCGGGTGCAGCGAGATAGACGGTAACGGTGTAGGGGCCGGGCTCTTTCCTGCCAGTTTGGGCCTGAGCACTGCTATGGGATTGACTGTCCATGTTTTATTTCACGTTGTAGTTGGCGACAAGAAGCTCAAAGCTGAGGTGAGCGATCTGCGGGTTGTCCTGAAGATTGGTAACCTTCAACCGGTATTTCCCGGGAGTCAGGTCCTTGGACTCAGCACTGGCAACCTCATATTCCATATAGGCCATCGACATGTCGTATTTGCCGGCCTTCACCAGACTGTTGGAATCTGCGCCGACAGCGCTTCTGTAGGGGAAGACATCACTCTTTGCCTGTTGGTAGCGCGTGCCTTGCCACACTGCCGGCAAATCACGATTCAGCTCGTGAAGCACCACGGGCGTCTCTTCGCCACCATTCTGCTTCCAAAGCTGGACCCTCAAGGGAAGCTCCGCTTCCTCAAGGAAATCCTCATCTCCTGGCTTCAGATCGGGGCGTTTGCGTGGCCCACCAGAACGGAATCCGATCAGAAACGTGCTGGGTCCCGGATCGCCCGTCTCCCGCAGAGGCAGTTCGAAGCGCGCTTCGACCGTCGCGCCGGAGTGGACTAGATCAATCGGCTTGACGACTGGAAAGCCGTCGCCGTAAGCCGGAGGTGCCTTTCCCGCGCATCCACCGATCAGCATCGGCAGTATGACCATCCATGGCTTCAATAAATGTCGCATCTCTTCCTCGTGTTGGTAACGCATGCTATCAATCGCGCAGATAGCGCTTGGAATGAGCAGGTTTATACACCGCGGCAGCCAATGGATTCTGAATTGGCTTCACATAAGCGTGGCCGTCAGTACCTGCGGTTGCTTACTACTGCAACCGACGCGATACCCGCGTCGGGAGGGCGGCTGACAACACCCTTCGGGGAAATACGCCTGCCGACGCTATGCGGTTTCTAACCTCCCGACATCCCGTCGCCACCCGGCGGCGGGGCCTGTTCGTCAAGGAGCGCTTTGCCATGCGTCGATCCCCATCCAGTCCCAAGCCAGCGCGCAACCGCGCCACGGTGCCGCCGCCCACCGAGATCGGCTGGCACTCGCTCGACTCCTCGATTACGCCGCGGCCCTACCTCGAGCGCCCCCCATCCCCGAGCCCCGCCCCGATCCCAGCAAGCCGCGCCGCCCCGGCCACCCGCGTGCCCCGCACCATTGCACCTTCGGCTACGGCTACTACCCCGCCAGCCACCAACGCATCCCCACGCTGCGCCTACGCGGCCGCTGGCTGGAACAACTCGGCTTCACCATCGGCAGCAAACTCCACATCCGCCTGCGCGATGGCGAGCTGGTCGTCAGCGTGGTGCCCAGGGACTGACCAACCCGCTGCGTGCCTTTGCACGGTGCGTACATCCCGAAGATAGATGCGGGCATGCTGTCACTTCAAAGTGAAGCAACGGGTCCGCGCTGCTGTTGTTCTTGCGAGCGCTGTTGTTCCATTGCCCGCTCCTGCATGCGCTCCTGGTCTAGTCGCTGGTTGACCGATTCCAGTTGCGTGAAGCTCTCTTGAATAGGCCGCTGCGCGGCGTCTGCCGTTGGCATATGCGCGCGCAACATGGCCGGATCTTTCAGGTCTCCTTGCACAACGAACAATGTCTGCGCAGTGGGCAAGTCTTTCGTCTTCTCGCTGAGCAGTACGTGATCCACGCGTGTCAGCCCATTGTCTTTTGCCAATACGAGCAGGCTGGCTGTCATCCGCTCACTGGTAGCGTCAAATGTGCGGCCATTGGCGGCATCCAACTGCTCTACCTTGCTGCGGATCTGCTGATGCATGGCGTGGTCCGGGTGTCCCGCATCTGCAGGTGTTAATGCGCGGCCAGGTTCATTCAGTGTTGCGAGGTTGGGAGCGTTGATGCCCTGCGCACCAGTATTCTTGAGCTGGACCATGCCATAGCCGTCTTTGCCAAGGTCAACGATGTTGAAGGTCTTTGCAGATCCCAGCTCCAGGCCATTACGCTCCAACTGTCTTGGGTCCAGGCCCAAGGATTTGAGATCGATGCGGATTTCCGGCGGCTGGCGATCATGCGCCAGATGCGCATAGCTCTGCGCGATATGGCTGATCGGATTGACGCCATAGTAGTTTCGGTAATCGGAGTCGCCATGAGGGCCTAGCGTGCCGCGACTGTCGTAGAAGCACTGTTCCACCGACTTTGTCAGCGCATCATTGCGTGAGAACGGGCGCGTCGTCAGCTTTTCATATGTCAATCCATTGGCAAACTGCGGTGGGTTAACGTTTCTTTCCACACAACGCGTCGTCGAGCGCTGGAGTAGGCGAAGTTCGACCATTTCATCAGGCATTCCAGGGTTTTGATGCTTGATGCGGTCGTGAAGCGCACGCATGCCTGAAATCTCTGAGAGCGCCTCATCCTCCCGGGTGCTATCCAGATAGACGCGCGTTGGCCCAGTCAGGTCGACCTGACCCTCGCGATTCTCGTGTGCCTCCTGCAGCCGGTTGCCCATTGTCTTTGCGAACTCGGCCAGTGCTTGAGTCCGGTGCTCTGCCAGCACACCATGCATTGTTTCATGCCCGAGCACTTCGGTGATGTAGTCAATCCGCTGCGCGCCGGTGAAGTCGCTGAACGCTGCTGCGCTGATGTTGAGCGTGCCGGGGCTCCCATTTTTTCCATCCTGGAAATGGCCACCATTGTTCTGGCCATGCGAGACCGCGATCGATCCGATATGCCCCTTCTCTATCGCATTACCAAGCAAGTTCGAGAGGTACGGCGATTCCGATAGCGCTTGACGAATGCTGGATTCGGCCTCTTTTGGAAGGCGCGGATCGTTTGCCATCTGTACCAGCAGTGGCTCGATTCTTGGATCGACACGAGTCATGCCTTGCCCCCATCGATCTGCATGCCGTAAGCGCATTCGCGCGAACCGCTGTCCTGACTGGTTCGGTAGATCAGCAACGCGACGGAGAAGCCTTGCGTTCCATTGTTGATTGGTCGCCAATGCTGACGCAGCCATCCCCCTTGGAAAGGCCTTTGCCCACCACGCTTGTAACCCATTTCCTCCAGTTTATGCGACAGCGTTGTTGCATCCCAAACACAACGCGAGGTAGGCGAGCGCGTTGGGTCGATGCGTTCGGGTAGACCGACGGCGACTTCCATACTCGAGAAGATTTTTTCTGCGGGTACATGGGTTGCGTAAAAGGTGTACCCGTCACTTAGGGAAACATTTTTCATGATGTAAAAAGGATGCGGAGAGTCCGAGGTGCCTGCGAACTTTGTGCCAAGCGCCGCCTCCAGCCGCATGTAATTCATATCGGCCGGTGACTTGAATCCATCGACAAACCTAAGCAACCTGGCTTCCAGCTCTTGAGAGCTAATGCCGGGCTTGTTTGGCTCCGAGCGATCGCCTGCAATCGTATCCTGCGCAATGACCGGTGCTGCTGCGGATGACGCAGTGGAATCGCTTTTAGGGTCGGCGCATGCGCCCTGAAGTCCAGCCGCAAGGAGCAGCAACAACAGGGCAAAAAATCTCCTTCCTGTTCTTTTCTGCTTGGTATTCATAGGCTCTACTCTTCGAGGGACCCATTTCATGGCTTGCCTCCATCGATCTTGATGCTATGGACGCATTCTTGTTGATCGCTTTGTTCATTGGTTCGATAGAGAAGCAATGAGACCGAGAACATCTGACTTCCGCCGTTGGTCGCGCGCCAATGCTGGCGTAGCCATCCGCCCTGAAATGGCCGCTGGCCACCGCGTGTGTATCCCATCCCTTCAAGCTTTTTGGACAGTGCTTCTGCCTGCAAGATGCAGATTGATGTAGGAACGCGTGTCGGATCGCTATGGTCAGGCAGAGTCACTGCAACCTCTATTCGGGAGAATCCATCTTTCGTTGGGCGATGCGTCGCGCAGAGTGCATACCCATCAGCCAGAGCGACGTCCTTCACGTCACGCCACGGGTATGCGGGATCAGACGGTGGCCCAAGTTTGATGCCAAGGACAGACTCGAGCCGCGGGTAGTCCAGATCCGATGGCACTGTCAGTCCATCAATGAAGCGCAACAGCCGGCGCTCTAGGTCTTTCAAAGTGGTGTTGGCAGAGACGACGTCAGCGCTACCATCGGTACTTTTGCTGTTCTCTTGACGGGGCGGCTTCACTGTCGCAGCAGGTGGCGTGCCTGCATCCCATCTTGCTTCATGAGGCGTGCGAGCGCATGCACTTGGCAGCGCTACTGCAAATAGCAGCAAAGGAAGCAACCTGCGGAAACTATTTTTTGTCATGGGGCTCCTGCTACTCACGCGACATCACGATGCTGACAAATTGTCATCCGCGCCACTGGTGTTATGCACTGCCGGGTCCGAACCTGAGTGGCGCGTTGGTGACGGATATGAGGGGGAGCGAAAAGCAATTCATGAGCGGGTGGGGACGCGCTTTGAGCGGTACTCCCTCTATGTCCAATCCAACTCTGACTCCGCTGCTTCAAAGCTTGACGCAAGATCTTCCATCAACGCCTTCCGGATTGCCAGCCTCGACCGGTAGGCATGCCACGCAGCGCGTAGCAATCTTTTCCGCAAGGAGCATAGAAACTCCTCACGTAGCGGTACCCACCTCCGTCAAACCGGTGGGTTTTTTGTGCCTGCGGATTCTTGCGGGCGCAACCGATGCGATGCCTGCGTCGGGAGGGCGGCTGACAACACCCTTCGAGGAAATACGCCTGCCGACGCTATGCGGTTTCTAACCTCCCGACATCCCGTCGCCACCCGGCGGCGTGGCCTATTCGTCAAGGAGGGCTTTGCCATGCGTCGATCCACGTCCCGTCCCACATCAGCACGCAAGCGCGCCACGGTGACGCCACCCACCGAGATCGGCTGGCACTCGCTCGACCCCTCGATCACCCCGCGGCCCTACCTCGAACGCACCCCGATCACCGATCCCCGCCCCGATCCCAGCAGGCCGCGCCGCCCAGGCCACCCGCGTGCCCCGCAACACTGCACCGTCGGCTACGGCTACTACCCCGCCAGCGACCAACGCATCCCCACCCTGCGCCTACGCGGCCACTGGCTGGAACAACTGGGCTTCACCATCGGCAGCAAGCTGCACATCCGCCTGCGCGATGGCGAGCTGGTCGTCAGCGTGGCATCCACGGACTGACCAACCCGCTGCGTGCCCTTGCACGTTGCGTGCATCCTGAAGACAGATGCGGGCATGCTGTCACTTCAAAGTGAAGCAACCGGGCCGCGCTGCTGTTGTTCTTGCGAGTGCTGTTGTTCTATTGCCCGCTCCTGCGTGCGCTTCTGGTCTAGTCGCTGGTTGACGGATTCCAGTTGGAAGAGCGGGCTCAGGTTGACTTATAAAATCAACTGACCCCTTTTCTCACGTTTCTCGACAAGGGCTACCCTGAGACAGGGAATCGCATAGGAATTCCCGAGTTAACCGCAGACGCCGTAGTGACATATAAAGTCAAGTATGCGCCCATGGCTGCTTCAGCATCCGAACTTAAAACGGCTGATATGACGATCATAGACCGTCGCGACGATATGACATTGATAAGCATGACTACGTAGGCTGCCGCGCAGTCACAGAACGTGCGGTGGACTGGTAGACATTTCTGCATCGCGCCTTAGGACTGGACTAGCTACCACCGCACCTTCGCTCAGCCGCTAGCCGGCTGTGCCTACCCCTCACACCGCGCGCGGCACACATGCTAACCTGACCATCGCCATTTTGGCGAAGACGGAACATCAGGTGACCCAGCCGACACGATAGCTAGCGGTGCCGGGGCCACTGAGGCACGCTTATCGCAGGTCGCCCAGAGACAAGCACGTCATTATCAACCACTATCAGGGATGTATTCATCATGAAGCTACGCACCATTGGCGCCAATTTCGCACTGGCAGCGGCTTTAGGCCTTGGCCTGAGTTCCCCGGCTCGCGCCCAGGCGCCAGATCCTTGCTCGGTCTTTCTTTGCATGGCCAGCGTGTCCGGCTTCGGCGCTCCGAGTCCCCAATGTGCAGCGCCCATCGGGGTCTTCCACGCCATCCAGGTATGGAGCCCGGCCTTCAACCCGCCGGCCACTGCGGCGGCACGCCGGGCATATCTGATGACATGTCCAGGCGCGAGCGTTCCGAATCAAGCTGTCTTGGAAGCCATCATCGGGCAGTGGGGCTACACACCTTAACGGGGATTGCCCGCTTTGACCCAGAAGAGCGCTTGCTCCTGAGGCGTTGCGGGGTTGCCGCCACACCCCTGTTCGCCGTAGGCAGCCCGCAATGCTTTTCAGTGTCATTGTCTTGCTACACATCGGCCAGTGGGAAGTGAACCCGCAACTCTTGTAGGTTCGCCCGCAAGAACGCCCACTCTGCCCCTGTGTTGTTGGCAGGGTTCCCGGTGAGTGCGACAGGGGCACTGCGCGATTACCCACAAAGCAGTGACGAACGGAGTTGGATTTACTTAAAATCCAACCTGGCTCCTTCATCCGCGGCGACGTCCCCCCGCCCTGAGTAGCGATCGGGTTTAGAGTCCGGGGTTGATGATATCGGTGTTTGCCAGATGTTGGGCATAAGCGGACGGCG
>NZ_MDEE01000079.1 GCF_002939865.1 Xanthomonas dyei
AGCGTCGCCGAACGTCAGTTGCATGGATGATTCCTCAACACGAGGCGGGTAGTGTCGCGCATCTGCCGTGCTTTGTTCAGAGGTTCCCTAGGTCCGGTGTATTGCCGCTTGCATCGCCTGTGGAATGTTGGCTGAGCCGAGTCAAGCTCTTCATTGTTCTGTTTTGTTCGGGTTATTGCTTTCTCGTCACGCCCGGGCCCGCCGCATGCCAGTTCCGTCAAATCAGTTCAGCTACGCTACGCAGAGCATCGGACAGCAAGCCGATTTTCTGGATGCATGGTGAAAACGCGATAATTGCGGTTGCAAAACTCCAGGTAACCCCGTGACCACTCCCACCACACTCACCGACTGGCTCGCCTACATCGAGCAGCAACACCCCAGCAGCATTGCGATGGGGCTGGAGCGCGTGCGCGAGGTGGCTGCGCGGCTGCAGATCGAGGCGCCGGCCAAGCATGTCATCGTGGTCGGTGGCACCAACGGCAAGGGCTCGACGGTGGCTTTTGTCGAGGCGATCGGCCGCGCTGCCGGGTGGAAGGTGGGGGCGTACACGTCGCCGCATCTGCTGCGTTACAACGAGCGTGTGCGCATCGATGGTGTCGATGCAAGCGATGCCGCGCTGGTCGCCGCCTTTGCGGCAGTGGAGGCGGCGCGTGGCACGACGCCGCTGACCTATTTCGAGTACGGCACGCTGGCGGCGCTGTGGCTGTTTCAGCGGTCCGAACTTGACCTGGCGGTGCTGGAAATCGGCCTGGGTGGGCGCCTGGATGCGGTCAACCTCATCGATTCGGATGTGGCGGTAATCACCACCGTGGATATCGACCACACCGACTGGCTAGGCGAGGACCGCGAGGCGATCGGCGCCGAGAAGGCGGGCATCATCCGCGCGTGGAAGCCGGTGGTGCTGGGCGAGATCGACCCGCCCTCCAGCGTGCTGCGCCGCGCCTACCAACTTGGTGCCAACGCGATCCGCGCCGGCAGCGATTATTTCTTCGAGCCGATCGACGCACAGCATTGGCGCTGGCGCGATGTAGCGGTGCACCTGGAGCTGCCGATGCCGGCATTGCAGGCCCCCGTGCAACTGGCCAATGCCGCCGCCGCCATCGCCGCGCTGCAGGCCTTGCCGGTGGAGCTGTCGCAGACTGCCTGGGCGCGGGGCATCGCCGATGCCCAGGTGGCGGGGCGCCTGCAGCGCAGCGACGTCGCCGGGGTGGAAGTGTTGCTGGATGTGGGGCACAACCCGCAGGCCGCGCGCGCGCTGGCGCAGGCGCTCGGCGCGCAGCCGATTGCCGGCGTCACATATGCAATCTATGCGGCGCTGGCAGACAAGGACGTCTCGACGGTGGTGGAGGCAGTGGCCGTGCAGATCGATCAGTGGGCATTGGCCGGCTTGGAAGGTGCGCGTGGCCAGTCTGCACAGGCTCTGCAGCAGCGCCTGCAAGGCACGAGTGCTGCGCAGGCGCCATGCCATGACTCCGTCGCCAGCGCCGTGCATGCGGTGCTCGCCATGGCCAACCCGGGCGACCGCGTATTGGTGTTTGGCTCGTTTCATACCGTTGCCGACGCGCTGAACGCACTTCGTTCAGCCCACTAGGGTCGGCGAGGTGGCGCCGGCCTTATAATCGCCGCGGCACCCCGCCACGCCTGTAGCTCTCTTTACTGTGGACACTGCTCTGAAACAGCGACTGATTGGCGCCATCGTTCTGGTGGCGCTTGCCGTGATCTTCCTGCCGATGCTGGTCAAGGGCCCTGCGCCGTCCAGCGGCGTCGCCGATGTGCCGCTGGAGGCGCCTGCCGCGCCCGGCAATGGCGAGTTCGAAACCCGCGAATTGCCGCTGGTCACCCCTGGCAATGCGCCGGCGGGTGGTGCGCTGGGCATGGCTGGTGCCCCCAGCGCTCCGGCGGCGGTGCAAGACAACCCGGACGCAGCCGACCTGGCGAACCCCAGCAGCGCGCCGTCTGCGCCGGACGTGGCGGCCGGCAACTACGCAGTGAATTTTGGTGCGTATGCCACCAGCGCCGACGCCGATGCGGTGATCGCGCGGCTCAAGCAGGCGCAGCTGCCCGGCTTCAGCGAGAAGACCCAGATCAATGGCCGCCCAGCCTGGCGCGTGCGCGTGGGCCCGTATGCCGATCAGGCCCAGGCCGAGTCGGCCAGGCTGCAGGCAGTGAAGGTGCGCGGCGACGTCAATGCGCAGGTGGTGACGCTGGACGCCAATGCCGCCGCACCGGCGCCGGTTGCGACGCCAGCGCCCACGTCGGCCGCAAAACCCAGCAGCAGCGTGGCCGCTGCCAGCGCGCCTGCCGCGCCCAAGACCGAAAGCCTGCCGCCGGAGCCGGCCAAGCCGGTCGCCGCTGCTCCCAAGCCGGCCGAAGCGCCCAAACCGGCACCGCCCAAGCCGGAAGTCGCCAAGGTAGAACCGGCCAAGCCCGAGCCTGCGAAGCCCGTTGCCGCCGCACCCACCGCGCCGGCGGCGCCTGCCGCGAGTGGCGTCGGGTTTGCCGTGCAGCTGGGCGCGTTCGGCCGCGCCGAAGACGCCAATGCCCTGCGCGACCGCGTGCGCGCTGCCGGCTTCAGCGCCTTTGTCGAGCAGGTCCGTACCGACAAGGGCGCGCTTAACCGCGTGCGCGTCGGCCCGGTCGCCAATCGTGGCGATGCCGAGCAGTTGCGCGCACAGGTTGCGGCCAAGGTCGGCATTTCCGGCATGGTTCGTCCGCATCCTTGAGATGAGCGCAACGCGTCGCGCCGCCACGCAGCGAGCGCGACAGCAGTGCGAATCGGTGTGAGCCACGCGTCCCGTCCACATGTTGTAGGCGTCGCAGTGGCGGATGATCGGCGCTGGC
Organism: Xanthomonas dyei; assembly: GCF_002939865.1. Lineage (GTDB taxonomy): Bacteria > Pseudomonadota > Gammaproteobacteria > Xanthomonadales > Xanthomonadaceae > Xanthomonas > Xanthomonas dyei. The sequence continues at coordinate 2,842 of NZ_MDEE01000079.1, forward strand.
GTCTTTCGGCCACACCCGCAATTTCGACAGCCTCACGCCCACGGAGGGGAAGGCAATGACCAGCAAGCCACGTTGGACCGGCGCATGCGCCGCGCGGAGACCTCACCAATGATCGACATGGTATTGGGCGTCATCATTCTGGTGTCGGCGCTGTTGGGCTTGCTACGCGGCTTTGTCGCGATCGTGGTCGGCACCTTGTCGTGGTTGCTGGCGGGCTGGGCCACGTTTTTGTTTGGCGGCTCGGCGGCGCGCTGGCTGGCCGATGGCAAGCATCCGTCGGCCACTGAATCGTTCGGTGGCTATGCCATGGTGTTTGTCGGTGTGCTGATCAGCGTGGCGGTGATCGGCATGGTCATTCGCGCCGGCGTGGATGCGGTCAAACTCGGCGGGACCGACCGCATGCTCGGGTTCGGTCTGGGCGTGGTGCGTGGCGGGTTTCTGGCCAGCGTGTTGGTGCTGCTGATGGGGTTTACGCCGTTGCCGCGTGAGCCGGCGTGGCGGCAATCGGTGCTGTTGCCGATCCTGCAGCCCGGCGCCGGCTGGATGCGAGCGCAACTGCCGGCCTGGCGCATGCCGGCGATGGACATGCCATCCATGGAACTCGGCAACTTGCCCACGGAGTTGGGGAAGTTGCCTTCGACAGGCGATAATACCGACCTGGGCAAAATGCTGTCCGGGTCCGGCTTGAGCGACACCGTGTCGCGGGCGCTCGGTAAACCTGGCAAACCCGGCAATGCCGCCAGCGACGGACGCGATCCGGCGCAGGCGATGCCGGCCAATATCGATCCGGCGCAGGTTCGCGGCGGAGAAAGCGACCCGGCTCGGGTCGAATCCCAAGGCCAGGCACGGCCACCTTCACAGTAACGGCGCAAGCCGCAGCGGAGAACGCGCACCATGTGTGGCATCGTCGGTATTGTCGGCAACCAGAACGTCGCCGGGCAACTTTATGACGGCCTGACCGTCCTGCAGCATCGTGGGCAGGACGCCGCAGGCATCGCCACCGCCGACGGCACGCGCTTGCGCGTGCAAAAAGCCAATGGCCTGGTGCGCGATGTGTTCGACGAAAAGAAGATGGCGGTGCTGGAAGGCCGCGTCGGCATCGCGCACTGCCGCTACCCGACCGCAGGCTCGGAGGGCATGGACGAGGCGCAGCCGTTCTACGTCAATTCGCCCTACGGTATCGCGCTGGCGCACAACGGCAACCTGATCAACACCGAGGCCCTGCGTCAGCAGGTGTTCGAAGCCGACCGCCGCAACATCAACACCGATTCGGACAGCGAAGTGCTGCTGAACGTGTTCGCCTACGAGCTGGACGCGCAGCGCATGCTCACCCCCGAGGCGGCGATCCGCGCGGTGGCCGGCGTGCACCGTCGTTGCAAGGGCGGCTATGCGGTGGTGAGCGTGGTGCTGGGTCTGGGCCTGGTGGCGTTCCGCGACCCGCACGGCATCCGTCCGCTGGTGCTGGGCAAGCGCGAGCACGCCGAAGGCACCGAATACATCGTGTCCTCCGAATCGGCGGCGCTGGATATTCTCGGCTACCAGCGCGTGCGCGACGTGCGTCCCGGCGAGGCGATGGTGATCACCGCGCGCGGCGAGCTGTTCTCGGAAGTCTGCGCAGCCCCGACCATCAATGCGCCGTGCATCTTCGAGTACGTGTACTTCGCGCGTCCCGATTCGATGATCGACAACATCTCGGTGCACAAGGCGCGCATGCGCATGGGCCTGAAGCTGGGCGAAAAGATCCTGCGCCTGCGCCCGGATCACGACATCGACACCATCATTCCGATCCCGGACACCTCGCGCGATGTGGCGCTGGAAATGTCCAACGTGCTCGGCGTGAAATATCGCGAAGGCTTCGTCAAGAATCGCTACGTGGGCCGCACCTTCATCATGCCGGGGCAGGGCGAGCGGCAGAAATCGGTGCGTCGCAAGCTCAACCCGATCCACCTGGAATTCCGCAACCGCGTGGTGCTGCTGGTGGACGATTCCATCGTGCGCGGCACCACCAGCCGGCAGATCGTGCAGATGGCGCGCGATGCCGGCGCGCGCAAGGTGTATCTGGCCTCGGCCGCGCCGCCGGTGCGCTATCCCAACATCTACGGCATCGACATGCCGGCCGCCGAAGAACTCATCGCGCATGGCCGCAGCGAGCTGGAAATCCAGGAATTCCTGGGTTGCGACTGGCTGATCTACCAGGACCTGGAAGATCTGGAAGTGGCGGTGCGCGAAGGCAACCCGGACATCAAGCAGTTCGATTCCTCGTGCTTCAACGGCGAGTACATCACCGGCATCGAACCGGGCTATTTCGAACGCATCCAGCAACTGCGCTCGGACGATGCCAAGAAGCGTCGCCGCGCCTGAGTTGTCACCGCGCAGCGCGCTATTGGCTGTAGTCGCGGCCGGGATGGCGACGCTACTGGCGAGCTGCGCTGCCGATGGCGCTGCACCGATCCGCACCGTGGACGATGCGCGCCTGCGCAACGGGCAAGTGCCTGTTGCGCTGCGCACCACACTGGACATGCAATTGGACTGGCAGCAACAGGCCGCACTGGCCCCCGTATTCGCCACGCCTGCCGGCGCGCAACGGCTGGATCTTGCCGGCGCCACGCGCGTGGATGAGTCACTTGTTGTTGTGCGCCTGCGCGAGGCAGCCGCCGCCGGCGCTGCGCCAGCGGATTTGGCGGAATGGACGTACGCGGTGGATTGCCGCAGCGACCAGGCGCGCTTGCTCGGTGCCGGTATCGGTATTGGCGCGGGCGGCCCGGGCGCGCTGCCGTCATCGGTGGCAGCGCCTGCACCGGCCGATCGCGCGCGGCTGTTCGCACTGGTGTGTGCCAAACGCACCGCTTGCGAGTTGCGGATCAAGGCAAACGCCTGCGAGCGGGTACGTGCCGCATCGCTCGCGGCACTGGGGCAGCAACAGGTGCGGCAGGCGCCGTGATCACCGATCTGTTCGACGCCGCACGCGCCTGCCTGGATGCTGCCGATCCGCTGCAAAAAGTCGCGCTGACGCAACAGTACGCGGCCGCGTTTCGCGATGGCGGGCTGCTGATGAATGCGGCCGCGCCAGCACCTGCGCCGATCTGCATGCCGGGCCGGCCGGCCACGCCGGTGCTGGTGCATCCGCGCGAGCTGCCGCGGCGTGGACTGGGGACGGTGGAAGGGCGCGCGGCCTTCATCCATGCGATTGCGCATATCGAACTCAATGCGATCGACCTGGCCTGGGATGCGGTCTATCGTTTCCGCGGCCTGCCCGATGCGTTTTATGCCGATTGGGTGGCGGTGGCCGACGACGAATCCCGCCACTTCATGCTGCTGCGCGCGCGCCTGCAGGCGCATGGACACGACTACGGCGACTTTGCCGCGCATAACGGGCTATGGGAAATGTGCGAGAAAACCGCGCATGACGGTCTGGCGCGCATGGCGCTGGTGCCGCGAGTGCTGGAAGCGCGCGGCCTGGACGTGACACCGGCGATGATCGTCAAATTGCGCTCGCTTGGCGATGCCGCCACGGCCGAGGTGCTGGAGACCATCCTGCGCGAGGAAGTGGCGCACGTGGCCGCCGGCTCGCGTTGGTACCGATGGTATTGCGCACAGGCCGGTATCGAACCACGGGCACGCTTCAAGGCGTTGCTGCGCGAATACGCCGGCGGCTACCTGCATGGCCCGTTCAATCTGCAGGCGCGGCTGCTTGCCGGTTTCGACGAAGACGAGCTGGCCGATCTGGTGGAGCAGGCCGGCTGAGTCAGTGGGTTGATCGTGCTGTTGTGGAGCGGAACACGCGCATGCCTGGTCGGGCACTGGCCGCAGAGTGGTGCGTTACGTGCGCTTGGCGTCATCGGAGCTTCGCAGGCTGCGCTGGTCGATGTCGCAATGCCCTCACCAGTCGGAAGACGCGCCGTGAATCCCATCGCTGCCGCCTCTGGAGCCCGTAAGCGCTGAAGACACCGCACCAGGGCCTTGTTCGATTGCTCGATTGAAAACCAGACACACCGACCATCACGACGGGTCCTTGCCCGCTCACCGGCGCGGGACCTTATGCGGCATGGATGCCGCATAAGAGCCTTATCTGTTCGGAATCTGGCAGTTTAGGTGTCGAGAGCCGGCGTGGGCT
>NZ_MDEE01000080.1 GCF_002939865.1 Xanthomonas dyei
AATGGCGAAACTCCGAAGATCCAAACGCGATTCTCCGGAACGATGCGGACATTCTGCCCTCTCAGGCATCGTTATTCAGACCTTCCCTAAAGGAAGATGGCGTCTACACTGACGGCGGCATGGTGGCATCGCGCCACAACAATCAAGCCGCCGAAGCGATTGAGTTGACCAAATATGCATTGAATTATGCGCACGAGTTAGGCAAGGGCGGAAAGACGCCCGAAGTCACCGTTACCGGCCACTCACTCGGCGGCGACCTGGCACAGGTTACGGCACATCACTTTGGCCTCAAAGGCGAGACCTTCAACGCCTATGGCGCGCTCAGCCTGGATCGGCGCATTCCCGAAGGCGGCACCGATGTCATCAATCATGTAATGGCCGGCGATGCGGTCAGTGCTGCCAGCAAGCATTATGGGCAGGTCAAGATCTACGCCTCGCCGCAGGAAATCGCCACCCTCAAGGAAGCCGGCTACGACAACACCCGCAGCCTGCTGGATGCACGCAATCCCCTCGCTGCTGTCCAACTCAGCGACTCACATAAGATGCATAACTTCCTACCCGTCGATGGCGACGGCAAGCCGGATCGCTCGGTACTGGAAGACCCCAAATCGCAGCAGTTGGCGCAGCAATACGCGCCGATGGTCGACAAGTATCGCGACGATGTAGCGCTGATGCGTGGTCACTTGACCATCGCATCGCGCACCATCCAGTCCATGAACGTGGCAGATGGCATCAATCAGTTGCGCGGTACGCTTGCACCCGGTGCAGGTGCGGCGGAGATGGCGGCCGAGCGTTGGAAGGAGACGCAGCAGCGCATGCAGCGTGAGGACACGCCGGTCTATGTGACACCTAGCTGGAAGCTGCCCCTGGGCAATACCCCTGAGCGCTGCGTAGATCCGGGCGCGGCCGCCATGTCCAATGATCCACTGTACCGCTCCATCCATAGCAAACTGCCGCAGGGCACATCTGATGCGGTGGCCATGCATGCCACCGTCGAGGCCAAACGCGCTGGCATCGTCGACGTCAACCAGCTGCGCAGCGTGACCGTGCAAGACGGCAATGCCTGGATCGTTGGCAATACGCCGGGCTTCCGGGCCAAGGTCGATCTGGCAGCTGAGGTGCCACCCGTGCAGGACAGTTTGCGTCAGTCCCAGGCGCTAGACAGTCAGCGATCGCAGGAGATGGCTCAGCCCTCGCCTGCGCGTGTACTCTGAGGGCTATTGTTCTTGCCGCAGATAGCGCGATGCGTATGCAAGCAATGACTGTCTATCCGAGCTTTGATCCCTGTGCCAGACCCGAGACGGGCGGCATGGAGCTGATGGGGCGGGCCATGAAGTGGGTCAGCACCATCGCGCTAACGGTGACCACGCTGTGGGTGCTGATCCTGGGCTACCGCATCGCCACCGGGCAGTCGCGTGAGAGTGCGATGGCCACCATGATCAAGGCAGCCAAGGTCGCCGTCATCATCAGCTTGGCGTCAGCCCTGGGTGCCAATGGCGCCATGCTGCACCAGACCATGACCCAAAACCTGGACAAGGAAATCCACGAGTTGTTCACCGACGAGGAGGGCAGCTCCGCCGATGCGATCGACGAGAACCTGGCCTATACCCAGATTGCGCTGGATGCGGTGCGGGTGGAGTCTAGCCAGCCGGAAATGCTGGAGAAAAAGGGGCGCGCCGTGCTGCTGGCCGGCTCCGGCACCGCCAGCCCGCCGATGGCGGCCGGTGCAATGCTGCTGCTGTTCAAGTTCACCATGGCCTTCTTGATCGGCATAGGGCCGATTTTCATCCTGGCGCTGATCTTCGACCAGACCAAGGACCTGTTCAAAAAGTGGCTGTTCTACATCATCGGCACGCTGTTCTCGATGGCCATGCTGTCCGTGGTCACCGCCATGGTGCTCAAGTTCACCGCCAAGGTCGCTGGCGCCTACTGGGTAATGAAGTTCATCTCTCTGAATACCGAAGGCCTCTCCAGCCAAGCCTGCAGCAAGGCGGCATCGGTCTGATCATGCCCATGCTCATCATCACCATCCCCACCATCGCCGCCGCGCTCTGGCAGGGCAGTATGGGCACGTTCCTGTCCTACACCGCGTTTAACAATACCGCATCCCCAGGCCCCCAGGGCCAGCCGGCTGGGTCGTATATGCCGCAGCGGACAGCGCCTAACGAAGATAGATCAAATACTAATGCCAGTAGCAATGTAGGCGTGCCAAGCAGGCCTACTATCGCAGGCAGCGACTCGAGTGAAAGCATTGCTTCGGGCGCCCGCGGTTTGGCAGCACAAAACTCTCGAAGTCAGACTTGATTTTCAAAGCAGCTTTGCGACGAAGCAACCTGGTGGAAAATGAAAAATAAACTACTAATCCTTGCACTGGCAGCCTGCACCGCCGGTGTTCATGCGGAGCAGGGATGTCCACCTGGACAGTACCCAATTGGAGGCCAAGGAGTGGCTGCATGTGCACCGATTCCGCAAAATGGCGCCACCCAACAGCCTCGACCCACAGGTGAATGGCTTAAAACTTGGGGCGCAATCGCAAGTGACGGCAGCAACAGATTGGGCGTCTCAAAGAACAAAATCAAGAAAGCGGATGCCCAAAGAGATGCGCTTGAAAAATGCGAATCACTAAGCGCGAAAGAATGCAAAATAAACTTTACATATAACAACCAGTGCACAGCTGTAGCAGAGCCTCACCGTGGGGATTACTCCGTTTCCGGGACAATGTCCTATGCTGGCGCCCCAACGAAAGATATTGCCAACACTGACGCGCTAAGAACTTGTCATGAAAAAAATAGGGGCGAAGAGTGCCGGGTAATATATTCAGCATGCTCCGAGCCAATATTCAAATCTTATTAAGTATCCCGCCCTATAAAGAAGGATATCTCGAGACAACGCCTAGACTCCTGAAGGCACTGTAGTTTCGGCAATCAGCTTCAACTCTTCCGCACAGACACCAGCTTGAGGTCACAACCAAATGATCTCCTACTACAATAACGCCCCCTTCACCTTTTACAGGTTAGGCGTGAACAAGGATTGCTAGCCCCCGTCGACATGGCCATTGTTGCGTTTACGGCCAGCAATCTATAGTGCTTCAATGCAGCCTCACTTCAGATATTTGAATGAATCTGCCCATTGACTTTCCGCACGGTAGCCCAAGGAGTCCAACCTGCGTACTGCATGCTAACTGGTGACTGATGCATCCTTGGCTTTACCGCTTTCCAAGGCATAGCCGGCTCACCTGCGGATACTGATCGAAAAATTGGGCCTTGAATCTTCGCTTATCCTGCAAATGTGCGTCATCACATTTGCGCAACGCCTAATCAGAACTGATAGCATCCACTCGCACCGGCAGCAGAATCCCGACCATGACCCTTAAGACTGTCGGCTGTTTCGTTATCGTCATTGCACTGTTCTTTCTTGCAGGATGCAAACCCATGGCTATCCCATCCTCAAAAACTGACGCGACGGCCAGTGATCCGGTCTACCAAAAGAACCCCCATCCGAAGCAGGCGTATCGCATCACTTTGACGATTGAGGATGCGCCAGGGCCGTTTGACTGGATCTCGGGCACGGCGTTCTACCAGATGACCAACCACAAGCAATGCACCCCAATCGAGCCCATTGCCGGTGTGTGGAGCAAGTCGGACGAAGATGGCATCCCTATCCGCTTTGAGAAGCGCGATGCATCCACTTACGTGGCGACGATCTATGCCGATGGCATGGTTGATGCTGACTACTACGCCAAGGGCGTCTGTCGATGGGAACTCACTAGCGTAGATGTTTCCTTAAAGGCTACCGGCAAACACGAAGAAACAAGGTTTCAGCCGGGCCTATACAAAGATAAGTTGTTGAGTGGCACTCCGTCCGTGACCTATTTTTGGTTAGGAGGGTATCCCAAAGATGAAATGAGCAACTATCCCGACTCAGGCCATTCAGACCCAAGTCAATTCAAGGAAGATTTACGCAAACAGTTGTTCAAAGTGACTCTGATTGCCAGAAAGGACGCACCATGACTCTGACTGCACAACAATATGCTGAGCTGGCAAACGACGTTTATAAAAAGCCAGATGAAATTGGCGAGAATAGTCGAACTGCAAATATCGGCGGCGTGCCCTATAAGCGTCTCGAATACATTGATACTCCTTCTGGCTATCAAGGCATTATCTATCAGCGGGTAGATACAGGCGAAATTGTCGTCGCCCATCGCGGCACAGAGCCCGAACGGCAGCTAAAAGAGGATGTCGTCTTCGCCGATGGCGGCATGGTGACAGCTCGTCACAACGACCAAGCCGCCGATGCAATTGAATTCACCCGACATGCAATGCAGATAGCTGAGCGCCAAGGCAAGCGTGATGGGCATGAGCCCGACGTCACTGTCACCGGCCACTCGCTCGGCGGCGACCTGGCGCAGGTCACGGCACATCACTTTGGCCTCAAGGGCGAGACCTTCAACGCCTATGGTGCGGTCAGCCTGGACCGCCGTATTCCCGAGGGTGGCTCGGATGTGATCAATCATGTGATGGCCGGCGATGCGGTCAGCGCTGCCAGCAAGCATTATGGTCAGGTCAAGCTCTACGCCACGCCACACGAAGTCGCTGCCTTGCAGAAGGCCGGTTACGCCAATGACCGCAGCCTGTTCGATGACCGCAATCCGGCGGTCGCCAAACCGCTCAGCGACTCGCATAAGATGCATAACTTCCTCCCCGTCGATGGCGACGGCAAGCCGGATCGCTCGGTGCTGGAAGACCCCAAATCACAGCAGCTGGCGCAGCAGTACGCGCCGATGATCGACAAGTACCGCGACGATGTGGCACTGCTGCGGGGTGGCCTGACCCTGGCAACACGCCACGTGCAGTCCATGAACGTGGCCGATGGCATCAATCAGTTGCGCGGTACGCTTGCACCCGGTGCCGGTGCGAAAGAGATGGCAACAGAGCGCTGGAAGGAGACCCAGCAGCGCATGCAGCGTGAGGACACGCCGGTTTATGTCACGCCCGGCTGGAAGCTTCCCTTGGGCGATGCTGCCGAGCGTAGGGCTGAGCCGGGTGCGACGGCCACGTCGAACGATCCGCTGTACCGCTCCATCCACAGCAAACTGCCGCAGGGCACATCTGATGCGGTGGCCATGCATGCCACCGTCGAGGCCAAACGCGCGGGTATCGTCGACGTCAACCAGCTGCGTAGCGTGACCGTACAAGACGGCACTGCCTGGATCGTCGGCAACACGCCGGGCTTCAGGGCCAAAGTCGATCTGGCAGCCGAGGTGCTACCCGTGCAAGAAAGTTTGCGCCAGTCCCAGGCTTTGGACACACAGCGATCCCAGGAGATGGCCCCGCCCTCGCCTGCGCGTGTACTCTGAGGGCTGTTGCCCTTGCCGCAGATCGCATGATGCGTATGCAAGCCGTCACTGCCCCAGCCTACCTTGATCCCTGTTCCAGGCCTGGAATGGGCGGCATGGAGCTGATGGGGCGGGCCATGAAGTGGGTCAGCACCATTGCGCTGACGGTGACCACGCTATGGATCTTGATCCTGGGCTACCGCATCGCTACCGGGCAGTCGCGTGAGAGTGCGATGGCCACCATGATCAAGGCTGCCAAGGTCGCCGTCATCATCAGCGTGGCGTCAGCGGTGGGGGCCAATAGCCCCATGCTGCATCAAACCCTGACCCAGAACCTGGACAAGGAGATCCACACCTTGTTCACCGGCGATGAGGGCACCGCCGCCGATGCGATCGACGAGAACCTGGCCTACACG
>NZ_MDEE01000081.1 GCF_002939865.1 Xanthomonas dyei
GTTGGACTGAGGGTTTCGGGTAAAGCCCCTGGCGATGACCTACTCTCGCATGGCTTGAGCCACACTACCATCGGCGCAGCTGCGTTTCACTTCCGAGTTCGGGATGGGATCGGGTGGTTCCACAGCGCTAATTTCACCAGGGAGACGGTTGGAGAGTCGCCAGATGGAACTTCCTCAAACGTGCGCACATTGCTGTGCAAGCGTTTGCGTGTGGAAGCACCTACGGCGCTCGTCTCGCATAGTTAACTTGTGACGTAGCTTGCGTTTGGTGATCTACCAACGTTCGTTGGGACCAAGGCAACTTGAGGTTATATGGTCAAGCCGCACGGATCATTAGTATCAGTTAGCTCAATACATTGCTGTACTTACACACCTGACCTATCAACCACATAGTCTATATGGTTCCTTTAGGGGGCTTGTGCCCCGGGAAGTCTCATCTTGAGGCGCGCTTCCCGCTTAGATGCTTTCAGCGGTTATCGCTTCCGAACATAGCTACCCGGCAATGCCACTGGCGTGACAACCGGAACACCAGAGGTTCGTCCACTCCGGTCCTCTCGTACTAGGAGCAGCCCCTCTCAAACTTCCAACGCCCATGGCAGATAGGGACCGAACTGTCTCACGACGTTCTGAACCCAGCTCGCGTACCACTTTAAATGGCGAACAGCCATACCCTTGGGACCGACTACAGCCCCAGGATGTGATGAGCCGACATCGAGGTGCCAAACACCGCCGTCGATATGAACTCTTGGGCGGTATCAGCCTGTTATCCCCGGAGTACCTTTTATCCGTTGAGCGATGGCCCTTCCATACAGAACCACCGGATCACTAAGACCTACTTTCGTACCTGCTTGATCCGTCGATCTTGCAGTCAAGCACGCTTATGCCTTTGCACACAGTGCGCGATGTCCGACCGCGCTGAGCGTACCTTCGTGCTCCTCCGTTACTCTTTAGGAGGAGACCGCCCCAGTCAAACTACCCACCATACACGGTCCCTGATCCGGATAACGGATCTAGGTTAGAACGTCAAGCACGACAGGGTGGTATTTCAAGGATGGCTCCACTGCAGCTAGCGCCACAGTTTCATAGCCTCCCACCTATCCTACACAGACGAACTCAACGTTCAGTGTAAAGCTATAGTAAAGGTTCACGGGGTCTTTCCGTCTTGCCACGGGAACGCTGCATCTTCACAGCGATTTCAATTTCACTGAGTCTCGGGTGGAGACAGCGCCGCTGTCGTTACGCCATTCGTGCAGGTCGGAACTTACCCGACAAGGAATTTCGCTACCTTAGGACCGTTATAGTTACGGCCGCCGTTTACTGGGGCTTCGATCAAGAGCTTCGCCTTGCGGCTGACCCCATCAATTAACCTTCCAGCACCGGGCAGGCGTCACACCCTATACGTCCACTTTCGTGTTTGCAGAGTGCTGTGTTTTTGATAAACAGTCGCAGCGGCCTGGTTTCTGCGACCCTCTTCAGCTATAGCTCGCATGAGCCACCAAAAAGGGTGCACCTTCTCCCGAAGTTACGGTGCCATGTTGCCTAGTTCCTTCACCCGAGTTCTCTCAAGCGCCTGAGAATTCTCATCCTACCCACCTGTGTCGGTTTACGGTACGGTCTTCGTGAGCTGAAGCTTAGGAGCTTTTCCTGGAAGCGTGGTATCAGTGACTTCGCCATAAAGGCTCGTCTCGGTGCTCGGTCTTAAAGAATCCCGGATTTGCCAAAGATTCAAACCTACCGCCTTTCCCCGGGACAACCAACGCCCGGTACACCTAACCTTCTCCGTCCCTCCATCGCACTCACGCGAGGTGCAGGAATATTAACCTGCTTCCCATCGACTACGGCTTTCGCCCTCGCCTTAGGGACCGACTAACCCTGCGTCGATTAACGTTGCGCAAGGAAACCTTGGGCTTTCGGCGTGCGGGCTTTTCACCCGCATTATCGTTACTCATGTCAGCATTCGCACTTCCGATACCTCCAGCAGACTTCTCAATCCACCTTCGCAGGCTTACGGAACGCTCCTCTACCGCGCATAAAACAAGTTTTATGCACCCCAAGCTTCGGTTCACTGCTTAGCCCCGTTAAATCTTCCGCGCAGACCGACTCGACCAGTGAGCTATTACGCTTTCTTTAAAGGGTGGCTGCTTCTAAGCCAACCTCCTGGCTGTCTGTGCCTTTCCACATCGTTTTCCACTTAGCAGTGAATTTGGGACCTTAGCTGTGGGTCTGGGTTGTTTCCCTTTTCACGACGGACGTTAGCACCCGCCGTGTGTCTCCCGGATAGTACGTACTGGTATTCGGAGTTTGCAATGGTTTGGTAAGTCGCGATGACCCCCTAGCCATAACAGTGCTCTACCCCCAGTAGTATTCGTCCGAGGCGCTACCTAAATAGCTTTCGAGGAGAACCAGCTATCTCCGGGTTCGATTAGCTTTTCACTCCTAATCACAGCTCATCCCCGTCTTTTGCAACAGACGTGGGTTCGGGCCTCCAGTACCTGTTACGGCACCTTCACCCTGGCCATGACTAGATCACCCGGTTTCGGGTCTACTGCCCGCGACTATGCGCCCTTATCAGACTCGGTTTCCCTTCGCCTCCCCTATACGGTTAAGCTTGCCACGAACAGTAAGTCGCTGACCCATTATACAAAAGGTACGCAGTCACTCTTGCGAGCTCCTACTGCTTGTACGCACACGGTTTCAGGATCTATTTCACTCCCCTCTCCGGGGTTCTTTTCGCCTTTCCCTCACGGTACTGGTTCACTATCGGTCGGTCAGGAGTATTTAGCCTTGGAGGATGGTCCCCCCATATTCAGACAGGGTTTCACGTGCCCCGCCCTACTCGTCTTCACTGGAGTGGCCCTTTTAAATACAGGGCTATCACCTTCTATGGCCAATCTTTCCAGATTGTTTTTCTAAAGCCATTCCAGCTTAAGGGCTGTTCCCCGTTCGCTCGTCACTACTTAGGGAATCTCGGTTGATTTCTTTTCCTCCGGTTACTTAGATATTTCAGTTCACCGGGTTCGCTTCCAGCAGCTATGAATTCACTGCAGGATACTGCCGAAGCAGTGGGTTTCCCCATTCGGATATTGCCGGATCAAAGCTTGTTGCCAGCTCCCCGACACTTTTCGCAGGCTACCACGTCCTTCATCGCCTCTGACCGCCTAGGCATCCACCGTGTGCGCTTATTCGCTTGACCATATAACCCCAAGTTGCCTCGGAGCTATATGTACGTGTTGTGTGGGGTACAAAGCCACCAACGCGAACATACGACTCAATTATTTAGGGACTCGAAGTCCCCGCCTTAGCCTCAACGACACGTTTAGATAGATATCTCAAACGCTCGCTACGTCACAAGTTATAAAAGAACACGTACCAGCCTCAACGCTGATCCGTATAAATTCTTAAGTGTGCACTACATTCAGAGTGGTGGGTCTGGGTAGACTCGAACTACCGACCTCACCCTTATCAGGGGTGCGCTCTAACCACCTGAGCTACAGACCCGAAGTCTTTTCACTCAATATGGTGGAGCCTGTCGGGATCGAACCGACGACCCCCTGCTTGCAAAGCAGGTGCTCTCCCAGCTGAGCTAAGGCCCCAAAAGGGACTTCGCATACCGACCTGTGCCGGTATGAATCTCTGAATGCAGGTAATTTGTGAGGACGCCCGACAGGACGAATGACGTCATGCTCAAAAGGAGGTGATCCAGCCGCACCTTCCGATACGGCTACCTTGTTACGACTTCACCCCAGTCATCGGCCACACCGTGGCAAGCGCCCTCCCGAAGGTTAAGCTACCTGCTTCTGGTGCAACAAACTCCCATGGTGTGACGGGCGGTGTGTACAAGGCCCGGGAACGTATTCACCGCAGCAATGCTGATCTGCGATTACTAGCGATTCCGACTTCATGGAGTCGAGTTGCAGACTCCAATCCGGACTGAGATAGGGTTTCTGGGATTGGCTTGCCCTCGCGGGTTTGCAGCCCTCTGTCCCTACCATTGTAGTACGTGTGTAGCCCTGGTCGTAAGGGCCATGATGACTTGACGTCATCCCCACCTTCCTCCGGTTTGTCACCGGCGGTCTCCTTAGAGTTCCCACCATTACGTGCTGGCAACTAAGGACAAGGGTTGCGCTCGTTGCGGGACTTAACCCAACATCTCACGACACGAGCTGACGACAGCCATGCAGCACCTGTCTCACGGTTCCCGAAGGCACCAATCCATCTCTGGAAAGTTCCGTGGATGTCAAGACCAGGTAAGGTTCTTCGCGTTGCATCGAATTAAACCACATACTCCACCGCTTGTGCGGGCCCCCGTCAATTCCTTTGAGTTTCAGTCTTGCGACCGTACTCCCCAGGCGGCGAACTTAACGCGTTAGCTTCGATACTGCGTGCCAAATTGCACCCAACATCCAGTTCGCATCGTTTAGGGCGTGGACTACCAGGGTATCTAATCCTGTTTGCTCCCCACGCTTTCGTGCCTCAGTGTCAGTGTTGGTCCAGGTAGCCGCCTTCGCCACGGATGTTCCTCCCGATCTCTACGCATTTCACTGCTACACCGGGAATTCCGCTACCCTCTACCACACTCTAGTGACCCAGTATCCACTGCAATTCCCAGGTTGAGCCCAGGGCTTTCACAACAGACTTAAACCACCACCTACGCACGCTTTACGCCCAGTAATTCCGAGTAACGCTTGCACCCTTCGTATTACCGCGGCTGCTGGCACGAAGTTAGCCGGTGCTTATTCTTTGGGTACCGTCAGAACAATCGGGTATTAACCGACTGCTTTTCTTTCCCAACAAAAGGGCTTTACAACCCGAAGGCCTTCTTCACCCACGCGGCATGGCTGGATCAGGCTTGCGCCCATTGTCCAATATTCCCCACTGCTGCCTCCCGTAGGAGTCTGGACCGTGTCTCAGTTCCAGTGTGGCTGATCATCCTCTCAGACCAGCTACGGATCGTCGCCTTGGTGGGCCTTTACCCCGCCAACTAGCTAATCCGACATCGGCTCATTCAATCGCGCGAAGCCCGAAGGTCCTCCGCTTTCACCCGTAGGTCGTATGCGGTATTAGCGTAAGTTTCCCTACGTTATCCCCCACGAAAGAGTAGATTCCGATGTATTCCTCACCCGTCCGCCACTCGCCACCCATAAGAGCAAGCTCTTACTGTGCTGCCGTTCGACTTGCATGTGTTAGGCCTGCCGCCAGCGTTCACTCTGAGCCAGGATCAAACTCTTCACTTAAAATTACATGTCCGAAGACAAATTACTTTAGCTGCAGAAGTTCAACCACTGACAACTTATCGCTTGCAAAGCAATTAATATGTTGCTTTTTGATTAAACGTCTGCAAGATGGACAATCATCCTTCCTGCAGGCGTCCGCACAAATTACCTGCGCACACTGTCAAAGAACATTGGGAAGTGGCCTCAGCGCCGCTCCCGTCAGCTTCGTCGTTTCCGTCGAAGCGAGCCGCCCATTATAGCGGACTTTTTCTTGCCGCCAACACCTTGTTGCCGAGGTGGTTGACGCTGCTTCGTTTCAACCCGAAGGTTTTCTGCGAAGCGAGCCGGCCATATTAGCAGGCTTTTCATCTCCGTCAACCCCTCGTGAAGAGGACGTTGCCGCCGCTGCACCTCAATCCGCCGTAGCGTCTTTCCGTGTAGCGAGCCGCCCATCATAGCCGGCTTTTGCGTTTCGTCAACACC
>NZ_MDEE01000082.1 GCF_002939865.1 Xanthomonas dyei
TACACCAAGGTCCGCTATCGCGGCCTGGCCAAGAACACGGCACACGTGCTGACCTTGTTTGCGCTGTCAAACCTGTGGATGAAGCGAAAGCAATTACTGCCTGCGATGGGGAGCGTGCGCCTGTGATCCGTGGAATTCCCACGGAAAGCGCCAGAAATGGCGAAACTCCGAAGATCCAAACGCGATTCTCCGGAACGATGCGGACATTCCGCACTCTCAGGCATCGTTATTCAGACCTTCCTTAGCGCGCCGCGCGTTGCCGTGCATCACTGCACCGGGCACAGCGGTTTTTCGTCGGGCCTTAGCGTGAGCACGCGCACGCCGGTGCGCGTCACCGCCACCGTGTGCTCGAACTGCGCCGACAGCTTGCCATCGCGGGTGTACACCGGCCACTGGTCAGGCTGCGAACGGATCGCCGCGCGCCCCTGATTGATCATCGGCTCGATGGTGAACACCATGCCTTCCTGCAGCGCCAGACCGGTTCCTGCGCAGCCGTCATGCAGAATCTGCGGCGCTTCGTGCATCTGGCGCCCGATGCCGTGGCCGCAATACTCCTTGACCACGCTGTAGCCGTGGTCGCGCGCATGCCGCGCAATGGCCTGCCCGATATCGCCCAGGCGCGCACCGGGCCGTACCGCAGCGATGCCTTTCCACATCGCCTGATAGGCGGTCTGCACCAGCCGCCGCGCCGGATAGGCAACCTCGCCCACCAGATACGTCGTGCTGGAATCGGCGATAAAACCGTTCTTTTCCAGCGTGATATCCAGATTGACGATCTGCCCGCTGCGCAGCACATCGTCTTCCGATGGCACACCGTGGCAGACCACATCGTCGATCGACGCGTTGAGCACGAATTCGAACCCGTACTGCCCCTTGCTCGCGGGCCGCGCGTCGAGCGCATCCACAATCATGCGTTCGACAAATGCATTGAGTTCCAGCGTACTGCGTCCTTCCAGCGGAAGCCGATCCAGCGCATGAAACACCTGCGCCAACAGCTGCCCGGAGATCGCCATCAATGCGATCTCATCCGGCGACTTGATCATGCGCGTGCTGGTTTTGCGGTAGGCGGCTTCAAGGTTTGCGGCCTCACACCTGCCGCGCGCAGCTCCTGCGCCACGATGTCCTGGAACGAGGATTCCGGATGCATCTCGCACAACATGCCGACCTTGATCCAGAAGGTGGCCTGCGCATTGATCGACCGGCTGGTGACGGTACAGGCGCGGCGCAGTTGATCGTGCAGGTCGTCATCGATATTGACGATGCCCATGGTGGTTCCTGGCTTATCGTGGAATATACATATCGTATACGAATCGTATATTCCACAACAAGCCACGCGCCAAGACGTGCAGCAGGAGCGGCTTGGTGGCCATGCTCCAGCCACACAGTGCGTGCTGGCAGAGTGGCGGATGTGCGCACTGCTGCATGTTTCAGGCTTGCAGCGGTCGGTGCATCAATCGCTAGAACACCGCCACGACATCGCACTTACCTGCAGACGGCGCCCTGGCGCTACGCCAAACGCCCACTCAAGGCTTGGTCAGCGGGCAGCCCATTGCAATCTCCCGCATGCTCATTGCCACGCCATCCCTTGGTTGGATGATCGCAACGGTTTGCGCTGGCACCGACTCGCCCCATTCGCGCAGTGCTTCGAAGAGCTCGCGCAGCCCTTCACCCAATGGCGTGAGGTCGTACACCAGACGCGGCGGCATCCGCGCATACGCGGTGCGCACCACCAGACCACACGCCTTAAACTACCGCAGGCGGCTGGTCAACGTATGTGCGCCGATGTCTTGCAATGCCTGCCTGAGTTCGGTGAACCGGAGCGGCCCTGCAAGCAGCTCGCGCACGATCGGCGACGCCCACGGCCCCTGCAGCAATTGGAAAAAACGCGCGACACCACAACACGGAGCTGTTGACCGTTCCATCGGCTGGCTGATCCTGGAAATGGACGACCCATGGCTGCCAGCACGCCGCCGTGCTGGCACATTGATTCCCAACGACGCTGCCTAGTGCATATGTTGATCGTGCGATTCGGCATCGGGCGCCGACGCGCCTAGGGCACGAACGTCGAACTGCACCTGGACGCGTGGCGCATGCTCGAACACCAGCGTAGCCACCACCGGCTTGCCTTGTTCGAATGGCGCGTGCGGTGCGATGAACATCAGATGCGTGCCGCCGGTACCCAGCACCACGTCTTTGCCCGGCGGCAAGACCAATCCCTGCTCCAGGTGGCGCATTTTCATCACGCCCCCGTCCATCGTCATCTCATGGATTTCCACCTGCGCACTGGCCGGCGATTCCACCGCCACCAGACGATCTGGCGTTGCCGATTGATTACGCAAGGTGAGGTAGCCGCCCGCCACCGGCGCGCCCGGCGGCGTTGCGCGCGACCATGCCCCGCTCGCCACCACCACAGGTGCCGTCGCCGGCGCCGTGGTCGAAGCAGGTGCCACGGCAGCCGGCGCCGGGTTGGCCTCGGGCGCAGGTGCGCGCTCGCAGGCCACCATCGACAAGGCAGACAGGGCACTCACCATCAGTAGATGTAATTTCATTTCGTTCTCCTTGGGTCGAGCCGTGCGTGCGCCACAGCGCCTTGCATCGCGGTCATCGACGTTGAAATTCTGGAAGCCGGCAGGTCGCTCTTGCGTCAGTCAGAGTACTTGCCGGATATCGTGCACAACCGAGTCCACCGTCTGCTCGTGGGTCAGGCCCACGCGCAGCTGTCCGTCGCGATCGAAGAGAAAACTGCGGGTGGAGTGATCGATGGTGTATGTCGGCCCCATCGGCACCTTTGCATAGCTCACCTTGAGATTACCCGCTGCCACGCGGATATCGCCCTCGCTACCGGTCAAACCGATAAAGTCCGGATCGAATGCCTTCACGTAGGTTCTGAGCACGTTTGGCTGATCGCGTTGCGGGTCCAGCGTGGCGAACGCGAACTGTACCTTCGCCGCATCCGCACCCAACTTGCGCTTGACTTGCGCCGCACGCGCCAGCGTCGTCGGGCACACATCCGGGCAATGGGTGAAGCCGAAGAACAACACCAACGCCTTGCCACGAAAACTGCGCAATGGCCGCGGCGTGCCTTCGGTGTCGTAAAGGTAAAAATCCATTCCTCGCGCCATCGCGCTGAGGTCTGCGCCATTGGGAGCGAACCCACCGCCCCATTGCCCACATCCCGCCAATGCGCAGACCAGACACCCCAGCATTACGTGCGACAGCCGTCGCTTCCACACAGATCGCATTGCTTGCATCCTGATTCCGATCCTTTCGTTAAAAGCGGCCTTGCGTTTGCCGTTCTGTCGCGCGCCATTCATCGCGAAGTGGGCTGCACCCGGCAGCTTTTCTGCGCATGGGCGCGCAGTGCTATTCACCGGTGATCCCGCGGTTGTACGCCAACGGCCAGATCGCGATGTTGCGGGTTCGAAGCGCTATCGCTCGAATCATCAAGACTTGGGTATTGTGGTTCGCCCGCGGCAAGCAGGCGCATCTGGGCAGGGACAATCAACGCCAGTGTCGGCAGCAGCGTCACAAGGGCAAGGCAAGGCGTCGCCGCCGCGCGGGGCGGCAAAGCAAAGTACGTCATCTACACGCTCCAACACATCCAACATCACACCGCTGACGGGTGCGGCTCTACGACCGATGTTTCAGGCGAACAGCGGCGGGCCGCGTGGCGCATGTGCCCACCAGCGGGCGGCTGATGGAGCCCCAGCGGCAAGACGCTCAACCGCACGCCGGCCGCGACTGAGCGCAAACAGCACACATGCGATCAGCAGCCAGGGCAGCAGCCGCGCGGCGAGCAGGCAGTAATCGCAGGCAAACGCTTGGCCACCATCGGTATGGTGCAGATCGTGTGCGGCGCTCGGCCATCGCTTGGCTGTCCCGGCCTCGGCGTCTGCCGACAGCTGCGCGGCATGTACATTGCTACCGACGGCATGGGCCACCTTGCCAGCTGGCCAGGGCTGACTATGGCAAAGCGGCCCGTCAAGAACGCCGGAGGCGTTCTCGAGCGTGCGGCTTACCAAAGGCGCGACCAACAGCAGTAGCAGCGCCAGGCAAGCCAGGCGCTGCATCATGCTGAACAAGGGCGAGGGACGGAAGCGCACCCGCGAAGTGTAATGAAAAACCCGCGCGCCACCTGCGACCCTTCGTCGCAGCCTGACACCTGGGTGCGCGCGCCGCTGCGCGCTGCATGCACTGCGCACAGTCTCCCGGCCAGCCGCATGCACCGGACGCGGCGATCGGCCTGCCCCATTGGCACCGAAGACGGCGCGCGCACCGTTGCTTCACTGACGCTGCAGAGACTCCTGCGTGGATCGCACCGCCGCATAGCCAAACTGAAACGCCGCCATCATCGTCGCCTGCACGTGGGCGGCAGGTACCTTGGTGCCATCGAAGTCCAGGTGCATCGTGGCGCAGGCATCGTGCAGCACTGTCACCGCATAGCCCATGTCGGCGGCAGCGCGCACGCAAGCATCCACGCACATGTGGCTCATCGCGCCGACAATCACCACGTCCGTCACGCCGTGTTGCTGCAGCTGCTGCGCAAGCGGCGTCTCGCGAAAAGCGTTGACGTGTTGCTTGACGATGACCACTTCACCATCCTGTGGCGCAACTGTGTCATGTGTCTGCGCGCCCTGCGAACCGGCGACAAGGAACGGGGAATACGCCGCCGCCTCGTGACGCACATGCAATACCGGAACGCCCGTAAAGCCTACTGCGTGACAGCGGTTACACCGGCATGCCGTTTGCAGACGGTGTGCGAGAGATTCTAGGCGAGCAGCTCACGGTGCAGATTGCCAGGCGCAGCGAACTGCACACTTTCAGGTCAGGCCCAAGCGCTGGATCGTCGAGCGTAGTTTTGCGTGGCTGGAGAACAACCGAAGGCGATGGAAGAACCGCGAGCGCAAACTCAACACCAGCCTGCAGTTCATCCATTTGGCCTTCTTGGCGCTATTACTCAAAAGATCGTAACCAGGTTCTAAGACGGATCGAACAGTACCGCGTCGATGAATTTCCTTATCTACAATCGCCGGAAAACAAGGCTGCCAGCGACGCTGATCAAACAAACTGCATGCCGACAAAGCCTACGACATCCAACGGAATCGCACTTTCAAGCAGCGCGGCACAATTGCGCGCATCGCACGCAAAAGCATTGAGCGCAATGACCAGCTAAGGGGCTATCGCTGGGTCGTCAAGCGCACCTAGTTTGCAGGCATGGGCAAACTACGCATCCGATTCGGACGCCGTATTTTAAACGGATTCTTTGCATTGCTGACCAGCAGGGCATAGCTTCGGATGCGCAATCGTTCGTTCGCATCTTCTTGCGCAGCGCCGGATCGGTTCTGACTAACTTATTGTTCCCGCGGTTTCGTCGATGAATATTCGTAAATGAACTTACGAAAATTTTTAAAGGACGCACGTACCCTTACTCACGAGTAGCTCGACCACATGTTCCAGGAGGAGCCTCTTCCAGCATTCTTCGAAGGAGTGAAAGCACCATCTTTAATCGCGGAAGCTGACAGAAAAATCAGCGGCTATCCCTAAGGAACCTCTGAACAAAGCACGGCAGATGCGCGACACTACCCGCCTCGTGTTGAGGAATCATCCATGCAACTGACGTTCGGCGACGCT
>NZ_MDEE01000083.1 GCF_002939865.1 Xanthomonas dyei
ACTTCTTCATCGCTTGAATCCTCGTTGCTACGGGGGCCCATGCTGCCGAAGTCTCTACTTTACTGTGGCTCAGTTTTCAGGGGGTGGGTCAGCTGCACCCCCGCAGGGTGGGCCTAGGCCGCGCTGCTGTTACCGATCCGTGTGATTCAAGGGGGCCTCTCTTCCCTGCAGATCTCTGCGCGCCTGGGGGCTTTGCGGGGCCGCACGGCTGCGTTCCGTGGCTAGGCCTCCCGGCGCATTTCGGCAAATGACCATCGGAACCAGGTAATCGGTAATCCGGGGCCTAAAACAACATCTAAGCGATTGATGCCAATGGGAACTTCTGGATTACCTTTTGGGGTGATTTAAGGTAATTGGGCTCCTATAGAAAAGTTATGTTATTGAAATTTAAGGGTATTTTTTGGGGATTCGATTACCTCCCCAAAAGGTAACCCCATTACCTCCCAATTACCCTTTAATTACCTTTGATATTTCTACATAAGTTATTGATAAATATAAAAATATATGCATTTCTAGGGGCTGATTACCTGAATTACCTCTCCCCGGTGGTCATCTGAAAAATTGAGATTGGGGCGCGCTAGAGTCGGTTGCTGCACCCACTCGCTAACTCCGGATCCGCCGCAATTTCACTAGTCCGCAATGCCCTGCAGAGGCACCTCGATCTCGTCGACGCGGCCGGCGGGAACCATAGGCGGCAGGTAGACCAGGCGGTGGTCAGGCTTGAGCGCGGCCAGTTGGCCAACAAGTGCGATAGCCAGGAGCACACCTTCTATAGGTGGGTGGCTGCCGCATGAGTGCGGTCGATGCCGGCGATGAGCCTGTGCTGCCGCCTGGCTTTCGCTGGGACATGTCTTGGCAGGGCGCAAAGGGAGCGCCGACGGCGCTTTTCTTCGAGGGTGAAGAGGTTGCCAGGTTGGTGCAGAGACTCACCGGCGAGTGGTACGTGCTGCTGGAGCGCCAGAGGCCGGCTCCACCCGGCAAACCCTTCGCGCGTTTTGTCCAACGCGACTGCAGCAGCTTCGACCAGGGGCGACGGGGCACCGTCATGTGGGCCACACGCCACGAGGCGAGGATCCGAGCTGAAGTGACTACCCGGACGCCGCGTGCCCGAGCCATCTAGTGCGAGGTTGGTGTCCACGAGGATCGGGAAAATTGGCAGGACGCCCAAGCGCGCACTAGGTCTCCGGCGCTAGCCGCCGGGAAAAATAAGCCATGCAAGTTGCTGATTCGTAAGCTCAGTAAAGCTAACTTTTAATCTTTTGGTCGATGGTTCGAATCCATCACGGCCCACCACTTAATTCAGCAGGCCAGATGGCGCCGTAGGCGCCTTTTTTGTGCGGCAGGGAAATTGCCGCCGCCTTTATCTATGGCGACCCAAATGCAGGTGTCCGATGGACGCGGCGTGCTGGGCTATTTGCAGTGCCGGCACAACGCGCGGCGCTGATCACTGGCCAGCTCGAGGCGAGCGGTGGTCTCACGGCCGCCGCTACGGCAAAGCCTTCGCCGCGGCACAACTGGGTTCGGGAGCGTGCGCTCACTTGCATGCCGACGTCGTTTGCGACAAACGTGACCAAAGCTCGCACTTCAAGTGGATGCACCTGTGATTGTCCAAGTGCGTACGCTTGTTGAGGGACGGAGCGCCGGTTCCGTTGTTCACCGAAAGTCAGATCGTTGCCACGCCAAAGCGGGTGGAGTGCTGCCGCCAGGTTAAAGATCGTGCCGCAATGCCAGAGCAGTCGATGTGGCAAGCCAAGCAATCAGCCAAGCAGAGCGCGATGCCTCGGCAATCACGAGATGGCACCACACGGGCGGAGCCTGGGCGAGGGAAGCTCGCCCGCGCCTTGACCGCTGTTGGAGCGACCAGAAGAGCTGTTGAGGCCGCTAGCGACATCGAGTGCAGGGGCGGTCTGTTCTTGGCGCCCCAGAAGCAAAACCGGGCGCGCGAGCGCTGATCCAACTTGAGAAGTGAGTAAGGCCTCTAAATCTTGGCATCGGAGGTATGATGGCTCGGCCTTCTTCGGTGTTTGACTATGCTTATTGCACCGTATCCCCAAAACGAGCAGGCGCGGCTTCGCCTTCTTCGTCAACTCGATATATTGGATACCCCAGCCGAAAGCGTCCTTGACGAAGTCACTCACGCGTTGGCGCAGGGGTTGGATGTCCCTATTGCGTTGATTTCCCTTGTTGACGGAGATCGACAGTGGTTCAAATCCAAAATAGGCCTTGATGCTTGCCAGACCTCTCGAGATGTCTCGTTCTGTGCTCACGCCTTAAGTGCTGACGAGCCTCTTATCGTCAATGACGCATTGATGGATGAAAGGTTTGCCGACAATCCCCTTGTGCAAGGCCCGCCGTATATTCGCTTTTACGCAGGTGTTCCGTTACGCGGCGAGAACGGTTTGGCTATTGGGACCCTGTGTGCTATTGATGCCAAGCCCAAAGAAATCAATGCCGAGGAAATTAAGTTGCTTAGGCAGCTGGCCTCGAAGGTAAGTGGCCTTATATTCAGTCGTTTGAATGATGGCGCGTTGCTGGCGCGATCGAAGCAAAAAGGGTTTGAAATATCGCCGGTGGCGATGGCCGTCTTTGATGGTGGCGGAAGAGTGACTGCTGTTAATTCGGCCTTTTGCAGGTTGTTGGAAAAGCCTGCGAATACACTGGAATCTTGCAATGCAAGCGCGCTTTGGTCTAATGACTCTGGCGATTTTTTGAGTTTGCAGCACTGTGCTGGCAGTGGGGCCGCATTTCCAGTGCGTGTGCTCAGCGGTGAGCATGTTACTGGTCGTCGAGCCTGGCTTCGCGTCGTCGAGGATGAAGATTATTCAGCGAGCTTCGTGGCTCTCCTATTCGTCGAAGAGGATATCAGTCAGTGGGGTGGGCATGAATAATGGCGGCTCGGGAATCTGCTGTGGAATAAAGTCGTGATGGCATCCATCAGGCAGCAACGGCTGATTATTAGGTCTATTCCCTATTTTGCTGTGGCAATGATTGTTTTGCTGCTTGGGACTAACGCGTATCAAGCTTGGATCGGGTATGACTATGCCTTAAAAATAGCGCGGGAGACGACCGGGAATTTCTCTCATTCAATTGCGCAGCATGCAGAAGATGCGATTAAGGACGCTGAGATACTGTCTCTTGGGGTGGTGGAGCGGATTGAAGGGGATGGTCTTGAGAATATTGACAAGAACCGGTTGCAAAAACTCTTCCGGCGCCAGTTGAGTAGTTTGCCCGAGTTGCACGGTATCTTTGTGTATGATGAAAACGGAAAGTGGGTCGTTACTGATAAGGATGTTATTCCGGCATCAGCTAATAATTCAGACAGGGAGTACTTTATTTATCACAAAGAACACGCGGATGAGGCGATACATGTTGGAGATGTGATCACCAGCCGTTCTACCGGAGAACTCATCATTCCGGTATCGAGAAGAATAAATAAGCGGGATGGAAGCTTCGGAGGGGTTTTTCTCGTCACCCTGCGTGTGAAATACTTCAGTGATTTTTACGCCCAATTTCAATTGGAAGAGCAGGGTGTCGTGGTCCTCTCCTCCAGTGCGGGAAAGATCATGGTGCGCCACCCGTTTGACCCCGCCATGATAGGAAAGAGTATTGCGCAAGGGGATATCTTTAGGATGTATTTGCCGCGCTCTCCGAGTGGTGTGGCAATGGTTGTGTCAATTACAGATAAAGTTGAACGGATGTATGGCTATGAACGCCTCGGTCGCTATCCGTTAGTGGTCCTGGCGGGTAAGTCGAAGCAGGCAATCTTGGCGGCGTGGTACGCAAGCCTCAGTAGATCGCTGCTTATGTTGTGCCTGATATTATTTATTCCGGCGCTTTTTGTGGTTCTTATTTCACGCCAAATACGGCAGACATTGCGAATTGAGGATGAACTACGTCTGGCTTACACCGCTGTTGAAGCCATCGCAATGCAAGATAGCTTGACCGGCCTAGCGAATAGGAGGCAACTGGATGCGGTTCTGCCCGCAGAGATTGGCCGTGCGCGACGCACCGCATTGCCACTCGGGGTCATTATGGTGGACATAGACCAGTTCAAGCTTTACAACGATCGCTATGGGCATCCAGCAGGCGATCTTTGCATTAAAGCGGTGGCCAATGTCCTCAAAAATCAGGCGCGCCGCGCCGGAAATCTTGCGGCTCGCTATGGTGGCGAGGAGCTGACGGTGCTCTTGCCGTCCAGCGATTGGGCTGCTCTGAAGATGACAGCTGAGCGAATGGTGCAGCGTGTTGTTGAGCTTTCCATCGAACATCTCGATAGTCCGTATGGGCATTTAACAATAAGCGTAGGCGCATGTCTTTTCGATTCCTATAACGAAGAAGTGAGCGCGGACGAATTGTTGAGACAAGCCGACGAAGCGCTTTACGCGGCAAAGCAGGCAGGCCGCAACTGTGTCCGCCTGGCTCAAAGACTCTGACCATGAGAGCCGCATGCATGCGGCTAGGAATGCGAATAGCCAGGCGGCCAAGCAAGTAGGTCCACGCCAGCGCCTAGGCAACGGCATTACACCGGGCACGCCGTTCGCACTGATGGCCTAGGGGTGCTGCACAGATGTCGGTAAAAGTGCGGGTAATGCCTTGCGAAGCGAGGGCACCGGGGCAATCCTCCGGGAAACTTGCGGCCATAAGTCGCTAATCGATATGCGAAACAGCGCTTCCTTCCAAGCTTTTTAGTCGATGGTTCGAATCCATCGTGGCCCACCATCTAGACCAAGGCTTCAAGCCGACCCCACGCTCCGCGATCGGGGGGGGATGCTGCGCAATTATCATGCTGCACGCGTCCGCAGCGCCTTGCGGTTACGCATGGGTTGCTCAGTCGCCGCGATGTTCGTTCTCGCCTGGCGATTGCGCCTGAAGCAGGCTGATTCTTGAATCAGCACTGCTCGCCGGCCGCAGTGATCAGCCCCTGCAAATCCACTTGCCGGTGACCTTGAAGGTCTTTGCGTTGATCGCGCGGGTATTGACCTGGCCGAGCTGCACCGAGGTGGTTTGCGGAAACGCGTCGCGGCACTGCGCGGCACCGTCGGCCCATTGTTGATTGAACACCTCGGTCCTGCTCGGCCCGGTGTGGGTGAACGATGTCATCTGCTCCGTGCGGGAGACGACATGCAGCGATGTTGCGGCGGCAGTCGTGGCCACGCTGGAGCAGAGGATGATGCCGAGCGACAGCATCGCGGTCGGAAGAAAGGTTTTGTGCGAGAACGAAGGCATGGTCTGACCGATTCGAGGGGTGGAAGGATGGGGTGTTGGTCCTGAGGTTTCCCCACATTTTTTTCTGCGAGATCAAGTGCTTGCTGGGCCAGGGTGTGGAAGAAGGTGCGCGCATGGTGCACGCTTCAAGG
>NZ_MDEE01000084.1 GCF_002939865.1 Xanthomonas dyei
TGAAGCGTGCACCATGCGCGCACCTTCTTCCACACCCTGGCCCAGCAAGCACTTGATCTCGCAGAAAAAAATGTGGGGAAACCTCAGGGTCGGGATCCGTTCCCAGTGGATCGATGATAAAGACCGAACGCCGCCCACCGATAATGCGGACATCCACGGCGACTGCATGCTCTTCGTAGCCTGGCAGTACGGCTACGGCCCTCTTGCCCGACGCGGGGATGCTTTTTCTCAACCATTGACCAAGTTCCTTGGACGTATCGAGCAAAGTCAATGGCGAGCCGGGTTTGCGCGCGGACTCCGCCGCGATTAGCGTCGGAATGACTACGGCGTCGAAGATTTTTTCTTCCTCTCCCGGCGTCCAGTTTCCATCGAGCAGCGCCGCGAAGCGTGCCTTGATTTGGCGAAGAGCGTTGATGGCCTCCGTTACGGGTTGAGATGTGCGCGAATCTTGCGCCCGTTCTTGGAGTGCTTGAGGGTGCGAAGAAGCTGCGCCAGTGTCAAAGCTGGCATAAGGGTTCCAGGCGGGCTGAGACCGCATATCGGCAGGAGCGATCGGATACTCGCCGGTCGATACGCACTGCCACTCATGGGCTGAGTCATAAAAGTTGCCCTGGCATTCTGACCAGCTGCTAAAACCCTCATGGCCGGACCATCCTGCCCCTTGCCAACTGGGTGAGCCCTGCGGTTCGGGAGAAGCGGAGCGACGCGGTGGGGAAGGTAAAGCCTCGCGCAGTGCACTGATCGAAGAAGAAGGCGACTCCTTATGCGATGACAGCGGTGATTCGGATGGCGCGGCCTGCTCTGTAGTGTGGGTTGCATAATGCTCAGGTGACCCTGCCACGCTCGGCTTTGAATTGCATAGACCCATGTCGATCTCCTGCGGTGACTGTAGAAGCAAGTTTGGCGGGGGAGCGCTTCGCTTCGCCTCACCGAAGTCGTGGCTGGGACGACGAAAGGCATACGGGATGACCGGTGCCTTCCCCCAAAACGGCTGATCATCTGCCTGCCGTCATTGCACCGGCTGAAATGGCGTTTTCGGGTTCGCCGACGGAGTGCGCTGGCCGCAGCTGCACCAGTAACTGTTCCAGCGTGCTCAGACGTACCGTCGTGGCCCGCAAGGTGTCCGCCTCGGCATGTTCCCGGC
Organism: Xanthomonas dyei; assembly: GCF_002939865.1. Lineage (GTDB taxonomy): Bacteria > Pseudomonadota > Gammaproteobacteria > Xanthomonadales > Xanthomonadaceae > Xanthomonas > Xanthomonas dyei. Next base: position 1,145 of record NZ_MDEE01000084.1, read on the forward strand.
GCTGGCGCTCTTCGACCAGATCGGTCCGTGCCGCAGCCAGTTCGGCGCGCACGCCTTCCAGCGCTTGGACATCTATGGTCCATCGCACCTGCAGGACTTGGTGCTCGGCGGCTGTCAGGCGCAGCGCGTCACGCTCGCGCTGCTGGGCGTCGGCTCGCTGGCGTGTCTGGGTCAGTTCCTGCTCCAGGCGGGTATGGCGTTCCAGTATGAGACTGAACTGGCATTAGTCGTGTAGTTTTGTTGCGCCAAAATATCAGCTAACTCACTGATGTAATGAATGAAATCCGATCTTGTGAGCTATTTCTACACGTATGTCGGCTGCCCCCCGAATAGGAGTGGATATCCTCTATGTCCTCACAGGCACGCCAGAGACGCGACGCTGATGAAAATCACGATGCTGGAACAGATGCTGGAACAAGAGCTTATTGCGCACGCCGAAGCCATACTTGGAAACGCGTTCCCCGAGGCAGATCACCGTTGGATCGCGGGCGCGGCTCGGGTGCACGTCCTAGACGATCGCGCTGGGCTGGCGGAGCGAGAAAAAAATGTGTGCCAAGCCATCCTCTCGCTGTTCGAGTTTGGCCACAAAATTGGCTGCAAAAAAGCCAAACAAGCAGGGGGCGCTGATCTGGGGTGTAGGGGCAAAGCCCCTACGTAAACGCCTCACATGCGCCGGCGTCGTCGTGGCCCCAATTCAATCTGGCCCACTGGCGAGTTCTAGGCGGACCCAGAGCCATCTCTACCTGATGACCCTGCCTAGTGCTCAATTGTCGTGGCCTTGCGCGCAGTGAGCGGCCCAGACACGCTTGACGGTGGTGACGCTCGTGCCTGCCAGGCGTGCAGTGTTGGCGCTTGTCTCTCCACGGCCGCGCGACGCAACGATGCGAGCATGTACAGCTGCGTCTGCCGGGCGGCCACGGTACTTGTCTCTGGCCTTCGCCAGCTCAATGCCCTGACGTTGACGCTCGCGGCGGTCCTCGTAGTCGTCGCGAGCGATCTGCGGGGGTCAGCCGACATACGTGTAAAAATAGCTCACACGATCGTATTTCATCCATTGTATCAGTGAGTTAGCGCATTTTTTGCTTTTTTTACACGAATCTCTGCCGACCCTCGATTACGGCTCAGGGGCGGGTCGGTGCGAAGTATTAGACACAGCCAGGTCCTGATACGGAATACGTTTGGTCAAGGGAGTGTCGCCGTATCCAAGTTTACGGGCCAGCGCGGGAAGGGCCTCGAAGCTTGCATTCATGCCCTTGACAATTGCGGTTCCTACATGACGAAGGAACTCGCTTTTGGGCGCCAAAATCTGATGCAATTCTTCTGCGGTAATTTCCCGTGCCCCGCTTTCCATTTCCTCGCTTGCTCGCGCCAGAATGGTTTGCACAACCCGCGCGTGCTTAGCATTGTCTGATTCAAATAGCCCAGGAACATGAACGCGCCCTCCAAGCGCCAGTGCGTTCAGAGCGATGGCTTCGATCGGATTAAACACGGTGCTCCGGAAGATACGCAGCACCTTTTCCGAGAGCAATCCTGTAGCTTTGCTGCCGGCGATCAGCGGGATCATCCCGACAATGGATGCCAGCCCCATAGACTTGACAGCGGTGCTTTCGCCGGGTGCAACATCAAGCGCATGACGCGTCATCTGCTCAATCGCCTCTTCTGGGCCCATCTTCTGGCCAGGGTGCGCCATGACGCCGTCCTTAATGCTCTGGAACAATCCAGCACGCATCAACTCTTCGCTTTCCTTGACTTCGGGTGGAATGCCAGAGGCAGCGCCAAAAATAGCCGCTTCGGTTGTCGTCGCATTGGCAGCAAGATCACCTGCTCCTGATTTAAAGCCTGTGTACTGCAAGACGTTATTGGGGAATGACACAACTGAGGAGATGGCGCCGGCTTTCATTGCCTTGGGAAGCAGGTCGCGCATGGACCAGTCCTCACCCTTCATACCCTTGATGATTGCAAGCACAAACATGGTGTCCATGGTCTCGATTATCAAAGGGGGCACTGAATCGATTCCGGCCAATTGCAGAGCATACTGACTGGGCGAGAAATTGTTGCCGAAGATGGCTTTTTTCAACAGTTCCGAAGCGCCGAGTTCCCATGCCGAGCCGATGACGCTGCTGACGCCGATGCTACCGGCCAAGCCGCCGAGCTGAAACTCTTTCTTGGTCGCCACATATAGCAATTCCTGTGCCCCCAGACGGACCTGGAGGTCCTCGTCCCCTTTCAGTTTCTGGTTGATGAACGCCGACAGGACATCGTCATTGGACATGACATCTGGGGCACACGAGGCGAGGAACGCTTTCGCGCTGATCTGGCTGCCGTCTGCCATCTCGATCAAAGCGCTTGGTCCAAATGCTGCGGACCCCCGCTCAATAGCCTTAAGCAACAAGGGTATATGAATGTCCGCATCGATTTGCTCAGATGTCCGCTCTGACGAGTCGGCGGCGCTCATCAATTGCGCCGTCTCAACCGTGAATGCGTCCTTGAACTCCTCAAGCGCTTTCTCCGGGTCTCGACGGGACACCAGCTCTAGTCGGACCCCGTCAGTGCTCGCGACCTGTGATGGAAATGGCTGGTCAACCTGCGCGAAGGATAGCAGCGCGTGCACCACAGGGTCGGCAGAAACAAGGCGGCTCGACTCCCTGCGCACCAATCCCGTATACCTGGGCTTTTGGAGACCTGTTGACGAGATCAGTAGCGGAGTTTCTAACCCACTGTTATCGGTGTGACCGGAACCTTGCCTAGTGGACTTGGGGCTAGTAGACCCGCTGCTTGTGCCGCGCCGCCGGGGGGGCCTGGTGGTTGGCAATCTGCTATCTTCGGACTGACGGAAGACGCTATTTTGGGGCTGTGCGCCAGCTTCTAGATCACAGTCGTTGCCTATACCAGATTCGGGGTGGCGTATGTGCTCGAGTGACGACAGGGAATGGGATCGTGGGAACTCTGTTCTCATGCCTTCCTAACCTCTTTTATAAGTTATCCTGATTAGCCCTGACCCTCAGTCATGGAAATTGCTGGCAGCATGCAGGACCGGCTCCGGGCAGGGCTTGCAACGCATCATCCCCGTGGCAAGTTAAGCTCCGAATCCCAACACCAAGGGTTGTGAAGCCGTCCAAGCGAGTTGGTCTGAGCGACTTCACGGCGAAGTGAGATTGTCCATGTCACCAAACTATCTTCGCAAAAATATATTTCAAGTCAGTTAATTCATGTCAGGCAGCAACCAACTGCTTTATGAACTGAGTTGAATAGTCATTTAGAATGACGGCACCGAGCAGCGCTTCTGAATTTCGATTGGCGCATGTCTCATTGAATTCCACGGGTATTGCTTCATTTTCAAACAGATCTTCCAGCGCCTCTGCAGTGCTCACTGAGAAATCACCGACTCGATCTCCTCCATACATTGCAACGCGCATAGTCAGGCCCTTGGCCCTGACGTCATGTATATAATCACGAATGGATGCTATAATGTTTTCCGGCTGGAGTTCTTCGTGATTAAAAGGCAGGAGATGAAATACTCGAACCTGCGCGCCGGGCATGCGTTCGCCTGTGTAAGGATCGCTTCTTTCCGCAGCGCATGCGACCGCAATGCAGGCAGTCATATTATCGGTGACCACCGGCATGTTCACTTGGCTTTGTTCCAGCGCTGTAGAGGTGACGTGTTCCTTGATGGTTAAGAGTCAGACCGTTGAATCCTGCCACCTTAACTGTAGTGGAACTATCTATCTCAAAGCTATAAGGAGAGCCCGAATTGACATCGGCAACACGAACCCATGGAAACAAGGATCCGCTACGATCTTTTATTGAATCACTAGGGTGTCCTCTCTCTGATTGATAGTCAGCTATAGAAGCTTGCTTTAGCGTATATTGCCCGGCTCGCCTCGCCAGTCGATGATGAGACAATTTTGGCGGACGCCCGTTTAAACCATCGAATGCTCCTGCATTTGAAGCTACTGGTTGATGAGAGGACTCGGATGGCGTGACCTGCTCTGTGGTGGGGGTTGCATAACCCGCAGGTGACCCTGCCACGCTCGGCTTTGAAGCGCATAGACCCATGTCGATCTCCTACAGTGACTATAGAAGCAAGTTTGGCGAAGAGCGCGCCGCTTCGCTTTACCTCACCGAAGTCTTAGCTGCGACGACGAAGCCATTGAGGCGGAG
>NZ_MDEE01000085.1 GCF_002939865.1 Xanthomonas dyei
GAAATGGCGAAACTCCGAAGATCCAAACGCGATTCTCCGGAACGATGCGGACATTCCGCACTCTCAGGCATCGTTATTCAGACCTTCCCTAAACGAGGATCTACCGCTCGAAGACGGAAGCCAGACACGCTCACCCAATGCTCCGCGGCTTAACCGCCTCCTCCTGCGCCAACGATCTCTCCTGCGCTTGGCTTTGGCTGTGCGCCAAGGTGCGCGCGTCGAGCTCTTGCAGCTTTGCCAGCGATTGCTCCACGGGCGTACTGACGGCCACGTCAGTGGGCATGCTGGCACGCAGATGGGCCGGATTGCTGGGCTCGCCCTGCACCACGAACACGGTAGCGCCGGCCGCCGCACGCGGTGTCTGGTTGCTCAGCTACACATGGTCAATCCGCTCAAGCCCGTGCTCCTTTGCCAGATGCGCCAAGCTGGCACTCATCCGCTCGCTGTGCGCATCGCTGCTCCGTCCCATGCTGGCATCATCCAACTTGCCAACCAGAGTCGTTGCCTGTGCATGCAGGGGGTGAGGTGCCTGCGGCGTGGGTTCCAGGTCTGCCTGTCGCTGCCTGCCGTGCACCGTCTCTACCGGCCCACCTTCTTGCCGTTGGGGATGAGGCGGCTGATTGCCACGCGGCTGAGGGCCGGGCCGTGCTCCCTCCTGCTGAAGTCCTTGGTCTAGCTGCTGCTCTCGCACGGGGCCGGTGGTCGTGCTGGTCAGCACGTATTGCCAGCGTGTTTGCGCAGGGTTGCCTTGAACAGCATCCATGAACGGCTCGTAGTCGTCCGCGTGGATAGTCTGGTAGCCGGCCGAGTCCGTGCTGCCGCGTGATCCGCGGTGGATTTTGAATGTGTCGTTGAGATCCTGTGTGCCGTTGACGTCGGCGTGATCAAACCAGCCGTCGGCATTGCTGTCCCGCTGCACCATGCCGCGCCCTGCAGTCACTGCAGCCTGGCTAGGCCGCAGCGCATCGTCCATGGATCCAGCCAGCAATGGATTGGGATGCTGCGCCCTCTGCATTTCGATCGTGCCTTCGCCCAAACGTCCGAGGTCACGGACACCATCCCCATTGACATCGTCACCCTCGATCTTGCGCGGCCGCGTAATGCTCTCAAACCCGGGGGAGGGATCGAATCTGCGGTTTTCACGACCGCCCTCGCCCAGCGGCCTCGCTCCGGTATTGCCCGCGTGGTGATCGTATTGCGCAGTGGGCTCGGTGTTAGAGCGGTTCGCTTCAACCACATGAGCGGCTCCGTCTGCGTCCTTCCACAGAACGACCAGGCGATCGTTGTAGACACCGCTGCCACCGCGTGACTCATCGCGAGGAGTTGCCGGGTTATCTGACCGCCTTTGGGTTGGATGTGCCGAATCTTCCATGGCGTCGAGCGTGGAATTCTCTTGCCGCAGGCCAAGGATGACCCGTTGCCCTGGCGTTGCAAGCGCCTGATCTGCTGCCGTATTGCCACGCGCTTGGGCGATGCTTGCGTAAACGTCGTATTTTTGACCGTCGGAGAGAGTCGCCAACTCATTGTCGGCTGGAAATCGCGGTGCAGTCGTGTGAATGCTTTGCAGGCGTTGTAGCGCTGCGGTAACGCCTGGCGTCTGCGCGCGGCCTGCATTGGCAGCGATATCACGCTCTGCCTGGATGCCGACGTAGCGATCCATGCTTTCTTGCACGATTTCTGGCTGTCCTTGCCGATGCCGTTCCAGCAATGCCACTGCATCTGCGGGACGGTTGGCATTGAACAACACCACAACCTCGTCTGCACGCTCTTTGATATTGAGCTCTATGACACGCGCCATCTTTGCTCTCCCTGCATCGATTAATGAGTGACGAAACGGTCGCCCTTGTTGTCCAGCGGACCAGAACAGGCAGCCTTTCCTTCAGCGACGGGCCTGCACGGCCATCGCGAGCGATCAACCGTGTTCATCAAGTCAAAGCGCTGCCCGTTCCAGACCAGAAATCCGAAATGCAGGTACGCCCAATCGTTGTAGTAGCGCGGATCACTGGCAAGCGGTGCGTCCGGGCCGAACTCGATCACCCAGCGCAGCACGGGAACCGCCCACAGACGCGACATATCAAGAAACGGGACAGGTTCCGCGTAAGGCTGGTAACGACGGATCTCGTCCTCGGTCAATGTGGGTGCAGGCGGCAATACCTCTCTACTAACATCGGCCAGCTGTCCTTTCGCATCGAAACGGAATGCGCGTACGCCACCCGAATCCTTGCAGTCCACTGCCTGATCGGTACACCGCACCCCACCAACCAGGTATACGACATCAAGAGGATCGGGTGATTCGAAAGAGCGCACCCAGAATGCATCGGTCGCCAGCATGAAATCGGCACGCTTACCCAAACCAGCAGATGCAACGTAAACAGCATGTTTCAAGGCGTCTGCGCGCGTGTCGGGAGTGATTGCCAGATCAGATGATGAAAGCGCCAAGATAACTTGAGCTAAAGGGCGCGGCGCAGGGCCGATGCATTCGTCGGCAGGCAGAAGAACACTGCGGCCAGAAGCGCTTCGCTGTAATCGGGTTGTACAGGTGGCCCCCATGTCTTGCTCCAGCGCGAACTGCTTCCATGGCTTTGGAGAGGACAAGGGCACTTCCGGGTAGACGTTCTTGGCGGCAGCTATCGTCGCTGAAGGGCTGGTTGCCGAGCGAGCGCTGTCTTGGGCGCATCCAGCTGCAGCGATGAGCACGACACCCACAAGCAATCCGTTCAAATGGCGATGATGCATGCTCTGCTCCGTGTGGGTTGCCTAAGCTTTAATCGGCTTGTTGTATCAGGACGATATCAATCATGCCTTGTCGTGCTGGTTACTGCTTTGGCCTGGTTTCACCTGTGCGCTTGCGCTCACCCTATGCCGCACGCCATGAGTTGGCAACCTTTGAATTAATGGGAAACGAATCGGTCCTCACCATCTGGATAATCAGAACATGCTGGTTCGCCCGCGCGTTGTTGACGACACGGCCACTGCGCTCTTGTAACCCGTTCGACGCGCTCGAAGCGTTCACCCGTCCATCGGAGAAAGCCAAAATGCGCATAAGCGCCGACCCGCCTTGGGTCATCGGCGGCAAGCGGCTGGTCGGGGTCAAACTCCATTAGCCATCGCATGGTTGGCGCCATAGGTAACTTGTCGTCGAACAGAAAAAGCTCCGAGCCGCCGTGTTCGTTCTGCCTGGCGATATCTTCAGCAGTCAGGCTGGGCGCTTGCGGGAAGATCGATACGCTGACGTCGGATGCATTGCTGTCCTTATCGAGGCGATAGGCTTTGCGCCCTTGGCCTGATTGGCATGCAAGGCCTGCGTCACCCGCACTGCATTTCACTGGCCAGACCAGATACACCGTCTTGTCAGGATCGGCACTTTCGAACGAACGAATCGTGAGCTCACCCGCGGCCACAGTGAAATCCGCGCGTCGTCCCAACCCAGGTGCGGCCACGTAGACCGCATTGCGCAGACTGGCTTCGCGCGCCTGCTGCGAAGTATCGACGGCGTCTGCACGCAGAGCCAGCAGTGCGCGCGCCATGTGCGCGGGTGCCGGGCCTCGGCAAAACGCGTCCCTCAACAGCGGTGCAGGCGCAGCGCCCTGCGATTGCATCCTGTCAACACAGATAGCCCCCATCTGCCGCTCCAACTTGAAGGGGATCCAGGATGTGGGCGAAGCAGCGGGTGCCTGAGGAAAGGAGGACACTTCCTCGGCATCGCGCAAGGGCTTTGCTGCAGCAGCTTCTGTCGAAAGTCGTGCACACCCAAGCGTCATGATGGGCATTAGCGCCGTGGCTACCAGGCAACGCATCAGCTTCTTCACGAGCATCCCCTGAGCAGAGAAAACAGACGCTCCGGACTGTGTCCGCGTAACGGGGTGAGGTCAAGCATCGGCATGGCATTGATTGATCTGGCCCAGAGGTTGGCAGCGCCTGTAACAGCCTGTGCAGCATATGGGGGCAGTACGACATCTCGCGGCTCTATTGAGTACCGGAGGTCAGTTCCTCCCGGTCGTACATCAAGGCACGCCCCAATGCTGCAGGTCTGCATATCCACTCGCGAAAGTCACCGCTACCCTTCTGCGCTCATTGCATTTTCTTGATACGCACAGCCGATCAGTGCTTGTGCTTCGATCCAGAAGTAGCCGCAAGCGCCAGCCGAAATCGGCATCGGTCTTGTTGATACCTAAAGAGGGTCGAACGCCGGTCATCGATGTGGTCAACCTGTCCCGCCATCGCTTATTTGCCTATAGTTCTCGGTAGACCCTGCAATGGATTGACCAATGCACATGATGTCATCCGGCCGGTGCCTGACGCTTGCACTTGCCGTCGCTTTGACCGGCAGTGCCTGTGCACGGACGCCATCACCCGAACAAAAAAGGACTTCCCCCATGTCTGACACCGTCACAACAGGCCGCACCATCAACGGGCACACCTATTCGGATGCGCCTGTGGACGTGAAGCTGGGGCCGAACACGTTCCGTATCCCTGCCAACTACCTGGACAGCCAGATCGCACCGTGGCCGGGCGAAGGCGTGACGCTTGTCATCGAATGGCCGGACATGACCCCCACCCCGCCCGGTGCGCGCGCGAACCCGCGTACGAATGATTTCCGGAAGGAAATTTCGGTCGCGATCGACTATGTCGACCGTGTCCCCGTCGAGACATTGCTGGGGCGTTTCTCGTCAAACGAGAGGCGTACCGAGACCGGCTCGGTTGAACGGAGCAATCCTGTCGACAGGCTCGATCTTCGCATTGCACAGCCTGAAACATTTGGATTAACGCCCTATGCCATTGATGAGGAGAAGATGGCCGTATACGTAAAAGTGTATCAAGCCCACCACGGCGAGCCGCCGACGCGCAACCCTGCGTTTGAGGACGACTGGTATGTCGCGCGCGACTCGGGCGGAAACTTGACTACTTTTATCAAATGCGACAGCGCCAAATTTCGAGGGGATGGTGTTCGTCTGGAAGGATCTGAAGTGATTCATGAAGAAGGAGCTACTGCAGCAAGTTGCGTCCACTATTTCTCTGACATTGAAAACAAGCTTTCCATCAGCCTCAATTACAAGCGCGCTTTTTTAGGGAAGGTCTGAATAACGATGCCTGAGAGGGCAGAATGTCCGCATCGTTCCGGAGAATCGCGTTTGGATCTTCGGAGTTTCGCCATTT
>NZ_MDEE01000086.1 GCF_002939865.1 Xanthomonas dyei
CTCCGCCTCAATGGCTTCGTCGTCGCAGCTAAGACTTCGGTGAGGTAAAGCGAAGCGGCGCGCTCTTCGCCAAACTTGCTTCTATAGTCACTTATATGTGGATGATTGCAAATGCGAAACACAATATCTAGTTCAATTGCACCATCGGCCGGCAGCGAGGGGATGAAGAGTGCCGACTCCGCTAAGAGTATTCATGAGGAGGTTGTATCAAACCACGTTCATCAAGCGGTTCCCGCAGAGCTCGCTGATTTACCAAGCCGGCAACCACCTCGGTCGAAAGCAGCGCTTCATCAAATGATCCAGAAATCCAGAAACCCTTTGCATCTCCCGCCACCAGCCACCTCATGTCCTGTTCTAGCTTACGACAGAGATCTAGGAGAATCCGATAATTTTCGCTCCTCGGACGAATTTGACCTACCCGAAAGCTCCAATCCGACTGGTTGGAAAAACCTGCACGTTTCAGGTAGCGGCAGTATCGCGTCCATGGGGCAGATTACTAGGTTGATGCCGTCCAAGGAACGCCCAGTGGTCGTTCTGGATGCCCGCGAAGAGTCGCATGCCATCGTCGGCGGTTATCCGGGTACTTGGCGTACACCAAACAACTGGGGCAATGCTGGCAAATCACGTGACGAAGCCTTGGCAGACGAGCAACAGAGGATTCAAGCGCTTAAATCGCAAGAGACGGTAAATATCTTCCATCGCAAAGATGTCAAGAGCGAAGCCCGCAACCCACGCGGGGCGACGTTAAATATAGGCCACTGATTTTTAGCGAAGAAGAGCTTGTGAGAGCTGCAGGCGCCAAATATGTACGTTTGACAGTGACAGATCATCTGTCACCGCGTACGGACGATATTGATGCGTTTATTGCAATGGAGCGGGAGATGACCCCTGATGAAAGGCTGCATGTACATTGTGGTATGGGTCTGGGCCGCACGACAATCTTTATTGTCATGCATGACATACTAAGAAATGCTGCAATGTTGTCGTTTGATGACATCATCGACCGGCAACGTAAATTTAATCCAGGACGAAGTCTGGACAATAATAAAGACGTTTCTGACAAGGGGCGCTCAGAATTCCGTAATGAAAGGTCCGAGTTCCTTCCTCTATTCTACGAGTACGCCAAGGAAAATCCAAAGGGTCAGCCATTTTTATGGTCCGAATGGCTCGACCACAATGTGTGAACACATTGCTGACGATAAGCAGGTGGAATTCATTATTCCAGCAGCCTCTTAAGTGAAGATCAAACATAGAAGGTAGTCTCAGAATATGTTTAATCCAAAATCTGTATCAAATTTCAATTCTACAAGCACAGGAATATCCCTCTCAGAATCAGAAGATAAGCAAAATTTGGATACTCCAGTCGAGTGCTCAGACCAGAGGGCGAAATCCTTTCAGGCAGATAATTTCCCACTATCTCGCGCCCCAAAACCTGCTCGCAGCTCCGAGATTTCGTATAGCGCAGCGAATATTTCCGGGAATATTTATCACCCAAACAATCAAACCGATTCAAGTATCATGCAATTTCTATCACAATCTTTGTCAAATAATGCTTATTATTCCGAACACCATCTTTGCCAACGGGCTCAGGCATATATATCAAACATCGCGGCCGAGAAGGCCCTGATTGCTAACGCAACATGCGCAATGAGAGATATCAAATCTTTTGCGCATAAGCAGGCAGAATGGCTTTGTCATCTTGAGAGAAGCTTATGGAAATATGAACCTGCGCTAGAATGCCGAGACCGTAATAAATTAGGTGACGAGGTCCTTGGGCTTGAAAAACCTGATAAGGACTCTCCTTATGCTAAATCCCGCTCTTGGAAGCTTTCAGACCAAGCAGCTTCCGCTTTTTCCATGATACTTAAAGGCCAATCAGGCCCGTTCACTGCAGAGCAAGTAAAAACCGGCTTCGAACTATCGCAAGAGGGACAATTGTTGGCTGGCCGCCTAAATATTCAACCACGAAAATCATATCGAAAAAAGAATCGCCATGACGCTAATCGTTCTGGGACACATTCGACTAAAACCTTATCGGGAATGGATCTGTCTATGGATGCTGGCACCAGTATTAGGGATGCTGCGCAAGTTCCTGTCATGTCCGGAACATCAGGAAGCTCTTCAGACGTTGTGATAGCGGCTCGTTATGCAGCTATGGAACTCGGCGTCCAGTGGTCGGCACCAGAACTGACAACAGATCAGGCCAAGGACGCATTGATTGATTTGTCGTTGGAATTTTTTCGGCAACAAGGGCCTACAGTTGTGATGGCGATGCAGATGAATGCGATACGAGAGAAACAGGGCCTGCGCACCAAGAATGTTGAGAAGAGTCAAGTCTTCACGCATAGTTACGCGGAAATTCACAGCGGAATCTTATTGACCGTTGATGGAATAGACCCGACTAAGATAGATGAAGTTAAAAGCGCTTTGTATGGCTATACCATCGATGCGAAGAAGCGGTTGTCGGAATTATCCTCCCTCACGGAGATAAAGCGTTATGCTGGATAGGCCTTATTATATTGATAATAATGTAAATATTCGCCCCTGAATAACCCGTCAACCCGTTGATTCATCACGTCCTCGCGTCTGGAACAGGCATGCACGCAGCGCCGCTTTTTGCAAGACTGCTTGCAGATTCCTTGCAATTTCCGCCATGCGCCTGCGCCTTCCTGCTACCGAAGCCCCCCTGTCCAAGACCTGTTCCGCTCGCGTCTGGAGAACCAGATCGACCTGCGCCATCCACTGGCACGCTTGACCGGGAAGATGCCTTGGTCGGCACTGGAACAGGCCCTGGCCTCGCGTTTGCCTGCCGATCCTGTACGCGGCGGCCGCCCGGCGCTGCCGATCCGGCTGATGGCCGGGCTACTCTAACTCAAGCATGCCTACGATTTGTCTGACGAGGCGGTGTGTGAGCGCTGGCTGGAGAACCCGTATTGGCAGTTCTTCACTGTCGAGGTGTTCTTCCAGACGATCCTGCCGTACGATCCCAGCTCGCTCACGCGCTGGCGCCAGCGTCTGGGTGAGGCGGGCATGGAAGAGCTGTTGGCCCAGACGATCAACGCGGCCAAGGCGATGAAGGCGGTGGATGGGCGCGAGCTATCGCGGGTGATCGTGGACAGCACGGTGCAGGAGAAGGCCATCGCCCATCCCACCGACAGCCGCTTGCTGGAGGTGGCGCGCCGCAAGCTGGTCATGCGGTGCAAGCGGCATGGGTTGAAGCTGCGGCAGAGCTACGAGCGCGAAGGACCAGGACTGAGTCGGCAGGCCGGCCGCTAAGCCTATGCCAAGCAGTTCAAGCGGATGCGGCGGGTGCTTCTCGCCGGCAGCGCACGGTGCTGGGCCGGGTGATTCGGGACATTGGACGCAAGCTGGATGGACTGGACGCGGCCGTGCAGCAGACGCTGCAGACCTGGCTGGGGCGGGCCGAGCGCATCTGGCGCCAGCGCCCCAAAGACAAGCAGAAGCTGTACGCGTTGCACGCGCTGGAAGCCGAATGCATCGGCAAGGGCAAGGCCCGCAGGCTCTATGAGTTCGGGGTGAAGGCGGGCATTGCGGTGACGGGCACCAAGGGCCTGATCGCGGGCGCGCGTAGCTTCCCGGGAAATCCCTATGACGGCGATACACTGGCCGAGCAGCTTGAACAGGCCCGCACGCTGATGCAGGACACCAGGGCGGTGCCGACGATGGCGATCGTGGACTTGGGCTACCGCGCAAGAGAGGTCGCGGGGGTGCAGATCCTGCACCGAGGTAAGGCCAAGTCGCTGACACGACGGCAATGGAGCTGGATCAAACGGCGTCAGGCGGTGGAATCGGTGATCGGACATTTGAAGCAGGGGCATCGGCTGGATCGGTACTGGCTCAAGGGTGCCCAGGGAGATGCCCGCAATGCCCTCGGCGCGGCCGCCGGCTACAACCTGCGCTGGCTGATGCGGTTTATCGCGTTTTTACGCGGCTGGTTCCAGGCGGCTTTATCGTCGTCGGTCCCCTCGCCAGTGACGCCGAGCACAACCTGTGCTTGCTGAAAAGAATTTTTCAGGGGCGACTAAACCAACCTGAGAGTTCCCCCGGCTCTGCCGGGGAGGCAGTAGAAGTTTGACGTATCCGGGAGTCCATCAGCCGCCGAGCACACGAGACGGAGGAACCGAGATGGATGAATTTGAGAGCTTAGGTCACACCAGGTGGGAGTGTCTGTACCACGTCGTGTTCATACCGAAGTGTCGCCGTAAGGCGCTGTATGTGGGCCTGAGGACGCATCTAGGAGAGGTGTTCCGGCGATTGGCTGAGCAGAAGGAGAGCCGGGTTGAGGAGGGCCATCTGATGCCAGATCACGTCCATTATGTTGTTGAAGATTCCGCCGAAGTATGCGTTGTCGCAGGTGGTGGTCTATATCAAGGGCAAGAGCGCCATCCACCTGGCGCGGGTGTATGGGGAGCGAAAGCGGAACTTTGTAGGTCAGAGCTTTTGCGCGCGAGGCTACTTCGTCACGACGGTCGGTCGGGATGAAGGGCTGATCCGGGCATACATCCAGAACCAGGAGGCGGAAGATCGGCGCTTGGACCAATTGCAGTTGCTGAGGTAGTCGGCCACCTTCAGGTGGTCCCAACAAGGGAAGCGCGTAGCGCTCCCGCAGCCACTTTGAGCGGCTCACATCTCTAAAGCCCCCGGCTTTGCCGGGGGATATTTACTCAGTTGCGAGGTTGATCCTGCTTCGGGTCTAGCACCTGGTCCATCAATCCGTATCCACTCCGAAAGGCAGCACGCCCCAGCCCAGCCAGCAACAGGACGCCAGCAGCCATGCCAAGGCAAAGCACCATCGGATCGGCCTGAGCACCACCGAGCGTTAGGGAACCTCTGAACAACTCGTGGCATTGCGAGCGAACTTGGGATTTCGCCTGATCGCGGCGGTCGCTCATGCTGGAAATCAATGGCTTGCTAGTGACGGAGACTGCTGCATGTACTGATCGGAAGCTGGCGAAAGAGTTGTGTAATGACCCACTGAAACTCTGCTCAGGTGTTAGTTTTCAGAGGAGACATCGATGAGTGCAGTGATGGACGAAGAACAGATCAAGCGCT
>NZ_MDEE01000087.1 GCF_002939865.1 Xanthomonas dyei
CAGCGTCGCCGAACGTCAGTTGCATGGATGATTCCTCAACACGAGGCGGGTAGTGTCGCGCATCTGCCGTGCTTTGTTCAGAGGTTCCTTAGAGATTGGTTTAAGGCGGTGCTGGTGTAGGCCAGCGGCTTAACGTTGGGGTGGGTTGTCAGGTTTTGTCCGTTTGCGCAGCAAACGCACATAGGGCACATTCAAGAGCAGCTCAGCGCCACCGACATCCTCAACGTATCAGTGAGCTGGGTCTTTGGAGGATGTCTCAGCCTTGCGCTATAAGTTCAAGCGAATACAAGTTCTAACGACATGGCAGTAAGCTCCCGAACTGATAATTCGGCAAGCAAGGCATTGAATCGCCGCCGAATAGCGTTGTCCTAGCATTGCAGGACGCGTTAACGTGCTTATTCGTCTGACTTAACGAAGTGCAGGCACTAGAAAAAAGATGCACCCATCTCATGCCTAATACGTCAGATGTAAGAAATTATCTACATGAGTCTAGGGTCGCAGCTTGTGAGATGGATATGTGATCTCATGCTGTCCGACGACGGTGGATGGACGAAGGAGGACGATGCCATTTGCGTATTTAATAGGATGAAGTGCCAGGCTTTAAATTACGATGGTCTATGTCACCTATGGATATCATTATTTTTCGTATGTGAGGTATTAAAAATATCAGGGAGTAAGCTATGAGCGATTCACTTGAAATGAACCTTGAAGAAGTGCCTGATGGTGTTGTAACGAGGCAGAAAATAAATTCCTCGACATACTCGACTATCGTTGAGTCCCAAGCCGGGTTGGTCGACAATGGGATTATTAGTCCTCTAAGATTGGCGGACAAGCTTAAATATGATGGCTTGGCCTCTGCGAGGTCGTTCGGGATTCTTGGGGATGGGTCTAATCAGACGGCGTTAATCAATTCGGTTCTTGGCCTTGGAAAGCCAATCTACTTTCCTGAAGGTAACTATGCATGCTTTGATCAGCTTATTGTGCCAGCAGGCGGCGGCATCGTCGGGTGCGGCGAAAAAACGAAATTTATTAGAAATTTTAGTGCCGGAAAAGCGCTAATAAGCTATGTGGGAAATGGTGGCGATGTTGGGCAGCAACCTTGGCTTCGGCGGTTCGCCATCACAACTGCCGCTAATCAATTCGTGGGAGAGAATGATAACGGCATTGAAATCGGCATTGCTGCGCCTTGGGGAGGGCGGGGAGATATCTCTGACATTACAATTGTTGGTCAATTCGATGGTTTTAAGTGGAAAGGGGGTAGCGTTACGTCTTTCAGTGCCATTCGTTGCTATGAAAGCAAGCGGCATGGTTTCTTTGGTGTCAATCCTCGCGGTGAACTGCTTGAGTGTCATGCTGAATATAGTGGTGGAAATGGATACTATATTTTAGCAACTAGCCCCGGCGAAACCGGCGTTCGTCTCATCAACTGCGGAACGTTCTGTAGCCAGGAATTTGGTCTGCAAGTTGATGCTTCAGTCCCAGAGGGTGGCGCTAACGTTTGGCTGATTGGGCGCTTCTCCTCGTCATTTGATGGGAGGGGTGGAATAAATTCAACCAAGCCAATTGTGCAGTTTTTATGGGATAAGATTTTCGTGGAGTATGCGGGGTATTCTCGAAATTTCCGTCCTGCGTTTGTTGATTACCCGGATGCGAAAGGAATTACCCTCGCTGGTCCGAGGGTCGAGAGAATAGCGGGGAGCGACATCGAGATATACAATTGTCGCGGGCAAGGTATTCTCATCGATAATGCTGATGTTCAGTTGTCGGGGATCACTAAGGTTGCTAATAATGGCCGAGGCCTTGGGTCGGGTGCCGATCGCGTGGGTTTTGGGATTCAAAACGGCGCACGTGTCTTTATCCAGTCGCTCTACACAGAGGCTCATAAGGTGTCTACTGCTCAGAGCACGGATTTGGCTGTCAATACTCCTGACTGCATGGTGGAAATAGGTGAGACGGATTGTAGGACTGTCTACAATGTAGGCTCTCCAGTCTCTTGGGTTGGACGAAGGAAGAATCTTGAGGTCGCAACGATACCGTCTGCTTCTACGCTTGTAATTCCGGGATATGCTAGGCGAGTAACCGTAACGGGCGGGACTAATATCAATGCTGCCACGCCCACTTGGCCTGGTCATGAGATTGTCGTTTACTGCGAGGCCTCTCCGAGCATTTCCAATGGAAATAATCTGAGGAAGCAGTCATTATCCGCGGAGAAGGTTAGTCGCTGGACATGCGATGGTAATAACTGGTGGATTTCTAGTTGATCTAACATCTTTTCTAGTGACAAGCAGGTTTTTCTGCTTGTCACTAGACCTCTATGTCAAGACCTCTATTTAGGAATTTTTAAATATGTCAGGGATTGGTGTTGATTTTATTTTTTCGCGTTGTTCAACTTTAGGAGTAAACCACCGATATGGATCACTTTGAAGGCGTGGTCTTGGACTACCTCCGAGCGGACCGGGCGCTGTTCGTCAACAGCCAGTGCTGCATCCAGCTCAACGAGGGCGCCAACCCGGACACCAGCGGCCCGCATTGGTATTGCGACGCGGTGGCCGTGAGCTTCAAAGAGCAGGCGGCCTACTTATGCGAAATCACCTACGCAGCAAAGGCGCCCTCATTGCTCGGTCGGCTGAGAGGGTGGGACGAGCACTGGGAAGGGGTGAAGTCAGCGTTGGTGAGGGACAGCGGCGTGCCAGAGGGATGGTCCGTCAGGCCCTGGCTGTTCGTGCCGCAGGCGCACGCGGAGCGGCTGAAGAGCAGCTTGGCTTCGATGGGCACACTACCGAGCCCGCGAATCACATTCCTGGAGGACGTGGTGCCTTGGCGCTACCGGTCTTGGAATCGGGGGGCTTACGAAGACCCGGTCGAGCAATGAGCCGCTAAGCCAGGTTTCATTTGCGCAGAGCGACGGTGTCGCCCGGCTCAGAAATTCCTGACAGCCCAAGGGGTGTCAGGCCTATGGGCTAAGGAACGCCTGCAGCGCAACCTGACTTTGCCGGACGCGGGACCGATGATCGCTAACCCCGCGCGACGCTTGAGCAGCGTCTTGCCGGTAACCAGAGTATCTAGAGTAGAGTTCCCGTGCACGCGCAACGCGCTAGTGACCATCCATGACGCATCGAGCTGAGCTATGCTCCAGCACTGGGCCGAGTAGACAGTCTTGTCCCGCAGTTGTTTGCGGTAGAATTTTTAGTCGACAGCTTGTTCATCAGACTCAAAACAGGGATGGTAGACGGAGCGAGGCACGTATCAATTCCTGGTTGCGTCGGCGGGCTTGCAAGTATGCGAACGGCCTGTCATTCCGGGGAAACTTGTTTGCGATAAGTAGTCGAAGACACATCAAAAAAGGAGCAGGGGGGAACGAAGGCCTCTCGTTTGGAGGTCAGGAAAAAATGGAAGGTGCATGATGCGCGCGATACATGGAAAGAAGCTGGCGATGTGTGTGATGGGGACTGTGCTGAGTTGTATGTTCAGCTCAGGCGCTTATGCACAAGCGGGCGTGAGTTCGGATGTTCCTCCACTCACTGCTCAAAGTAGTCGAGCTGTCGCTAAAGAAATCGAGCCAGCGCTGCAAAGGTTTGTTGACCAACAAAAACGCTTGCCAACCCAAGCCAAGCAAGTTCTGGTGAAGGCCACCCCAGACCCCGTCACGGGCGTGGTGTGGATTGACCTCGATTCTGGTTACTTGCCAAAGGATGCGCCGGTCTTTACGGAGGATTTCGGTGCTCTGGTTAGAGATATCGAAAACGAAGGCTATGAGCTTATAGCGGGTGTAGTGAAGTTTCGTTACATCAAGGTTCGAATTGGCGGTAAAGAGATCAATGAGATCTACCCGCCGGAGCACGTGAAAAAGAAAGGGGCCGGGGCGAGCACAAGTGCTGCCGCTGCTCCTGTAGAGGGGTTGGTGGTTCTGAATCCCGGACACGGGAAATATCTCAACCACTCCGACGAAACGTGGCGTTATCAACGTCCGACGCCCTATGTTGGAACCACTGATATCTATGAAGATACTGTCACACCGGGCTACTCCTCAATGCTTGCAAGTCTGCTGACGGAGCGAAGTGCCAACACTGCAACCAGCATCAAACACACGCGCGATATAGGCAACACCAACGTGGACCCCGAGAGCGGCCTGGCTTGGGCTGCACTCGGGGCCCGTTACTACTTAAAGCGGCTCTACCCTGCCTTAGGTGCAACCATTTGGAATAAATTTCCAAATGGCTCTCCTTCGCGGAAACAGCCGGACAGGGCTAACCTTCGCGAATACGACGATGACATTCGGGCCAGGCCGGAATACGCAAATTATCTCAATGCTGAGACGTTGATTTCGCTACATACCGATGCTAGTGACAATGTTTCCGCGCGTGGCGCAACCGTCATCGCCAACATAAACGACGCTGATTCAAATCAGCTTGGGTTGAATATCCACTGCTACGTCACCGAGCAAATTCGACAGCTTCCTGCTTACTCCACATATCCAATTCGGCCAGGCGTTAGAGATGGTGCTAACTACGGTGAGGTCAGAGAGGCATCAATGCCGACGGCCCTTATCGAAGTGGGCTTTCATAGCAATGCTGACGACTCGACAGCCCTCCGGAATTCAGTTTTTCGTGCTGCTGCCATGCGTGGCGTTGAAAAGGGTTATAGGACATTTAAGGCAGGTGAGACCACATGCTTGCCCTTCAAGATTGCGTCCAGCCCCACAGCCTCTGGCAAGTTTCGGGTTCGGTTCCCGGTGCCAGTCACACTTCAGGGTCATCCACGGTTTCCGGTCACTGTGGTGACTGTTCCCGTCAGCTGTCCTTCGACTTGGACGTGCGGTAGTAAGACAAACTCGTTTACAAAGGCGGTTGATAACGTAGTCACCCCTACGTATTACTGCGATGCTTCAAGCACCAAGCCTGCGGCAAGCTTCAAATGGAAAACAACTGTCAAAGATGCGGATGGTGTAATGACCCATCGGTTTCTGCACAGGTCAGGTGGTTAATGTAGCGGCATAGGCTTGGTCAGGCGTCATCATCTTCAGTGCCTGATGCG
>NZ_MDEE01000088.1 GCF_002939865.1 Xanthomonas dyei
CAGCGTCGCCGAACGTCAGTTGCATGGATGATTCCTCAACACGAGGCGAGTAGTGTCGCGCATCTGCCGTGCTTTGTTCAGAGGTTCCCTAGGGATGCCTTGCGCGTCTCGAGATCGCGGACGCGCGCCAGCACGGCAAGCCGCTGCAGTTGTCGACGCGCTCGATCGTCAGACATGCGCGACTTCCTTCGATAGCGCGCGCTGCAATGCGTACATTGTTTCCAGCCGTGTCATTGGTGCGCCTTGCGCTTGCTTGAGCACTAATTCCACCTGGGGCCAGGCCTCCAGTGCCTGATCGAGTGCCGAATTGGCTCCGGGCTGATACGCCCCCAGCTCAACCAGATCGCGTGAATCTTCCAGAATGGCCAGCACGTGGCGCACGCGGCTTGCCAGCTCAACCTCCTCTCGCGTCGCCAGCTGGGTCAGCAGGCGACTTACGCTGGCCAACACATTGATCGCCGGATAATGCCCTTTTGCCGCCAATGTGCGATCCAGCACGATGTGTCCGTCCAGGATGGCGCGCATGTGATCGGTAATGGGTTCGTTGAGGTCGTCGCCTTCTACGAGCACGCTGTAGATTGCAGTGATCGCACCATTGGCAAAGTTTCCGCAACGCTCGGCGATCCGCGGCAGCCATGAAAAGACCGACGGGGTATAGCCACGAAAGGTTGGCGGCTCACCGCTGGCCAGGCCGATCTCACGATGCGCCATGGCGAACCGGGTCATCGAATCTACGACCAACAGGACTGACTTACCCTGATCCCTGAAGAACTCTGCCACGGCATGCGCGGCATGTACTGCATGCGTTCGCACCAGGGCGGGCTGATCTGCAGTGGCAGCGACGACCACACAACGCGCCATCGCCTCGGGCCCAAGGGTGTGGCGTACAAAATCGCCGACCTCACGTCCGCGCTCGCCGATCAATGCCAGCACGATCACGTCTGCTTTCACGTAACGAACGAACATGCCAAGGAGTGTGCTCTTGCCGACCCCGCTGCCGGCAAAAATGCCGATGCGCTGTCCCATGCCCAGAGTTAACAGACTATCTACCGCATGGACGCCGGTTTCCAGAATCTGCGTGATATCACGCCGTACCAATGGATTGGGTGGCGCTGCGTGCAACGGATACCGCTGTTCCAGAATGCACGGCCCCAACGTGTCCAAAGGACGGCTGAAAGCGTCGACCACACGACCCAGCAAAGCAGCCCCCACCGGCACGCGCAATGACCGTGCAGTGGCTTCCACTCTTGCCCCCGTCGCGAGTCCGGCTAGGTCTCCATACGGCATGAGCAGCAACCTGCCATCCCGTAGGCCCACCACCTGTGCATCCACGCGCCGACCGTCCGCCGATGCGACCACCTCACAGAGATCACCAACACGTGCTTCGGGTCCATCGGCCTCGATCACCAGTCCGTTGAATGCACACACACGGCCATAACGGCGTGTGTAAGACGCCGACTGGATTGCCGTAGTCAAATGTTGGCTAAGACCCATCATCTGGCCACATGTTGGTAAGTGGATAGACCATCCAGCAGCGCCGCCTGTAGTGCAGATAGCCGCACATCCAAGCCGAATTCGGTTCGCCCTGCGCGTGTTTCCAGAATGCACTGGCCAGGACGCAATGAGAGATCGCATTGAATCGCCAGCCCTGCAACCTTGGGGCAGAGCGCAAGATCCTGTTCACAGACGTGCAACGCCACCGCCTGATGCCCTGCATCGCGCATTGCGCGGTGGCACAAGTCCGTCAACAGCGGTGTGTTGGCATAAGCGCCACCAATGACCTGAGTTACCGCATGGAATGCCACTTCGACGGCAACTTCATGGCTTCGACGCGCCTGCTCATCGACAGCCAGTGCCAGCCCCGCAACCAGATCCTGCATCTGCGTATGCAAGCGCTCGGTGATTTCCCGCGCCGAGCGTGCCTCCGCCTGCAAGGTATCGGTCAGTTGTGCCAACTCGCGCTGTGCAAGTGCTGCGGCTTCCTCATGTGCACGCGCTAGGCCCTCCTGATAGCCCATCGCACGTGCGTGTTCCAGCACGGACTGCTCTTCTGAAATGTCGGGCGCGGCGTTGACAACGATATGCTCCGTAGGCGCATACCAGGGTCGACAATCGGCCGATGCAGGCAGACGCTTCATGGCAATGCTCGCATTGCAGGAACCGCGGCTGCATGCGTCTGCGCCGCGTTGCGCACAGCAGCGGCCAATGCGGGCGGCAAAGGCCTCATCGTCGTTAGTTCAGCGCAAACCGCCTTGGCTATTTGAGGGTCGAGCGCGGCAAGCACGAAGGATGCCTCTCCCGCTGTCGTCGCCATTACCACGCGGCTCAATGTCGCGGCACTCAAGATATGCGACAGCTGCACGATTTCTTCCAGACCGAGGTCGGCATCGGTCTGTGTCACGGTAAGTTCCTGCCCGTGCAACAGTGGTTCCACAAGCGAGAGTTCATCCCATCCGTGACGACGCACGAGCGCTATCTGCGTGCGCAGCTGCTCGGCCATAGCTATCGGCAACGACGCCAGCAGACGCCGCCGCTGGCCTGATCGCATCACGCTCGCAAGCAACGCAGACTTGCGCATGGCCTCAGACACGCTCATGTGCAGGCCCCAGCAGCCACGCCCGAATGTGTTGTGCGGCCTGTTCGCTTTGCTCGCGACTCAAACGCTTGCCACGCGATCGTGCGATTGCCCTGCCGATCAACAGACCGACGGTCAGGCTGATGAAGATGGCGGCCAGCAACCAGGTCAGCAAACCCGATTGCCACACCGACACAGCGTCGGAAGTCGTAATGACCGAGCGATCGGTATCACGGACGGCCGATGTCGGCCGATTTGCGGGTTGGCCGGCAAGCGAAGGAGCACCGACACCGATTTCGACAACGTCACCACGCGCAGCGTCTCCGCCGATGGCGGCCATGACCAAGCGCTGCAGGCGCTGTTGCTCGATGTCGGTCAGAGGCTGTCGCACTGAAATCGCGACGCTGATGCGCTCCACGCGGCCGGTGGCACGCGTGACCTCCTGCTTCTCCGTGCCGTGGGCATACTCGACCTGTTCGTTCAATACGGCGCCGTTGCCACCGTCGGCGGTGCGGTCGGAACTAGTGCTACGTCGCACCACGGTGCCATGGTCCTGACCAGGGGCGACCAACGTACGTTCGCTAGTGGTCCGCACCTTGTCGAAATTCAGCGCCACATTCACAGAAATGGATGCGCCTGCCGTGGACGACTGTGCTTCCAGGATCTTGCGGATGTCACGCTCATAGTCCGCACCCAGCTGACGTGCCAGATCACCCTGCGTCCCACTTGCAGCGTCGTTTGCGCCTCCTCCAAGTTGCAAGCCGGTCGGCCCGACCACCACCACGGCGTCGGGCGCAAGCCCGTCCACGGCCGAGGCAACCAGGTCGCGGATGCCACTGACCTGCTTGGCAGTCAGGGTCGCGCCTGGCACAAGCGACACGGCAACCGAGGCTTTGGACTGGCTGTCTTCGGCCAGAAAAACGCCAGGCCGCCGAATCGAAAGGTGCACACGCACCGCCTCCACGCCCGGAATCGTGGCGATAGTGCGCTCGATCTCGCCCTGCAATGCCCGCTGATAGTTGATGCGCTGGGCAAATTCGGTGACGCCGAATTCATTTGTGTCGAAAAGCTCGAACCCGACATGTCCACCCTTCGGGATGCCGGCCGAGACAAGACGCATCCGCAAAGGATGCACCTGCCCTTGTTCGACGAGTATCGCGCTGCCGTCCGGAGTATAGCTATGCGGAACCTTCCATTCGTCCAGCGCCGCTGACACTTCGGCAGCGTCTGCCTGCTTCAGTTGGCCGAACAACACTGCCTGTCGCGGAGCCAATGCCCACCAGATTGCTGCAGCCGTGAGCAATAGCAAGATACCCGCGGCAACGAACAATCCCACCCTGCGGGTGGGAGGCATTGCCGAGTACGTCGTTTTGAAAGAGGAAAGCACGTCAATGTCCTTACAGTTGCATCCGCGAGAGTTCCTGATACTGAGGTTTCCCCACATTTTTTTCTGCGAGATCAAGTGCTTGCTGGGCCAGGGTGTGGAAGAAGGTGCGCGCATGGTGCACGCTTCAAGGT
>NZ_MDEE01000089.1 GCF_002939865.1 Xanthomonas dyei
GCGCTTGATCTGTTCTTCGTCCATCACTGCACTCATCGATGTCTCCTCTGAAAACTAACACCTGAGCAGAGTTTCAGTGGGTCATTACAGAAGCATCGGCGGTTCCTGGTGACCTTCTTCAGCAAACTGGTAAAAGCCAAGGCGATTCCCATGTCGCCGATGGACGCATTCCCCGAAATCAAGAAAGACCTGGTCGTGGACCCGAACAAGCCCGAGCGCTTGTTTGACGAGGAAGAGCTTCAGCGCATCTTTTCACCCAAGACGTTCACCGCCTGGGCCAAGAAGTATCCGCATCGGTGGTGGCTGCCCATGATCTCGCTCTACACGGGCGCGCGCATCAACGAGCTCGCTCAGCTGAAGGTGGCCGACATCGTTGAAGAGGCAAAAGTCTGGTGTATCCGCATCCAAAAAACGGTCGACGCCGATCTCAGGCATAAGGATCGAGACAGGAGCCGTCAAAGCCTGAAAGGCAAAGCAGCAGTTCGCACCCTGCCCATCCCCAAACCATTGCTGGATGCTGGTTTCCTGGATTTCATTGAGGACATCAAGGCTTGCGGGCACCCTCGCCTCTTCCCGCACCTGTCTGCGGGCGTCAACCGGGAAACGGGTGAGACCAATGCGCGATACAGCCAAGGAGCCGTGAACCAGTTCAGCAGCTACATGAAGACCTTAGGCTTCGGAAAGGGGATCGGCGCTCACGCCTTCCGCCACACGCTCGCCACAGAGCTTCACCACAAGAACGTGTCCGACCAAGACATCGCCCTCATCACCGGCCATTCGTTGCGGAAGAACGTCCCGGTCTTGCACGACGCTTATTTCCACAAGAAGCCAAAGCTTGCCAGGGCCACGCAGATAAGAATTCTGGCGAAATACAAGCCGCCGGTTGAGCTGCCCAAGTATGAGCTAGGCCAGTTTGCGGACTGCTTGGCAGACCCGAGCAAGTTCTATCCGTAATGTAGAAAAAGCGAAGTAGGTCGCAAAAGACCGGAATCCCAGCTTGTGCTACCCAATTCGTTTTGCACTAATGGTCACCATAGGATTTATCCCTGCGACCAAAAGGAGTTTGATGCATGTCGAAGGTCACCCTGATCAACCAGACCGAAGAAACCGTTCGCCTAGTGTTGTTCCAGAAGCCAGTCAGGAATCCCACGCTCGCAACCATTGCTTGGCGGGTTGTCGCCCCGCCACCGGGCGGCAGTTCAACGGTAGACATCCCGTCCGACTTCAGTGTGCAGGCGCGCTACTCCTACGATCCGAATAACCCGAGCAATCTGGATACATCGACCAAGCCGGTGAGCTTTTCTGAGACCTCGGCTTCGTTTTCGATCGACGGCGTGGTGTCGCAGGCCCCCCGCGCAAACGTCGCGGTAATCAACCAATCGTTTACCGATCTGGTGCCTAGCGAGGTGTGGATTCGCAACAACTTCAGCATCAGCGCTGAAACCACGATCTACCGTGGCGGGGACGCGATCTTCGAAGCACAGGTGATCTGGCCGGGCGGCCTCTTCCTGGAAAACATCGAAACGAGCATGTATGTGGCCGTCGTCTCCCAGTTCACCTACAAGGGCCAGCGCTTGGTGCAAGAAGAGCTTTGCGTGACCCAAACCGAGATCCCGGAGGACGGCTCGATCATAGTGACTGGCTCGATGTGGACCGACTATTCGCTCTCAGCAACTTAAGCCAATCTTATAGACGAAGCCCATTTGCATTTCTACTTTAAAAAATTTTACGAGCCAAGATTTGCCGCGCAATGTGTGGGCCCCAGCTGACACCACCAGTCTTCTCTTCAGATCTAATGGCATCTCGTGGCAAAGGGCTATATGGATCAAAGATGCTATTTATCCGAGGGTGGAAGCACCGTCGCAGCCCGCATTGCGTGAGGGAATCGCTACTCCGGCCTGTCAGCTGCCTGCTTCTGGCTTCTGACTACGGTTGACCAGTGATCACAAGGCCGGACTGGCCCATCGATCACTTCAGTGGGGCGACGTTTTTGAGCGTAAGCGCCCACTTTCCGCAGTTCGCCAGGACGTGTCTCGAAGCAGCAGCAAGCACCTCGTCTCAGTTATCCTCAGGCTTCACGTCCAGAATACACATACAATCGTTCAGGCTCGCTGCGCGGCCATTACTCTAGTAGACGGCTCGCCTATGTAATTCGGAATGCCCGGGCGACAAGGGTTGCCCATCACGAAAAGGAGTTTCATCTTGTCCAGGAATTCGTTCAAATCATTATGCTTTGCTGCATCGACGTGGCTTGGAATGTCAGCCGCGCTTTCCTTCGGGGGTGTCGCTCACGCGCAGATTGGCACCAACGACCCTTTGTCGTCACAACAATGGAATCTCAATGTCATCCGTGCTCCTCAGGCGTGGGCTATAGCACAAGCAACTGGAGAGAAGGTCCGTATTGCCGTTATCGATACCGGTTATTCAGGGCATCCAGATATCAGCTGGGCCAAAGACGGAGGCGGCAAAGATCTATACTTGGCTGCGGGTGCTGACGGGAGCAATGGAAACGATAGTTCTTATCTAGACTCTTACACTCCTGGAACGCATGTTGCAGGCATCGTGGCTGCACGGACGGGAAATGGTGAGGGGACTTCAGCTGTATGTCCACAATGCGAAGTCCTGTCGATCAGGACAGACCTCTCCGATGCAAACCTTGCTCATGCAATTCGCCTCGCGGTTCAGTCGGGCGCAAAGGTTATCAATCTTAGTCTCAGTGCGGCCAATCAGACATGTAACAACTTCGAAAACACAAAGCGTGCGATTGAAACCGCATCCGCGGCAGGACTCTCAGTCGTTGCCGCCGCCGGCAACCACAACACCCCTGAGGTCACATACGACCTCTCAGATCTACCGACCAGTGCCGTGGATGTCACCAACGTCTTTCCGGCATCGTGCCCTGGCGTCATTTCTGTTGGCGCCTCGGTAGGCACAACCGAATACTCCAATGTGGCGGCGCCTTACACCAATGGTGGACCGTCATTGACACTGATGGCTCCCGGTGGTGGGGGAACCGCCGAGGATGGACTCTACGGCGCGGGGCTCGGCGCCTGCTCGCTTGTCAAAAATATCAACGATAACGTGAGCACCACCAGAGTCGGAGTGTTGTCTGCGTGGTCATTGGGCACAGGAATCCAGTGGCAACATTGCTACCGCTATCTCTCTGGAACCTCAATGGCGACGCCACACGTCAGCGGAGTTATTGGCTTAATGCTATCCGCGAATCCTGCGCTGTCGCCACCGCAGATCAAAGACCTTCTTCAACGCACTGCGACACCGATGAATTGTGCAAACCAAACCTGCGGAGCCGGCTTACTGAATGCCGAGGCTGCGGTGGCCGCAGCGCGTTCGACATCAGGTAATGCGACCGTAACTGGCGCCTGTCGCTACAACTTTGGTGACGCCGCGCTACAGCCCGCTGCCTGCACCTTGGGGACGATGAGCGAGTCCCCCGGCGGGACGGAAACGGTCACCGCGTATGGAAATGTGTGGACATTTGATTCGCAAGGTCAGCCGCTGGACCTGCCGCTGCCCCTAAGTAGCTCTGCACGATATGCCAGAGCTGATGGGCCGTGCACGTCGCGGTATGTTGCCAGCACCGACGTCTGCGACTTTGAAACACGTGCCGAGGTCGATTACCCCGGGATAGGCTATCTGGAATCAATCACCGCCTATGGCCGTTATTGGAACTTCGACGCCAACGGCAATCCTTTTGGTCCTCAAGGTGAAAGTCTCAGCACAGTGGCCCGCTATGTGGCTGCGGGGGGGCCATGCTTTGATAAGCCGATCTGTCGATTCGGGACGCGTGTTTTGGTTAATTTCCCAGAATTCGGCGGATTGGTGGAGTCGGTCAGCGGCTATGGCAACTATTGGCTATGGGACGCCAGCGGCAAGCTGCTAGCTTCAGGACCGCTGGAAAGCATCGCGCGTTACGGCGTGATCTCGACGTCCCCCCGCCCTGAGTAGCGATCGGGTTTAGAGTCCGGGGTTGATGATATCGGTGTTTGCCAGATGTTGGGCATAAGCGGACGGCGT
>NZ_MDEE01000090.1 GCF_002939865.1 Xanthomonas dyei
ACGCTGGCTAGAACGCTTGCGCACCCTGCCCGACGCAGTGCGCGAGCAGATGAGCCTGGTACCTTAAAAACGTGGGGATACCTAAGAACCTGACCCCGTTTTATCAGTAAGGTTGGCTCTCCAGTCTCCATAGAGCTGACGGCTGGTGAGGGCCGCAGAGTAGATTTCGGCATGGAGTATGAAGTAGACACTTATGTATTCGAGAGGCGTAAGAGGTGTTGGTATCTAACACGGGCGATTAATCTCAGAGACTGACAAGGAATTGGGATATGGAAAAAAAATGAGTATCGGTACCTACCACTTGAACACATCTGCAGTCTTCGCCGCAGTGCTTTGCTTCTCCATGACTGGATGCACTTCGTCCGCCCAGGCGGTTGCGTCGCAGCGCGAACAGATTCGCCATAATGAGCAATCTGTCGCTGTTGATTGTCCCTCCAAAGATTTCGCAACGTTCCTTGAGCGCTATGCCGATTCTGCAGATGACAGTGTGCGTCGCCGCTTTACGGATGACCCGCTGGAATACGAGGTGCCAACGTACACAGTGGAGGACATGACTGATTCGTCCCCTCTTACGCACATCTCAAAAATAAAAGGGTCCTCCCGCTTTGAGCTATTCTCATATCGCTATTTCAGGAATGCCAAAGTCTTCGATCACATCGATCCTGGCGAAGCAAATCCGCAGCCGGAAGGCGATGCCGGATTCCCCTTTAAGATTGAGGCCGGCGTGGGGGGGGATTACACCGTCTCTTTCGGTATGGAATATGAAGTAGATTCGTACCTGTTCAAACGTAGCAAAGGCTGTTGGCGCATGACGCGCGCGATCAACTTGAGAGACTGATAAGGAGTTGGTACATGGCTGCACAGGAAGCAACGCCCCAAATCCCCTATCGACTAATGCAGCTCGAATGGGACCAGAAAAAGGAATACCACAACGAGGTTGTCGAGAACTTCGACGATCTGGTCACGCATCATCCTTACGGCAACCGCGGCGCCAATCTGCAAAACGGTAGCGCTGTCGGTGGACAAAGAGGTCGAACGCTGGGGCTAATCGGTGGCGAATTCCAAGAAATCGAGGTAGCCGAGCCAGGACAAACGCATGGCCTTCGTCCTGACCAAGTTCTGCTGAAGAAGGATTTCTTGCTCGAAGATTCCAGGCTACCCCCTGGGCCTGCTTCGAGGGCACTGGATGTCCCATCGCCCGTTGCTGGTGTGGTGGGCACTGCCGATGCGCGGCAGGGCTTGGTCGATGTGCTGGATCGGGAAGGCGGTGATGTCATCCTGCGTGTCCGGCACATGTCCCCGCTCCACGTGCAGGCCGGTGATCGAGTCGAGTATGGGCAGGCATTGGGGGTTCAGGGCAAACAGGCAACACAGGCAATCCACGTACACATGGAGGTTGATACTCGCTACTACCAACACTACGAGAACTACGTAGGCGATTTGGTCAGCGGTCGCCTGTCGATCGATGCAGAAAGGCGGGATCGTGGCATTGAGCCCAGGCCGTTCGTAGATGACGAAACAATCCGCATCGGTGAATCGTCTGAGATGGTTCGCAAGGCGCAGCAAACCTTGAATGCCGAAGGGTATCGCGGCACTGACAATCAGCCACTTCAGGAGGATGGTGTCTACCGCCTGTCGATGCAGGCAGCAGTGATCAACTACCAGCAGGCGCATGGACTCTCTCAAACCGGAGACATTGATCCTGCGACATTGCAGCAGATTGCTCCGCGCATCTTCCCGCCCGAGTTGAATCGGGAAGATCACAATGCTGCGCCAACCTACCGAAATATCCAGGGCGCCGTGCCCTCGCAAGACCCACTACACCGTCAGGCCGAAGACGCCGTGCGCCGTCTGGAGCAGAGCCTTGGCCGCGACTATGACGACAATAGCGCTCGGCTTGCGGCTAGCAGCGCCCACTTGGCCAAAGCGAACGGACTAACGCAGATCGACCACGTCGTGTTGAGTAATCAAACAGCGTCCGTGGGACGGGGCGAAAACGTGTTTGTGGTCCAGGGCGCATTGGAGAACCCCGCGCATTTGATGGTCCACATGAAGACGAGCGACGCGATCGCCCAGCCCGTGGATCAGTCCCTTACGCAGCTGCAGGCGCTGAGCGAAACGCAGCGACAGCAACAGGCCCAGCAGCAAGGCCAGCAGCAGGATCATCAACAGCAGATGAGTGCGCCCCAACACCGAATGGTTTGAGCAGCTGAAGCTTTTGTCTGGGAGGTTGACTCAGTGGCCGACGAACTTCGCGTCCGCCATCTTGGAACAATCGCTCACCAGCAGTGCCGCGGTCAGCGCGGTGGCCATCCGTCTCATCATTGTGCGTTCTCCAGTTGAGGCTGGTGCCGAGGATGGCGCGTGGGGATGTATGGGAGGTCAAGTTCCTGAAGTTGGGACAGACTCGGGTGTGAAGACGCTTACGTTTTTTGAGGGCTATCTGTGGCAATCAGCACCTAAGAAACCCAGCATCCAGGTAATCGCTGGTGCGCGAGCCCGGCTGATGCCTACCACCGCTAACCGGTGCTGTCTACTCTTGACAAATTTTTCACACCTCTTAAAAATCACACCACTCTTTACGCGTTTGACATGGAGTCAAGTTTAGGTCTGGCGATGCGCCAGACAGCTATGGATTGTCTGGGTTTATCGCCCCGCACAGCCGGTACGGTCTCACCGCTCCGGTCCAGCGGGTCCTCACGGTAAGCCCGTACCGGCTGTGCGGGGCGTTTTCTTGGTGAAGAGTGAAATGGATGACCCGCGTCTGCAATTCCTCGCAAGCATAGACCTTGCGAAAACTCGAATAAAAGCATTTGAAGGATTCGTGCTCCTGTGCGGTGGGCAAAGCGACGGTCAAGCGCACCCAATAAAGTCGATCAGACACCTTATCCAGTTGGAGCTCACAAACGGCCGCAATAGTGAATTAGCCCAACGGGTACGTCTCGCCGAAGAAACAAAAGATTGGTTCCACGGAGGGGTTTATTCGGATTTGGTCACTTTCGAAGAACATCTCGCTGGACTTTCTGCTGTAGTAGTTCTTGTGGTTGAAAGCGCAGGCTCAATTGCAGAGCTCGGTGCTTTTTCCGTGAGTGAACCTTTTCTTGATCGGCTTCTAGTCGTTGTATCACAGGATCATTATGATGAATCTTCTTTCATTAGGCTTGGTCCAATCCAAAAAATTGAAAACAAAGCTAAAAACTCAGTCATGGTGTATGACTGGCATGAGCATAAGATTGGCGGAGCACGAGTCGAGAACTTTGAGCTAGTCAGAGGAGAGATGGGGGAAATAATTTCTGTAATGACCCATCGGTTTCTGCACAGGTCAGGTGGTTAATGTAGCGGCATAGGCTTGGTCAGGCGTCATCATCTTCAGTGCCTGATGCGG
>NZ_MDEE01000091.1 GCF_002939865.1 Xanthomonas dyei
ACGGCAGCCCACGCCGGCTCTCGACACCTAAACTGCCAGATTCCGAACAGATAAGGCTCTTATGCGGCATCCATGCCGCATAAGGTCCCGCGGAGATAGGCGGGCAAGGGCCAGTCGTGATGGTCGGTGGGCGCGGTTTTCAAGCCAGCCGCTTACAAACCCATGTGGTGCGGTGGACTGGCCACGCGGCATACCGACGTTCTCAGCTCAACGCGCACACGGAACACCGCTGTCACGCGGTTGGCGCCATCGAACAAGGCACCGGACCCACTGTGCAAGGATTGGCAGGACGCCACGCATGGACGCGATGCAGCAGCATGCGGGCGCCGCCGATTGCAACGCGTTGTCGAGTTCAGTTGCGCCCAGCCATCACACCGCCATCGACGTCCCACACGGCACCGGTGACCCAAGCGGCCTTGTCCGACAGCAGGAACGCGATCACCTCGGCCACGTCCTGCGCAGTGCCGACACGGCCGATGGGGTGGAACCCATTGAAGCCTTGCAGTGCTGCATGCACGTCCGCTTTCGGAATGAATCCCTCGTAGATCGGCGTGTCCACCACCGCCGGGGAGACGGCGTTGACGCGGATGCCCTTCGGCGCCAGTTCCATCGCCAGATGCTGGGTCAACGCATGCAGACCGGCCTTGGCCATCGAATAGGCCGATGACGGCGTGGCCGCAATCGCCTGCTTGCCCCACATCGAGCCGATATTGACGATCGCACCGCTGCGGCCGTGCGCGACCAGATTGGCGGCGACCTTCTGCGTGATGAAGAAAAACGCCTTGTTGAGCGCCATGTAGCGGTCGTAGTCGTCCTGCTGGTGCTCCAGAAACGGCTTGGGGAAAAACACGCCCGCTGCATTGACCAGCAGATCGATCTGCTGATGTGAGCGGTCGATCGCCGCCAACAACTCGGCAATGCCTTGCTGGCTAGTCAGATCGGCATTCAATGCCTCCACCGATCCGAGTGCGGCCAGCGCCTGGCGGGCTGCTTCGGTCTTCTCGGCGCGCTGGCCAACGATCACCGCATGCCCACCACCAAGCAGGATGTGCCGGGCCACTGCATACCCCATGCCGCTGGTGCCACCGACAACCAATAGCTTCTTACCGTTGAATTGCGTATCCATGATCAAACCTCGACGTGCCTGCCGTCAGGCAGGTCAGAAAGACAGCCGGCGAACCTGTCGCCGGAATGAGCCAACACCACCCACCTGCATCGCCAACGAAGACGCGGCGGGCAGGCCGTGGGGTGGCGGCCATTGTTCGGCTGGGGCGACATGGCCACAAACCAGTTAATGTGTCCCGACCTGAAAGAAAATCTTTATCGTGAAAAAGCCGCCTGTCCACCTCAATGCACTGCGGGCCTTCGAGGCCAGCGCACGCCATCAGAGTTTTTCGGCGGCTGCGGCCGAGCTGCATGTCACCCCGGCGGCAGTCGGCCAGCTGGTGCGAACGCTGGAAGACTGGGTGGGCACCCCCTTGTTTCATCGCAGCCAGGCCGGTCGCGCCCGTTTGCTGCCCACGCCCGCCGCCGAGCAGGCGTTGCCCGATGTGCGTGCTGGGCTGGATCGCCTGACCCTTGGGCTGGAACGGCTGAAGGAACAGTCCGGCGGCACCATGCTGACCATGACCGTCAGCCCGGCCTTTGCAGCCAAGTGGCTGCTCCCGCGCATCGATCGCTTCCAGACCGCGCACCCCGACATCGACATCCGGCTTGAGACCAGCCTCAAACCCGTGGATTTCCTGACGCAACGGATCGACATCGGCGTGCGCTATGGCGGCGGACAGTGGCCGGGCCTGGTGGCCCTCAAGCTGATGGACGAGGAGGTCTATCCGGTCTGCTCGCCAGCGCTGATCGGCCGGCTACACGCACCGGCGCATCTGACAGGCGAGACGCTGATCCACGACCTTTCGATGGAGACGCATCCCAACTTCCCGTCATGGAGCGCGTGGCTCGATAAGGCAGGCGTCGTCGGCGTCGATGCGATCCGGGGCTTGAAGATCAACAATGCAGCCGCCGTGCTGCAGGCCGCAATCGAAGGACACGGCATCGCGCTGGCGCGCAGCGTGATGGCGCATGACGACATCGCCACCGGCCGGCTGATCCGCTTGTTTCCGCAGATGCAGTTCCCCTCGCCCCTGGCCTATTACCTCGTCAACCGCCAAGAGAGCGCACATCTGCCGCGGATTGCCGCTTTCCGGCAATGGATCTGCGAAGAAGCCAGCGCAAACAGCGCGCTCGCGGCGACGCGCTAGAGCAGCTACGACCGCGCGGCCGTCTCGGTGCGTGGCGACCAATGCGCACCACATCGCTGCAGTGAAGCATCAAAGCGCGCATATCAAATATGCAAGCGACGCATGCGACAGCCCGTTGCGCAATCAATCGCGGCATCGCTGACCACACCGCCTCGGCGCTACGCAGCAACCCCATCGCTATCTTGCAGCTGCAACTCCGACCTCGCCTGTTTGAACGCCCGCATGCGCCGCTGCAGCGCAATCCAACCGCGCCTGAATATCGAAGGCGCGCTGCGCACAGTTTCAATGGTTGAGGCCGCTAACGAACGAGGCGAGACACGATCGGGGCAACAACGCAGCCCTGTCGACCTCTCGCTCATGCCCCCGCATCCCTGCCCATCCTGGGATTCCCCCGCGCTCCGTTTCTCCGGATCACCGATCTCCCCCTATGCACACCCTCTCCGATCTCCGCATTGGTCAACGCCTGTCCCTCGGCTTTCTCGCGATCATCGTCCTGATGGTGATCCTCACTGTTGTGGGCATCCAGCGCGTACGCAGCATCGACCGGCAATTGACTGCGATCAATGAAGTCAACAGCGTCAAGCAACGGTATGCGATCAACTTCCGCGGCAGCGTGCATGACCGCGCAATCGCCTTGCGCGATGTCGTGCTGATGGACGCGCCGGCCGACCGCCACGCTGCGGAGGAATTGATCGATAAACTCGCCGCCGACTATGCCCGCTCCGCGCAGCCGCTCGACACCATGATCGCCACCTCGAGCGACGCGCGCGAAAAAACGATTCTGCAGCAGATCAAATCCATCGAGCAGCGCACCCTGCCCTCGATTGCACAGGTGCGCGCGCTCCGCGACGCATCGGACCGCTCGCATGCCGAGCAACGCCTGCTGCAGGACGCGCGCCCGGCCTTCATCGATTGGCTGGCCAGCATCAATGCCTTCATCGATCTGCAAGAACAGAAAAACCGCCAAGCCGCCAAGCAGGCCGTCGCCACCGCACGTGGCTTTGCCATGCTGATGGTGATCTCTGACCCACCCCCTGAAAACTGAGCCACAGTAAAGTAGAGACTTCGGCAGCATGGGCCCCCGTAGCAACGAGGATTCAAGCGATGAAGAAGT
>NZ_MDEE01000092.1 GCF_002939865.1 Xanthomonas dyei
TGTTGCTGTTCCTGACGCGCCTGCGCTGCGCTGGCGGCCTGGACCTGCGCGTGTCCGTCGAGTGCGTGCTGGTTGGAGGGGGACGATGCCGACGTATCCGCATCTGTCGTGCCATCGGAGGCGCGTGCGTTGGTGGCAAACGGCTGCCCCGGTGCGATTGGCGATTGCCCCGCCTGGACCTGCTGCAACGCCTGGCGGATGTCCTCGGTGCTGGTGACCGCCGCGATGCGCTCTACGCCATCGGCACCGCGCTGCAGATGCGCGATCGGGCTATCGGCGCCAAAGGTGCCACTTGGGCCGCGCTGCAACTGCAGCGCGCTATCGCCAGTAAGTCCCTCGGTTTCGCGCGTGCGTTGGGTCGCCAGTTCGATCGCTTCGCGCCACTGCGGCTGCAGCTCGGTGCCGACGATGCGATAGCGATACTGCGTTTCCTCGCGCTGCAGATCCTGCGCTGACGGCGGCGACTGCCCGATAGCGGCAATCGTCTGCGCCTGCTCGGCCAGCGCCAGTTGCAGCAGTGCGCGCGTGTTCTCCAGTTCCAGCACGCGATTGCCATCGGGTGGGGGACCGTTGCTGGTCCACTTGCCTTCGATGTCGCGGTAATAGCGCTGGCCGTCGGAGGCGGTCAACGCATCCGGGTCGGGCAGGGCCTGTTGCACCGCCGGCGCCATCGGCAGCCCATCGGCCGCCCAGCCGCTGCGGTGATGTGCCAATTCGTAACGCGCGGCGATGGCGCCGGGACTGTTGGCGATGTTGCGGGCGATGACGTCCTGCGCTTGCGCGTCCAGTTCGGCTTTGCGGTGCGGCGAGGCGGTTTCCTGCACGTAGCTGCCGCGATCATTCGCGCCAGAGACCTCGATCTTGACCATGCGACGCCATTGGCCGTCGTTGGCATTGCGCTCCCAGTCGGCCGTGCGCAGGCTGGGACGGTCGGTGTCGTTTGCCGGCAAGCGATACGGATCTTGCGGTGCGGGCGCGTCTTTCAGCGCCAGCGCGGCAGCGGCGTTGGTGGCCTGGTAATTGAGTTCGCGCGCCTTTTGGTAGCTGGCAACGATGGGCGTCGCAGTGGGGTTGTCGATGCCGTCGTTGGTGGTGTCGGCCTTGCCCTCGCGTGCCCACGCGGTGCCGTTGAACAACCACTGGATACCCTGGCGATCGGTCTGGGTGTAAATGGCGCGGTTGTCGAGCAGCGCGGAGGCCTTTTCGCCAGCGGCACTCAAGAAATACGCATCGGCTGCGATCAGCACCATCGGCCCGGCGCCGGAGCTACCCAGCGCGTAAGCAGCAGCGGTGCCGCCGGCCCAGCCACCGACGTTGCGGCCGGCGAAGTGCGCAAGCTCGGACTGCGCGGCGAGCGGGTTGTCCTGGCCGAGAAAACGTGTGGCGCGTTCGCCGGTCATCACCGTGTCGGCGGCGGTGGCGAGCAGGCCGGCAGCGCGTAGTGCCTGACCGGATGATAGATCGCCTGCGAGGAGTTCGGCGGTGGCGAAGCCGCGTTGCGAGACTGGTGTGTACGGCGGATGCGGTGCAGCGGCTGCGCCTTGGCGAATGCTGCGTGCAGTACCGCTGATGGTTGTCGGCGTGTCATCCAATACCTGCTGGACCACTGCTGCATTGGACTCGGATAACCTCACACGCCCGGCATCCTCTGCGTGCGCGATCGCCATGCGAAATTCCTCGCGGCCGGCGATCTCGCGGACGACGGCATCGCGTTCATTCGGGACAGCGACCAGATTTTGGCCCGTCGTGCGCGCGGCATCGATCACCTTTGCGATCCGTTGCTCGGAGTGCGTGATCGCGGCCCATTCGGATTCGACGGTGCCCATGGAGCGCAGCGTCTTCAGCTGATCGGTGTGGCCTGCAATATATTGCTTACGGTCGGCCAGTATTCGGTAATTCTGCGCGTTAGCCTCTTGCTTGGTTAAATGATCTGGCGTCGTGGTGAATAAATCGCCGTTAATTAGGCCTATCTTAAGCTCATCCTGCAGTCCGGCCACCTGGTGTGCAACTCTTTTAAGGGCGGCCGCGTCACCGTTTAATGCTGCCGCGCCATCCGCTGAGCTTCCCATATCCTCCAGAATATCGCCAATCGCCCTCGTGTAAGAACTCCGCGTGCGCCCCCTGTGTGGCGTTAATTCCATTTCATTAGCCAGCTTTCCATCAACTGGCAAATAGAGCCGGTTGGAGGATGCGTCCTTGTTAATTAGGCCGTTCTTTGCAAGCTCTTTTAAAATGGGATCTTTGTCGAAAAGACCCTGTTCAATAACATGATGGCTTTGCAGAACTACATGGGAGGGAGTTGGCATACTCAATAGTCCGCGGCATCAGTCAGCCAGACGCCAAGCGATTTGCGGGATTTCCCATAGCCGTTTTTAATTAACTCATCCCTGAATGCACGATCGCAAAATACTTTTGCTGCATACGGAGTTCGAAAGACATGTGCCGATCCGACTAGATCCTTATGGAAAGCGAGCTTGGCGCCACCTACCATGCTGTAGTACTTTCCCTTAGGGTAGCCCTCAGTAAGTACTCGGACGGTTGATGCCTCTAAGTCAATTGCATCGATTTCCCTGACCACCTCGCACAGGTAATGTGCCGGTGCCATTGATCCATCAAGCAGGATGAAGTCGCATTCCGCAAAAGCGAATGCACTTGAGTCGAATGCTTCAAATAAATTTTTTAAAGGTTCTGAGATCAGCCAATAACTTCGAAAGCTGGAATCGAGATCATTCGGCATACGCTTGGGGATGCCCTGTCGCAAGCGAGGTTTTTCTTTTAGATCTTTCAGTCCGGACTTATTGGGATCAAGACTTACGTGTTCGGGTAGTGGGACGGACATCTCGTTTTCGAGCACCACTCCGTGGCCAGGCCCACCGCCGCGCATGTCGGGGCTGAGCACATAGAACTCTCCCTTTTGAGGCGCGTTGCTAGTTGCTAGATCGTGGTCATTCATGTTCATAAGCCCCATTGTCTCATCCACTCGACTACTCCACGGACGCGAGGCCAGTCCAAAAGACGTGCGGTTGGCAATGAGAGCCGCACTCACGCAGGCATGGCGGCCCTCCGGCGGTGTTTACGCCGACACTCGCCCTTAGTCAGGCCCAAGCCTCCAATCGTGCCTGCTTTTAGAGGCAGAAGCAGTAGGAAAACCCCGACATCTGCGAATGGCGCTGTGCCCGGCGCGCGCAATCGTCGCCCCGCCACGCCTGCGGTCTTTGTGCATGGTTTTCGCTGCGACGTCCCCCCGCCCTGAGTAGCGATCGGGTTTAGAGTCCGGGGTTGATGTGACCCACCCCCGATTACCTTGCCATTCGAAAGTAGAGAAT
>NZ_MDEE01000093.1 GCF_002939865.1 Xanthomonas dyei
CTTCGGAAAAACGCTTCTTCACATCCAATCTCCTCGGGATAGGGAATTGGACTCCAAACTGAGGTGCTACTCAAAATTGGGGGGACGTCGCTGGCACCGAGCCATGGGAAATGAACGACTGAAAGCGGCCCTGGATCCTTGGATGCGCGTGGAAACGTGGCATACCTTTCACCCGCTTGACGAGCAGCGCTTTCATCTAGCACTGGCTGCCGCCTTCGAGGTGGTTGGCCTGCCCGCTGAAGCCTTGGAGTTTGAGACCGCGATGCTGGCGCTCGCGCGCAAGCACCACGGTGAAGTGATGCTCCATCACATTGACGCGATCGAGGCCTATGCGCAGCTCGCCGAGAACATCAGCTTCTATCTTCACAACACAAGAGCATGACTGCCGCCATGAAGCGTTTCCGCCACTTGCGCAGCCTGGTGCTTGCAATGCTTTTGGTCGTCTCACTTGTCGGGTGCGCAGAGACTGGCCCCGTCACTAGCCTGCCCATCGAAGGCCCCGTGCGTCTGGGCGAGATTGCGGCGGTCGACGGGCCCAAGGTGCGCCCCGATCACGTCATTGAGGACAGCCGTTGCCCGCGGCCGACGTTCAATGCGTCGTGGCAGGCCGGTTGATCGTCAGGACGACCGTGATGGGCGGCGGCTGGTCTAAGCAGGTCGATCTAACGCTGGGTATCCCGGTGTCTGTCGCCGATGGTATGTTGACGCTGGTGGACGCCACACCAGTGCTCATCAGCGGGCACACCGCCATGTCATCGACCGCACGTTTCAGCTTCAAGTTTCAGGGCGGCCGCTAGCCAACGTGATCTGCTCTAAATTGATTGGGTGTGCGTCTTTCCGAACAATGGTTAGCTATCGACTTTCGCTGGATGACTCTGCCGGAAGTAACGCTTCTCTGAGCACGATAGCAAGTCAGCTAACCCACGCATCAGCTCTGCTTCCTACGCCCCAACCAAAGCACATCATTGCAAATGACGCCACAGCCGTCGGCACAGCAAGCCGGGGCTCTAACGGATGCGCCATTCTTTTAACAGCGCACGTGCCCGCAGCCCGATGAAGCTGTTCGCGTTGGCCTGCGCCTGTTCGGACTCCCGCTTGGCTTCTGCTTCCCCGATGACACCCTCCTGCGCTTCGTCGAAGTGAGCCATGGCCCAAGTGGTGGCGGCTTCTTGCGCAGCCTTTCCCTCCACATCGTGCATGGAAATGTAGGCCCGCAGCGGCGGCCACATCTGCGGACGTCCCGTGAGTTCGTTCATGCTATGGAGCAGCCTGTTCCTCGACAGACCTAGATCAGGATTTCGTATCGCCTGCTGCAGCATGCTCAGTGCCGCCTCCCGGTTTCGCGTGTGCATGAGCTTGTGCTTCAGCATTTCCGAAAAAGCGGTTTTAACATCACCCCGCACGGGCGGCCCGCCACCGCCTACCTGGGTCATGCCATCCATGTTCAGGGTCTTGACGGTGTGCTCGCTCAAAAACTCGCCGAAGCTGCTTCGGAATTCGGGAGACGTGATGGCCTCGGCCACCACTTGGTCCAGCAGGCGCATGTCGGCCGGCGTGATGGAACTGTGGAAGATCATGGCGTTTTGTGCCAGACCCTGCATCCACTTATCAAAACGCTCTCCCAGGTCGGCATCGATGCCCCTCAACACACGCGTGAACTCGGGCCCGCGGTTCCACGATGCCCCGGCCTGCTCTACCGCAGGCATCGCCGGTGGTCGCGTTCTGCCAGCGAGCGGCTGCGCCGCGTGCCGCACCGGCTGCGGGTTGCGGATTTGGGCCAATTGGCGGCGCAAATGATCCGGCACCTTGATTTCGCAGTTGGCGGGAAGCCGCGCAAGGGATGGCTGGAGGGTTTGCAGACCCGTGCCGCGAAGGTCCAGGAGTTGCAGCTGGGAAAGTTCCCCCACGCTGTCGGGCAGATGCCGGAGTGCGGAGCAGTCTTTCAGCGACAGTTTCCTCAGGTTGCTCATTTGACCGATGTCCTCGGGCAATTGCGCCAGCCGGCCGTTGGAGGACAGGTTGAGTTCTTCCAACCGGTGCAGCCGGGTGAAGCTGCCTGGCAGTTGCTCCAGCTTGGAGTTCGATACCACTTCCAGTGACGTGAGTCCCTGCATGTTGCCGATGTTTTCAGGCAACTCCCGGAAATGCGACGAGTGCAACACGCTCAATTGGGTCAACTGGCTCAATTGGATGATGCTGGCCGGCAAGCGCTCATAGCGTCCGCCACCCAGCGTGAGGCTGCGCAGGCTTTGCATGCGCCCTAAGTCGCTCGGCAACTCCTCCAACGGTATCGCCGTCAACTGAAGGGTCTCCAGGTTGGGCAAGCTCGTCAAAGACGTTGGCAGCCTTTTCAAACCTCGGGTGGCGGCCACCTGCAGGTGGCGAAGCTGGCGGAGCTGCCCCAGGCTGTCTGGCAGCGACTGAAGCCCGGTATTGATCAGCAACAGTTCCTGCAGTGCTTCAAGTCGGCCGATTGCATCAGGTAGCGTCGTAGCAGGAAGGCCGTAGTTGAGTGCGAGCCTGGTGCTTTGGCGGGCGGCTGCACGGCGGATTGCGTCTGCCACGCCTTGCAGAACCTCCCGCGACATATCCCTCTCGCCGTTGTGCAGGTTGTAGCCGCTAGGGACCCGCTCTGCCATCGGCAGGCTGCGTGCGAGCCAATCTTCGATGTCGTGCTCTATGCTGCGCGGTGATGCAGAAGACGCGCCAGCTAGCGAAACTGGTTGCATCGACGAACGCAGAGGTGAGCGTAGAAAACGCCCTGGACTTCTAGGCGGCAATGCGTCGGTCGCTGACGTGTTTTCCCGACGTCGCGGCCGCGCACGCAGAGGGCTGAGTAAGCCATCCACCGCGCCGGACGGTTCGCGTGGCGTCGTGTCTTCGGCAGGCCTGCGCTCGGTGGTGTCAGTTCGCGGACGAGAGCGAAGTAAGCGGTTCACATTGAACATAGAGATCTACCTGACGGATTCAGCGGGACTGCATAGGCCCCTTGAACGCCAGGATACTTTCCTGTGATGCCCATCGCTGCGCGGAAGCGAAGAGGTTGCGTCCCCATGCGAAATCAGGCGCCTGTCTGCAAACGCCCCGGTCCTGCACACTCATGCACCCTGCGCGCCCAATCAGGAGATATCCGCCCTAATCGGCCTTTAGGGAACCTCTGAACAAAGCACGGCAGATGCGCGACACTACCCGCCTCGTGTTGAGGAATCATCCATGCAACTGACGTTCGGCGACGC
>NZ_MDEE01000094.1 GCF_002939865.1 Xanthomonas dyei
AGGGCAATATGGGCACATTCCTGTCCTACACCGCGTTTAACAATACGGCATCCCCAGGCCCTCAGGGCCAGCCGGCTGGGTCGTATATGCCTTCCCGTATTGAATCAAATACTAATCCGGTTGGCTCTGAATCTCGCATATCTAATTCCAACCGAACGTCTGGCTCTGCACTACCCAGCACTGAGGGCGCGCAAGAAGGAACACGAGGCATTGCCAATCAAAGGGATAGCAGTCGCTTAGGCTAATTTAATTTCCAGGCATTAATTTGCACCAGGACTTCTGATGCTGAAAAATAAATTTCCACACATTTTTTTTCTTACGTTATTCTTTAGCACTCAGACCAATGCTGAGGGCAACTGCCCTCAAGGGCAGTATCCAATCGGAGGTCAGGGTGTCGCTGCCTGCGCTCCTATTCCACAGTCGGGTTCTGGCGTATCGCAAGAATCTAGGCCTCTTGGAAGATGGAAAAAAACGTGGGGAGCTATAGCTCTGGACACTGTAGGGGAAACTCCCTATTATGGGGTACCTAAAGGAGCGCTTTCGGAAGCTGAGGCTAAGCAACAATCACTAGAGCGCTGCATGAAACTTGGCGCTAACAACTGCCGGGTCACACTGACTTATCAAAATCAGTGCGCTGCAATTGCAGAACCGCAAATAAATGGAAAACCGAGCCCAGACGGATTAGTCCAATTCATTGGAAGGTCTAAAAAAGAACAAGCAGCGGATGACGCTTTAGCCCAGTGCAAAACTAGAAATCCTGGCATGCAATGCAAAGTGATCTACGAAGACTGCTCAGAACCAATCTTCGAGAAATTCTAGCCACTCGCACCATCAAGATTTCGAATTTAATATTTTTCGTGTTTCAGTGATTAGATTACGCGTCAACCCACAAAGGGCAAGCGACGGTATCGGACAGTAGCGGGCTTTTAGTGCCCGCATGACATGTAACTTTCCAGACAGTCTGGTTAACTTGAGCGTGCTGATCGATAAGCTACCCCTCTGCGGATCGTGCTAGCTCATGTTATCGAGCTAGCGCGGCGTCATAATTAGCGCCTCGTGCGTGCCAAAAACTGCGTATCTTTTTATCGCGCACTGCGCGCCGGCACCGGAAGCATCTCCAATGACCCCAAAGATTGTCGGCCGTTTCACTTTACTCCTCATGCCCTTCTTCTTTGCAGGATGCAAGCC
This sequence comes from Xanthomonas dyei, assembly GCF_002939865.1. Classification (GTDB taxonomy): domain Bacteria; phylum Pseudomonadota; class Gammaproteobacteria; order Xanthomonadales; family Xanthomonadaceae; genus Xanthomonas; species Xanthomonas dyei. The sequence continues at coordinate 1,189 of NZ_MDEE01000094.1, forward strand.
CATGGATGCCCCATCCTCACAAGCTGACGCAAAGAGCAATAGCACCGATCCGGTCTACCAGAAGAACCCGCATCCAACGCAGGCGTATCGCATCACTTTGACGATTGAGGATGCGCCGGGTCCGTTTGACTGGATCTCGGGCACGGCGTTCTACCAGATGACCAACCACAAGCAATGCACCCCAATCGAGCCGATTGCCGGTGTGTGGAGCAAGTCGGACGAAGATGGCATCCCCATCCGCTTTGAGAAGCGCGATGCATCCACTTACGTGGCGACGATCTATGCCGATGGCATGGTTGATGCGGACTATTACAGCAAGGGCGTGTGCAAGTTTGAGCTAGATGGAGTGGGCATCTCCTTGAGAGCGACTGGTGATAACAATGAAACTCGATTTCAGCCAGCACTTTTCAAAGATGAGATTCATAGCTCAACGCCCAAGGTCACTTACTTTTGGAAGGGCCGTTACCCAAAAGCAGACATGGAAAACTTCCCTGATGGTGGCGAAACGAGCAAGGATCAATTCAACGACACCGCAAAGAACAACCTATTTAAGGTGACGTTGGCCGTCGAAGAGGTGAATCCATGAGAATTACAAGCCAACAATACGCAGCACTTTCAGATGATGTCTACAAAGCTCCGAAAGAAACGGGTCCAAATAGCAGACCTGAAGAGATCGGCGGCATAGTTTACAAGCGCCTGAAGTACGTCGACAGCCCATCTGGCTATCAGGGCATCGTCTATCAACGCGTCGATACCCAGGAGATCATCGTTGCCCATCGCGGCACAGAGCCAGAACGGCAGCTAAAAGAGGATGTCGTCTTCGCCGATGGCGGCATGGTGACATCGCGCCACAACAACCAAGCCGCCGAAGCGCTTGAGTTGACCAACTATGCATTGAACTATGCGCACGAATTAGGCAAGGGTGGAAAAGCACCCGACGTCACCGTCACCGGCCACTCGCTCGGCGGCGACCTGGCGCAGGTCACGGCACATCACTTTGGCCTCAAAGGCGAGACCTTCAACGCCTATGGCGCGGTCAGCCTGGATCGCCGTATTCCCGAGGGTGGCTCGGATGTGATCAATCATGTGATGGCCGGCGATGCGGTCAGCGCTGCCAGCAAGCATTATGGTCAGGTCAAGCTCTACGCCACGCCACACGAAGTCGCTGCCTTGCAGANGACGGCAAGCCGGATCGCTCGGTGCTGGAAGACCCCAAATCACAGCAGTTGGCGCAGCAGTACGCGCCGATGATCAACAAGTACCGCGACGATGTGGCACTGCTGCGGGGTGGCCTGACCCTGGCAACACGCCACGTGCAGTCCATGAACGTGGCCGATGGCATCAATCAGTTGCGCGGTACGCTTGCACCCGGTGCTGGTGCCAAAGAGATGGCAACAGAGCGCTGGCAACAAACCCAGCAGCGTATGCAGCGTGAGGACACGCCGGTTTATGTCACGCCCGGCTGGAAGCTTCCCTTGGGCGATGCTGCCGAGCGTAGGGCTGAGCCGGGTGCGACGGCCATGTCGAACGATCCGCTGTATCGCTCCATCCACAGCAAACTGCCGCAGGGCACATCTGATGCGGTGGCCATGCATGCCACCGTCGAGGCCAAACGCGCGGGTATCGTCGACGTCAACCAGCTGCGTAGCGTGACCGTGCAAGACGGCACTGCCTGGATCGTCGGCAACACGCCGGGCTTCCGGGCGAAGATCGATCTGGCAGCCGAGGTGCCGCCACTGCAGGAGAGCCAGCATCACTCCCGCGCACTGGACGCGCAGCGGTCGCAGCCGGACATGACTTCGCAGTCGCCGACGCGTGTAATGTAGGTCAATGGACGCGTGGATCGCACCGATGACTGCCCCGATACCGACTGTCACGGCAGCTCGGCGTGTGCCGCGTGGGGCAAGCTGGTTGCAGCCTTTGGCGGACGCCACCCTCGGCGATTTCGTGTTCTTCAAGCTGGTCAACGACTACTTCAACCGGGAAATTCAGGACTTCGGCATGGAGTTGATGGGCCGTGCCATGCGCTGGGTCAGCACCAT
>NZ_MDEE01000095.1 GCF_002939865.1 Xanthomonas dyei
CGCATCAGGCACTGAAGATGATGACGCCTGACCAAGCCTATGCCGCTACATTAACCACCTGACCTGTGCAGAAACCGATGGGTCATTACACCTGGATATACGCCCTGAGTTCATCGGTGTAATCGTGAACAGGTCCTCTTATCTTCGATTGCTTATCAACTTGTGCTAGAAAAAGTGCGGTCGCCTGCTGCTTGGAAGAATGATTGAAACTATGTTGTATCTCATGGCCCAATACGAAAGTCATATCCTGCGGATTGAATCTTCCGGATGGACTTGCAGCTGAGAAGGACTGCAATCCAACGGGTGGCAAATTCATCAATTTTCGATTGCCATCGTATGTTTCACCAGCAGCCACACCTGGGCCGACAAAATCGAAGCCCTCAAGATTTGCTCTTTGCGGCTTTTGTGTGTCCGTTAAATCAATAGTGGTGGCAGCCCTCTTCAACTCATCCGCAAGAGCAGGAGAGCCATTGATAGTCGCTTGCAGATTGTTGACCATGTCTTGAGTGACTGGCTGCCTGTTCCCCGCTGCATCTGGATAGGTACTGTGTGCAAACGCAACGGACATCTGCTGCACCTGCAACGTAGCTTTCAGGTCTTGGCTTGCCACCATGCCAGTTGGTTGAAGGCTCGATGCCGGAAGAGTGATGACGCCACTTTGGATATCGTAAGTTCCAGCTAAATTGGGCGGACTACTGCTTGAAGCCTGTACAGCAAAGCCACGCAGTGCCCCGGCTTGGGCCTGCTTATCCACCTGACTCAACAAGTCGGCATCTGCCTTGAGCGCGTCACGTAGTTGCGCAGCCTGATCAGGACTTATACCCGGCTGAGCGGAGAACTGGGAGAGCGCGGCTTCGAGTTGAGGGCTGTGACGTGCCATTAGAGGTTTCTCCTTAGCGTCTTACCGGCCATTCAAGGTGCTGATGGATTTAACGCATAACTGATTTGGAGAACTCTCAGAAGCACTCAGTGGAACGATAGAAACAATGATATCTCCGCCCTTACCGTCCTTCGCGAACTTTGCATAGCGCCAGTTCTCAAGTTGACCGATCGGCCCGTATGTGGGTGATGCAATAAATCCGGAGCTTTTCAGCACACTGTCGTAATGCTCAAAATCCAAGCTGCAAATGACTTCCATGTCAGACCTGCGATTTGCGTCGTTTTCGAATGAAAGGCCGACGCCCGGTAACAGTGATTTAGATTCAGGAACGTAGTCAAACGCGTACTTCCACCCAGCACCCAGATCTTTACTCCATACAACGGCACCGAGCGCACCAGGTGCGACAGTGACTGGGAAGCCCATGACATCTTGAATGCGCTGTGGTGTTATGTCAGCACGTGAATCCAAGCTAGTAATCAGCTTTAAGAACCGCTTGCCGATCTCTTCAGCGCTTAGGTTAATTTTGTCGGCCGTGACGGTCTCCGGCGAGGTCATGTCAGCGTGCTCCTTCGCAAGCGGCTTGAGGGGTTGGGATGCTGTATGAGTGCAAGCGCCCAATGCAGGCACAAGGAGTGCGGTTAGGAAGAGCAGGGCGACTCGGGAGAAGCGCATCAGCGGATCCTAAGAGATGAATTGTTGAGCATAGAAGGCTGGGTAAGGATTAGCTACCAAGCCGGCATGAAGTCCTCGCAGTGGCAAACTCATGATCCTGTTGCTGCCGCCGTAAGTACCTTCAGCCGCTACACCAAGCCTTAGGAAGCCAAAGTCCTCAAACTGTGCTCTCCCCTGGCTATACGGGTACGATTGATCGATCTGAGCCGCAGACTTTTTGAGCTCGTTGGCTAAAAACGGTGAGGCATTGATGGTTGACCGCCGATTGCCTGTCATATCTTTTGCAAGCGCACCACGCAACTGGGCAACTTGATACTGGCTTACACCAGAACCAGCAAACTGGGCTAACGCCGCTTCAAGTTGTGGATTTGGAGTTGCCACCAGCATCCATCCTTGATTAATTCAATGTACCAATTGATTTGATGCAGAGCCTACCAGGCGAACCAGGTATCTCGTTCTGTGGAATGATCGATATAATAATATCGTTCCCACTCTTGTCCTTCGCAAATTTGGAAAGCCGCCAACTTTGCAATTGACCTATTTCACCGTGTACGGGCGAATCGATGAACCCGGCGTTTATCAGCGAATTCTTGTACTTCTCAAAATTAACGCAATTGCTTTCTAGGCTGGAATAGTCATCACCTTCGTTAATGAAGGATAGGCTTATTCCCTGCTTCAGAGAGGGAGACTCGGGGATGAGTTCTAATGAGTAGCTCCAGCCACTGCCAAGCGCCTGGCCATATATATATGACTCAAGATTTTCGGAAGGGAAGGAAACTTTTCTTAGAGACACCCCGGTGACTTCGCGTACCCGCTCAACGGTCAGATCTTTTCTGGATTGCAAACCTTCTAGCAACTTCAAAAACTTTTCAGCGATCTCAAAAGCGCTAAGCGTGGGATTGACCATTGAGATCTCAGGCGTCGTCATTGCGCGTGGCTCTTCTGGAAGTCGCGAGGTTGGATTGATAGTCGTATGCGCGCATGCACATAGCGAGCATATGCAGAGGACGAAGAATGAGACTAGCGCAACTTTGGTAGGCCTCATCAGCAATTCGTCCATACGGGCTAGTGATCATACTTTAGCAACTTGGCAGTGCCATCAGCTATCTCGCGTATCTAGTTCCTACTCATGAAATAGATGCCTTTGGACGACATGATTTATCGAGTTATCGACGTGGAGTATGGAACTTGGAAAATGCCGACAAGGTGTGATCAGCATGAAGTTGATCTCGCGATGCGCTTGAGTTGCCAAACAGAGACGCTGTCGCCCAGGCAACCGCTTCACAACGTCCCGCAGAATGTTTGTGCGCCGCACACATCTGCTCCTATTTATGACCAAGCATCTTCGTCACAAAAAAGGCGGGAGATTGGCTCTCTTGGCTGACTCGCTCCGGGGCAGGTACAGCAACGTTAGTGATGCTAACTCTCGCTGTCAACACATACTTTCTCCGAAATCGCATCGCTCACTCCAACGTCTATGCGCGCCACAGTGAAAGAAATGGGCAATTCACTGCGTGGCTGTCTTCGCCCACACTTCGCGCTCGCGCCGCTGCGCTGACTCTAGGGAACCTCTGAACAAAGCACGGCAGATGCGCGACACTACTCGCCTCGTGTTGAGGAATCATCCATGCAACTGACGTTCGGCGACGCTG
>NZ_MDEE01000096.1 GCF_002939865.1 Xanthomonas dyei
CAGCGTCGCCGAACGTCAGTTGCATGGATGATTCCTCAACACGAGGCGAGTAGTGTCGCGCATCTGCCGTGCTTTGTTCAGAGGTTCCTTAGCTGTCGTTCGATCTCTGTACCACGATGGGCAACGATGATCTCTTGGGTATCGACGCGTTGATAGACGATGCCTTGATAACCCGATGGGCTGTCGACGTACTTGAGACGTTGATAAGAAACTCCGCCGATATCAATAATGGGGCTTCTTGGTCCTGTCCGCTCTGGTTCGTCGTAGACATCGCGCGAAAGCGCTGCATATTGTTGGCTAGTCAGGCTCATGGGACTATCCTTTTCGCAGTCAGCGTTACCTTGAATAGGTTACTCCGAGCATCCTCATTGAAATCTTTGATGTTCTTCTTGCCCATATCGGGAAAGTTTTCCATCCCGGACTTTGGATAGCGAGATTTCCAGAAGTATTTAACTTCCGGAGTCAGCATCGATAGTTGCTTTTTATCCAAACTCGGCAGGAATTCTGTTTCATCATCTTTGCCAGTCGCTTTCAGCGAAATTCCCACGCCGCCAAAATCCCAGTGACAGACGCCTTTGCCGTAGTAATCAGCATCAGCCATGCCATCTGTATGGATTGTCGCCGTATAAGTCGTGTCATCAATCCTCTGAAAAACGATAGGGATTACGTCCTCTTTTGGCTTTGTTGACATTCCCAATGCAGGATCAAACGGTGCGCAGTCGTCGCGGTTGGTCATGTCATAGAAAGCGATGCCTGACACATTGCCAAACGGCCCCGGCGCATCCTCAATAATCATGGTGATCCGATACGCCTGCGTGGGATGCGGATTCTTCCGGTAGATCGGGTCGGCGGTGGCGGTGTCATGTCTTTCAGAGGCAGAATTCATGGGATTGCACCCGACCAAGGGAATTAGTGAAAGACAGCCTAGAATTTTGATTCTTAGATGACCGTTCATGCGGCCAGCGTGCATTTTGCAGATCGCTCGGCAGCGGTGACCGAATCACGCAGCCTGCCAGCGCTGCGGTTGATACTGCAGCTGTGCAATACCACTGCAATGAGCTGGAAGCCGAACACCAACCCGAACTCAGGGAGTTGCATCACAAGACGCATCATTGATGGAATGCATGCCGCAATCACTGCCAGTAGCAGCATCAGCACGGTCATGCCGCTCGTGTTGAAGATCGTCTGGCGCAGCTGTCGTAATTCCGCAGTCCGTTTGTCCTGGCTGCGCAACTTTTTCCAGACAATCGCTGAATGTGCAATCCGCACTATTAGCAGTAAGACAACGGAAAAATGCAGCACTGCACCGACAATGGCCCCATAATGTGCAAGCTTAAACAGGGCGGTGAACGCTGTGCGATATCCTAAGGCAAGCAGGCTTGCGGTGAGGGCGAGCGTCAAGACAGCTATGATCAGTAGATTGCGCAGGCTCTCGGCTGACCGATACCAATGTGCATCACGGGGGAAGATTGCTCTATCCACTGCACGACTCCTATGAAGTGCGAATCACCTGCTGCGCAGCAACCAAGGCGTCATGCGGCATGCCAAGGCAGGACGCGATCCGGCAGACTCATGCAAAGAGCTGTGCCGACGCTGCATTGAATCAGTATGATTTGGTGACAGTAAAGGTGCTAGTAGATGGATCGAGTAGCAGCCAACAATCAATTGGTATGCCATAGGTGCAGATGATGAAGAAGAGTTGTTGTAAAAGGATCACTTCGTAATGACCTCCGCCAATTTAGACAGGGCTTGAAGGGGAGGGGCTGGAGAACGTCAACAATGCTGAGAGTAATTAAAATTCTGTGAGTAATCAATCAGTAGGCTTTGAAAATTGGCTCTGAGCAGTTCTGATATATTACTTTGCATTCATTCACTGAGTTTTCCTTTACGCAGTCTGAAATTGCAGCTTTACTTGCAGCCTCTATCGAAGGGCCAGCAGAGTAACTAGTTAGTATATTCCCGATCTGTGTGGGGGATCCTGTCTTCGCAGGTTCAGAGATTGCTGCGCAGCGATTTTCGTAGGCGTAAACCACGCGGCAATTTGCTTCTCTTTGACTTGTCTGTTTGCATTTATCTAATGCAACTTTCTCGGCGTCTGTTTTTTTGATCTTTCCGGTAGATACGCCGAAATTATTATTATTGTCATTGGCGATTGCCCCCCAGGTTTTTATCCATTTCCCGCTGGGGCGGGGCTCCTGCTGGATTTCATTTCCCTGCGGAATAGGTGCGCAAGCCACAGCCCCTTGCCCCCCGATTTGATATTGGCCCACTGGGCAGCCTTGCGCCCAAGCAGATGTAGGTACAAGCAAAGTCAGGATTGCTAATAGGCGGGATGTCCTCATTGCTGCGTTTACCTATATTGACAAATAAAAATGAGTGGAAAATCGACTAAATACTCTGATCGCTACCTCGCGTCGCTTGTCCGCGTGAGCCTATCGGGGTTGATGCTTGAGTTGGTACCTCGCCTGTGATCCTGGCTGTTTGATTTGCAGAGTTTTCTCCCCTGCTTATTTGCTGTTGATCACCCCGCGCTATCTGTTGCGGCATATACGACCCAGCCGGCTGTCCTTGCGGCCCAGGGCTCGACGCAGTGCCAAATGCCGAATACGCCATAAACGTGCCCATGTTGCCCTGCCATAGTGCGGCGGCGATGGTGGGTACGGTGACGATAAGCATAGTCATGATCAGACCGATGCCGCCTTGCTGCAGGGCTTGGCTGGAGAGGCCTTCAGCGCTGGCCAGGGGGATGAACTTGACCGCCCAGTAGGCAGCGGCCACTTTGACGGTGAACTTGAGCACCATGGCCGTGACCACCGACAGCATGGCCATCGAGAACAGCGTGCCAATGACGTAGAACAACCACTTTTTGAACAGGTCCTTGGTCTGGTCGAAGATCAGCGCCAGGATGAAGATGGGCCCGACGCCGATGAGGAAGGCCATGGTGAACTTGA
>NZ_MDEE01000097.1 GCF_002939865.1 Xanthomonas dyei
AAATGGCGAAACTCCGAAGATCCAAACGAGACTCTCCGGAACGATGCGGACATTCCGCACTCTCAGGCATCGTTATTCAGACCTTCCCTAGGTCCTATTCTGGAAATAACTAAGCAACCGAGCTTCTTTATCGCAGCATTGTCCGCAGTTCTTGGCGCGGCGTGCTCTCGTTAAGACATTCCGTTCTCACCGGCACAGGCTGATCAGTTTGTATCACAGCAGAGCCGCTATCCGTTGGCAGCCGAGCCATCCCTTGTCGGAACTTACCCAGGCCCGACATCCCGTCCCCACCCTGCGCCTAAGCGGCCGCTGGCTGGAACAACTGTGCTTCGCCATCGGCAAGAAATTGCAGGTAAGCGTGCGCGACGGCGAACTTGTGCTAGGCCAGGTCACCAAGGTTTGAATCGGTAGGCTTCCTGCAACCGACTTGCCTGGATACTATGCAAGGTGAATTTCCCCCTCATCCTGGCCTGCCCGCCGATGGCGGATGGGACGATTCGGCTCATCCACCCGATCAGACACTTCCTTCAAACCCATAAGACCATCGAGATTTGTACTGCATGAAAACAGCAGCCACAATATTCGCCATCTGCCTCGTCCTTTTTGTTGACGGGGGAGCGCTGGCATCTGAAAACACCGCGCAGATCATCAAGCGTCAAGCGCCCAAAGGCATTACCAGTGCATTCTATGAATGCATTGAAGAAGCGGAATCAGACAACGTCGCTCTTGCTGCGTGCCAATCTAAAGAGAAAAAGAGACAAGACACGCGCTTGAATGCTGCGTATAAGTTGCTGCTCAGCAAGCAGCGTAATACGTCCAAGGACAACCTGGTTCGCGCAGAGCGCGCCTGGCTCGAGCTCCACGGCACCAGTAAGGCCTTTGAGTCGTCACTTTATGGCGGCGAAATCGTGAGCAGTTTTCAAGTGATGCAGAACGAAATTTTCCGTCTCTGCGAACGCGCCAACACGTTAGAAGAATATCTGTCTATCGCAGACGATCGGTAGCCAACTAACACGTAGGGTCCGAGAGTACTTTCTCTGCAAGCAATGGGGTGCGAGGAGCGGGGTCGGGGCCACGTCGTTAGAAAACGTCGCCAGATAAGGACTCAAAGATATCTCCCGGGTGCTGCCCCTCGGCAGGCCCGTTAGCTTTGGATATTCATGGGCCGCCTGCTACCGGTAGCTACCGACGCGATGCCGGCCTCGGGAGGGCGGCTGACAACACTCTTCGGGGAAACATGCACGCCGACTGTGTGCGGTTTCTAACCTCCCGACATCCCGTCGCCACCCGGCGGCGGGGTCTGTTGGTCAAGGGGGGGGCTTTGCCATGCGTCAACCGCCGTCCCACACCACCGCGGCCCGCAAACGCGCGCCGCGCCAATCACCGAGCAGACTGGTCTTGCGTATCGCCGATACGCCAAGCACCCCATGCCACCCCGGAGCTTCACCAACTCAAGGGCGGGCGTTCCAAGGCGTCCAGTCGCTCTGCGTCTTTCAAGATCGCTGTTGTCGTGCGCGGCGAGGTGGCCTGTGCGTCATCCAATCCGTAGGCCTGCCGCGCAGTATCGGCGGCTAGAACCCTGCGCGTCCGCGGTGAGTACTCTCGCAGTCTTTGACGCGTGCTTTCGGCCAGTGTGGGATCAATGACCGGCATCGACGTAAAGACGTAACCAGGCACATGCTTGGCGCGGTTAGCAAGAAAGACTGTCTCCAGGTCGCGTGCATACGCATGACGTGGAGTTTGCGGGTTCTCGATCTCGGCTCTCAACGCGTTTGTTCTCTTTCGTGCATCGATTGCGTCAGGCTTATCGAATCGTTCAACTACAGTGGTGGTCGTTCCGTAGGTTTCGGCCCAACGCGAATCTCCAAGTCGCACGGCTGGACCATCGCACCATGAGTCGAGGACTACATTGGATTCGTCCGCCTCTGCCGCGCGTGGCGGCTGATAAAGCGCGTAGATATGTGGCACCCCATAGTCACGTACGGTCAGCATCTTGCCACCGTCCTCCATGTGGACGGCATGTTGGCGCACATTGATCGCTGCGTTCTGGTCACAATTGCCAGCCCCAATCGCCAGCGCGCTTCCTGCGTGTACATTCTCATCATTTCCACCGAGCGCATACGTCAGTGCGCTGTAGACGGCGCTCAGTTGGCCGCTGAGCTGCAGATCGCTGTCGACATTGCCTCGCCCACGGTGCAATGCCTGTCGTGTCTCGTGCATCGTCGCCGTGGCGTCGACAAGGCGTTGACGTTCGCCCGCATCTTCGATGGGCCTGTCGTTGACGCGCATACCGAGTTGGTAAGCCACCTGCTGAACTTCGTACGGGTGTAAGGCCGGCTGTCCTGCGTCAGGCCGCCTCGCTCTGTAAGGCCCGAGCGCCGCCAAGCCATGCAGGCTGGGTGACATCGGCGCCTCGGAAGATGACGGCGTCGAGGGCGGGGTTTGCTCTGTGTACTCGACTGCAGACTGCTGTGGTGAACCTGCCACGCTTGGTTTCGACGCGCATACACCCATGTTGATCTCCTGTAGTGAGCCTAGGATCAAGTTTGATCAGAAGCGCTCTGGACGGCGTTGGCTAACCGAAGTCATCGCTGGCGCGACGAAGCGTTGCGGATGTAGTCGCACACGTATGGCGCAGGGGGCGACGTACGCCGTGCGTGTGGCGGTGGCGGTGCCTGAGCCGCTACGTCGATGCGAGGCGACCGGCGTGGACAAAGCCTTTGGCCTGCTGCACGTAGGGCTGCTCGCCTATCTGCGCTAGGGAAGGTCTGAACAACGAGGCCTAAGAGGGCAGAATGTCCGCATCGTTCCGGAGAATCGCGTTTGGATCTTCGGAGTTTCGCCA
>NZ_MDEE01000098.1 GCF_002939865.1 Xanthomonas dyei
CCGCATCAGGCACTGAAGATGATGACGCCTGACCAAGCCTATGCCGCTACATTAACCACCTGACCTGTGCAGAAACCGATGGGTCATTACACAGCGGCTTAGGGATGGGCAGGGTGCGAACTGCTGCTTTGCCTTTTAGGCTTTGACGGCTCCTGTCTCTATCCTTATGCCTGAGATCGGCGTCGACCGTTTTTTGGACGCGGATACACCAGACCTTGGCTTCCTCGACAATGTCGGCCACCTTCAGCTGAGCGAGCTCGTTGATGCGCGCCCCCGTGTAGAGCGAGATCATGGGCAGCCACCACCGATGCGGATACTTCTTGGCCCAGGCCGGGAACGTCTTGGGTGAAAAGATGCGCTGAAGCTCTTCCTCGTCGAACAAGCGCTCTGGCTTGTTCGGATCCACGACCAGGTCCTTCTTGATTTCGGGGAACGCGTCCATCGGCGACATGGGAATCGCCTTGGCTTTTACCAGCTTGCTGAAGAAGGTCACCAGGAACCGCCGGTGCTTTTCCAGCGTGGCGGGAGCGGGCGGTGTCACGCCGAGTTCCTTGCCAAGGGCGACGGCTTGTTCGAACGTGTAAGCCTGATATTTGGGATCGGACAGCAGAAGCGGTGGTGCCCAACGCAACAGGTCCCAAAGCTTGTAGATGTGAGCGTGGTCGATGCGCGACACAGGAACGTCACCGCACGCGATTCGCAGAAGCTTGAGCGAGCGGGCCGTGTCTTCGACGGTCTCTTTGGCCAGGCCGCACCGCTCGCGATGGCCGAGGTAGTCCGAGATCTCGACCGACAGCAGCCGAGCAGGAGAGCAGAGGGGTAGGGGCTCGGGGTAGAGCGTTCGGTTCTTGCTGAGGCGCACCCTCCGGGAGCGTTCATCCGCGCGGTCAAAGAGCTCCAAGGCATGGATGGCGGCTTCACGGCCCGTGATGTTGATCTCGGAGGCCCGGACGTTGCCAACATGGACATCCTTTATTTGNGCAACCGCCTGCTCGAACGTGTAGTCCCGATACTTGAAGTCGGACAGCAGAAGCGGTGGTGCCCAACGCAACAGGTCCCAAAGCTTGTAGATGTGAGCGTGGTCGATGCGCGAGACGGGAATGTCACCGCAGGCAATCCGCAAGAGCTTCAGCGACCGAGCCGTGTCTTCGACGGTCTCTTTGGCCAGGCCGCACCGCTCGCGGTGCCCGAGGTAGTCCGAGATCTCGACCGACAGCAGCCGAGCGGGAGAGCAGAGGGGTAGGGGCTCGGGGTAGTGGGTGCGGTTCTTGCTGAGGCGCACTCTCCGGGAGCGTTCATCCGCGCGGTCAAAGAGCTCCAAGGCATGGATAGCGGCTTCACGGCCGGTGATGTTGATCTCGGAGGCCCGGACGTTGCCAACATGGACATCCTTTATTTGCAGGAGACCGAAGGGGGCGGTGATGTAATCGCGGAGTTGCTGCTGGGCGGTAGACGACATGGCTTGCTTCCATTGTTCCAATGGAAGTAGTGATAGAACAGCCCGGGAATTCGTCAATCAAAACGGGCAATTTTTTACTTTTCCTGAAGCAAACTCTACCGTAAAGGCCCAGCCTGAACTTCTGCCAAAATTATTATGTCTGGTTTAAGTGCGGTGGCCCTATATAATTCAATGGTTTAGCGGCGCGTCGGGGAATAATTTCGAGTGGTTTGCCCTGTCATTAGTGTACTGTTTAATGCAAATAGGCTAACTAAAGCAGTCCTTATGTTAGTTTTTAAGGTGTGCCGTTCCTAAATGACGTGCTGAGATGTTAGTATTATATCGGAAGATAATGCAGCCGAAAACGGGAGTTAACTAACATGGACCACTTCGAAGGCGTCGTGCTTGATTACCTCCGAGCGGACCGAGCGCTGTTCGTCAACAGCCAGTGCTGCATCCAGCTCAACGAGGGCGCCAACCCGGACACCAGCGGCCCGCATTGGTATTGCGACGCGGTGGCCGTGAGCTTCAAAGAGCAGGCGGCCTACTTATGCGAAATCACCTACGCAGCAAAGGCGCCCTCATTGCTCGGTCGGCTGAGAGGGTGGGACGAGCACTGGGAAGGGGTGAAGTCAGCGTTGGTGAGGGACAGCGGCGTGCCAGAGGGATGGTCCGTCAGGCCCTGGCTGTTCGTGCCGCAGGCGCACTCGGAGCGGCTGCGCGCCAGCATCGCAGGATTTGGCAGCCTTCCCAGCCCCCGGATCACTTTTTTAGAGGACGTGGTGCCATGGCGCTATCGTTCCTGGAATCGCGGTGCATATACCGATACGACCCCATGACCCCGCTGACTTTTAGCGCTCCAAGTTATGCCCTCTTGCAAGCGACCACTCAGTGCTGGAAGTGCGCAAAGGCCATTCCTGTCACCACGGTGTGGGTGACGTCCTTCGTCGACAACGAGGGAGTGGAAGAGCCAGACGACGAGCCAGAGGTGGTGTCGACTCCCCATAAAATTGATCCATCCATCACTACAGGTCTCCGGGCATACTAGCCAGCGAGGAGACCAACGATGCGCAAGAGCAAGTT
>NZ_MDEE01000099.1 GCF_002939865.1 Xanthomonas dyei
ACCTTGAAGCGTGCACCATGCGCGCACCTTCTTCCACACCCTGGCCCAGCAAGCACTTGATCTCGCAGAAAAAAATGTGGGGAAACCTCAGATCCAGGTTCAGTTGCGACAATTGCCCCGTACTATTGATGGACATCACGTCGTAGCGGCTGACGCTGTCCACCAGGACGCCACGATCGTCGAAGATAAACTGACCCGCGCGTGTGTAATGCAGTCCACCGCTGGCATCGCGCAAAACGAAATAGCCTGCGCCGTCAACCGCAACGTCGGTCGCGTTACCGGTCTGTCGTAGATCACCGGCAGTGGTACGCAACCCGGCGCCCACAATGCGTGTGCCATGTTCGCCACCCAAATTCTCAAAAAATGAGTCGCTGCCGCGAAACCCCGGCGTGTTCATGTTCGCAACGTTGTTACTCACCGTGTCCAGACTTTTGGAAAAACTGAAAAGTCCGGACAACGAGTTGTAGAGGGCTTGAAACATGCGATGACTCCTACTGCTGGACCAGCGTAATTTGGGGTAGGCGAATGCCTGTGAGAACGCCGGCGCTGGTTTCTACAGTCAACAGTGGGCCAGATGCATTGAACTCGATTGCCTTGACCAAACCGGTGGCAGTACTTCCGCTTGCCTGGGTGACCTCGATACGACGATTCAACAGGCTCAGGCTCTGGCTGGTAGCGTTCATGCTCAACATCCCTTCGGAGTTGAGGCTGAGTTGACGCGATTGCTCAAGATTGCTGAATTGCGCGAGCTGCGCCAGGAACTCGCGGTTATCCACCGGCTCCAGCGGATCTTGAAACTGCAGCTGCGACAAGAATAATTTGATGAAGCCGTCCTGGTCGATCGTGTTGTTCGACTGGGCACTTGCGCTACCGTTGTTTACGATCGCACCGATTGAATCAATCGCCACTGTTGACTCCTTGAGTATGTGAGGCGCGCTGCCAAATGAGAGCGCCATTGAGCATGATTCGGTCCGGTCTGCCTTGACCGGACTGCAGCAGTGCATCGAGTAGCGCCGGTAGTTGCGCGTCGGAAATTTGGTAATCGCGAATCCACACGGTCGAGCGGCCCTCGGCATCCGAGATCTGCTTTATCGACCGCGACATCCATTCCGCCCATGCGCCAAGGCTGGCCGTGGGCGACGCGCGCAACGGCTGAGTGCCATCGGTGTCGGCATGCAGTGTCGAGGTCATCAGCAGGTCGGCAGCGGACATGTATAGCCCGGACACACCCAGGGAGCTGCTGACTGTAGATTGCAAGTCGATTGCACCTGCACTCGATACAGCTCGTGGTTGCGCAAGCGCACTGCGATCGATTGCGGCCGAATCATGCACTGCGATATCAAGGCCAGATCTGCGGTGATCCACATACGACATCAGATAGGTCGCAGTTGCCGTCCACTCGAACACGATGGAATCCAACGCAAGTGCTTGATCAACGTCACGCGCAGCTTGGGCGGCCGACAGCGTGCCGGCTTGCACGGCCTGTTCGGTAGTTGCGACAGTCGCTGTACCAGGCGAGCGCTCAGGCGACAGCCAGCGCTCGAAGGTCGCCGCATCCTTGGTTGGGAGCTCTTCACGCGGTTCGGCCCTGGGTTTGACCGGACGCGAGGCAGGCGGGGGCATCCACGTTTCAATGGCCATCACAGACCCTCCTGGCAAGCCAGAGTTCTGCGCTGACGTCGGACTCCGTGCGCTCTTCCCCATGCCGGATATGTTCGGACAGGCGACGATACCGTTCATCGACGGAGCGCTCTTCCGCCGATGTGTCACGATGCATTGTGCGCGCATCATCAAGGCGCCCGTCGCAAGCATCTGCACGCAGCTGCGCGTGCGTTTGCTCTGCGTACACGACCCCTTCAGCGTCCAGTGCGAGCTGGTAGGTATGCAACTGTAAGCGACCATGCTCAGCGCGTTGCTTCCAGGAAGCGACAGCATCAACGCGTTGTTTGCATGCCTGCACACCTGCATGCGCCTGGCGGCTTTCCAGCAGGCTAGCTCGCAGCGCTAGGGAAGGTCTGAATAACGATGCCTGAGAGGGCAGAATGTCCGCATCGTTCCGGAGAATCGCGTTTGGATCTTCGGAGTTTCGCCA
>NZ_MDEE01000100.1 GCF_002939865.1 Xanthomonas dyei
CCATGCAGAGCTCCAGATGAGGTTGCTCTCTTTATGCCGTGGCTTTTGATTTGCGCAAGCGCGGAGCGCTTGGGGGTCCAAGGGGCGGAGCCCTTTGCGCGCGCAATGTGAAACATTGCATCAGTGCGCTCTTGCTTCTTTCTTTTAAGCCTTGTTTTTCAGATCTTTTCGATTTTCGCAGCGGAAAAATTCGAGACCTCCCGAAACTTGACGCAAGCCATTTTCCTGCTTGACTCATTTTTACGAGACAGGAGAAACGCATGACCACCACCCATCACTATCACGATCAAATTCAGCGCGCCACGGAACGACTGGCCCAACATCAAGCGCGCGAGCTTTTAGCGCAACAGCGCCAAGCGGTGAAGGCCAAGGAAACGCAGCGTCGCGAAGAAGCCAAGCGACGCGCGCGCGTGGCAGAGCTCGTGTTCCTTGCGGGCGCAGAATCGCTGGAGGATGCCGAGTTGGTGGGCGCGCTGTTGGCGCACGTGGGAAATCGGAGCGACGCCGGGATCCGTAACCAAGCGAGCTCACTCGGCGCGTTGCGAATGGCGATCACCAGCGCTGACGAAAGCCCGAGAACGCACTGAGCGTAGTCGCCAGCTCTTCCTATGCACGCACGCCGCATAGTTGCAGCAGTCCAAAAGTTGAGCTACAACATATCTGCCGGTCGCTTAAAGCGTCGGTGTTGTGCCCGCATAGCCACTAGGCTCCGGGTGCCCGAGGTTCTCTTTATAGAGGCGCGGGAATCATCCTTTGATTCCGGAGTCCTCTATGAGCAACAAGCGCCTCAAATCTCTTCGCACCAATGCCTTTCACGCACAGTCCGGCCGTTGCTACTACTGCGACCGGCCGATGTGGCTATCCTCACCCAACGAGCTGGGCTTACGTCCCCGCTCTGCACGTCCTTACCAGTGCACGGCCGAACACCTGATTGCTCAACAAGACGGCGGCTTGGATGTGCCCGAGAACGTAGTGGCCGCGCACACACGCTGCAATCAAGGACGCCACAAGCGGCAAGGGCCTGCACCATCTTCTGACGTGTTCAAACGGCTGGTTCGAAAGCGACTTGCAATGGGAAGATGGTGGCCCACGCCTCCAACTGGAACTCACATCGAATGTTGAGTCGTCGCCTGCTCCCCAGTGCCGTATTGCTGTTGACTGCCTGCTCCCCATCCTCTCCGCCGCCGGCCGAGCCATCGCCGCCCACGGAAAGCCCAACGCAGCAGCCGGCTGATCGTTCCGTGGTCACGCCCTTCCAAAAAGAGGTCGATCGCAGCAAGGCAGTGCTTTCATGCAAGTCCACCAAGATCACGCCAGAAAGCTCCGGCTGGGGGGCCCTGTTTGGCTGTATCGGCGGCGAAGCCGAGACTGTCAAATTCTTTATCAACGAAGAGCCGGGAACCGGCAGGGTCTCCAGCACGAAGTTCCTATGGAACGACTGGTTTAAGGATCGCGGTTATGGACTCCACGCTGACGCTAAAGCCGCGGACAAGATGATCCACGACCTCATCAAACTTTATCCCAGCGACCACGACAAGGCCTTGCTTAAGGCGTTCAAGGGCAAGAAGAACCTTACCTTGGAGAGCCATGGCTACCGCTTCGAATATACGTTCGACCGAGGGCCAGCCATTGACGAACGCATGATTGTGGCCACGCCGATTGGATCGGCACCATAACGCCACGCCTGAACCCCCGTTGCCGAGGACACTGACACCCCATGCGAATGAGCGATGCCTTTCGCCGATATGGCGTTGAGATCAAGGACCCGCAGTTCAACTCGTCCGCCCTGTCTGAGAATCCGCGCCAAGTAATTTTGAGCCTGTGGTCACACAACTTCTCTCCCGACATGTCCCGCTACGCAATGGAGACCGTCCATTGGAAGGGCAGTGGCAAGCACACTTTCCGCGCTCATCTCGAGCAGGCCTTCGCAGAAAACTTGCCAATCCGAGTCGTGGTGGCCACGACGTCCCCCCGCCCTGAGTAGCGATCGGGTTTAGAGTCCGGGGTTGATGATATCGGTGTTTGCCAGATGTTGGGCATAAGCGGACGGCGT
>NZ_MDEE01000101.1 GCF_002939865.1 Xanthomonas dyei
GTCGCCGAACGTCAGTTGCATGGATGATTCCTCAACACGAGGCGAGTAGTGTCGCGCATCTGCCGTGCTTTGTTCAGAGGTTCCCTAGCACTCTTTTATCTGCACGACCGAAGCAGGAAAATCGGACCTCGCATCGGCCCGTCTACTTATACAGCCGGTTGGCGGACGTTTATACCCTTAATTCAACAGGCACGAAGGCTGTACCAGCAGCTAAATCCTCGGTACAGGGGGCATCTGCCGGAGTGAATGGGGAGTATGAATTTGCTCCAAGCGTACTGGACTATGGCCGAAGAAATAACTTTTTTGGTGCCGAAAATGTCTTCAACTGAAGTAGGAATGGACCAATTTCGCGCATAATGCCCCCTAGGAGTTGGGGGTGGTTCAGGCCTCCGGCGTTTGTGGATATGAACGGGGGAAGTGTGACTAAGGTCAAGACAAAGGCACCAGCGCGTGCGTCTCGTACATTGTTGGCGAAGGTGATTGGGTTCAAGTTGAGAGGGCGGAAGAAATGGAGTACTCCGCGGATAGATGCTGTGCTGCGGGAGGTTTTATCAAAGACCCCCACTATAGCTGGGCGCCACGTTCCCGATCCAAGTAGTGGACTTAACGGGCAGCGATGCGCATTTATAAATCGGGCCACAGACTACGGTGTGGGAGGCGTGATGTTTGAGGTATGCACTTATTTGCAGGGACATATTCCGGAATCATTGATTCCAGATCTCACCCAGCGAGAGGCAGATATCAGCGTTGTTGAAATTAAGGATGCTGATGGCAACAAAGGCGAAATCGTTCATAGCTTCCGCTGCTTGGTACTCGGCCAGGTTATGGTCATGGAGCGGGTACGAGGTGTCCCGGGCGCAGCCAGCATAGTGCAGACACTTCTAACTCAATTGTTTCGGCGCCATACTGCTGACAAAACTTACCCTGCTCTGGTGTTGGTGGATATTGTTGCAGCGGAATTGCGCGCAATGATTCGCGCCAAGGGTGGCATACATCGCATTACGGCTAGGTTGGCTGTGGATGCGCCTGCCGTAGAAAGTCGCTATGGTGGCTTGCTTTCTGGGATACGATCTCAAGTTGCGGCCGCTTCTGCCTGTGCTGTTACATGGGAAGCAGCCGGCACGCTAGATGAAGATCAGGCCGTACAAATCTTGGAAGAGGCAGAGGATGAAACGCTTTCTGCAGTTACCCTTCATTTCAAATACGGCGGTAGCATTTCAGATCTTAGTACATATAGGGAGCGCTCAGATATAACAGTTCAGTTGCTGTCGGACGGCCGCGTCGCTGTTAACGAAGTAGAGGCAGAGATGCGTGATTATCTTCATCGCCTTTGCACCGGAGAAGCCATCGACTCAATTCGGGAAGATGGCACAGTCACACGCATTAAGACTATTGGGAAAAAGAAGACATGAGCATCAAGGACTGGTTGGTTCTAGACGAAGTACAGAGCGCTACATCGGCTGGAACAAACCTAGTTTCGGTGGCTAGTCGAACTTCTCATTTCTGGTTGAAACAGTTCTTAGGCTTCATTGTTCCGTTTGCTACTGGTACAGCAGCCAGCTTGCTAATAGTTGACGCGATTATTAAGCCATCTCAGGCTCAGTCGCTGAAGGAGGTTATTGTTGGAATCCTTACCTTTGTTTCGGTTCTTGCCGGCTTCATGGTGACACTGATGCTTTTCACAGGTCGGACTGATAGCGCTAAGGAAGGTCTGAATAACGATGCCTGAGAGTGCGGAATGTCCGCATCGTTCCGGAGAGTCTCGTTTGGATCTTCGGAGTTTCGCCATTT
>NZ_MDEE01000102.1 GCF_002939865.1 Xanthomonas dyei
TTCGGAAAAACGCTTCTTCACATCCAATCTCCTCGGGATAGGGAATTGGACTCCAAACTGAGGTGCTACTCAAAATTGGGGGGACGTCGCCGTCATGCTCTTTCCATGCCTGCACTGCATCGATTCAGCCTGTGAAGCCCGCCACTCCCGCCCCTCGGGAGATCGTGGCCGCGCGCCTGCGCCAAGCCCGCGAACGACGGGGCCTGAGTCAGCGCGAGGTAGGGATGCGAATGGGCCTAGACAAAGACACAGCGTCAGCGCGGATATCCAGATATGAATCCGAGGCCATGTCTATCAGCCTCGAGGCTTTGTTCGAGATGGCAGAAGCGCTGGAAGTGCCGCCTGCTTTCTTACTGGCTAGCACCCCTGGCATGGCTGACGCAATTTTGGCGTTGGGAGAGCAAAACGATCGACAGCAAGAGCAACTGGCGAAGGTCATAGCGGCACTGACGAATCTTCAACCCAAGGATCGAGATCAGCTAATCGCAAAGCTGTTGGCCAGAAGCTAGCCGGCTTATCCCACGACGTGA
Organism: Xanthomonas dyei; assembly: GCF_002939865.1. Lineage (GTDB taxonomy): Bacteria > Pseudomonadota > Gammaproteobacteria > Xanthomonadales > Xanthomonadaceae > Xanthomonas > Xanthomonas dyei. Next base: position 531 of record NZ_MDEE01000102.1, read on the forward strand.
ACGATTTTGCTGCAATCGAGGGGCCGTCCTCGCACATCAGCAGCAGGGGGCACGAGGTTTTAGGGTAGCCCGAGAGAGATGGAGTAAGGAGCTCGCCGCATACTTGAATACCTTAACGGTAGAGCGTAAATGGGGACACTCCACACGGACAAAAAACCTATGAACCCTGCCATTCCATCGTTGGTTCAAATACATTGGCCTGACCACAGCGTCGCTGTCTATGCAAGCTTGGATCTTCATGCCTTTGCCATGTATAGGGACGAGGTGGTGACTCCGTCCCTCGATACCTTGGAGAGACGAATCGAGAAGATGGAGAACAGCGACGACAGTGCCGAAAGCACATTCGGCGCCGATATTTACGCAGATCTACATCACAGCACAGTTGAAGGTTTCTTGCTCACTACGCAGTCTATGCATGAGCGGAGCCTTCGCGGCCTCATGCTCGCCATGGCGAGACATAAAAAGTGGACTACCGATGCTCAGAAGAAGATCAAGGTAGCTGACTGGTCGAAGGGCAGCAAGGGAGTGCCCACCTTGTTTGAAGACCTGTTTGACACACCGATTCAATCGTTTGGCGACCAAACTGATCTGCTTGTGCTTCGGCTATTCGGCAACGTCTTGAGACATGGGGACGGCCCGTCGGCCGAGGAGCTCCACGACCTGTGCCCTTCGCTCTGGTCTCAGTGGCTGCCTCCAGGAACTGTCTTGGAGGTCGCTGGAGTTCAAATTCGCGTCCCCAAAGACGCCTTACCCCATCCTCTGTTCGAAAACATCACGCTGCCACGAAGCCTTCTAGACCAAATGATTTCGGCAGTAGTGGGTTTTTGGGAAGACATAGAGTTCGTCCGGTGTAACTCTTTCACGAACACGAATAGTCGAATTCAAGCGAACCTTGCCGAGCTAACCCTGAAGCGTGAAAGCCGATCCGAGAGTCGCGCTTGGAACCCAGGATGAGGCCATGCCGCGTTAGGGTAGCCTTTTAATCGCCTTCCCAGCCGGCTGAGTAGATGACATGAAGCTTAATCAATCGCCGCAGGCCTATCACTGACTGCCATCGATCTCACTTTTTCGGGAGCACGTTTAGCTCGTAGCTCGTCTGAGTGGCAACATGAATAGTGCCCGCGCCCTTCGAAACGGTTGCTCTCGTGGTTTTCGCCTAGCATGTAATGACCCACTGAAACTCTGCTCAGGTGTTAGTTTTCAGAGGAGACATCGATGAGTGCAGTGATGGACGAAGAACAGATCAAGCGCTG
>NZ_MDEE01000103.1 GCF_002939865.1 Xanthomonas dyei
TCGGCATCGTCCCCCTCCAACCAGCACGCACTCGACGGACACGCGCAGGTCCAGGCCGCCAGCGCAGCGCAGGCGCGTCAGGAACAGCAACAGCAAGACCGGCAGGCGCAAGATCAGCAGCTGGCACAGGCACGCGACCACGCGCTGCAGGAGCAGGTGTCGCACGAGGACCGGACGCAGGCCACCCAGGCGCTGCAGGCGCACGCCGTGCTGGAACTTCGCCAGCAAGAGTCGCAACAACTGGAGCAGCAAGAACGCCAGGTGCAGGACGCGCAGCAACGCGAACAAGTCCAGCAGCAGGCCCAGGAGACGCAGCAGCGCCAGCAGGAAACCCGCCAGGCACAGGAGAGCCAGCAAGAACGCCTGCAGGCGCAGACGGTGCAACATGCCGAGCAACAGCCACTGCACGCTCAAGCGGCTCCACAACGCGAGCAGGAGCCGGAGAATGAGGCCGTCTCGCGCGAGCCGTCGTCGCTCCATGCGCAGGACACATCGGCGCGCCAACCCGAGCAACGGTCTACCCCGGATGACGTCGTCCAACGGCCCCAGGAGCGGCTGGCAGAACCTGCGCAAACACACGCATTTGACGTAGCGCAGCAGCAGCGTGAAAGCCAACGAGCGCAAGAAGAGCGCCCGCAGGAAGTCCAGCAGCAGACAGCGCACAGCGCGGCGAGCGCGCAGACAGCACCGGCAGATCAGCAGCAGGTTGCGGACCTGCACAACGGCCAACGGTCGATTACGGCGCAAGCTTCGGAAGCGCAGCAAGATGCACCTGCGCAGCAGCACGAGCAGCTGGCGGGCGCGCGCCTGGCCCAGGCGGCGAACGCGCCATCGCTCGCCACCCCGATCGCCGCAGAACAGCGCGACGATCAACAGGCGCGCACGCCACACGCTCAAGCACCGGAAGCACCAGATACTCCTGCAGCGTTGCCCTTGTCCGCACACCTCGCGCAAGCGACCGGGGCAGCGCTGGAAGTGCCGACCGCTGGCCGTTCTGCCGACGCACCCGAGGGCGCGGCCGATGCGCGCGAGCCGCTTTCTGCGTCCCTGGCAGATGACCGTCCTGCCGCGGTGCCCGCCGATCCGGACTCCTGGGAGGAAATAGAGCGCTCCATGCGTGAGCTGCGCATCCAACTCGAACAGGAACTCGAAACAGAAAACCGCGTCGCAGAAGCCCGGCAGGCGCGCGTGGACCGTGGTGAGCGGCCGTTTACCGAGTTGGAATTGCGTGATGGGTACGATCCGGATGGCCCCTCTGGACTGAGACCACCACGCGCCCCGCCGGCAGACATCGCGCTACAGCCTCTTGCCGCTGGCGAGCAGGAAGATCGGCCGCAGCCCCAGCGTAAAAACATCACCGGCGATCCGGATGTGGACGAGTTGCTGTACGCCATCGACTGCAAGGACGAACTGGCGATCGAACAGGCCTTGAAACGTGTCGCCAACAGTCCCTACAGCCAGGCCCTTGCCAAGCAAGGGCACGAGTTTCTGGATGCCCAGGCGATGCAGGAAGCTCAGGAGCAGGCGAGCACACGCCAGGCACTGAACATGGACGTCTCGACAGAGGTACAGACCAGCCGTGGCCCGGTGATGGTGATGACACTGCCGCAGTTCGCCAACGGACCGGCGATGCAAGGTCCGCAGGGTGACGGTGGTGGTGGCGGAG
>NZ_MDEE01000104.1 GCF_002939865.1 Xanthomonas dyei
CAGCGTCGCCGAACGTCAGTTGCATGGATGATTCCTCAACACGAGGCGGGTAGTGTCGCGCATCTGCCGTGCTTTGTTCAGAGGTTCCCTAATGGTCTGGGCCGTAGCCGGAAAAACCTGGCTCAGACCGGCTCCTGCCCCCTTCAATCTTCCCTAGCTACGCTCACTACCCGCTTGGTGCGTCTGCTCCACCTGCTGCTCAAGCATCTGGCGCACGGCATAGGCCGCATCGAAGACGGCTTGCCCCAACGTGGGCAGCGTCTGCGCCTCCAGGCACTCCGGTTTGCTCATGGCGATGACATCGCTAGGAGCGATGAAGGTGCGTAGCAGGCGGTCGAGCTGGTCGCGTTGGTCCAGCGTGAGATGCAAGACGACGGCGGGGTGCTCCATCTGTGTCCTCTCCTCTGCGCGTTGCGCTCGGCGCGGGGCGTGCGGGTGCGTGCTGCGCTTGCGCTGCGCACCTGGTTAGTCCGTGGGGCCCACGCTGACGACCAGCTCGCCGTTGCGCATGCGGATGTGGAGTTTGCTGCCGATGGTGAAGCCGAGTTGTTCCAGCCAGCGGCCGCGTAGGCGCAGGGTGGGGATGCGTTGGTGGCTGTCGGGGTAGTAGCCGTAGCCGACGGTGCAGTGTTGCGGGGCACGCGGGTGGCCTGGGCGGCGCGGCTTGCTGGGATGGGGGTGCGTTCGAGGTAGGGCCGCGGCGTGATCGAGGGGTCGAGCGACTGCCAGCCGATCTCGGTGGGCTGTGGCACCGTGGCGCGCTTGCGAGTGGGCGTGGAACGGGATGTGGATCGACGCATGGCAAAGCCCTCCTGGACGAACAGGACCCGCCGCCGGCTGGCGACGGGATGTCGGGAGGTTAGAAACCGCACACAGTCGGCGGGCGTATTTCCCCGAAGGGTGTTGTATTAGCCGCCCTCCCGACGCAGGCATCGCGTCGGTTGCACCCGCAAGACGCTGCAGGCACAAAAAACCCACCGGTTTGACGGAGGTGGGTACCGCTGTGTGAGGAGTTTCTACGCTCCTTGAGGTAGAGATTGCTGCGGGTTTGTTGGGATGTCAACTGGTTATTAGCGGACAGGGAGTACTCGGTATCAAGGGCAGGTTGACCAACTTCGGTGAGAACATCAAAGCTAGACTTGACCACTTAATTAAGCACTCTCGACTGATCCTACTTTGACGTCTAATTCCGAGGTATGAGATCCACTCCACCCTTCGCAAGTTCTGATTGCTTGGATGCCTCTACATCAATTCGCTTCTGATCCAGCAACGCATCGAACTCGAACCGATGCAACTCATAGATTTGTAATGGCAGTAGCAAGGATTTGACCATCGCGACTGCCAACAAGCCAAAGCTGGCATGAAACAGCCAGCTTATAGCATCTCCTTTTGCACCCACACCATAGAGCAACATCCAAATTAAGCAAACTGCAGCACATGTTATATGTACAGCCAAAGCTGAAGCCTGGGAGAAAAGCAGGTAGGTCATCTTATCGACATAGGCTGGAGCTTGACGGGCACTAAGCAACTTAGGGAACCTCTGAACAAAGCACGGCAGATGCGCGACACTACTCGCCTCGTGTTGAGGAATCATCCATGCAACTGACGTTCGGCGACGCTG
>NZ_MDEE01000105.1 GCF_002939865.1 Xanthomonas dyei
GAAATGGCGAAACTCCGAAGATCCAAACGCGATTCTCCGGAACGATGCGGACATTCTGCCCTCTTAGGCCTCGTTGTTCAGACCTTCCCTAACGCTTCGGAAATTTCTGCAGCTTTGGGTGTGCCCACTATCGATTGCAGGGTAAATTTTCCGACTTTCGCTACCGAACGCCTCAGCGGCGGCAGAATTTGCAGGCCTCGCAAAGTCTGCAGTGTGGCGACACACGCTCATAGGTTTCGCCAACGGGCGCTAGGGAACCTCTGAACAACTCTTTCGCCAGCTTCCGATCAGTACCTAGGGCAGTCTCCGTCACTCGCAAGCCATTGATTTCCAGCATGAGCGACCGCCGCGATCAGGCGAAATCCCGAGTTCGCTCGCAACGCCACGAGTTGTTCAGAGGTTCCCTAGTCAGTGACGAACTCGGCCGCCCGCGTGTCACGCCTTGCGAGCAAGGAAACGCAGTGTGCGGCGCGATTGCAGGTGCTGCACAATTCAGCGTGCATGCGGGCAATGCGCATGCACATCAACCGACGCATCATCGGCATGTGCACGCCCCACACACCGTTCACCTGGAGCCGTCGTATTTTCTTGCCGGCGTGACAACCTCCGATGAGATCGTCAAGGGGTTCAGCCGATATACGTGTAAAAATAGCTCACATGAGCGCATTTCATCCATTGTATCAGTGAGTTAGCGGATCTTTTGAGGCAACAAAACTACACCGCCAACGCCAGTTCAGTCTCATACGGTTCCGGGATCGCCTCCACGTCAATGAGGTAATCCCCGAAGCGCTTTACATGGCTGGTCACGTACGGGCTGAGGAAGGCCACGTCCTCCCATGTGATCTTCCACCCCTGACGCATCAGTGACTTCAAGATCCGAGTCTGTTCGACCACGTTGTAGAAGATGACGGCATTGGAGACCAGGTCGTTGTACTTGACGGCTTTCTCTTGCTCCACGGGGTCGTTGTCTGCAATCACTCCTTCCCCGCCGAAGAAGAAATACTTCGCGAAGCCGTTGTAGGCTTCCACCTTGTTCGTCGAGGCCGTGATCTGCTCGCGCAGCTGGCGGTTGGAGATGTACTGCAGCAGGAACAGGGTGCGCACGGCCGAACCGAGCGCCTTGAAGGCCTGGTACAGCCGATTCTTACGGCTGTAGTTGCCCAGCTTGCGAAGCAACGTCGAGGCCGCGATCTTGCCGGTCTTGATCGAGAGCACGACCTGCATCAGATCCTTCCAGTGCGTCTCAATCAGATCCCAGTCGACAGTGTCGCGGAACAGCGCGTCGATGTGTTCGTAGCGAATGTCCTCGTCGGGGCGGAAGAACTTGTATCCGCGCCAGTTGCGGATGCGCGGCATCAGCTGGATACCCAGCAGATGCGAAAGGCCGGACACCGGCAACGACTGTCCCTGCGTGTCCGCGTGGACGGTGTCAGGCTGGATGACGGAGGCGTACAAAAGCGACGTGCAACGGGCACGCGATAGCCTGCGCGCAACGGGCACGCATCCGTCCGTGGACGCGGTCCGGGTGGCGCTCGGCAACA
>NZ_MDEE01000106.1 GCF_002939865.1 Xanthomonas dyei
CGCATCAGGCACTGAAGATGATGACGCCTGACCAAGCCTATGCCGCTACATTAACCACCTGACCTGTGCAGAAACCGATGGGTCATTACACCCGTGTGGTCGTCGATGCCGCCCGCGACGTTGCCGTGTGGAACTGGAGCCTGAAAGGCGAAGCCTTCGGCAACACCGCACCTAACCAGGATCCGGATGGGGATGGCACCGCGATGGTGTTAGATATGCGCTTTCCAGGCCAGCGATTTGATGCAGCGAGCGGGTTCAATCAGAACTACTTCCGCGATTACGATGCGGCCTCTGGGCGGTATGGGCAGAGTGATCCGATTGGATTGAGTGGAGGTATAAATACCTACTCTTACGTCAGCGGAAGGCCGGTTACATCACTTGATTTTCTAGGCCTCGAATCACCGGGATCTTTTAATAATGGTGGACATCGAATGTCATGGGAAAACGGTGCCAAGCGTTTACCAGATTACTTCAAAGTCCAAGCGGAGCTTTATGTATTTAGTGGTTCATTGACACTTTCCAGGAGTGGAAGAGTTTTCGTGGCTGGTGGGTTTGCTAGAAACTATCCTAGGATGAATCTAAAAAGACCTGGCACCTCAGCGTCAATTGGCTTTCTAAATCAATGTGAAGAGCCCACGTCTCAGCGCGTTGACGACTTTGTTGGTGGCTTTGGGATGGGTGGAGCCGGCGGATATCGCATGGTTGGTGGGGCAGTCGTCTGGTCGCCGGGGCAAGGATCAGCCACAGAAATAGGCTTTGGCATAGGAGCAGGGTTTTCGCCCGGAGAATTGAGTGAAGAAGCCTGGAGGATTGGGGATGGTTGGTAAAATAGCTGGTCGCCTAATATTGGGAGCTGCATTAATATTGATTGCATTTGCTTTTGTGAAAATTTTTATCAATTATGATGGGTCGGCCAAAATTGCAACAGCTGACTTAAAAACTGCTGCACGCAACGCCGCGCCTCCAGATTGGGAAATAGTTTCGGAGAGGAAGGTTAGTAACCTTCTATTCTCAGGATATTCATATGAAAGGATCGCCAATGGAAATAATTCCTATATTTTAGAATCCATTAGAAGGCGGCTTCTTCTTGATGGGTTTCGTCCAAAAGAAGAACGTAAATCGTTGGTTCGCTACCGAGGTGTTTTCTGTAGGGGTAGCGCAGCCATTGATGTGGAGATAAGTTCGTCCGATTTGGGGCAAAGTAAAGTTGCTACAGGCGCGTACTGGAGTTCTCAGCGAGGAAATTCTCGATATTGTAGATAGGGTTCCATTTCAACTGACGTGGTATCTGGAAGCTTTTTAAATGGTCAAAATTTCTGAGCTATGGATCGTTAAGGCCTCTCTTGACATCCCCAGCAACCAGGCATCACAGCTGCGACCGGATTACGACGCCCAGGGCCGGCTCACTGCGATGAAGGACTTTGCCAAAAATATCGTAATCGAGTGCTAAGGAACCTCTGAACAAAGCACGGCAGGTGCGCGACACTACTCGCCTCGTGTTGAGGAATCATCCATGCAACTGACGTTCGGCGACGCT
>NZ_MDEE01000107.1 GCF_002939865.1 Xanthomonas dyei
CATGGCAAAAGCTAAATTCGAGCGCACCAAGCTGCACGTCAATGTCGGCACCATCGGTCACGTTGACCATGGCAAGACCACGTTGACCGCTGCGCTGACCAAGATCGGTGCAGAGCGTTTCGGTGGCGAGTTCAAGGCGTACGACGCGATCGACGCAGCACCGGAAGAGAAGGCGCGCGGCATCACGATTTCGACCGCACACGTCGAATACGAATCCCCGAACCGCCACTACGCCCACGTTGACTGCCCCGGCCACGCCGACTACGTCAAGAACATGATCACTGGTGCAGCGCAGATGGACGGCGCGATCCTGGTGTGTTCGGCCGCTGACGGCCCGATGCCGCAGACCCGTGAGCACATCCTGCTCTCGCGTCAGGTCGGTGTGCCGCACATCGTCGTGTTCCTGAACAAGGCCGACATGGTCGACGATGCCGAGCTGCTCGAGCTGGTCGAAATGGAAGTGCGCGAGCTGCTGAGCAAGTACGACTTCCCGGGCGACGACACCCCGATCATTCACGGTTCGGCGCGTCTGGCGCTGGACGGTGATCAGAGCGAAATCGGCGTGCCGGCGATCCTGAAGCTGGTCGATGCGCTGGACAGCTTCATTCCGGATCCGACCCGCGACGTCGATCGCCCGTTCCTGATGCCGGTCGAAGACGTGTTCTCGATCTCTGGCCGCGGCACCGTGGTGACCGGTCGTATCGAGCGTGGCATCATCAAGGTGGGCGACGAAATCGAAATCGTCGGTATCCGCGATACGCAGAAGACCACGGTCACCGGCGTTGAGATGTTCCGCAAGCTGCTGGACCAGGGTCAGGCAGGCGACAACGCCGGTCTGCTGCTGCGCGGCACCAAGCGTGACGACGTCGAGCGCGGCCAGGTGCTGTGCAAGCCGGGTTCGATCAAGCCGCATACCGAGTTCGAAGCCGAAGTTTACGTGCTGTCCAAGGATGAGGGTGGTCGTCATACCCCGTTCTTCAAGGGCTACCGTCCGCAGTTCTACTTCCGTACCACCGACATCACTGGCGCCTGCCAGCTGCCGGAAGGCGTGGAAATGGTGATGCCGGGCGACAACGTGAAGATGGTTGTGACGCTGATCAACCCGGTCGCGATGGACGAAGGTCTGCGCTTCGCAATCCGCGAAGGTGGCCGCACCGTCGGCGCCGGCGTGGTTGCCAAGGTCATCAAGTAAGCAATGCCTGCAGTTCGGCGGCCTCGGTCGCCGA
>NZ_MDEE01000108.1 GCF_002939865.1 Xanthomonas dyei
GTACAAAAGCGACGTGCAACGGGCACGCGATAGCCTGCGCGCAACGGGCACGCATCCGTCCGTGGACGCGGTCCGGGTGGCGCTCGGCAACACGGGCTCCAAGACCACCATCCACCGCTATCTGAGGGAGTTGGAGGACGAGGACGGACAGCGCCCCGGCGCCAAGGTCGCCATCGGCGACGCGCTGCAGGATCTGGTCAGCCGCCTCGCCGAGCGCTTGCACGCCGAGGCTGAGACGGTGGTGGCGCAGGCCCAGGCGCGCTTCCAGGCGCAGCTTCAAGAGCGTACCCAAACGCTGGAGCAGGCCCGGCAAGAGGCTGACTCACTCAGGACGCAGCTGCAACGCTGCGAGACCGCACGGCAGGCCGAACGTGAGGCGGGCGACGCCGCCAGGGGCGAGGTGGCCAGCCGCACCACCGAGCTGGCCCAACTGGAGGAGCGGATCTGCGGCCTGACTGTTCGCGTGGCCGAGCACGACGCCCATGAGAAATCGTTGGAACACAAGCACGCACACGCCAGGGAAGCCCTGGAACACTACCGCACCTCGGTCAAGGACCAGCGCGAGCAGGAACACCGCCGGCATGAGCACCAGGTGCAGGAGTTGCAGGTCGCCCTACGGCAGGCCAACGAGGCCTTGACCGCCAAGAACCACGACCTGATGCAGCTCAACCGCGACAATGGCCAGTGGCTGGAACGCCATACCCGCCTGGAGCGGGAACTGGCGCAGGCACGCCAGCGGGCCGATGCCCAGCAACGCGAGCGCGACGCGCTGCGCCTGGCGGCCGCGGAGCACCAAGCCCTGCAGGTGCGCTGGACTGGCGATGTCCAAGCGCTGGAAAGCGTGCGCACCGAACTGGCCGCAGCGCGGGCCGATCTGAGCCAAGAGCGCCAGCGCCGGGAACACGCCGAGGTGGAGACCTTGCGGGCCACGGTACGTCTGAGCACGCTGGAACAATTACTGGCGCAGCTGCGACCACCGCGCCCCGTTGACGAACACGAAAAGACCATCGCAGCCAGTACACCCCCAGGAGGCTGATGCTCAGCCTGCTGGGGGAAGGTATGGGTCACCCTCCGCCTCAATGGCTTCGTCGTCGCAGCTAAGACTTCGGTGAGGTAAAGCGAAGCGGCGCGCTCTTCGCCAAACTTGCTTCTATAGTCACT
>NZ_MDEE01000109.1 GCF_002939865.1 Xanthomonas dyei
GAACTTGCTCTTGCGCATCGTTAGTCTCCTCGGTGGCTAGTGTGCCCGGAGACCTGTAGTGATGGATGGATCAATTTTATGGGGAGTCGACAATAAGAGAGACCGATAACTGACTAAACCAAGCAGTTGACATCCCAAGCAACCAGTAGCAACCTCTACCTCAAGGAGCGTAGAAACTCCTCTAGTAGCGGTACCCACCTCCGTCAAACCGGTGGGTTTTTTGTGCCTGCCTACAGGTACAAACCGACGCGATGCCTGCGTCGGGAGGGCGGCTAATACAACACTCCTTCGGGAGGAATACGCCCGCCGACTACTAGCGGTTTCTAACCTCCCGACATCCCGTCGCCGGCCGGCGACGGTGCCTGTTCTTCGAAGGAGGCCTTGTCATGGCAGATGTATCGATAGTGCAGATGGGTGGGCGTCGTCGCTCCATGGTGCTGGCGGAGGTGAGGCGATGAGCCGGGCGCAGCCAACGACCGCCAAGCGGAACAAACCAAACGCCAAACGCACCGTTACCGCGAAGCGGGCGACCACACAGGTAATAAAAGACACGCAGCCTACGCGGCTGGTGCCCTCGCCCACGTTCGATGTGGACAATCTCGACTTCGACCGTCACACCAGACCTCGCGCGGACGATTTACCGCAGCGCCCTCCGCGCAAGGCGCGCACCCCCACGCGCTGCACGGTGGGTTATGCGTTCTACGAAGCCGAACCCGGCCGGACGCACAGCCAGCGCATTCCCAGCGTGCGCTTGCGCGGGCTGTGGCTGGAGCAGTTGGGGTTTGCCGTTGGCTGCAAGCTGCAGATCAGTGCGCGCGAGGGTAAGTTGGTAGTGACGTTAATAGACGATTTTAGCCAGCTAGGCAGTGAAGCGGATTCATTGTGCGGTTGAAACTGCGCTGGGGCTTCGCCTCCGTACCCTCACCCCAACCCCTCTCCCGGAGAGAGAGGGGCTTTATGCTGGCATGCTTGAGAGTTTGGATCTTAGGTATCCCCACGTTTTTAAGGTACCAGGCTCATCTGCTCGCGCACTGCGTCGGGCAGGGTGCGCAAGCGTTCTAGCCAGCGTG
>NZ_MDEE01000110.1 GCF_002939865.1 Xanthomonas dyei
AGCGCTTGATCTGTTCTTCGTCCATCACTGCACTCATCGATGTCTCCTCTGAAAACTAACACCTGAGCAGAGTTTCAGTGGGTCATTACAGGATGCCCGCCACCGACGCTGACATTCATCCACTTCTGTTCTTTTTCGAAGTACATCGCATAGAAACTGTTGCTGCCGATCACATTTGGATCGATCGCAGAACGGCCCTCCAGCATCTGGATCGCTTCGGTTGCCCCCAGCTTGGCCAGGTACTGGCTACCGTCCACCACGCCCATCTGCGCAAAGGTCTCGTAGCTGGTATTGCTGATGCGGGTGGCGCCGACGTACGCGTTGTCGAGCATGTTGGTCCAGATCTGTTCCAGCTTCTGGGGGCCGCTTTTTTCCAATGCTGCCTGCAGGAGCACGCGGGGTGTCCAGCAGTTGGGGTCGAGCTCATGGTCCAGGAAGGCTTGATCGTGTGCACGCATGACATCCTTGCCGGGAAGGTTCAGCGCCATATCCGGACGCTCTTTGTCGAACCAGGATTGCCGAAGCTCAAGATCTTTCTTGAGCAGCGTTTGTCCGAACTCTTCCCACTGGCGTTCGCTCAATTCAGCATTGGCAAAGCGCGAGCCATTATCGTGCTGCGTTTTGGCGTAGTTTTGTGCGTAACTGTTAGCCACTTGCCCTGGCAAGCTGTCGTTGCGCACTACGCCTAATGCCAATGTTCCATAGCCGTCTGCGCTATCAAGCTGCGAAAGATAGTTCCAATACAGCTCGCGGTTGCCTTTATTTGCGTAGTTGGAAAGGATTTCCAGGTCTTGCTCAGTCAGTCCGCTCATCGGTTACCCCCTGTAAATACACTAATCACTGGACTTTAGTGCGGGCTAATACCTTCCTCACCGCATCTTCCATCCGCTTCCAGTCCTTTAAGGAACCTCTGAACAAAGCACGGCAGATGCGCGACACTACTCGCCTCGTGTTGAGGAATCATCCATGCAACTGACGTTCGGCGACGCTGA
>NZ_MDEE01000111.1 GCF_002939865.1 Xanthomonas dyei
CCATGCAGAGCTCCAGATGAGGTTGCTCTCTTTATGCCGTGGCTTTTGATTTGCGCAAGCGCGGAGCGCTTGGGGGTCCAAGGGGCGGAGCCTTTTGCGCGCGCAATGTGAAACATTGCATCAGTGCGCTCTTGCTTCTTTCTTTTAAGCCTTGTTTTTCAGGCTTTTCGATTTTCGAAGCGGCCGAAATTCGAGACCACCTCAACGCTTGACGCGAGCCGTTTTCCTGCTTGACTCATTTCAAAGCGACAGGAGAAACACATGACTGCCACGAATCACTACCGAGACCAAATTCAGCGGGCCACCGAGCGCTTGGCACAGCTGCAAGCGAAAGAGCTTTTAGCCAACCAGCGCCGCGAAGCAAAGGCGCAGGAAACAGAAAGGCGCGAAGAGATGAGAAGACGGCAGCGAGTGGCTGACCTAGTCTTCCAGACGGGTGCCCATGCACTGGACGACGCGGAACTAGAGTCACTGCTCCGGGAGCACGTAACCGGCAAGAGTCAATCGCCGGAAGCTAGGTTCCACTGATGCGATGCGCGCAGTCGGGCGCGGTCATGCCACGAGACAAGCGCATCACAGGTAGTCACCAAAACCATCTTCCTCTTCTTCGCTCACGTCGGAAGCCCAGCTGTTGAAGCGGCCGTCTTCAGAACGAGGGAGAGGATAAGCTACTGGAGCTTTAATCAGAGTGGCCATCTGGAGGCTTCCACCGAAAGCCAAAGCGTTCTGGCGAGCAAGCCCAGCGATCCTTCGCACCTCACGCTTATCCGCCCACTCGCTTGCGGATTGGATCGCGGAAAGATCCTTCTCCGAGGACAGGCGAAAAGAGACCCAGGTATTACACTGGGAAAGCACGGTCGGAGATATCTCTGAAGGTCGCTGGGTGCTGAGCCATGTCGACTCCCCGCAATTCAGTGCCAGCCAAAACTAGAGGTCTGCGGTTAATGTTGATCACGGAACTCGGCGGGCGTTAGCCCGCCCAGGCT
>NZ_MDEE01000112.1 GCF_002939865.1 Xanthomonas dyei
TGTCGATTGGCTGAAGACGCTGTCGGTGCGGCAGGTGGTGCTGGAGGCGACCGGGGGCTACGAGCTGGCAGCGCTGGATGCCTTGCATCACGCCGCACTGCCGGTAGCGCGCGTCAATGCACAACGGGCACGCAACCTGGCCAACGGTTTGGGACTGGCCAAGACTGACCGGCTGGACGCGGCCATGTTGGCCTGCATGGCCGAGAAGATGGAACTCCATCGGTATGTTCCACTGGAACCCTGGCAGCGCGATCTGGGCGAGCATGTACGTGCCCGTCGGCAACTGGTCGAACTGCTGAAAGCAGCAAGGCAGCAGTTGCTGCAGGTTGCGGAAAAAGCGCTACGAAAGATCCTGCAGGGCAACGTGAACCAGCTTGTGCGCAGCGTGGCGCGGCTAGACAACCTGATCGCCGGGCAGCTGAAGACGCTGCTCATCGAGCAACCGCACCTGGCCGCGTTGAAGACGCTCAAAGGGGTCGGTCCGGTGCTGCTGGCCGTGCTGGTGTCCCGGTTACCGGAGCTTGGGACGCTCAGCGGAAAGCAAATCTCCCGATTGGTTGGCGTTGCCCCGCTCTCGCGCGACAGCGGCGCGATGCGTGGTAAACGGGGGATCGGCGGAGGCCGAGCCGATATCCGGCAGGCGCTGTATATGGCGGCGATGTCCTCGGCTCGGCACGAGCCAGGTCTGCGCGATTTTTACAGATCGCTGCGCACACGCGGCAAGGAAGGCAAGGTCGCCCTCGTGGCGGTGATGCGCAAGATGCTGGTCATCCTCAATGCGCGCGTGCGCGATCAAAGAGCCGCTCTGCAGCCCACCTGAGCGCACTCGGCGGCCGTGAGTAAACGCAAAAGCGTGCTAGCCAGCGGCCGGCACCTACCGATGAACACGCCCGAAGGAAACTGATCAAAGGTCGCGGATTGAGGTCCTGACCAACACAGTTGCT
>NZ_MDEE01000113.1 GCF_002939865.1 Xanthomonas dyei
TTCGGAAAAACGCTTCTTCACATCCAATCTCCTCGGGATAGGGAATTGGACTCCAAACTGAGGTGCTACTCAAAATTGGGGGGACGTCGGGCCTGCTGGCCAACGGCGGTCAACTGCACTACATCGAACCCGATCACCTCGGCAGCCCACGTGTGGTCGTCGATGCCGCCCGCGACGTTGCTGTGTGGAACTGGAGCCTGAAGGGCGAAGCGTTCGGCAACACCGCACCCAACCAGGATCCGGATGGAGATGGCACCGCGATGGTGTTAGATATGCGCTTTCCAGGCCAGCGGTTTGATGCAGCCAGCGGGTTCAATCAGAACTACTTCCGGGATTACGACGCGGCGTCTGGTCGGTATGGGCAGAGTGATCCGATTGGCCTAGATGGGGGGATCAGTACATTCGCTTATGTAAAAGCCAATCCGCTAGTTTTTAAGGAAGGTCTGAATAACGATGCCTGAGAGTGCGGAATGTCCGCATCGTTCCGGAGAGTCTCGTTTGGATCTTCGGAGTTTCGCCATTTCTGGCGCTTCCCGTGGGAATTCCACGGATCACAGGCGCACGCCCTCCATCGCAGGCAGTAACTGCTTTCGCTTCATCCACAGGTTTGACAGCGCAAACAAGGTCAGCACGTGTGCCGTGTTCTTGGCCAGGCCGCAATAGCGGACCTTGGTGTAGCCGAACTGGCGCTTGATCACCCGGAATGGATGCTCCACCTTCGCGCGCACGCTGGCCTTGAAGTGTTCCCAAC
>NZ_MDEE01000114.1 GCF_002939865.1 Xanthomonas dyei
GTCTCACGCTGGCTAGAACGCTTGCGCACCCTGCCCGACGCAGTGCGCGAGCAGATGAGCCTGGTACCTTAAAAACGTGGGGATACCTAAGTATCTGACACCATCGTATCCAATTCGCTTTATTAATTCACAGAGATACTGTGTGGCCAAGTAATCGAATGTAGCTTTATGAACAGGCGTCGGCCTCGTTAAGTCCTCACTGAGCATTGAAAGAAACGCCATCTCAGCCCTAACATTGCTCAGAGTCTCTATTCCAAGCCGAAATGGAGATATCTGAGAACGAGGATCAGACAAATCGACGAGCTTGAAATTTCGCACAGCCTCAAACTGAGCAACGGAGACTACATCCGCAACTGTAGGGCGCACCTCAGCAAGCGCCGTGTCTCGATCGCTCGCTACGTAGAGATAGGACAACCCCGGAGGATTTGCTCGCCCTGCTTGAGCCACTCCGACTGGCGGCGCCATCAAATCAATCAAGCTAAATGCTTCCTCGCCCCTCTGAACTCTTGCCCTAAAAAAATCCCTAGGTAGATCATTTTGAGATATAACCAAAAGGCCAAGAAGTTCAGCAAGCTCCTTTTGGTTGGGCGCGGACTCCGGGAAGAATCTATTTTTATACTTCAGCTCATCCTTGAGTGCTATCCATCGATTCTGTGTAATGACCCACTGAAACTCTGCTCAGGTGTTAGTTTTCAGAGGAGACATCGATGAGTGCAGTGATGGACGAAGAACAGATCAAGCGC
>NZ_MDEE01000115.1 GCF_002939865.1 Xanthomonas dyei
ATGGCGAAACTCCGAAGATCCAAACGCGATTCTCCGGAACGATGCGGACATTCTGCCCTCTTAGGCCTCGTTGTTCAGACCTTCCCTAATGCTGGGCCTCATTTTTGCGACAGATCGTGGAGCGATGGAAATTTCACCGCGTGGATGGTTTCGCACAGGTAAAGCTCTGCTTTTTGACAATCACACCCACGACATCGCAAACCAGCGGACCATTGGTGTCGGGGTTGGCTTCCTCGTAAAGCTGGATGTGGCACAGGCTGTTGACGAACAGCGAGCGGTCCGCTCGAAGGTAATCGAGCACCATGCCCTCGAAGGGGTCCATGTTAGTTAACTCCCGTTTCCGGCCGCTTTATCTACCGAGATAAAACTAACATTCGAGCATGGCATTTAGGAATGGTACACCTTAAAAACTAACATAATGGGTGTTTTAGTTAGCTTATTTTCATTAAACAGTACAATAATGACAGGGAAAACCACTTAAAATTATTTTGCCGGCCATCTCTAAATCATTGAATTACATGGATCTATCGAGTTGAAATCGGGCAGAATAATTTTGGCGTAAGTCCAGACGACACCCTCCCGGTAGAGTTTGCTTCAAGCAAAGTAGAAAAATGCCCTTTTTGATTGACGAATTCCGGAGCTGTTTTATCACTACTTCCATTGGAACAATGGAAGCAAGCCATGTCGTCTACCGCCCAGCAGCAACTCCGCGATTACATCACCGCCCCCTTCGGTCTC
>NZ_MDEE01000116.1 GCF_002939865.1 Xanthomonas dyei
CAGCGCTTGATCTGTTCTTCGTCCATCACTGCACTCATCGATGTCTCCTCTGAAAACTAACACCTGAGCAGAGTTTCAGTGGGTCATTACAATGGTGTGGTGACAGCTGCCGTCGAGCACATGACTTCTTGCTCTGCGGGAACATAAGCCGCGCTCGACATATCACTGCTGCACAGAAAGGGCCGCAAGGCTCTTTCTGCTTGCGAGAGCATCTGAGGCTATCGGTGCGGCCCTACTCAATCCTCTGGATGGATATGCACTTCTAATACGCAGGAACGCGGTCGTCGGCCAATTTACTATGGCCCTATCATCCTCAGGCCGCGGCCAAGCAGTCACCTCCTGGCATCAAGCGAGCCCATCCATCCGCTTTCTGTTCGGCTTGCAAGCCTTGCGGGGCAAGCATGGTGCTGTCTCCACCAGCGCTGGGCCTCTGAAAGGGACCTTAGCTTCGCTGCCCCTATCCGCAAGGGCAGGCCTCCTTCTCGTCGCTGACGCTCTGTTGCGGCCCTTCGCTGTGCGCCGCTTGCGCGGTGCTCACTCCCGGGTGCGGTAGGGCCGGACGCTTCGCCTGTCGGTTCGACGTCCCCCCGCCCTGAGTAGCGATCGGGTTTAGAGTCCGGGGTTGATGTGACCCACCCCCGATTACCTTGCCATTCGAAAGTAGAGAAT
>NZ_MDEE01000117.1 GCF_002939865.1 Xanthomonas dyei
CCGAGTCGTGTCGATTGGCCCCGGTGACGCACACCGCCAAGGGGACGCCGTTGCGGTCGACGATCAGATGCCGTTTGCTGCCGAGTTTTCCATGATCGGTCGGGTTCGGGCCGGTGTAGGCGCCCCCCGGGGGGCGGCCACACTGGCCGCGTCCAGACTCGCTCGGCTCAGATCCAGTCGCTCGGCGCGACGTCGCTCGGCCAGCAATACCTGATGCAGACGATGCCACACACCGGCAGCTTGCCAATCGCGCAACCGGCGCCAGCAGGTCATGCCCTAGATACAGTCAAAAGCTGAGTGAGTCGAGGGCACAGTGCCCTCACCGCTCGCGGGACACGCCGTGAATCCGTCCGTGGAGGCTCGGTGGCGGCATCCATGCCGCCACACGGTCCCGCAAGCGGTGAGGACACCGCACCACAAAGTTAGTCGGTTGCTTCTTTGAAAGCTTATTGGTGGCTCGGCTTGCGTTGGAAAGCTAACCGAAACCACGGTGATCCAAACAACATACATCGCGCATTGCTTGCACCATGCGGACCGACACTCTCGACTGGCCATTGCCCGACTACCGTCGCGGCGACGTCCCCCCAATTTTGAGTAGCACCTCAGTTTGGAGTCCAATTCCCTATCCCGAGGAGATTGGATGTGAAGAAGCGTTTTTCCGAA
>NZ_MDEE01000118.1 GCF_002939865.1 Xanthomonas dyei
AGAACACGGTGCAGCGGATCTTTCAGATCAAGGGCTGGCAGGTGCGCAAGCGGGCCGTGGGCAAGCGACCGCGGATCGAGGCCTTGCCCTCGGTGGCCAGCGCGCCGAATCAACGCTGGGCCACCGATCTGTGTCGGGTCTGGGGCGGCAAGGACGGCTGGCTGAGCCTGGCCCTGGTGATCGATTGCCATACCCGGCAATTGCTGGGCTGGCAGCTCTCGCGCACAGGCAGGGCCAGCACCGCCGTGGCGGCCTTGGAGCAGGCGCTGATCACCCGCTTCGGCACGCTGGGCAAGGTCAAGGAGCCGTTCCTGCTGCGCTCGGACAATGGCCTGGTCTTCACCAGCCGCGACTACACCCGCCTGGTCGCCGGCTACGGCCTGAAGCAGGAGTTCATCACGCCACACTGTCCGCAGCAGAACGGGATGGTCGAGCGCGTCATCCGAACACTCAAGGAACAGTGCGTCCATCGGCACCGGTTCGAGAGCCTGGCCCACGCCCTACGCGTCATTGGCGACTGGATTGGGTTCTACAACCGGCAGCGGCCGCATCAGGCACTGAAGATGATGACGCCTGACCAAGCCTATGCCGCTACATTAACCACCTGACCTGTGCAGAAACCGATGGGTCATTACA
>NZ_MDEE01000119.1 GCF_002939865.1 Xanthomonas dyei
AACGATGCGCAAGAGCAAGTTCACAGAAAGCCAGATTGTCGCCACGCTGAAGCAGGTTGAGGGCGGCCGCCAGGTCAAGGATGTGTGCCGCGAGCTGGGTATTTCCGACGCGACGTACTACGTCTGGAAGTCCAAGTACGGTGGCATGGAGGTAGCTGATGTGCAGCGCCTTCGCGACCTGGAGACCGAGCACAGCAAGCTCAAACGCATGTACGCCGAGCTTGCGATGGAAAACCATGCACTCAAGGATGTCATCGCAAAAAAGCTGTAGACCCGGCGCATAAACGCCCGCTTCTTGCCTGGCTCGTCGAGCAACATGGCTGGAGCGAGCGCCGGGCCTGTGCGGTCGTTGGCGTGGCTCGCTCGACGGCGCGCTATCGGCGTCGTCCTGATCGCGACGAGGAGGTCATTGCACTGTTGTCCGAATTGGCCGAGCGTTTTCCCGAGCGTGGTTTTGGAAAACTTTTTCAGATCATCCGTCGTCGCGGACATGTGTGGAATCACAAGAGGGTCTGGCGCGTGTATTGCCTGATGAAGCTTAATCAGCGTCGTCGCAGCAGGCGTCGGGTCCCGACGCGTCATCCACAACCGCTGGCATGCGGAGAGCG
>NZ_MDEE01000120.1 GCF_002939865.1 Xanthomonas dyei
CTGAGGTTTCCCCACATTTTTTTCTGCGAGATCAAGTGCTTGCTGGGCCAGGGTGTGGAAGAAGGTGCGCGCATGGTGCACGCTTCAAGGTGACTAAGCCAGAGAAGAGTGCCGACCATGCGCGCCAGCGAAGTATTGCAGAAGTGCCTGTCTCACTCACTCTCTGGCATGCATGCATTACGTCGACGCGCCTTGCTTGGCGCGGTTGAGGCGCTGTTGCACGGAGGCCGGCTGACCTTGATCGACATTGCACGCGCATGGCCAGGCGCGAGGCGGGTACGTGCGCCCCTCAAGGCATGCGACCGCCTGCTGCGCAATCGCACGTTGCAGGGCGAACGATCCGTGATCGAGCGGGACATGGCGCATTGGCTGCTGCGCGGCGCGCAGCCGGTGATCGTCATCGACTGGAGCGATCTGAAGCCGGACAAGTCATGGTGTCTGCTGCGCGCAGCCGTGCCGATCGGTGGGCGCACGCTCACGTTGCTGGACATGGTGGTTGCTGGAAAACAGCAAGGCTCGCCTGGTGCGGAGAAGCGTTTTCTGCAACACCTCAAGGA
>NZ_MDEE01000121.1 GCF_002939865.1 Xanthomonas dyei
TCGGGCAGGGTGCGCAAGCGTTCTAGCCAGCGTGAGACAGGTTCCATGGGCCAACGTCTGATCAACGCCTCGCGGCCGACACGCAGTGTCGAGTAGAGCTTGCGCTGACTGTTGCGGGGCGACAGCCAGTGCGCGATGCCGGTGGCTTCGCAGCCCAGTCCTGCCAGCCAGCTGGCGAAGGTGGCCAGCGTATTGAGCAACAACAGGATCTGCAAGCGCTCACCGCGACGGGTCAGGCTGTCTTCCATCGCCTGACCGTAGCGATGCGACTTCAGATCCCGAAATGCCAGCTCGATCTGCATCCTTCGTGCGTACAGGTTGACCAACTGCTTTGCGCTGGGCGCTTGCAGCTGTGGGGAGGCGACGATCAGCCACGGCTCGCGCTCACGCGCTGCTGCTTTCAAACTTGATGATGCGCGCGAGACCTTGGCAGGTGAGCGTCGATTGCGTTGCTGACGTCCCTGCGGTGTCTTGGCATAGAGCACCAGACGGCAATCGAGTGGATCGCTGCGATTGGCCTGCATCGGTGGCAATGCGTGTGCACGG
>NZ_MDEE01000122.1 GCF_002939865.1 Xanthomonas dyei
AAGGCCAAGGCGCGGGACTGCAGCGCGGTGCGCATGCGAATGCGGGAGATCGCCTTGAGCCGTGTTCATTACGGGTGCGAGCGGGTTTTCGTGATGCTGCGCCGGGAAGGCTGGCGGGACAACCACAAGCGCATCCATCGCATTTACAAGGAGGAAGGCCTGTCTTTGAGGCATTGTCGGCCTCGCCGCAGTCGCAGTGCACGCCGACGGCAACCGATCAAAGTGGCCACTGCGCCCAATACCCTGTGGGGCATGGACTTCGTCAGTGATGCGCTGTTCGATGGCCGTCGCTTCAGGTTGTTGCCGGTACTGGATCACTTCACGCATGAGTGCCTGGCCATCGTCGTAGACCAGTCCTTGCGGGCCGACGATGTGGCCGAGGCAGTGACACGGTTGGCCGCTCAACGCGGCAAGCCGGAGGCGACCAAGGTGGATAACGGCAGCGAGTTTGCCGGCAAGGTGATGGACCGCTGGGCGTATGAAAACGGCGTGGAGCTGGACTTCTCCCGCAGAGGGA
>NZ_MDEE01000123.1 GCF_002939865.1 Xanthomonas dyei
GGTGGCGGAGATGGCGGTGGAGGCGGCGGTGGTGGTGGTGGCGGCTAGCCGGAACACGTGCAGCAAGTTGAATCATCGAGAGAACACTATGGACATGCAGAACACCTCCGCGCTGACCGATGTCAACGGGTCCGAACGCACTCTGAGAGAATCGATCCACGCCCTGGCGGCGGTGATCGGGGTGCTGCAGCAGCGAGAGCACGCATTGGAAGATCTAGTCCAGGAGCAGCTGCAGCTTCTGCAGATTGCCGTCAAACACGCCGATCAGCGCGTCAGCGGCTTGGTGGAAAATGCGCTGCCCCGCCTAACGCAATTGAGCAATCAGGCGCTGACGCAGACGCTGGAACCGGCGGCCGAGCGATTCAACAAGAAGCTGGCAAACGCGGAGCAGGCGGTCCAGCAGGCCACCCAGCGCTACGTCCACGCGCAGCACTCTCTGGAAACAACGGCAACGCGGCGCATGTGGATCGCATCGAT
>NZ_MDEE01000124.1 GCF_002939865.1 Xanthomonas dyei
CGAGGGCAAGGCCTCGATCCGCGGTCGCTTGCCCACGGCCCGCTTGCGCACCTGCCAGCCCTTGATCTGAAAGATCCGCTGCACCGTGTTCTTGTTCATCCCCAACAGTCCGGCCACCGTCCGATACCCGAACGACGGCTCGGCCTCGATCATGGCTTCGATCGGTGCGGCCAGCTCCGGCTTCACCTTCGGCACTGCCTTGCGCGGCGTGTAGTACACGCTGCGCCGGGCCACACCGAACCAGCGGCACAGCTTGACCATCGAGACGTCGAACCCGTCCTCCTTCAGGCCCTGCTGGATCGAGACCATCAGCTCTCGTCCTTGCCCAGCAGGGCTGACAACTTTTTTCGGGCGCGCAGTTCCAGCATGGCCTCGCCGTAGGCTTCCTGCAGGTCCTTGAGCTGGCGTGCGTACTGCTCGCGCACGTCTTCTGGTTTGGCC
>NZ_MDEE01000125.1 GCF_002939865.1 Xanthomonas dyei
ACTGGGACATCGACATCATTTGCAACGCGCGGCGCAGGCTGACCCCAAAACGCTCACGCAGCTGGCCTACCCAGGAACGTCGCTGGGCAGGCCTCAGAGCTTTTTTGTGACCACCTCCTGCAGCATCGCCTTGTCCAGGCTCAGGTCGGCCACCAGTTGCTTGAGCTTGCGATTCTCCTCTTCCAGCAGCCGCAGGCGCTTGAGCTCGGACGGGCCCAGCCCACCGTATTTCTTGCGCCACACGTAGAACGTAGCCTCGGCTATGCCCATCTTCCGGCAGATCTCCCCGACCGCCATCCCAAGCTCGGCCTGCTTGAGCGCGTAGGCCATCTGCTCTTCAGTAAATCGTGACTTCTTCATCGCTTGAATCCTCGTTGCTACGGGGGCCCATGCTGCCGAAGTCTCTACTTTACTGTGGCTCAGTTTTCAGGGGGTGGGTCA
>NZ_MDEE01000126.1 GCF_002939865.1 Xanthomonas dyei
TCAAGTTCACCATGGCCTTCCTCATCGGCGTCGGGCCCATCTTCATCCTGGCGCTGATCTTCGACCAGACCAAGGACCTGTTCAAAAAGTGGCTGTTCTACATCATCGGCACGCTGTTCTCGATGGCCATGCTGTCGGTGGTCACGGCCATGGTGCTCAAGTTCACCGTCAAAGTGGCCGCTGCCTACTGGGCGGTCAAGTTCATCCCCCTGGCCAGCGCTGAAGGCCTCTCCAGCCAAGCCCTGCAGCAGGGCGGCATCGGCCTGATCATGACCATGCTCATCATCACCATCCCCACCATCGCCGCCGCGCTCTGGCAGGGCAATATGGGCACATTCCTGTCCTACACCGCGTTTAACAATACGGCATCCCCAGGCCCTCAGGGCCAGCCGGCTGGGTCGTATATGCCT
>NZ_MDEE01000127.1 GCF_002939865.1 Xanthomonas dyei
AACTTGCTCTTGCGCATCGTTAGTCTCCTCGGTGGCTAGTGTGCCCGGAGACCTGTAGTGATGGATGGATCAATTTTATGGGGAGTCGACACGTGGTCGACGCCACGATGTGGTTTCGGCTTGACGAATTGTTGGTTGCGCGCTGCAGCGAACACGCAGTGTAAGAACCGACACTGTCACCAAGAATAGCCATTGGCACCACAGTTGCGCTCAAGAGAATCCATGATCTCGTCCGCGGCACACTGCTTTGCATGGTATGCGTCAATGTTGGTTTGAATTATCGCACCGACGTCCCCCCGCCCTGAGTAGCGATCGGGTTTAGAGTCCGGGGTTGATGATATCGGTGTTTGCCAGATGTTGGGCATAAGCGGACGG
>NZ_MDEE01000128.1 GCF_002939865.1 Xanthomonas dyei
GTCGCCGAACGTCAGTTGCATGGATGATTCCTCAACACGAGGCGAGTAGTGTCGCGCATCTGCCGTGCTTTGTTCAGAGGTTCCCTAGCACTGGTATAAGCCGCGCCGCACTACGCGCTGGCGTCGGCTTGGACGAATTTTTAGACAGCGTACTAGTAGGATACAAGCGCATCAGAAAAACGCTCCATGGACACGGCGCGAACACTAATGGTGCCGACTATGCCCCCGAGTACTGCGATCAGTTTGGCCCATTCCGGAACAGCAATGAGCCCGGAAAGGAAGCGACGTCCCCCCAATTTTGAGTAGCACCTCAGTTTGGAGTCCAATTCCCTATCCCGAGGAGATTGGATGTGAAGAAGCGTTTTTCCGAAG
>NZ_MDEE01000129.1 GCF_002939865.1 Xanthomonas dyei
CTCGCTCAGCGTGCGGAAGAGATGCATATCCAGCACGCCGCGCCGGTAGCTGCCGTTGAAGCGTTCGATGAAACCGTTTTGCATCGGCCGTCCCGGCTCGATGAAATCCAATGCGATGCCTTTGCACTCGGCCCACTCGGCCAAGGCTAATGCGACAAACTCCGGGCCATTGTCCAAGCGAAGCTTAGCGGGATAGCCGCGCCAGGCTGCGATGCGTTCCAACGTGCGGATGACGCGGGCCGCCGGAAGATTCAAGTCCACTTCGATCGCCAAGGCTTCCCGACTGAAGTCGTCAATGACATTGAACGTGCGGAAACGCCGACCATCCCACAGCGCATCGGACATGAAGTCGATTGACCA
>NZ_MDEE01000130.1 GCF_002939865.1 Xanthomonas dyei
AATGGCGAAACTCCGAAGATCCAAACGCGATTCTCCGGAACGATGCGGACATTCTGCCCTCTCAGGCATCGTTATTCAGACCTTCCCTAAAGCTACGATGCCACCGGCGATGGTCTGAGTGCCAAAGTCTGCGTCGCCACGCAGGTCTACGCCTACCCAACCACCACCATTACCTGAGTGTGGTCGCAGGCTTAGCGCGTACCTACGAGAAGATGGGCAACACCCTCACCATCGGTGGGAAGGCACGGGAGTACCTGTACGACACCACCCGACGTCCCCCCGCCCTGAGTAGCGATCGGGTTTAGAGTCCGGGGTTGATGATATCGGTGTTTGCCAGATGTTGGGCATAAGCGGA
>NZ_MDEE01000131.1 GCF_002939865.1 Xanthomonas dyei
AACTCACGGGCCACCACCGAGTTCTTGCGGTTCTCCGCCGCCTCGGCTTTCGGCCAGAGCTCCCCAGGGATCAACGCCCAGTCGGGCGCGTCCTGGGGGACCAGGCAGATGGTCTCCACGACACCGCCGCGACGGCGGTAATCGTGACGCTGACCGGTGAGGTGATCGATGAGAAGTAGACCAGCCCGGTAGGCAGCGGCTGCGACAGCGGAATCGCCTCGGGAACGACTAAAAACTTTGACGCGAGAGTGGTAGATGGCCATGCAGAGCTCCAGATGAGGTTGCTCTCTTTATGCCGTGGCTTTTGATTTGCGCAAGCGCGGAGCGCTTGGGGGTCCAAGGGGCGGAGCC
>NZ_MDEE01000132.1 GCF_002939865.1 Xanthomonas dyei
CGTGTAGGCCAGGTTCTCGTCGATCGCATCGGCGGCGGTGCCCTCATCGCCGGTGAACAAGGTGTGGATCTCCTTGTCCAGGTTCTGGGTCATGCTTTGGTGCAGCATGGCGCCATTGGCGCCCAGGGCCGAGGCAAAGCTGATGATGAGGGCAACCTTGCCGGCCTTGATCATGGTGGCCATCGCACTCTCGCGCGATTGCCCGGTGGCGATGCGGTAGCCCAGGATCAGGATCCAGAGCGTGGTGACGGTCAGCGCGATGGTGCTGACCCAGCGCATGGCACGGCCCATCAACTCCATGCCGAAGTCCTGAATTTCCCGGTTGAAGTAGTCGTTGACCAGCTTGAAGAA
>NZ_MDEE01000133.1 GCF_002939865.1 Xanthomonas dyei
CGGTGTCGGGACGGCCAGGTCGGCAGCCGTACGCACTGGCGACGATGTTGCGGATTCATCTGCTGCAGCAGTGGTATGCGTTGAGCGATCCGGCGATGGAAGAAGCGCTGCACGAGATTCCGACCTTGCGGCGCTTTGCCCAGCTCGGTGGGTTGGACGACATTCCGGATGAGACCACGATTCTCAACTTTCGGCGCCTGCTGGAGACCCATGGCCTTGCCGCACGGATGCTGGAAGCGGTCAACACGCATCTGGCGCGCAAGGGCCAGAGCCTGCGCTCCGGCACGATCGTCGATGCGACCCTGATCGCTGCACCCAGCTCGACCAAGAATGCCGACCATGCGCGCGA
>NZ_MDEE01000134.1 GCF_002939865.1 Xanthomonas dyei
CAGCGCACGACGCGCCGGTGCGCTCACCACTTTTTTCGCAACGCATCCTTGATCAGGTCGTTCTCGAACAACTGCTCGGCCAGCAACTTCTTCAGTCGCGTGTTCTCGGCCTCAAGGTCCTTGAGCCGCTTGGCATCGGGCACGCTCATCCCGCCGAACTTGCTGCGCCACAGGTAGTACGAGGCCTCACTGAAGCCATGCCGCCGGCAAAGGTCCTTGATGGCCACGCCCGCTTCAGCCTCGCGCAGGAAGCCAATGATCTGCTCTTCGGAAAAACGCTTCTTCACATCCAATCTCCTCGGGATAGGGAATTGGACTCCAAACTGAGGTGCTACTCAAAATTGGGG
>NZ_MDEE01000135.1 GCF_002939865.1 Xanthomonas dyei
GAAGCGGCACGTGCCGGTGAGCAGGGCCGCGGATTTGCGGTGGTGGCCTCGGAAGTGCGGACGCTGGCCCAACGTTCGTCGGGTGCGGCCAAGGAGATCAAGGACCTCATCGACGACTCCGTGCACCGCGTCGCCGAAGGCTCCGCGCTGGTGCACACCGCCGGCAAGACCATGAGCGAGGTGGTTGCCAGCGTGCAGCGCGTCACCGACATCATGGGCGAGATTTCCGCCGCCTCGCAGGAGCAATCGGCCGGTATCGAACAGGTCAACCAGACCATCACCCAGATGGACGAAACCACCCAGCAAAACGCCGCGCTGGTGGAAGAAGCCAC
>NZ_MDEE01000136.1 GCF_002939865.1 Xanthomonas dyei
TGTAATGACCCACTGAAACTCTGCTCAGGTGTTAGTTTTCAGAGGAGACATCGATGAGTGCAGTGATGGACGAAGAACAGATCAAGCGCTGGACGGCCCGGCGCAAGTCGGCGCTGGTGCTGGAGATCATCCAGGGGAAGACGACGGTGGCCTTGGCCAGCCGGCAATTCGACCTGACGCCCAATGAGATCGAAGGCTGGGTCGAGGAAGGTAAGCGCGGGCTGGAGAACGCGCTGCGGGCCAAACCAGAAGACGTGCGCGAGCAGTACGCACGCCAGCTCAAGGACCTGCAGGAAGCCTACGGCGAGGCCATGCTGGAACTGCGCGCCC
>NZ_MDEE01000137.1 GCF_002939865.1 Xanthomonas dyei
GAAATGGCGAAACTCCGAAGATCCAAACGAGACTCTCCGGAACGATGCGGACATTCCGCACTCTCAGGCATCGTTATTCAGACCTTCCTTAGATTCTGCAATCAGAGCCCTATCGTAGCCTTCATTCACGAAGTCTTGGTAGCGCTGAAAGCTTGCTTGGGCAAACTCTTCTGCCGTGATGTAACCAGAGTTACCAATTCGTGGGCCAATGAAACCAGCATCGCCCGCTAGTCTACTCGCCCGACGTCCCCCCAATTTTGAGTAGCACCTCAGTTTGGAGTCCAATTCCCTATCCCGAGGAGATTGGATGTGAAGAAGCGTTTTTCCGA
>NZ_MDEE01000138.1 GCF_002939865.1 Xanthomonas dyei
CGCAGCAGCGGCTGACGCTCGCCAACCGGTACCTTCTTGCGCTTGCGGCGCCGGACTTGTAGCTGCTGCTCGCGATACAACCGCTCCACGCGCTTGTAGTTCACCAGGCGTCCTTCCTGTCGCAGCTTGAGATAGATCATCCCCACACCGTAGCGGCGATGGCGATGCGCCAACGCAAGAATGCGCTCGCGCAGTTCGCCGTTGCGGTCTTGGCGTGGGCAATAGCGCAGCGCGCTGGCGCTCATGCCGATCGCCGCCAAGGCACGACGCTCGCTGGCACCACGCCCGATCCACTCGCACACCAGCGCACGACGCGCCGGTGCGCTCA
>NZ_MDEE01000139.1 GCF_002939865.1 Xanthomonas dyei
CCACTTTTTGAACAGGTCCTTGGTCTGGTCGAAGATCAGCGCCAGGATGAAGATGGGCCCGACGCCGATGAGGAAGGCCATGGTGAACTTGAACAGCAATAGCATCGCCCCGGCCGCCATCGGCGGACTGGCGGTGCCGAAGCCGGCCATGAGCATGGCGCGACCTTTTTTCTCCAGCACTTCCGGCTGGGCCGGATCTACGCGCACCGCATCCAGAGTGGCCATTGCGACCTGCGTGTAGGCCAGGTTCTCGTCGATCGCATCGGCGGCGGTGCCCTCATCGCCGGTGAACAAGGTGTGGATCTCCTTGTCCAGGTTCTGGGTCA
>NZ_MDEE01000140.1 GCF_002939865.1 Xanthomonas dyei
TCCCTCTGCGGGAGAAGTCCAGCTCCACGCCGTTTTCATACGCCCAGCGGTCCATCACCTTGCCGGCAAACTCGCTGCCGTTATCCACCTTGATCGCCTCCGGCTTGCCGCGTTGAGCGGCCAACCGTGTCACTGCCTCGGCCACATCGTCGGCCCGCAAGGACTGATCTACGACGATGGCCAGGCACTCATGCGTGAAGTGATCCAGTACCGGCAACAACCGGAAGCGACGGCCATCGAACAGCGCATCACTGACGAAGTCCATGCCCCACAGGGTATTGGGCGCGGTGGCCACTTTGATCGGTTGCCGTCGG
>NZ_MDEE01000141.1 GCF_002939865.1 Xanthomonas dyei
GCAAGCGAGAGCAACGCCAGGTGGAGATCGATGCGGCGTTCGAAGCGGATGCGCAGCTTCCCCATGCCTGCGAACCAGGCATGGGTGCGTTCGACGACCCAGCGATGACGGCCCAGGCGGTCGTTGCGCTCGATCCCCTTGCGTGCAATCCGCGCACGGATGCCGCGCTGTTTGAGGAAGGTGCGACACCGTTGGATGTCGTCGGCCTTGTCGGCATGCAGCTTGCCGGGCCAGCGTCGCGGACGCCCTGGTTTTCCGCAGATGTGCGGCAAGGCGTCGACCAGCTCCTCAAACACCACCGAGTCGTG
>NZ_MDEE01000142.1 GCF_002939865.1 Xanthomonas dyei
GCTTGGGACCCGCAATTTCGGGCGAATTCCTCAGGGGTTTTCCATGCCAGTGCACTGTGGGGTCGCTCCTCGTTATAGAAGCGCCGCCACGCTTCGATTTTGCTCCGCGCGTCGGCCAGTGACAAGAACCAGTGCTCATTCAGGCACTCCTGCCGCAGGCGCCCGTTGAAGCTTTCCACCAGCGCGTTGTCGGTCGGTGTCCCTCTGCGGGAGAAGTCCAGCTCCACGCCGTTTTCATACGCCCAGCGGTCCATCACCTTGCCGGCAAACTCGCTGCCGTTATCCACCTTG
>NZ_MDEE01000143.1 GCF_002939865.1 Xanthomonas dyei
TGTTCCCAACGCTGTGCCCGAGCACGCTCGCGCTTGTTGCCGATGGCGTGGATCGTCCAGGGCCTGGCGGCGATGAAGAATGCAGCGTCGCAGTCCTGCAGTTCGCCGCGTTTGTCCGCGCCGGTGTAGCCGCTGTCGCCGAACACGCTGTCTTCCTTGCCATGCAGCAACGTGTGCATCACCGTGACATCGGCGACATTGGCCGCTGTGCAATGGACGTGGTGCACCAACCCGGAAAACTCATCCACGCCGATGTGCGCCTTCATCCCGAAATACCACTGATTGCCCT
>NZ_MDEE01000144.1 GCF_002939865.1 Xanthomonas dyei
GCACTGCAACTGGTTGGCTGCACGCAACTGGTCGGTTGCACTGCAACCGGTCGCCCACCGACTCCCTTCCCTCGCTTGCGGGGGAAGGTGCCCAAAGGGCGGATGGGGGGCGTGCGTCCACAGTCCGGCGCCGCGTGTAGCTCTGCCTGCAGCCGCGTGGCAGTTAACGTCACGCCCTCATCCGGCGCTGCGCACCACCTTCTCCCGCCAGCGGGAGAAGGGTAAGCATGGCTGCTGGTAGGTTGCACTGCACCTGGTCGCCCACCGGCTCCCTTCCCCCACTTGCGG
>NZ_MDEE01000145.1 GCF_002939865.1 Xanthomonas dyei
AAGCGTTTTTCCGAAGAGCAGATCATCGGCTTCCTGCGCGAGGCTGAAGCGGGCGTGGCCATCAAGGACCTTTGCCGGCGGCATGGCTTCAGTGAGGCCTCGTACTATCTGTGGCGCAGCAAGTTCGGCGGCATGAGCGTGCCCGACGCCAAGCGGCTCAAGGACCTTGAGGCCGAGAACGCGCGGCTAAAGAAGTTGCTGGCCGAGCAGTTGTTCGAGAACGACCTGATCAAGGATGCGTTGCGAAAAAAGTGGTGAGCGCACCGGCGCGTCGTGCGCTG
>NZ_MDEE01000146.1 GCF_002939865.1 Xanthomonas dyei
CTGCTGCCGACGGTCTCCAACGAAGTGCGTGCCTCGCGCGAGCAGATCGAAAAGTACTTCGAGATGTTCCTGACCAAAAAGCCGCAGGGCGTGGTCAATTACCGCACCGTGCGCGTGCTCGATGACGACAGCGCGGTGGATGCGGGCGTGTACACCTTCACGCTGACCGACAAGGCCGGCAAGAAGAGCAATGTGCAGGCGCGCTACACCTTCGTGTACGAAAAGCGCGACGGCAAGTGGCTGATCATCAACCACCACAGCTCGGCGATGCCGGAAGTGGA
>NZ_MDEE01000147.1 GCF_002939865.1 Xanthomonas dyei
GCGCTGTTCGTCAACAGCCAGTGCTGCATCCAGCTCAACGAGGGCGCCAACCCGGACACCAGCGGCCCGCATTGGTATTGCGACGCGGTGGCCGTGAGCTTCAAAGAGCAGGCGGCCTACTTATGCGAAATCACCTACGCAGCAAAGGCGCCCTCATTGCTCGGTCGGCTGAGAGGGTGGGACGAGCACTGGGAAGGGGTGAAGTCAGCGTTGGTGAGGGACAGCGGCGTGCCAGAGGGATGGTCCGTCAGGCCCTGGCTGTTCGTGCCGCAGGCGCAC
>NZ_MDEE01000148.1 GCF_002939865.1 Xanthomonas dyei
CAGATGCGCGACGACGCCAATGCCACCGCTACCCAGTTGGCCGAGATCGTGGGCAGCATCAAGACCTCGGCCATCTCGATCAAGGGCGCCGCCAGCGAAATCGCCGCCGGTAACCAGGACTTGTCGCAGCGCACCGAACAGCAAGCGGCCAACCTGGAAGAAACCGCCGCCTCGATGGAAGAGCTCACCTCCACCGTCAAGCAAAACGCCGAAGGCGCACGCCAGGCCAACCAGCTCGCCATCGGCGCCGCCAGCGTGGCGGTGCAAGGCGGCGA
>NZ_MDEE01000149.1 GCF_002939865.1 Xanthomonas dyei
CCGATGAACACGCCCGAAGGAAACTGATCAAAGGTCGCGGATTGAGGTCCTGACCAACACAGTTGCTACATGGACGTACTTGCGGCGTGTCCTGCGATGGTGGGCGGGCAAGGGCCCTGCAGCGAAGTGGCAGACAAGTGTCGCCAAGCACGGCATCAAACGGACAGCCGTGCATTAGGGAACCTCTGAACAAAGCACGGCAGATGCGCGACACTACTCGCCTCGTGTTGAGGAATCATCCATGCAACTGACGTTCGGCGACGCTG
>NZ_MDEE01000150.1 GCF_002939865.1 Xanthomonas dyei
CTGGTCACGGATGCCGGATTCCGCACGCCGTGGTTTCGCGCGGTCTCGGCGATGGGCTGGGATTGGGTCGGGCGTCTGCGCGGACGCACGCAGGTCAAGCCGCAAGACGTGCCCGATGATGCAGCGCAATGGATCGATAGCCGACGCTTGCATGGGCTGGCGTCCAACCGTGCACACGCATTGCCACCGATGCAGGCCAATCGCAGCGATCCACTCGATTGCCGTCTGGTGCTCTATGCCAAGACACCGCAGGGACGTC
>NZ_MDEE01000151.1 GCF_002939865.1 Xanthomonas dyei
CCGAGCGATCCGGCTTGCCGTCGCCATCGAAGGGCAGGAAGTTATGCATCTTATGCGAGTCGCTGAGCGGTTTGGCGACTGCCGGATTGCGGTCATCGAACAGGCTGCGGTCATTGGCGTAACCGGCCTTCTGCAAGGCAGCGACTTCGTGTGGCGTGGCGTAGAGCTTGACCTGACCATAATGCTTGCTGGCAGCGCTGACCGCATCGCCGGCCATCACATGATTGATCACATCCGAGCCACCCTCGGGAATACGGCG
>NZ_MDEE01000152.1 GCF_002939865.1 Xanthomonas dyei
CGTGGCCATCAAGGACCTTTGCCGGCGGCATGGCTTCAGCGAGGCCTCGTACTACCTGTGGCGCAGCAAATTCGGCGGGATGAGCGTGCCCGATGCCAAGCGGCTCAAGGACCTCGAGTCCGAGAACGCGCGGTTGAAGAAGTTGCTGGCCGAGCAGCTATTCGAGAACGACCTGATCAAGGATGCGTTGCGAAAAAAGTGGTGAGCGCACCGGCGCGTCGTGCGCTGGTGTGCGAGTGGATCGGGCGTGGT